>NZ_NCJH01000012.1 GCF_002278925.1 Polaromonas sp. 39-63-25
CGGGTCTCGCCCCGGCGGGCGACTCACTTTCTCTTGCGTCGCCAAGAGAAAGTAAGCAAAGAGAAGGCGACCCGATGGTCTGGGTCCCTTCGCTTCGCTGCGGGCAACCTGCGGTGCTCGGCAAAAGCGGGGTCTCGCTCGAACTCGCCTTCGGCTCAGACAATCGCGAGCCCTGGTCCGCTTTTGCCTGCGCTCCTCGGCCCAGCCCGACGGGTGGGGGAGACAAATACCAAGACAAATTCGGGGAGGCGAGGACGCGCTTTGCGCGTCCTCGCCGGAGCCCGATTCCGTACCCGCTCCCGACCCCACCACCCTTCTGTGACCGGACCCATGAGCCTGAACATCCGGGAAGTGGCGGGATGAAGCGGGAAGAGGTGGGAAAGGTCCATTGAATCAAGGGGTTACGGGTATTTTGGCCGATTCGGGTTCCGGGCGGCGCGGACGCATAAAAAATGGGCTCCAAGGCCTTCCTGGCGCGATTCTGGCTGCTGCCCTGGTCAAGGCACCGATCCCCGGCAAAACCCCGCCACCACTGTATAAAAGGGCCATCGGTGCGCCCGGCCGGACAGCGCCCGGACACTCTGCCCAGGCAGCGAACTCGGACGTTGGCGTCCAAGTTGGCAGACAAGCGTCCGAGTTGGATAGATGACTGATTTATATAGGGTTTTGGCACGGCGGTCGGCAGAACTGGAAAAGCGAACTCGGACGGTATTTGTTGAATATTTAAGCACAACTCGGACGCCAACTCGGACATTTTGGACCAGAAAAAGCCCCAAAAAAGGGGCGATTCAGCGTCTGAAAATGGTGTTTTTTGGGCCTTAAAACCCGGTTTTTAGTACCCCAGAAGCGCCCTCATCTCCGCAATGTTCCTGCTCAGCTCGTCGAAGGCTGAAGCGTGGTCACTGAATGGAAAATCCACGTCCGCAGTGGTCAGTCGCTCCAGTTGGGCGGCGGCCAGATTGCTGAGGTCGAGGTAGCGATCCGCCTGCTCGTCGGTCAGGCCCATGTTGCGCAGCAGGTGGTACTGCTTGAGGTAATTCTCATGCTCCAGGACGGCGCTTTCCCAAAGCCAGGGTGAGACGTTCGGGTTGGACGGTGCTGGGCGCATGGCTGGATTATCCTGGAGCTTCTACAAAGGTTTTTTCAGCACACGGTACATGTGCCGGCGGGTGATCTTGTTGTCGCGGCGCACCACGTCGAAATCCTCACCGGCATCGATGCGGCGGATGATCTCGCGGTCGCGATGAGCGCGCAGAGCGACAGCGCAGGTGGGCACGTAGAGCGGTGTGCCGGCATAGCGTTGCACCAGGCGTGTTGCAGCGTCAGGACCGACGGCATCCACCAGCATGGCCCACACCCGGCTGGTGCCGTTGATCACTTCCGGGATCTTGAGTTCGTCGCCGGCGCACATTTTCACCAGGTCAATCGTCGCGTCGAGGCCGATCACCTGCACCAGCTCGCGCGCAGTTTTCGGCAAGTCGTCTTGAGCGACTTCCGAGCGCAGCGGCATGGTTAGATCGAACAGGCTGAACTGTTCGCGTGGCGGGTCGATCTGGCGACGCGGTTTCATTGCGTGGGCACTCCCTTTTTTCGTTGTTGGACGCCCAGCGCCGCCGAGACCGCATGCAGTTGCTCGGGCGTGCACCATTCGTAAAACTGCACGCCGAACATCTGCTCGGCAATGCCGTCCGCGTAGGTGTCTGGCAGGCGGTCGAGGCTGATCAGCTGAGCGCGTATCCGGCGAACCAGCTTGAGCTTGTCCGGCGAGGGTGTTGGCCGCGAGGGGCGCTTGCCGTGGCTGGCCGTCTTCGGCTTCCAGCCCAGCGTGGCCTTGAAGTAATCAAGGACGCGCTGCCGGCCTTCATAGTCGAGGTTTTTCGAGCTGTCCTGTCCACCCTTGGCAACCAGGATGGCCCGGTAGTCGTCGTCGCTCAGCTTCAGCTCCTTCCTGGCGATCTGGATCTTGATGACGTCGCTGTTGCGGTGGTCGCGGGCTAGCTTGCTCATAATGGCTGCTCCATCAACCCAAACCTGCGACCAACACCATGCACTGGTACATCTACGAACTCGGCCCGATCGATCATTACTGGCAGCACATGAAGACTGTTGTTGAGACGGCAAAAGAGCTGGGCGCGGCCTCGGCAGCCGCCCAAATTGCTGGCTTTCCTGAAGACACTGACGGGGAAAGCGTGAGCGTGAGTGAGTTCCTTGCCAAATGGAAGGACGCCAGCAGTAGAGTGACCTCTAGCTCCGATGAATTGCGGCTTCCGCCAGTGGTTTTTTGGGTGCCGTGGGAGGGATACTTTAAATACGGCTTCGTGATCAAGCACGACAACAACGGCACTACCTACGTTGTGTCGCCGGTTGAGCTGCCGCATCTTGGTGAGGCCAGCTAGCGGTAGTTTGGTCATGATTCGACAATCTCAAAATTTGCGTGGAAGTTAGCGTTCCCGTAGACGCGAGGGCTGTGACGGCTACCTTCAAAAACGACCCAATCACCAGGGTTGATTTTTTGAAAGCCATGCGAGGCGCTGTGCACGCCCCAGGTGGACATTCCGGTAACGCCAGAGCTAACGACGATGTCGGGCAGATCACCGGGCTGATGCCACTGGCAGGCATCAAGATCGACCGGGCGTGTGCGAATGGCGATGAAGGTCATCAGTCAGGCCCTCCCAGGAGCATCTGGCCGGCTGCGTTGGTGTCGGCTCGCCTCGCCTTGATCTGCGACGCCTTGACCAAGGACAGCTCCACGCTCGGCTGCTCACCGAAAGCGTAGGTGTAGCCGTGATCGCCGTAATCTTTTCGGGCTGCAAAAGCCGACTGCAGCAGCTCGACCAGCTTCATGCCCTTGTCGGCAGGCATGAGGTAGTCGTTGTAGGCGATGCTGACGCAGCACATCGCCACAGGCTTCTTCGTGACAGGTGCGCGGCTCATAGCCCGATTGCCTTTCTCACAAGCTGTTCATAGTGGTGATCAACGGCTGGCACGATGATCCAGGTGTAGATGCCGACCAGCGAAGTGATGGAGAAGCCGATCTGTTGCACGAACATGAACTGATGGCCGTGCCCGTTGGCGAAGGACAGCCAGCCGATGTTGCTGGCGGCGAAGAAGAGCCAACCCAGGGGGGCCTGCCGGCCTTTCAGGGCCAGCAGCAAGCTGCCAAACAGACCGCAGGCCGTGGCGAACAGCTCTATCACGGCGAACGGCCTGCCGAGGTATTGCATCGCCTTGGTGAGCCACGGCTGCGCGGCCTCGAAAAGGTCAAGCCAGTGGCTCATGTCTGAATCCTCCAAGGCTCAAGAGCGATAAACAGACCATGCCCTTCAATGGAGGCATTGAGGCCGTCGCGGCTTGGGTGCGGGTCAAACACCAACCGACCATCTTCGCCAACGCATGCGTGGCCGACATCGGTGAATCTTGTGGTGCCTCCATAGATCTCGTGATGCACGCCACGAATTCCAAAGTCGGCAAGCATCTGGTGAAAGCCCTCTTGAGGGAAAGAAAGATAGGCCAGACCACGGGGACGCAGCCAGGCGTTCATGTCCTTCAGCCATGTGTCTTTGCTCGAAAACACAGGGATGGTCTCAATGGGGATATGCAGCAGCGACGCCAGCACGGCCGACAGGCAATTTCCGTGCTTGCCGTTCGCGGGATCATGAAGTTGAGTCTGGGTTACAGGTATCACAGCGGTAGCTCCAGGTTGTTTGCCTTGGCCTTGCGGGTCATGTAGGCATTGATGGTGTGGTGGTCCTGGTCGTAGGCCAGGTGATGGCGCTGGCACCAGGCCGCGAGGTTGGCCGGGTCGCAGTGTTCCGGGATGTGGTCGCGGTGAGCGATGGTCAGCACGATCTCGATCACCTTGAAGCCGTCAGCCAGGTCAGCGGCCTCGACGTCCATGCTGGCCGCTTCATCCTTCATGCAGATCTGCGTGAAGTTCGGTCCTTCCCAGTAGCCGACCGCGTGATTGACCGCGCAGCAGCCGGGCCACTCGCAGCGGTTGCCGGCCCGCAGGAGGATGGCAGCGCGGATCTCCGTCCAGTCGGCGGGATAGCGGGCGCGGTTTTCAGGTTTGATTGGCATCGCAGCAGCTCACGCAGTGAGCCTCCCGTAGACCACCAGGAGCCAAGCGGCGACAAGGATGCTGGCAACGATCCGACGCGCCTCGCGCTTGAGCCTCTCGCGCCAGGCCTGAAAGATCAAGATGGTTGTGACCAGCACGGGCAGCACCAGCCAGGGCTCATAGCGCCCGTACAACACCAATACCCAGCACACCAGGCACAAGACGATGGCGATCAGCGAGCAATCGTAGTCAAGGGCAGAGCCGATGGCGGCGAGGTCTATCCAAAGGCCGGCAGCCAACACCGCGAGGCAGAGCGCCAGCGGCAGCATCGTCCAGAACGGAACGGTGATGGTGAATGTCATGCTGCGCTCCCCTGACGGTTGCTAAAGACAACGCCGCAGCTCGTTTCTTTGCCGTTCCCTTTGGCGCACCAGTCCACCCACGCGATGAGCGCGTCTACTTGTGCGGTTTCGTTCTCCGCCTCTGGCACGCCTGGTACCAACAGCTTGCCTGCACTCTTGCCCATGCCTTCGCGGGCCAGCGCACTGACCCGGGCGCGCAGCGGGCGGTCCATGCCCGTGGCAAACGACAGGGCGCCCTCGGGCACTTCGCGGCCGAACTCGATCAGGCCGGACTGCCAGGCCCAGGCGTGCACCGGCTCGGCGTGCAGGCGCCAGTGGGTGATGTTGTGATCGCTGCCGCGCGGCAACGGTTCAACGGTGACCAGGGATGCGCCGTAGAGCTTCTCGCCCAGGCGCTCGGCCGCCTGCTTTTCACCAGCGGTGCAGCTTGCATTGAAGCCGCGCACGATGTTGGTCTGGTAGGTGCCGCCTGTTGAGCGCACCGTGATGTCTTGGGTTTGGACTTCGGTTTTCATGCTGCACCGCCTTTGCCGCTGGCAGCGCGAGTGATGGCGCGGTCGATGGACTCACATCCAGCCACAGCCAAGGCGGCAACCTGGACAAGGCGATGACGGGCTTTGGCGAGACTGTTCATTCCAGCCATGACACGCGCCCAGCCCGTGTAGCCTTCAATCAACAGGCAGAAGGTGTGCGTATCGTGGCCGTCGTCATGTTCTGGACCGCCCCACTTTGCGTCCTGTCGTTGGCGCTCCGACTCCACGTCGCACAAAACTACCCGCAAAGAATCCGGCGCTGGATCGCGGGCCTCGACCAGGGCGCGCAACAGATCGACCGGGATGCCCGCCGTGTTGGGTGTGACGGCATCGTTATTCATCGGATCGATGAAGGTCTCGGCGAACGGTTCGCCGCGCCGGGCTTCGGCGGCCTTGAAGTGCTCAGCGATGGCCTGGGCGGCAGCGACAAATTTGGTGTTCATAAATTGGCCTTTAAAGCGGTTTAAAAAGGCCCCAAGGCCGAAGCCCTGGGGCGGTGAAGATCAGCCGGTTGCGGTTTCCAGGCCGCTGGCGTGATCAAGGAAACATCAGTCGAAACGGGTGAAGATCCAGGACAGGAAGCCGATCAACACGATCAGCGCCAGGCTTTCGATCAATGCAGCGTCCATGTGCGTCCTTTCAGATATCGGTTGGGCCGATCTGCAGCAGCTCGCGCTGGCTGGCATCACGGCTTTGAACTGTCTGGTCAGCCTGCTGCGCGCGCCAGGCCGTGAGCGCCTTGGGGCAGTTGCTGCAGACGCCGGTGCCGTCGCGGTGATTGACGCCGAGCCAGCTGCAGCCGCCGGGGCAGGCGCGCAGTTCGGTGCATCCGCAGTTGGTGCAGGTGGTGGCGTTCATACGTCCCTCCGGTCGGTGTGCTTGAACTCATGCGTGTCACACACACTGGTGCGGCCGACCGGCATGGTGTGACGCCTGCAGCGGCTGTTCGAAGTCTCGAAATAGACGCCCTTCTCACCCTCGCGGTCATCGTGGTCGCAGAGGTAGAAGCTGCAGTTTTTGCAGGCTGGCTGCGGCAACGGCTTGGCGGGCTTCCGATAGTTGATCGAGGCGCGCAGGTTCGCCAGGTCCAGGTTGATGGCGGTCGTTAATTTTTCCGCGCTCATATCGCCGCCACGTCCAGGCTGATAGGCAAGTAATCGCCGCTGGCCGCGTCGCGCTTGTAGAAGCGGATATAGGGCTTGGTACTGCCCACGCGCATGCTGTCGCTGATCGCCTGCATCGCCAGCAGCCAGTTCGGGTCTGTGATCTTCAGACTGCGCAGGCCCAGCACGCGGCCGGTGCTGATCTTGCCCTGCTGGTCCACCTGGAAGGCATGGTTGACCATCACCTTGATATTGTCGTTACTGCCTTTGCTCCAGCCGGTGATGCAGTCGTCGATCAGCGCCTTGGCCGCCATAAGGCGTTCGTCGAAGACCAGGGTCTCCGCCATCTGCCGGACAATCTTGTATTCGCCGTCGAAGGTGAACAGCGTGACGTTGCCCTTGGTGCCGCGCGGCTTGATGCCGTACTCCGCCATGCTGGTGTTGATGAAATCGGTGACGGCTTGCATAGAAACGGTTTTGAAGGCCATCAGGCGTGCGCTTTCCTGCTCGGCTTGTCGGCAGATGTCGCCAACCGTCTTGTGGCGAACCTTGTCGATTTCCTTGATCTTGCTGACCGGGATCAGGCTGCCGCTGGCATCCTTCCAGTAGCCAGGGTGCGAGGTTTGTTGTTCACTCATTTAGAAGCTCCTGCAGTGGTTGATTTTTTGGAAGGGCTGGGGACGCCCATTTCGATATAAAGGTCGGGCGCAAAGCGGCCCTTCATGGCGGCGACCTGGTCCACCGTGGTGCTGGCGCGCTCCAGGAGGAAGACGCAGGTGTCGTCAAACTCCTTCTGTGTGGCGGCCATGTAGTAGCCGCTGGCCGGGTAACCGCACACGCGGTGCTGGTCCATGCGCAGCTCCACGATGAAGTCGCGCACAGCCCGCTCCAGGGCGGGCGGGTTGCTGGCCTGGTTGGTGATGCGGGCAACCAGGTCACGGCCGTGGATGCCGTTCTCGCGGCCGACGTGCTTTTGCAACTCGGCCAGGACCTGGGCTTTGGTGATCTGCAGCTGTGACATGGTTGGCTCCTGGTTACTGGACGATGGGCGGCGCGGCGTGGTGGTCAACCTCAAGCGATGCCGGCACGCTGCAGCGCGTCATGTTCTTGCTGAACAGCTCGTTGAAAACGATGCTGCCGCCGACATTGATCAGCGTTGTGCCGGCGTTTTCCAGCAGCCCGCTTTCGGTTGCGATGGTCACGAAGGCGAGCAGCAAGGCGTCGAGCTGCACATTGGCGGGCAGGCCGGCCAGTGCGTCGCGCAGCTTTGACTGCTGCTCATGAGCCAGCGCCACGAGTTGTTCGGTGGTCAAGGTGGGCTGATTCATAGGACACCTCCAAGCGCAGTTGCTGGGGGCAGATCCGGCAGCGTCTTGCATTCGGACGTGAAGGCGTAGATACGCGTGTGCGCTTTGTCGCCCTGGTCGCGGCTGGCCAGGAAGCCGCCAGCCTCCAAGGCATCAACGGCCTGCTGCACCTCGTGCGGCGCGAAGGTGGGCCGCCAGTGATGCGTGAGCATGGCGGCGGTCCACCAGCCGCCGTCGCGCACCAGCATCAGCCAGAGCGCGCGCGTGTCTTGCGTGATGGCGTTACCCATAAATGGCCCTTCCAGGGATGAAGGGCATGCGGCGGCCGGCGTCCAGGCTTGGGCAGTTGGCGAAGTCCATCGCCCCCTCACGGCACGGCACTGGTGGCGGCGGCTGGTAGGTGCCGCCCCGCATGACGTAGACGCGGCGCGGCGGCGTGATGCAGCCGCCAGCGGCCAGGGCTTGCCTGGACGTTGGTTCCTGCTCGCCGGCCTGGTAGCCGGCCACGTAGTACATGACGCCTTCATGCACCTCGCGCGACACATGCCCGCCTTGCCGCAGGTTGGTCAGCCGGGCGCGCAGCCAGTGCGGATTCGGGACGAACCCGTTGGGGCCGTTGCTGCGGTGGTAGGACGGCTCCCTGAACAGCACATGCAGCTGGTCAAAGGTTTGACGGCCGTGCGCCTGCAGGTGCGCGACGATGGCCTTGCTCTGCGGATTGAGCCTGGCACCCTTGGGGGGCATTTTTTTGAATTGCATGGTTCAGGCTCCCCTGGTGCAAAGTTGGCGGGCTGCGTTCATGCCCTGCAGGAAGGCGCTGTCGAGCTGCGCGTCGAGCGTCCACAAGATGGCGACTACCTTGACTGCACCGAGCACCATCACGGCCACCACCATGAACAGCGCCAGCCAGCGCAGGAAGCGCAGCAGCTGCTTGCGCCTTGATGGCACGGTCGGAATCACGACGCCTGGATAAAAGGCATGCCGGTTCATGACTGGCCTCCCTGGAGCATCAGGAAGTCCTGGCGCGCGTCGAACACGGCCAGCTTGCGGTCGATGCCATAAAAGTTCTGCAGGCGCCTGGCGCGCCGCTTGATCCATCCGAATCGGGTCATGGTTTACCTCCTTTGGGGTTGTTGGGGCAGGTCTGGCAGGCGCGCCAGAGCCGCACACGCGTCGGGTTGGCGCTGTGGAAGGGCTTTTTCCGCTCGTCCTGGCAAATGCGCGTGGTGATCTCGCCCAAGATCGGGCAGACCACCGTCTGGTTGAGCACCTGGCCACGGATCCGCTCTGCCAGCGCTTCGACGTTGCCGATGTAGCGCCCGGCCAGCGCGTTGCTGATCGTTCCCTCGCTCACGCCGATCAGTCGCGCTATCGCGGCCTGGGAGTGGGTCTCCTTGAGGCCCAGCAGCGCCTGCAGCGCGTCGGCCGGCAGCGGCCGGGCGACCGGCGTCTTATTCGAGGCCATCGGCGACCTCCTGCACGGGTTGCGTCCAGGTGAACTTGCCCAGGTTGCGGTCAAACACCGACTTCACGCGCGTGATGGCCGGCGCGTGGTGCCCGGTCACCTTGGTCAGCCGGTACCGGCCGGCCTTCAGCCTTGTGGGCTCCTGCAGCGTGGTGAGGTAGCCGGCCTTGGCGAGGGCGTTCACATATTTCTGCGCGGTAATCTCGGCGATGATCAAGGTGGGGTGGCTCGCAGCACGGGCAATGTCCCTGAAGTCGAAAGACTTGAGAACCTGCATGCAGCGCCACATGGCCAGTACGCCCAAGCCTTGCCGCGCCTCCTTGCCGTACAGGCCCACACGCGGCGCTTCAAAGGCTGTTTTAACCAGCTTGTAGACTGGTGCCTCGAAGCGGCTGCCTGCCGGTTTCTCCGGCTTGATGCGCTCGACCACCTCCAGGTAGCCAGCGTCTTTCAGATCGCGCAGGTACTGGCTCACGGTGTCGTAGGCCACGGTCGGCTTGCAGCCGTCCTCAACCATCATGGCCGTGAACTGCTTGCGCGGCCCGAAGGTGCGCACGGACTGCCAGATCCGCTCGCGCGGCGTCAGCATGCCGGTCATCACGATGGAAGGCTTTCCCGCCATTACAGGCCCGCCCTTCCAGGTGCAAGGCCCGTGTACAGCTCGACATCGCAGTCGGCCAAGGCATCCTTGGTGCCCTTGCGGTCGCACCAGCGCTTGATGTTGTGAATGTTGGTGACCACGCGGCGGGTGATGCCGTGGGTCTCGGCCAGCACGCGCTTTTTGAGTTCGGGGGCAATCCGGATATCGGGCGCGTACTGTTTGACCAGGAGATCGAAGTCGCCGCTGGTGCAAGCCGTGGCCGGTTGCCAGATCAGCACACGGTTGTCGAACCGCTCGTGGCTTTTGAGCTTGTTGGGCAGTCGCTCTTCGCCGATCAGCAGGATGGGTGCGTCCGATGCGTCGTGGATGTCGCGGATCAGCTCCACCGTTTTCGATTCCACGATGTGGTCCACCTCGTCCACGATCAGCGGCCGGCCGCTGAGCGAAAGCGCCTCGACAATCGCATCCACGATTTCCGGGATGCTGCCCTTGGCCACAATGCCAATGGCCTTGCAGATCTGGATGGCCAGGCTCTTCTTGGTTTCAAAGCTGCGGCAGCTGACATAGATGCCGTTGAAGCCGGCCGGGTGACTGGCGTAGGCTGCGCCGACGCTCTTACCCAGGCCGCTGCGGCCGTAGAAGGCGGCAATGCCGGGCAAGCCAGGAGCGCGCGTTGTCAGCGACTCCATGAGGGTATGCACCAGGCCGATGTTGGAGGTTGGCGCAATTACGCCGCCGCCAGTGGCTGTTGAAATTTTCCTGTTTGTCATATACTTTCCTTCTCGTTAGTTCTTCTGAACACCGCCCGGTCAGGCCGCACGCCTGCCGGGTTTCTTTTTTTGGATTGCCCGCTGTCAGCCGGCCAGCACCTGGTCAGCGGTCAATCCAAAAGTCTCGAAGTAGCGCTGCATGGATGCCCACTCGGCACCCTGCGCGTACCCCTCAAACCAATTTCCTTCGTCGGCCGTCAGCGCCTGGCTGAGCTGGACGCGTTCCTGCAACTTGAGCCAGCGGGCGTAGCGAATCTGGGGCGTCTCGGGCATGGCGCGCACTTCGGCCGGCTTGGCCAGGAAAGCCGCAAGGCCGGCCTGTGCTGCTTCCACGCGGGCTTGGTCTACCAGGGGAGCGTCGGCCGCCACGATGGAGGCGATGGTTGCGCTGGTGTGTTCGGCAGATGGGCGCTGGATTGAGACCACGTTGCTTGCGTTGGCCACCGCGTCCTCGGTCCGTGCCCGGTTGATGCTGGCGACGGCGGCACGCGTGTCGAAGGCCTTTTTTGCTTCGCGCAAGCCGCGTTTTTGTTCACGGATGACTTTGGCCTGATGAGCGCGTCGCTCGGCAGCCACTTCGGCGCTATTGAGGCCGAGCTTTTCGTAGTCCAGGGCTTCGCAGATAAACTGCCCGTCCAGGTCGAACACCCAGCAGCGGCCAAGGTTGGTGTCGTCCACCTTGACCTGCACTGACGTGCCCTCCATGCCGCCCAGCGATGCGTGGTTATAGAAACCACCGATATCGATGCCTTTTTTGCCAATAACCCGCGTACCGCTGTATGCCGCCGGTGCAAGCAGCACGTCCAATGCGCGCTCGTTGATAGTTTTGAGCTGGTGGCCGGCGGCCATCTGCAGCGGCGTGCGGTCCTGCAGGTAGCTGCGCGGCTTGGCGTCCATGCGGTCGCAGAAGGTATTGAGCTGCTCCTGCACCTGCTCGGGCGTCAGACGCATTTCCACCGTGAAGCTTTTGTCTTTCAGAATGCGCTCAGCAAAGCCCTTGCGTGCCTCGATGCCTTTTCGGTCGGCCACGCTATGGCCGATGTATCCGTCAAGCAGCTCAAACAACTGGTGCATCAATGAGCCGATGGCACGCTCGATGTGCGGTTTTTGGTGTGGGCTGAATGGCTCGCACAGCGGATGTGCAATGGCTAGGCCCAGCAGAGCCAGTTCCAGCACCTGCGCGACGTAGTCGGCCCCGTTGTCTGTCTTGATGGATTCCGGCACGCCCCAGCGCTGAATGGCAAGGCGGATCAGGCTCATGATCGCGTTGGCCCGGCTGGTGCGAGTCACTATGAACAAGCGACGGCGCGTGAAAACGTCAATCACGCCGACGATGTGATGGCGGCGGCCGTCAGCCAGCATGATGTCTCCGACCGTGCTGTCCATTTCCCACTTCTGGTTGGGACGTGTAATGCCCTGGCTGTAGCTGCCGGCCGCAGACATGTATTTGTTGCGCCACGCGTCCGGGTTGATTGCCGCCTCGTAGACCTGCTTGTTCTGTTCTTTCCAATAGGCGAGCGCGCGACGGAAAGCCCGGTCACTCGGTAGGTCTTTAAAACTGCTCTGCAAGGCTTCATAGATAGCCTGGGCTGACAGATGTGGTTGCTGCACCAGCATGGCCAGGACTGCTGTGCCGACTTCGCCGGCCAATGCTGCATACATACCCTTGCGGACATGCTCACGCGGTGTGATGGCGACAAGGCCTCGCTCCTGGACGCCGACGTGCCAGGCGCGCAGCGTGCTGAAACTCAGGGTCGGAAACTGGGCGCACAGAGTGGGCTCGACGTCAATCTTGCCGGCTGCCCATTGGGTGCAAAAGGCTTGCAGAGCCGGCGTCGCCTTGCCGCCGAACCCCTGCCAGAAGCGCTGAAAGAGCACCAGGACGCGGGCGATGGCGTCCTGCCTGTCTTTGCGCCATCCGGTCACCAGTGCGCCCTGCCGTGTGCCGTTGACACGGTTCTCGCCCACCGATTGCACGGACTTCGTGATCGCGTCGTTGGCTGCGCCCTGGCTTTGCTGGCCAGCGAAGCGTGCCGCCCATTCCATGCGGGCTGCTGGTGGCAGGGCTTCCACCGAATACTCAAAGCCGCCACCGCGTCCCGCCCTTGGCCGGGCGGGGAGCTGCATGCGTGTGGCTGTCTCGCGGGCGCGGCGTTCGCTTGACGGGAAACCGGGGAGTTGGGCGAGTTCGGCGGCGGTAGCAAATGCTCTCATGCGCGGGCCTCTTGGGCTGTAGCTGCGTCGGTTGCCAAAGACGCCATCTGCACCTGAGTAGGCCGCCAATGCTTGCCACCGGTTGGCAAACGCGCAGCCATGTCGGCCAGCGCATTGAGCTGCTGCGCCATGACGCGCAGTGCGCCTGGGCGAATTTCAAGCCCGTTGAACGGTTGGCCGTCAAGCACTACCAGCGCATGGCCGTGGCGGCAACGGCTCAGCGTGGCCTGGATGGGGGTGGGTGCGGTCATGCTAGCGCCCTCGCCTTTTAGCTGTCAAAGCCAGCGCCTGGAGTGGTACTTTCAGCGTTATGTCGAGCGCCTTGGTGTTTGCACTGCTGCGCACAGGAAGACCCATCAGTGCGCGCAGCGCACCGCTTCCGCCTCCGATACAACCGTATTTGCCACGCGGAGTTAGCGCGTCCTGCACAAGCGTGTGAGGAATTCCAAACTCCCGCTGCCACGCACTTACGCTGCCGAATTTCTTTTTGATTGCCGCAACCAGCTCTTGCCTGCCAAGCTTGTTGTGCGTATTGAACGACGCGTAATCTGATGGCACAGATGCCAGCGAAATTTGACCATTCAGATGAAGCTTGTAGTGCGGCTTCACTTGCGCGCTCCCGCGCGGCGGTCGCCAGACCTGCATTCAACACCGTCCCAGGTGGACGCAAGCTTTCGGCGGTCCTCGGTTCTCGCGACCAGTTTGGGCTTCGTTCGCCGCATCAACGTGGGCTTCGCATCAGGCCAGATGGAGGCCTTCGGGATGCCCAGCACCTGGCTAATGCGCGTGGCAACCCTGTCCGAAACACCACGGCCATGAATGACCTGCGACACGGTTGTACGGGAAATGCCCAACTCGTCTGCAACGGCCGAGGGCGTGGTGCCTTTCATGCGAATGGCTGCTTTGATTTCCTCTGGGTGCATGGCTGGGTTATCCTTCGTCTAACAAGTTGGACGCTCTGATTAATTGCGTCTGTTAGATCGAATTATGGGCAATTAATTACCCATTTGCAAGGTAAATTTATGTCTCATGACGAAATATTTTTTGAGGCGGGACAACGTATTGCGGAATTGCGCGGCGATTTGACGCAAGCCGCCTTTGCTGAGCGACTTGGTGTTGACCGAAAAACGGTTGTGGGCTGGGAGGCTGGAAAGCGTCTCCCAGACGGTTCATCGTTGCTGGCGCTGGCACGCCAGTTCGGCGCTGATGTGAACTACATCCTCACTGGACGTGCGGAAGTGGCGGCTGGAGCGCTGCAGCCTAGAGAAAGGGCACTCCTAGATAACTACAAGCATTCCGGTAAGGAGGGGCAGCGCGCCATTGAGCGCGTCGCGATGCTGGAAGCGAAACAGCCAGAGATAAGTGTTAAAAAAGCGGAAAGGAAGGCAGCATGAAAAACAATGAGCTACACAGGCGCACACGCAGGCAAGATGCAGCCAGGAAAGGGAAGTCATGAGCGCTACTGCATATTGGGTCTTGGCCACTTACGCGGCTATCGTTGCTTGGTGCGTCTGGTCCGGCGTGCGATCACGTTGGGCATCGCGCCAAGTCCGCGTGCTTGCTTGGACGCTGCTGCCGGCTGGTGTGGTTGCTGTTTTTTCTATTGGTCTATGGTTGCAATCGCCGGTGTCCGAAGAACAGACCAGCGCGACGGCGCAAAAACAGAGGATGGTCAACATGGCGGCGCAACTTAAGGCCGCAGACCGCAAGGGCGACGCGGGCGCGGCCGCAGCGCTGCTTGACAGTTCCACAGCTGTGTTTCGCGCACTCAATCCGACAGGTGCGCCTCAAGCAGACAAAAAGGATTGCTTACTTGCTATCGGTCATCTTTCTGATGGAATCACTGACGTCATGCGTGGCGGCTCCTGGATGTCGCAGTCACGTTTCGAGGCGGCTTTGGCAGACTGCAAGCATTAGTCTAGAGTGACCGTCGTCACTCTGACAAATCAAGCCCCGGCCCGGCATTCTGCCGGGCATGCCCAACCAAAATCAAACTCCGCTCGCCCGCCAAGTCGGGCAACCGCTGCCACGGTCGATTGACCTGGTTGTCATCCACTGCGCCGCCACCCCCAGCGGCAAACCACTGCAGCAGGGCAAGCCCGGCTCAGTGGGTTACATGAACGCGCCCCAGGTCATTGACGCCTGGCACGCCGGACGCGGCTTTCACCGCAACCCTGCGGCCGTGCGCGCCTTCAGCTCCAAGCTGCCGTCCATCGGTTACCACTACGTCATCGACCTGACCGGCGAGGTCTGGTCTGGCCGGGCCTTGACCGAGGTTGGTGCGCATGCGGTCGAGTTCAATTCGCATTCGGTGGGCATCTGCCTGGTAGGCGGCGCTGAGCGGGAAGCGCAGTACACGGCCGCGCAGTGGAAGAGCCTGCAGCAGGTTGTGGCGATGCTACTGACCGACTACGGCATCCCTTGCGCCGCGCCCAAGCGCGTGCCGGACAAAACGGCCAAGCTGGGCTATCGCATGTTCGGTGGCGTGTGTGGCCACCGCGACCTGTCGCCCGATGGCGATGGCGACGGCATGGTCGAGCCCTTCGAGTGGACGAAAACCTGCCCCGGCTTTGACGTGCGTGCGTGGCTGGCCAACGGAATGCAGCCGCTGGCCAAGCACGTCTACCAGGAGCAGGCAGCATGAGGCACGCCGCACTCCTGGCCGCTGCCAGTCTGGCGGGCGCATTCGGTGCCGTGGGGTCACTGGCCACCGTCAACCTGGGCGAAGTTCCAGGTCTGTCACAGACCACACAGCGCGCCATCAACAAGAGCGCACAGAACCCGATCAAGGAAGCCAGCAACAAGATGCGCGCAATGCTCGGTGGTGGGGTCGGCACCTCGGGCGGGCGCCAGCGCCGAGCAGCCTATGGCTGGACCAACCGGCACGCTGTGCGCGTGGCGCGCAAGCGCCGCAACCAGGCCCGGCACAAGGCGGCCGGCCGTGGAGGGCGCCGATGAAATCCCGGAACTCAATTTTTATGGGCGGCCCCCCGGCGCGCATGCGCGAAGGTGATAGCCCGCGCCGCGTGTCGAGTGGGCTTGCCCACCACTGCGGCGAGGTGCGTGAATGAGCCCGCAAGCATTCAAGGCTTTCAAGCACATGGCGGCGGCCCAGGCAGCGGTTCCCGCCACGCCCGGCGAGCGCGCTTACCGGGATTACTTCCTGCTGCGCAACGGCGTCAACTCCGAGGGCGGGCCATTGCCCGCCTGGGGCGAACTGAGCATCGAGATCCGCAGCTGGTGGGAGCATACCGGCGTGCAGCCGCCAGGCGCGCCGCGCTGGTGGGAGAACAAGGTGTTCTGGTTCAACGCCATCGTGCTGGCCGCTGCTGCTGCAGAAGAGCGCATGGGCCTGTTGAAAGACGTTCTGCCCGGCAGCGTGTTTGTCTGGGTGGCCTTTGGCCTGCCGGTGCTCAACAAGGCCATCCGCGCCTTCCAGCTTTTCAGGGCCATCTCATGAACTGGGTGCGCATCGCCATCATCGCCGCCGTGCTGGCAGCACTTGCCGCTGCCGGCCTGGCCGTGCGCTCGCACCTGATCGGTGTGGGTGAAGCCCGTACCCAGGCGCAGTGGGACAAGCAAAAAGCCGTTGACCAGGCCGAAACCCTGCGCCTGGAGCGTGAGCGCAGCGCCGACCAACTGATCAAGTTTCGTAACGCAGAAAGGATTTCCGATGAACAGGCAAAACCTGCGCAGCGCCATTGAAACCCTCAACCGGCGTGACGTGTCCGCCGCCGGCAGCGATCCCGGATCTGTCGCCCTCGCTGAAGGTGCCGCCACCGCCCGAGAGCTTTTTGGAAGCTGCAACCAAGCTCTCCTCGGGCTGGCTGCAGAAGCTGACCGACTCAGCGACCAAGTAGCCGGCCTGCAAGACGACGCGATGTTTGTATGTCGCGCACCCAAACAAACAAACATGGAGAGCGCGCCTTGAAAGTTGAATTTGATCTGTGGCAGTTGATCCTGCTCGCGTCCATGATCATGGGCGCTTTCTGGGGTATGGCCAAGATGATGCTGGTGCAGCAGGTGAAGTTTCTGGACGCGAAGTTCAAGACCACCGATGACAGGTTCGAAGCCATCGATGACAAGTTTGAAGCCATGAACAAACGCCTGACCGTCCAGGACGAAAGCGACCGCCGCATCGAGCGCGATATCGCGGCCTTGCGCGTGGAACTGCCCACCGATTACGTGCGCAGAGAAGACTTCACGCGCGTGATCGCCAGCTTCGAGATCAAAGTAGATAACCTGCGCCTGACGATTGAGCGCGCCATGTTCGGAGACAAGCGTGTTTAACCAGACCATCACTGACAAGGTTCGCCGCGAGGCAGTGCGCTGGCACCTGATGCAGATCGCCAACGTCTCGCGCCCCCAAGGCATGTACACCGGCGCGATGCTGCCCATCCTGCAATCCGTCTACCCGGACGCCTCCGAGCTGGAGGTGCGCCGGCAGCTGGACTACCTGCAAGAGCGGGACGTGGTGAAGATCGACATAGATCCGATGGGCCGGTGGTTCGTCACGCTGACGCGCTGGGGCGTGGACATCGTGGAATACACGGTGCCGTGTGAGCCTGGTATCTCGCGCCCACAGATCCACGGACAAGGGTGAGCGGCAATGGTGAAACGCAGCAAGGTAGACACGCTACCGCAGGAGCTGAAGAATTGGCTGGACGCCGAGTTGGTGACGCGCGGCTTTGCTGACTATGTCCAGCTTGCCGCCGACCTGCAGAAGCGGGGCGCGGCTCTGTCCAAGAGTTCCCTGCACCGCTACGGCAGCAAGTTCGAAGAGCGCATGGCCCAGCTCAAGGTCAGCACCGAACAGGCTAGAGCCGTCGTGGCGGCCAGCCCGGACGATGAGGGCGCAATGAATGAGGCGCTGATCCGTCTCACCCAGGACAAGCTGTTCGGCGTGCTGGTGGACCTGGACGTTGATCCCGAGTCGGTGAATATCACCAAGATCACCAAAAGCATTGCCGACCTGGCGCGCAGCTCGATCACGCAGAAGAAGTGGCAGATCGAGGTCCGTACCAAAGCGGCCGAGCGTCTGAAGGCTGTCGAACAGGAGGCCAAGGCGCTGACCGGCGCATCGCGCGATGTTGCGATGGAGATGCTCAACAAGGTTCGCGCGGTCTATGAAGGGGCCATGTGAGCCAGGCTGTAGACAACGCTGTCCGCGCACTGCTCTATTCCTACCAGGTCAAATGGATCAGGGACAAGAGCAGGTTCAAGCTCGGGCGCTTCGCACGGCAGACGGGCAAGACTTTCACGACCACCCTGGAGATCGTTGACGACGTCCATGAAGCCGAGATACTGAAGCGGCGGGCACCCTGGGTCATCTTGAGCCGTGGTGAGCGCCAGGCACAGGAGGCGATGGAGGAAGGCATCATGCGGCACAACGCCGCCTATGGTGCCGCGCTGAAGGTCGCCCGCGAGGACACTGACTTCTATGATGAAGAGAGCGGCATCAAGCGGCGTGCGCTGCAGCTGATCTACCCTGGCGGCAACAAGATCACCGCGCTGCCTGCCAACCCGGACACTGCACGCGGCTTCAGCGCCAATGTGTTCCTGGACGAGTTCGCCTTCCACAAGGACAGCCGCAAGATCTGGACAGCGCTTTTCCCCGTGATCTCTGCCGGCTGGAAGCTCCGTGTCACCAGCACGCCAAACGGCAAGGGCAACAAGTTTTACGACCTCGCCACGGCTACCGCTGGCGGTTGGTCGCAACACGTCGTGGATATCTATCAGGCCATCGCGGCCGGCCTGCCCCGCGATGCCGATGAGCTGAAAGCGGCGCTGATGGACGAGGACGCCTGGAATCAGGAGTTCTTGTTGCAATGGCTCGACGAGGCGTCAGCCTGGCTGAGCTTTGACCTGATCAACAGCGTCGAGCATGACCATGCCGGCGTCCCTGAGTTTTATACAGGTGGCCCGTGCTACGTGGGCGTCGATATCGCCAGACGCTCAGACAATTTCGTGATCTGGGTGGACGAGCTGGTGGGCGACGTGCTTTGGAATCGCGAGACCATCGTCAAGAAGCGCATCAGCTTTAGCGAGATGGACGCGCTGCAGGACGACGTCGAGCTGCGCTACAACGTCGTGCGCTATTGCATGGACCAGACCGGCATGGGTGAGAAGCCTGTCGAAGATGCGCAGAAGCGCTACGGCAAAAATCGTGTCGAGGGCGTGCTGTTCACCGGGCCGAACAAACTGCAGCTGGCGACGTTGATCAAGCAGAGCTTTGAGGACCGGAAGAGCCGCATCCCCCAAGCGGACGATCCGCTGCGCCTGGACCTGCACAAGGTGCGGAAGATTTCCAGCCCAACCGGCGCGCCACGCTTTGACGCCGACAGTGACGCCAACGGCCATGCTGACCGCTTTTGGGCAAAGGCGCTGGCCTGCCTGGCAGCGCACGGATCGCTCGGCCCCTTGCATACGGCGAGCCGGGCCAGGACGTCCACCGCATCGGTCGCCAGCCAGCTTGCGGGGTACCTTCCATGACCCCAATTTGTGAGCGCTCGCTGACTTTCCGGGCGAGGCCTGCCCCGGCGCGTTCGGCCCTGCATGGCCGCCTACCCCACGCCGATGGCCTCCAAGGGCCTTTCGTCCCCCTTTTAAATGGCTGCAAACCGTATTTGCGACCCCAAGACACCTCTAGGAAAACGCCATGACCCGTGGACTGTGGGTTTCCCCCACCGAATTTGTATCTTTTGAGCAACAAAGCAAAACGGCGGCTGGCGGCTTGACCGGCCAGATCGCGACGCGCCTGGCAGCCGGCGACATCAGCAGTTTTATGGGCCTGCTGCCCAACCCGGACCCGGTTTTGAAGGCAATGGGCAAGGACATCAAGGTCTACCGCAACCTCCTGGCTGATCCGCTGGTGATGGGCGCACGCGGTCGCCGCGCGGCCGCTGTGCTGTCGATGGAGCGTGGCTTTGATGCCACCTTGTCCAGGCGCACGCCCGTTCGCGTGATGAAAGCGGTCGAGGCCGTCTTTGCCGGTCTGGACCTGCAGCGCATCGTCCGCGACCTGATCGACGGCGCATTCTTTGGCTACCGGGTCGGCGAGTTGATGTGGGAGCCACGTCACGGCCTGATGGCGTTGCGTGACGTGATCGCAAAGCCCTGCGAGTGGTTTGGCTTTGACCCCGAAGACGCACGGCTGATGTTCCGTCCCTGGAATTCGTTCCAGGGCGTCGATGTGCCCGACCGCAAGTTCGTGGTGGTCGGCAAGATGCGCAACTGGGAAAACCCATACGGCGAGCCCGACCTCGCTGCGGTGTTTTGGGCGGTGACGTTCAAGCGCAGCGGCATGAAGTTCTGGGTCACCTTCACCGAGAAGTACGGCATGCCCTGGGCAGTGGGCAAGCTGCCACGCCAGGCCGGGCAGACTGAGGTCGATCATCTGGCCGACAAGTTGGAGGCGATGGTGCGTGACGCGGTTGCCGTGGTGCCTGACGATTCGAGCGTGGAGCTGCTGACGACTGGCGGCACTACCAGCGCGGACATGTACGAGAAGCTCCTGATGTTCTGCCGCTCGGAGATCTCCGTCGCGCTGCTCGGTAACAACCAGAGCGTGGAGATGCAGAGCAACAAGGCAAGCGCCACGGCCGCCAAGGGCGTCGAGGCATCGCTGCGGGATGCCGACGCTCAGATGGTTGCTGCGGGCCTCAATGCGATTGCTCGTGACGTCACCGAGGTGAACTTCCCAGGCACACCCCCGCCGGTGTATGGCTTTTGGGAACAGGAAGAGGTGGACGAGGTACAGGCCGGCCGCGACCAGAAGCTCAAGAACGCCGGTGTGCGATTCACCAATCACTACTGGAAGCGAACATACAACCTCGAAGACGGCGACCTGATGCCCGAGGCTGCCGGCACTGCGGATCCGTCCAACCCGGACGACACCGTCAACTTCGCCGATCCCAACACCGACGATGTGCCGGCCGACCAGCTGGCCCTGGACGCCGCCATCGAGCAGCTGCCGGCGGATGCTATCCAGGCGGCCATGAAAAAGCTCCTGGCGCCGGCTTTAAAGGCCATTGAAATGGCCTCTACACCCGACGAGGTGCGCGAGGCCCTGGTGGACGCCTGGCCGGACATGGATGCCAGCGACCTGGAGGAACTGATGACGCGTGCCTACTTTGTCGCTGACCTGGTCGGCCGTGACGGCGCGGCGCAGGAGGCGGCGTGAGCATTGACGCGCACGCCATATTGGCGCAGGTAAAACGCAACCAGGCGTTGCTTGATAGCTGTCAACAGCATGCCTTTACCCCAACACAGATGCAGCATGGCTTCGTGCGGCGCTATATGTGTTCGCATTGCCAGGGCGAGGTTGATTCGCATGGTTTCCATTGGTATAGCAAAGGCTTGGCCCACGCCGCCGCAGCGCAGACATGACGATCAGCTCGGCCGATATCGGTCGCTCCATCACCCTGCCGCCCGAGGACGCCATCCGCTTCCTGCAGGCGAAAGGCGCGCAGGTGACAGGCAACTGGACGGAATGGCTCGACGGTCAGCATGCCCGTGGCTTTACCGTGGCCAACGTGGCCAAGCTGGACGTGCTGCAGGACATTCAAAATTCGTTGATCAAGTCACAGCAGGACGGCCAAACGCTGCAGCAGTGGAAGGACGGACTGATTCCGGAGCTGCAGCGCAAAGGCTGGTGGCGGCGCGAGGGCACCACGGCGCAGCTGCAGGCGGCTGGGCGTGTCGATACCGATGGCGTGATCGCCAAGGGCCTGACGCCGTACCGCTTGAAGACAATTTATCAGACGAACATGCAGAGCGCCTACATGGCCGGTCGCTATGCGCAAATGATCGAGCAGGCCGAAGAGCGGCCATATTGGCAATACGTGGCCATCCTGGACGGCAAGACGCGGCCGGCGCACCGTGCGCTCAACGGCAAGGTGTTCCGCTATGACGACGCCGGCTGGGGCGCGTTCTATCCACCCAACGGTTTTAACTGCCGGTGCCGCGTGCGCAACTTCAGCAAATCGGACATCGACCGCCGCAAAATCCCGCTGAGCAGCACCGAGGGCAAGCTACGCCAGGTGCAGGTGCCGCTGAAGAGTGGCGGGACCGCTGACGTGACGCGATATGTGGACCGCTCGCTGCCTGGTGGCAAGTTTCAGCCGGACGCCGGCTTCAGCAACAACCCAGGCATCAACGCCTACCAGCCACGCCTGGAGCCGCTGGACACACAGCTGTCGCGCCGGTATGTGGACACGGTGATGCAGGGACCTTCTTTCCAGCGCTTCGTAGCTGCACAGTCCGAAGGCGTGTTCCCGGTGGCCGTGTTACGGCCGGCCGACCAGGCGCGGCTGCAGGCCGACACCTCTGTTGCATACCTGAGTAGCCAGACGGTGACCAAGCAGCTGCAGAACCATCCGGAGATCGGTCTGGACGACTATCGCCGGATCCCGGACATCGTTGACCAGGGCGACGCGCACCTGCAGGGCGCCAATCGCCTTGTGTTCTTGTTTGAGGACGGTGTGGTGTGGCGGCTGGCCTTGAAAGCCACGAAGCAGGGGCACGAGCTGTATGTGCTGAGCCTGTTCAAAACCACCAGGGAGAAGGCGCAGCGCGAGATCAGGGAGCGGCTGCAGCGCAATTAAACGGGGCCAGTAGGGGTATCCAGCCCCGCTAGAGCTCGCACCTGGCGGTGCTGCCTCGGAAGGATTCCGACACTGGCCCGCCAATGATAGGACAAAACCGTGATTCAGTCTCGCATCGAATACAAACCCGTTTTGAACGCCCTGCGTCAGGCTGCCGGCCAGATGGGCGACAAGCGGCCGCTCATGCGGTCAGTCGCTGGCGTGATGTTCCGCGCCGTCGAGGACAACTTCGAGCAGGAGGGGCGGCCAAAGTGGAAAGACCTGCATCCAGGCACAAAGCTCAGCCGGTACAAGCAGGGCACCTGGCCAGGCAAGATCCTGCAGCGCTCGGCCGGCGGGCTGGCGGCGTCCATCGTCCAGCTCTTCGACAGCAACCGCGCCGTGGTGGGCTCGAACAAGGTCTACGCCGCAATCCAGAACTTCGGCGGTAAAACCAAGCCGCATGTGATCAAGGCCAAAAACGGCCGCGCGTTGTCGTTCGGTGGCATCGTGGTAAGGTCAGTCAAGCATCCGGGCAGCAACATACCGGCGCGTGAATTCCTGCGATTGACGCCCGGTGATCTGCGTGAAATCATCGCGGTTGGCCGGCTGCATTACGCCAAAGCGCTGGCCCGCAACGGACTGCAAAGCCGCTGAGCCCTTCCGCTCAAAGTCGCGCATTTAAGTGACTGCCGTCACTCTGCGCATGAGCCGCCTCAAGCCCGACAGTTGCGGGCATGGCATCACTTCACATCTCGAAACCCGGCCGTGCAGTCAGCATGGAAGGGATCGTCGTCGATTTCACGTCGTCGATTCTGGAAGAGGTGGCTTCCACCTACGACCCCAAGCTGCACGAAGCGCCCATCGTGATCGGACACCCAAAACTGGCAGATCCTGCCTATGGGTGGGTCGGTAGCCTGAGCTTTGGCGAGGGTGGCTTGGTCGCCGACGAGCGCCAGGTGGATCCCGACTTCAACGAACTGCGCCGCAAGGGGCACTACAAGCATCCGTCGGCATCGTTCTACATGCCGGACTCCCCCAACAACCCGACGCCTGGCAAGTGGTATTTGCGCCATGTGGGCTTTCTCGGTGCTACGGCTCCGGCGCTCAAGGGCTTGAACGCCCAGGCCGTGAGCTTTGCCGAATCCGAGCAGGGCGTCGTCACGTTTGGCGAGCTGCCTGGTTACGCCGGCAGCTACGTGGCCAGCATGCTTCGCAAGCTGCGCGAATGGTTCATCGACAAGGAAGGCCTGGAGACGGCCGACCGCATCTTGCCCGACTGGGAAGTCGAGGGCCTGCGCGAGATCAGCCAGCGCGCGTCTGATTCCCCAACGCAGGCCACCCCGCAAATCACCAGCTTTGCAGACCCTTCCAACCCGCTTTTCAACCACAAGGAACCGCCGTCAATGGACAAAACCCCTGAACAACTGAAGAAAGAGCTGACCGAGGCCCAGGGCACGATCAGCAGCCTGCAGGAGGCCGACCGCAAACGCGCGGCCGACGGCCGCCACGCGGCGCACGTCAGCTTCGCCGACACCCTGATCGCCGAGGCCCGCTGGCCGTCCGGTGCCAAGGATGTCCTGGTCGCCACGCTTGACCACCTGCAGACGCCATCGGGCGAGGCAGGCGTCGTCAGCTTTGGCGAAGGTGACAAGGCCAGCCCGCTGGCCGTCGCACTCCAGGAGCAACTCAAGGCCCTGTCGCCGATGGTGGAGCTGGGCGAAGTGGCCACCAAGGCCAAGGGCGCTGGCGCAGCTACAGGCGGCGTCGTGAGCTTCGCAGAGCAGCCCGGCTATGCCGGCATACAGGTCGATCCCGTGCGGGCTGACCTGGACAAGCGCATCAAGGCGCACATGGCCGAGCACAAGGTGGACTACGCCACCGCCGCCAGCCAGTTGACCAATTAACCCAAACCGCAAGGAGTATTTTCTAAATGGGACGTCTTTCCAACATCCGCATGGTCGATCCGGTATTGACCAACCTCGCACTCGGCTACAGCAATGCCGAATACGTCGGCCAGCACCTCATGCCCTTTGTGCCGGTTGACAAGGAGGCCAACAAGCTGCCGAAGTTCGGCAAGGAAGCCTTCAAGATCTACAGCACCGAGCGCGCCCTGCGTGCGAAGAGCAACCGGATCAATCCCGAAGGCATCACGCTGGTGGACCTGAACACCGACGAGCACGACCTGGAATACCCAATCGACTACCGGGAAGATGCCGAAGCCGCGTTTCCCCTGCAGGCGCACGCTACCAATGTCAGCACCGGCGGCATCGCCCTGCGCCGCGAGAAGATGATCGCTGACCTGGCACAGAACCCGGCCAACTACGCGGCCAGCAACAAGATTGCGTTGTCGGGCACCAGCCAGTTCACCCATGCTTCCTCGGACCCGGTGAACGTGATTGAGGACGGCAAGGAGGCGGTGCGCGCCAAGATCGGCAAGCGTCCCAACACCATGATCATCGGCGCGTCGGCTCTCAAGCCGCTGAAATTCCACCCTGCGCTGCTCGACAAGATCAAGTACACGCAGATGGGCGCGATCCGCCTGGCGCAGCTGCGCGAGCTGTTCGAGATCGAGAACATCTACGTCGGCGAGGCGGTCTATTCGTCCGACGCGGATGTGTTCGGCGACATCTGGAGCGACAGCATCGTGCTGGCCTACGTGCCCACCCATCAGAGCAGCGTCGAGCGCAACCTGATGGAGCCGAGCTACGGCTACACGCCGCGCCGCAAGGGCAATCCGCTGGTGGACGTGCGCACCGAAGACGGAAAGATCGAAGTGGTTCGCGCCACGGACAACTTCCGCCCGTACATGGTGGCGGCCGAAGCCGGCTACCTGATCACCGACACCAACCTCTGATAAGGATCGCCCGCCATGAAATACACCGCCAACACTCCCATCCTGCACGACGGCGAACGCTACGAAGAAGGCGACCCCATCGAGCTGACCGACAAGGACGCCAAGCGCCTGGGCGCGAAGGTCACGCCGGCCAAGCCCGCCAAGGAAGAAAAGAAACCCACCTGACCAGGACTGACGCATGAAAACTGAACAACCGATCCTTACCACCAGCATTCCCGCGACGGCCGCGCTGACGGCACGCCGCTTTGTCACCACGGTCGGCGCTGTGCCGGCGGCCGGCGCGAAGGTGCTGGGCGTCGCAAACGCCGGCTACGACGCCGGCGAACAGGCCGGCGTCGGCGTACTGGGCATCTTCCTGGTGGAAGCAGGCGCAGCTGTAGCCGCCGATGCCAACGTCGAGACCGACGTTTCCGGCCGGGCGATCACGCTTGCGGCCGGCGTGGATTGCGGCCGCGCAATGGACGCTGCATCTGCGGCTGGCCAGTTCATCCGCGTCGTTCGCGGCATCTGACCAGGTTGATATGCCCTACGTCACCCCCGAGGAATTGATTGACCGGCTCGGCACGCGCGAGGCAACGGCCATCAGTGACCGCCAGAAAACCGGTGCGCCGGACCTGGTGGTGCTGGCCGACGCCCTGGCGCTGGCCGAGGACGAGGTCAATTCCTACGTAGGGCGACGCTACGCCTTGCCGCTGATTACCAGCGGTGGTCAGCCGGCAGCAATACCGCCTACCGTCAAGCGCCTGGTGATTGATATCGCCCGGTACCGCAACACCGGCACCGAGGTGATGGAGACCGAGCCCATCCGCAACCGCTTCAAGGATGCGGTGAAGCTCCTGGAGCAGATCTCGCGCGGCGAGATCAACCTGGGCGACCTGGCGCTGGTCGGCGTTGGTGGCCCTACGCCTGTGGGCGGCAGCGTTGCTGTTCGCACCGGCGCGAAGACCTACCCCGACCTAAGCGGTGTGCTGTGAGCCCGGTTACTCAGATCGAACTGGCCATCGTGGAGCAACTGCGGGCCGTGCAGCGCCCCTACACGGGCCTCTGCGTGGAAAGCTATGCGGCCCAACTGGACGACGAACTGTTCGCCTGGGTGCGCACTGTGCCGGCCGTGTGGGTGACCTTTGGCCAGGCCCAGGACGTCAAACGCACCGGGGCGCGCAGCTTCCTGGTGAGCGGCACGTTTGAGGTACTAAGCGCCCAGCGCGCCCTGGACGAAAACGACCGGCGGCTCAAGCCTGGCACAGCCGGCGACAGCGTCGGCGTCTACCAGATCGTTGAAGACAACAAGCTGGCCCTGGTCAATCAGACCTTGGGACTGGAGATCCAGCCGCTCACGCCTGGAGCGATTCGCCCGGTGATGAAAAGCATGGTGAACCGCGACGCCATCGCCGTGTACTCCCAGGAGTTCCGGACGCAATGGATGGAAATCTATCCGGATCCCGAGATGACGCCTGGCGGCACCTTAGTCACCGTGGGCCTGAACTACCTGCTCAAGCCAGGTGATGAAACCGTCGATTCGTCCGACACCCTGACGACAAGAACAACCTGAAGGAACTGCAAATGCTAGTGAAAGCTGCCCCTGGACTGAACGTGCCGCGCGAGGACAACCCGCGCAAGTACATCACCGACGCCGAGCCTGTCGAGATCGACATGACCGGCTATTACATCCGGCGCATGTCGGCCGGCGAGCTGGTGGAGGTTGCCGCCGAGCCGGTGGTCCCTACACCCACCGAGGTGAGTTCGCGCAAGAAATAGCGCCCGCCTACAACCAGGCAGACACCTCGTTTCAGCAAACGTTTTACAGACCACCCGGATATCACACCAGCCACTGGCTTCACTGAGGACACCCCGACATGGCAAGCCCCAACATCAGCTTTGACAGCATACCGAGCAGCATCCGCAAGCCCGGCAAGTACTTCGAGTTCAACGCCCGGCTCGCAGTGCGCACGCTGCCCAGCAACCTGCAGCGCGTCCTGATCGCCGCGCAGATCACGACGACCACCATCGGCCTGGCCAACAACATCCTGCAGATCTTTGACGGCGAAACGGCCGCCGGGCTGTTCGGACGCGGCAGCCAGGCGCATCGCATGGTCAAGGCCACGATCAAGGCGAATCCATACACGCAGCTGTTTGTGCTGCCAATGGCCGACAGCGGCACCGGGGTGGCCGCTACGGCAACTGTGACCTTTACCGGGCCAGCTGCCGGTGCAGGAAGCGTGACGGTGAATGTTGAGGGCGTGGAGATCGTGACGCCTGTCGCCGCAGCCGACACGGCGACCATCATTGCCGCGGCGGCGGCTGCAGGTGTCAACGCCAAGATCGACCTGGGCGTCACGGCCGCGGCTGCCCTGGGCGTGGTGACTTTCACCTCCCGGAACAAAGGCACCGTGGCCAATGCGGTGAAGCTGTCAACTCGTGCAGATGCCACGGGCGTTACGGCCGTGGCTACCGCCTTCACTGGCGGCCTGAACGATCCTGACCTGGCAGTGCCCCTGGCGGCGGCCCAGCAGGGCGGCCACGAGATCCTGGTAGTGCCCTACAACGCCACCGCCCCGCTGACGTTGCTGCGCACCCACCTGCAGTTCGTGAGCGGCCCGATGGAGCAGCGACGCGCAATTGGCGTATGGGCCAGCACCGGCACCTTGTCGGCTGCCACGACCTTGGCCGCCACGCTCAACTCCGAGCGCATGACCTGCGGCCTGGTGCCCGATTCCGGCACGCCTGGCGAGGAAGTGGCTGCAGCGTATGCAGCTGTGATCTCCTTCGAGGAAGATCCCGCGCGGCCGCTGAACACCCTGGAGCTGGTAGGCGTGCAGCCACCGCCGATTGCCAGCCGGCTCACGCGCACCGAGCAGGAAAGCTGCCTCAACAACGGCGTCACGCCAATGGAGGTCGGCCCGGGCGAGCGCGTGCAGATCGTGCGCGCAATCACCACGTACACGGTCAACCCGGGCGGTGTGGCTGATATCAGCTGGCTCGACCTGACCACGATTCGCACGATGGACTACATCGCCAAGGCATGCCGCCAGCGCATCGAGCTGCGCTTCCCCCGCGACAAGCTGAGCTCCCGCACCCCGGCACGTGTGCGCAGCGAACTGCTGGACGTGCTGCTCAAGGCCGAGGAACTGGAGATCGTGGAAGAAGTCACGGCCAACCTGGCCGGCTTGATCGTGGAGCGCGATTCCCAGGATCCGAACCGCCTCAATGCCCGGATCCCGACCGATGTGGTCAATGGTCTGCACGTATTCGCCGGCCGCCTTGACCTGCTGCTGTGATTTAAACCCCCTTTGAAGAAAGACTGAAACATGGCACTGACTGAATACGTGGGCTTGGCCACGCTGGACGTGGACAGCCGCGAAGTGGAGATCGCCAGCTACAGCGTCACCGACATGACCGGCCGCAAGCCGGTCAAGACGATGAACCGCACGGGGCGCATCAAGGGTTTTACCCGTGGCCTCGGGCAGTTCGAGATCAAGGCCACGGCCGTGATCCCGAAAGGCGGCACGCCAATCAACTGGGCAGAAATTGAGGGTGCAAAGCTCACCATCGAACCGCTGGGTGGCGGCAAGCGCATCAGCTACCTGGACTGCTTCACTATCCAGGTAGGTGAGCAGTACGACACCGAGAACGAGGCCAAGATCGACGTGAGCCTCATTGCCATCCGCAAGGTTGAGGAATGAGCTTGACCGAGAAAGGCACCCTGCTTACCGGTGCCGTGGTGGGCGGCGTGGCGCACAAGACGTTTGAGCTGCGGCTGCCTACCGTGCGCGACAACATCGATGCTGTGGACGAAGTAGGCGGGCACAACGGCGTCGCACTGGGCGCAGCGATCCTCGCGCGCCAGCTGGTCAGCCTGGGCACGCTCAAGCCCGAACAGATCGACTTTGACCTGGTGGCTGGGCTCCATCCCGGCGACTACAACCTGCTCGACGCGGCGGCCAAGGAGCTGGAAAAAAAGCGGTTGGCCGTCGCAGTGAGTCCGGCTGGATCCGCATCCGCCTCGCACTCTGCCGCGCCGGCCTGAATTGGGACGAAACCGCCCGGATTGACCTGGTCGATGTGCGGTCGATCCTCCAGGCTGCCGGCGGAAAGCCCACTGCGGCCACACCCACCACGTTTGTCAGTTTGCGCAAGAAAAAGCCCCGGCAGAAGAAACCCAGTAAATGACACAAGATCTGCGCATCGCCCTGACCACCAGCCTGAATGATCAGCTGGTTGGGCCATTGCGCCGAGCGCTGGACGAGATTGAGAAGAATCTCAAGAAGGTCGAGCAGGAGTTGACGGGCGTAGCGCAGAAGAGCGACCAGGCAGGGCGGGCGCTGGCGGGCCTGCAGGGCCCTGACCGCGCTGCCAAGCAGGTGGCTGATCTGGCGCGCAACACGCAGAACGCCGTCAGCATGGCCGACCGCCTTAAAGCCGCCTGGGCCGGTGCCGGCAACATGATGCGCGGCGTCACGACCGGCATTGCGTCCTACCAGGCTGCGAAGTACGTGGTGGCCGCACCGATGCAGCAAGCCCGTAGCTACGACAGGCAGCTGGCCGATGCGGCAAATACCGCTTTTTCCAGCCGCGACGTTGCCGGCCGGCGCGCCGGCATGGCGGATCTGGATGCGACGGTGACGAACTCGCTTCGAGCTGGTGGCGGTAGCCGCGACCAGGCGCTGGCCGCCCTGAATGAAATGCTGGCCAGCGGTTCGGTGTCGGCCGACCAGGCTAAGGGCCTGCTACCGACCGTGGCAAAGTACGCCACTGCCGGCAACGCCAGCATGACCGAGATCTCCACCATCGTGGTTCGGGCGCTTCAAAGCGGCTTCAAAGAGGCAGACATCCCCAAGATGCTGGACATGGCGCTCGACGCTGGCCAGCGCGGCGGCTTCGAGCTGAAGGACATGGCCAAGTGGCTGCCCAAGCTGCTGGCGGCCGGGAGCATGTCCGGCCTCGGCGGCATGGACGGCTACGCCCGTATTCTCGCGTCGGCGCAAGGCACTGTAACCACCACTGGAACCAAGGATCAGGCCGGCAATGCGCTATTGAACTTGCTGCTCAAGATCAACAGCAGCGACACCGCCAACGATGCGAAAAAGATGGGCATCGACCTGGCCGGCAGCTTGTCGGATGCGCGCGGCAAAGGCGTCAACTCCCTGGACGCGTTTGTGAACCTGGTGGACCAGATAGCCGGGCGTGATAGCCGCATGGTTGACTTGCGAAAGAAGGCGGTCGGGGCCGGCACCAACGAAGAGCGCAAAGCTACGTACAACGCCCAGGCCGACATTTTGCAGGGCTCCGCCATTGGCAAAATCGTGCAGGACAGAGAAGCGCTATTGGCGGTAGTTGCCGAGCTGAACAAGCGTGACTACATCCAGGGAATCTCCAAGGGTGTGTTGGGCGGCAATGGCCAGCTCGGCAACACCAACTTCGGCCTCATATCCAGCACGGCCGACTTCAAGGTAGGGCAACAGGAAAACGAAAAGCTGTTCGCGCAGACGCGGGCGCTGGACAGCGCCAACGGCGCGCTGGGCAAGCTGGCCGAAGTGGCCACTGCCTTCTATCGCGAGTATCCCGCCTTTACCAGCGTGGTGGAAGCCGCCAAGCTGTCCATCATGGCCTTGGCGGCGGCTTCTGCGGCCGCCAGCGTGGCCCAGTTGGTCGCGGGCGGCGGCAGCATGCTGGGCCTGCTCAAGGGCGCTGGCGCCGGCATTGCCGGGGTGGGTGGCGCAGCGATGACCGCCTTGGGCGCTGCCGGCACCGGATCCGCTGCCGCTCTCGCTGCAGGCGCGGCCGGCGTCGGCATTGCGGGCGCGGCCGGCTACGGCGCGGGCACTCTGATCAGCAAGGGGATCGAAGGCACCAGCGTGCATGACGAGATCGGCAAGCTGGCCGCTGCAGTGATGGCCACGTTGGGCAGCAAGGATGCCCAGGAGGCGCTTGATCGCATGGCCGAGTTTGATGGCAAGCGTAGCGCCGAGGCTGCTGCCACGATGCAGCGACTTGAGGCCGTGGCGCAGCGGCCGATCCGCGTGGTGCTGGACGGCCGGGAAATCTCTGCGCAGGTGAACTCGTACAACGAACTCTTCATCAGGAGGAACTGATGGCCTGGAAAGACACATTGCTCGACGCGAAGTTTCGCGGCGTCACCTTTCCAGTGATGAATGTCGGCCGCAGCGGCCGCCGCGCCATCGTAGCCAATGAGTTCGCCTACCGGGCAGGTGCGGAACTTGAGGACACGGGCCTGCGCGCGCGCACGGTGAAGCTCAAGGCGGTCATCTACGGCGACAGCTACGAGGACCAACTGGACGAGCTGGTCAAGGCCCTGGAAGCGCCCGGTGCCGGCGAGTTGATCCATCCCATCCACGGCAGCATGACCGTGATGGCCGACGCCTGGGACGATGAACACGACGCCGATCTGGTGGACGGCGTGATCGTGAATATGAGTTTTATCGAGCACACGGTGCGCGATATCGTTTTCAGTGCCGACAGCGCCAGCGCCAAGACGGACGCGATCATCGCCAAGGCGGATGCGGCGCGGGCTGCGGCCGACGATGCCATCGTGCGCCGGGTGGACAGCGCCTTCGGCAGCCCTTTCCCCCGCCTGACCGTTCTAAAAGACCTTTTTGACCAGGCTAAAACCCAGCTCACGAGGCTACTGGACGGCACCGCCCTGCGCGTGATCCTGAGCGACCTTGACCCGCTGCTGTACCCGCGCGCCTATGTGGCAGATCTACGGGCAGTGCTGGACCGTGCCCTGCAGGGTTTTCCCTTCGGTGGCCGGAACATGTCCTTTGACGCAAGCAGCGGTGCGGCCGTCGCCTTGGGCTCTGGCCTGGCTGACTTCAACACCGCGCAACTACAGCTGCAGCCCAGCGCCATAGCCGTGGCACCAGCACTGCCCGTGCCTGACGCGGTCATGCTCGAAGACGCTGCGGCTGTGCAGGCGCATGCCCAGGCCCACAGCGCGACAGCCCTGGCCGAGTGCGCCGCGATTGTGTTGGCAGGGGAGCTTGAGCACCCCATCCTGGAGCGCGCCGAGGTAGAGGCATTGGCCGGGCAGACCCGCCAGGCGCTGCAGGAGGCCATGAACGCGGCACGGGCGGCTCTTGATGGCGAAGGCCGGGGCCTGGTGGCCACGGCGCTGCGGGACGTGGCCTACCAGGTGCAGGAAGCAGCGTTGGCCGTGATCAACCAGCGCCCGCCCCTGGTGCGCAAGGAAAGCCCGATAAGCGGCCCGGCGCGCCTGGTTGCGCATGCGATCTATGGCGACCCCTCCCGCGCGGCAGAAATCATCAAGCTGAACCGCCTTGGCCGGCGTGTATTTGTGGAGCGCGGTGACGCGCTGAGTGTTTATGCGGCCTGATGTGGTGGAAGTGAAAATAGGCGGCCAGATCCACACGGACTGGCAGAGCTATGAAATCGACAGCGACCTGATGACGCCGGCCGACGCCTGGCGTGTCACGCTGGCGCAGGCTCAGATCGTGCTGCCCCCCGAGGTGGTCGAGGGCGCGGCTGTCGAAGTGCGGCTCAACCGTGACATGGTGCTGAGCGGCCGCCTGGACGAGCGCAACCTGCGCGTGGGCAAAGGGCAGCATGATCTCACGCTTGGCGGCCGCGACGGCGCTGGGATTCTGCTGGACTGTTCCGCCCCGGTGCTGGCCGGCCGCGGTTTAACACTGGAGGACGTGGTGGCCAAGCTGGTGCGGCCGCTGGGCGTCACGCGGATCCGCATCGAGGCCGACACCAAGCTGCTGCGCGAGAAGATCAACACCGAGCCAGGCGACACCGCCTGGGACTCGTTGCGCCGGGCTGCCGAGGCAAATGGCCTCTGGCCGTGGTTTGAGCCGGACGGCACCCTTGTGGTGGGCGGCCCCCGGTACGACCTGCCGGCAGTGGCCACGCTGGTGCTGCGCGCTGACGGAAAAGGCAACAACGGCTTGACCATCGCCGAGCGGCGGTCCATCGTGGAGCGCTACAGCGAGGTCACCGTGTATGGCCAGGCGCATGCCGGCGGCAGCGGTGCAGGCGAGCGTGACGGTCGGCACAACATCAAAGCCGTGGTTCGTGACGATGGCTTGACTGTGTACCGGCCGAAGGTTGTGGTGGACCACGAGGCCATCAATGAGGACATCGCACGTGCGCGCGGTCGAAAAATTATCAGCGATGCGCGGCTAAAGGGCTATAGCCTGATCGCTTCGATCAACGGGCACCGTACAGAAAGCGGAGTGCTGTGGACGCCTGGCCAGCGGGTCAATGTCAAGAGCGAGCCCCACGGCATCGACGGCACCTTCTTTCTGATGGCGCGGCGGTTAGCCGGCGACAAGGCCACCGGCCAACGCTCAACCCTGACGCTGAAAGAAGACGGCGTGTGGACACTGGACGCGCACCCGAGCAAGCGCAAGCACCGTCGCGGCAAGAACAGCCTGCCAGGCCGCGTGCTGGACCTGACCACGGGAGCGCCCAAATGATCGATCAGATCCGCAGGGAAGTGACGCGCGGGCTGAGCGGTGTGCGTAGCGCGTTGCGCGGCTTTCTGCACGGCATCAACCTGGCGCAGCGGATTCAGCGCGTGGAGGCCGAGGGCTTGGCCGGCGAAGAGCTGCCAGGCTTGGAGCTGATGCAGCAGTTCGGCTTCACGTCCGCACCGCCTGCAGGCTCGCAACTGATCATCATTCCGCTGGGCGGCCGCACCAGCGCATCCGTCGTGGTGGCCACAGAACACGGGGCGTTTCGCTTCAAGCTGGACAACCAGGGCGAGACGGCCATCTATAACCAGTGGGGTGACCTGATTCATTTACGTAAGGACAGGTCTATCCGCGTGGTGGCGGCACTGAAGGTGGAGATGGAGACACCGTTGCTTAACGTCACGGGCGCGATCCATGCCGGCCAAAACATCACCACGGACCAGAGCGTTGTTGCTGCCGTCGATGTGAAAGATCAGGGTGGCGCGAAGAGCATGGCAGGCATGCGAGATATCTACAACCTCCACGATCACCCCGAAACCGAGGTCACAACCCTCCAACCCAACCAGGCAATGTGATGGACGCATGGATTGACCCTTCAACCCGCGACTACGTCAGAGATGCCAACCGCGTCGGCGAGTTGACGCGCGCGCCAGGAGATGGTCTGGCCAATGCGATCTACCTGCGCCTGATGACGCCGCTGGGCAGCTGGTTTGGCAATGTGTCCCTTGGCTCGCGCCTGCATGAGCTGTCCAGGGAGAAAGACCTGGCGCGCGTTGAGCGCCTAGCTCAGCAGTTTGCACGTGTGGCCCTGCAGCCGATGCTGGCCGATGGCCGGATCCGCTCGCTCGACGTCCACACCGTGCGCCCTGGAGACGGCCGGTTATTGCTCGCTGTGGCAGTGGTCGATGCCCAGGGCGTGGCGTCCACGTTTGAAGTGCCTGTCAAGGTCGTTTAAAGAGGAATAAATGTCTACGTTTTCTGTACCTGTCTTTGAGCAGATCCGCGACCGCTACCTGCAGGCTGTCGCCAACCAGGACCCCAAAGCCGCCATTGGCCCGGACAGTGATCACTTTGTGCGCGCCAGCGGCTATGCGGCCGTCACGGAAGGCGTCTACGCCCACCAAGCTTGGGTGTTCCGCCAGGCCTACCCCGACCTCGCCGACTCGGACAACATGCAGAAGATGGCCAGGCAACGCAAGATAACGCCACGGCCTGCTGTTGCCGCGACCGGTACCGTTCGTTTCTTTGGCGCAGCGGGCACCCTGATGCCGATAGGCCAACAGGCCACGACAGCGCAGGGCGTTGTCGTCGTATCCACCGCGAGCGGTGCTGTCGGTGTTGGGGGCACGGTAGATCTGGCAAGCGCGGCCGCTATAGCCGGCGCTGCCGGCAATTTGAGCGCCAACACAGCAGCCACAGTCGATTCCCCGCCTGATGGAGCTACGGCCGCTGCGACCATTTTGACCATGACGGGCGGCGCTGATGTCGAGGACGATGCGTCGCTGCTGATGCGCCTGCTGCTTGAACTCAGTGAGATCGCCCAGGGTGGGAATGAGGTGGACTATAAGCGCTGGGCCTTGAGCGTTCCAGGTGTGGACCGAGTGCATGTGTTTCCCACGCGTCGTGGTGCCGGCACCGTGGACATCATCCCGCTTCCGGCGACTGGCATGCCTGACATCGTGTTGCTGGCGGCCGTGCAGACGAAGATCGATAGTTTGCGCCCGGTAGGCATGCTGCCCAACATCGGGGCTCTGGTCATTGCTCCCACGGAAGTGATAACTGCCGTGACAGCAGCGCTTGCGCTCGCGCCAGGTGCAACTCTCGCCGTGGTCGAGCCGCTGGTGGAGGCGGCGATTGCCAGAGTGTTTGCGGCGCTTGAGCCGGGCGACACGCTTGTCCGTCACAGGCTGATCACGGCCATCCTGAATGTGCCGGGGGTGACCGACGTCACGCTGGCAGCACCTGCAGCCAACGTGACATCCTTGGTGGACGCCACACACCTCGAAATGGTGACGCAAGGCGTCACCTCCATCACCTGATCCATGAACACGCGCGACGCCCTTATTGCTTGCTTACCCCCGCTGGCGTATGACCGCCAAGCCCCCGGCGTGCAGGCTGAGGCGACGGCGGCCGCGGCGATTTTGGACGATGCGATCACGTCTGCCGACGTCGTGCGCCTGGAGCACCAGCCGGAGATGGCTTCCGTTGCGCTGGTGGACTGGGAGCGCAACTACAACCTGCCAGATGACTGCGTGGGCGGCCTTGGAGCCTCTATCGATGCGCGGCGAAAGAGTCTGTCCGGTCGCATCTACGGCCGAGGGAATTTGTCCAGGCCATTCCTGATTGAGCAGGCGGCAGATCTGGGCTATCCGGGCTGCACGATCACCGAGCTGGGGCCGATGTCCTGCACGGATCCGTGTGACAGCCCGGTCAATGGTGAGGACTTCATTGGCGTCTGGCGCTTGAACGTCCCGGTAAGCACAGCCATCCGCACAGCCACATGCACCGATCCATGCGACAGCCAGCTTCGCAGCTGGGGCAACACGCAACTTGAGTGCGTGATCAATCGCCGCAAGCCAGCCCACACGGTGGCAATTTTCGGCTACGCGCCTTGACCTTGAAAACGGAGAATTAAGTGGACTACATCCAGAGCAGCAACAAACAGGTAGACAAGTTCGGGCCCGGTGCGCATGGCTTTTCTGCCGGCAACCCTACTGGCGGCGAGCCTGCCACTTTCTACACGCCCGATTGGTCGGACGCTGTGCAACAGGAGCACATCAACGCTATAAAGGCCGGAGGCTTGGTCCCATCGGGAGCCTCGCTGTCGCAGGTGGCGCAGTCGATCAGGCGCATCGCTGGCGGCAACATGACCGTCGTCAATGTAGCTAACAGCCCCTACGCTCTGACCGCTGACAACGCCGGGCTGGTGATCATGGACGCCACCGCTGGCAATATCGCAGCGACCCTGCCGGCTGTTAACGTCGTTACAGCGTTGCCAGTGACTTTCAATTTTGTCCGGATCGACGCCACTGGCAACACAGCCGCCGTCAGCCGAGCCGGAGCCGACACATTCATTGGTGGATCGACAGGTTTTACGCTGCTGGGGCAAGGTGATACCCGCTCTATCAAAGGCGATACCACAAGCAAGTGGCTCACTGTCGCGTCCAACACCGGGAGATCGCCGGGCGACATCTTTCTGCACGCCGGTACTACGGCTCCAGCCGGATCGCTGGTTTGCCCAACATCTGTCACCAATGTCTCACGGACAACTTACGCCAGACTGTTTGCAGCCATTGGGACCACGTGGGGTGTTGGTGATGGGGCGACAACCTTTGGCATCCCGTGGTTACCGGCAGACTACTCGCTGCTCCAAGCCAACTCCAATGTTGGTACGCAGTCTGTTGGTGCTGTGATCGCCCACGTTCACACAACCGGCGTGAATAGCATGGCGGGCAACAACGGCGGCACCGGTCCGGGCACCTCTCAAAAACAGTTTATTTGTACGACAAAAACACAGGCGAGTTCGCTGGCCGGTATGACGCCCAGGAAAGCCCGCTGGAGCCAGGCACGTTTATCACACCGGTGTGTTCCGCCTCGCTACCGCCTCCAGCTACTGGCGCGCATGAAGCGGCGGTTTTTGTCAATGGCGAGTGGGCCATCACCCCGAACTATCGGGGCGTGTCTTACTGGCTGAACGGTGTCGAAGGTCGGGTCGAAGCGCTTGGCGTGGCGCCGCCTGAAGGCTCGACGCCAGCCAAGCCGCCGCCCGCCCTGGCGGATGTCAAGGCCGAACTGGTGGCTCTTGTAGACGGCGCGATCAGCGGTATTTATAGCCGCTTCACGCGCTTCGAGTCGGAGTACACGAAGCGCGAGGATGCTGCGCGCGCCTTCAAGGCGGGCGGCTATGCCGGGGATGCGGGTTCGTGGGTGACTGCGTTTGCGACAAATGCCGGTCTGACCAGCCAGGTCGCTGCCGATCTGATCATCCAGCAGGCCGACCAACTGCGAGGCGCTCTGGAGCTGCTCGCCGCCCAGCGCATGCGTAAATACGGCATCGCCGCCGCTGCTGACGCGGCTGCAGCCCAGGCACTGCATGACGACATCGTCGCTCAAGCGATGGTGATCGCCGCAACTCTCTGAATCCATGCAGCTACAGGTCGCGTTCTACAAAGGCACCGGCCGGCTATTCAACCGCGCAGTGTCCTGGTGGGAGCGCGGTCCGTATTCGCACTGCGAGCTGATCACGGGCTACGAGGGCGACAAGGCGATCTGCTATTCGTCATCGTTCATCGATGGCGGCGTGCGCCGCAAGCTGATCGTGCTGGACCCAGCCCATTGGGATCTGGTCACCATCGAGGTCACGTTGCAGCAGGCCTGCGCAGCCAAGCGTTGGTTCGTTGAACACCTAGGCGAGAAATATGACGTGGCCGGCTTGGTGGGTTTTGTTTGGGGACCTTGGGCCGAGCGACCAGACCACTGGTTTTGCAATGAATCAGTCGGCGCTTCGCTAGGCTTGCCAGAGCCCTGGCGCTTTGGCCCCAATTCCTTCCATGCCGCGTTGACCTATGCACACCAGGAGGTGCTGGCCCCGGCTTAAAAAAAGACAGGGCGAAGGCCTGCGGTGCACTAACACCTCAAGCCCCCGCCTCCACCGTGAGCGAGCACGGTATTGACCGAAGACCCTGCCACCTGTACAGGCCGGGCCATCATAACGGCGATGCCATGCGACAAGAACTGAAAGACATCAGGTGCGGCCAATGCGAGCGAAAGCTCGGCGAAGGCTTGTTCACCAGGCTGAGAATTAAATGCCAGCGTTGCAAAACGCTGAATGACTTGAGTGCCAGCGCAGCTGATCACAGCAGCCCGAGCACCACACCAGCACGCCGCCGAGCGTCATCTGAAAACGGAACCAAAGATGACGACAAAACGGGAGCGGCCAAAGCTCTTTAACAATTCAGGCGAGCAGGACACGGTCCAGGCGGCACCGATGGTGCAGTGGGTGGGCGGCAAGCGCCGCCTGGCCCCGCACATCCTTCCGCTGTTTCCGGATCATTCCTGCTACGTTGAGCCCTTCTGCGGTGCCGCAGCGCTCTTCTTTTTGAAGGCGCCGGTCAAGGTAGAGGTGCTCAACGATATCAACGGTGATCTGGTCACCCTTTACCGGGTGGTCCAACATCATTTGGAAGAGTTTGTAAGGCACTTTAAATGGGCTTTGACCAGCCGCGAGATTTACAAGTGGCTCCAGATCACCCCGCCCGATACGCTGACCGACATCCAGCGCGCTGCTCGGTTTTTTTACCTGCAGAAGAACGGCTTCGGCGGCAAGGTGCAGGGCCAGACCTTCGGCACAGCGACCACCAGCCCCGGCCGTCTGAACCTGCTGCGCCTGGAGGAACAGCTCAGCGCCGTCCACCTCCGGCTGCACCAGGTGTTTATCGAGCGCCTGGAGTGGTCGGCCTGCGTGGCCCGCTACGACCGCCCACACAGCCTTTTTTATTTAGATCCGCCCTACTGGGGCACCGAGGGCTACGGCGTGGCGTTTGGGCTTGAACAGTACGACCTGATGGCCGAGCTGATGGGCTCCATGAAGGGCAAGGCCGTGGTCAGCGTGAACGACATCCCCGAGATGCGCAAGGCGTTCAAGGGGCACAGCATGAAGCGGGTCAGCATCAGCTACTCGGTGGGCGCTTCAGGGCGCGGCCGGGAGCCCAGGGGCGAGCTGATCATCTGCAACTTCAAGCCAGGTGCTTGAGAATGCCAGACCATCGTTGTCTGGCATGCAGGAACCGCTTGCTGGCTGGGCCGAACAGAGCGTTACTGGGCGCATGAACAAACCGCCCCTCACCGCCCTGGCCACCGCGCCCGCTGACCTTCTTGAGCGCATCGCCCGCGAACAACTCGGCCTCGAAACCCTGATTGCCCGCAGGAGCGACAGCCTGGATTTTCATGACCTCGCGGTCTGGTCGATTGAAAAGGCCCTGCAGGCGGCTTACGCTGCCGGCAGGCACGCCGCTGCGGGCGATGCGGTATGAAGACGGCGGAGGCGGCATACGCTGACCACCAGGCCGCAGCAAAGGCGCTTTTGGCCAGGCTGGCCAGAGCGGTTGATGAGCATGCCGGCAAAGCCAAGGCTCACCAAACCAACTGGGGCTATGTCGGCGATCTGGACGGCCTATGCGGGCAGCTGATCCAAGGCCTCGGCATGCTGGACGCGCTCACCGAGGCCGAGCGGCAGATCCACCGCTTCTAGCCTTAGAATTCCCCGCTGGTCCTACGGCGATCTGCCCGGGCTGGCTGAGGCCAACCCCTTGCCACTCCGCTGATCGCGGCTCCTAGGCCGATCTGAGAGGTCGTTTTCCGGCTTGGCGGGGCGATAAACACAGGTTTTAGTGTGCTTTTAAGGCCCCATAGAGGGGCTTTTTATTTCAAGATTTCGGACGCAGTGTTACAAATTGGACGCGAAAGCCAAAATTCAGGATCATGCGTCCGCAAGTTCAGCGCCACGCGGCCGCTTACACCTTCTGGCTGCGCCGAGGAGCGGAGGGCCAGACGGATAAGGACGGGCGATTGTCTGAGCGTAGCGAGTTCGAGCCCGGCCCCGGCTGGACCGAGCACCGCAGGTTGCCCCGGAGCGTAGCGCAGGGGTCGCAGACAGCAGGGTCGCCTTTTCTTTTGCTTACTTTTCTTTTGGCGACGCAAAAGAAAAGTGAGTTGCCGCCGGGCAACCCCCGGCTAGTGGGCACACCTCCAACGCAGGAAGGGAAGACGGCTTCGACAGGCTCAGCCCGAACGGTTGAAGGGACACCTCCCGGCCAACCAGCTTGTGCATCGCCACTGAAACTGGCTCAATGCGCAACCGCCCTGCCGGCGACACGAGGAACCGGCAAGTGAACCTCTCCGAACCCTTCGTCCGCCGCCCGGTAGCCACAGTGCTGCTGACCATCGGCCTGGCCCTCGCCGGCATAGGCGCGTTTTTCGTGCTGCCGGTCTCGCCACTGCCGCAGGTCGATTTCCCGACGATCTCGGTCAGTGCCTCGCTGCCCGGCGCCAGCCCGTCCACCATGGCCAGCAGTGTGGCGACGCCGCTGGAGCGGCGCCTGGGCACGATTGCGGGGGTCAATGAAATGACGTCCAGCAGCGGCACGGGCTCGACCCGCATCAGCCTGCAGTTCGACCTGAACCGCAAGATCGACGCAGCGGCGCGCGAAGTGCAAGCCGCCATCAACGCATCACGTGCCGACCTGCCCGCCACCTTGCGCAGCAACCCGACCTACCGCAAGGCGAACCCGGCGTCGGCTCCGGTCCTCATCCTGGCGCTGACGTCCAAAACCCGCGCGCCCGGCCAGATCTACGACGAAGTCTCCAACCTCGTGCAGCAGAAAATTGCGCAGGTGCCGGGCGTCGGCGACGTCGAGCTCGGCGGCGGCTCGCTGCCTGCGGTGCGGGTGGACCTGCTGCCGTTTGCACTGAACCGTTACGGCGTCAGCATGGAAGATGTGCGCGCCGCCCTGCAAGCGTCCAACGCCAACCGGCCCAAGGGCGCGATTGAAGGCAACGGCCAGCGCCTGCAGATCTATTCGGGTGCCAGCACGGCCAGCGGCGGGCGCAAGGCGGCCGACTACCGCGATCTGGTGGTGGCCTGGCGCAACAATGCGGCGATCCGCCTGCGCGACGTGGCCGAGGTGGTCGATGGCGTGGAAAACATCAACACCCTGGGCCTGTTCAATGGCGAGCCGGCCGTGATCGTGCTGGTCACGCGCCAGCCCGATGCCAACGTGATCGCCACGGTGGACGGCGTGCGCGCCCTGCTGCCCGAGCTGCAGGCCCAGTTGCCCCAGGACGTGGTGCTGCACATCGCCTCGGACCGCACCAACTCGATCCGTGCCTCGCTCAAGGAGATCGAGATCACGCTGCTGATCTCGATCGCGCTGGTGGTGCTGGTGGTCAGCGCGTTTTTACGCAGCGCGCGCGCCACCCTGATTCCGGCCGTGGCCACCGTGGTGTCGCTGCTGGGCACCTTCGGCGTGATGTATTTCCTGGGCTTCAGCCTGAACAACCTGAGCCTGATGGCGCTCACCGTGGCCACCGGTTTTGTGGTGGACGACGCCATCGTGGTGCTGGAAAACACCAGCCGGCACATCGAGGCCGGCATGGACCGCTTCAAGGCAGCCCTTCTCGGCGCGCGCGAGGTGGGCTTCACCGTGCTGTCCATCAGCCTGTCACTGGTGGCGGTGTTCATTCCCCTGCTGTTCATGGGCGGGCAAACCGGCCGGCTGTTCCGGGAGTTTGCGGTCACGCTGTCGGCGGCGGTGCTGATCTCGCTGCTGATCTCGCTGACCACCACCCCCATGATGTGCGCCTGGCTGCTCAAGCCCGACGCCCACACCAAGCCGCCAGGGCGGGTGGCGCGCTGGTTCGAGGCGGCGTTCAGGCGCCTGCACCGCGGCTACGAAATCAGCCTCGACTGGGCGCTGGCCAGCCGAGTGATCGTGATGCTGAGCCTGCTGGCCGTCATTGCGCTCAATGTCTATCTGTTCGTCGCCATCCCCAAGGGCTACTTTCCTCAGCAGGACAGCGGGCAGATCAGCGGCGGCATACGCGCGGACCGCAGCATTTCCTTCCAGGCCATGCAGAGCAAGCTCAAGGCCATCGTGGACATCATCCGGGCCGACCCGGCGGTCGATACCGTGGTCGGTTTTACCGGCGGCTCGCGCGCCGGCGGCGGCTTCATGTTCATCAACCTCAAGCCGGTGAATCAGCGCACGGACAAGGGCCAGGCGGTGATCACCCGGCTGCGTCCGCAACTGGCGCAGATCACCGGCATCAGCATCTTCCTCAACCCGGTGCAGGACCTGCGCGGGGGCGGGCGGGCCAGCAACTCCACCTACCAGTACACCCTGAAGAGTGACAACAACAACGACCTGAAAATCTGGGCCGTGCGCCTGGCCGACCAGATGAAACTGCAACCGGCGCTGACCGACGTGGACACCGACCAGCAGGAAAACGGCGTGGAGACCATGGTCACCGTGGACAAGGACAGCGCGGCGCGGCTGGGCATCAGTTCGCGCGATGTGGACAACGCGCTGTACAACGGCTTCGGCCAGCGCCAGGTCGCCACGATTTATGCCGACCTGAACCAGTACAAGGTCATCATGGGCGTGGCGCCGCGTTACATCCAGAGCCCGGAATCGCTGAAAGACATTTATGTTCCCGCACGCGGCGGTAGCGGCACGACCCTGGCCGCTGCAACCCCGTCCACCAGCACCAGCGTCGCCAACCCGGCGCTGCGCGACCCCTCCTCTGGCCAGGCGCTGAGCGCAGCGGTCACCACCATGGTGCCGCTGTCCGCAATCGCCAGCTTCAGCGAAAACCCGACGGCTGCATCGATCAGCCATGAAGACGGCGAGCTTTCGACCACGGTGTCTTTCAACCTGGCCGAGGGCATCCCGCTCAGCGCCGGGCAGGACGCCGTCAAACAGGCCGAGGCCGAGATCCGCCTGCCCAGCAATGTGCGCGGCAGTTTTTCAGGAACGGCGCTCAGCGCCCAGCAATCGCAAAACGAGCAGCCCCTGCTGATCCTGGCGGCGCTGATCGTGATCTACATCGTGCTGGGCATCCTCTACGAAAGCCTGGTGCATCCGATCACGGTGCTGTCCACCCTGCCCTCGGCCGGCGTGGGGGCGGTGCTGGCGCTGATGCTGTTCAAGATGGAGTTTTCCATCATCGCGCTGATCGGCGTGTTCCTGTTGATCGGCATCGTCAAGAAAAACGCCATCCTGATCATCGACTTCGCGATCGAGGCCGAGCGTTCACGCGGCCTGTCGGCCGTCGAGGCGGTGCGCGAGGCCTGCCTGCTGCGCTTCCGGCCCATCCTGATGACCACGCTGGCCGCCATCCTGGGCGCGTTGCCGCTGGCCATTGGTTTTGGCGAAGGTGCCGAGTTGCGCCGGCCGCTGGGCATCTCCATCATCGGCGGCCTGATTGCCAGCCAGCTGCTCACGCTGCTGACCACGCCGGTGGTTTACATCCTGCTCGACAAGCTGCGCCGCCGCAGCCCGTCCGAGCGCCACCTGAGCCGTCATCCCGATGATGCCAGCGCGCCACTACCCGGTGCGGCGCTGCAACTGCAATGAGGCCCGCCATGCGATCCAGACTCACGCTTTACCCCATCGCCGCCGCGCTTGTTATTCTGCTCGGCGGCTGCGCCGTTGGCCCCACCTACCAGCGGCCGCTCACGCCAGAGGTCAGCAGCTACAAGGAAGCCGAAGGCTGGGTGCCCGCTGCACCGGCCGATGCGCTGGAACGCGGCCCCTGGTGGTCGCTGTTCGGCGACCCGGTGCTCGACCGGCTGGCCGCGCGGGTGGAGGTATCCAACCAGAATGTGGCCGCCGCCGTGGCCGCCTACGCCCAGGCGCGTGCGCTGGTGCGCGAGCAGCGCGCTTCCCTCTTTCCTGCGGTCACGCTGGGCGGCGGTGCCACCCGCTCCGGCAGCGGTGGCAGCGGTGGCAGCAGTAGCAGCACAAGCACGACAGGCAGCTCGGGCGGGCGCACCGGCAACAACTACCAGCTCAGCATAGGCGGCAGCTGGGAGCCCGACGTCTGGGGCCGGCTCGGCCGCGCGGTCGATGGTGCCACCGCGGGCGCCCAGGCCAGCGCCGCCGACCTGGCCTCGGCCAAACTGTCGGCGCAAGGCGAGCTGGCCATCAACTACTTTTCACTGCGCCAGCTGGACGCGCAAAAAGGCCTGCTCGAGGACACCCTCACCGGCTACCAACGCGCACTGGAAATTGCACAGAACCGCTACAACGCCGGCATTGTCGGTAAGACCGATGTGCTGCAGGCGCAAACCCAGCTGGCCAACGCCCAGGCTGACGATGCTGGCCTGGTGCGGCAGCGTGCGCAGCTGGAGCATGCGATAGCGGTGCTGATCGGCGAGGCGCCGGGCAATTTCTCGCTCGCCCGGGCGGCGTGGAAACCTTCCGTGCCCGAGGTTCCGGTGGGTGTGCCGTCAACGCTGCTGCAGCGCCGGCCCGACATCGCCGCGGCCGAACGTCGCGTGGCGGCGGCCAACGAGCAGATCGGCATCGCCAAAAGCGCGTATTACCCCAATCTGTCCCTCAGTGCCTCCTATGGCTTCGGCGCCAGCCGGGTGGCGGACCTGTTCAGCGCGTCCAGCACGGTCTGGTCGCTGGGCCTGTCGGCCGCACAGGTGCTGTTCAATGCCGGTGCCACCGGTGCCCGCGTGGAAGGCAGCGAAGCGGCCCATGCACAAACCGTGGCACGTTACCGGCAAACCGTGCTGGCAGCCTTCCAGGATGTCGAGGACCAGCTGGCCGCCACCCGCGTGCTGCTCACCCAGCAGGAGCTGCGCCGCCAGGCCTCCGCATCGGCCGACCAGGTCGAGCAGCAGGTGCTCAACCGCTACCGCAGCGGCCAGGTCGGCTACACCGAAGTCATTGCAGCGCAGGCCACCGCATTGAGCGCGCGCCGCGCGCTGGTGCAGGCCATGGCGGACCGCCAGACCACAGCGGTGGCGCTGATCCAGTCGCTGGGCGGCGGCTGGCAGGCGGAGCCGTCGCCCTGAGCGATCCGGCCATGCTTCGTTTTCAGTAGCGCCCAGCGCACGTATTCATTGGGCTGCAGCCCTGAATCTTGTACAAATCAACCCGGTTCCCAGGCCCGGAGGGCGGCTTCAGGCATACATTGTTGACCTGCATCAGTATGTGTTTCAGGCAGACAGGCCATAGTGGAAGCCTTACCAAGGAGCGACCACCATGAAACTGTTGACTGACCTGTTCTCCACCGACTATGGCCTCATGAGCGTCATCGGCATTGCCTTCATGATTGGCATGGGCGTGTTTTTCTTCATGCTGTTCATGGGCAAGATGGATCAGGACGCCAAACGCGCCGGTAAATAGACCTTGGGGCCGAGGTCCGGCCCTGAAGAAAAGCCGCTACATCGCCATGTAGCGGCCGGGCCGGTGGTTGATGGCCAGGGCCAGGTTCAGCACCACCGCGCCCAACACCGACAGCGCGACCCGCTGCCAGTCGGTCACCCACAGCGCACCCAGCACGATCAGGCCGTCCATGGCCATCTGCACCTTGCCGGCGCGCCAGCCCAGGCGATCCTGCAGATAAAGCACCACGATGTTCAGCCCGCCCAGACTGGCGCCATGGCGAAACACGATGAGCATGCCTGCGCCGCAGAGCAGGCCACCGAGCACCGCCGCCAGCGCGGGTGACAGGTAGCCGAAGGCCAGCCCCTGCGGCAGGACCCAAGTGAACAGCGACAGCAGGCCCACGGCCGCAAAGGTCTTGAGGGTGAAGGCCAGCCCCATGCGCCGCCAGGCAAAGAAATAAAAGGGCAGGTTCACCATAAAAAACGCGAGGCTGAAACTCAGGCCGGTGGCGTAGTGAATCAGGAAAGCGATGCCGGCCGTGCCACCCGTCAACAGTCCGGCATGACCGAACATGACCACGCCCAGCGCCACAAACAGGGTGCCCGTGGTCAGGGCCTGCACATCCTCGTGCAGGCGGTGGTGTGGCACACCCATGGCGCCGGCCACAACGGCTGGCGCCGTACTCATGCCGCCTGCGCGGTGGCTGCGGGCGCCTGGGTATCGGTGCAGCTGGCGCCGCCGCAACCGTGAATGATGTCCCTGGGCAAGGCCGCAGGCATGGCCACCACGCCGGTGACCGGGTCGTAACCGATGCCGCGCAAATGCAGGGCCAGCGCGGCATCCATGGTCTGGGCATGCTGGGGAAACCAGAGCGCGAGTTCACGCGCCATGTCGCGCAGCATTTTCAGGTTGCCGGCTTCGCCGCCGGTCAGGCCTTCACGCATGACCTGCAGGACCACCTTGTGCTGCACGCTGTGGCAGTTGGACGATGAAAACCGCGTGTCCTGCATCCAGCGGTCTTCCCGGCTGAAATGTTCATCGGTGTGGTCCAGCAAGACGCGCCAGTGGGCCAGCAGCGCGTGGTCTGCGGCGTTTTCCACCTGCGCCAGCAGGTCGACAAATTCCCGGTGGGTGTCATCCATCGCGGGCAGGTCGAGCGCGAGCGCGTCAGACCATTCAAGATTCGGCATGTTCAAGTCTCCTCAGGTAATGTGCAAGCTTACGCAAACCTGCCTGAAAAAACTTGATCCACGTCATGAATTCATCCGCCAGAGAGCATGGGCGCGCTGCCAATGCCACCCCGCACAGACGCTCTTTTTTTGATAGCTGCTCGCGCCCGTCCACTCTGGGCCAGAGGCACTATTCATTCAAAGAAAAAACGGCGTCAGCGCCTGATCGTGTCCGCCACGCGCTCGGCACAGGCCAGGGCCTGCGCTGCGTCGCGCGCCTCTACCATGACACGCAGCAGCGGCTCGGTGCCGCTGGCGCGGATCAGCAGCCGGCCGCTGTCGCCGAGTTCGGCTTCGACGGTGCGGCTCATGTCTGCCAGCGCCGCGCTGCTTTTCCAGTCCTGGCCGGGCTGCAAGCGCACGTTGATCAGGGTCTGGGGAAACAGCGTCACATCGGACAACAGCTGGGCCAGCGACTTGCCGCTGCGCACACAGGCCTGCAAAACCTGCAGCGCGCTGATCAGGCCGTCACCGGTGCTGTGTTTGTCCAGTGCCAGCAGGTGGCCGGAGCCTTCGCCGCCGAGCAGCCAGCCGTGTTTTTCAAGCTCTTCCAGCACATAGCGGTCACCGACCTTGGCGCGCACAAACTCGACGCCCCGGGCCTTCAGCGCCACTTCGACGGCCATGTTGGTCATCAGGGTACCGACCGCGCCAGGCACGTTCTCGCCGCGCGCCAGGCGTTCGGCCACCATCAGGTACAGCACTTCGTCGCCATTGAAAAGGCGACCCTGGGCGTCCACCAGTTGCAGCCGGTCGGCGTCGCCGTCCAGCGCCACACCGTAATCCGCCCCATAGGCCTTGACAGCCTTGATCAGCGCCTCGGGATGGGTCGCGCCGACCTCGTGGTTGATGTTCATGCCGTCGGGCGCGCAGCCGATGGCAATGACCTCGGCCCCCAGCTCATGAAAGACTTCCGGTGCAATGTGGTAGGCCGCACCGTGCGCCGCATCGACGACGATCTTCATGCCCTTGAGCGTCAGGTCATTGGCAAAGGTGCTTTTGCAGAACTCGATGTAGCGGCCGGCGGCGTCGTCGAGCCGGCGCGTCTTGCCGAGATTGGGCGAGTCCGCCCACACCGGCGCTTCTTCCAGCACGGCTTCGACTTCCTCTTCCCACGCGTCCGGCAGCTTGGCGCCCTGGGCGCTGAAAAACTTGATGCCGTTGTCGGGAAAGGGGTTGTGGCTGGCACTGATCACCACGCCCAGGCTGGCGCGCTGCGTGCGCGTGAGGTAGGCCACGCCCGGTGTCGGCAAGGGCCCGAGCAGCACCACATCGACGCCGGCGGAGTTGAAACCCGACTCCAGCGCACTTTCGAGCATGTAGCCGGAAATGCGGGTGTCCTTGCCAATCAGCACGGTGGGTCGGGCCTCGGTCTTTTTCAGCACGCGGCCGACCGCATGCGCCAGGCGCAGCACAAAATCGGGCGTGATGGGCGCCTGGCCCACGGTGCCGCGAATGCCGTCGGTGCCGAAGTATTTTCTTGTCATTGTTGTTTGTCCCTGGTGGTTATGGATTCGATTTCAATACCAGCGGAAATTCTACGGTGCGCCGACCTGCCCGCTTGTAGGCTGCGGCGCCGTGGCAGCCACCCAGACCTTCAGGGCCTGCACGGTTTCGCACACATCGTGCACACGCACCACCCGCGCACCGCGGTCCACGGCCAGCACGGCGGCCGTGACGCTGGGCACCATGCGGTCGATGATGTCGAGCTGGGCCACCTGGGCCAGGGAACTGCTGCTCACGGCGGCCAGTGAGGACTTGCGCGACCAGCCGGCCAGCAGCGGGTAACCGGCCGCCAGCAGCTCGTGCTGGCGCGCCAGCAAGGCGAAATTCTGGGCCACGGTCTTGCCGAAACCGATGCCCGGATCCAGAGTGATGCGGCCGGCAGCCACGCCCAGCGCGCGCAGCTCTGTTGCGGCCTGGGCCAGAAAAGCCAGCACCTGCGGCACCACGTCGCCCTCCATGGGCGCGGCCTGCATGGTCTGCGGCTCGCGGTGCATGTGCATCAGGCAGACGCCGCACGCGGGATGCGCGGCCACGACGGCGGCTGCGCCAGGCTGGCGCAGCGCCCAGATGTCGTTGACGATGTCGGCCCCCAGGTCCAGCACCGCGGCCATGACTTCGGGCTTGTAGGTGTCCACCGACACCGGCACGCCCAGGGTCACCGCATGGCGCACGACCGGCAGCACACGCGCGAGTTCCTCGTCCAGCGGCACCGGCGGCGCGCCGGGACGGGTGGACTCCCCGCCGATATCCAGCATGTCGGCGCCGTCCTTGACAAGCTGCTCGCAATGCGCAAATGCGGCGCGCGACGCGCCGTCCACCGAGAAATATTTGCCGCCGTCCGAGAATGAATCAGGTGTGACGTTGACAATGCCCATCACGCGGGGCTGGCTCAGGTCGATTTGAAAGCGCGAGGTTTGCCAGATCATGGGGTATTGTCGAGCCAAAGAAAAACCGGGGACTTGCCCCGGTTGTCATGTGGATGGAGGCGCTCAGGCCACCGTGGGTGCCGGGTCGGTCGTGACCGCCGGCGTACCGCCGCTGGGGCCACCGCTACCGCCCACCGACGGGTTGCGCGGTGTCCAGTCTTTCGGTGGACGCGGCTCCTTGCCGGCCATGATGTCGTCGAGCTGTTCGACGTCAATGGTCTCCCACTCCAGCAAGGCCTTGGCCATCGCGTGAATCTTGTCCTGGTTGTCCTCGATCAGCGTGCGCGCCTGGGCGTACTGCTGGTCAATGATGCGGCGCACCTCGTCGTCGACCTTTTTCAGGGTCGACTCGCTCATGTTGTTGGTTTTGGTGACCGAACGGCCCAGGAACACTTCGCCTTCGTTCTCGGCGTAAACCATGGGGCCCAGCGCCTCGCTCATGCCGTAACGCGTGACCATGTCCCTGGCCAGTGCCGTGGCGCGTTCAAAGTCGTTGCTGGCCCCGGTGGTCATCTGGTGCATGAACACTTCCTCGGCAATCCGGCCGCCAAACAGCATGCTGATCTGGCTGAGCATGTACTCGCGGTCGTAGCTGTAGCGGTCCTGGGCCGGCAGGCTCATGGTGACGCCCAGCGCGCGGCCGCGCGGAATGATGGTGACCTTGTGCACCGGGTCGCACTTGGGCAGCAGCTTGCCGAGCAGGGCGTGGCCCGACTCGTGGTAGGCCGTGTTCCTGCGCTCCGACTCGGGCATGACCATGCTCTTGCGCTCGGGGCCCATCAGGATCTTGTCCTTGGCTTTTTCGAAGTCCTGCATTTCCACGGTGCGCGCATTGCGGCGTGCGGCCATCAAGGCGGCTTCGTTGCAGAGGTTGGCCAGGTCGGCGCCGGACATGCCGGGCGTGCCGCGGGCGATCACGCTGGCATTGACGTCCTGGCCGAGCGGGACCTTGCGCATGTGCACATTGAGGATCTGCTCGCGGCCACGGATGTCGGGCAGCGTCACATAGACCTGGCGGTCAAAACGGCCGGGACGCAGCAAGGCGGAATCCAAGATGTCGGGGCGGTTGGTGGCAGCCACCACAATCACGCCGACATTGGTCTCGAAACCGTCCATCTCGACCAGCATCTGGTTCAGGGTCTGCTCACGCTCGTCGTTGCCGCCGCCCAGGCCTGCGCCACGCTGGCGGCCAACGGCGTCGATCTCGTCGATGAAGATGATGCAGGGTGCGTTTTTCTTGGCATTGTCGAACATGTCGCGCACGCGGGCCGCGCCCACGCCGACAAACATCTCGACGAAGTCAGAACCGGAAATCGAGAAAAACGGAACCTTGGCTTCGCCGGCAATGCCTTTGGCGAGCAGGGTCTTGCCGGTGCCCGGTGGGCCGACCAGCAACAGGCCGCGCGGAATGCGTCCGCCCAGCTTCTGGAATTTTTGCGGGTCTTTCAGGAAATCGACCACTTCCTTGACCTCTTCCTTGGCCTCGTCGCAGCCGGCAACGTCGGCAAAGGTCACGGTATTGGTGGACTCGTCGAGCATGCGGGCCTTGGATTTGCCGAAGCTGAAAGCCCCGCCCTTGCCGCCGCCCTGCATTTGCCGCATGAAATAGATCCAGACACCGATCAGCAGCAGCATCGGACCCCAACTGACCAGCAGGGTCATCAGGAGCGAGCCTTCTTCACGCGGCTTGACATCGAACTTGACATCGTTGGCGATCAGGTCGCCGACCAGACCGCGGTCCAGGTAGGTGGCCGTGGTGCGGATGCGGCGGTCATCGGTCGTGACGGCCGAAATTTCCGTGCCGCCCTGGCCCTCCGCGATGGTCGCGGACTTGATGCGTTTGCCCTTGACCTCGTCGAGGAACTCCGAATAGCCAAGGTAATTCGTACCGGCGCCACCGCGTGTATCAAATTGCTTGAAAACGGTGAACAGCACCATGGCGATCACCAGCCAGATTGCAATTTTTGAAAACCACTGATTGTTCAAGGATGTCTCCGATAGAGGAACACAAGGCACATGCGCCTGATTTTAGGCGTTTCAAGGCCAAAAGCCGCTTAACAAGCCCGGGACATCCCTTGGTTTGAAGCGGGATTGCGGTATTTATTGCGTTTCAGCAAGCTCAGGCCGTTTGGGCCGGCCTGTTTTTCAGCCCCATGCCGACCAGAAAGGTTTCCGACGACTCCGAGCGCGAGGCCTTGGGCTTGATGGGCTTGACCACCTTGAAGGTCTCCTTGAACAGCTTGACCAGGGGACTGTAGGCGCCGCCATGGAACAGCTTGACGACCAGCGCGCCCTCGGGTTTGAGGTGCTGCACGGAAAAATCCACCGCCAGCTCCACCAGGTGGGCGATGCGGGCGGCATCGGCCGATTCAATGCCCGACAGATTCGGCGCCATGTCGGAAATCACGACGTCAACCTTGGTAAAGCCCTTGTCGGCGGCCAAAGTCTGCTCCAGAATCTGTAGCACCTCCGGTTCCCGGAAGTCCCCCTGGATGAACACCACCCCCTCGACCGGGTCCATCGGCAGGATGTCCAGCGCGATGATGCGGCCGTTGAGTTCGCCGGCCGCCGCGCCCGATGGCGAGAGCTTGCGGCGCGCATACTGGCTCCAGGCGCCGGGCACGCTGCCCAGGTCCACCACACAGTAGCCGGGCTTGATGAGGCCCAGCATGTCATCGATTTCCTTGAGCTTGTAGGCCGCCCGGGCCCGGTAACCCTCTCTTTTGGCCAACTTGACGTAGGTATCGTTGACGTGGTCATTCAGCCACGCTTTGTTGACCTTTTTGCTTTGGGTTTTTACTTTCATGCCTGTATTGTCCTCTCACCGCCTTCCGGCGCCGCGGTTTCCCCAACGATAAATCAGCGGCAGCGGCGGCTTCTAGGATAATCAGGGCATGGCTCAAATACTACTTACCCCCGCCCAGCGCAAAGACCACCGCGCCGATGCGCACCACCTGGACCCCGTCGTGATGGTCGGCTCGGACGGCCTGACGGCCGCTGTCAAAAGGGAAATCGACCTGGCACTGAAGGCGCACGGCCTGATCAAGGTCCGTGTGCAGTCGGACGACCGCCCTGCGCGCGAAGCCATGTTCCAGGCTCTGGCCGACGAACTCGGGGCCGCGCCCATCCAGCACATCGGCAAGCTGCTGGTGCTGTGGCGCCCGATGCCTGAAAAGGAAAAAAAGGTCAACGAGGACCGCATGCCCGGCCCGCGCGACGTCAAGGTGCTGAAGAACAGCGCGCGTTACGGCCAGCGCCCCGAAGTGAAAACCCTGCGTGTGCTGGGCAACCAGCGCCTGACGCCGGGCGGCACCGTGAAACGGGCGAAACCGAAAAAGCAGCAAAGCGCCAAGAAACGCGCCCAGGGCTGAGCCGGCGGCGGCGTGATCCGACCGGTCCTTGGCCGGCCAGCGAGGCATTTTCCTTTTTTGTCTGGCGCTTCCCCCTTTAGATCGGGTGCCTGCGCCCACAACTGATGGACATGACCACCTTGACCACATTGAACGCATCCAATCCGCTTCTCGATTTCTCCAGCCTTCCCCTGTTTGACCGCATCGCGCCCGAGCATGTGGGCCCTGCGGTCGATGTGTTGCTGGCACAGGCCGAAACTGCGCTGGAACGTGTCACCACGCCGGAGTTTCCAGCGCGCTGGGCGGACATTGCCGGCGTGCTGGACGTGGCCACCGAAAACCTGGGCCGGGCCTGGGGTGCGGTCAGCCACCTCAACAGCGTGGCGGACAGCCCTGAGCTGCGCGCCGCCTACAACGCTGCCCTGCCGCGCGTCACCGAGTTCTGGACCCGACTGGGCGCAGACGAACGGCTTTACGCCAAATACAAGGCCATCGATGTGGCGTCGCTGAACCCCGAACAGCGCCAGGCCCATAAAAATGCCGTGCGCAACTTCGTGCTGTCGGGCGCTGAACTCGTGGGCGCAGCCAAGGAACGGTTTGCCGCCATCCAGGAGCGCCAGGCCGAACTGAGTCAGAAATTCAGCGAAAACGCGCTCGACGCCACCGACGCTTACGCCTACTACGCCAGGGAAGACGAACTCGCCGGCGTGCCGGCCGACGTGGTCCAGACGGCGCGCGCGCAGGCCGAAGCCGAGGGCAAGGAGGGTTACAAGCTCACGCTCAAGATGCCCTGCTACCTGCCGGTCATGCAGTTTGCCGACAGTTCCTCCTTGCGTGAAACCCTTTACAAGGCCTACAGCACGCGCGCCAGCGACCAGTCACCGCCGGAGTTCAGCCGCTTCGACAACAGCGCCGTGATGCAGGAAATCCTCGCGCTGCGGCGCGAGGAGGCGCAACTGCTCGGCTACCGCAATTTCGGCGAGGTCTCGGTGGTCCCCAAGATGGCCGATTCGCCCGAGCAGGTGATCAGCTTCCTGCGCGACCTCGGCCAGCGTGCCAAGCCCTACGGCCTCAAGGACGTGGCCGACCTGCGCACCTTTGCCGCGGAAAAGCTGGGCTTGAAAGACCCGCAGCCCTGGGACTTCACCTGGATTGGCGAAAAACTCAAGGAAGCGCGTTATGCCTTCAGCGAACAGGAAGTCAAACAGTACTTCACCGCCCCCAAGGTGCTGGCCGGCCTGTTCAGGATTGTCGAGACGCTGTTCGAGGTGGCGATCCATCCCGACACCGCGCCTGTGTGGAATCCCGGGGTCGAGTTCTACCGCATCGAGCGCGACGGTCAGCTGGTAGGGCAGTTCTATCTGGACCGTCCGGCGCGCACCGGCAAACGCGGCGGCGCCTGGATGGACGATGTGCGTGCCCGCTGGCTGCGCCCCGACACCGGCACGCTGCAGACCCCGGTGGCCCACCTGGTCTGCAACTTTGCCGACGGCGTGGGCGGCAAGCCCGCCCTGCTGACGCACGACGACGTGACCACGCTGTTCCACGAGTTCGGTCACGGCCTGCACCACATGTTGACCCAGGTGAACGAGCGCGATGTCTCCGGCATCAGCGGCGTCGAATGGGACGCGGTCGAGCTGCCCAGCCAGTTCATGGAAAACTTCTGCTGGGAGTGGGATGTGCTCAAACACATGACCGCCCATGTGGACACCGGTGAGCCGCTGCCGCGCGCCCTGTTCGAGCGGATGCTGGCGGCCAAAAACTTCCAGAGCGGCATGCAGACCCTGCGCCAGATCGAGTTTTCGCTGTTCGACATGCTGCTGCACACCGAGTGGCAACCGGGCGGCGACGTGATGGCGCTGCTGGCCGGCGTGCGCGAGGAATACGCCGTGATCACCCCGCCGCCCTACAGCCGCACCGCGCATACATTCAGTCACATTTTTTCCGGCGGTTATGCGGCCGGGTATTACAGCTACAAATGGGCCGAAGTTCTCTCGGCAGACGCCTATGCGGCCTTCGAGGAAAGTGCACAAAGCGCCACACCTGCAGGTATAAACACCGACGTCGAAGCCCCGTCCAGCCCCGTTAGTCTGGAAACTGGCAGAAAATATCGCCAGGCCATTCTGGAGGCAGGCGGCAGCCGCCCGGCGATGGAATCGTTCAAGGCCTTCCGTGGCCGCGAGCCTTCCATCGACGCGCTGCTGCGGCACCAGGGCATGGCATGAGTGACCTCAAACGGAGCGATGTATGACCTCGAACGCTATCAAATTTGCAGCGATTAGCGCAGTGCTGGTGCTGGCTGCCGGCACATTCTCTTCTCTTTCCCAGGCCCAGCCGGTGTACCGCATCGTCGGCCCGGACGGCAAGGTGACCTTTTCCGACAAGCCGCCCCCAGCCGCGAGCAATGCCAAGGTGACAGCGGCTGGTGCCGACGGTGCCCGCGGCGTCGCCACAGCGTCGCTGCCGTTTGAATTGCGCAAGGTGGTGGGCCAGTACCCGGTCACCCTGTATTCGGGCGAGAACTGCGGCCCCTGCGCCTCGGCGCGTTCGCTGCTGACCACGCGCGGTGTGCCGTTTGCAGAAAAAACCATCGCGACCAACGAAGACGCGCAGGCGCTGCAGCGCATCAGCGGCGACAACTCCCTCCCCTTTCTGACCATAGGCAGCCAGCAACTCAAGGGTTTCTCGGATGCGGAATGGACGCAGTTCCTCGATGCGGCGGGTTACCCCAAATCGTCGGTGCTGCCTGCCAGCTACCGCCAGGCCCCGGCCACCCCCCTGGTGACGGTGGCGCCGACGCCCGCACCGGCCACCACCGCGGCAGCGCGGCCCGGCACGCCGGTCGCACCGTCCACCCCGGTGACGCCCCCGCCGAGCAATCCTGCTGGCATCCGCTTTTAAGAAACCGCGCCGGTGGCGCTCAGCGTGGCAGCCAGCCCAAGCCTGCCGACGTGCCGTCGGGCTGTCCGCCCTTTTTCGGCCTGTATTCGCAGCCGATCCAGCCATCCCAGCCGCAGGCCGCGGACACCTCGTCGATCACACTGAACAGATACGGGTAATTGACCTCCCCGATGTCGGGCTCGTGCCGCTCGGGCACACCGGCAATCTGGAAATGGCCGACGGCCCCCGTCGGCAGGTAGTGGCGGATCTTGGTGGCCACATCCCCTTCGACGATCTGGCAGTGGTACAGGTCCATCTGCACCTTGAGGTTGGACGCGCCGACCTCGGTCACGATCTCGTGCGCATGGTCCTGCCGGTTCAAAAAGAAACACGGCACATCGCGCGTGTTGATCGGCTCGATCAACACGTCGCGCCCGTGTTTCGCCGCTTCGGCCGCCGCCCAGCGCAGGTTGGCCACATAGACCGGCCGCAGGTCCTCGCGCTCCCGCCCTGCGGCGACCAGGCCGGCCATCAGGTGAATACGCGGGCAATCCAGCGCCTCGGCATAGGCCAGGGCCAGCAACACACCGGCGCGGAACTCCGCCTCGCGGCCCGGCACGGCGGCCGTGCCCTTGTCGCCGGCCTGGTCCCAGGCCTGGGCGATGGATGCTGCATCGGTGCCGCCCGGTGGCGCGTTGAACAGCACCTGCTGCAGGCCGTTGCCCTTGAGGCGCGCGGCCAGTTCATCCTTGCTGTAGGCATAAGGAAAAAGAAACTCCACGGCCTTGAAACCGTCTTTCGCGGCCGCCTCGAAGCGGTCCAGAAACGGCAACTCGGGGTACATCATGGACAGGTTGGCGGCGAATTTAGGCATGGTGGTGTTTTAAAATACTATGAAATAGATAGCTGCCAGCGCTTATGAATAAAGGGCTACAGGCCAATTTGACAATAAAAAGCCTACCAGCGGGCGCCGAAGGTCTGGCGCAGTTCGTCGATCTGCGCAGCGCTTAAAGCTTGCACCGGGGCGTCGTCCAGGCACAGCAGCCGGGCGGTTTCCTCGAGTTCTTCCAGCACGGCCATGGCCGCCGCCGGACTGTGGTGCCAGACATTGGGCCCCAGCCGCGCCAGCATCACCGCGCGTAGCGGCGTGCCCTGCCGGCCGTAGCGCGTGATGGCCTGGGCCACCAGCGCCGCCGCCGCCGGGTCGCCCGGGCGGTGGTAGTCGATGACCGGCACATGGCCAACCTTCATGACGAAATAAGGCGTGAGCGCCGGCAGCAACTCCTCGCCCGTGGCGCGCAGGCTCAGCGCCACGCAATGGGTGCTGTGGGTGTGGATCACGCAGCGCGTCGCCGGGTCAAAGACGGAGGCTGCCGCGTAAATGCCGGCATGCAGCGCGATGGTCTTGCTCGCGGTGTCGCCGCTGAGCTGCTTTGCATCGGCGTCCAGTCGCGCCAGCCGCGCCGGGTCCAGAAAACCCAGGCAGGCATCGGTCGGCGTGATCAGGAAACCACCGCCCTCGGAAGCGTCGAGCCGCACGCTGATGTTGCCGGCGGTGGCGTGTACATAACCACGCTCGAACAGGCTTTTGCCGACGCGGCAGATCTCTTCCCGGGCCTGGTTTTCGGTCAATGCAGTCATGCCAGCATCGTAAAGGCTTTGGTGAAGAAGTCGTCGGTGCCGAAGTTGCCGGATTTCAGGGTCAGGTGCAAACCATCGCTGCCTGTGATTTCAGGCAGTGCATGACACCAGGGCACACCAGGATCGATCTGCGGGCCGATCTGCATCTGCGTGATGCCCAGTGCCTGCACGCAGGCGCCCGAGGTTTCACCGCCGGCCACCACCAGTTGCCGCACACCCAGCTGCACCAGACCGCGCGCCACTGCGGCCAGTGTGGCTTCGACCATGGCGCCGGCTTCTTCCACCCCGAGCCTGCCCTGCACGGCCTTCACATCGCCGCTGTCGGCGGTGGAATACACCAGCACCGGCCCCTGCGCCAGCAGCGGCCGGGCCCAGGCCAGCACCTCGGCCGCCACATCGGCACCCGAGGCAATGCGCAGCGGATCAATCGCCAGCGCCGGATGGCCCTGCTTCATGAAGTCCAGCACCTGCCGATTCGTCGCCAGCGAGCAGCTGCCCGACACCACCGCCTGCAGGCCGCCGGCGGCCGGCAAACGGCTGGCCTGCAGCGACGGCGTGATGCCGAAGTTGGCCGGCAGGCCAATGGCCACGCCGGAACCGGCAGTCACCAGTGGCATGCCCTTGAGCGCAGGGCCCAGGCGCAGCAGGTCCTCGTTGGACACCGCGTCCACAACCGCCACGCCCACCCCTTCTGCCTGCAGTTGCGCCATGCGCTCGCGCACCGCCGCCGCGCCGCGCGCCACGACCTTGTGGTCGATCAGGCCGACACGCCGCTCCGTCTGCGACTGCAGCACCCGCACCAGATTCGCGTCGACCATCGGCGTCAGCGGGTGGTTCTGCATGCCGCTTTCGCTCAGCAGCACGTCGCCCACAAACAGATAACCCTTGAACACCGTGCGCTGGTTGTCGGGAAAGGCCGGTGTGGCGATCGTGAAGCCGGTGTTCAGCGCGTCCATCAGCGCCTCGGTCACCGGGCCAATGTTGCCGCGGGCCGTGCTGTCGAAGGTCGAGCAGTACTTGAAATAAATCTGCTGCGCGCCCTGCGCCTGCAGCCAGGCCAGGGCGGCCAGCGATTCGGCAATGGCCTGGACTGCCGACACAGTGCGTGATTTGAGTGCGACCACCACGGCGTCGACCTCGGCGCCCAGCGGCCCGGAGGGCACGCCAATCGTCTGCACCACACGCATGCCGGCGCGCACGAGGTTGTTGGCCAGATCGGTCGCACCGGTGAAATCGTCGGCAATACATCCGAGGCTGATCTTGCTCATGGCTTTTTCGGCAGCTCGATGCCCGGGAAAATTTTGATCACCGCGCTGTCGTCCTCTTTCGCAAAACCGGCCGTCGAGGCCTGCATGAACATCTGGTGCGCCGTCGAGGACAGTGGCAAAGGAAACTTGCTGGCGCGCGCCATGTCGAGCACGATGCCGAGGTCCTTCACGAAAATGTCGACCGCCGACAGCGGCGTGTAGTCGGCCGCCAGCACATGAGCCATGCGGTTTTCGAACATCCAGCTGTTGCCGGCGCTGTGCGTGATGACCTCGTAGAGCGCGGCCGGGTCCACCCCTTCACGCAGGCCCAGCGCCATGGCTTCGGCAGCCGCGGCAATGTGTACGCCCGCCAGCAGCTGGTTGATGATCTTGACCTTGCTGCCGGCGCCCGCCGCTTCACCGAGCTTGTAGACCTTGGCAGCCATGGCGTTGAGCACAGGTTCGGCCTTCGCATACGCTGCCGGCGCACCGGAGGTCATCATGGTCATCTCGCCGCTGGCGGCTTTGGCGGCACCACCGGAAATCGGGGCATCGATGTAAAGCAGGCCCAGGTCGGCCAGGCGTTTTTCCTGGGCCATGGACCAGTTCGCGTCCACCGTGGAGCACATCACAAACACGCTGCCGGGTTTCATGGCCGCCGCACAACCGCCGGGGCCGTACAACACGGACTCGGTCTGCGCCGCATTGACCACCACCGACACGATCACGTCACAGGCCGCCGCCAGCTCGGCCAGCGAGGCGCAGGCCACACCGCCACCTTCGGCAAAAGCCTGCGCCACCCCGGGCCGCACGTCAAACACAAACACCCGATAACCGGCGCGGCGCAGCGATTGCGCCATGCCGCTGCCCATGGCACCGAGACCGATCACACCTGCTACAAGACTCATCCCCTTGCTCCTTCAGCCCAGGTCATTTTTTTGAAATCCGCCACACCCATTCACGTCGCCACGCCGGCCGCCATCAAGCAGCCCATGGCTTGCAGATGCCATAAGGCCGACATGACCCAGAATGAACGACTTATTTATATGGTCATCATACAACTTGCACACCATCCATCACCTCAGGTTTTCCCGAATCGAGACAAGGCGAACGGCTCAGTGCCGGATGGCGTCGGAAAGAAGGGCACTGGCCAGCTGCACACCCTCCTGCTGCCAGAAAGCCGGGTCGGCCTGCTCGATGCGCCGGATCGCGTTGTCCATGTGGCGGGCGGCAGCCTGGCGCGCCAGCAGGGCGTCGCCGGCCTCGATGGCCTGGGTGATGGCTTCGTGCTCCTCGCGCACCTGCCCGGCAAAGTCGGCGCGGCGCGCCTCGTTGGCGCGGGTGACCCGCGTGACGCCGCGCAGGAACTGGCGCAGGTAGTCCAGCGTGCTGATCAGAAACGGGTTTTGCGCCGCGTCGGCAATCGCGCGGTGGTAGTTCACGTCTTCGTCGGCACCGTCGCCGCCGGCCTTGACCGCCTTGTCGAGCGCGGACATCGCCTGGCGGATGCACTTGATATCGGCCGCCGTGCGGCGCTGCGCGGCCAACGCGGCGACCTCGGCCTCCAGCGCGCGGCGCACCTCCACCATCTGGATGACCGCCTGCATGGACGCGGCAGAACGGGTGTCGAAATTCAGCGGCGCAAAGGCGGCCCGCTTCACGAACACCCCGCTGCCCTGGCGCGACTCCACCAGGCCCAGCGACTTCAGGCGGGAGACAGCCTCGCGCACCACCGTGCGGCTGACCGCGAACTGCTCGACCAGCGCGGCCTCGGTCGGCAGCTTGTCGCCCGCCGCCGGCCGGCCGGCGCGGATTTCAGCCGACAGGGCCTCGGCCACCTGTTCCGAGAGGTGAACGCCGGGCGTGATGGACTGGAAGCGGTGGCTCATGATGATCCGGAAAATTTGTCGTACAACTCTACAACATCCGGCAGCCGCTTCCGGGGGTTAAAACACCAGGGTCTTGACGCCGACGTCCGTGCCCAGCAGGCAGACATCCGCCTTCTGGAAGGCAAACACCCCGACCGTCACCACGCCGGGCCACTGGTTGACCTCGGACTCGAAGGCCAGCGGCTCGCTGATCTTCAGGCCGGTCACGTCCAGAATGTGCTGGCCGTTGTCGGTGACCAGCGGCGCACCGTTTTTCAGGCGCAGGGTCGCCGTGCCGCCGAGGGCTTCAAACTGGCGACGGATGCGCTGCGCCGCCATCGGAATGACTTCCACCGGCAAGGGGAACTGGCCCAGCACCTGCACCAGCTTGGACTCGTCGGCGATGCAGACAAACTTGCGTGACTGGGCGGCCACGATTTTTTCGCGCGTCAGCGCTGCGCCGCCACCCTTGATCATGTAGCCCGCGTGGTCGATCTCGTCGGCGCCGTCGATGTAGACCGCCAGTTCCTCGACATCGGCCGCCTCAAACACCGTGATGCCTAGCGCTTTCAGGCGCTCGGTGGAGGCCACCGAGCTCGACACCGCGCCGGCAATCGTGTCCTTGATGCCGGCCAGCGCGTCGATGAACTTGTTGACGGTGGAGCCGGTGCCGACACCGACAATGCTGCCGGGTTCGACATAGGCCAGGGCAGCCTGGCCAACCAGTGTTTTGAGTTCGTCTTGGGTCATGTCGGTCCGCAATGAAAGGGGGTGGATGGGGTTTGCGACAATGGGCTGTCGCACAGAACAACTAGGGCCTGTTTACACTATTTATACAAGATGCGTTGCGAGTCAAAAAGGTCATGCGTGAGGCGCAAAATGCAGCCGGGCTGGAGCCCGGCAAGGCTTTGCAACGCTACGCATGGCCTTTTTGGCCGCAACCCGGAGGGAAGGTGGTGAAAACAACGCCACTCGTTGTTGCACTCCTAGCCCAGCCCGCCAGGCTGAGCGTCGTCGCGCGCCTAGATTGGCGCTGTTTTCACCACCTTCGCACTTGCATAAATAGTGCAAACAGGCCCTGAATTATCCAATGTCCCTGCTCCCCTACGCCCTCGCCCGCCCCTTTTTATTTGGTCTGGACCCGGAAACCGCCCATGAACTGACCATGGCCTCGCTGGCCGGCACGCAGCGCACGCCGCTGGCACTGGCCTACTGTTCGGGCCGGGTGGACGATCCCGTCACGCTGGCCGGCCTGACATTTCCCAACCGTGTCGGACTGGCGGCCGGGCTCGACAAAAACGCACGCTGCATCGACGGGCTGGCCGCCATGGGTTTCGGCTTTGTCGAAGTCGGCACCGTCACGCCGAAAGCACAGCCGGGCAACCCCAAGCCGCGCATGTTCCGCCTGCCGCAGGCCAACGCACTGATCAACCGGCTCGGCTTCAACAACGACGGGCTGGACGCCTTCCTCACCAATGTGCAGAAGTCCGGTTTTCGCAAGCAGAAGGTCAAGCACCCTCTGCTGCTGGGCCTGAACATCGGCAAGAATGCCGCCACACCGATCGAGAACGCGGTGGACGACTACCTGATCTGCCTCGATGGCGTGTACCCGCATGCCGACTACGTGACGGTCAACATCTCCAGCCCCAACACCAAGAACCTGCGTGCGCTGCAAAGCGACGAGGCGCTGGACGCCTTGCTGGGCCGCATTGCCGAACGCCGCGAAACCCTCGCCCGGCAGCATGGCAAACACGTGCCGATTTTTGTGAAGATTGCGCCCGACCTCGACGAGGCGCAGGTCGGGGTGATTGCCGCCACCCTGAAACGCCACGGCATGGACGGTGTGGTCGCCACCAACACGACGCTGAGCCGGGAGGCCGTCAAGGGCATGCCGCACGCCGAAGAAGCCGGCGGCCTCAGCGGTGCGCCGGTGCTGGCCGCCAGCAACCGCGTCATCAGCCAGCTGCGCGCGGCGCTCGGCAAAAGTTTTCCCATCATCGGCGTGGGCGGCATCATGAGCGGCCGGGACGCCGTCTCCAAGATCAAGGCCGGCGCCGACGTGGTGCAGATCTACACCGGACTGATCTACAAGGGGCCTGACCTGGTGACCGAGGCTGCGCTGGCGATCAAGAAAGGCCGCTAGGGCCTGTTCACACTTGCATAAACAGTGTGAACAGGCCCCAGCCCAACAGGGATGGGCGCAACACGCTCATGAATTGATAGCGTCTAGTCCGGCAAACCATCCAGGATTTTTGCCGCTTCGAGCTTGCCCATTTTCCGGAGCCTCGCAATCGCCGGCAGCTGGCTGGCGCGGGGACGGGTCTTGCCGTCTTCCCACTTGTAGACGGACTGCACCGACACGTTGAGAAGTTTTGCGGTCGCGGCAGCGGTCAGCCCGAGCCGGCGCCGCTGGGCGGCCAGTCCCTTGGCGCTGAAGCGCAATCCGCTGCCGGCGCCCTCTTCGGCTTCCTCGGGTGCAGCCGCCTTCCTGCCGGACTTGAGCACACGGCTCAGTTGCTTCTCCAGGGCCAGCACACGCCTTTTCAGGGCGGCGATATCGCTGCGGTATTGCGACGAAGCTTTTTTCAGCGGCTGGGTTTCCGCGCGGGCGTCCTTGCGGGCAACCCGGGATATTTCGGCTTTGAGAACAGTAGCGATATTGGGCACGTCGGGAATCTCCTTGCTGGATGGACGATGACTTCTCCTCCGATTGTAGGAGGCCCGAAAAACCAGCCGTATTGTGGGCTATCCCCCGGACCAGGTGGGGACAGGCGCCCGGGCACCGCAGCGGCCGCTTGCCAGCCTCAGCCGGCGTGCGGGGCGACGGGCTGGCGGCTGCATGATCGCTATATATTCGATAGCTGCCTGCGACCGTCCACCATGGGCTTAAGAGCAATTCGATCATGAAGGACGATACCACCACAGCCAACGCGCAAGGCTGGCGGCTTACCTTCAGCAGGCGCTGCGGCGCGTAGATAGCTGTTCCATCCACCGTCCCCGGCGTGCGTCTGCGCCCGACTCAATCGGGCACAAACTGTTGCTTGAACCGCAACTCGTCCTCGGGCAATTCCAGCGTGACCAACTGGCCCATCTTGTTGTCGGACGTCCGGCAGGCCGCGAACAGGCTGGCCTTGCCCATGAAGTTGTAGCTGTCCATGTCGATCAGCATGTAGGGGTAAGGCACAAACACCTGATGCAGGAAGATGCTGCGGTGCCGGTTGCGCGGCGACGGAAAAAGCTTGTAGTCGTCGGTGGTGATGCTTTTTGCGGTGGCCATGCGGTGTGTTTCAGTAGTGCGGTGGCAGCTCGTCGCCGGCGCGGGTCAGGGTGGTGGCGCCGGCCTCGGGCAGTTGCTGGCGCAGCTGGCTGACTTCGCGCATCAGCAGGTCGATCTGCTGCTGCTGGCGGACGATGACCTGGTTGAGTTCGTCGAGCAGGTCTTCGCCGAAGCTGGCCTTGATCTCCAGATCGGTCAGTCGTTTTTCAATCTCGGTGGCGGTTTGCATACCCCCTATTGGACACGAGTTCGGGGCCCGAATAGCAGCCGATTTCCTACACGCAGATACGCCGGCGTCCTCTGCTGCCTGAGGGGTACCCGGGCCATCATGAACGCTTCACTTCATCGACTGGAACCATCATGAGCATTCTCGGCAAGATCTTCAGCAAAATTTTCCCGTCGGCACAGGCTGCCCAGCCGCCAGCCTCCTCTGGTCCCTCCAGCGATGACGTCGCGGCAGCCGCAGCGGCCGCCGGAGCGGCCAGAGCAGGCGCCGCCACCGCCGCACCGGCCCCGCTGGCGCAGGTCGATGTGGAGGCACTGCTCAACGACATGGCGCAGAAAAACCCGCAAAAACTCAACTGGAAAACCTCCATTGTTGACCTGATGAAACTGCTGGACCTCGACAGCAGCCTGGGCGAGCGCAAGGAACTGGCCAAAGAACTGGGCTACACCGGCGACAGCAGCGACAGCGCCGCCATGAACATCTGGCTGCACCGCCAGGTCATGAACAAGCTGGCCGCCAACGGCGGAACCGTGCCGGCCGACCTGCGGGACTGAACGGGCGTTTCGCGTCAGCCGTCCCTTCAACTTTTTTTTCTGGAACACACACTCATGGGCATTCTCTGGACCATTCTTATCGGCTTCATCGTTGGCCTGGTCGCCAAATTCCTGATGCCCGGGCGTGACCCGTCCGGCTTCATCATCACGGTGCTGATAGGTATCGTCGGTTCGGTGCTTGCCAGCTACCTGGGCGGGGCGCTGGGCCTGTACCAGGTCGGCGAGTCGGCCGGTTTCATCGCGGCCGTGCTGGGCGCCATGCTGCTGCTGTTCATCTACCGCATGGTGAGCGGCAAACGCGGCTGATCGTTACAAGCAAAAAATGGCTGCAGCGCCCGTGTACCGGGCGTGTGCAGCTATTTTTTTGGGAGCAATTCGCCGACCTGGCGGCCGATCGCCAGCGAGCTGGTCAGGCCCGGCGACTCGATGCCGAACAGGTTGACCAGGCCCGCCACGCCGTGCTCCGCCGGTCCCTGGATCAGGAAGTCCCTGGCCGGCTCGTCGGGCGCCTGGATCTTGGGCCGTATGCCGGCATAACCAGCGAGTAGCGCGCCATCGGGCAGGCCCGGCCAGTACTTGCGCACCTCGGCGTAAAACGCGTCGCCGCGGCGCGGGTCCACCACCAGGTCTTCGGGCGAGTCCACCCACTGCACGTCGGGGCCGAACTTGGCCTGACCGCCGAGGTCCAGGGTCAGGTGCACACCGAGCCCGGCCGCTTCCGGCACCGGGTAAATCAGGCGGCTGAACGGCGAACGGCCCGACAGCGTGAAGTAGTTGCCCTTGGCGTAATGGCTGGGCGGCACATGCTGCGCGTCCAGCCCCGCAAAGCGGCTGGCCAGCGCCTGCGCGTGCAGACCGGCGGCATTGACCACGCTTTGCGCCGCCAATTCGGTGCCGTCTTCTGCTACCAGAACAATAGCTGATGGCGCACAGTGCGCCTGGGCCAGCGGCGAATTGAGCACCACCATGCCGCCGGCGTTCTCGAGGTCGCCCTGCAGCGCCAGCATCAGCGCGTGGCTGTCCACAATGCCGGTGCTGGGCGACAACACCGCCGCCACGCAGTCCAGCGCAGGTTCGAGCGCCTGCGCCTGCTCGCGCGTGAGCAGCACCAGGTCAGGCACGCCATTGGCGGCGGCCTTGGCGATGATGGCCTGCAGTTGGGGAATCTGCGACGCATGGGTGGCGACGATCAGCTTGCCGCAGCGGCTGTGGCCGATGCCGCGCTGCGCGCAGTAGTCGTACAGCAGCGCTTTGCCCTCCACACACAGCCGCGCCTTGAGCGAGCCCTGCGGGTAATAAATGCCGGCGTGGATCACCTCGCTGTTGCGCGAGCTGGTGCCGGTGCCGATGGCGTCCGCCGCTTCCAGCACCATCACCTCGCGCCCCTGCAGCGCCAGCGCACGGGCCACCGCCAGCCCGACCACACCCGCGCCTATCACCACCACATCCACGTTGTCCATGAACCTAGAAACCGCAGTTGAACGCGCCCGAGTGGGCCGTCATGGGGTGGGCTGGCAAGGCGCGACAACGCTGCGGGCAGATGCCCGCGAGGAGGAGCAACGCCGCCAGCGCGCCCCAGGGCGGCTCAATCGGGTGCGTAGCGCTGTCACCCCAATGGCGGCGGTTTTCGGGTCTGAAAAAGTAAGTGTTCATGCGGTGTAGCCAGCGACAAGCAAGCGATCAACTGTGGATTCTAGGTTCAATGCTCCTGTTCAAAACCGTCGATGACCTGGACCGCATTGCTGCCCAGCGCCTCGGCCGCATAACCGCCTTCGAGCACAAACACCGTCGGCAGGCCGAGCGCCGCCAGGCGCCGGCCGAGCCGGCCGAAGTCGGCCGCCTGCAGCGCAAAGGTGGAAATCGGGTCATCCGCGAAGGTGTCCAGCCCCAGCGACACCACCAGCGCCTGCGCGCCGTGCCGAGTGATGCGCCGGCACGCCTGCTCCAGCGCCTCGAACCAGGCGCTGGCCGGCGCGCCCGCGGGCAGTGGCAGATTCAGGTTGAAGCCCAGACCGGCGCCCTCGCCCGCCTCGTCGGCATGGCCGAGGTAAAACGGGTACTCGGTCAGCGGGTCGCCGTGCAGGCTGACAAAAAACACGTCGGCGCGATCGTAAAAAATGCTTTGTGTGCCGTTGCCGTGGTGGTAGTCCACATCGAGCACGGCCACCCGGTCTGCGCCGCCATCGCGCAAAGCCTGCGCCGTCACGGCGGCGTTGTTCAGAAAGCAGTAGCCCCCCATGAAGTCGGCACCCGCATGGTGGCCGGGCGGACGGCTGCAGCAAAACACCGCGCCCGCGCCTTCACCGATCAGCGCCGCCGCGCTGGCCGCGGCGTCGGCCCCGGCCTTGGCAGCAAGCCAGGTGCCAGCCGACAGCGGCGATCCGTTGTCCATCGAATACAGGCCCAGGCGTGCAATGAAGTTGGCCGGTTCGATGTCGCTGCGCAGGGTGCGCACCGGCCAGACCGACGGAAAAGGCTGGCGGTCCGCGTTGCCCGGGTCCAGGCTCAGCCAGTCGTCCCAGGCATGCTCGAGAAACGCGAGGTAACGCGCGCTGTGCACCTGGCCCAGCACCGCGCGGCTGTCGACATGCGGCTCGCGCAACGTGTGGCCGCCCTGCAGCAGGCGCTGCTGGACAAAGACGGCACGCGCCGGGGTTTCAAAACAAGGCACACGCTCGCCCCGGAAAAATTCGAAGGCGGGCGCATGCAGGGCGTGTTGGTCGCTGAACAGGGTGATCATGGCAGACGATTATCCGCGAGCCCTGCCCGCCAACGCGGCACTACAGGGTGCGCGGATCGGTGGCCAGCAGCACGTGCACCAGCGACTGCAGGCTGGCCTTCAGAGGCGCAACCCCTTCGTGCATGGCCAGCGTCTGCTCGTCCATGTAGAGCTTGCGGTTGATCTCGAGCTGGATGCTGTGGCGCTGCTGCAGCGGCTCGCCATAACGGCGCACGAGCTCCACGCCCTTGTAGGGGTGGTTGAAGGAAACGCTGTAACCCAGGCCCTGGAGGTGTTCGCACACGAGCCGGGCCAGCGGCTCGCTGGAGGTGGAACCATCGCGGTTGCCGACCACGAAGTCGGCATGCGCCTCGCCCGGGAACTCGGTCGCGTGGCTGGACGCAATGGCCGGCATCGAGTGGCAGTTGAGGTGAATGCTGTAGCCGTGGCGCTGGTGCGCGCTGTCGATGGCCTGGGCCACGGCCGCGTGGTAGGGCTCCCAGCAGCGCGCGATGCGCGCCTGCACTTCGGCCACGCTGAGCGGACGGGCGTAGATGGCTTCGCCGTCATCGGTGGTGCGCCAGATCAGCCCTTTGCCCAGGCGCACCTTGCTCATCACCTTGGTGTCGGTGGACACGGCATCGGGCCAGGGCTCGTCAAACAGGCCGACGTCGATCTCCGAAGTGTCGCGGTTGGCGTCGAGGTAGCTGCGCGGAAAAAAGGCCTCGACCCAGCCCGCGCCCAGAGCGTGGGCGAAGTCGTAGAGCTTTTCGACATGGGTGTCTTCGGCGCGGCGCAGGACCGGCAGCGCGCAGGCGTAGGCGAAGTCGTCGGGGTAGTCGGTCCCGCTGTGCGGTGAATCGAGCACCAGGGCGGTGCTGCCGGGCAGAGAGCGGAGAAATGGGGTCATGGTTTTGATTGTGGTCCTGTCGGCACCCCTGCGGTGGCCATGGTGGCCAAGGCCACGTTGCGGCCGGGGGTGCATGGGACCGGCCCCACAGCGCGCAGGCGCTGCGGGCCGGCTCTTTCCGCTTTACTCGATGCTGATCTTGGCGAACTTCGCGATGCGCTGCATCTTGTCGATTTCCTTCTTGATCTGCGCCGCAAACTCAGCCGGTGTGGTGCCGGAGGCAAACAGCCCCTGCGCAGCCAGCTTGGTGCGCACGGCCGGCTCCTGCAGGGCCTTGACCACGGCCTGCTGGATGCGGTTCACCGCCGCCGCCGGCGTACCTGCCGGTGCAACCAGGCCGAACCAGGACGGGTCGTTGCTGGAAAACAGCGAGAGCTCCGCATAGGTCGGCGTGTTGGGCAGCACGTCCAGGCGTTTGTCCCAGGACACCGCAATGGCGCGCAACTTGCCCGACTGGATGAAAGGTAGCGAAGCGGCCACCTGGTCGAAATACACCATCACCTGTCCGCCGACGACGTCGTTGAGGGCCGGGCCCGCACCGCGGTAGGGAATGTGCACCATGAAGGTGTTGGTCGTGCTTTTGAACAGCTCGCCCCACATGTGGCCGATGGTGCCGTTGCCGGGCGACGCGTAGCTGAGCTTGCCCGGGTTGGCCTTGAGGTAGGCGACCAGTTCGGCAAAGTTCTTCACCGGCAGGGCGGCATTGACCACCACCACGCCGGGCGCCTTGACGAGCTCGGTGACGGCGACGAAATCCTTGATCGGGTCGTAGGGCAGCTTCTTGTAGACAGCCGGATTGACGCCGTGCGTGGACAGGGTCGCCACACCGAGTGTCAGCCCGTCTGGCGCGGCCTTGGCCACCTCGCTCATGCCGATGGAGCCGCCGGCACCGCCGCGATTCTCAACGATGACCGGCTGACCCAGAACGCGCGACAGCGGTTCGGACAACACACGGGCGGTGATGTCCGTCGCGCCGCCCGGAGGAAACGGCACCACCAGGCGCAGCGGTTTGTTCGACTGCGCCCAACCCATTCCCGGGAGTACTGAAGTAGCGGCGAGTGCGATGAGGTGACGTCTTTGCATGGTGAACCTTTTCAAAATGGATTTGTGAATCCATTGTGTAGCAGGAGTGGTGCCAGACGGCCGGAGCCACCGGTGAAGTCTTCGACTTGGTTAAGTCCATATTGGAATGAACTTGATTTAAAATCGGGCCATGAAACGCCTCCAGCCGCCGATTCACCTGCTTCGCGCCTTCACCACCACCGCGCGTTTCGGTAGCGTCTCGCGCGCCAGCGAAGCCTTGCACCTGTCGCAAAGCGCCGTCAGCAAACAGATCAGCGAGCTCGAGCAGCTGACCGGCGTGCTGCTGTTCGAGCGCATCCGCCAGCGCCTGACGCTGACCCCGGCCGGAGTGCGTTACGAGGCCGCCGTGCGGCCGGTGCTGGCGCAGCTCGAAGCCGCCACGCTGGAGCTGATCACCAGCGGCGACGGCGGCGGCGCCCTGCACCTGTCCACCCTGCCCACCTTCGGCGCCAAATGGCTGATACCCCGCCTGCCGGCCTTCCAGCGCCAGCATCCGCAGATCGAGCTGCACTATGTGCCCTATGCCCAGGGCTACGACTTCCAGCGCGAAGACCTAGACTGCGCGATTCTGTTCGGCAACGGCAGTTGGCCCGGCGCCCGGGCCGACTACCTGACCGGCCGTGAAGTCGTGTTGATCGCCCCGCCGGGGCTGCCGGCGCAACCGCCGCTGCGCCAGGCCCAGGACATCACCGGCTTCACCCTGCTCCAGCATGTGAGCGTGCCGCACGCGTGGACCCACTGGTGCGCAGCACACGGCGTCAGCGGCGTCAACACGCTGATGGGCCCGCAGCTGGACCAGTACCACAGCCTGATACGCGCGGTGCGGGCCGGCATGGGTCTGGCGCTGGTGCCGCATTGCCTGGTGCAGGACGACATTGCCGCCGGCCTGGTGGCCACGCCGCTGGACGACGGCTACAGGGACGACATGGGTTACTACCTGTGTTACCCCGAGTCGCGCAGCCACCTCAAGCCGCTGGGCGCCTTCCGTCAGTGGCTGCTGGGCGAAGTCGGCAAGGCGACGCCCGCCAGCGCGGCCGAACCCCGCTTGCTATCAAATAAAGAGCTGCCATCGCCCGCCCCATAAGGGCTGGAGCCTCATTTTGCTTGTAAAAGAGGCGGCACCGGTGGCGCCAGCATTTCCTGCAGCAACCAGGTGCCGGCGCGGCCCAGCGGCCGCTGGCGCGACCAGACGGCGTCCACCGGCACCCGTTGCGGCCAGCCGCGCGCGGCCAGCTCGGTGAGTTTGCCGACGGCAAAACGCGTGACCATCCAGCGCGGAATCGCGGCCCAGCCAAAACCCAGCACCGCCATTTCCAGCAGCATCAGGTAGCTGGGCGCCGACCAGGAACGGCGCGCCGCCGGCATGACCTGGTCAGCCCGCCCCAGGTAGGTGTCCAGCCGCAACTCGCGGTGCCGGGCCAGCAGCTCGGGCGTGATGTCCGTTTTGCCGGCCAGCGCATGGCTGGTGGCGACAAACAGCGCGATCTCGGACTGCTCGGCAATAGTGGCCGAACCGATGTCAGGCGGGTACGCCCCCTGCGCGCCGACCACGCCGATGTGGGCACGCCCGGTCTGCACCAGCGACACCAGGTCGCCGTGTTCGGCAATCAGGCACTCAAACTCCAGGTCCGGAAAACGTTGCTCGAAGGCGGTCAGCATGTCCTCGAAGCGGTCCGACTGGTAGGTGTCGGACCAGACCACGCTGAGCCTGGCTTCGAGGCCGCCGCCCAGCTGGCTGGCCGACAGGTCGAGCCGGTCGCTGGCGGCCAGGATCTCCTGCACCTTGCCCAGCATCACCCGGCCGTGTTCGGTCAGCGCGGGTTTGCGGCTGCTGCGGTCGAACAGGGAGAGGCCCAGGTCGATCTCGAGGTTGGCAATCGCCGTGCTCACCGTGGACTGGCTTTTGCCGAGCTTGCGCGCAGCGGCCGAGAAAGAGCCCAGTGCGGCGGCTTCGGCAAAGGCGGTCAGGGCTTCGGGGGAATGGCGCATGGCGGTTATCTATCTGTTTTGTAGATATTAGAAAACTTTAATGTATTGGAAATAGCGATAAAAATCGAGTCCTTGCCATTTCCACTCCCCCATTCCCCTCACTCCGTCATGAACCCCAGCCTCCAGAAGTCCGTCAAGGAACGTTTTTTTCACGCCCTCGGTTTCGAGGTGCTGGCCATCGCCCTCTGCGCGCCGCTGGGCGCCTGGCTGCTCGGCTACTCGCTGGCCCACATGGGGCTGCTGACGCTGATGATTTCGCTGATCGCCATGGCCTGGAACATGGTGTTCAACGCGGTGTTTGACCGTGCCCAGCGCCGCCTGGGTTTCCCTCGCACGCTGGCCGCGCGGGCCGTGCATTCGGTGCTGTTCGAGGTCGGCCTGATCCTGGCCGTGGTCCCGCTAGCCGCCTGGTGGCTGGACATCGGGCTATGGCAGGCCTTTGTGCTGGATATCGGCATCGTGCTGTTTTTTCTGCCCTACACCTTTGCCTTCAACTGGACCTACGACCACCTGCGCGACATCGTCGTGGCCCGCCACCTGCGAAAAAAAGCGCTGCCCGCCGCCTGATGCGCCCGGCCGGTCAGGCTGCGCGGTCCGGCACCAGCTCGCTGGTGTGCGCCACTTCAAAACGCCCCGCGCCACCGGCGCTGCGGTAATCCCAGCGTTCGAGCCGACCCCGCAGCGGATGGTCGGCGGGATCGCACAGCAGCAGGTTCACGGAATTCGGCGCCTCGCGCCGTATGCGCGAGGACAGCGCGGTACCGGCCTGCACACACCAGAGGCGCCGTTGCAGGCCGTCCACGCAGGAGGACAGTTCGCAGACATAAGGCAGGTGGATGTGGCCGCCCATGACGATGTCCGCGCCGGCAGCGGCCCAGGCGCGCACCGCCGGCTCCCAGCCGCGCAGGCGGTCGTGCTCGTCCTCAGCACGCAGCACATACACCGGCTGGTGCACCACCACCACGCGCAACTGCCCGGGCCCGGCCTGGCGCAGGCGCGCGGCCACCCGTTCGATCTGGCTGGCCGACACCTCGCCATTTTTGTGTCGCCAGCGGCGTGTGGTCTTCACCGTGCTCAGTTGCAGCCAGGCGGTGTCCAGCACCGGCTCCAGGCCGGGCCCGAAGTCCTGCAGGTAACGCGCATAAGGCGTGACCAGCCGCTGCCAGGGGTTGAACAGCGGGATGTCGTGGTTGCCGGGCAAGGCCAGCATCTGGGGAATCTGCAGGCGTTCACAAAACGCCCTCGCCGCGCCAAACTGCGCCGCCGTCGCACGTTGCGTGATGTCGCCCGACAGCACCAGCACGTCGGGGCGCTGCTGCCGCGCCAGCTCCACCAGCGCGTCCATCACCGGCGGCTGCGCCGTGCCGAAATGGGGGTCGGAGATCTGCAGCAGCTTGTTCATCAGGCCACTTCCACCCGGTCAGCCGGCGCGGGAACCATCAGCAACAGGGGTTGGTCGGCCACCTCGAACACCAGCGGTGCCTCCATCCAGCTGACTTCCCCATCGGTGGCCACCTTGACGCGCCGGCGCCCGCGCGGGGTGACGGTCAGGCGGCGAAACGAAAAGCTGTGGATGTTGTCCGCATCGCCGAGCCGCCCCAGCAGGCCGCGCAGCAGCAGGCCGAACAGCGCCAGCGTGCCGATGGGACGCACCACCACCCCGGCCAGTTGGCCATGCACCACGGCATTGGCGTCTTTTTCGTCAATGCCCACACGAGTGAGTTGCAGGTGGTTGTTGCCGACAAACAGCGTCGGTGTGCGCAGGGCGGCCACCTGGCCGGCCGATTCGATCTGCAGCTGAAGCTGGCGGCGCGTCTGCAGCAGCGAGGCCATGCCCGAAACAAAAGCCACCAGACGGCTGCGGCCGAACTGCTGCTTCCAGGCTTCCCTGTCCTCCAGCAATTGCGGGTACAGGCCCAGACTGGCATTGACCAGAAACAGCCTGCCATTGACCTGGCCGACCTGGACCGGCGACACGCTGGCGCCGACCAGGGCCCTGGCTGCCGCCTCGGTTTCCTGCGGGATCGCATGGACGCGTCCGAAATAATTGAAGGTGCCCTGCGGCAGGACGCCGAAGGGGCAACCGCTGCCCAGCACGGCGCGGGCCACGGCGTTGATGGTGCCGTCCCCGCCCGCAGCCACCACCACGCCGCCCCGGGCCTTGGCCTGGCGGACAGCGCGGCGCGCCACCTCGTCGATCTGGTCGGCTGCATCAATCGGCAGGAACTCGAACTCGCGGCCGGCCTGCGTGAATACGCGGGCCATCACGGCCTGTTCATCGTCGGTGTTGTGGTGGCCCGAGCCGGCATTGATGACTATCAACAGCGGGCCCCGGCGCGCGGCGTCCTGCGCCAGAAAGTGAACATTCATGCCCACCAGCTTACGGACCGGCCCGGTTTGCGTCTGTCAGGCAAACACCCTTCCGGAAGTGTCCGGTACGGCCGAACGGGCCGCCCGCCGGAGGGCAGGTCATCACTTCATCTGCACGGAGCCCGACACATTGACCAGCACGGTGCTTTTGCCGGCTTCGACCGGAATCGCCGAGTCCGACATCGCGGACTTGGCTTCCATGGCCATCACGCGCGGACGGATGGGGCCCTGGTCATTGGCATTGATGGAAACTTCACGCAGCGTGTAGCCGGAAAAACCGAAACCCCGCGCAATCTCGCCGGCCTTGGCCTTGAAACGCTCGATCGCCTGCGCCTGCGCATCCCCCTCGACACGGGCACGGGCCTCGCGGCTCAGCGCAAAACCGACATTGCCCAGGCTCAGGGTCTGGACCTTGCCGGCCGCCGCCGTGATACGCGCAAAATCCCGGCCCTCCAGCACCATCTCCGTGCTGCCCTGCCAGCCATTGATCTTGCCGTCCTTGCCATAACGCGGGTACAGGCTGAAGTTGCCGGTGCGCACATCCATCAGGCCAGGCTGGGCGGTTTTTCTGGCCTCGGCCAGCGCCGCCTCCAGGGCCAGCTTGAGCTGGTTTTGCACCGTGGCGGCATCGCTGCCGTCCCGGGTGGTCGTCATTGCGATGGACAACAGGTCCTGCTGCACTTCGACGGCCGCGCTGGCCGACAGCTGAGCAACGTTTTGCAGCGGCGCATAAGGTGCAGGCTGGTTTTGGGCAAACAGGCCTGTGCTTGCGGCCAGGAGCGCGCAGGCGGCAAAGAGTTGGGCGGTTTTTTTCAAGGGATCACTTTCAGTTGAATTAAAAAGCAGCTGGCACGCGAAACAAGCCGCGCCACCGGCGAAACGATAAGTGGTTTTTGAGGTCCGGCTTGTCAGCATCTGCCGCCAATGGTTGCCATCCAAAGACCCAAGCGTGCCATTGGTTCGCATCTCTCCCTTATCGCGCTTGCCCGCAACTGCAACTTCTGTAACAGTCTGTCAAAGTGCACGAAAAATCTCGAATCCGCGTTTTTAGCCCGCAGAATTGGCTCTGTTACAAATTACGATCGCCTTATGACACAAGCTAGCAATTCAACCCGCGCTGACAAGATCCTGATTCTTGACGACGATGCCCGCATCCGCGACCTGCTGCGCCGCTACCTGACACAGGAAGGCTTTGAAGTCATCCTGGCCGAGGACAGCAAGGCCCTGAACCGCATCATGATGCGCGACGCCGTGGACCTGATCGTGCTCGACCTGATGATGCCCGGTGAAGACGGCCTGTCCATCTGCCGGCGCCTGCGCGCCGCCAACGACCGCACCCCCATCATCATGCTGACGGCCAAGGGCGAGGACGTGGACCGCATCGTCGGCCTGGAAGTCGGCGCCGACGACTACCTGGCCAAGCCTTTCAACCCGCGCGAACTGCTCGCGCGCATCCATGCCGTGCTGCGCCGCCGCCCCGCGGTCGAAGTGCCGGGCGCACCATCGAGCGAGCAGGAAGTGGTCAATTTCGGCCCCTTCAGCTTCGACATGGGCTTGCGTACCCTGCAGAAAAACGGCGAGGAGCTGCCCCTGACCACCGGGGAATTCGCCATGCTCAAGACGCTGGTGCGGCATCCGCGCCAGCCGCTGTCGCGCGAAAAGCTGGCGCAACTGGCACGCGGCCGGGAGTTCGAGCCCTTTGACCGCAGCCTGGACGTGCAGGTCTCGCGCCTGCGCAAGCTGATCGAGGTGGACGCTGCCGTGCCCCGCTACATCCAGACCGTGTGGGGCATAGGCTACGTCTTCGTGCCGGACGGCACGAGCTAAAGCGAAAGCGCCACTTGCTGCCGGACGCCAGACTCCCCTCGGGCTGACCGGGCCGACCCACCTCTCCCGTTCTCCCGTTCTCCCGTTCTCCCGAGTCCCCGAATGCAAGGCACACGCGCCGCACACCTGGAAACTGCCCCCGCCGCACTGGAAACCGCACCGGCGCCGCTGGAGATGCGTCCGCGCGTCGGCCTGAGCCTGTTCTGGCGCACCTTCCTGTTCCTGTCGCTGCTGCTGATTGGCTGCATCATCGCCTGGCTGCAGACCTTCCGGGCGCTGGAGTTCGAGCCGCGTGCCGTGCAAAGCGCCAAACAACTCGCCTCGCTGGTCAACCTGAGCCGCGCGGCGCTGAAATACTCCGACGCCATCACCCGGGTCTGGCTGATCAAGACCCTGGCCGAGGAGGAAGGCGTGCGCATCTCGCCGCGCGAACCGCGCGACAAGTTCGAGCACTTTGTCAACGATCCCTTCAGCGAGCGTATTGGCGACGAACTGACGGCCCGCATGGGCGAAGGCACGGTGGTGGCCAAATCCGTCAACGGGCAACCAGGCCTGTGGGTCGGGTTCAAGATCGACGGCGACGCCTACTGGCTGCTGACCGACCCTTCGCGGCTGGGGCCCCTGCAGGGCGGCACCTGGCTGATCTGGCTGATCACGGCGGCCATCCTGTCGCTGGTCGGTGCCGCGCTGATTGCGCGCCTCATCAACCGGCCGCTCAAGCAGCTGTCGTTTGCGGCCAGCCGCATGCGCGACGGTGACTTCGACGCCAGCCTGCTCGACGAGCAGGTAGCGACCAGCGAGATCCGCGAGGTCAACATCGGGTTCAACCGCATGGCCGAGCAGCTCTCCAAAATCGAGGAAGACCGCGTCATCATGCTGGCCGGCATTTCGCACGACCTGCGCACCCCGCTGGCGCGGCTGCGGCTGGAAACAGAAATGAGCGTGGCCGATCCGGAGGCCAGGGCCCACATGGCCGCCGACATCACCCAGCTCGACGCCATCATCGACAAGTTCCTGGACTACGCCCGGCCCGACCCGCCGCAACTGGCGTCGGTGTCGCTCAATGCCATCATCGAGGCGGCCGTCTATTCGGTGGGCGAATACGCCGACATGCGTGTCAATGTGTCGCTGCCGGGCCAGATTGTGGTGCTGGCCGACGAGGTCGAACTGTCCCGCGTGATTTCCAACCTGCTGGAAAACGCGCGGCGTTATGGCAAGACGCCGGAGACCGGCATCGCCATGGTCGACATTGCAGCCAAGGAACGCGACCAGTGGGTGCTCATCAAGGTGCGCGACCACGGCACCGGCGTCGCGCCGCAGGCCCTGAACAACCTGACCAAACCCTTTTTCCGCGGCGACGCGGCCCGCACGGCGGCCACCGGGGCCGGGCTGGGCCTGGCGATTGTCGAGCGAACCCTGCACCGCATGGGCGGCGTGTTCGCGCTGGCCAACACCAGTTCGGGCGGACTGGCTGCGCACATCAAGTTAAGGAGGGGTTGACCCCCACGCCTGTCTGCCCCCTCTCCCCCCCGGGAGAGGGTTGGGGTGAGGGCCCGCGCCTCGCAAGACCCGCTCGGCCAGGGGTGGCACACGCTGTAGCCCTCACCCCTGCCCTCTCCCAAGGGGAGAGGGAGTCGGCCACCTGTGAATGAAACAGGGTTCCAGCCCTTTTCGGGCGGTCGCAAGCAGCTACTAAAACAATAGCACCACAGCACGCGCTTCGATGCTCAACCCCTGCCCCACCGGCCCCAGCTTCTCGGCCGTCTTGGCTTTCACGTTGACCCGGCCGGCCTCCAGGCCCAGGGTTTGTGCGATGCGCTCGCGCATGGCCGGAATGTGGCTGGCCAGCTTCGGCGCCTGCGCGATCACGGTACTGTCGATGTTGCCGATGCGAAGTCCGCGTTCAGCCAGCAGGCGACCGGTCTCGCGCAGCAGCAGCACCGAATCCGCGCCCTTGAAGCGAACATCGGTGTCGGGGAAATGGCTGCCGATGTCGCCGAGCCCGGCGGCGCCCAGCAGCGCGTCGATGATCGCGTGGATCAGCACGTCCGCATCCGAGTGGCCCAGCAGACCGGTGCTGTGCGGCATGGTCACGCCGCCAATGATCAGCTTGCGGCCCGGCACCAGCGCGTGCGTATCCCAGCCTTCACCGATGCGGAATGGAGCCCCAACGCTCTCCCCACGTTTGGAGTCAGCTGGGTTCGGTGCTGGTGTCATCAGATAAAACTTTCTGTGCAGCTTTCGGTGCGGCGGGTTTGCGCACCCGCGGCTTGGCCGGCGTCCGGCTTTTGATCAGGGCTTCGGCCAGCAAGAAATCTTCCGGCCAGGTGACCTTGAAGTTGTGGGCACTGCCGCGCACCAGCTGCGGCGCCACGCCGGCCGCTTCCATGGCACTGGCTTCGTCAGTCACCGGCTCGCCCAGGGTTTGCGCCATCTTCAGGGCCTGCGTCAGGGCGCCCAGACGGAACATCTGCGGCGTTTGGGCCAGCCATTTGTCCGAGCGGTCCACGGTGGCGACCACGCGTTCGTCCCGGCCCTGCTTGAGCGTGTCGGGTACCGGCTGGGCCAGCAGGCCGCCCACCGGGTCGCAGTGGCAGGCGTCGATCAGGCGGTCGATCAGCGCGGGCGTAACCAGGCAACGCGCGGCATCGTGGACCAGCACCCAGTCATCGAGTTCGGCGCCGCTGGCGGCCAGTTGCTCCAGCCCATTGAGCACACTGGCGGCGCGTGTGGCGCCGCCGCAGGGCGCCACCTCATAGCCGGTGGCGGTCTGCCCGCTGAAAAAATCGTCGCCAGGCGCCACCACCACGAGGCAGGAATCAATGCGCGCCACCGCGGCAAAAGCCTGCAGTGTGTGCCGCACCATGGGCAGGCCGGCTATCGGCTGGTACTGCTTGGGCAAGGCCGCGGCTGCGCCCTGTGCCGCGTTGTCACCCATGGCGCGCATGCCCTGACCCGCGCATGGAATCAGCGCAAAAAAGCGGGGAACCAGGGATTTCGGCGGGATCGGCGTCATGGCTTGATCATAGATTCTAAAATCGGGGCGTCAAAGGCCAGCCAGGGCCGTTCACACCCCACTCTGCACCGTTTGGGGTGTTTTCCTTTTTTCCGCCGCTTTCCTGTTACCTTATTCCGACTGTTTCATGGATCTACCCAAACTGCTCCCTGGCAAACGCTACACCCTGCCGCAACCCGCTGGTTCCGCCGATGCCCTGTTGCTGGCGCAGCTGGGCCTGAGGGAAAAAGCGGCCGGCCGGCTCACGGCCATCGTCACGGCGGACGCCGCCACCGCGCAACGCCTGCTCGACGAACTGGCGTTTTTTGCACCGGCCCTGCGCTGCGCCCTGTTTCCCGACTGGGAAACCCTGCCCTACGACACCTTCTCGCCGCACCAGGACCTCATCAGTGAACGCCTGGCCACCCTGTGGCGCATCAGCCAGCACGACAAGGAGACCGGCGCCGACGTGGTCATCGTGCCGGCCACCACGGCGCTGTACCGCCTGGCGCCGCCGTCCTTCCTGGCCGGCTACACCTTTCATTTCAAAGTCAAGCAAAAGCTCGATGAGGCCAAACTCAAGAGCCAGCTGACCCTGGCCGGCTACACCCACGTCTCGCAGGTGGTCAGCCCCGGCGAATACGCGGTGCGCGGCGGCCTGATCGACCTGTTTCCCATGGGCTCGGCCGTGCCCTACCGCGTGGACCTGTTCGACGACGAGATCGACTCCATCCGTACCTTCGACCCCGACAGCCAGCGCAGCCTGTACCCGGTGCCTGAAGTGCGGCTGCTGCCGGGCCGCGAGTTCCCGATGGACGACGAGGCGCGCACCAAGTTCAGGAACCGCTGGCGCGAACTGCTGGACGGCGATCCGACCAAGAGCCGCATCTACAAGGACATAGGCAACGGCGTGGCGACGGCCGGCATCGAGTACTACCTGCCGCTGTTTTTCGACGACACGGCGACCGTGTTCGACTACCTCGGCAGCGACGCCACCGTGGTGCTGCACGGCGACCTGGAGCCGGCCTTCCAGCGTTTCTGGCAGGACACCAAGGACCGCTACCGCCTGGTACGCGATGCGCCGGACCGCCCGGCCCTGCCGCCGGAAGCGCTGTTCCTCGGCACCGAGCAGTTTTACGCACGCGCGAACGAATATGCGCAGCTGGCCATCCGCCCGGCGGTCGAGGACGTGGCCGACAACGCGAACTTCCAGAAACTCGGCGAGATGTCGGTGGTGCGCGGCGCGGAAGATCCGCTCGCACGGCTGAAGGCACACATCCGCAACACGCCGCAGCGGGTGCTGCTGCTGGCCGAAAGCGACGGCCGGCGCGAAAGCCTGCTCGACTTCCTGCGCGCCAGCAGTGTCAGTCCGCCGGCCTTTGATTCGCTGGAAGACTTCCAGCACAGCAGCGAAAAACTCGGCATTGCCACCGCGGCCCTGAACACCGGCTTCAGCTGGCTGGCCGGTGACATTGACTTCGTCACGGAAACCGAGCTGTTTGCCGCAGGTGTCGTCACCCGGCGGCGCAACCGCAAGCAGGAACAGGTCAGCGATGTCGAGGCACTGATCAAGGACCTGTCCGAGCTCAATGTCGGCGACCCCGTGGTGCACAGCGCCCACGGCATAGGCCGCTACAAGGGCCTGGTCAACATGGACCTGGGCCAGGGCAACACCGAGTTTTTGCACCTGCAGTACGCCGACGACGCGACGCTGTATGTGCCGGTCAGCCAGCTGCAGCAGATCAGCCGCTACACCGGCGTCAGCGCCGACGAGGCCCCGCTGCACCGCCTGGGCAGCGGCCAGTGGGAAAAGGCCAAACGCAAGGCCGCCGAACAGGTGCGCGACTCGGCCGCCGAGCTGCTCAACATCTACGCCCGCCGCGCCGCGCGCGAAGGCCACGCCTTCCGCTATTCGCCCGACGACTATGAAAGTTTTGCCAACGACTTCGGCTTCGAGGAAACCGCCGACCAGCGCGCCGCCATCCACGCCGTGATCCAGGACATGATCAGCCCGCGCCCCATGGATCGCCTGGTCTGCGGCGATGTCGGTTTCGGCAAGACCGAGGTGGCGCTGCGCGCGGCCTTCATTGCGATCACCGGCGGCAAGCAGGTCGCGCTGCTGGCGCCCACCACCCTGCTGGCCGAGCAGCATTACCAGACGCTGGTCGACCGCTTCGCCAAATGGCCGGTCAAGGTCGCCGAGATGAGCCGCTTCCGCTCAGGCAAGGAAATCACCGCCGCGATCAAGGGCATCGCCGACGGCAGCATCGACATCGTGGTCGGCACGCACAAGCTGCTGAGCCAGGACGTGAAGTTCCAGCGTCTGGGCCTGCTCATCATCGACGAGGAGCACCGCTTCGGCGTGCGCCACAAGGAGGCCATGAAGGCCATGCGCGCCGAGGTCGATGTGCTGACGCTGACCGCCACGCCGATTCCGCGAACCCTGGGCATGGCCCTCGAGGGCCTGCGCGACCTCAGCGTGATCGCCACCGCGCCGCAGCGCCGGCTGGCGATCAAGACCTTTGTGCGCAGCGAAAGCAACGGCGTGATCCGCGAGGCGGTGCTGCGCGAGCTCAAGCGCGGCGGTCAGGTCTACTTCCTGCACAACGAGGTCGAGACCATCCAGAACCGGCGCGAAAAACTCGAGGCCCTGCTGCCCGAGGCGCGCATCGCCGTGGCGCACGGCCAGATGCCGGAGCGCGAACTCGAAAAAGTCATGAAGGACTTTGTGGCGCAGCGCTACAACCTGCTGCTGTGCTCGACCATCATCGAGACCGGTATCGACGTGCCCAGTGCGAACACCATCGTGATGAGCCGCGCCGACAAGTTCGGCCTGGCGCAGTTGCACCAACTGCGCGGCCGCGTCGGGCGCAGCCACCACCAGGCTTATGCCTATCTGATGGTGCCCGACATCGAAGGCCTGACCAAACAGGCGAGCCAGCGGCTCGAAGCCATCCAGCAGATGGAAGAGCTCGGCTCGGGTTTCTATCTGGCCATGCACGACCTGGAGATACGCGGCACCGGCGAGGTGCTCGGCGAAAACCAGAGCGGCAACATGATGGAGATCGGCTTCCAGCTCTACAACGAGATGCTCAACGAGGCCGTGGCCTCGCTCAAAGCCGGGCGCGAGCCCGACCTGCTGGCGCCGCTCAATGTCAGCACCGAGATCAACCTGCATGCGCCGGCCCTGCTGCCGAGTGACTACTGCGGCGACGTGCATTTGCGCCTGTCGTTCTACAAGAAACTCGCGACCGCCAAAAATACCGACCAGATCGACAGCCTGCTCGAGGAAATCGTGGACCGCTTCGGCAAGCTGCCGGCGCAGGCGCAGACCCTGATCGACGTGCACCGCCTGCGCGTGATCGCCAAGCCTTACGGCGTGGTCAAGGTCGATGCGGCGCCCACCTTGATCAACATCACTTTCAGGAAGGACCCGCCCATCGATTCGATGGCCATCATGCACCTGATCCAGAAGAACAGACACATCAAGCTGGCCGGCAACGACAAGCTGCGCATCGAACGCGAACTCAAGGAACCCAAGGACCGGGCGCAAATGGTTCGCGACGTACTGAAATCACTCGGACAACCCAAAACCACCACGGAAGCCACGCCCGCATGACCCCTGCTGAAACCCTCCCAGGCCTAGCCGTCAAACTCACCACGCCCGACCTCAAACTCGGCGACTTCAAACTGATCGCCTTCGACATGGACTCGACGCTGATCAACATCGAGTGTGTCGATGAAATTGCCGACGCCGCCGACCGCAAGGCCGAAGTGTCCGCCATCACCGAAGCGGCCATGCGCGGTGAAATTGCCGACTACAAGGAAAGCCTGCGCCGGCGTGTGGCCCTGCTCAAGGGCGTCAGCGTCGACAGCATGGACGAGGTCTACCACCAGCGGCTCAAGCTCAACCCCGGCGCCGCCGAACTGGTGCATGCCTGCAAGGCGGCCGGCCTGAAGGTGCTGCTGGTCAGCGGGGGCTTCACCTTTTTCACCGACCGTGTGCGTGACGAGCTCGGTATCGACTACACGCGCTCGAACGTTCTGGAAATCGAGAACGGCCTGCTGACCGGCCGCATGGTGGACCAGCCCTGGGGGGACATCTGCGACGGCGAGGAAAAGAAAAAAATGCTGCTGCAAACCTGCGCCATGCTCGACATCGCTCCCGCCCAGGCCATCGCCATGGGCGACGGCGCCAACGACCTGCCCATGATGGGGGTGGCCGGCCTCTCGGTGGCCTACCACGCCAAGCCGAAGGTGCGCGAACAGGCCATGGTCGCCATCAACGAGGGCGGGCTCGACCGCCTGCTGGAAGTGTTCAGCCAGCCAGCCGGCACAGCGGCCCCGCAACAGGCCTGAAGCGGCTAGCCTATTGAGCGTTTCAAAACTCAGGACAGTCGGAACGCTCAATCCCTCACCCCGACCCTCTCCCAGAGGGCGAGGGTGAGAGCAGTCCAATTCACTGTCGTGTATTTGGAAAAAATCTATAGCCTGTTTGGGCTACAGCAGGGCGGGCTGAACCAGCGCGTCCTGTGTCTGGAGCCTCAACGGCAGGCGCACCGTGAAACAGGTGCCTGAACCGGCCGGGCCCACCAGGCTGCTGACTTCAATCGTGCCACCGTACAGGTCCACCGCGTTCTTGACAATGGCCAGGCCCAGGCCGGTGCCGGGAATGGCGCCGACATTGCTGGCGCGGTGAAAGGACTCGAACAGGTGGGTGATTTCATCGGCGGGAATGCCGATGCCGTTGTCCGACACTTCCAGCACCAGTTGCCGGTCCGCCAGAAAAACTCGGCACAGCACCACCCCGCCCAGCGGCGAATACTTGACGGCGTTGGACAGCAGGTTGCCCAGGATGTGCCTGAGCAGTTTTTCGTCGTGCAGCCCCGCCCCACCGTCGGCCGCAAACAGCAGGCGCAGCTCGCACGGGCTGCCAGGGTGCAGCGCGCGCGCCTCCTGCACCAGCTGCTGGCAGAGTTTTTCGAGGTCCAGGGGCCGCGGTTCGAACTCCAGCATCTGCGCCTCGGCCTTGCCGATCAGCAGCACGCGGTCGAGCATGCGGGTCATGCGTTGCACACTGGCCGCAATGGTGTCGAGCACTTCCGCCTTCTCGGTGGCGGGCAGGCGCTCACCATAATGTTTGAGGATTTCCCCCGACGACAGGATGCTGGCCAGCGGCGTGCGGAACTCGTGACTGGTCATGGCCACAAAACGGCTGCGCAGTTCGTTGAGTTCCCGCTGCCGCTCCAGCGCCTCGCGCGTGTCCTGTTCCGATTTCTTGCGCTCGGTGATATCCAGGAAAGTCCAGATCACCCCGGCCTCCGGCTCAAGCGGCCGCAGGCAGTTGCCGCCCGCCTCCACCCAGAAAAGCTCGCCGTTGCGCCGCTGAAACTGCTGCTCGCAGGTGTAGCTGCCGGTGCCTCTCAGGGCTTCGCGCGCACGCTGCCCGAAGTTTTCCCACGCGGCTGCGTCCGTGTGCAGTCGCAGGGCCGACTGGCCGATCAGGTCCTCGCGCGGATAGCCCATCATCTCGGCGAACTTGGCGTTGACCCACTCCAGCCTGCGCGACACGGACAGCACAATGCCCACCAGCGCGCTGTTCAGGATGGCTTCCCGCTCCGACGAGGTACGTATCAGCTCAGCTTCCAGCTCCTTGCGCCGGGTGATGTCCGTCATCACCCACACCGTGCCCTGCGTCAGGTCGCGCGGGCTGACGGCCTTGCCGGACAGCGAAATCCAGATGTGTGAACCGGTGTACTGGCGGACCTGGATCTCGGTTTCGTAAGCCCGGCCCTCCCGGATGCAGGCTGCCACCTCGCCCCCGACGCGCAGGTAGTCCGCGCGCGACAGGTAAAACGGCTCCATCGAGGTCAGTGGCTGGTCGCCGGCGGCAAAAATTTCGAGCATGGCCTGGTTGGCCCAGCGAAAGCGCCCTTCCGGCGTCAGAAACGCAATGCCGACGATGGAGTTGGCCAGTATGGTTTCGCGCTCCTGCAGCACCGCGCGGTAACGCTCCTGCGACTGGCGCAGGGCTTCGACCGTGGCCTGGTCGGCCTGGCTGGCGGCCTGGGCCTGTTCTTTTTCGGCCAGCGCTACATTGATGCGGTCGGCCAGCGCAAACGAAAGCAGCACCATCTCGAGCGCCGAACCGATCAGCAGGGCATTGGAGGTCAGCAGGTTGGTCGGCAGGATGCCCGTGTTGTGGAGCACAAAGGTCGCCACCCCCAACAACAACACCGCCCACGCCGTCAGGAAATAACGTGCGCCGGGAAATTTCTGCAGCATGCTGAACACGCCGGCCAGCACAACCACGGGAACACTGACGACAGCCAGCCCGGTCACCATCCACGTCGAAACCGTGTAGGGCAGCAGCAGCGCGACCAGCAGCGCCAGCAGCCAGGCGCCGGTCAGGGCCAGCATCACGCGGTTGATGCGCGGCATGCGCACGGCACTGTTGAGGAAGTTGCGTGCGAACAGGAGCCCGAAAGCGGCCGCCGTGGCCATGCCCACCGGCGGCGACACACCGTTCCACCAGGTCTGTCCAGGCCAGAGCAACTGCCCGCCCAGTCCCGTCAACGCGGCCTGCGACACGGCCATGCCACCGACAAAACCGACATAAATCAGGTAGGCCCGGTCGCGCACCGAAAAATACAGCAGCAGGTTGTACAGCAGCAGACCGATCAGCAGGCCAAAGTAGAGGGCGAGCAGCGCGTACTCCCGCTGGTCGTGCTGCCACAGTGCCCCGGCCTGCCACAGGTGGGTCGGAACCGACAGCGTTCCCTGCGACTGCACACGAAGGTAAAGCGTGGTTCCAGCGCCGGGCTGCAGCATCACCGGCAACACATGGTTGCGGTGCGGCACGGCCCGGCTGGCAAAGGGCAACAGGTCCCCGCCGCGCTGGTGTTCAAACCCTCCGCGGGGAGTCGCCGTGTAAAGGTCCAGCTGGTCGATCGCCGGATAGGCGACCTCCAGCAGCCACGGCGCCGGTGTATCGGTCTGCGCCTGCAACGTGATGCGCAGCCAGAAGGCCGACGAGGTCAGGCCGAAGTTGGTGGCTGACCCGCTCTGGGCCACCGTTTTGAAGCGCGCCTGCTGCGCCGGCTGCAGCACCTCGTCCAGCGACAGCTGGCCCCCTGGGTCTTCCAGCACCATGAAGGCGCGGGACAGAGTGTAGCTGCCCTGCTGGCCGATCATCAGCGCGCCGTCCTGTGCATGCAGCAGCGGGGAGATCAGCAGCGCCAGCATCAGCGGGAAACCGCGCAACCACGCACGCGGGCGGACAAGGAATCGGAAGCAAGGGAGGTCAGGCATGAGCGTGGCGGAAAGCCCCTTTTTGGCGCCCATTATCCACCGCACACGCGCCAGCGAGCGCTGGCGAATCCTGCCTATGGACAAAACCCCTGGGGCTGGTTAGTGTGACAACAGACCCCGAAGGAAATACACCATGGCCCTGGACCACGCGCAACCGCTCGACATCATCAATGTGCAGCCCCTCGCCGGCAAGCTGCAGGATGTCAAAACCCACAGCCTGCTCAAGACCGGGAAACTGCAGTTGATGCGCCTGGTGCTGGCGGCCGACCAGAGCGTGCCCGAACACCAGGTGCCGGGCGAAATCACCATCCAGTGCCTGGAGGGGCAAGCCGTGGTCAGCACCCCCGGACTGTCGCGCACGCTGGGTGCCGGTGAACTGATGGCCTTGTCCGGCGGCGAACCGCATGCGCTGAAAGCCACCACAGCCGCCTCGCTGCTGGTCACCATTTTGCTGAACCCATGAATCGCTGAAGCCAGGCGCCCGCGTCGCGAAGACCGGAATTCTTTGGAATGCTATTTATTTGATAGCTGCTTGCGCTTGCGGGAAAAAGGCTGCGAGGACTTTTTGGCAGAAACTGTGAACATGCGCCCCGCAAGCCCAGGCATTAGTCATCGAGCCTGCGGGAACGGCACGTCACGGACGGTTTTGGCCATGCAGTTGGCGAAGGTGCAGGCGCCGCCTCTGCAAAAAAGTCTAGTTCAACAGGCCGAACGCCAGCTGCAAGTGGGCCGCTTTCAGGCGCGCGTGGGCCGCGTCCAGCGCGGCGAAGGCCGCGTCGATGGCTCGCCGGTCGGGCACCGGTGCGCGCAGCAGCATCTCGTAGGTTGCCCGTAGAAAATCGTAGTCAGCCAGGGCAACGGTGGGACGCATGTGAGAAGTGGTGAGGGGTGCCTGCATTTCATCTCCGGCTTGCTGGATCCACAGTGCAGGGTCCGCTGATCCGGCCCCTTCGTGCCATTCATTGTGAGCAAGCCAGAGCACTGACGACATAGGTCAACTCAATCTCCGGTTGTCGGAGACCACCTACCCGCCAGCCATCGTGCGGCCACGGCGTCAGTCCAGGCGAATGTCGTCAAAGCAGTCCTGCACAGGGGGCTTTCAGCAGGTGACCGGTCGGCCGTGGCGTGGTGCCACGATTGCAGGCACCCGGGGATCAGCGGGTCATGGGCCACGGGCGCGCCAAGGCTGCTACAGCGGACGCAGATGGGTCGGTGGGTCGAAGTCGCCCATCGCCAGCTTGAAGCGGATATGGGCTTCATCCATGGCCACCATCGCGTCGTTGACCGCCTTGTAGTCGGGCGGGTCCATGCTCAGAAAACGCATGTAGTCAGCCCGCGCCTCGTCATAGTCGGCCAGGGCCTGCTGGGCTTTCGTGAGGGGAGCAGACATGGCCGGTTAAATGGCGGGCTGAACCGTACCGGGCTCTTCCGGATGCGCCGGGGCGGGCACGGGACCGAGGTCAGGCTCGACCGGAAATTCAACAGGCGCAGGCACGGTTTTGCCGCCAGGCGACAGGGGCTCACCATTTTCGGAAGGATGGGGGCGATGGGTGGCCGACATGGGGGGGGGTCAAAACGGAGCGATCCAGGCGTTCACCGGAACCTCCGCAGTAGCCAGGGCGACCACGGCGGCGATGCCCACGAACACCGCCAAAACATAAGCTACCAACGACCCCAGCACACGCCGGGGCGGTGTGCTGGAGAACCAGGCAGGCTGGTGATGGTGGGTGTCTGAATGGATGACCATGCTGTGATCTTCCATGCAACGCACCACTCCCGCCATAGGCGAAATCTGAAAAGCACTGTCAGCGCCGGCTGACAAGGCGAGCCCACGGCAAGCGCCACGTGCCGTTCATCGCTTCTTTTTTGATCGCTGCCTGCGCAATCCCCACAGGGGCTGGAGGCGGATTTGTCTGCATAGACAGTACCACCGGGCGGTGAAAACCTGGGACTAGAGCTTGGGAATACGCAGCGTCTTGCTCAGCATCAGGGTGCCGGACAACACAAACAGCAGCGACAAGGGATGCAACGCCCAGGGGCCAGCCATCCAGACACCGCCGTAGATCTGGTCACCCAGGCGGTCCTGCCAGGCCGCCACGGCCAGCAAGGCGGTCAGCAGCACGCTGGTCGGAATCGGTGTGCCCTCGAAATAGGCCACCTTGGCGGCTCCCGCCGACAGCGTTTCGGCCGTGACGTTGTACCGTGCCAGCCGGCTCACGCCGCAGCAGACGAAATAGATCAGCGCAATCCAGTCCCAGCCGCCACGCAGGCCCGCCGCAAACGCCAGTGCGGCCGGCGCCACCCCAAAGGAAATGATGTCCGCCAGCGAATCGAGCTCCCGCCCCAACGCCGAATGCTGGCTGCGCCAGCGCGCCACGCGTCCGTCGAGCACGTCAAAAATAAATGCGGCGGGCGCCATGGCCGCCGCCGTATAAAACCAGGCCTTGGCCCCCTCGACCGCATACAGCATGGCCAGGAAAACACCCGCAACGCCGCAGGCCGCATTACACAGCGTGAGGAAGTCAGCGAGGTGGAACTCCCGCAGCATGGAGAAATGTCTGGGCTTGTCAGTCAAGGGTGCCTGCTTTCATTGGGGGCATGTCGGAGGCAATTCTGCCGGACTTATTTCTGCGGGACGGGGACCGGGACCGGGACCAGCAGCACCGGCGCACTGGTCTGCGGCTCGATGCGAACCGATGTGGCGCCAGCCGGCACGACCACGGTTTCGACTTCGCGAATCACCCCGCCGCCGGCGACACTGCCGCTGGCGTTGCCATAGCCGATCACACGGGCTTGGCAAGCCGCGCGGTCTTCACCCGTGAGCGCTTCGCAGCGCAGGCGGGCGTTGGCTTCGAACTGGGCGCCGCTGTTGTCGAGCTTGCCGCTGCGTTTTTCGGCAGCGGCATTGTTCACTTCCCTGAGACAGGTGGCCTGGTCCTGCTGGGACCGGCCCTCCATACAGGCGGCGCGCTCCTTCTGCGTATTGCCCGAGGCGTCAATGCCCGTGGTGCCGGTCGCCGTGATGGGCGCCTGCGCCAGCGCAGCCCCCATCAGCAGGGACAGCCCCAAGCCGGCCCATGCGTTGCGCGCGCGAAATGTGGGGTTGGTTTTGATCATGTTGTTCTCCTGAACGGTGAAAGATGCCCCAGTCTAGGAAGACGGACGCACCCGACCTGAGGGAGATCACGCCCGCCGGACAGCGCCACGCACGCGACTGTCTGTAGGACGGGTCTTTCAGCGGCCGAAAAAAAAGGCGGCCATGGCCGCCTGGACAGGCTCTGGGGGGTAGCCCCTGCCAACGGATTACCTGGCGCGCGGGCCGTCGGCTGGCATGGTGAACGAGTCTTCCCATGCGGTCGCGAAACGACCCGGCTTGTCACTGGTCGTGAAGGACCCGGTGCCATCCGGGTTGAAGCCGACAGGGCGGCTCTTTTCCCGGGGGTCGGTGTCGGCAGCCTGTTTGTCCTTGAGCTCCTTGAGGGCGGCGGCCTTGGCGGCGCGCACCTTTTCACTGGTGAACTCGTCAAGCGCCGCATGAAAGCTGCTGTCGCCGCCACGGGTCTCCTCGGCTTCGGCCTCCGACATCGGAACCTCGCCCAAAAACGCCGCCCGCATGGCACCGCCCGCAGGCAGACTGCTGCTGCGCACCGTGGTGTAGCCGATGCCGCATTCCAGCAACAGGCTTTCCTTCATGTCCTTTTGCGCCCTGGTCAGGCCCCGTTTGCCTGGCACATCGACGCAGCCGACCACCTTGCCGTCCAGCGTGCAGACAGTGAAGCTGCAGTAAACACCCTCCAGCAACTCGTGCCAGTGCTGGTCCTTGTTTTCGGGCCGGTTTTTGGTACTCGGAATCGTGAAGCGCATGACCGGCACCTTGATCATCACCGCATGGTCCGCAAAAGCCGTACGCAGCCACTTCCACACCTCCTGCTCCTCGCTGGTCATCAGGCCGCGGGCATTGAGCAGCCAGCGCGCCGGCAACCGCAGCTTGCGCTCGACGCGGCGGCGTGACCAGCTCCAATGCGCCAGAATCCCCAGACCGACGCCCAGCAAAAGGCCCAGCGCGGTCATCAGCCATGTGGATAGGTTCACGGTATCTCCTTCTTGTGTGGGCACGCTGCCGGACGCAACCCTGCGCCTGGCAGCCAGCATAAATCACAAACACCCCGCCGGTCAAAACACGGCGTCCGGAACAGTTACCAAATGAAGCGCCGAAGCACCGCGCGCAGCGCTTTCGCAAGTGCTGCCGGCCACAGCTGAGCATCACTCAGGGGATGCCGCATTTCGTGTCCATCAGGAGCGACCTGCCCGCGCGTCGTGATGGGCCACTGGCTCGGGGCACTCATGCTGGAGGGCGCCGCGACGCAGATGCATTTTGTGAAGCAGGATGCTGGCGCCGGCCGCAGACGGCAGCAGCAAAGCGCATAAACCCAGGGGTTCCGTCAAATCATTGAACACGCGCCCACGCCCTCTTTCGGGGAGTCTAACCAAATCCCGGGAGAAAGATAACTTTTCTATCTAAAACAATTTATTTTTATCCAAAACACGCCAATCCCGTCCAAACGGACCCTGGTGGAACCCGGGCCGGTGGTAGTCAGCGGATTGCGCCAGTCGCCGGGGCTAGCGGAATTTTTTGGTGAATTCGCGCACGACGCCGATGATCTCGGCAGTGCCCAGGGGACGGATGGGGTAGCGCACATTGAGCGGCTTGAGGAACAGCTCGCCACCGTCCTTGATGAGCTGCTTGAAGGTCGTCTGGTTCTTGCCGTTGAGAGCGATCACATAGTCGCCCGGCACGGCCTGCATTTCGGGCTCCACAATCAGCAGGGAGCCTTCGGGGAAGGAGTCGAGGCTGTCGCCAACCATGCTGTCCCCCTGAACACGCAACGCAAAGGTGTGCCGCTTGATGGCAACGGTCACCGGCACCATTTCCAGCCCGTCCTTGGGACTGAAGTTGTCAATGACCGTGTAATTTCCGGCCTGTACTTCGGAGATCAGAGGCACTTCAGCCCTCACGTCAAAGCCCGGGCTGACGTTGGAACCGCCAGACATCAACTCGGCCACGGAAACGCCAAGCAGCTCTGCCACCCTGCGCTGGTTGGAACGTTTTGGCGCGGTGCCGCCTGGTCTTTCCCATTGTTGTACGGCCCCGCGGCTGACACCTGCAGCGTCAGCAAACTGCTGCTCGCTCATGCCCAGCCGCTTGCGGCCTTCCCTGATTAGTGTGTGAACGCTCATAGTCTATAGGTTAGGCCTCGGCCTCGATAGAAAATTTGTCTCTCGATAGATAATTTAGCGTTCACGCGGAACGCAGCTTCGGTGCTGATTGACCGTGAAAGGGCCTGAAACAGGCGCTGCGGCGGCGCCTTCCAAACAAGCTCTGTGCGTAGCCTGTTGTTCTTCTTCTTGATTCTTCTTGGTATTACTGAAGGATCTGGGTATGAAATTACATAAAAAAAGGTCTTCAAAACCCTGTCAGTCTTTTTTATTAATTGCTGAAAAGTATGAAATGCCACCCCAGAATGCCGCCCAAGACAGGACGCTAACTGTCCTTGAGCAAAAACTGCATGCTGGTTCCCGCCAGTTCCAGCACGTCGTTGTGGGCCAGCGGCACCGCATCGGCCCCTATCGGCTGGCCATTGAGCGTCGGCGGGACCTCACCCGCCATGTGGGCCACGTAGTAGCCGTAGCGCCGGTGGGAGACGGCCACGACGCTGACATCGGGCTTGCCGAAAGTGGTCACCGCCTTGACCACAGGCATCTCCAGTCCGGCCGAAGAGCCCGAGAGCACCTTGAAGCTGGCGTGCAGCGCGCCGCTCCCCCCCGGCGCGGCATGGCCATCGAGCTTCATCGCCGCGGTCTCGTGGTAGCCGGAATCCTCCGAAGCCGAGAGGTACTGGATCCTGAAGTTTCCGATGGCGATGATGTCGTTGTCATGCAGCAATTGCCGTGACTTGATCATCTTGCCGTTGATATAGGTGCCGTTGGTGCTGCCCAGATCTTCGACATACACATCGGCCAGGCCCTCCAGTTCAAATACGCAGTGCTCGCCGCTGACCACCAGGTTGTTGAACACAATGTCGTTGTGCGGCCGCCGGCCCAGCGTGGTCCGGTCCTTGTGCAGGTAGACATGCTTGATTTCGACACCCTCGACCGATGCAATCAATTGCGGCATAAGGCCTCCCGGCTGCGTCCAGACTGCCGCGGTGCGCCCTTTGCGCAACGGCCTGGCCATCGTATGCCTGGCGCTGCCAGGAAACAAGCCCCCCGGGTCAGCGCTTGCGCAAGGGTTCCAGCAGGCCGCCCAGCCCGTTGTGATCGATTTCCAGCATCAGCGCCAGCAGCCGACCGATTTCATTCCTGGGAAAACCTTCGCGGGCAAACCACGCGAGGTAATTGCCCGGCAGGTCGGCAATCAGCCGCCCCTTGTATTTGCCAAACGGCATCTCGCGCGTCACCAGCAGTTGCAGGTCTTCAGGCTTCATGCGCCCGCGCGCTTGACGGTCCAGCCCTGTTTGGTGAGCCAGTCCACCACCAGCGCGGCATGGTCACCCTGCACTTCGATCACGCCGTCCTTGACCGTGCCGCCGGAACCGCAGGCCGTCTTGAGCTGCTTGCCGACGAGAACGAGCGCCGCGTCCTGCAAGGCCAGCCCCTTGACCAGGGTCACGCTTTTGCCCCCGCGGCCCTTGGTCTCGCGCGACACCCGGACAATGCCGTCGGACGGGGGCAAGGGCCGCGTCTGGCGGCACACGCACTGGGCCAGCGCCTTGCGGCAAGCCGGGCACATGCGCCCCGCGTCGGTCGAATAAACGAGTCCGCCGGGGCTTGAATGACTTTTCATGGAATTCACCGATGTGAGGAAAACGGCCTCAGAGCCCATCGCCCCGAGCGCCACCGGCTATCGTACAGCGATGCGGGCAGGCTCCCGGCTTACCGGCGCATGCTCAGATGTGCCCGACAGGCTGCGGGGTGTGCCGCAAGTGAAGAGACAGGCCCAGCGCCTCCATGTGGTTGCCGTCGCGGCCCAGAATGGTTTCGGCCAGCGGCAGGAAATATTCCTCCTCGAAACGCGCATGCGAGGAATAGGCGTGAACCAGTTCCTCCACGGCATCCAGATCCAGGTCGACAGACTGGGACTTGACCACGGCCTTGACAACAGGCTCCAGCTTTTTCCACATCGCCTCAATCTGGCGGTGCTCCGCAGTCAAACGTTGCACCATGGCCTGGACCTCCCCGGCTTCCCGGCCCCGGCCGGCGCTGCGCAACACGGCGGGAAACAGCTCACGCTCCTCGTCTGCATGGTGCTCGTACACCGCGTGGTGGAACAGGGCCAGCGTGTCGGTGGCGATGGTTCGCGCCTGCGCCGCAGCCGCCTGGAGCGCAGGCAACTCCTCGAAGGCCTGAAGCTTCGACAGAATGCCCAGATGGCACTGGGAAAAACCGGTCAGTGGCTCGCTGGAATGGCCCGGGTCGTGCGCGGCAGAATGGGTTGTCATGCCGCCAATATAGGGGGGCGTCTGTGCGTCCGGCTTGATGCACATCAATAAAGCGGCCGCCCACCTCCGCAAGATAAGGGCCTGTTCATCTTCATCAGACAAGGCCCCCATGTTCAAGAACATTCTTCTGGCGACCGACGGTTCCGAGGCATCGGCCCACGCGGCCCAACTCGCTGTCAATCTGGCGCGCACACACGGCGCCAAACTCACCGCCCTGTATGTCGTGGACCCCTACCCTTACCTGAGCATCGGCGAGACCAACCCGCTGGGCGTTCAGGCCTACATGGCTGCGGCCCAGCAACACGCTGCGCAGGCCCATGCCAAGGTCGCGGCGCTGTGCGGTGCGCCGGGCGCGGGGATCCAGCTCGAAGCGCGGATGGCCGAGAATGTGTCGGCCGCCAGCGGCATTGTCCAGACGGTCAAGGACGAAGGCGCGGACCTCGTCGTCATGGGCTCCCACGGCCGCACCGGCATCGCCCGCCTCATGCTGGGCAGCGTGGCCTCCAAGGTGGCGGCCGAGTCGCCGGTGCCGGTGCTGATCGCGCGCTAGGCGGCTTGCGGCTGCGGCCACCTACCAGCCGATGGCCTTGGGCAGCCACAGCGCGATCTGCGGATAGAAGAACAGCAGCAGCAGCGCCAGGAACTGCATGGTGATGAAGGGAATCACGCCCTTGTAGATGTCCTTGATCGTCACCTCGGGCGGCGCCACCCCCTTGAGGTAGAACAGGGCCCAGCCGAAAGGCGGCGTCAGGAAGGACGACTGCAGGTTCACCGTGATCAGCATGGCCAGCCAGACCGGGTCCACGCCCTGGGCCAGCAGCACCGGCAGGAACAGGGGCACGGCGATGTAGCTGATCTCGATCCACTCGATGAAGAAGCCGAGCACGAAGATCAGGACCATCATGAACCAGATGTCGCTGTTCACGCCGCCGGGCAGCAGGTCGAACATCCTGGTGATCAGGTCTTCACCATGCAGGCCGCGGAAGGCCAGCGCAAACACCTGCGCCGTCATCAGGATCAGCATCATGATGGCGGTGATCTTGCTGGTCTCCAGCGCCGCCTCCTTCAGGACCTTCAGTGTGAAACGGCCCGAGAAGAGGGTGATCAGCACGGCGCCCACCGCCCCCATGGAAGCTGCCTCGGTCGGCGCGGCGATGCCACCGACGATGGAGCCCAGCACCGCCACCACCAGCATGATGGGCGGCACCACGACTTTCCAGAAGCGGATCCAGAGCTGGCGGCGCGAGACGCCGTCGCGCTCGGCCTGCGGGATCGGCGGCATCAGGTCCGGCTTGAGCCAGCCCAGCACCAGCAGGAAGATGATGTAGACCGCCGACAGCAGCAGGCCGGGGCCCACCGCGGCCGCGAACAGCGTGCCCACCGAGAGCTGCATGATGTCCGACAGCAGGATCAGGATCAGGCTGGGCGGAATGATCTGCCCCAGCGTGCCCGAGGCGCAGATCGCGCCGCAGGCAATGCTCTTGTTGTAACCGCGCTTGATCAGCGTGGGCAGCGTCAGCAGGCCCAGGGTGATGACGGTGGCGCCCACGATGCCGGTGGTCGCGCCCATGAGCACGCCGAACAGGATGATGCCCACGCCCATGCCGCCGCGCACGCCGCCTGCGATGTGGCCCATGACGTCGAGCAGGTCGTCGGCCAGGCGCGATTTCTCCAGCATCACACCCATGAAGACAAAGAGCGGAATGGCCATCCACTGGTAGCCGGCGACGATGCCGTAGAAACGCGCCGGCAGCAGGCTGAACAGGCCGTCGCCGAAGCCCAGGTAGCCGAAAATGAAACCCACGGTGGCCAGTGTCGTGGCCACCGGCACGCCCAGCATCAGCAGGGCAAAGAAGCCCACCAGCATCAGGATGGCATAGGTCTGCGGTTCAAACATGGCCGCCCTCCTTTGCTTGCGCACGCTCGTGGAAGAGACGGATCAGCGCCGCCACCGTCTGCAGGGCCACCAGGCCATAACCGATCGGGATCAGCGACTTGACGATCCAGCGCAGCGGAATGCCGCCCGGATCGGGCGAGCTCTCCTGGATGGCGTAGGCCTGGCCCACGTAGGCGATCGACACCTTGATGAAGATCAGCGCCACCGCCAGCAGAAGCAGCAGTGAGATCACGTCAACGATGAACTTCTTGCGCGCCGTGTATTGCGCGTAGAACAGGTCCACCCGCACGTTGTCGCCCCGCTGCAGGGCGTAACACATGCCCAGCAGGATGAGCGCAGCCAGCAGGTGCCACTCCAGTTCCTGGGCCCAGACCGAGCCGAAGCTGAAGGCGTAGCGCAGCAGGACATTGACCGCAACCAGTCCGATCATGGCAAGGGCCACCCAGAGGGTGGCCCGCCCAATGACATCGATCAGCGATTCAATCTTCTCCATCACGGAGGTGATCGCTTTGTTTGACATGCAATACCTTTCTCAAGGACCTCAGCAAACCCCTGCCCGTTCGGGCGGAGCTTGCCGAAGTCCCTTTTATTGTTGGCCATGCGCTTAGCCGGGCTCAGCGCAAACGGGGTGGCGTGAGCCCTCGCTTAACCTCGCACCTTGGTGTGGTACTGCTCTTCGCTGACCTCGACCCAGCGGTCGTACTTGGCCTTGAAGCCCATGTAGGAGTCGTGCACCTTCTTGACCAGCGGGTCCTTGGCCACGGCCTCGGCCAGCACCTTCGCGGTCTCGGCGCGCAATGCCGCGATCACCGAATCCGGCAGCGGCTTGGCAATGACCTTCTGGTTCTTGACCAGGTCTTCCATGGCCTCGGCGTTGGCCTTCTGGCACCAGCCTTCACTGATGACGTTGCAGGCGGCCGCGGCGTTGCTCACGATGGCCTGCAGGTCCTTGGGCAGCTTGTCCCAGGCGGCCGTGTTGATCAGCAGCTCGGACACGGTGGCCGACTCGTGCCAGCCGGTGGTGTAGTAGTACTTGGCCGCCTTCTGCAGGCCCAGGCGGCGGTCCTGGTAGGGGCCGACGAACTCGGCCGCGTCGATCACGCCGCGCTCCAGGGCGGGGAAGATCTCGCCGCCGGGCAGCACCTTCACGTCCACGCCCAGGTTGGCGTAGACCTTGCCGGCCAGGCCGGGGATGCGCATCTTCAGGCCCTTGAGGTCGGCCACGCTCTTGATCTCCTTCTTGAACCAGCCCGTCATCTGCACGCCGGTGTTGCCGCAGGGCATGGCCACCATGCCGAAGGGTGCGTAGACCTCATTCCACAGGTCGATGCCGCCGCCGTCATACAGCCAGCCGTTCATGCCCTGGAAGTTCAGGCCGAAGGGCACGGCGGTGAAGTACTGGGCGGCAAAGGTCTTGCCGGTCCAGAAATAGCTGTTGGCGTGGTTCATCTCCACCGTGCCGGCACGCACGGCATCAAAACCCTCGAAGGCCGGAATAAGTTCACCAGCGCCGAAGACCTGGATCTTCAGTCGGCCGCCGGACATGTCGGCGATACGTTTGGCCAGGTCGGTCGCGCTGCCCGGGCCATCCATGTAGAAGGGCGAGCCCTTGGGGTAGGCGCTGGTCATTTTCCAGCTGAAATTCTGCTGGGCGCGGGCGATCATGGGAAAGCCGAGCGCGGTTCCGGCAGCGGCGGCGACGGAGGCTTTGCTGAGCAGTGAACGTCTTGTGGAGGTCATGCGATATTCCTTGGAGTAGAGAAGCTGATGAGACAGCACCTGCTGCGCAAACGGGATGATTGCGCCAAGGGTTGGCATGCAAACTACGTGCCACGGAAAAGTACAAGAACAAGCGACTTTTCAGGGTGTAGTGGACTCACTACGACCTGTAGACAAGGCCCGGCCGGTGGTTGTCAACTCCGATGCGGTGCTGTCCTAGCGGCGCCCGCGCAGCAGCGGCCTGAACATCAGCAGGCCCAGGGCCGGCCCCAGTGCGAGCCAGGGCAACACCACCGGCAAGGGCCAGGCCTGCGTGGCCCCCACGAACAGTTCGATGCTGAGCACCGAGATCGCAAAGCCGATGCAATTGGCAAACGTCAGCACGCTGCCGGCCACCGCAGGCGGCGCGTTCTGCGCGGTCAGGGTGGAGAACTGCGGCGAGTCGCCCGACACCGTCACCCCCCAGAGCAGCATCCAGGCCATGAACCACGGCAGCGGCGCGGCCAGCATCACCGGTGCCGCCACGCAGCAGGCGCCGCTGATGGCCAGCTGCAACTGCGCCACGCGTGCGCTGCCGAAACGCCGCACCAGCAGGCCGCCACCCACACAGCCGGCGCTGCCTACGGCAATGATCCAGAAGGCCGCAACACTCACAGACGTGCCCGCCAGCCGGGTCGCCACAATCAGCGGCACCAGCACAAAAAAAGCATAGAGCTCCCACATGTGGCCGAAGTAGCCGAACACCGACGCGCGCAGGCGCCGGTCGGTCCAGATCAGGCCCAGCGCCCGTGGCGTGATGCGCGCACCGCGCACCAGATGCGGGCTCTCGGGCACCAGCCAGGCCGTTGCCACGCCGCCCAGCGCCGCCAGCAGCGACACACCCAGCACCACCGCCTGCCAGGGCGAGCCGCCCCCGGCAAACGCCGGCAGGCCCGCATCACCGGCCAGCGCGCGCAGGCCGTGGGGCAAGGCCGTGCCCAGCACCAGCGCGCCTATCAGCACCCCCATCACCGCGCCCAGGCGTTCGCGGTACCAGCTCGCCGCGATTTTCATGCCCACCGGGTAAATGCCGGCCAGCAGAAACCCCACGCCAAAACGCAGCGCCAGCAGCAAGGTGAAGTCACCCTGCACCGAGACCGTGGCGGCATTGAGCGCCGCACCGAGCAGCGAGCAGATCAGGAACACGCGCGAGGGCGCAAAGCGGTCGGCCAGCATCAGCAAGGCAAACACCAGCGTGCCCGCCACAAAACCGAGTTGCACGGCCGAGGTCAACATGCCCACGGCGCCCGGCGGCAAGCCCCAGGCCCGTTGCAGGTCAGGCATGACGGCATTGACCGCAAACCACAGCGAGGTGCCGGCAAACTGCGACAGCACAATGACCGGCAGGATACGCCGGGGAACGGCGCCCGTCATCAGCGGAACCTGACGGTCAGGCCGGCCAACGGCGCATCAAACGCCGCCGTCCAGGTCTCGCCCGGCGCCACCGGCCAGGCGTCCGTCCAGGTGCCGGTGGTCACCAGGTCGCCCGGTTGCAGCTCGGGCGCACCGGGGCAGCTGCGCAGCTCGGTCAGGAAATGCTGCAGCGCATGCAGCGGGCCGTCGAGCACATTCGCGCCCACGCCCTGGTCCATCTGCCGGCCGCCGCAGGACAGCGTGATGCGTGCCGCCGCCAGGTCCTGCTCCAGCGCCTGCGCGTCGCGGGCCAGCCCGGCCACCGGCACACGCGTACCGACCAGCAGGCGCGCGTGCAGCGCCCCGTCGGCCACGGTGTCGGCCGCCACGAACTTCCAGCCGGGCTGGTGCGACTGCACGATCTCGAAACCGGGCGCGACCCACGCGATGCAGGCAAACAACTCGTCGAGTGAGGCATTCGCCGGCGGGGTGGCGGCGATACCGAAGACCGCTTCCGGTTCCAGCCGCGGCTGGCAGGTGCCCGCCAGGGACACCTCGCCCTCCCCTTCGCAATACGACAAGGTGCTGTCCCAGACCGTGCCCCAGATCGGTCCATACACCTGGTAGCGCGGCCAGATGCTGCGGTTGGTAAAACCCACCTTGTAGCCGCGCGGCTGTTCACCGCGGTTGATGCGCAACTGCCGCACCGCCAGCGCGCGCTGGTAGGCCTCGGGCACGTCCAGGCCCGAAGCGGCGGGCCAGAAACCGGCATGGTCGTAGTGGTGAAGAAGTTGCTCGGGCGTCATGGCGTCGAGCTTAACGCCGCTGGCCGGATTCCACCTGCCAAAGGATTACATGCCAAAACAGCCTCCAACCCAATAGACACGGACGCAAGCAGCTATCATTTTTGATAGTCAGCAAAAGAGGATGGCGAGCAGGGCCGGGTCTTCCACCAGGTTCAGCATCGCGTAGCCGCCCAGGCGGTAGGTGATGTAGACGGCCTGCGCCATCAGCTGTTCAAGCGCCATCATCGCTTAGCGGCGACCACTCACGCCTTGGTCTGCGCGGCCTTGCGGTCGGCCACGACTTTCTGGGCCGAGGGCCGCTCGCCGATGAGCTTGACGTAACTCTTGTAGTCCACCCCGCCGGCCAGCAGCAGGTCTTCGCCAAACGCGATCTTGCTGGCCATGCCCACCAGCGGCAGGCTGGCAAAGGCGGCGCAGTCAGCCTGGGTGAAGGTGTCGCCGGCCACATAGGGCGAAAACTTCGCCAGCTTTTTGAAGGCGGCAATGTTGGCTTCCAGTTGCTTGCGGATGCGGGCCAGGTTGCCTTCGCTCAGCGGCTCGGCGCCGAAAAAGGCCGCACCATACAGCTGGCGCGCGACGATTTCCAGGTGCCAGTCGATGAAGGTCGTGAGCTCGCGCACCTTGGCGGCGGCAAAGGCATCGGCCGGCAGCAGCGGCGGCTGCGGGTAGGCGGTCTCGATGTAGTCCAGGATGGCCTGGCTTTCGCAAAGCCCGCCCTGCGCCGTGCGGATGAAGGGAATCTTGCCCAGCGGCGAGGCGCCCAGAATCGCCTCGTCCTTGCTGTGCGTGGCGGCGTGCTCTTCGGCAAAAGGCACACCTTTTTCAAGCAACGCGAGTTTGACCTTGTTGTAGTAGTTGGAAACGGGAAAGCCGCAAAGGGTAAGCATCGAAGAGTCTCCTGAGTTGATGGCGCCAAGTTTATCGCCGCCCCGCGAGGCCTGCGTGCAACGGGGGTGACAGCCTCGCCGCCGCCGGGCTCCCGAGGGCGCCGGGGCTGTCTGTGTGACATCTGCCGCCTTCTCCTCCATTTGAAGGACGACAACGCGCAGCGCCAGCGCGACGATTTCCCCCCCATCCACTTCATTGACTGGAAACACCATGAGCAACTACTTCTGGGACGAAACGCAAATGAAGGCCGCCGGCGCCAACCCGACCATCCTGGCGATCGGCGACTCCTGGTTCTGGTACCCCTTCTTCGGGGGCAGCCTGACCAACTACCTGGGCCAGATCGTCGCGCCCAAAAGCCACGTCATCCTGGCCAAGGGCATGAACGGTGCCGAAGCCTTTGACTACGTGGACGGCAAATACGCCGACAGCGTGCGCAGCGCGCTCAAGCTGTACGGCGCGGGGCTCTCGGCCGTCTTCCTCAGCGGGGGCGGCAACGACTTCGCCGGCTTCAACGACATGCGGCCGCTGCTCAAGGACAGCTGCTCGGGCGAAACCACGGCCAACGGCTGCTTTCGCGGCGGGGCGCAGGGCCTGCCGGGGTTTCTGGAGCGCATGGACACCTACTACCGCAAGCTGATCGGTGTGGTCTACACCCGCACCACCCTGGACTGCCTGATCGTCATGCACACCTACGACTACGCGATCCCGGACGGCAAGGGTGTGTTCGGCAAGGACGGCTGGCTGCAACCCGCGCTGACAGCCGCCGGCGTCAAGCCCGAGCTGCACCAGGCCTGCGTGGTGCACCTGCTGGACGCGTTCTACAAGGTGCTGGACAACATCACGAAAATGGACCCCGCCCACCTGCACGTGGTGGACAGCCGCGGCACGCTGGGCCCCGGCGACTGGGCCAACGAGTTGCACCCCAAGGGCTCGGGCTTCAAGAAAATAGCCACGCAGTGCTGGAAACCCGCGCTGAAAAACATCGGGCTGGCCTGAGCGGCCCCAAGCTGCTTGAGCCTGCCTGGCTACGGCCGGTCGGGAAACAGCGGCGTCAGCAGGCGCACGGCAATGTTGAAGCCGTCGCCGGCAGGCGTCACGCGCACCACCTGCGCCTCGCAGGTCAGCGGGTGCACCCGGCCCGCACCGGGAAACTCCAGCACCAGTTCCATGCTGGCGCCAACTTCATAGCTGCGGTCCGACTGGAAGTACAGCCCGGTCGCACTCAGGTCATGGGTGGCGCCCTCGTCGCCCTCGATGGTCAGGCGCAAGGCCACGCCAAAACGCTGTGCGGCCCGTTGTTCAAGCAACGTGGCCTTCTGTTCGCCACCGGCGGTTGTTTGCATGGTCCTGTCCCTGAAGATGCCCGAAAACGGGCGTAGCTGCCACTTTAGGCCATGAGCGCGCCCCGTGTGTAGGCACGCCCGCAGGCCGCGTGTGGGACAGCGGACCCAATGCGCCACCCCGACCGCCAGCATTGAAGATCAGATTAGCCTCCAGCCCAATACTGACGGGCGCCACCAGCTATCAGCTTGATAGCAAGTTGAGACCGGACGGATGACCCTATCTGCAAAGCTGGTCCTCGCAGGGCACGCCGTCGTGGTCGCCGTCCATCTTCGTGCCGGGGCAGTTTTTCAGGAAGTACGTGGCTTCGGCGCAGGAGGTCATCTGCGAGCAATGCTGCCGGCCGTCACAGACATAGGAAGGCGTCGCGGCGCGCGAAGGCGCCAGATCGAGCAAGGGTTGGCTTGCAGGGGAAGCCGCTTCACTGGCGCGACCGGCCGGGGCCGCCTTCTGGTAATACGCATACCCCTGCCAACCCAGCGCCGCCACCAGCAGCAGGCCCACCACCGACTTCAGACCGCTGCCGGGCGAGTTGCCCGAACGACTGACCCGCACGGGGCGATGGCTGCGGTCGGGCTGGTACGCGGCCTGCTGCGCACCAACACCCTGCACATTCACCGCACGCTTTTTTCCCTGAGGGTTGAGCGCCACCTCGAAGGTCAACGCCTCGTTCAGCACCGGCCGGCCACCGCGCCGATATTCGGAAATGTGGACAAAGATGTCCTGCCCGCCCTGGCTGGGGCTGATGAAGCCAAAACCCTTGTCGTCGTTCCAGCTTTTGAGGGTGCCTTCGAAGCGCATGGGCGAGACCTTAGGGTGTTCGATTCATCAATGTGGGATGACAGTGCAGACGAAAGATTTACTGATCCTGGAGTCATTCAACAAACAGGGAGTCCAACTGATCATCGTTCGAGCCTGTGCCGGCGCCCCGAAACGGTCAGTTCTGAGAACTGGAATGTTGTTATTTCGACTGGCTAACGCTAGGCGGCGGAGCCAAATGTGGTGGCGATGGCGTAGTAGCTGCTGCCGCAGGAGTGTGCCCAGCCACAGGCTCGCTCATTGAAACAGATGGAGTGCCTTTGAGATTGCTCGATGCGATTATCCAAATCGATAGCGCTGCAATCACGATAAGGGCAAGTGCGAGCCACCTTGCCGCACGATAGGCAAATTCCCCTTTTTTAACCCGCTCCCATTCCGCTTTTAATACCTCGCGCGCTTGCTTAGCAGCGATCTCAATTCCGGACAGTACCTTGTCAACGTCGTCTGTAGTGCCGCTAAAGTACTCGCTCACAAAGGTGGAGCTTTCTGTCATGAGAGACTCCAGCTTGATGTGAGGCTTTTTGATTTCGTTCAGTCGAAGTTTAATTCGATAGGAGCATTCAGCGACTTGGTGACGCAGTCTGGCCGTTGTTGCTTCGTCGATGGGCATGGGATTCTTAAACTCCAGCCTACTTTCCTGAATAGCCCGAGTACAGGTCCTGCTGGCCGAGAAGAAGTTTGCTAGGTCTTCCCGTAAACCATCAATCCAAGCTTGCCGAAATTCGGATATCTTGTTTTCCTTGTTGACTATCAGAGTAAGCGCAGCAATCGCGCCAGCCATAAACGCGGCTGCGAGCGTCACCATCGGCACTAGTGCGGCAGGGTTGTATTCCATTCTCGTCCCCTCAAAATCTTACTGGCAAGATCGGCGAAGTATGTGCCAGCGGTGAATCGCTCTGGCGCGGTCTGCCAGTTCAGCGCCGGCAGAAGGCCGAATATTTGGAGCGCGGTAAATAGTCCAGCAACGGCGCGGGTGGTACACAGTATCGCGGTCAATAATCAGTGGCAGTGACGATACCCAGTCTTACGGTCAACGTGGCAGCCGTCTTTGTCGGTGCCGCCTGAGTGGGCCAGCACCAAGCCAGCGGCCAGCAACAGGGCAATCGCAAGAATTTTTTTCATTGGTGTCTCCTGAAAAGTCCACGGGCCGCGTGGGCGCGGTTATTTCCCTTTTACCAAAGCGTACTGTTCTTCCATTCGGACGTAGTAGACGTCGCCCGTCCACCGGTTCTGCATATAGGCAGCGCCAATGCTCTCTCCCCCATCAATCGGCGTGATCTCCCATCGGAACATCCAGCCAAGGCCAAACAGAAGTACCAAGACCACTGTCGCTATCAATTTCATGGTCAGTCTGGCGTTGGCTGCTTTATTGGTTTCATATGCCATTCGCACTTCGTGATCATGCTGGGACCAACCGCCAGGACCCGGGACCTGAGGCAAAGAAGACATCGACTTTTCATTCACAGTTTTCTCCTTTCAGCTTGGGCAGCACAACTCGTAGCTTCATCCCCCGTTTAGATAAGGCGAGGACCACAAATACAACAGACGCCAAGTATGAAGCTCGGCTTACAGGGCGTCATCCTGCAATCAGACTAGACCGCCCCATTCTTCTTCATGGCGCGGCAACACTCAAGCCGATCCAGTCATCTGAAAACAGCCCCTAAGCCTGCCAAACCCCATACCCCAACTCACGCAGCGCAATCCCCAACTCCACCTCCATGTCGCGCGCGCCCTCATACGGCATGGGGTTGTACATGGCGTACAGGCCGGGCAGCAGGCGCACCCCCCACTTCTGCACATACACGTTGGACTGGATGCCGGCCTTGTGTTTGTCAAAACGCACATCGGGGTCCAGCCCGGTCATGCCGACGTACACAAACGGTTTGCCGAGCTGGTAGTCGGGGTTGGCGCGGCGAAAGCGCCCCACGTTCCAGACCTCGTCGGACAGCTCGATCACGTAGACGTGGTAGTGGTGGCTGCGTGGTGTGCGCGGCGGTTTTTTGGCGCGCGGCTTGGCCGGGGCGGCGTCGGCCGCATCGCCCGCTACGGCCGGCGGGCTTTTCTTTCGGGGGGTCTTTCGGGGCGCGGTAGCCATGGTGGCTGAAGTATGCGGCAAGCGGCCGGGTGCCCGGGGCGCTACCAAATAAATAGCTGATCGCGCCCGTGTATCAAGGGATGGAGGCTGATTTTGTTGCAAGAAACCGGCGAATGGGCCTCCACGAATCAAGTCCGGTACGGCCCTTCAGCGGGTTCCGAGTGCCAGTTTTTCTTCTTCAGCTGTTTCGCTGCGCGTCGCGCCGGCGCAGCGCCCAGGCGAAGAACACACCCTCGGCCGCCATGACGGCGCCGCCCAGCGCCACCACCGCACCGGTGCCGATTTGCGCAATCAGGCCGGCGGCGACCACCACACCAATCGACTGGCCCAGGAACAGGAAGGAAGCGAACAGCGAGACCGCCGTGCCGCGCGCGTGCGGCGCCATCTGCGTGGCGTTGGCCTGCATGGTGTTGTGGAACATGAAAAAACCAAACCCGGCCAGCAGGCTGGCAGGCACGGCGGGCAGCCAGTGCGGCGTGAAAGCCAGCACCAGCGCGCACACCCCCACCAGGATGCCGCCGAGCAGCACCAGCTTTTGCTGGCCAAAGCGGCGAATCATGTGACGCCCCACCGCCATGTACATCACGCCGCCCAGGCCGAACAGCGCCACGATGGTGCCAGCCAATGACAGCGACAGCCCCAGCGAGCGGTGCAGGTGCGAGGCCCAGATAGCCAGCACGCCAAAACCCGCCGCCCCTTCGACCAGCGCCATCAGCAGCACCACACGCGACCACGGGCCGGTGATGATGAGCCGCGCCTGTTTCACAAAACCGGGCCGCGCGCCCTGCGGCGCCGCGGCTGCCACCGCCGGTTCAGCCGGCTCTTCAGCCGGGGCCGCCTGCTGCCGGCGCCAGTCGCCCCACAGCAGCAAGCCCACCACGCCGAACAGCAGCGTCAGAAAGGCAAAAGCCCAGCGCCAGCCGAGTGCGTCCGTCAGCAGGCCGCCGGCGAGCTGGCCGCCGACAATGCCCAGCGTGCTGCCCAGGCCGGTGCGCGTGAGCATTTCCTGCAGCTGGTCGGACGGCACGGTGTCGCCGACCCAGGCCATGGTCAGCGGAATCAGCGCGGCCGCGCCCAGCGCCATCAGCAGGCGGGCCCATACCAGCATGTCCAGGCTGGTGGCCAGCGTGGCCGCGACGCTGCCCACGCAGCAACCCAGCGTGGCAAAGGTGACGATGCGGAACTTGCCGAAGCGGTCGCCCAGCGGGCCATAGAAAAGCTGCGCCACGCCGTAGGTCACCGCAAACACCGACACCACCAGCGCCGCCTGCCCCAGGCTGACGGCAAACACGCGCGACAGCTCGGGCAGCATGGCGTCGCAGATGCGCTGCGCGGCCATGCTGGCAAAGGTGGCCAGCGACAGCAGCACGATGGAGCGGCGCGTGGCCGCGGACAAAGGGGCGGAAACAGGGGCAGAAACGGGAGTGGTGGTCACGAAGCGAAGGGGTTGGTTGACGCGCTGCAAGCGTCATGGGCCAGGCGCCGGCCCATTGTAGGCAGGACCCGGCCTGCGCGCTTGGGGCGCGGGCGCCCTGCTATTCATTCAAGCGCCACATCCGCTTCTCCGTTCGCCCTGAGCCTGTCGAAGGATCGAAGGGCCCTTCGTCAAGCTCAGGACAGGCTTCGACAGGCTCAGCCCGAACGGTGAGGCGTCTTGACGGTGTGGCGTCTTGAGAACTACGGAAACATCACTAACGAACCTGGCCGGGCGGCAAGGGGGTGTACTGCGGCGCGCGTTCACCCTGCGGCAGGCCGATCACCACGCCGGGCTGCGCCGCACCGCCGCTACCCGACATCGGGCGGGCGCCGGGAATCGGCTCCCAGCGCGGGTCGCCGCCCGGCGGGGGTGGCGCGGTGCCCGGTGGCGGACTGTAAACAGGCGGGTTATAGGACGGTTGCGGGTTGGCCTGCGGCGGCGGCGGGGTGTAGCTAGGCATGGCCTGCTCTTCGGCCGGCGGCTGCCGGGGCGTGACCGGCTGCGACGGAGACGGGAACAGCCCGCGCAGCCAGTCGTGCACCTGGTCAACCACCGGCTCGATCACCGGCTCGGACCGGCCACTGCCGCGCGGCGCATCGAAACGCGCGTTGGTGTCCACCACCCGGCTGCGCAGCGCCTGCTGGAAAAAATCGCCCACGATGGGCAACGCGCTGTGGGCGCCCTGACCCCAGTAGTCGCTGAGCGTCACGCGGTTGTCGTTGAAGCCGACCCAGGCGCCCGCCACCAGTTGTGAATGCATCAGCACAAACCAGCCGTCTGTGTTGTCCTGCGTGGTGCCGGTTTTGCCGGCCACGTCTGCCTGGATGCCGAAGCGCGAGCGGATGCCGGCACCGGTGCCGCTGTCGATCACGCCGCGCATCACGTCCAGCAGCACCTGTGCTGATGGAATGGACAGGGCCTGTTCGGGCACCGCGGTATGGAAGGTTTGCAGCACCTTGCCATTGCGGTCTTCCACGCTGGTGATCAAGAGCGGCTCGATGTAGCTGCCGCTGTTGGCAATGGTGCTGTAGGCCGACACCATTTCCTTCAGGGTCACCGGGCTGGTGCCCAGCGCCAGTGAGGGCACCACGTCGAGCTTGCTTTGCCGCACCCCCATGGCCTGCGCCAGGCTGGCCACCTTGGCCGGGCCCACGCTCTGCATGACCTGGGCGGTGATGGTGTTCTTGGAATACACCAGGCCGTTGCGCAGGCTCATGGGCGCGTAGCTGGGCGGGGTGCCGTCGCGGGGCCGCCAGACGTTGCCGTTGCCCAGCGGAATCTCCACGTCGCCGTCCATGAAGCTGTCGGTCGGCCGGGCGCCGTTTTCAAACGCGGCGCCGTACACAAAGGGCTTGAAGGTCGAACCCGGCTGGCGGCGCGCCTGCTGCACGTGGTCGAATGGGTCCTGCACAAAGTTGCGGCTGCCCACCCACGCGCGCACCTGGCCGTTGCGCGGGTCCATGGCCAAAAAACCGGCCTGCAGCCGCGTCTTGTCCTGGCGCAGCGCCAGCATGAAATCCTTGTCGGCCTGCAGCTGCTTGAGGGCCTCTTCGTCGGTCTGGCCGGACTCGCGGGCGGCCTTGTACTCGGCGCTTTCGCGCACAAAGGCTTTCACGATGTCTTTTTTGGCGGCCCAGGTACGCGGCCCCCATTCGCCGTTGGCCACGCCCTGCAGCTTGTCGGCCTGGCGGATCAGCGCCTGGTTGGCCTGGGCCTGCAGCCGCGAATCGATGGTGGTGCGCACCACCAGCCCGTCGGCATGGATGTTGTAGTCGTTGCGGTCGGCCCATTCGATCAGCCAGCGGCGCACAAACTGGGAAAAGTGCGGCGCGGGGCCCAGCGGCTCGGTCTGCCGCTCGAAGTCCACCTTGAGCGGCCTTTTCTTCAGGGCCTGGAACTTCGCCTCCGGCAGCTTGCCGTGTTTGACCATCTGGGACAGCACGATGTTGCGGCGCTGCGTGGCGCGCTCGGGGTTGAGCACCGGGTTGTAATAACTGGTGCCCTTGAGCATGCCGATCAGCGTGGCGCTTTCCAGCACGTCGAGCTTGTCGGCCGACTTGTCGAAATAGGTGCGCGCAGCCATTTCAATGCCGTAGGCGTTGTACAGGAAAGGCACGGTGTTGAGGTAGGTCTCGAGGATCTCGTCCTTGGTGTAGACCGCCTCGATCTTCAGCGCGGTGATGGCCTCCTTGATCTTGCGCGTGACCGTGGCCGAGCGGCCGATCTCCTTGGGGTACATGTTGCGGGCCAGCTGCTGCGTGATGGTGGAGCCGCCCTGCAGGTCACCGGTGAAGGTGTGGAACACGGCCGAGGCCGTGCGCTTGAGGTCGATGCCGTGGTGCTCGTAGAAGCGGTGGTCTTCGGTGGCAATCAGCGCGGCCAGCACGTTGGGCGACATGTCGGCCAGCTTGACCCAGTCGCGGTTGGCGCGCTTGAACACGGCCAGCTCCTTGCCGTCGATCGACATCACCCGGGCGGGTTTTTCTTCCTTGGCCTTGCTCAGGTCGCTGATGCTGGGCGTGAAGGGGATCAGCAGCAGCGCATACAGCAGCAGCAGCGCGGGAATGGCCGCCACCGTGAGGGCGACACCGCGCCGGGTGGGGTTGCGCACGCGGCGCAGGGTTTCAGCGGCAAAGGCAGCGGCAAGGGGCTGGAAACGGGCGAAGAGTTTTTTCATCGGGTGCCAGTGTAGGCGCTGCGCATGAACCGGTCCGTAGGACGGTTTCCACTGGCGACAGGAGGTCAAAAGCGGCGTATGGGGGTCGCGCAGGCCAGGCCGCAAGTTTGCAGATCCGAATCAGGCATGGGCCCTTTCCTTTCGGGCGTGATGCGCTACATATTTTGTAGCAAATACACGGCAAATTCAGTCTGTCACGCGCCTTCGATGATCACAAAATCAGCCTCGGCATGGCGCTGCCGGACCGCCTTGGCGGCCTGGTACTCCGGGCTCTGGTAGCAGGCGTTCGCCGTTGCCAGGTCGGCAAACTCCACCACCACATTGCGCTCCCGCGCCGTACCTTCCATGCATTCGTACTGACCACCGCGCACCACAAAATGCGCGCCGTACTTTTCGAAAGCCGGTTTGGCCGCCTGCAGATAAGCCGGATACCCCTCAGGGTTGGTCACGGAAACCCGAACAATCCAGTAGCCTTTTGACATGTTTTCTCCTTGAATGAAGGCGCCCCGGCAGCGCCGGAATGAATGAACTTCGGGAATCTTAGGTTTGATTTTCCATCTATAAAAATGAATAATAAAGATGAAGAACATCACAAGAAGAGATCATGAATCTAAGCGATCTGCAGATATTCCGGACGGTGGTTGAAGCCGGTGGCATCACGCGCGCAGCTGAACGCCTGCACCGCGTGCAGTCAAACGTCACCACGCGCATTCACCAGCTTGAAGAAAAGCTGGAGGTTGAACTGTTCGTGCGCCAGGGGAAAACACTGACCCTTTCCCCGGCCGGGCGTACGCTGCTGCCCTACGCTGACCGGCTGCTGGCGCTCGCCGACGAGGCGCGCAACGCCGTACGTGACGGTGCGCCCCGCGGGCCCTTTGTGCTGGGTGCCATGGAAAGCACGGCCGCCGTTCGCCTGCCCGCCCCACTGAGCCGGTTTGTTGGCGACCACCCCGACGTCAAGCTCACCCTCAAAACCGGCAACCCGCAGCAGCTCGCAACGGCGTTGCTGGCAGGCCGGCTGGACGCAGCTCTGGTGACCGGGCCCTTCCCCGACGGCCCGTTCGAAAGAACGCCTGTTTTCAGCGAAGAGCTGGTCATCGTTGCCGCCGCCGGACAAGCGCCTTTGGGTGGCAAAAACGGTCCCCTGCCGCCAGCCATGGTGGCGTTCGAAATGGGGTGCCCCCATCGCACGAGACTTGAAAAATGGTATGCGCAAAAAGGTGGCGCACCCACCCAGACGATTGAAATTTCGTCCTACCACGCCATGCTCGGCTGCGTGGTGGTGGGTATGGGTATTTCGCTGGTACCGCTCAGCGTGCTCACCACCTTTCCGGAACGCAAGCACCTCAGCGTGCATCCGCTTCCCAAGGGCGACAACCACTACGGCATTGACCTGATCTGGCGCAAGGAAGCGGTGGCCCCGCAAATGATCCAGGCGCTGGTCAAAGCGCTCAAGCCGGTCACGGCAACAAAATCGCCAGCGCGGCGCCGGCTCAGCGCTGGCGCTTGAGCGGCTGCCAGCCTGCAAACTTCGGGTAATGGCGCTGCACCACCTGGCCGTCGAAATCCCAGGCGATGCACTTGCCCAGGTGGTAAGGCGGCTCGGCGTTGGCGGACTCCGCGAGGCCGGCCTGCGCGCGCAGATGGCCGCGGTACACCGGCACCGTCTGGTAGGCCGCCGTCGCCATGTTGAACAGCATCTCGCGCAGGTGGGTGCAGCCGCGAATGCCGCCCAGCGCCTTTTCGATGGCCTGGCGCCAGCCCGGCCCCATGGTGGCGCCCACCATCTGCTGCATCGGGTCGATGCCCTGCTGGCATTCGTCAAACGGCGCGTGGTCACTGGCGCTGGCGATGTCGCGAATGACCAGACCGTCGTCCACCGTGACGCGTATGGCCATGCCGTGGATGGGTGTGCCCGGCGGCACCTCGCGCTCGGAGCGGACATGTTCATAGGTACGCACATCGGTCATTTCGGCTTCGATGTCCCACAGCCCGTCCTCGCGCCGGTAGCCGCGGTAGACGACGGCGCGTGTGTGCAGGTGGGTTCGGGCTTGGGGTGCGGGCAGTGGCATGGGCAGAAAGAGTTCGGGCAAAAGAGAGCATTTTCCCAGCAACACGGGCGCCGTGCCGCCGGGTGCGCCGCCTGTGGCAGATCAAGGCACCAAATCGGCCCTCAGCCCAATTGGGACGGGCGCAAGCAGCTCCTGTTTTGATAGTACGCCACCACCAGCGGACCCAGACCAGACCGGCATACTCGCGCCGGGGTCAGTGCTCATTCCGTCGAAGACATCTTGTAGATGTAGGTAAACGCATGCCCAAATCTCTTGTCCAGGCTGTGGAAAATCTCCATGGCGTGTGCACTGCCGCAGACGACGTAAACAAGATCACGGCCATGGTTGGTGAACGCATCCAGAATCATGTCGGCGATATAGCTGCTTCGGGCTTTGGCGCTGAGTACATGCATGGGCTCAACCCGGGTGTCGGCGAAAGCCGGACTCGGGATATAAGCGGCAACGTTGTCCAGACCCCGTTCAAAGATCACTCGGGTCAGACCGGCTTTCATGACAGGTGGATTCAACAGTACCGCAGAGGTGACGGCCTGGTCCAGCGGGTCATTGTGCCTTTCGCCCAGAAAAATGACACCAAACCTGCGCATCGGAATCTTGGGAAGCTTCTTTCCCAGGAAAGTCACCGTGTTGGCAGCACTCTTCTTCACACTCGAAAAATCGACCTTCACGTCCTTACCTAAACCGGGCATGGCAGCTCCTCAAAATTTGAACGGGCACACAGCACCCCTGGCCTTTGGCCGCGCAGCCTCCCAGGCGACACGCCATGGCTCCATGCATCGTAGGGAGCTTGCGGTCATGCCGCATCCTGCAAAAGGAGGAGAAGGTCCGTGACGCCGGGCCTGCAAAAGTGCGATGGACCTGCGTCGGCAGCTGCTGTTTTGACGATGCTCTGCAGCCGGTGCGCAGGGCTTGAAGCTCCCGCGCTGCTGCGCCAGAATGGACCGCATGACCACCTCCGCCCCCCTTCTCCTGCAGGACACTCCGACGCTGCGCATCGGCGAACTCGCGCGCTTGAGCGGACGCAGCGTGTACACCATCCGTTGGTACGAGGCCCAGCACCTCATGCCCGGCGCCGCGCGCGACGCGGGCGGGCGGCGCGTGTTCTCGCAGGCGCATGTGGAGTGGCTGGGCCTGCTGAGCCGCCTGCGCGCCTCGGGCATGAGCGTACGCGACATGCAGGCCTATGCGCGCCTGGTGCGCCAGGGCAAGGCCACACTGGCCGACTGCCGCGAGATGCTGCTGCAGCACCGCCTCAAGGTGCAGCAGCGCGCCGAGGAACTGAGCCAGGCCATGGCGCTGGTGGACCACAAGATCGCGCTGTACGACAAGTGGCTGGCCCGCGCGGCAACCGGAGACAGGAAGGCCAGGGCCGGTTGACGCCTCAGGCCGGCGCGTCCAGCGCGGCGTCCACCAGTTGCGTGTCCAGGTACTCCACCAGTTCCCTGAGCTGGCCGCCTTCGAAGCGGCAGACATAACAGTAGGTGTTGTTGTAGGGCTTGCCTTTTTTCGTGTTCACCTGGCCGCAGCACTCCACCACCACCATGTCGCCCTCGGCGATGAAACGCGTGGCCTGGTTGGTGTAGGTATCGGCAAACTGCGCAAACAGCGGGCGAAGCAGCTCGTCCCGCACCGCCTGCTTGCCCTCGTAGCGCCGCGACCACGCCGTCCGGCCCGGCAGGATCCAGCAGAAGTCATCGGCCATGGCGTCCACAAATGGCCGGCCATTGCCCTGCGCGAGTTCAGCAAAGATGGCCTGCATCAGTTGCTTGTTGGTTTGGGATTCGGTGGTCATGTCAGGGGCCTTTTCATGCAAAAAGTTGAAGAGGTCCTGATTGGAAAAGCTCGAGTGCACTCGAAGTCAAGCGCACCCTCGCGCCCAGCTACCGGACGGCCGTCATGGCGGCCCCCGGATCAAGTCCGGGGCAGGCCCTGGTACGCCGTCCATGGGGGCATCACCGAAACGCTGGTCAATGCAGCATGGATCCCGGATCGGCGTCCGGGATGACAAACCAGGGTTCAGGATGACAAATCAGGCTGCAGCCCTTCTGCGCAGTGCGCAGCCAGCTCTGTTTTCAATAGCAGACAGCGCCCAGCCGGCGCATCAATCCCAGACGAGATTGTTGCAAGCCTCGCACTCATCCTTGAGAACGCCCATCCGGACCAGCAGCGCGTGGACCTTGCAACCCACGCAAACGCCCAGGACGGCTTCCATCCACATGAAGCCCAGGCAGACCCAGACCAGCACCAGCGGAATCCAGCGCGGCATGAAGTTGGACGTCGTGGTCAGGAGGGCGTGGCCGGTCAGCCCATTGACCCAGCCGGCAAAAACATCCGGATTGAAGAAGACCAGGCAGGTCGCGATCATCGTGGCACCGATCGACCAGGCAAAGCGTTTGGGCAGCAAAGGCTTCCAGACGGGCTGGCTGCCTTTGGCCAACAGGCTGGCGATGAAAATCGTGGGGGACAGCCGCGAGCTCCATACGAACATGCCCGCGATCATTTCAAACAGGGCATAAAACAGCACATAGGTCTGTTTCGAGTATTCAAAGGTACGGCGGACCGCTTCGACGTTGTAGAGAATGCGCCCGTCAAAATCGGTGTCGAAGGTGTCCTTGATGACGTTGCCCGTGACCACCCAGTGTGATGAGAACAACACGTCATAAAGCGTCAGGCCCATGTAGAGCGGGATCAGCAGCATCAGTCCGGCACGTATTCGCACCGCCGTGTCGTTGATGAAGACACTTTTTTCGCCCGGGTCGCGGTACCAAAGCTTTTGAAAGACGTTTCCCAAACTCTTTAACGCATTCATCATGATCATGAGCCTTCCATGGGTATTTATAACCGACATCTTATATAGATTTCTGTCCATTTCAAGCATGGCAAACCCGGAGCCGCAGACGCCAGCGCAGCCGCTGGTTTGTCTGCCACAATCCCACAAGGTACACGCCACATGCCCGTGCGGTACCCGGGAATCGCAACGCTGTTACTCGGCCGCTACACGCGCAAAGGTGATGATCATGGCAAGAATGTCGATGTTTGCACTGAAACCTGCATGGGACGCGATGACGGCGAAACGCCGCAGCCTCCTCTACGGCGCCGCCTTCGCGCCGGCCCTGTTGCTCGCCGGATGCGCCGTGGAAGTGGAGAACACGCAGGCTGCCCAGGAGGTCGCACGGCTCTCCAGGCCGCCCGGTTCGGTCGCCATCGGGTGGCGCGTCTTCCAGAACAAGTGCGCAAGCTGTCATGGTGCCGCTGCGACAGGAACGGCGAACGGGCCCGACCTGTTGCCCAGGGTTCGGGATATGGGCTCACGCCAGTTCGTGAGCCTCGTACTCAAGCGCTACGACTGGAATCTCCCTGCGGCGCAAGCCGGCAGCGAGGGCGCCGCGCGGGAAGCCCTGATCGACGATATCCTGGAGCGCAGGAGGAACTTCAAGCCCACCATGCCCGCGTGGGATGGCGAACCCATCGTGACCACCCATATCGTGGATATCCATGCCTATCTTTCGGCGCGCGCGCAAGGCACGCAGGGCCCGGGTCGTCCGCTACCCTAGCAGCCTGTCTGTCATTGCGGGCCCCGGATCAAGTCCGGAGCAGGCTCTGACCCGCAATCCATGGAGGCATAACCAGGACTGCGGTCAACGAGGCATGGATCCCGGGTCGAGCCCGGGATGACAAGCCAGTGCCCGGGATGACAAGCCAGGGTCCGAGATGACAACGACGCGCTGCGCCCCCTGTCTGTCATTGCGGGCCTGACCCGCAATCCATGTCGGCGTACCCCGGACTGTGGTCAACCAGGCATGGATCCCGGGTCCAGCCCGGGATGACAAGTCAGGGTTACCTATGTTTCCACCACCGAATGCCACCAGATCCTGAAGTCGCGGCACAGGCCGCCGGCTTCAAACTCGGCGACCGCCACGCCGTCCAGCGCCAGGCGCGGCAAGGGGTCGCCCGGCTGGCGCGCGAGCTGGCTGGTGCCGGTGGAGGCAGCCCACATCGCAAACATTTCTTCCGAGGTGACCTGGTAGGTGGTGTGCCAGTGCGCAATACCGCCCAGCGCCTCGGCATGCAGGATGTCGAAGGTGAGCACGATGTCGGTCTGCAGCTTGACGCGCTGCCAGTACTGCTTGATCTGCGTGTGCCCGGTCTGCACCGCAAACGGCGTGTTGTGGTACTGGCCGTCTTCGGTGAACAGCGAGGCGAGAAGAAATTCGTCGCGGGTTTCCCACGCCTTTTTGTAGTTTTCCATGAAGCGCTGCATCAGCATCTGGGGGCCTCCGGTGGTTGATATTCTGGTCACTCGTAACGCACTCCGTCGCGGCGAAACGTTACGTAGCAGCCAGGCCAAAGGATAGTTCATCGAAGAAGAACTTCCAGGCCCGCCCAATCATGTCCACCCACGCCAGGAATGAAGCCATCCTGAAGTTCGCACTGGGCCGGGTGGGCGCAGGGGTGCAACAGGTGGTGCGGCATGCAAGTCGATCTGCCGCCTGACCGCCTTTTGAGTCAAATCATGCTCCAGCCCTTATTCCACGGGCGCAAGCAGCTACGTTTTTTATAGCGTAACCCTTCCACACGCCGCCTTGCCCGGTCACGCACGAAGGCCGCAGCGGTCAGGCACCCGCGACTCTGGCCTACACCCCTGCCGCCCTGCCGGCACTAGGCTGAAGGCACAAACCCTCAGGAGTTAGTCATGACCCAACCCGGCGTAGAACCCGAACGCATCACCATGAACAACCTGGACAACTGTGCGCAGTGGGCCAAAAAGCTCAACGTGACCGACGAACAGCTGCGCGAAGCGATTCAGGTCGTGGGCGACCAGGCCACAGACGTTGAAATGCATCTCAAGGGCACGCGCAGCACCACCAACGACGAGCGTATGCATGATCTCCGCAATGCATGACTGCCCCCCCACTCCGCCCACGCTTTTGATGCCGACACCCGCCTGACGGGATGGAATCTTTCCTTGGCAGCGCGCTGCACGGCGCGGCGGCGGTTTTTCTGGGTCTGGCTGCCTTGCTGGGGCTGGTCATCTGGTCCATCAAGCGGCACAACAGCCCGAAACTGAAGATCGAATCCTGCGAGTCCATCGACGAGCTGATTCCCTCACTGGCGGGCCTGACCCTGAGCTCGGCCGTGGCCGGCAACTCGGTGGCGCTGCTTGAAAACGGCGCCTTCTTCGACGTGCTGATCGAGCGCATAGGCGCCGCGCAGCAAAACGTGCACTTTGAAACCTTTCTCTGGAAAGACGGCGTGCTGGGCCAGCGCATGGCCGACGCGCTGTCCGAGCGGGCCAGGGCCGGCGTGAAAGTGCGCGTGCTGCTGGACGCCACCGGCTCCAAAGGCGTCGGCAAGGCAACCCGCCGGCAGATGAAAGATGCCGGCTGCAAGCTGGTGTTCTTTCATGAAAAGGCGCTTCGCAACATTGGCGTATTGAACGAGCGCGACCACCGCAAGCTGGCGGTGATTGACGGGCGCGAAGCCTTTGTGGGCGGCCACTGCGTGGTGGACGCATGGCTGGGCAACGCCGAAGACGGCCAACACTATGCCGACCTCAGCGTGCACCTGCACGGCCCCATCGTGCATAGCGTGCAGGCCGCCTTCAGCGAAAACTGGGGCGGGCAAACCGGCGAGCTGTTTTTGGGCAAGGACGTGTTTCCCGAGCTGGCGCCCGCCGGTAACGTGACCATTCACGCGGCCTACGCCAAGCCGGAGGGTTCGGCCCCCGCCGTCAAGATTCTTCACCACACCGTGATCTGCCTGGCACAAAAGCGCATCTGGATCCAGAACCCCTACTTCATCCCCGAACCCGAGGCGATTGATGCGTTCGGCGCCGCCGTCAAGCGCGGCGTGGATGTGCGGGTGATGATGCCGTCCACCAGCGGCTCGGACAACCCCATGGTGCAACACGCCGGCCACCGCAACTTTGAAAAACTGCTCAAGTGCGGCGTGCGCCTGTTCGAGTACCCGCACACTCTGCTGCACCAGAAGGTCATGACGGTGGACGGCGTGTGGAGCGCCATCGGCTCCAGCAACTTCGACGACCGCTCTTTTGACACCAACGACGAGCTCACCCTGGGCATCAAGGACGCCGCCCTGACGCAGCAACTGGACGCGGTGTTTGAAAAGTACGTGCAGCGCTGCGAAGAGATAGACCTCAAGCAATGGCAACAGCGCGGGCTGTGGCACAAGTTCAAGGACAACATGTTCTACGTGTTCAACGAAATCCTTTAGCACGGACCTTTGCGGAGTGATCGGGTCTTGTGGCAGATTCTTATAGTCAAATTTGCCACTAGCCCTTTATCCACGGGCGCCACCAGCTACATTTTATATAGCAAAGGCACATCCTTTCCGCGCTGCCCGCAGAGCGTCACGGCGGTTCAGGGCCATGCAGCACAATGCAGGGCATCCACCAAACCGGGCTCCGCAGCCCCGCCTGAACATGCCCAGGGACATCCACAGTGAAGCCATCCTGCAGTTCGCCTTGCAAGCCAAGTGGGCGCGATGGCTGGCCGCGCATCATGGCCAAACGGAGGGGGTGTGGTTACGCCACGCCAAAAAGGGCGCACCGACCGCCACCGTCAGCTACACCGAGGCACTGGAAGTCGCCCTGTGTTTCGGCTGGATCGACAGCCAGAAAAAAGCCGAGAGCGAACATTTCTTCATTCAGCGCTGGAGCCCGCGCGGCGCGCGCAGCATCTGGTCCAAGGTCAACCGCGACAAGGCGCTGGGCTACATCCAGACCGGCTACATGCAGCCGGCGGGCCTGGCGGAAATTGAACGTGCGCGGCGCGACGGGCGCTGGGACGCGGCTTACGACCCTGCCAGCCGGTCAGAGATCCCGGCCGACCTGCAGGCGGCGCTGGATGCGCTGCCCGGCACTGCGGAGTTTTTTGCCACCGTGAGCGCGCAGAACCGCTATGCCGTGCTGTTCCGCCTGCAGACCGCGAAGAAGCCCGAAACGCGCGCCCGGCGGGTGGCCCAGTTTGCGCAGATGCTGGCCCGCGGCGAAACCTTTTACCCGCACAACCCGCATAACCCGAATAACCCGAATAACCCGCGCAAGACAAAAGCCTGAGGGCCGTCAGCGCCCCGGCGTCTTGCGCTGCTGGCGCGCCACATACCAGCGCGCCATGCGCTCCATCAGCACGTCCACCCTGCCCTTGAGCCCGGGCGCCACCGGCGGCGCGGCGTGCAGGTCGATCTGCTGCCCGCCCGCCTTGTACATCTGCACAAACATGTCGAGCACCTTCTGGCGCACCATGCCGCGCAGGGGAATGTGGCTCATCATGCCGTAGGTGGCGGCGCTGCCCTCCTGCGCCAGCGCGGGGTTGGCCCTGACGGTGGCCACGGCGTCCTTCAGGTCGCGCAAATAAGCATCCACCACGGCCAGGTGGCCGGCGGTGATCATGGCGTGCAGGCCGTCGGGTTTCTGCAGGCGGTTGACCGTCCAGCCCTTCGCATCCATCTGGTCGCCCACCGCAAAGATGTTGACCGCCGCATCACGCGAGCCATACGCCAGCAGCGGTCCGCTGGGTTCGCCCATCACATACAGCTCGGGCATGGCTTCGACGCCTTCACGCATGGTGTCAAAGGCCTGCAGGGTCTGCGCGGCCAGCGCGCGGTAGCCCGACTGGCCGAAGTGCTGCATGGCCGCCCAGGCCGCCGCATAGGCGCCGCCCGGCCGCGTGCCCAGCAGCGCCGGCGAGGCAAACACGCCGCCGGGCCAGTCTTCATACACAAACATCTGGTGGCGCAGGTAGTCCAGGTTGCGGTAGGTGATGGTGGAGGCGCCCTTGGCCGCAAAGCCGTATTTGTGAATGTCGGCCGAGATCGAGGTGACGCCGGGCACCCGGTAGTCCCACAGCGGCAGCGTGCGCCCGTTCATGGCCATGAACGGCAGGATGAAGCCGCCCACACAGGCGTCCACATGCAGGGGAATGCCGCGCTTGAGTGCGATGGCGCCCATGGCCGCTATCGGGTCGATGCTGCCGTGCGGGTACTCGGGCGCCGAGCCAAGAATCATCACCGTGCGGCGGTTCAGCAGGCCGGGCAGCTTGCGCACGTCGGCGTGCAATTGGTCGTCCAGCGGCAGCAGGCGCACCTTCACATTGAAGTATTCCGCCGCCTTGAACCAGGCCACATGCGCCGTGACGGGCAGCACCATCTCGGGCCGCGTCACGCCGCGCTGGCTGCGTGCCATGTCGCGGTAGGTCTTGACGGCCAGCAGGCAGCTTTCGGTGCCGCCGGAGGTGACCACGCCGCACACCTCCGGCGTGCCGTGGAACAGCTCGGCCACGGCCGCGATGATTTCGGTCTCGAAACGCTTGAGGCTTTTGAATGCCGTGGGGTTGAGCCCGTTGGCCGACGAAAAGGCCTGGTAAGCCTCGCCCATGAAGGCGTTGTGTTCTTCGCCCAGGTAATACACCAGGCTCCACAGCCGGTTGCCCTTGTAGTCGGGGTCCTGCGCGCCGTAGCCCTTGAGCTCGGCCAGCACCTCGGCCTGGGGGCGGCCCTGTTCAGGCAGCTTGCCTCTGCCCGCGCTGTCTCTGTCATCCCGGACTTGAGGAGCCTGCCCCGGACTCCGATCCGGGGGGATCCATGTCTGCTTACCCTCGCCGCTCATGGCTGCCCCGCCTCTTTGCCGTCAATCTTGACTTTGGCACGACGCCGCGTCAGCAGCCAGACGCCGATCACCAGCAAGATGAACACCGGCAGCAACACGCCCTGAAAGCGCTGCATCAGCGCCAGAATCTCCTGCCAGCGCCCGCCCACATAACGCACGCCGTACACCAACAGGGGCAGCTCCACCAGCGCCGCCGCGCCGTCGTACACAAAGAGGTGGCGGTACGGCATCTTGAGCGAACCCGCCGCAAAAAACAGCGGCGTGCGCACGCCCGGCATGAAACGCACCACAAAGATGTAGGCCGGCCCGTAGCGGCGCATGGTGTCCTGCATGGCGGCCAGCCGCGCCTCGGGTACCACGCGCGCAAAGTAGCGGTGCCGCAGCAGCCGCGCCCCGAAGCGGTGGCCCCAGTGAAACACCAGCGCATCGCCCGCCACCAGCCCGAACCACGCCACCACCATCAGCGGCACCGGCTCCATCACCCCCTTGAGCGTGAGCGCCGCCGCCGCCAGCAGCAGGATGTCTTCGTTGATGGGTGCGCCTATGCCGCAGCTGAACAGCAGCGCGAACAGCAGCGCATAAGCGGGAAAGCCCTGCAGCGACTGCAGGAAGGCCATGGCGGAATCAAACATGGGCGCTATTCTGATGCCTCGGAAAAAGGAGGAACAGCTGGTTTCCCCCACTGCAGGCCATCGACCGGACCCGACTGCCAGGCCACTTCCACCCCATGCGGCAGCGCGCTACAGTTGCTTGATGCACCTCAAGCCCGTCAGCCCAAGCCCGGCGCAGCATAACCACCCCCACTGAAGGAACCACCATGACTGACAACGCTCTTGCCACCCTTCCACCACCCCGCAAGCTCTGGGTGCGCGCGCTGCTCATGTTGCTGATGTGCGCAGCCTTCCAGCTGGCTGCCTGGGTGCTGGTGGCCGTCGCCCTGCTGCAGCTGGGCTTTGCCCTCTTCACCGACCAGCCCAACCCGCGCCTGCAAGGCTTCGGCCGCAGCGTGGGCCGCTACCTGGCGCAGATCGCGGGCTTCGTCTCCTTCGCCACCGAGACCCTGCCCTTCCCCTTCACCGACTGGCCGGCCGAAGACTTGTGAGCAGCATGCAGGCATAGCCCTTCACCAAGGATTGTCATGAGCACACCACCCGAAAACTGCCGCATCAACTACATCGAGCTGAACGTCCGCAACATCAACAAAGCCAAGGCCTTCTACGGCCAGGCCTTCGGCTGGACCTTCACCGACTACGGCCCGGAGTACGCCGAGTTTTCAGACGGCGCGATGAAAGGCGGCTTGACCACAACAGCACCGCCCTCACCTGCCGGCGGCCCACTGGTCATCCTTTACGCCAACCAACTCGAAGCCGCGCGGGGCAGCGTGCTGGCCGCCGGCGGAACCATCAGCCGCGAGATCTTTGCTTTTCCGGGCGGGCGGCGCTTTCACTTCAAGGATGCGGACGGGTATGAATTGGCGGTCTGGTCCAAAGACTGAATTATTGGTCAAATCGGCCTCCAACCCTTTATCCACAAGCGCAAGCAGCTATTACTTTCATAGCAAATCTACCGCGATGCGGCGCCGCCCACGGTCATGGTGGGAGACTTGCTACCGTTCGCCCTGAGCCTGTCGAAGGGTCCGAGGGCTTCGACAGGCTCAGCCTGAACGGGTCTGCCCGATGCCCTCAGTCGGCCCTCAACCTCAGCGCCGCTCAGCCGCAAGAATCACCGCCGTTCCCGCCGCCACCAGCGAGTGAACCGGGCCCTTCTTGCCCAGCAGCTGGCCGTTCACATAGGCCCCGTCGATGAGCAGCACCAGGTGATCGGCCAGCTGGCCGGGGTGGCGCGCCCCGATCTTTCTGGCCAGGGCGGTCAGGCGCCGGTGCAGCTCGGTCTTGTTGCGCGCGGCAACGGCACGGGCCGGGTGCGTGGGCGCCGGAAACTCGGTCGCCACATTGAGGAAGGCGCAGCCGCGGTAGGTCGGCCCGGCGATGTGGCGGGCGATCCAGCGCAGGTGCGCCTCCAGTTCCGCGCCGGCGTCGTCCTTCGCCTGCGCCGCCACGCTGTCCCAGTCACGCCAGTACTCGGCATCCTCGCGCTCGAGAAAAGCCACCACCAGATCGTCCTTGGTGGCGAAGTGCCGGTAAAGGCTGGTCTTGGCCACGCCTGAGCGTTCCACCACCAGATCGACCCCGACGGCCCGCACGCCCTCCTGGTAGAACAGCGTCGCCGCCGTCGCCAGCACGCGCTCCCGCACGCTTGGTGCGCCACCTTCATCAGCTCCGGCGCTTACCGCCGCAACACTTTTTTTCATTGCATTTCCCCTGGCCTTATCGATCTTTTCCAACATACACGGCAGTGAACTGGACTGGTCTCACCCTCGCCCACTGGGAGAGGGCCGGGGTGAGGGATTGCGCGTTCTGCATGTCATGAAGGCTGAAGCGCGCAAAAAGCACGGCACATGCAGAGCCTGGCCGACATTTTCTTGACACGCTACAGATCTGTACTTTACACTGATTCAAAGAGTACAGATCTGTAGCGTCTTGCGGCGGACGGCTCTCCACTGAAAGGATTGGTGATGACATCAACAACACAGGCTGTGGCGGTTTACGGCGCTTACGGACACACCGGGCGCTTCGTGGTGGCAGAGCTGCGTCAGCGCGGCTGGACACCCATCCTTTGCGGGCGCGACGCAGCCAAGCTCAGCGCTTTCGGCGCGGCTTACCCCGGGCTGGCGCTGCGGGCCGCGTCGGTGGACGACCCCGCCGCGCTCGACCGCGCGCTGGCCGGTGTCGTGGCCGTCATCAACTGCGCCGGCCCGTTTGCCAGCACCGCCGGCCCGCTGATCGAAGCCGCCTTGCGCGCGCGCCTTCCCTACCTGGACGTGGCGGCGGAAATAGAGGCCAACATCGACACCTTCGAGCGTTTCGCCACCCGCGCCCGCGACGAAGGCGTGGTGCTGGTGCACGCCATGGCGTTTTACGGCGGGCTGGGGGATCTGCTGGCCACCGCGGCCATGGGCGACTGGGCGTCGGCCGATGAAATCTCCATCGCCTACGGGCTGGACAGCTGGCAGCCGACGCCCGGCACGCTGGTGGCCGGGCAGGTCTCCAGGCAGCGCCGTGACGGCCGTCGGCTGGTGTTTGCGAACGGACAACTGTCGTATGCCACGGGTGCCGCGCCGGTGACCGAATGGACCTTTCCCGCGCCCCTGGGCCAGCAAGCAGTCATCGCCGAATTCACCATGGCCGACACGGTGACGATCGCGCGCCACCTGAAGGCGCCCGATATCCGCTCGTACATGACGGTCGCCGCCGTCAAGGACCTGACCGCGCCCGACCCGCTGGCGCCCAAACCCAGCGACGACAGCGGCCGCTCATCGCAGACTTTCATCGTCGACGTGGTGGTGCGCCGTGGCAACGACGAGCGCCGGGCCACAGCCAGCGGGCGGGACATCTATGCCTTCACCGCGCCGCTGGTCGTAGAAGCCATGGAGCGGGTGGTGCGCGGGGAAGTCAAAACAGCCGGCGTTTTCACCGCCGGCCAGGCCTTTGACGCGCGGGACTTTCTGGCGGCGCTGTGTCCTGAGCATCTCTTGCTGGAGATCCGGTGAGTTTTCGGACGGGGGCGATGCAGGGCGGGCTGACCAGGTTGAAGGCGCCCTCGCCTGTCGGCGGTTGGCGGTCAGCGGGCTCACTTCAGAAGTGCGGATGGTTGTGAACTGGCGGTCTGGTCCAAAGACTAAAAATATTAGTCAAATCGAGCCCCAGCCCTTTATTCACGGGCGCAAGCAGCTATATATTCAATAGCGACTGACGCCACCCAGGACATCAACCTCGAGGAAATGACCTTCGACAGCAAGCCGCAGGGACGCAGCCTGGACGACAAGGACAAGCCACCGCCCCGGCAGATCGCCCCTAGTGCGCCGGGCTCATACGACGCCGCGGCGATCATCCTGCTGAGCGATGGCCGCCGACCGGGGCGTGCGCATCTACGTCGTCAGCCTGGGAAGCGTGGGCGGCCCCGAAGCAATGCCCGAAGGCATGCCCATCTACCTGCAGCTGGACGAGCCCACCTTGCGCGAGGTAGCACGCATGACCGGCGGCGAGTACCACCATGCGGGCACAGCGGAAGCGCTGCGCGGCGTCTACGAGAACCTGGGATCGCGGGTGCAGGTGCAGACACGTGAGACGGAGGTCACGGCCTTGCTGGCTTTACTGTCGGCGATGCTTGCGCTTACAGCGGGGGGGGCTGTCGCTGGTCTGGTTTCGGCGCGTCGTTTGAGCGCTTGCCTTCACCTAGGTGGCCCGCACAATACATCCAGATCATTTGGAGCGGCGGCCCGATCAGACACTACAAGCGTCTGTACTGGGATGGTGAAAGCTCTTGTGGCCTGACTGTTTGCTCATCCGCAATTTACCCACATTCCAGACCAATCCGGTCCGCGCGATGCGCGGGCGAATCGCTGGTGTTGAAGGCTGGGTTTACGATGATGAAGGAAGTGGCGACGCCAGATGGGGTAGCGTTGAAAATGGTTTGCAAGAAATGACTTGCCGGACAGCCCAAATGTCTTATGCAATGCCATGATTGCAGCTGACTTACTCCATCTCCACGGAAAAACAGGCCCAACCAGAGTCCACACTGTCAACGCATTTAACTAGCGAAAAACCATGGCAAACGATGTACCTTCGACACTAGACGATATCAAGAGGCTGATAACGAGCAGCATTCCGGAAAACCTCCATCTTGACTACAAACGAAGTGCTGCCCTGCTTGGAAATGTTAAAGAGATCACCAAGGATGTGTCGGCATTTGCCAACTCAGACGGCGGAGTGATTGTGTACGGTGTCGCCGAAGAGGAGCACATACCGGTTGGCATTGATGGCGGGGTTGAACACTCAAGATACACACGCGAGTGGTTAGAAGATGTGATTCAAAGCAATATTGCACCGAAGCTGAGTGAACTCAAGATAACTCAGCTTGAAGTCAGCGCTACTCATTCCATATTCATAGTAAGTACTCCAAAAAGTGCTCGGGCACCGCACCAGGACCGAGGCAGCCATCGCTACTACAAGCGATACAACTTCAAATCAGCGCCAATGGAGGACTACGAAATTCAAGATATTCGAAACAGATCGATCGACACTCCACCACTTGTAACCGTAGATATTGAAGTTGAACGAGGAATGTTCAGTCTTTATGTAGAAAATATAGGCAATGCACCCGCTCAAGATTTAACCTTCATTTTCTCTGAAGACTTGTACTGGGCGCATAAAGCTCCCTCGGTTTTCGCCTCTGGCATCCCCGTTCTTTCGAAGGGTCGGAAGCTTTCCTTTTTCTATGCAGGTGCCGTTGAGGCATTAGCTCCTGATTCGAAAATTGTGAAGGCTTTCTCAATTAACGTTTCCTATCTCAACCCACTTGTAGAAAATCGCATCTCGGATACGTTTTCGGTGAACTTGAACAGTTTCGAAAACTCGTTGATCGTCGAGAGTGAAATCCAGCGGCATGGCACGCAGTTAGAACGGAGTTTAGAAAAGCTAACCAGACAAGTTGAGAAAGTTGCAAAAGGGCTGAGTGCACTTGAGTCTGTCGCCGGATCCACGGGATTACAGCTTTCGGCGACTACTTGGCGTCACATAGAGGCCATTACGGGGAGAAAACTTGAGTTTCCGCGCTTGAATCCTATGGAATGTGACTATGAGGTGTTCCAGGAACTACTATCTATCGAACGAGACTTAGCAATTCGTCTCTACAGTCACTTTTTAAAGAGAGAAGGTAACGCGAAATTGCTTGAACTGGAAGGAATGACTGCAGAAATAAAGGAGCGGCTTGAGCGTTATTTCGACGTGAAGTGAGTCGAATTCACGCAAACAAATCTTTCTTATGAAATTAAACTCCGACGCTGTATCCCTGACCTAAATTCGTTCGAATGAGAACGGTGATTTGGTTTCTCAAGAAGTTTTTACTTCGTCCATCCGTTGAAGTGCGAATAAAGCAGCATGGATCTTAAATCTTTCAACGCCGGCAGCAAGTATTTTCCCCCGGCTAGTGCTCAATTTTCTGTCCAGCAGAACTAACACCTCTTGGAAAAACTTGTACTCGTTTGGCAAATAGCCGTCGCGCGCCAATGCACTCCCTGAATACCGAACCCTAACCCCCCGAGCTACCGTGTTCCACTGTTCGACTGTCGTGTAGTTACGGGTAGCTTTCATAAATTCCTCAGCAGTCACTCTTGAAAACAAGGGGAAGTCTTCAAACGCGTTTTCGAGCGCTGTCATTGCTGCGCTGAAGTCGACTGCCGAACTCTCCAAAAGTCCCATAAGTTCTGAAGTTTTTACTTCTCTGCGCTTTTCAAGATGACTAAGAAGCGCTTCATTTGCATAGGTAAGAAGTAGCTGAAATTCCGGATCATTATCTGGATATCCCAAGCCGTCATAGCCGCTAAAGATATCCAATTTTGTTGGTACGCCATGATCACGCAGAGGAAATGCTGCATCTCCTGCCAAAGAAAGGATACATCTCTTGGACGTTTCAAGCCACTCTTCTTTAGTCAAATCGCGAACAAAACCATCGCGAGTTAACTGAAGGATAGTCATTGAGACGTGCAGTGCTTCGTATACGTTTTCAATTTTCCCGCTTTCGAAGCTCGCTTGAACTTCGGCAAGCAACGGATCAAACGACTCCTGATCTAGACGCTCCCACCACCACAGCCTTTTCCAGCTTGGCGTGCTCTCCGTGCGAAACGCAGGATGCGCCTGGGTCAACTGGACAAGAGAGGTCTGATCAAGATGCCCTTCTACAAATAATTCCGTCCAAAACTTGCCCTCTTGACGAGCCATTGATAGTTCGCAAATCCAGGGGTACTTCTTCTGAAAACTTTGTCCTCTGGTTGGCTCCACATTTGTATTGGGCAACTTGGCCCAAGACAGCCAGGAAAACCATGCAGAACCGAATAAACTATTAATGGTCTCGTTATCTAATGTTTTCTTCGACGCTTCCAAGGAAAGCACCAAATACAGTTTCAAAAACTCCTCGTAAAATTGCGCATTTTTTGAAGCAAGTGGAGGTAGCGCTCGAAATACGCGTTGGTACTGTAGAAGACTTTGGCGCAAGCTGCGCAGATTCCCGAAGCCAACCTCCAGAAATACTGACCTAACAATTTCTCCATTGCGGCGAATGTTTTCGACGAAATCCGTGCCTGAAAGCTCGCTCAAGAAGGATGCAAATGCTGCTTCAAAATCAGGTACTAATTTAAGGGTAGTACCAACAACTTTTTCTCTACGCTGGTCGTAAAAATTACGGCCTTCGATTAGCTCTTGGTTCGCAGCTATGATCACCTTGAGGCCTGCATGCTCAACAAAATAGTTGATATAGCCGAGAAGATCGTTTACTTCGATTTCACATCGCTCGAAATCATCAAAAAGCAAAACGTGTTCGACTTCACTCGAAAGGTAGTCGGGTATGTTGATACTTGGTACGTTCATCGACAACGAACCATCTGCCGCACCATCGCTAGTTAGATCGATTTTCAACGTCGTTTTCAACATTCCAGATAACAACTTTCCAGCAAACTGAATCTTCTTAGAGGACAGAATTGGATGTAGTTGCTGAAAAATTGCCTGATCGATCTGTGCTGAACTTGTAAGACCATACAAGCTCACATAAAGTGTTTTTCTTTCTTCCCCTATGAGTTTTGAGGCAAGGCCCTGAACATAGTGCGTCTTACCACTTCCCCACGGCCCATCAAGCATGAGTGCAAATCGCGGGGGAACCGAGAGAGCTAAATAGGCCTCGACTGATTCGGCAACATGAGAATTTATCTCGCTAGCGAGTGCCGTCATCACAACGCCTTACCAAGCCTGCCAACACCTTCTTCAATTTTCTGAACATCCGCAGTAGCAAAACTAAGCCTGAAGGTAGCCATGTCCGGCTTGCCCGCATAAAACGGCGCCCCCGGCACAAACGCCACACCCTGCTCAATCGCCCTCTTCGCAAACTCGCCGGCGTCTTGGGTTTTGCCGCCCGCGCCCGTGAGCCGGGCCCAGAAGAACAGGCCACCCTGCGGCTGCGTGAATTCGACCGCGTCACCCAGCTCGCGCTTGAGCGCGGCGCCCATGGCCACGGCGCGTTCGCCGTACACCTTGCGCACGCGGGCCAGGGTGGCGGGCATGCGGCCGGCCTTGAGGTATTGCGCGGCGGTGGCCTGGGCGAAGGTGCTGGTGTGCGCGTCGCTGAACTGCTTGCACATGGTGGCCTTGGCCAGCAGTTCGGCGGGGCCGATCATCCAGCCCACGCGCAGGCCGGGGCTCAGCACCTTGCTCATGCTGCCGCAATGGGCGATCAGCTCGCGGCTGCCGGGCACGTCTTTTGACAAGCTCAGGATGCTGGGGGGTGGCGCTTCATTGAAGTAGAGGTCGCCGTACGGGTCGTCCTCGACGATCAGGGTGTTGTACTTGACGGCCAGGGCCAGCACTTTCTTGCGGCGCTCCAGACTCAGCATGGCGCCGCTGGGGTTGCCGAAGGTGGGAATCAAATACACAAACTTCGGCTTGTGCTCGGCCATGAGTTTTTCCAGCGCGTCGGTGTCCACGCCGTTGGCGTCCACCGGGGCGCTGACCAGGTCGGCGCCGTAGAGTCTGAAACACTGGATGGTGGCCAGGAAGGTCGGGCCTTCGACGATCACCTTGTCGCCGGGGTCGATCATGGTTTTGCCCAGCAGGTCCAGCGCCTGCTGGCTGCCGGTGGTGACGATCAGCCCGTCGGGCTCCACGCTCACGCCCTTGCTGCCCATGAAGGCGGCGAGCTGCTCGCGCAGCGGGTTGTAGCCTTCGGTGGCGCCGTATTGCAACGCGGCGCCGGGCTCTTCCGTCAGGGCCAGGTTGACGGCTTCCTGGATGCCGGCCACGTCGAACATGGCGCTGTCGGGAAAACCGCCGGCGAAGCTGATGATGCCGGGCTTGCCCAGCAGCTTGAACAGTTCACGGATGGCGGAGGTTTCTACGTTGTTGAGGCGGTCGGCAAATGGCAGGGGCATGGCAGGTCTCGGGGTGGAAATGGGTTGCCTTGGATGTTAACGCCCGTACCCGCCGGCGGCGCGCCATCAAGAGAATCGCTTATTTGCGATATATTGACAATATCGTATTTAGACAATAAAGTGCATATATCACTCCAAGGTGGTATTTGCATGAACACCCTTCAGACCTTCCCCGTTCAGACATCGGCCCAGTTGTCGGTGCACCTGAAATCCCTGCGCAAGGCGCGTGGCATGACGCAGACTGCGCTGGGTGAACGCGTTGGCGTCAAGCAGGTGCGCATTGCCGACATCGAGAAAGATCCCGGTGCGGTCAGCCTGGACCAGTTGCTGCAGGTCCTGCATGCACTGGACGCGCGGCTGCTGCTGGCAGACACCCAGCGCTACGCCGACGCTACCCCCTCCCCCGCGGCCAAGGCCGGCGAACCGCCGGCGGACTGGTAAGCATGGCGTTTGCTGACCTGGACATCTGGATGAACGGCCAGCGCGTCGGCGTCTGGTTCTGGACGCGCACCGGGACACCCGGCTTGCGGTACGACGATGGGTGGCGGCAGTCACGCCATGCGCGGCCGCTCTCGGTATCGCTCCCCTTGCCTGCTGGTGGCGGCGATGTGATGGGCGCCAAGGTAGAACACTACTTTGACAACCTGCTGCCTGACAGCAAACACATCAGGGACCGGCTGAGGCGCCGTTTTGGCACCCCTTCGACCCGCGCGGCCGACCTGCTGGCGGCCATCGGGCGCGACTGCGTCGGTGCCGTTCAGTTGATGCCCGCCGGCGAGCCGCCGCCACCGCACGACCGCGTTGACAGCACGCCCTTGACCGAGCACCAGGTGGAGGCCCTGTTGCGTGACGTGACCAGCGACGATGCGGCTGAATCTTTCCTGCCGGACGCCTTTCGCATCTCCATCGCCGGCGCACAGGAAAAAACCGCCTTGTTGCGCGTCGGGCAGCAATGGCACTTGCCGGAAGGTGCAACCCCGACCACGCATATTTTCAAGCTCCCGCTCGGGTTGGTGGGCAACATTCGCGCGGACATGTCGGATTCGGTGGAAAACGAATGGCTTTGCGCTACCTTGCTGGCCGCCATGGGTTTTGCCGTCGCCCCCACTGAAATGGGGCTGTTCGGCAGACAGAAAGTGCTGATTGTTGAGCGCTTTGACAGGCGCTGGGCCGAAGGCAAGCGCTGGATAACCCGTCTTCCGCAGGAAGATTTCTGCCAGGCCAGCGGACAACCCGGCGAACTGAAGTACGAGAGCGATGGCGGCCCTGGCCTACGCGCCGGGCTGGCATTGCTTGCTGGTGGAAACAATCCGCGTGAAGACAGCTTGCGCTTTGTTCTGGCCCAGCTCGCCTTCTGGCTCATGGCCGCCACCGACGGCCATGCGAAGAACTTTTCTATCTTTCTGGAACGGGGCGGCGGCTTTCACATGACGCCGCTGTATGACGTGCTGTCGATCTGGCCCATCATCGGCAACGGCCCCAACCAGATCAACCCGCGCCGCGCCAAACTGGCGATGGCCCTGCGCAGCAAGAACACGCACTACCACCTGCACGAGATCCATACCCGCCACTGGCAAACCCTGGCGCAGCAAAGCGGCGTGCCTGACGCGTTTGACCACATGGTGGCGCTGGTGCTGCAGGTGCCCGACGCGCTGGAGCGCGTGGCGGCCGCGCTGCCCGATGGTTTTCCGCAGCGCGTGTTCAAGCCGATCCGGGCCGGCATGTTGGCCCAGGCCGAGAAATTCATGGCGGAGCTGCCATGACCACGCAGCGGGAAGTTGTCAGGCTGGCGACGACGGGCCGGGGCCCGCCTGCAGGTGGCTGTCGCCACCACCTGCCGCAGCCACGTCGGCCGGCAGGGTGAAGAAAAAGGTGGCCCCGCGACCGGGGGCCGCCTCGGCCCAGAGCCGGCCGCCGTGCCGGGTTATCACGCGGCTGACGGTGGCCAGGCCAATGCCCATGCCGGGAAACTCCGTGACCCCATGCAAACGCTGGAACGGGGTGAACAGCTTGTTGACATAGGCCATGTCGAAACCGGTCCCGTTGTCGCTCACATAAAAAGCCAGCCGGCCGTCCGCGGCGGGTTTCTGGCCGACGGCAATTTCGGCCAGGGCTTTCTGCGAAGAGAATTTCCACGCGTTTTCCAGCAGGTTGTCCATCACCACCCGGATGAGCCGGGCGTCGCCCCGGGTCTGCAGCCCCTTTTCAATATGCACCACGACATGGCGCCCGGGCTCGCGCACCTGCCAATCGTCCAGGATGGCGCGGGCCATGGTGGACAGATCCACCAGCTCGTTGCCCAACAAGGTGCGGGAGACCTCGGCGAGCGAGAGCAGGCCTTCGATCAGTTGCCCCATCTGTTGCGTGCCGGCCTGGATGCGCGCCAGGTAGTGCTTCACATCCGCGTCCGGGGTGCCCGCCACTTTTCTGGCCAGCAAATGGCTGAAGCCGTTGATGCTGTTGAGCGGCGAGCGCAGGTCATGGGAGACCGAATACGAAAAGGCCTCGAGCTCATGATTCGAGATACGCAGGGCCGCTTCGGTGGCCTTGATTTCGGTGATGTCCTGCAACACGCCGAAAAGGCGCACCAGCTTGCCGTCCTGCAGGATGGCCTGGCCCTGCGTTCGAACCCAGATGCGCCTGCCTTTGGCGGTGACCAGCGGAAGGTCCAGGTCCCAGGGGGTGGCGTGCTGGATGGCGGCATCCACCGCGGCCCGGATCACGGACTGCACTTCAGGCGCATAAAACCCGAGAAGGCCCTCCAGGGAGACGCCGGCCGAAGGGTCGATCTCGTGGATACGGAAAATCTCGTCGGAGCAATAGGTCGCCATGGTCTCCATCACCACTTCCCACCCGCCCACCTTGGCCAGCGCCCCGGTGTGGTTGAGCAGTTCCAGGCTGCGGGCAATCACCCCTTCAGAACGCTTGCGGTTGGTGATCTCCCGAATCAGGCCGGTACGACGGCGCGCCTGCGTGCCCTCGCCTTCGGCTTCGATCCAGCCGAGCAGATGAATCCAGCGCTCCTCGCCGGAATCCGTGATCACCCGGAACTCGGCGTCGAGCGGCAATCCGGACCGAACAGCCGCGTCGCGCTGGGCCGCGAAAGCCTGGCGGTCACCGGGATGGATCAACCGGAGCAGCCCCTCATAGGAAGCGTCCAGCTGCGAACTCTCGACACCGAGCACTTCATAGGCTTGATCGCACCACCACATCACGTTGGTGTCGAGGTCAATCTGCCAGTAGCCGATGCGTGCAAGCCGCTGCGCCGCCTGCAGCCGGCGCTGGCTCTCGCGCAGCCGGGCATCGTTGTCGGCCTGCTCCCGCTGAAGACGGTCGAGCTCCGTGATGTCGCGAACAATGGTCGTGAACAGCTTGCCTTCGGCGGTTTGGAGCACGGAGATCGAGGCGTCGAGGGGAAACTCCTCGCCATTGCGGCGCAGGCCATGGATAACCCTGCGCCCGCCCATGCGCCGGGAAGTCTCGCCGGTGTTGCCGTAACGCTCGACGTTCTGGGCATGGCCCGCGCGAAAACGCTGGGGTATCAGCTTTTCGAGGGGCTGCAGCAACACCTCTTGCCGCGACCAGCCGAAGACCTGTTCCGCCGCATGGTTGTACATGACAATCCGCTGCTGCTCGTCCACGGTGATGATGGCGTCCATGGCGGATTCCAGCACGCCCGCCAGGAGGGCCGCTGCCCCGCCAGGTGTGCTGCCGCCAGGATCCAGGGGGTCGATGGAAGAGGAAGGCATGGTTCTTTCTGGAAGCCGGTCAAGCGCGCTTGACTCCCCGGACCATGCCACCCGGAAGGCCTGCTGCGTACCAACCGGCTGATCAATATGCATACTTAGTGTCTAATCGGCACCCCGCCCGGGACTTGATTTTCGTCAATATTCTGTCGATTTCCGGCATCCCTGAAGGCGGGATCCGCCTTGCGGCGGAGGACCTTGCTTAAAACGTCTCCCAGTCGCCCCCGGCCGTGGCCAGCTGGCCTGCCGGCCCGGCAATGGCCGGCTTGGCCTTGGGCGGCTGTTGGGGTGAAGCGTGTCGGTTGAAAGGTTTCGCGGCTGCGGCGCGCTGCGGCGGCGCCACATCATGCACCTGCTGGTTATCCAGCCTGAACACACTGACCACCTGACTGAGCCCGCTGGCCTGCTCCTGCAGCGAGGACGCTGCGGCAGCGGCCTCTTCCACCAGCGCCGCGTTCTGCTGCGTCACCTGGTCCATCTGCGTGATCGCCTGGTTGATCTGCTCGATACCTTGCGTCTGCTCCTGGCTGGCCGCCGTGATCTCGGCCATGATGTCGGTCACACGTTTGACGCTGTCGACAATCTCGTCCATGGTCTTGCCGGCCTCGGCCACC
>NZ_NCJH01000013.1 GCF_002278925.1 Polaromonas sp. 39-63-25
AACCGCCTGCGCACGCTTTACGCCCAGTAATTCCGATTAACGCTCGCACCCTACGTATTACCGCGGCTGCTGGCACGTAGTTAGCCGGTGCTTATTCTTACGGTACCGTCATTAGCCCTCTTTATTAGAAAGGACCGTTTCGTTCCGTACAAAAGCAGTTTACAACCCGAAGGCCTTCTTCCTGCACGCGGCATTGCTGGATCAGGCTTTCGCCCATTGTCCAAAATTCCCCACTGCTGCCTCCCGTAGGAGTCTGGGCCGTGTCTCAGTCCCAGTGTGGCTGGTCGTTCTCTCAAACCAGCTACAGATCGTCGGCTTGGTGAGCTTTTACCTCACCAACAACCTAATCTGATATCAGCCGCTCCAATCGCGCGAGGCCCTTGCGAGTCCCCCGCTTTCATCCTTAGATCGTATGCGGTATTAGCGTAAATTTCTCTACGTTATCCCCCACGACTGGGCACGTTCCGATATATTACTCACCCGTTCGCCACTCATATTACTCACCCGTTCGCCACTCTCGAGTATTGCTACTCTACCGTTCGACTTGCATGTGTAAGGCATGCCGCCAGCGTTCAATCTGAGCCAGGATCAAACTCTTTAGTTTAATCACTGCAATAATTTTCAACTCCCCACATTTGACTGCGGGAAGAAACTCATAAAAACGGAATTGATGAGAAATCTTGACGATTTCACATTTTCTATCTCCATGAGCGTTTAAGGTCAGAAGACCTGGCTGATCAGCTTTCACTGACTTCGCCTGGCAATCGCCTTCAAACGCCCATACTTATCGGCTGTAAATTTTTAATGATCCTGACTACTTTCGTCACCGCTTGGCGGCTTCGCTTTCGTCGTTAGCTGTAATCAGCTGAGCCTCAAATTATATACCGGATTTTTCATCACAGTCAAACTTTTTTGAAGCTTTTTTTCTGCCTTCTGACTGGAGCCGCCTTTGGCGATTCGCTGTTTCATCAGCAGAGCCATCGACTATAGCACTGTTTTCTGGGGGTTGCGAGAAAAGATGTTGAAAAACGCGTCTTGATCCCCCCTGGCTTCACACCACCGCAACCCGACCGCCTGCCGCTACGCCGGATAAAACTAGAGAACCAGCGGCAGGGACCGCAACCTCGTTCCTGTCAGTGCAAACAAGGCGTTAGCCACGGCGGGCGCGAGCGGCGGCACGCCCGGTTCACCCACACCGCCAGGAGGCCGCGTACTGGCCACCAGATGGGTCTCAACCAGGGGCGCCTGCGCCAGCAGCAACATCGGGTAGTCGGGGAAGTTCCTCTGTTGCACCACGCCATCGTGGATGTCCACCTTGCCGTACAAGGCGGCCGTCAGCGCAAACACCACGGCACTTTCCATTTGCTGGGCGACGATGCCGGGGTTAACCACGGTGCCGCAGTCGATCGCACAGACCACCCGGTGTACACGCGGCTGGCCATCGAGCAGCGAGACCTCGACCACCTGCGCCACGATGGAGCCAAAAGATTCATGCAATGCGATGCCCCTGGCACGCCCCGTGGGCAATTTCCCACCCCATCCGGACTGCTTCGCGGCCAGTTCCAGCACGGCCAGGTAGCGCGGCGCATCCCTGAGCAGCTGCCGGCGCAGGGCCAGCGGGTCCTGCTGCACCGCCAAAGCCAGTTCGTCGATGAAACATTCCGAAAAAAAGGCATTGTGCGAATGCCCCACGGAGCGCCAGAAACCCACAGGGACACTTTTTCGGGTGGCCACATGCGACATGTGCTGGTGGGCAAAGCCGTAAGGCAGGTCAAACAGGCCCTCCGCCGTGGTTTTGTCGGGCGTATCGACGGGGCCGGCCAGCATGGGTACGCCACGTTCCAGCCAGCGCGGACTGATGGCATCGCCGGCCGACCGGATACGCAGGCTGACGGGTTGGCCCTGGGCGTCGACTGCCGCGACCAGCCTGGCCACATGCATGGGCCGGTAAAAGTCGTGGGTGGTGTCTTCTTCCCGGGACCAGATCAGCTGCACCGGACGGCCACCACATTCCAGGGCCACCCGGACCGCCTGGGCGATGTAATCCACCTCCAGCCGGCGGCCAAAACCGCCACCCAGCAAGGTGACGGTGACGCTGACATCTTCCACCGCCACGCCGGCCACGCGCGCTGCGATCGCCGCACCCATCTGCGGCACCTGGGTCGGCACCCAGAGAAACACCTTGCCGTCCCTGACCTGGGCCGTGCAGTTCATGGGCTCCAGCGCGGCGTGCGCCAGATAGGGCGCGCGGTACAAGGCCTCCAGCTTGCGGGCGGCGCCCGCCTCGGCCTGTGCCACGGACCCCTTTTCGTAAAAGGTGAAGCCATCTTCCCCCTGTAACGCAGCTTCCAGCTCGCGCGCGATCTGGCGCGAGTCGAGAGCGCCGGCGGGGCGCTGGCGCCAGTCCACCGGCACCGCCTGCGCCGCCTGCTGGCACTGCCACCAGCTTTTCCCCACGACGGCAAAGCCCGCGGTGGATCCGGCATAGGCAGCCAGGCGCACCAAGCGCTCCACACCCGGCATGGCCAGCGCCGCGTTCACATCAATCGTCCCGGGGGAGCCGCCCAGCATGGGACACAGCCGGATCGCCGCGTAAAGCATGCCGGGCAAACGCACATCGAGCCCGAAACGGGCCGTGCCATCAACCTTGGCGGGAACATCCTTGCGCGGCGCGTTCCGGCCAATGACCTGCCAGTCCTCGCGCGCCTTGAGTGTCACGCTGCCCGGCGGGGTGGCGGCGGCAAAACGGGCCAGTTCACCGTAATGCGCGGATTTGCCCGACGGGTGCGAAATCACGCCGTTGCTAACGGTGAACTCGGCCACCGGCAGGCGCCACTGCAGCGACGCCGCCCCCAGCAGGGAGGCGCGCGCCGTGGCGGCCGCGGCGCGCAGCACCTGCCAGGCGTCGGCCACACTGCTCGAGCCGCCGGTGGCGTTGATGCCCAGCTCACGCGCCAGCTTGCGGACCACCCATTCGCCCGCCCTGACCTTGAACGGTCGCTCCTCGAGCTCGAAGGGGTGAAAAGGCAGGCCGGCGACCAGCATCGCGACATTGCCGTAGATGCTGTCGGCACCGGCCTGCTCAAGGTGGACGCGCGACAGCGGCACATCCAGCTCTTCGGCCACCAGCATGGGCAAGGCCGTGTGGACGCCCTGCCCCATCTCGCTGCGCGCCATGGCCAGCACCACCGAGCCGTCGGCGGTGATCTTGATCCAGCCGTTGAGCGCCACCTGGTCCTCGGCCGGCGGCCAGAGCCGGCCGGAACCGGTGCGCGAGCGCGGCGGCAACGCGCCCCAGCCCACGATCAGGGCACCGGCAGCGCCCGCCGCGCTGAGCAGCCAGGTCCTTCTTTTCATGAACGCTTCTTCACCGGTGCCCGGGCGGCACCCATGCCTGCGGCGCGCTTGATCGCCAGGCGGACGCGCTGATAGGTTCCGCAGCGGCAGATGTTGGTCATGGCGGCATCAATGTCGGCGTCGGTCGGTTTCGGCGTCTTTTCGAGCAGGGCCGCCGCCGCCATCAACATGCCGGACTGGCAGTAGCCGCATTGCGGCACCTGTTCGGCGATCCAGGCGCGCTGCAGCGCATGCGGCCTGGCGGGTGTGCCCAGCGCCTCGATGGTCTGGATGCGCCTGCCGGCCAGGGTGGCCACGGGGGTGACACAGGCGCGCACCGCCTGCCCGTCCACCCGCACGGTGCAGGCACCGCAGGCCGCCACACCGCAGCCGAACTTGGTGCCCGTCATGTTGAGCAGGTCGCGCAGCACCCACAGCAAAGGCATGGCCGGGTCGGCGTCCACCTGCACGGCCTGGCCGTTGATTTGTAGTTCCATAAAACGTCCGGTGGTACCGGGCTGGCCCGGCGCGAGCGGCTGCCCGCCGCTGATGTCCATTGCACTATAGCCATCCGGCCTTCATCTCCCAAAGCCCGGAAACCAGCATGCGAAATGGCGCACCCGGATAATCCCTGACAACATGGCATTAATTACACTTCTTGACGCTCAACTCGCTTTTGGGCACGTCGCACTGCTGGACCACGCAGATTTTTCGCTGGAACCGAACCAGCGCATTGGCCTGATCGGCCGCAACGGCACGGGCAAATCCTCCCTGCTCAAAATCCTCGCGGGTCTGGAAAAACCCGACGACGGCACGCTGCAGCTGCAGCAGAACCTGCGCATCGCCTACGTGCCGCAGGAGCCCAGCCTGGATCCGCACGCTACGGTTTTCATAGCTGCCAGCGCAGGACTGGCAAGGACCAGACACGTGGTGGAGCTGTACCTGGCGGCCGACGAACACACCGACCTGGACGCCCTGCAGTCGGAAATCGAGGCGCTGGACGGCTGGAACTGGGAGCAGCGCGTGGAGGAAACCCTGCACCGCCTGCACCTGGACAAGGACGCCATCGTCGGCTCGCTCTCGGGCGGCACCAAAAAACGCGTGGCCCTGGCCCAGGCGCTGGTCGCCAAGCCCGACGTGCTGCTGCTCGACGAGCCGACCAACCACCTGGACCTCGACTCGATTGCCTGGCTCGAAGAGCTGCTGGTCAACTTCAACGGCAGCATCATCACCATCACCCACGACCGGGCCTTCCTGGACCAGGTCGCGACCGTCATCGTCGAGCTGGACCGCGGCAAGCTGCTGAGCTACCCCGGCAACTTTGCGCAGTACCTGGTGCAAAAGGAAGAGCAGATGGCGCAGGAAGCCGTCATCAACGCCAAGGCCGACAAGCTGCTGGCGCAGGAAGAGGTGTGGATCCGCAAGGGTGTGGAAGCACGCCGCACCCGCAGCGTGGCGCGTATCGGCCGGCTCGAAGCCCTGCGCGACAACCGCTCGGCGCGGCGTGATGCGGTGGGCCGGGTCAACCTGGACGTCTCCAGCGGCGACAAGAGCGGCAAGATCGTGGCCGAACTGACCAATGTGACGAAAAGTTTTGGCCACCCGGGTGCCTCCAAAATCATCGTCAATGGTTTCAGCGCGACCCTGCTGCGCGGCGACAAGGTGGGCCTGCTGGGCCCCAACGGCGCCGGCAAAAGCACGCTGCTCAAGCTGATTCTGGGCGAATTGCAGCCCGATGTGACCCTGCCCCCCGGCAAGGTGCGCCAGGGCGCGAACCTGCAGGTGGCCTACTTCGACCAGATGCGCGACGCCCTGGACCTGGACGCGACGCTGGAAGACTTCATCAGCCCGGGCAGCGAGTGGGTCGAGATCAACGGCCAGAAAAAACACGTCAAGAGTTACCTGACCGACTTTCTGTTCAGCCCCGAGCGCGCCCGCTCCCCCGTGCGCAGCTTGAGCGGCGGCGAACGCAACCGCCTGCTGCTGGCCCGCCTGTTCGCCCGGCCGGCCAATGTACTGGTGCTCGACGAGCCCACCAACGACCTGGACATCGACACGCTGGAGCTGCTGGAAGACCTGCTGCAGAACTACGAAGGCACCGTCTTCCTGGTCAGCCACGACAGGCGCTTCCTCGACAACGTGGTCACCAGCACGATTGCCTACGAGGGCACGCCCGACAACCCGGGTTTCTGGCGCGAGTACGAGGGCGGCGTGACGGACTGGATCACCCAGTCGAAACGTGCGGCGCAAATCATCGGCAGCAACAAGGCAACCGCTGCTCCCGCCAGCACCAAAAATACAGGCAAAAACACGCCGGAGCCCAGCAAGGACGTGCGCGAGCCGCTATCAAAAAAGAAGCTGAGCTACAAGGAACAGCGAGAACTCGACGGCTTGCCGGCGCTGATCCAGCAGCTCGAGTCGCAGCAGAAGGCGATCGAGCAGGAGCTGTTTGACGGCACGCTGTACACGACCAACGCCAAACGTGCGGCCGAACTGAACGCCCGCAACACGAAAATCGAGGAAGAACTGATGGCGGCGTTGCAGCGCTGGGAGACCCTGTCCAGTTAGCAGTCGGGTTGCGCGAGGTCGCCGGCGGATCGGGTAAAACACCTACAGGATTTCGCGCCGGTGTCGGGGCGTGTAACCCCCTTTGAAACAGCGGCCTGCGCTACAGTGGCAGCATTGTCCAAAACCACTTCATGCCCCCACGTACGCCGCCTCCTGCCCGCCTGTTTCTTGCCCCCTGGCGCTGGTTGGCTGCGCTGATGCTGGGTCTGTGGCTGACCGGTTGCGCGTCCCTGCCCAGCGAAGTGGACCGGCCGGTCTCGTCGGCCCTGGCCGACCCGACGGAAACCCGCATCGGTCGGGCCGTGCAAGCCCGCGCTGCCCAGGCGGAAACCCACAACGATTCCGGCTTTGCGCTGGTCAACAGCGCCGAACTGGCCTTCACCAGCCGCATGGCGCTGATCAATGCCGCGCAGAAAACACTGGACATCCAGTACTACGCGATCCATGCCGACGAGACCACGCTGCGGATGTTTGACGCCCTGCGCGCCGCCGCCGCCCGCGGCGTGCGCATCCGCATCCTGCTCGACGACTTCAACACCGCCGGCAAAAACGCCCAGGTGCTCAAACTCGCCTTTGGGAAAAACATCGAGCTGCGCCTGTTCAATCCCCTGCCCGGCGGGCGCGGGTCGCTGTTTTTCCGCATCCTCGGGGCGCTGAAAGACATGGACCGCCTCCAGCGGCGCATGCACAACAAGATTTTTGTCGCCGACAACGCGGTCGCCATCACCGGCGGGCGCAACCTCGGCGAAACCTACTTCGGCCAGGGCGAGTCCACCAACTTCATCGACGCCGACGTGCTGGCGGCCGGGCGGATCGTGCGCGAACTCTCGCGCAGCTTTGACCTGTACTGGAACAACCCGCTGGCCTACCCGGTGCAGTCCCTGATGACCGCAGAACAGCTGGAAGCCATGAAACCGCCGCCGGCAGCGGGCTCGCCGGCAGGCCAGGCCGGGCCGGTCACCAGCGAAGCCAGCGCCTCCGCCGGCGGCAATGCCACCGGCGCCGCCCGGGCCCCAACCGCGAAATCCGCCGTGCGCAAGGTCACCGCGCTGGACGGCTCGGTCAGCGTGGTCGAACCCCTGCCCGACAGCACCAACCTGGCGCTGCTCGAATGGATCTGGGCGCCGTCAACGCTGCTGGTCGACAAGGCTTCCAAGATCGCCGCCGACGCCGACGCGGTGGAAGCGTCGCAGGACACCACGGTCGATGGCCTGCTGCAACTGATGGCAGAGGCCAAAAGCGACCTGCTGATCGTCTCGCCCTACTTTGTACCGGGCCGGCGCATGATGGACCAGCTCGCGGCCATCCGGCGCAAGGACGTGCGCATCCGGGTGCTGACCAACTCCCTGGCGTCCAACGATGCGCCTGCCGCCCATGTGGGGTACGCCCGTTACCGCAAGGAACTGCTGGGCCTGGGCATTGAACTGTATGAAATGCGCGCCGAGCAGGAAGGCACGCTGAGCGGCTTCAGCTCTCTCGGCAGTACCGGCTCGGCAGGCGGCTCACGCGCCAGTCTGCATGCCAAGATCGTGGTGCTCGACGATACCCTGCTGGTGATCGGGTCCATGAATCTGGACCTGCGCTCCCAGTTGCAGAACAGCGAGGTCGCGCTGGTGATCCGCAGCCGCAAACTCTCGGCCGACACCACCCGGCTGATTGAACCGGCGCTCGCCAAGGGCGCCTACAAGGTCGAGCTGGAAAACGACCAGCTGATCTGGCGCGCGCCTCAAGGCTCGCAGCTGAAGGACTCCCGCACGGAGCCGGACGCGAGCCTGGGGCTCAAGCTCATGCTCATGCTGATTGGCCCGCTGGCGCCTGACGAGATGCTCTGAGCGGCCACGCGGCTTTTTCGGGGGCACGGACGGCCGGTCGCCAGGCGGCAAGCGTCGTCAGTAATGCAGGCCGACCGTCATCTCCAGGTTTTCCCCGCCATAGGGAAAGCTGGCGGCCGCAAACGAGGGAGCCCCCAGCAGGGCGCTGGCGTCATTTGAAAACCCGTAGCCCTCCACCGGGATGCCCAGCCAGTTCACATCCAGTTTGCCGTTCATGTTTTCATCATGCACGACGGCCAGGGCATAACTGCCCGGCGCGATGTCTTCAAAGTCGCAGCGTGCCTGCCTGTCCCGGACCTTGATGACCATGATCTGGGTGGCAGCGTGCAAGTATTCCGTCGGAAACCCCACCGACGACTCGAACAGCGCGCAGGCCACGGCGCCTGTGCTGCTCCGGATGTCCAGAATCTTCACGTGAATGCCGGGGCAGGCGGTCTGGGCCAGGGCGGCGGCGGGAAGATTCCCCGCCAGCAGCATGACGCACCCCGCAGCGCAGCGGACGGCCTGCGTCCTCGCATTCTCGATGGTGGCCGTCAGCGCAGACTTTCGAACGTCTGAATCAATCATGATCATCCTCGCAGTTCCGGACCGCATGTCTGGGTCGATCGCAGCAGGACCCGGGGCCGGCTGTCCGGGTCCGTCGCCAGGTGACGGTTCAGGGTTCTGGCGTTCCGGTGTCCCGGAAGCCGCGCTTCAACTCCGCTCTTGCGGCGCTGGCAAGAGCCTGGTATTTGGTCCGGAATGCATCGAGGCTCCCTTCTTCGAGCTCTTCCAGATCGAGCAAGGCGTTGTGTGCGCCCTGTGTTGCGCGAATCAGTTCATCGAGTTTCACCTGGATGGCTTCGGTGTCCCTATTCTGCGTGTTCTGGATCAGAAAAACCATCAGGAAGGTCACGATGGTGGTGCCAGTGTTGATGACCAGTTGCCAGGTGTCACTGAAGCCGAACAGGGGGCCGGTGACGATCCACGCCGCGATCACACCCACCGCGAGCACGAACACCCTGGGGCGGCCGCAGAAGTGCGCCGCCTGTTTCGCGAACCGGGAGTACCAGACGGTGTTATTCATTTAAAACCTCATTGTTTGAAAGGAGTCGGACAACAGCTGCAACGACGGGCCCTCCGGTGCGTCGTCCGCGCCAACGACCCGCTCCGGCGATCACTCATGCAAACACCGCCACGCGCAAAGGCTCGCGCTTGCCTTTGGCCAGGATGTCGCGCTGCTGCATGGGCGCAAGGCCTGCGGCGTCGCAGGCGACGATGCTCACCAGCAATTCGCCGGGCGCGGCGGCATCACACAGGCGTTGCGCGGTATTCACCGTGTCGCCTATGAAATCATAGGCCTTGGCGCCCTCGCCGCCGAGCACCCCTTCGACGACCTGGCCACAATGCACGCCGGCACCGGCCGCCAGATTCGAAGCTGCCAGCAGCTTGCGCGTCGAGGCCAGCATGCGCGAGCCCGCGGTCACGGCCTGGGCCGCATCCGCAAACACGGCCATGACTTCATCGGCGGTGTATTTGAGCTTGATCGGAGGGTGCTCGTTCAGCGCCTCTTCCGCCGTCCGGTAATAGGCATTGAGCATGCGGACCACGGCCTCGGGCGTCTGCGATTCGCTCCAGGCGGTAAAGCCGCGAATGTCCATGAACAAGATGGCGCGACCCACGCGCTGCAGCGACAGGCTGCGCTCGTCAGCAATCGCACGGTCAAGAATGCCACGCCCAAGCGACCACTCCGAATACTGGCGCAGGCGCGCCGTCAGCGAGCGCACCGTGGCCAGTGAGCGGCGCAGATTGATGTCGGCAAAGCCCAGCAGCACCCCGAGCAAGAGCAGCACCACGGCAAGAAAGTCATGCGCGCGGTCGGCAAAGAAGACGTCGAACGACAGCGCTGTGTTCTTGCTGCGGGCCTCGAACAGCGCATACATCACCAGCGGGATCGCCGAGCGCAGTACGTTCTCTGCCAACACCAGAGGGGCCGCGCCCCCCGCTTGCCTGGCCTGCGCCGATTGCAGCAGGGCGAAGCCGAGCGCAAAAGCCCAGTAGGCCTGGTGATGCCACTGCTGGAAGAAAGCGGCGCCCTCAAGGCCCGTCTCGACCAGGGAATAAAGCAGCGGGCCGGCCAGATTGGCGAGAAAAGGCCGCGGCCGGCCGCGCAGGGCCAACCACTCCATCAGCCAGGCCTGCCCGATGCCCGAGGCCAGCAACAGATAGGGGTCGGCGCCGGCAAAATAACCGGGGCGCGCCAGCAGCGCCTCGAGAATCAGCAATACCAGTGGCACATGACCACTGTGGGTGAAGAAGTTGCGCGCAGCGCGTGCGAAAAGCGTTTCAGCAGCGTTCATTCGGAAATACCTGGGCTCCTGCCTGCCATGGTGTGTCCCGGGTCAGGAGAGGCTGGCATCGGGAAGCCCGATGTTGCACCACATGTGGATCTTGGAGACGTAGGCCGGACCTGTGGCGACGGCAAAGGGCTCGACACCATAGGCAACAAAGCCGCAGCTTTCATACAAGGCCCGGGCAGCGTCGTTCCCCTGCGTCACCGTGAGCTGGACCAGCCGGACCCCGGGACGGGCGCCCGCCTGAACCAGCACGGCCTGCACCAGACTGCGCCCCAGCCCCTGCTGGCGACACCGGGCGGGCACATACATGCCGAAGAGGGCGGCCTTGTGGCGCAGCTTCTCGCGCGTCTCGAACGACAGGCCGGCCACACCGGCGAGCCGGTCGTCCTGAAAGACACCGAGCACCCGCTCTGCGGCCAGCGGCGCTTCGCTGAGCCGCGACTGCCACCACGACGGCGGCAGGGCGGCGCGCTCGGCGACGCTGGAAGTGAAAGCGTCGGGATGCAGGGCATAGGCCTCGAGCATGAGCGCCCGGTAGTCGGGCGCGTGGGCAGGCCGGAGTTGCTCGATCAGCATGAAGAGACCCCTTTTTCCTCGCCGGCCCGGGGGACCGCGTTTGCTATTAATTCAATAGCTGCTTGCACCCGCCCATCAAGGGCTGGTGTCCAAAAACACATAAAAACTTGAAGGCAGCTCACTTCATGCTGTCCCGCAGCCGCGCAAACACCTTCCAGAACGCCGCCTCCTGCGTCGTCGCAAAGTTGATGCGCATCAGGGTGCTGGGTTTGCGCACCGCGTGAAACAGCGCACCCGGCGCGATCAGGTAACCCTCGTCGAGCATGCGCTGCGCCAGCGCGTCGGTGTCCACGCCGGTCTCCACCCAGCCGAACAGGCCGGCGGGCTCCGCCGCAAAACTGCAGCCGTGCGCCAGCGCCAGCTTGACGCTGCGCGCGCGCGCCGCGTCCAGCCGTGTGCGAATGCGTTCGGCATGGCGGCGCAGCTGGCCCTGGTCGATGCACCAGGCCAGCGCTTTTTCCAGCAGCGAGGGCGTGGTCAGCGTGCCCAGCAGCTTGGTGTCGAGCAGGCGCTCCACCAGGTCGGGCGGCGCGGCCATGAAACCGACGCGCCAGCCGGGAGCGAGGATCTTGGCAAAACCGCTGACATAAATCGTGCGCTGCAGGCCGTCGAGCGCACACAGCCGCGTCGCATGTTCGGGCGCCAGGTGGCTGTAGGTGTCGTCCTCGACGATGTGGAAGTTGTGCTGGTTGGCCAGCTGCAGCACGCGGTGCGCGCTGCCCGGGGTCAGGCAATAACCGGTCGGGTTGTGGAACACGCTGACGCTGACAAACAGCTTCGGGCTGTGCAGCGCGCAGTACTGCGCCATCACTTCCAGGTCCGGCCCGTCGGCGCGCCGCGGCACCGGCAGGATGCGCATGCCCAGCGCATCGAGCCGGGCAAACTCCACGGCCCAGCCGGGCTCCTCGACCATCACGCAGTCGCCGGCGCGCAGCAGCGTGCGGCTCACGATGTCCAGGGCATGGGTGGCGCCCACGCTGGTGATGATCTGTTCGGGCAGCGCATGCACATTGAGCGCGCTGAGTTTTTGCGAGAGCGCGCGGCGCAGGCCGCTGTCACCCATGGGTTCGCCATAACTGAGTGAAAACTCGCGCAGCGCGCTGCCGCTGGTGACCCTGCGCACCGCCGCCGGCATGAAGCTGGTCTCCAGCCACTCGGTCGGAAACACACCCATGCCCGGTTGCGGCTTGTTGCTGACCTTGTGGAACATGCCGCGGATCAGCGCGGTGGCATCCACCGGCGCCTGCCGGCTCGCCATCCAGGTCGCGGTGCTCCAGCTGCTCAGCGGCGCCGGGGTGTCGGGCGCACTTGCCTCCAGCGCCCCGGTTGCTCCGTTTTTTGTAGCGACACGCGCTGAATGGGCGGGCGCCAGGACTGCATTGAACGATGCATCGCGGACAAAAAACCCGCGGTTCCTGCGCGCCACCACCAGGCCCTGCGCCTGCAACTGGTCATAAGCCGCGACGACGGTGGACACGCTGACGCCCTGCTGCTCGGCACACAGGCGCACCGAGGGCAGGCGCGCGCCGGGCGCCAGCAAGCGGCTGCGAATACGCTCGGCAAACCGGGCGCTGAGCTGCTCGGTCAGGGACTGGGAGGCGGTTTTCATCAACATGGCGGACTCCGGCGGCCCCGGTGCAACGCTGCACCAGCGACCTGTGTGCTGATAATTTGACCAGCACAGTTTGAAAATTTGTCACTACAACTGTATTGGTAGTGTGCTGGCTTGAACTATAAAGTCTGAGTCATGAATTGGCAAGAATTTACAGCCCTGCTGGTGCTGGCGACGGCGATGAGCTTTTCGCCTGGCCCCAACACCACCCTGTCCACCGCCCTTGCGGCCAACCACGGCCTGCGCCGCGCCATGCCTTTTGTCTGCGCGGTGCCGGTCGGCTGGGGCGTGTTGCTGAGCCTGTGCGCGCTGGGTTTGGGCGCGCTGCTGCTGGCGATTCCGCTGCTGGGCCTGGCGATCAAACTCATCGGCGTGGTTTACCTGCTCTGGCTGGCCTCGAAAATCGCGCGCACCCGGCAGTTGGGCCAGCTCAGCGAAGCCGACGCGGAACGCATGAACGTCGGCTTCTGGCAGGGCGCGGCACTGCAGTTCGTCAACATCAAGGCCTGGATGCTGGCGCTGGCGATCGTCAGCGGCTGGATCGCCGGGCGCAGCGACCCCGGCCTGCGTTTTGCCGTGGTGTTGCCGGTGATGCTGGCCTATGCCTTTGCCAGCAACCTGACCTACGCGCTGGTCGGCTCGCTGCTGCGCGAGTGGCTGTCCGGCCCCGCAGGCAGCGGTCGGCGTTTGGTCTGGTTCAACCGCGCCATGGCGGCCGTGCTGGTGGCCACCGCGATCTGGATGCTCTTTTTATGACGCAACAACAGATCAACAAGGGCCTGTGGCTGGGTCTGCTGGGCATCGTGATTTTTGCGGTGACCCTGCCGATGACGCGACTGGCCGTGGGCACGCCCGAGGCGCCGCAGATGTCGGGCGTGTTCATCGCGCTGGGCCGGGCCGTGGTCGCAGCCGCGTTGTCGGCCGTGTTTTTGCTCGCCACGCGCGCACCGCTGCCGCAGCGGCAGGACTGGCTGCCGCTGGCCATCACCGCCGGCGGCGTGGTGTTCGGCTTCCCGCTGTTCACCTCGATCGCCATGCGTTATGTCGAGGCCATGCATGCCAGCGTGATCGTCGGTGTGTTGCCGCTGGCCACTGCCGCCGTCGGCGCCCTGCTGCACCGCCAGCGGCCCTCGGCCGGTTTCTGGCTGTGCGCGGCCCTCGGCAGCGCCCTGGTGGTGGTGTTTGCCGTGCTGCGCTCCGGCGGCGGCGCCGGCCTGTCCATCCATTTCGCAGACCTTCTGCTGCTGGCCGGCATGTTGTGCGCGGCCGTCGGTTACGGCTACGGCGCGCGGCTGTCGCAGCACATGCAGGCCGAACATGTGATCTGCTGGGCGCTGCTGATCTCCCTGCCCCTGACGCTGCCTCTGGCGCTGCTGAGCTGGCCCCAGGCGGCGATCAAGACCAGCGCCTGGGCCGGCTTTGCCTATCTCGGTGTGTTTTCGATGTGGCTGGGCTTTTTTGCCTGGTACCGCGGCCTGGCGCTGGGCGGCACGGTACGTGTCAGCCAGGTGCAGCTGGTCCAGCCCTTTTTGTCCATGCTGTTTGCGGTGCCGCTGCTCGGCGAGCGCCTGGACGCGGTCACCGTGGGTTTTGCCCTGGCCGTGATCGCCACCGTGTTTGCCGGCAAAAAAATGCCCGTCCACACCGTCACCTTGAAGGCCGCCACATGAAGATGAGCCACATTCCTTTCGGCACGACCGACTGGTCCACCGTGGCGCGTACCGAGCATTCGGCACAAAGCGGCCAGGCCTTCTGGCGTACGCAGCAGTTTGGCGAGGTGCGTGTGCGCATGGTCGAGTACACGCCCGGTTACGTGTCCGACCACTGGTGCAGCAAGGGCCATGTCCTGCTGTGCCTGGCGGGTGAACTGCACACCGAACTGAACAACGGCAGTGTGCATGTGCTGCTGCCAGGCATGAGTTACCAGGTGGCCGATGGGGCCGAGGCGCACCGGTCCAGCGCCCCCAAAGGTGCGACACTGTTTATCGTGGATTGACGACAGAAAAGAGAACAACCATGGAAAGAAGCAATATGCACTGGACCCTGGCCGCACGCGCCGAAAAAATGAACCCCTCGGTGATCCGCGAGATCCTCAAGGTCACCGAAAAGCCCGGCATCATCAGTTTTGCCGGTGGCCTGCCTTCGCCCAAGACTTTTCCGGTCAGCGCGTTTGCCGAGGCCTGCGCCAAGGTGCTGCGCGAAGACGGGCCGGCGGCCCTGCAATACGCCGCCAGCGAAGGTTACGCCCCGCTGCGCGAGATGGTGGCGGCCATGCTGCCGTGGAACGTGGACCCCGCGCAGGTGCTGATCACCACCGGCTCGCAGCAGGGCCTGGATCTGCTGGCCAAGATCCTGATCGACAAGGACAGCCCCATCCTGGTGGAAACGCCGACCTACCTCGGCGCGCTGCAGGCCTTCACGCCGATGGAGCCACAGGTGGTGAGTGTGGCCAGCGACGACGAAGGCATTGATGTGGACGACCTCGCACGCAAGGCCAAAGGTGCGCGCTTTCTTTATGTGTTGCCCAATTTCCAGAACCCGACCGGCCGCACCATGAGCGAAGCGCGCCGCGCCGCGCTGTCGGCCCGCGCCGCCGAACTGGGTTTGCCGATTGTGGAAGACAACCCCTACGGCGACCTGTGGTTCGACACGCCGCCGCCGCTGCCGCTGAGCGCCCGCAACCCGGATGGCTGCCTGTATCTCGGTTCGTTTTCCAAGGTGCTGGCGCCCGGTCTGCGTCTGGGTTTTCTGGTCGCACCGAAAGCGCTGTACCCCAAGCTGCTGCAGGCCAAGCAGGCGGCCGACCTGCACAGCCCCGGCTTCAACCAGCGCATGGTGGCCGAGGTGATGAAGGACGGCTTCCTGGACCGCCATGTGCCGACCATTCGCGCGCTGTACAAGTCGCAGCGTGATGCCATGCTGGCCGCGCTGCAGCGCGAGATGCCGGCTGACGTGAGCTGGAACACACCCGACGGCGGCATGTTCCTGTGGGCGCGGTTGCCGGCCGGCATGAACGCGGTGGCGCTGCTGCCCAAAGCCGTCGACAAAAACGTGGCTTTTGTGCCGGGCGCCGCGTTTTACGCCGACAACGCCGACGAACGCACCCTGCGCCTGTCCTTTGTCACGGCCAGCATCGCGCAGATCAACACGGGTATTGCTGCGCTCGCGGCAGCGATCCGGGAGAGCCGTCCCGGCACGGCCATCCTTCGACAGGCTCAGGACGAACGGACTGCGACGAGCGTGGGGGCCAACTAGATGCTGAAGATCTGGGGGCGCATGAGCTCCATCAACGTCAAGAAAGTCGTCTGGACCGCGCAGGAGCTTGCGCTGGATATCCAGCGCACGGAAGCCGGCGGCCTGTTCGGCGTGGTGAAGACCCCTGAGTACATGGCGCTGAACCCCAACTCGCTGGTGCCGGTGATCGAGGACGGGGACTACGTGCTGTGGGAGTCGAATGTCATCGTGCGTTACCTCGCCGCCAAACATTCTTCCGGCCAGATGTATCCGACCGACCTGCGCGAGCGTTTTGACGCCGAGCGCTGGATGGACTGGCAGCAGACCACGCTGAACCCGGCCAGCCGCCCCGGCTTCTGGCAGCTGGTGCGCACGCCGCCCGAGCAGCGCGACGCCGCGCTGCTTGACGAGTCCAACGCCGCGGTCGAGGCGCTGATGGCGATGCTGGACGCCCACCTCGCGCGGCGCAGCTTCATGGTCGGCGAGCGGTTCACCGTGGCCGACATTCCCGTGGCCTGCGAGGTGCATCGCTGGTTCGGCCTGCCGCAACCGCGCCAGAGCCGGCCCCACATCGAACGCTGGTACGACAGCCTTTGCGCCCGGCAGGCCAGCAAGGGCGTGCTGGATCTGGCACTGTCCTGACAACTTCCACCTTTCACCCTTTCACCTTCTGATCCAGCACCATGAAAACCAGGCCCTTCAAACAAGTCGACGTCTTCACCGACCAGCCCTACTTCGGCAACCCGCTCGCCGTGGTGCTGGACGGCAGCGGCCTGGACGACGAAGCCATGCAGCGTTTTGCACGCTGGACCAACCTCTCGGAAACCACCTTTGTGCTGCCGCCCGCCGATCCCGCGGCCGACTACCGCGTGCGTATCTTCACGCCGGGCGGCGAATTGCCTTTTGCCGGCCACCCCACGCTAGGCAGTTGCCACGCCTGGCTGCAGGCCGGCGGCACGCCCAAGCGCCAGGACTTCATCGTGCAGGAGTGTCAGGTCGGCCTGGTGAACATCCGGCGCGAAGGAGCCCGGCTGGCTTTTGCCGCGCCGCCCCTGCAGCGCTCGGCGCCCAGCCCGGCGGTGCTGGCACAGGTGGCCGCCGCCCTCGGCCTGAAAGCGCAGCACATCCTGGCCGCGCAACTGCTCGACAATGGACCAGTCTGGCTGGGCCTGCTGCTGGACAGCGCCGACACCGTGCTGCAGTTGCAACCGGATCACGCCGTACTCAAGAAACATGGCCTGAAAGTAGGTATAGCCGGCGCCCATCAAGCGCAGACAGCTCCTGTTTTGATAGCACGCGCCAACCGCGAGGCGCGCGCTTTTTCCGGCAGCACGCCCACCGGCCCCGCAGAAACAGCCACGGCAGACTTTGAGGTGCGGGCTTTTGCAGCGCCCATCGGCATCGAGGAAGACCCGGTCACCGGCAGCCTGAACGCCAGCCTGGCGCAATGGCTGATCGCCGAAGGCCACGCGCCCGAGCGTTATGTGGCCGCGCAAGGCACTTGCCTGGGCCGCGCCGGCCGCGTCTACCTGACGCGCGAGACGGATACCCGGGGGTCCGCCCAGGTCTGGGTCGGTGGTCCATCGGTCACCTGTATCAACGGCACGGTGACGCTGTGAGCCGCGCCCAGGTCGATCACCTGGTCGTCGTGGCCGACAGCCTGGCGCAGGGCGTGGTCTGGTGCGAAGAGACTCTGGGCATCACGCCCGGCCCCGGCGGCGAACACCCGCTGATGGGCACACACAACCGCCTGTTCAGCGTGGCCGGCCCCGCCTTCCCGCGCGCCTACTTCGAAATCATTGCGATCCAGCCCGGCGTCACACCCCTCAGGGCGGCCGGCACGCAGCGCTGGTTCGACATGGACGACCGCGAACTGCAGGCGCGTGTGGCCAGTGAAGGCCCGCAGCTGGTGCATTTTGTCGCCAGCGTGCCCGGCGTGGTCTCGGCCGTCAAGGCACTGGCCGCCCTCGGGCTGGACCGCGGCAGCGTCCTGGAAGTCGCGCGCCAGACCGCGACGGCCCTGCTCCAGTGGCGCATCACCGTGCGCGACGATGGCCAGCGACTGCTCTACGGCGGCCTGCCAACCCTGATCCAGTGGGGTGAAGCCGGCGAGGACCCGGCCCGCGCCGCCCACCCACTGGACGCGATGCCGGCGTCTGGCGTCACGCTGCAGGCGCTGCAGGTCAGCCACCCGCAGCCCGACAAGTTGCAGGCCGCCCATGCCGCCATCGGGCTGGCCGGTGTGACGGTGACCCAGGGTGCGCCCAATCTTCTGGCCACGCTGCAGACGCCGCGCGGCCTCGTCACGCTCGAATCGAAAGGTGTCTAGATGTTGACAACACAGGAACTCGCCTGGTTCGCCCTCGTCGCGCTGGCGCTGGTGCTCACACCCGGGCCCAACATGATTTACTGCATCTCGCGCACCTTGTGCCAGGGACGCGCTGCCGGCATGGTCTCGCTGGGCGGTGTGGCCCTCGGTTTTGTGGTGCATCTGCTGGGCGCGTCCTTCGGCCTGAGCGCCTTGCTTCTGGCGGCGCCGCTGGCGTTCACCGCGATCAAGGTCGCCGGCGCGCTCTACCTGCTGTGGCTGGCCTGGCAGGCCGTCAAACCCGGCGGGCTGTCGCCGTTTGAAACCCGTAGCCTGCCGCACGACCCGCCGCGCAAGTTGTTCCTGATGGGCTTCATGACCAATTTGCTGAACCCCAAGGTCGCGATGTTTTACCTGTCCTTCTTCCCGCAGTTTTTGCACCCCGAGCGCGGTCAGGTCCTGCTGCAAAGCCTGAGCCTGGGCGCCGTGCAGATTGCCGTGAGCCTGGCCATCAACACCGTGATCATCTTTTTCGCCGCCGGCCTGGCGGTTTTTCTCAACCGCAACATCGCCTGGATGCGCGTGCAGCGTTATGTCATGGGCAGCGTGCTGGGCCTGCTGGCGCTGCGCCTGCTGAGCGAAAAACGGACAAGCACATGAACGCCATTCTGAAAGACCTGCGCAGCAGCCCGCTGCCTTCACTCGCAGACATCGAAGCCGCGGCCCGCGTGGTTTACCGCGAGTTCCAGGCCACGCCGCAATACCGCTGGGGCCTGTCGAGCCAGCGGCTGGGCACCGACTGCTGGATCAAACACGAGAACCACACGCCGGTCGGCGCTTTCAAGATACGCGGCGGGCTGACTTATTTCGATGCCTTGAGCCAGGCCGGCACGCTACCGAAGGAAGTCATCAGCGCCACCCGGGGCAACCACGGCCAGAGCATAGGCTGGGCGGCACGCGCGCATGGCGTGGCCTGCACCATCGTGGTTCCGCACGGCAACTCGCTGGAGAAAAACGCCGCCATGCGCGCGCTTGGCGTCACGCTGATCGAACACGGCGAAGACTTCCAGGAAAGCCGCGAGTACGCGATGCGCCTGGCGACCGAACGCGGCGCACACATGGTGCCGAGTTTTCATGCCGACCTGCTCAGCGGCGTGAGCACCTACTGGTGGGAGTTCATGCTGGCGGTGCCGCAACTCGATGTGGTCTATGTGCCGATCGGCCAGGGCTCGGGCGCATGTTCGGCCATTGCCGCCAAGCTGGCACTGGGCCGCAAGCTGCGCATCGTCGGTGTGGTCAGCGCCCATGCCACCACCTATGCCGACTCACTGGCCGCGGGCCGCGTCGTCGAAGCGCCGGTCAGCACCCAGCTGGCCGACGGCATGGCCTGCCGCATCGCGGACCCGGCCGCACTCGACATCCTGCTGCCGCACCTGGACCACATCGTGAAGGTCACCGATGCCGAGGTCGCGCAGGCCATGCGCGACCTGTATGCCGACACCCACAACATTGCCGAGGGTGCGGGCGCCGCGAGTTTTGCAGCCGCCATGCAGGAACGCGCGCAACTCAAGGGCCAGGTGGTGGGCACCACGCTGTGCGGCGGCAACGTGGACAGCGCCACTGTCGCCAAGATATTGAGCCCCCACGCTTCTCGCTTCGCGTAGTGCGCTGCCCCCCAGGGGGGCGCTGCGCCTGCGGCCCGGCGAAGCCGGTTCCGCGGCCCCGGCTGGACTGACTACTTTTAACGGTGGTCACACGCGTGACTGGGTGTGGCTTCGGTGGGCGCCACAATTTGCCCATGGGAACCCTTTACCTCGTGCGCCACGGCCAGGCCTCGTTTGGCGCTGAAAACTACGATGTGCTGAGCAGCATGGGGCATCGTCAAAGCGTGCGGCTGGGGGAGTACTTCAAATCCAAGGGCCTGACCTTCGATGCGGCGCTGACCGGCACGCTGAACCGCCAGATCCAGACCTTTGCCGGCATCTGCGAAGGCATGGGCACGGCGCCCGATGCCTTGAGGCAAACCGGGCTCAATGAATACGATGCGGAAGCCGTGATCGCAGCCATCCATCCGGCCAAACTCGAAAAACCGACCTCGCCCGAAATGGTCCGCAGCCACTTCCGCCTGCTCAAGGACGGCCTGGCGCAGTGGATGGCCGGCGTGGTCAGCCCGCGCGGCATGCCCAGTTACACCGATTTTGTGGCGGGCATCACCGGGGTGCTCGACCACGTCAAGACCAGCTACACCGGCAACGTGCTGCTGGTCTCCAGCGGCGGCCCGATTGCCACGGCCGTGGGCCATGTGCTGGGCACCAGCCCCGAGGCCACCATCGACCTGAACCTGCGCATCCGCAACTGCTCGCTGACCGAGTTTGCCTTCACCCCCAAACGCCACATGCTGGTGACCTACAACACGCTGCCACACCTGGACGCACCGGAACACGCGGACTGGATCACCTACTCCTGAACCGGGGCAGGCGGCAGGGGCGCCGCCCGCGTGCCTTCGCGCAGCCAGGCCAGATACCCGACCGACCCGGCCGCAACCGGCAACTGCAGCAGCTCGGGAATTTCATACGGGTGATGGGCGCGGATGAAGTCCTCCAGCGCAGGCACCCGGGCCGTGCGCGTCTTGGCCAGCAGCAGGTATTCCGCCTCGCGGCGGCTGTCACCCTTCCAGACATAAAAGCTGGTCGTCGGGACCACCTGAACACAGGCGGCCAGCCCGGCCTCGACCATGCCGCCGGCCAGCGCCTGCGCGGCGGCCTCGCTGTCCACACTGGTCATCAGCAGGCAAAAATCGTTCGATGTTTCCATGGCCCGTCCCTCCGTGAAAAGAATCAGCCGAAAAGCGGCATCAGGTGGATGATGCCCATGCCTGCCAGGCCCTGCATCGTCACGTAATGCCAGAGCAGAGCGGTGTTGTCCAGCGAGGCGCGGGCGTCGCTGTGCAGCTTGGCACTCCAGGCGCGTGCACAGACATACAAGCCCATGATGAGCAGCACCGCCACATGAAAGCCCTGCCAGGCCAGCATGGCCGCGACCGTCGCGCTCCAGGCATCGGCCGTCGGACTCAGAACGGCGAGCTGCTGGCCCCGGCCGTCCAGGCCGAATGCCGCCAGCACACACAGCACGGCCAGCAGCACCAGCGCCCAGACCGGCGCGCGGCGGCCACGCGCCAGCAGTACCTGCGCGCCCAGCATCGCAGCCGAACCAGCCAGCAGCAAGGCGGCGGATGCCAGCGGCCAGAAGGCGCCCGGCAGGCTGGCGCCGGGCGGCGGGCAGACGTCGGCGGCCATGGCCACATGCACATGCGCAAACACCAGCGAGGCAAACACGGTGGCATCGACACACAGCAGGATGATCATGGCCCACCAGGAATGCGAGGCCATGCCGCGCGCGCCCACCGGCAGGAAGATGCCGTCGGCCACCTCGGCCGTCGCCGCATGCGGCGGCTGGTCGGTTTGCCACAGCCAGGCCACGATGGCGACGATGGCGGTGATGCCACAGGCAAAGGCCAACACCACCTGCGCCACCGTCAGCAGCAAAAAGAAACCGGCCGTGCCCGCCGCCGCGATGAACGGCCACCAGCTGTCGCCGGGCAGCACCAGCAAATGTTGCGGCACGGCGTCGCGCCAGCTGGTCACCAGGGTCTCCCTCCCGCCCGAACGGGTGCCGGGCAGCCAGTGCCGGCCGGCCACCACCTCGGCGGCCAGGGTGGGCCGGTCCCACAGCGGCTCGCGCGAAGCGATCTGCGGAATGCTGCGCATGCCGTAGTCCTCCTGCGGCAGCCATTCCAGCGTGGGCGCGTTCCACGGGTTGTCGTGGTCGATTTTTTTCCTGAACAACACGCGCGCCGCATCGATGAAAAACAGCAGCACGCCCAGCGCCAGGATGAAGGAGCCCAGGCTCGACAGCAGGTTCAGCAAGTTCCAGCCGAGGTCGCCCGCATAGGTATAGACGCGCCGCGGCATGCCCAGCAGGCCGCTGATGTGCATGGGGAAAAACGCCAGGTTGAAGCCGCCGAACATCAAGCCGAAGACCCAGCGCGCGCAGCGTTCGGACAGGCGGTGCCCGTTGAACACCGGCGCCCAGTAGTAAAGACCCGCAAACACCGGGAACACCATGCCGCCTATCAGCACGTAATGCAGGTGCGCGACGATGAAGTAGGTGTCGTGCACCTGCCAATCGAAAGGCAGCACCGCCACCATGATGCCGGTCAGCCCGCCCAGCACGAAAATGAAATGAAAGCCCAGCAAAAACAGCGTGGGCGCCGTCATCTGCACGCGGCCTTTCCAGAAAGTCGCGATCCAGGAGAACACCTGCACCGCGCTCGGGATCGCCACCGCAAAACTCGCGGCCGAGACAAACAGCATGGCATGCCGGCTGAGGCCCGCGGTGAACATGTGGTGGGCCCACAGCGCAAAACTGATGAAGCCGACCGCCACCAGCGCGACCACGATGGCGCGGTGACCGACCAGCGGCGTGCGCGCCATCGCCGGCACCATCATGGAGACCATGCCGGCGGCCGGCAGGAAGATGATGTAGACCTCGGGGTGGCCGAAGAACCAGAACAGGTGCTGCCAGAGCACCGGGTCGCCGCCGCGCGCGGCGATGAAGAAAGGCCAGTCGAAGGCGCGCTCCAGTTCCAGCAGCAGGGTGCCGGCAATAATGGCCGGAAAGGCGAACACAATCATGAAGGCGCTGACCAGCATGGCCCAGGCGTAGACCGGCATCTTGCCCAATGTCATGCCCGGCGCTCGCGTGAACAAAATGCCGATGATCAGTTCGATCGCGCCGGCAATCGCCGAGATTTCGATGAAGCCTATGCCCAGCAGCCAGAAGTCGGCGCCCAGGCCCGGAGAATGCTCCTTGCCGGTCAGCGGCGGGTACATGAACCAGCCGCCGTCGGGCGAGACGCCGAAAAAAATCGTGCAGAAAAACGCGATGCCGCCTATCGCATAGGCCCAGAAGGCGTAGGCGCTCAGGCGCGGGAATGGCAGGTCGCGCGCGCCCAGCATGCCCGGCAGCAGATAAACCGCAATCGCCTCGACCACCGGCACGGCAAACAGAAACATCATCACCGTGCCGTGCATGGTGAAAACCTGGTTGTAGGTCTGCGCGCTGAGCAGGGTGTTGTCGGGCAGCGCCAGCTGGGCGCGCATCATCAGCCCCAGCACGCCGGCCAGCACGAAGAACAGCAGCGCGGTGGCGATGTAGAAGACACCGATCTGGCTGTTGTTGACGGCCGACAGCAGGCGCCAGCCTTTCGGCGCTTCCCAAGCGCGTTCCAGCCGTTCGAGTTCACCCGGCGGGCGCGGCAGGCTGGAAGGCAGGCCGTCGGCCGTGTGGAAGGTCATTTCAGGTGCTCCAGCCAGGCCGCCAGGGCCGCGAGGGTGTCGGCATCCATGTCGGTGGATGAAGGCATGCGCGCGCCCGGCTTCACGTCCTGCGTGTGCGCGACCCAGTGCGCCATCGCGCCGGGCTGGTTGAGCAAGGTGCCGGCACCCAGGTAGAGCCGGCTGCCGACATGTGTGAGATCGGGCCCGAGACGGCTTTCGTCGGCCACGCCACGCACCGTGTGGCAGGCATTGCAGCGCTGCGCCAGAAAGGCCGCGCGGCCGCGTTCGAGCAGCGCATCATCCGGCGCCGCCGCCGGCCGTGCCTGCCCGGCCAGCCAGGCATCGAAGTCGGCGGGCGCATGCGCCACCACATGCAGGGCCATGCGCGCATGCTGCTCGCCGCAATATTCGGCGCACTGGCCGCGCCAGCTGCCGGGCTGGTCCACCTGCACCATCAGGTGATCGACCCGCCCCGGCACCATGTCCATCTTGCCGCCCAGTGCCGGCACCCAGAAGCTGTGGATCACATTGGGACTGCTCAGGCCCAGCCACGCAGGCCGGCCTGCGGGCAGATGCAGCTCGTTGGCCAGCGCCACGTCCTGCCCGGTGGCGGGGTCGCGGTAACGCACTTCCCACCACCACATGTGGGCCGTGATGCCGACAATCAGCGCGCCCGGCGGCGGGCGCTCCATCCAGCCGGGGGTGCGCGCCATCGTCCAGACCAGCAGGGCCGTAAGCACCACCAGCGGGAACACCACGCCTCCGCCCAGGATCCACAGCCGGGAGGACACCGGTCGCGCGCCATCGCGTCTGCGGAGAGACCCGGCCAGCAGCGCCATGACAAAAACAAAAATCAGCGTCGCACCGATGATCAGCAGCCAGCTCAGGCTGGTGATGCGGGCGGCGGCCTCGCCGGCCGGCGCCAGCACCGACTGGAGTTGCGGCGCAAGCGGCAGCAAGGGCGCGCTCACTCGAGCTGCCCCAGGTAAGCCGCCATGTGGCGCGCATCCTCGGGCGAGACACCCATGCTGGGCATGGGCGTGTCCGGCACCAGCGACGCCGGCGCAACCATCCACTGCGCCAGTGTTTCGGGGAAATTCGGCACGCGGCCGGCGATGTAGCTGCGTTTGCCGAAGGCCTGCAGGGTCGGTCCGTGGATGCCGCGCGCCGCCGGCACGCCGGGAATCGCATGGCAACTGCCGCACTGGTACTGCGTGAGCAGGCGCAGACCCCGGGCGGCGTCACCGGCCGCCACCGGCTTGAGCGGGGGTGCGGGATCGGCGGCATCGGCGCCGCAGGCGGCCAGGCCCGCAAGCCCCAGCGCCAACAGCGTCAGCGAGGTGGCACGGGACAGCGGGTCAAAAATCGGCATGCCCGATTCTTCTCCACGCGCGCGCAAATCCTTGCAGGACAGCGCCGACACTTGCCATCTCCCATACGCGGTCAACGCAAAATAGTAGCGATGAAAAACACCACGCTGGTGCTCACCACCGTCACCGCCCTGCTGGGCGCTGCGCTGGCCGGCGCGGGCTTCGTGGTCTACAGCGGCGTGTACAACGTGGGGGCTACAGCGCAACACCTGCAACCTGTGCATTCGCTGCTTGAAACCACCATGCGCAACTCGGTACGCTGGCGCGCCCGCCACATCGAGACGCCGGCGCTGGACGATGCGCCGCGGCGGCAGCGCGGCGCCGCGCTGTACCGCGACCACTGTGTGCAGTGCCACGGTGCGCCAGGTGTGGCGCAGTCGGACATCGGCAAAAGCATGCAGCCGGTGCCGGGTCCGCTGGTGGACGCGCTGCAGCGCTGGCGCCCGCGCGAGATCTACTGGATCACGCGCCACGGCATCAAGATGAGCGGAATGCCGGCCTGGCAGTTCCGGCTGGACGATGAAGCGCTATGGGACGTGGTGGCCTTTGTGGCCACCTTGCCCACCCTGAGCCCGCAGGCCTATGCGCAGATGACCCAGGCCGCTGGTGCCGCGCCGCAGCGCTCGCCTGCCGCCGCACCCCTGCGCGCCGGCGATGTGGAACGCGGCAAGCTGGCGCTGGGCCAATACGCCTGCCAGGCTTGCCACACCATCCCCGGCATCACCAGCGCCTTGCCGAATGTCGGGCCGCCGCTGCAGGGTCTGGCCAGCCGCAGCCTGATCGCCGGCAAGCTGGTCAACACGCCCGACAACCTGGTGTTGTGGGTCCGTGACCCGAAAGCGGTCAAGCCGCAGACGGCCATGCCCGACATGGGCGTGAGCGAGCTTGACGCGCGCGACATGGCGGCCTATCTGGCCACGTTGCGATAAACCGGCGCCGGCAATCTGCTATCAAGTAAAGAGCTGATCGCGCTTTTCCAGCGTGGGCCGAAGGTCGATTTTATGCAACATCACTGGCGCAGACCGGGATCGCCCCTGGACTAGCGCACCGGCGTTCCAGCCACCCGCCAGATCACATTGCCGACGTCGTCGGCCACCAGCAGCGCGCCGCGTTTGTCGAGGGCGACACCCACGGGCCGGCCATAGGCCTTTCCGTCGGGGCTGACAAAACCGGTCAATACATCAATGGGTTTGTCCGAGGGTTTGCTGCCGATGAAGGGCACAAACACCACCTTGTAGCCGCTCAGCGGCTTGCGGTTCCACGAGCCGTGCTGGCCGACAAACACGCCGCTGGCCAGCGACGTAGGCAGCGTGTTGCCTTCGGCAAACACCATGCCCAGCGGCGCGACGTGGGAGCCCAGCGCGTAATCGGGTGCAATCGCCCTGGCCACCAGGTCCGGCCGCTGCGGCGTCACGCGCACATCAACCGTCTGCCCGTAATAGCTGTAGGGCCAGCCGTAAAACGCGCCGTCCTTCACCGAGGTCAGGTAGTCGGGCACCAGGTCACTGCCGATCTCGTCGCGCTCGTTGACCACGGTCCAGAGCGTGCCGTCGGGCGCCCAGCCCATCCCGTTGGGATTGCGCAGGCCGGAAGCAAACAGCCGGCGCGTGTTGGTTGTGGGGTCGACCTCGTGGATGGCCGCCCGGTCCACCTCGATGTCCATGCCGTTTTCACCGACATTGCTGTTGGACCCGACAGTGACATACAGCTTGCTGCCGTCGCGGCTGGCGATGACGTTTTTGGTCCAGTGGTGGTTCAGGCCCGCCGGCAGGTCCACCACCTTGACCGGCGTGGCCGTGATCGCGGTCTGGCCCTCTTCATACGGCACCTTGACCAGCGCGTCCGCATTGGCAATGAACAGCTCCTTGCCGACCAGCGCCATGCCAAATGGCGAGTTCAGGCCCTGCATGAACACCGCGCGGGTTTCTGCCTTGCCGTCGCCGTCCACATCGCGCAGCAGCGTGATGCGGTTGGCACTCGGCACGCCGGCGCCGGCCCGCTTCATGACCACCCCCATGATCCAGCCCTTGATGCTGAAACCGGCGTCGGGCTGGGGCGGCTTGTTGCTCTCGGCCACCAGCACGTCACCGTTGGGCAGGGTGTAGACCCAGCGCGGATGGTCCAGGCCGGTGGCCAGGGCTGTCACCGTGGTTCCGGCCATGGGCTGTGGCATCACGCCTTGGGGCCAGCCCTGGGCCGGAGCGATGTTCACGGTGGGGATCAGCGACTTGACCGGCTGGGGCAGTGTGGGTGTGATGCCCACATCGGCGCCGGCAGGCAGCTTGGTCGTGTCGCCACAGGCGCTCAGGCCCAGCGCCAGCGCTGCGCACAGCGGCAACAGCACGAAACGGGAAACACGGGAGGCGGGGCGGGCAACAGGCAGGGCGGGCATGGTCGATCCTTGTTCGGTGATGGGCGGCGCTTGTGGGTCGCGCGTCCTGCTGATTGTTGACCCTTCAGGCTACTGTGCTCTGTCAGCTGATGTCCCCAGTTTTTGTCAGGACGGCCGCGCGTCGCTTCAGGCCAGCGGCGGGAGTTGGCGGACCTCGTGCAGCAGCTGCGCCAGCGCCTGCCCGCTGGCCTGCAACACCGCCAGGCCTTTTTCGGCCGTGGCCGCCGCCGCATTGCCGGCCGCGCCCAGCGGGTTCAGGTCCTGCGCGGCCCAGGCCAGTTTGGTGCTGCTACCGTTGCCAAGGATGGCGTGTTGCTGCGCCCGGTCCTGGCTGCTGGAGTGAAAGTTCTGCGCCAGCGCCAGGTCCACCTTGTGCGGATGCAAGGCCAGCATCATGGAGGTTTCCACGTCGCCGCCATGCACGCCGAAGCGTTCCTCGTCAGGGCCGAACAGCTGCTTCACGGCAGCCGGCAGCGGCAGGCTGAAGGTGTTGACGGTGAACACCGTCATGCCGAAACGCGCGCGCAGCTCGCGGCCCACGATGTCCAGCGTGGAGACATTGCCGCCGTGCGCGTTGAGAAATACCAGCTTTTTGATGCCGGTGCGCGCGACCGATTCACCGAGGTCGATCCAGCTCTGGATCAGCGTGGCCGCGCCCAGGGTCAGGGTGCCGGGAAAGGCGATGTGTTCGATGCTGCGGCCCACGGTCTGGGTCGGCAGGAAGAGCACCGGGCCACCTTGTTCCAGATGCGGCAGGCAGTGTGCAATCACGCCATTGACCAGGTCGGTGTCCACACTGAGCGGCAGGTGCGGACCATGCTGCTCGATCGCGGCGACCGGCAACACGGCGATGGTCGCGGCGACATCGAGGCGGGCGAAGTCGGGGCTTTTGAGGTCGGCCCAGAAATGGGGAAAGGATGCCGGGGAGGGGGGCGCGGGGTTCATGGGCGTATTCTGGGCCATTCTGCGCTGGGGGTGTTCTGCCGTTCGAAGGTTCAAAACTAAGCCGCCGCCGCTGCCTTCTGAATCTCCACCCGCAAATTCTGCTGCTGGCTCAGATGCCGACCCTGCCGCCGAGCCCCGTGTAGCTCCGCCGCTGCCGAAAGCGCTTTCTGCGGACCGCCCAGCAACGCCGCCAGACACTGCGGCCGCCCGCGCGCACCGCTGGCCTGGTAATCCGCCAGCAAGGCAGCGCACACAGCCTGCGGGTCGAGCAAACGCACTTGCGTCAAATGCCCATACAACAGGTCCACCAGTTTTTCCAGCGCAAACTCATGGGTCTTGCCCGTGGTCTGCCAGAGCCAGTCGCTGAAGGCCAGGAAATGCCCGAAGGCCGAGCCGGGCGCCAGCAGCAGATCGAGGCTCAAGGCAAACCGCCCCGAATTGGCCACCATCTCCCAGTAGCGCGCAAAACGCTTGATGCGCTGCATGGCCGCAAAATCCACCGTCGAGTTTTGCAAGATGGTGTAGGGCGTGTGCGGGTCATAGATCATCGCAAAGTTCAGCGTGTGCCGCGTGATCGGGGTGCCGCGCAGGCGCTTGAGCACGCCGAACTGGATCTCGTGCGGCGCGAGAGCGTGCAGGCGGTCGAAGCCCTCGGCAAAACTCTGCAGCGTCTCACCGGGCAGGCCGAAGATCAGGTCGGCATGCACGTGGGCACGGCTTTGCGTGACCAGCCAGCGCAGGTTGTCGGCGGTCTTGTCATTGTCCTGCTTGCGCGAGATGCGTTGCTGCACCTCGGGGTTGAAACTCTGGATACCGACCTCGAACTGCAGCGCGCCGTCGGGGAACTGCGCAATCAGTTCTTTCAGGCGATCCGGCAGGCTGTCGGGCACCACTTCGAAATGCACGAACACATCGGGTGCTTCGGCGATGCGGTCCAGGAAAAACTGCAGGATGCGCACCGAGTTGTCGATTTTCAGGTTGAAGGTGCGGTCCACAAACTTGAAGTTGCGCGCGCCACGGCGGTACAGCGCGTCCATTTCCGCCATGAAGCTGTCCAGGTCAAAGGCCCAAGCGGTTTTGTCGAGCGAGCTCAGGCAGAACTCGCACTTGAACGGGCAGCCGCGCGAGGCCTCGACATACAGCAGGCGCTGCGCCAGGTCCTCGGCCGTGTACTCCTTGTAGGGCAGGGCCAGTTCATCGAGCGGCGGTTGCTCGCCGGCGATGACCTTCATCAGCGGCTTCGGGCCCCCACCTGGCAATTTAAGCAGCGCTCGGCAGAGTTTAGGAAAACTCACGTCGCCCCAGCCGGTCACCACATGGTCGGCCAGGCGGCAGATCTCCTGCTCCCCCACCTCATGGCTGACCTCGGGTCCGCCCAGCACAATCTTGATGTCGGGCCTCAGGGTTTTCAGCAGGCGCACCAGCTGCGTGGTTTCCACCACGTTCCAGATGTACACGCCCAGGCCGATCACCTCGGGCTGCAGCGCCAGCAGCTCTTCCACCATGCGGGTCTCGGGCTGGCCGATGACAAACTCGCGCAGCTGTGTCTGCGCGCGCAGGCCCGCGCCGCCATGCTTGTCCATGTTCGCCAGCAGGTAACGCAGGCCCAGCGAGGCGTGGATGTATTTGGCGTTGAGCGTGGCCAGGACAATACGCGCCCCGCCCCGGGGCTCAGGGGGAAGGGGCGAAGGCGCGAGGGAGTTCATGCCGGTATTATCAAACCATGACACAAACAATGTTTCGTGATGACGCTTATCTGGCTGAATGCAGCGCAACCGTGACCGCGGTGACCGAACAAGGCCTGGTGCTGGACCGCACGGTGTTTTACCCGCTGGGCGGCGGCCAGGCCGGCGACACCGGTGTGCTGGTGCTGGCCGATGGGCGTGAAATCCCCATCGCCGACACGCGCAAGGGCAAAAACGCAGAAGGCCAGTTCACCGCGGACATCTGCCACCTGCCGGCCTTGCCCGACCCGGCCACGTCGGTGCTCGACCACCTTTTGCGCATGGGCGTGAAACCCGGTGATGTGGTGACCGCCCGCGTCGACTGGGCGCGCCGGCACCGGCTCATGCGTTTTCACACCACCACCCACCTGCTGTGCCACCTGGTGCCGCAGCTCGTCAACGGCTGCTCGATCACGCCCGACTATGCGCGGCTGGACTTCAACATGACCGACCCGCTGGACAAGGACGTCCTGAGCGCCGGCATTGCCCGCCTGGTGGCGGCCGCGCACCCGGTGGCCGTGGGCAGCATCAGCGACGCGGAACTCGACGCGAACCCGGCCCTGGTCAAAAGCATGAGTGTGCAGCCGCCGCGCGGCAGCGGCCAGGTGCGCACCATCCGCATAGGCGGCGCCGGGGCAGACGCCATGATCGACTTCCAGCCCTGCGGCGGCACCCATGTGGCCAACACGTCCGAGATCGGCGCGGTGGTGGTCACCAAAATCGAGAAAAAAAGCGCCACCACGCGCCGCGTGGTGCTGGGCTTCGCCGCCTGATCTTTCTCCGATGCGACCGAGAAACATCACCGGCGACTCCTTTTTTGCCTGGGACGGCGAGGTGCTGGTGGTCAACATCCTGGGCAAACCGTCGGCCAGCCGTGACGCGATCGGCAAACCCAAGGGCACCCAGCTCAAGGTCAGCGTGACCGCGGCGCCGCAGGCCGGCAAGGCCACCGACCACATGCTGCGTTTCCTGGCGCCGCTGTTCGGCGTGGCGGTCAGCGACATCGAAGTGGTTTTCGGCCGGGAAAACGTCAACAAGCAGCTGCGCATCCGTGCGCCGAAAAAGCTGCCGGCGGTGTTTGCGCAGCCCTCGCTGCTGCCCGGGCCGGATTGAACCCTGTTCAGGCCTGCCCACGGGCTCTGCCGGACAATAAGGCCTGCGGGCACCGTCCCAGGAACTAAAGGCCAGCGTGCCGCTCACACCATGACCATGATTTTTCACCGCTTCGCGTCCGCTCTGTTTTTGATAGCTGCTTGCGCAGTAACGACGGGCGCCGCCGCCCAAATCAACTTCACCAACAAGGCCGCGGCGAATGCCGTGGTCAGCACCGACCAGGTGCGTGCCGAACTGCTGGCCTGGGCGCCCGATGGCGTGGAGCCGGGAAAACCGGTCTGGGTGGGCCTGCAGCTGGCGCACATCCCCGAGTGGCACACCTATTGGAAAAACTCCGGCGATTCCGGCCTGCCGACCCAGCTCGAATGGACGCTGCCGGCCGGCGTCACGGCTGGCGACATCGCCTGGCCCACGCCGAAAAAGATACCGATTGGCACCCTCGCCAACTACGGCTACGAAAGCACGGTGCTGCTGCCGGTGCCGCTGACCGTGGCGCCCGGCTTCAATGCCTCCAACCTGGACATCCGGCTCAAGGCCAGCTGGCTGGTCTGCAAAAAGGAATGTATTCCGCAGGAAGGTGATTTTTCCCTGCAGATCCCGGTCCGGAGTTCGACCGGCAGCAGCAGCGGCCTGTTTGCCGCCGCCTTTGCCGCCAGCCCCCAGCCGCTGGCCGCCACCGGCAGCCAGGTGCAGGTCAGCGCCAACACCCTCCAGGTGACGCTCGCAGGCCTGCCCGTGCGTCTGCAGGGCAAGACCCTGGACTTTTTCCCTGAGACCGGCAGCGTGATCGAGCCCGCCGGCGCCTGGCAGCAGAAATGGCAGGGCGCGCTGTGGACCGCGCAGCTGCCGCTCTCGAGCCAGCGCAGCGAAAGCCCGCGCGTGATGCCGGTGGTGGTGGCGCTGGACAAGACCGCCTACCGCATCGAGCTGCCGGTCCAGGGCGACTGGCCGGCCGTGGCCGCCGCGGCCACGGTGTCGCCCGCGCTGGAAGCAGCGCTCAAGGCCAATGCGGCGCTGGGCGCAGTGCCCACCGGCAACAGCGCGCCGCCGCTCACGCTGGTCGCCGCCCTGCTCGGTGCGCTGCTGGGCGGGCTGATTCTCAACCTCATGCCCTGCGTGTTTCCGGTGCTGGCCATCAAGGTGATGAGTTTCGCCAAGGAAAAAAACCGCGCGGCACGCCTCGCCGGCGGGCTGGCCTACACGGCCGGCGTGGTGTTGTCCTTCCTGGCGCTGGGCGCCCTGCTGCTGGGCCTGCGCGCCACCGGCGAACAGCTCGGCTGGGGCTTTCAGCTGCAAAGCCCGGCCGTGGTGGCCGGACTGGCCGTGTTGTTCACGTTGATCGGCCTGAACCTCGCGGGCCTGTTTGAATTTGGCAGCTTTGTGCCCGGCAAGGTCGCCGGCCTGCAGGCCAAAAACCCGACGCTCAATGCCTTTCTGACCGGCGTGCTGGCCACCGCGATTGCCTCCCCCTGCACCGCGCCTTTCATGGGGGCGTCGCTCGGTTACGCCGTGGGCCTGCCGGCCGTCCAGGCGCTGGCGGTGTTTGGTGCCATCGGCCTGGGCATGGCCCTGCCCTACCTGGCGGCCAGTGCGGTGCCGGCGGTGGCGCGCGCCCTGCCGCGACCGGGCGCGTGGATGGTGACCTTCAAGCAGCTGATGGCGTTTCCGATGTTTGCCACCGTCGCCTGGCTGGTCTGGGTACTGGGCCAGCAAAGCGGCATCGACGGTGCCGGCGCCCTGCTGGCGCTGCTGGTGCTGATGGCGCTGGTGTTGTGGTCGCTGACACTGCGGGGCCGGACCCGGACTGTGGCCGCCACGCTTTCGATAGCGCTTGGCGCTTTCGGGGCGTGGACTGTGGGCCAAAATGTCATCAAACCGCTGGAGGCATCCAGCGTCGCCGCAACAGCCTCGGGCCGCTGGCAGGCCTGGGAACCGGGCCGCGTGGACCAGCTCGCAGCCCAAGGCCAGAACGTGTTTGTCGATTTCACCGCCGCCTGGTGCGTGACCTGCCAGTACAACAAGAAAACCACGCTGGCCGATGCCGATGTGCTGGCCGACATGGATGCCAAAAACGTCGCCCTGCTGCGCGCCGACTGGACGCGCCGCGACCCGGCCGTGACCGCCGCGCTGGCGCAACTGGGCCGCAACGGCGTGCCGGTGTATGTGATCTACAAGCCCGGCCGGGCGCCTGTGGTGCTGTCGGAAATTCTGTCGGTTGCCGATGTGCGGGCCGAACTGGCCAAGCTGTAGTACTGCCTGTCACTTCATCTGTCACTTCATTTTTCTGAAGGAGATCAAGCCATGATGAATCACCGCGTCAATCGCCGGATCTTTTCCAGCGCTCTGCTCACCGCCCCGTGGGCTGCGACCCTCACGCAGACCGCCCATGCGGCCGTTGGCCAGGCCGCGCCGGACTTTTCTGCGGTGGATACCGCCGGAAAACCCCATAGACTCAGCGACTACAAGGGCAAGCTCGTGGTGCTGGAATGGACCAACCCCGGCTGCCCGTTTGTGCAAAAACACTACAGCGGCAACATGCAGGGCCTGCAGAAAGAGGCGGTCGGCAAAGGGGTGGTCTGGCTGGCCATCAACTCGACCGAAACCGGCAGCGGCGACTACCTGGCGCCCGCCCAGCTTGCCGGCTGGATGCGCAACAAGCAGGCGGCGGCCAGCGCCACCCTGATGGACGAGTCCGGCAGCATCGGCCAGCTCTACAGCGCCCGGACCACGCCGCACATGTACATCATCAGCCCGCAGGGCCAGCTGGTGTATGCCGGGGCCATCGACAGCGTGCCCTCCGCCCGTGTGGACGACATACGGACCGCAACCAATTATGTGCGCCAGGGCCTGAACGAAGCGCTGGCCGGCAAGGCCCTCAGCGTGGCAAGCAGCCGCGCCTATGGCTGCTCGATCAAGTACAAGGCATGAGTCCCTCCGTGAACGCCCTCCCGCCGGCCGAACGCCTGCCCTACATCCTCACCCACTGCCGCACGATTGCGGTGGTGGGCCTGTCGCCCAAACCGCATCGCGCCAGTTTCGACGTGGCGCGTTACATGCAGGGCCAGGGTTACCGCATCATCCCGGTCAACCCCAATGCCACCGAAGTGCTCGGGGAAAAAGCCTATGCCAGCCTGACGGAAGCCGCGCAGCACGAACCCATCGACTTGGTGAACTGCTTTCGCAACAGCGAGGACATTCCGCCCATCGTCGACGAGGCCATCGCGATTGGCGCCAAGGCCGTCTGGATGCAGCTCGGCATCCGCCACCCGGCGGCCACCGCCCAGGCCGAAGCGGCGGGCCTGCTGGTGGTGCAGGACCACTGCCTCATGGTTGACCACAGGGTGCTGAAGTCGCGCGGCCTGCTGCCGGGGGGCTGACGGGTCCGCGGCGCTTGCGCCCTGCGGCGGCTCCGGGATAATCGCCGCATGCCCTCCCCGCGCCGGCCTCTGCTGTTGTCCTTGTTGTCCCTGTTCTGTCTGCCGGCCTTGCTGCTGCTGGGCGGCTGCCTCCAGACGGCCCCGACCCACCGCGGCGAGACGCCGGTGGCGCCGCTGACCTCGGGCGAGCTGGCGCAATCGGACGTGAACCGCATGGCCACCCTGGGCATGCGCGACAACCTGGGCAGCCTGTACCGCCTGCTCGACAAGCTTTACCGGCGCAACCCCGCCGAATGGCGCAAGACCGGCAGCACCAGCCGCGAGGCGGCGGTCCAGCGCGTGCGCAGCGCCATCGACAGCCGCACGCCCTGGCCAGAGCTGCAGGGCAAACGCGACATCGCCGCCCTGTCGCTGGCCCTGAGCCCCGACTTCCGGGGCGACCGGGTGGCCGCTTTTGTGTACGCCAGCGCCGACATGCTCATCGTGGCGCACAACGGCAAGACCGACTTCTACCTGGTCGACAGCCTGGATGCGCAATACATCTACAACGCCGCGCGCAACATCGAGTCCGCCGTCTGGCTGCTGGCCTCGCGGCGCAACCCGGCCGGCCAGCCCCTGCTGCTGGCAGACGAGATCTCCGAGCGCGAGCGCAACCTCAGTTTCGAGCGCGAGTTCGGCAAGGTGATAGGCCGGCTCGACCTGCTCTCCGAAGTCCTGACCGAGAAATACCGCCGCGCCGTGATCACCTATGTGCAGAGCCTGGCGGGCGCTTCCTTTCTGCAGTTCCTGCCGGTCCGTTAGATAGGCCCCCACGCTCCCCACTTCGTGTGGTTCGCTGCCCCCCGAGGGGGCCGCTGCGCCTGCGGGCCGGCGAAGCCGGACCCGCGGCCCCTGCTTGAAAAGACATCGCCGCGCGATCGCTCACTGAATACCGTTCGTCCTGAGCTTGTCGAAGGATGCCCTCCCGACCTGAGACAATACAAGCATGTTTGCTCCCCTCCAAAACGACACCTTTTTACGCGCCTGCCTGCGTCAGGCCACCGATTACACCCCCGTCTGGCTGATGCGCCAGGCCGGACGCTACCTGCCGGAGTACCGCGCCAGCCGCGCCAAGGCCGGCAGTTTCATGGGCCTGGCGACCTCGCCCGACTACGCCACCGAAGTCACGCTGCAGCCGCTGGAGCGTTACCCGCTGGACGCGGCCATCCTGTTTTCCGACATCCTGACCGTGCCCGACGCCATGGGCCTGGGCCTGTCGTTTGCGCTCGGCGAAGGTCCGCGTTTTGCCACCCCGGTGCGTGACGAAGCGGCCGTGGCAAAACTCGAAGTGCCGGACATGGAAAAACTGCGTTATGTCTTTGACGCCGTCACCTCCATCCGCAAGGCGCTGAACGGCCGGGTGCCGCTGATCGGTTTTTCCGGCAGCCCCTGGACGCTGGCCTGCTACATGGTCGAAGGCGCCGGCTCGGACGACTACCGGCTGGTCAAGACCATGCTGTACCAGCGCCCCGACCTGATGCACAGGATGCTCGCCATCAATGCCGATGCGGTGGCGGCCTACCTGAACGCCCAGATCGAGGCCGGCGCGCAGGCAGTGATGATTTTCGACAGCTGGGGCGGCGTACTGGCCGACGCGGCCTTCCAGACCTTTAGCCTGGCCTACACCCAGCGCGTGCTGAGCCAGCTCAAGCGTAGCCATGACGGCGTGGTCATTCCGCGCCTGGTGTTCACCAAGGGCGGCGGCCTGTGGCTGGAACAGATGGCCGGACTCGACTGCGAGGTGCTCGGCCTGGACTGGACCGTGAACCTGGCCCAGGCCCGGGCACGCGTGGGCGATCGCAAGGCGCTGCAGGGCAACCTGGACCCGAACGTGCTGTTTGCCCAGCCGGCGCAGATCGAGCAGGAAGTGGCCGCGGTCCTGGAGAGTTTCGGTACCCCGCATGCGGACACGCGCAGCAGCGGCCCGACCCACATCTTCAACCTGGGCCACGGCATCAGCCAGCACACCCCGCCCGAAAACGTGGAGGTGCTGGTCCGCGCCGTGCATGCCTATTCGCGCCGCATGCGCACGGGTACCCCGCATTGATGCGGGTTTTGCCGTCTGATAGCACAAATTCCAGCTCCGCAGACCCGACTTATTCACAAAATTTGTGCTGCGGTGCCGCATGAAGCTGTAACAAGTCGGTCTCCCGCTATCAAAGCCATAGCGCTTCTAAGTGCTTGATTCATATAGGATCTTTAAACTGCTTTTTTTGCGGGCAATTTAAGAAAAGCCTTGATTTATAAGGCCCGGACGCGTGCCGGGGCAATCTATCAACAAAGTTATCCACAGAAACCTTGGAAGACCGTCAAAGCTTTTTTAAATCAAGCACTTACAGCGATGTTCGCAAATGTATCTGAGGACTATCTGCTTAACTATCCCCTCTGTTCTTCCAATCGATCCACCCGAAAATGAGGTATTGGCTCAGCATCGTTGTCGCCACACCCGCCCACAGCAGCGTGGCCGGACCGCTGACCTATCGGAGCGAGTGGCCGCTTCCGCCGGGAAGCCTGGTGCGCGTTCCGCTGGGCAAACGCGAGGTCCTGGGCGTGGTGTGGGAGGTCTTGCCGGACAGCGGCGACCTGCCGGAAAGCCAGTCCAAAGCGGTGCTGGGCGCGCTGGACGGCCTGGCGCCCCTGTCGGCCACCTGGCGGCGGCTGGTCGGTTTCACCGCCAGCTACTACCAGCGTTCCATTGGCGAAGTGGCCCTGGCCGCCCTGCCGCCGCAATTGCGCGAACTGAGCACCGTGCAGCTGGCACGCCGGCTCAAGCGGCCGGTGGCCCCCGCGCCGGACACCCCGGACACTACAGATTTAATAGCACTCAGCGCAGAGCAGGAAAGGGCTATCGCCGAATTTGATGCAGATACCCGGCCGGCCCTGCTGTTTGGCGCGACCGGCAGCGGCAAGACCGAGGTGTATCTGCGTGCCGCCGCCAAGGTGCTGGCCGGCGACGCCAGCGCCCAGGTGCTGGTGATGGTGCCCGAAATCAACCTGACGCCGCAGCTGCAGGCGCGTTTCGAGGAACGTTTTGCCCACCTCGGCAAGGCCCAGGTGGTGGCGCTGCACAGCGGCCTGACACCCGCACAGCGGCTCAACAGCTGGCTCGTCGCCCACGCCGGCCAAGCGCGGCTGGTGCTGGGCACCCGCATGGCAATTTTTGCCTCGCTGCCGAATCTGCGCCTGATCGTCGTCGACGAGGAACACGACCCCAGCTACAAGCAGCAGGAAGGCGCGCGTTATTCGGCGCGCGATCTGGCGGTTTACCGCGCGATGCTGGAAAGCGCACGATCACAGGCAGGCGACAGTGAGAGCGCGGAGGCTTTTCCCTTGCCAGCCGGGGCCGCGGAACCGGCTTTGCCGGGCCGCAGGCGCAGCGCCCCCCCGGGGGGCAGCGCAGTACACGAAGCGACAAGCGTGGGGGCCTGTCGCGTCCTGCTGGGTTCTGCCACGCCTTCGCTGGAAAGCTGGCAGGCCACCGTGGTGGGCCGCTACCAGCGCCTGACCATGAACGAACGGATAGGCGGCGCGGAACAACAGGGCAGCCTGCCGGCCGTCCGGCTGGTCGACATGAACCACCAGCCCAAACACTGCACGATCGCGCCGCCGCTGCTGGACGCGATAGCCCAGCGCATCGCGCGCGGCGAGCAGTCGCTGATCTTCCTGAACCGGCGCGGTTACGCCCCGGTGCTGGCCTGCCACGACTGCGGCTGGAAAAGCGAGTGCCCGCACTGCAGCGCCTTCCGGGTCTTCCACAAGATAGACCGCACCTTGCGCTGCCACCACTGCGGCTTCACCGAACGCGTGCCGCGCGCCTGCCCGGCCTGCGGCAACATCGACATCGCGCCTGTGGGCAAGGGCACGGAGCGGCTGGAAGAACACATCGCCGAGTTGCTGGCGGGGGTGACTCGCCCCGACGGCAGCCCCCTGCGCATCGCCCGCATCGACGCCGACACCACCCGCCTGAAGGGCGCGCTCGAATCGCAGCTGGCCAGCGTGCATGCGCGCGAGGTCGATGTGCTGGTCGGCACGCAGATGATTGCCAAGGGCCATGACTTTCGCCACATCACGCTGGTCGCGGCGATCAACCCTGACGGCGCCTTGTTCTCCAGCGATTTCCGCGCGCCCGAGCGCCTGTTCGGCCTGCTCATGCAGGCCGCCGGGCGCGCCGGGCGTGATGCCGACCATGGTGAGGCCAGCGAGATGTGGGTGCAGACTTTCCATCCGCAACACCCGCTGTTCGCTGCGCTGAAAAAACACGACTACCCGGCGTTTGCGGCGCAGGAACTCAAGGAGCGCGAAGCGGCCGGCATGTCGCCCTTCGGCTTTTCAGCCCTGGTACGCGCCGAGGCCCGGGACCAGGCCGTGGCCCAGGGTTTTCTGAATGCCGCGGCAGCGGCCGCGCAGACGCAGCAACTGCCCGGCCACGATGCCGTCACGCCTTACCCGGCCGTGCCCATGACCATCCAGCGGGTGGCCAACATCGAGCGCGCGCAGATGCTGGTCGAAAGCCCCTCGCGCGCGGCGCTGCAGCGTTTCCTGGCGGCCTGGCAGCCGCTGCTGCACCAGACCCGGCAACAGGGCGACTTCAAAAGCCTGGTGCGCTGGGCCATCGACGTGGACCCCCTGGCCATATAACGCCCCCACGCTTGTCGCTTCGCGTACTGCGCGAGGCCTTGCAGGCCGCCGCTCGCCGGAGGCTTCGCTTCTGTCGCCTGTCCAAACCTGCGCCGGCAGGTTTGGAGCCGCAGGCTCCAGCCCCTCGGGGGCGCTGCGCCTGCGGGCCGGCGGAGCCGGACCCGCGGCCCCGGCTGGTCTGAAGAGGCTTCTGCGGGAGCCTCAGGTCAGCAGTGCGACGGCGCCTGAAAAAGTGAAAAACGCCAGCACCGTCGACACCAGAATGATGCGCGCGATGCGCCCGTTGTTGGCGCCGAAACGTTCGGCCAGCAGCGACACGTTGCTGGCGCTTGGCAGGGCGGCCACCAGCACGATCACCGTCAGGGCAAAAGGCTGCAGCGGCACGCCGAGCTGGATGGCGCCCAGGCCCATCAAGCCGACCAGCAGCGGGTGCAGGATCAGCTTGATCAGCGCCACCGGCACATAGTCTCTCAGGGGAATGGTTTCCACGCTGGTCATCTGGGAGCGCGCCAGCACCGCGCCTATGGTGAACAGCGCGACCGGCGAGGCGGCGTCGGCCAGCAGGACCACCGTCTGCATGACCGGTGCCGGCAGTGCCAGTCCCAAGCCGGACGACACGGCGCCCAGCAGGATCGCCCAGGGCATGGGGTTGAGGGCCACGCCCTTGAGCGCGTTTTTTGCCGCCACCTCCGCGCCATGGATGTCGGCCGAGTCCAGCCGGGACAGGGCGATACACAGCGAACTCGTCACCAGCAGGTCCACCACGATGGTGACGATGGCCGGCCCCGCCGCCTGCGCGCCCAGCAGCGCCACCAGCAGGGGCACGCCCATGAAACCGGTGTTCGGGAAAGCCGCGACCAGCGCGCCGAAGGACGCATCGTTCCAGCCGATGCGCCGGTTGCGCGTCACGGCAATCGTGAACGCCACCATGATCAGCGCGCACAGCAGGTAGACCGCCACCAGCCCGCCGTCGAGCAGTTGCGCCACCGGCGTGTTCGCGCCAAAGCGGTACAACATGCAGGGCAGCGCGAAATACAGCACAAAGGTGTTGAGGCCGGGAATTGCGGCCTGCGGCAGCAGCCCGCGCCGCGCCGCCAGGTAGCCACACAGCACCAGCGCGAAGAAGGGAAAGGTGACCAGGAGAATGCTTAACACAGGCCGTATTGTCACCGCCAACGGGGCCGCCCCGCTGACTGGCTATGATGGCCCGCTTGCGTCCACCTTTTCAGCCGGCCCCGTGGCGGACGGCTGCACCTGCTTGGTCCTTCCCTGCCCGCCCCTCTTCACTGCATGTCGTCCACCCCACCCTCCGCATCGCCCCCGGCCCACGGCCTCAACCTCGCCCAGCAGGAAGCCGTCAACTACATGCACGGCCCCTGTCTGGTGCTGGCGGGCGCGGGTTCCGGCAAGACACGGGTGATCACGCACAAGATTGGCCGCCTGATCCAGGCCGGCTTGCCGCCGCAGGAGATTGCGGCCATCACCTTTACCAACAAGGCCGCGGCAGAAATGCGCGAACGCGCCAAAAAGCTGATCGGCCAGCCCGCCCGGGGCGTGCTGATCTGCACCTTCCACGCGCTGGGTGTACGCATGTTGCGCCAGGACGGCGAGGTGCTGGGGCTGAAAAAGCAGTTTTCCATCCTGGACAGCGACGACGTGACCAGCATCCTCAAGGACGCCGGCGGCAGCACCGACGCCGCCACGGCGCGTCAATGGCAGTGGACCATCAGCGCCTGGAAAAACAGCGGCCTGAACGCGGCCCAGGCCGAAGCCCAGGCGGCCACCGACGAGGACCGCCTGGTGGCCCGCGTCATGGCGCGTTACGAAGAGCGCCTGACGGCCTACCAGAGCGTGGACTTTGACGACCTGATCGGGCTGCCGCTCAAGCTGCTGCGCGAGCATGACGCCGTGCGCGACAAATGGCAGGCCTCGATGGGCCATGTGCTGGTCGATGAATACCAGGACACCAACGCCACGCAGTACGAGGTGCTCAAGCTGCTGGTTGGCGCGCGCGGCCGCTTCACCGCCGTGGGCGACGACGACCAGTCGATTTATGGCTGGCGCGGCGCCACGCTGGACAACCTGAAAAAGCTGCCGCTGGACTACCCTCAGCTCAAGGTGGTCAAGCTCGAGCAGAACTACCGCTCCACCAGCGCCATCCTGCGCGCGGCCAACAACGTGATTGCGCCCAACCCCAAGCTGTTTCCGAAGACGCTGTTCAGCGAACTGGGTGAAGGTGAACCGGTGCGCGTGGTCGATTGCGACAGCGAGGAGCACGAAGCCGAACGTGTGGTGGCACGCATCCAGAGCCTGCGCGCCGAAGGCACGCTGCAGGCCGTAGGCGGCCAGCACAAGGAGTGGGGCGACTTCTGCGTGCTGTACCGCGCCAACCACATGGCCAAGCCGTTTGAAAAGGCCTTTCGCAAGGCCAACATTCCCTACAAGGTCTCGGGCGGCCAAAGCTTTTTCGACCGCGCCGAGATCAAGGACCTGTGCAGCTGGATGGTGCTGATGGTCAACAACGACAACAACGCGGCCTTCATCCGCGCCATCAAGACGCCCAAGCGCGGCATTGGCCACACCACGCTGGGTGCGCTGAGCACCTTTGCCGAGCAGTACAAGCTGAGCCTGTTCGAGTCGCTGTTCAGCAGCTCCCTGGGGGCGGTGCTGCCGGCCAAGGCGGTCGGCTCGCTGCATGAATTCGGCCGCTACCTCAACGACCTGGAATACCGCGCCAGACGCACGGTGGGCGCCGAGGATGCACGCGCTTTCCTCACCACCTGGCTCAAGGAAATCGACTACGAAAAACACATCTACGACAGCGAGGACAGCGAGAAAGTCGCCGCCGCGCGCTGGACCAACGTGATGGATTTCTGCGACTGGATGGCGCAGCGTTGCGGCGGGCAGATCGACGACAGCTCCGGCGCGGTGGTGGCTGCCGAAACCAAGACCATGCTGGAGGTCGTGCAGACGATTGCCCTGCTGTCGACCATCAGCGAACGCGAAGGCGACCAGAACGTGGTGACACTGTCCACGCTGCACGCGGCCAAGGGGCTGGAGTGGCCGCATGTGGTGCTGGCCGGCGTGAACGAGGGCCTGCTGCCTTTCAAGCTCGATGACGACGACGGCACAGATGCGGCCAGGACCGAGAACATCGCGCAGCGCCTCGAGGAAGAGCGCCGCCTGATGTACGTGGGCATCACCCGGGCCCAGTACACGCTGGCGGTCAACTGGCTGCGCCGGCGCAAAAAAGGACGCGACACCGTCGCCGGCATCCCCAGCCGTTTTATTGCCGAGATGGGTCTGGACAAGGCCACGGTCCGGGAAGACCCGCGTGAAAAAATCAGGGCCCTGCGCGCCGAATTCGCCAAACGCGCCGCCGACAGCGCCGAAGCGAACCAGCTCGCCGAGGCGGCCCGGGACGCTGGTTAAGCCCTTCTATTGCACACCCGATGAAAAAATCACCTTCGCTCACATTTGCTCTGTTTTTTATAGCTGTCAGCGCCCTGTCCATGAGGGCCTATGGCCAAAATGATACGCGACAACAGTCTGGACCGGCCAGTCCGGCGGTTGCGGCCTCCTGCCCACCCGTCCAACAATTCAAGCCCGCGCAAATCCATGGGACATGGCGGGCCCGGTTCACGCCTGCACCGGCGGGTCTGCCCGCTGACGCCACCCTGCAACTCCAGCGGCACGCCGAATTCAGCGAGAGCGTGGCCGGCTTCGTCAACCGCGAGCTGGCCCCCACAGCCGGCAAACCCGCCCAGGGCGGCCACGCCGCCAGGGCGCAGCTGGCCGGCGATCTGGAAGACGGGTACCTGACCCTCGACGAGTCCTCCAACGGCATCAGCATCACCGGAGCCTGGAACGGCAAAATGGTGGAAGGCACATGCGGAAGAAAAATCACGGGTACCTGGAAAGACATGAGCAGCAGCGCGCCGCCCGACGCGCCCGATGTGCCGTTCACACTGGAAAGGTTGTCCGGATGGTAGTCATCATCACACCCGAACGCAGGCGCCTTGCCGCACCGTGGCTGTATGCCGCGCTGCTGGTCGCGGGCGCGGCGCAGGCCCAGACCGGCAGCACCGGCCCCACCGTGCAGGAGCGCAACAACCGCCAGGGCTGGCAGGCCTGCCACGCCATGAGCGGTGATGCCGCTGCGCAACTGGCCTGTTTCAAGAACTGGGCAGTCTCGCAATTGCCGGCGGACACGCCGCCGCCCAGCCTGACCACCGCACCGGCCAATGCCGACACCGGGCAAAAGTCTGCCGAGGTCCTGCTGCTGCCGGCCATGAACACCGAAGCCCCGGATGGCAAGAAAATCGGCTGCCGCAACACCAAGTACTCCGAGTTGTCCCGCTTCTGGGAGCTGCAGCGCGGCAGCGACTGCGACACCTTCGGCCTGCGCGGCTACCGCCCCATCAGCGTGATGTGGTCGGGATCGAACAGCATCAACAACCAGCCGAGCTCGGAGGCACCGGGCTACTCGGCGAGCACGCCCTCCAACTACAGACGCAACGAGACCCGGCTTCAGCTGTCAGTCCGCACAAAACTCGCCAAGGGCATGCTGGCCTCGGGCGGCGACGATGAATCCGGCATCGATTCGCTGTGGTTCGGCTATACGCAGCAAAGCTACTGGCAGCTGTTCAACAGCGCGGCTTCGCGGCCGTTCCGGACCACCGACCACGAGCCCGAGCTGGTGTACATCTATCCACACCAGATCGATCTGGCCGGCGGCTGGAAGTACCGGCTCAGCGGCCTCGGCCTGAACCACCAGTCCAACGGCCAGGGTCTGCCGCAGTCACGCAGCTGGAACCGGGTCTACCTGATGGGCGCAGCCGAAAAGGAACTGGGCGGCGACAGCCGGCTGGACCTGCAGGCACGCGTCTGGCAACGCGTGCGCGAACGCTCGGGGCAGGACGAAAACCCCGGCATCTCCGACTACATCGGCCGGGCCGAGCTGGCCGGGCACTGGCAAATCAACCGCACGCACACCCTGGGCCTGACGCTGCGCCATTCGCTCAAATCCGAAGCGCGCGGATCGGCCCGGCTGGAATGGATGAAGGCGTCCACCTCGATTGCCGACAGCGCCGCCCTGCGTTACCACGTGCAACTGTTCAGCGGCTACGGCGACAGCCTGGTCGACTACAACCGCCGCCGCACGGTGCTCAGCGTCGGGCTGAGCCTGGTGGACTGGTAGCGGGCTGACAGGCGCGCGGGGTGTCGGGCAAGCGCAAGCTGTTTGAACCTGCCGACCTGCCGGCCTGAGTCGGCACTGCGTCGCACCGGCACGCCGTATCCGCTACAGTTTTGATAGCCTCCTGCGCCCGCCAACAAAGGGCCAGTGGCCTGTTTTATATATAAAAACCGGGTCCCACCGGAAGCAGATCCCGGGACGCGTTGACATCACTCGATACGCGGTGGGAGCGCTGCCCTGCTCGCTGCCGAAAATTCCGGCAGAGCCACACCCATCCTCTGCGCCGCAGCGAGAGCCGCCGGCTTCACAGGACGGGGTGGCAAGGGCGGGGCAGCCCGCACCGGCAGCGGCGCAGCAGGACGGGGCGGCAGGGGCGGCGGCACCACACGCCCGCCCGAGCGCAGCAAAGTGGGCGGCGGCGGGTTGTCACTGCCAAAACCCACAATGCGCGAGCGGTCCACCTGCGGCAGCGGCGTCTTCGAGGCGTCCGTGGTGACCATGTCGATCATGCCGTCCGTCACATGCTGCTTGAGGTTGCTGGCTTTTTCGCTGGCGCTCATTTTTTCCCAGGCAGCCAGCTTGATGCCCTTGTGGTTTTGCATGCCTGGAATTTCAAACCGGGAGCCCCGGACAAACTGGCCGGCCTTGGCGATCACGGGTTTGACAGCGGCGACCAGGCGGTCTGCATCAACCACGAAGTTGGGCGTGCCGAAGTCGGCGACAGCCATGTTGATGAGTGTGCTGTGATCCTGCACGGCCACGTAATAGCAGCCCAGCAGCGGGCAGCTGCGGAACAGGCTCAGGTCCAGCGTGCCCTGGGCCAGCAGCCGGTTGGCCCTCTGGACCTCTTCACAATCCTGCACAAACTCGACGATGTGCTGGATCGCCTTGGCGATGGTCTCGGCGAGTCCAATCGCCGGGCCGCTGGCCGCGCCCAGGTCCAGCGCGCTGCACAGGGTCTTGGCGGTGAAGGCCGCGCCTGCAATCGCGGTCGTTGCCATGGTGGAGTTGATTTCCCGATCGATCAGCACCTCGAGCGCCTGAAAAGCAGCCAGCGGGTCGCCCGCCGCAATCGCGTAGGTGCCGACTTCATGCATTTGCGCGGCCTGCCACTTGCCGTACACGATCTTGCCCACGCCCACCGCCGTGTCGCTCGCCGAGGCAATGATGCCCAGCGCAGGGGCCATGCTCTTGGCAAAGTCGGCGACGCTTCCCAGACCCAGTTCGCGCATGATCATCGCGGGGTCCAGGGCGCCGCAAACCGCCTTGACCATCTCGTCGAATTTTTGTGTGATGGCCGTTCCGGCCACGACGTTGACCCCCTGCGCCGTCCGGGTGCCGGACCGGGTCACATTGATGTCGCGGATATTGGCAGCCGCGCCCTGGGTTTTGGAGAGCAGGGTTTTGATTTCGCTCGCGTGTTTTTTCTTGTTGAAACTTTTCAGGCTCAGCTCTTTGCCGACGAACATCTCCTTCAGGGCGAGCTGCTGCAGCGTCACCATTTCGCGCATCGCCAGCAGGTCGGTCTCGGTGAGCCGTCGCTGGTCCACGTTGTTGACTGCCCGGTGCAGGTTGGTGAGCGCGCCTTTCTTGTTGCGCACGCTTTGGGTCCAGTCCTTGCCGCGGCGGCTGTGGTCGAACCGGTAGTCGTCCAGTGCCTGCTTGATCCTCTGCCGCGACTGCTCCGACTTGTCGCTGTCGTAGACGAATATCGCGAGGTCGACCGCCTTGAGTTTGTCGCTGCGCGCGTCGGACCACGAGTAGGTGTCCCGCATCCATGTTTCATGCCAAGGAATTGTTGCCATATGACCGGGTTCCCCTTCTGGCCGCCCCAGTTCAAACCATCCCGCCACGGGATGATTCACCGAACGACTGAAATTTATCCAGGCAGAGCGCGACGTGGCCCGACCGAGGACGTTTTATAAAAAATCGAGCTCAACTTGCCGGCGCAGACGGGCTGCGCCCGACTCACCTTATTCGCGCGATTCCTTGATGCCGAGCAGCGAAAAATACCGTGCAATATCGCCCTCTTCGCGCACCACTTCCTGCATCAGGTCGGCCAGCGACATGCGCCCCCAAGAGACGGCACGCTTGACCAGGTACGGGGTCGGACTGTGCGGCTCGGTTTTTTCCAGAAAAGCCGCGACCGCCTCCAGCATGCGGTAAGCATCCTCGCGGCTCGAAATGGAACCGGAACGCAGCAGCGCCTCGTGTGCAGCGGGAACTGCGTCGGTGTTCGGAGTTGCAGCAGCCATGATGTCGTCCTGGTTGATGGGGGGAGGCATTGTTTCGTCCTGCGCGGGCGATGCAACCGGTTGCGGCCGCGGGTCGCGCCCGTCGATCAGGCTGTCGACGGCCCGTCCAAGGCGCCGCAACATGTCGCCGACACGCGCCACACTCGGGGGGTTGGCGCTCATTCTTTCGTCGAGCATTCCGGTCAGGGCATCCCATTTTCCGGTCGCTGCCTGAATCTGGTCCCTGATGACTGCCAGGGCCAGCAGGTTGTTCCCGCTGGCGGCGGCGTTCATCTCCTCGCGCGTCAAGGCACCGGCACCTGACGGGCCTGCCGGTTTTTTTGCAACGCCCTTTTGGTTATCCGCAATCAGGGCCTGGTCCCAATCTGCCAGGCTGACCGCTGAGGGCATGCGGTCAGGCAGCTGGAGCAGGGCGATATGCAGCTTCAGGACCAGCGGCATGTTTTCATTGAGCCAGACAAAGGGTGCCGCGCGGGCATCGTCGTCACCGTCCTCGATCAGGGGATGGGCCGTGTCCCAAAACCGTTCGACCAACCCCGTCAGCAGGTCCACCGAAGCGTTGAAACCCTCGAGCTGGTGCTGGCGTGTCCAGGACTCGCACAGCCAGGCCGCCACCTGGAAATCCTTGGAGCGGCTGCCCAGCAGCTCGGTGCACCTGGCCGAGACGGCCTTCCAGTCGGCCTTTTTGAGAGGCCGCTCCCACTCGCCCATGGGCAGGCTGGCGTCGTCTTCCTCGCGCGCCTGGCGAATGCCGAGGTACAGCGGGTCATACCGCATGGACGGCCCGGCCGGGTCTGCCCCGGGAACAGGTGCCAGCAGGGCTTCGATGTCAGGCTGAAAGCCTGCAGATGAATGGTTGGTCATGCGTGTCTCACTGCCCGCCAAATTCGGGTGCCCGGGTCGGGAACACGCCGGGCCAGAACACCGGGGTGCGCTTGCCGACCGGCGACAGGGCCAGCCGCAGGTAGACCCGGGCGCGAACCTCCTGCGGGGCCACCCTCGGGTTGTCCGGCGTGAAGCTGAGCGGGAACTCCATACGCAGCAGTTGCGCGCGGCCGTCGGCCCGACCCGCCGCATCGGGTTCGCGCTGGCGCTGGATCATGCGCACCAGGGACCAGGTGTCCGTGAACCGGTAAGAAACCGTTTTGCCATCGGCAGACATATGGGGCTGCTGGGGATCATTGACGGCGTTCACCGGGGAGTCTTTGGCAAGCCGCAAGGTCAGGGTGATCGGCGTGCCCGGCTCCCAGCGCAGCGGACGCCGTGCATCACGCAGCTTGAGAGTTTGCGAGCCCACCTCCAGGGTCCAGTCGATCACCTTGTTGCCTTCAATTTCGGCCGACTGGTTGGTCCTGAACTCCACCGCCATGTCATAACCCGCAACCGCTCCTTCTTCCACCGGATACAGCGGGGCCATGAAGGCCCTGACACGGTCGAACTGATCGGCAAAGCGCCGGGCAGGCAGCCCGACCAAGGCACCGCGGCTTGCGGCGGATGTTTCCTTCAGGGTGCGGGACATCCGCTCGGAGTTTTTGAGGATCTGGCCAACGTCATCAAAGTCCGCATCCGGCGCGTCCTTGGCGCCAGGCACCGCAAAGGGCTGGCGACCCGCCAGCAGGCGGTTGAAATTGCCCGAGAAAGCCGCCCACTGCTCCTGCTGCTCGCCGACACGCAATTCGTTGCAGCGTTTGAGCAGCGCGCTGTAGACCTGCAGGTGTTTTTCGGCAAAATAGTCGGCCGGTCGCCCGCCCGGTGCCTTGCCCGCCAGTTTCTCCGAGCAGTTCGCCCTGTCGAGGTCGGCTCCGGTGGTGACAAGGAACTGCTCGTAAACGACCAGGCTGCTGTTCGGGTTTTTCAGGCGGTAACGTTCCAGTTCACGGTTGATGGCCTGCCAGCGCCGCGCCAGCTGCGATTCGGCCGCAGCACTGTCGAGCGAGGCAAGATAGATTTCTGATTGCCGGCCCAGTGTTTCCGCGCGGCTGAACTGCAGCGCCAGGGTCTGCAGCAGGCTGGGGCCGTCTGGCACACCGAACGCCTGCAGCAGCGGACCGCGATCACCCAGCCAATAACTGAAGTCCCGCCCACGGATGGCATACAGGTCGGACTGGGTCAAGCTGTCGTCGACCTGCCGCAGGCGCGTCACGGCATCCTGCGAAATCAGGCCGCGCAAGTTGTCCGCCTTGCCTTTGGCGCCAAGTTCGGTGAGCAGTCCCTGGACCTTGACCAGGCGGCTTCGCGATGCGTCAAACGCCACGGCATCGGCCACCGCACCGGGATCGGTCCTGCTGCTGATCGACAAGGCTTCAACCGCGTGGTCACCAACCAGGCGTGCAAACTGGAAGTTGACGAAGGCCGCAACGCTGGGCCGGGTCGCAGGCGGGAACTTGACCAGGCCTTCACCCATGAAGCGCTTGTGCGCTTCACTGAGCGCCAAGGCCTGGTCCAGCCTGGTGCTGTCCCATACCAGAATGCTCTGCGCCACGATCTCGGGAATCTCGCGGTCGCTGGGCGGCGTCATGAACGGCTGTGCCAGCAGCCCTGTAAGCGCATCGCGCAGGGCAAGCCTGTCGGCGGACAGCGCAAAACGCGCGTCTTTTTCCTGCCAGACCACACCCGCTTGTCCTTCGGCCCCGAGGAGTGCTTCAAACTCGGTCCTGAATTTCTGGAATTCGGTGACCGCATGCTGGCGCACCTGATCCGAAGCTTCCGGCCCGAGCAGACGCCTGGACTGGGTGATACGCATCAGGGCGGCGTCATAGGCCGAACCCAGGTTCAGGTCGGGCAGTCTCATCCAGCCGCCTTTGCCGGTGGCCAGCAAACCTTCCTGCTCCTTGATCGCCCTCAGGATTTCCTTGTAGCCGCCGACGGTCTGGGTGTAGCCGCCAATACGGGCATCGGTGGCAAACAGCCGCGCACCCTGCGCCACAAGCTGCCGTTCGGAGACCAGCAAGTCGTTGTTCACGAACAGGCGTCTGTCCAGGGCATTCATTCCCCTGTCCAGCGAACAGCGCACCGCCTGCTGGATGTGCATCACGCTGATGGCTGCCGGCGAGAGGCTCCCGGGAATATCGCTGCCCCTGAAGAAGCGGATGCTCTGCGACATGTTGCCCGGCAATTCGGCGCCCAGGGTGTACTTGACCAGCAACCGGAGGTCGTTGGCTTCGTTCTGATTGGGCTTTTGCAGGCGAACCATGGCCACAATCGCCTGGTCCAGCCGCTCGACGGCTGTCAGGTATTGCAGCATGGCCGCGAACTCCGGCAGATCTTCCACGGCCAGGCTGAACCTGTGTGGCGTACCCGAGATCGCCGCAAACCCGGCAGGCGCAGCGCACTCGCCGCCAATGATGAGTTCCGAGGTGCTGGCATCCTGGGATACGCCGGTCATGTCAGCAGCCCGCGCATACAGTTCGCGCCGCAGGGTGTTGATGGCAATCTCGCCGAACTCGCGCTCTATGCGCGCGGCCACACGATCATCGAGGTTGTCGAAAACCTCCCACGAGCCGGGCATGAAAAACGTCCAGGCCTTGTCGGTTCCCAGCTTCTCGATGGCAGCCAGCAGGGAAAGGGTTTTCGCCCGGTACCAGTCGGAGGCGATAGGTTCACCGCGCTCGCTGGCCCGGGCCCGGTAGTTGGCATCGGCTTCGATTTGCGACAGGGCCCTGGCCAGTTCGGGGTTGCGTTTGCTCAGTTGCACCGTGGCCACCAGCAGGCCCACACTCCAGCCGCCCAGAACCACCAGTGCAGCCCAGCGCGCCGCGCGGCTCAGCACCGGCCGCGCCAGCTGTTGGCGGGACGGCCTGGCCACGCCGTACTCCATGAAAATTTTCTTCTCGAAAAGATCCCGCAGGAAGGCCGGTTCGCGCATCAGCTGCGACACCAGGTCGGCCTGCTCTTCCTTGGCTTCACCATTCAGCGCCGCCGCGACATCAAGGGCGCCGGCCTTTTGCGCCGATTCGCTGCTGTCACCGGTCAGGTAAATGCCGCGAAAGAAAAACGGCTCATGGTAGGCACTGGGCCGCATGAGTTCGTCCACGTAAACCTGCAGTTGCGCCCGAACCGCATCGATCCGGGAGGGAAGCAGAAAAAATTTCCCTGTTTCTGCACTGACCGAATCGAGCGCAAAGAGTTCGGCCGAGGTGTCCGAGACCGTTTTCACGACGCTGTCGAGCGCCTCGCCGACCCAGCCGTCCTGGTAGGTGGTGGACAGATCGTAAGGCGATGACCAACCGAGAATGCCGGCGCGCATGGGCTCGGGCAGCGCCCTGGCGAAGGGCGAAAACCCTTCGATCTGGTCGCACCCGGAAACCACGACGTAGACGGCAAACCGCATGGCAAAGCGGTTTTGCGCGAGCCAGAGCCGGCGGTGCGCGAGGCGGGCCAGCTTGCCGAGTTCCAGCAGGGCATCCGGGCTGTTGTCCAGCAGCAAGGCGGCCGGCACAGTGATGACGACGGAGTCAAAGGGTCTCTGGGGCCGGTATTTACGGCACAGGCCGAGGAACTCGTCCCACGGTTTTTCCGTTGCATCTTCGTCGTCGGGCGAGCCCAGGTAGGCGCCCTGCATGTCAATGACAATGCCCTTGTCAAAGAAGTGCCAGGCGATGCCCTGGGTTGCAGCGGCGGAAGCGGCCTCGGAGCTGAGCGCACTGGCCACGCCCGACTGTTCAATGGGCAGTTGCCGGTTGTCCATGCCTTCATTGAGTACCAGCACCCAGGGAATGCTGTAGCGCTCGCTCCGGGAAGCAATATTGCCCTCGATCAGTTCAACCGCCTGCCTGAAGGAGTTGCGCAGCGAGTCAAACCGGAGCTTGACGATCTTGGGATCGCTGCCGGGCTTGGCAGCCGATCGGCGCACGGCGAAATACAGTACCAGGCCCAGAACAACCAGCACCAGGACAATCAGAACGCCCAGAGACGCCAGAAACAGGTTGTCTTTCAGCATCGTCGGCCCCCCGGTTGCAGTGGAGAAGGCGCTTTCATTGGCTGCCCCCCGTTCCGGTCGTGCTGCCGGTCTGCAGGACCTGACGCACCGGCCAGGACTGCCACAGCCAGAGCATTTCAGAGATGGCCAGCAATCCCACAACACCGAGAAGGAAGACCACCGTCCAACGGCTCAATGTCGGCATCTTTTTCGGCGCAATATGCGACAGCGTGCTGGCATAAGCGCGTTCGGACAGGACACGGTCACGGCCGGAGAGATCGGGCCGCCGCTGGTAGACAAACTGGAACAGCTCCTCCCGGTAGCCTGCAAAACGATCCGTGTCGGCTGCTCCGCGGTATTTGCCCTGGAAACCCAGCGCCAGCGCCGAGAGGTAAAGGCTGGCGATCGGCCGCAAGGACGGCTCGCGGCTGGACAGCAGTTCTTCTATGCGTTCGAAAATCCGCTCGCCGGCAATGCTGGTTCTGAAGAGGGAGGCTTCCAGCAAATGGGTGGTCCAGCAATCGCGACCTATCCAGGCCGTGTTGAGCAGGATTTCATCGGCCAGCGCGGCCTTGAGGTAACGCGCGTCGGCAATGCTCTCAAGTTCAAACCGGTTGCCCTCCCGTTTGGACTCCAGCGTCTGCAGCTCGATAAGGTTTTCCAGATGTTTGCTGACATGCTGGGCAGCCAGGTCCGGGTCGGTTTCGCGCATCTCGATCGCGCGGGTCTGGGCCTTCGAAACTTCGTCGAAGAAAGAGCGGAACTGCGTGATCAGGTGGTTGTCGTCCTGTTTGTCTCGGGTTTGGCGTGCCATTGTTCGCTGCTTTCTGTTGGAGCGTCAGCCCTTGACGAAGAGAACCATTTCCTGCGGGCGTTGCGCAGACGCACTTTCCGTGGAGTTGCTGACAATCAGGGGCTCATTGGCCAGGGTCAGGGCGGCGCTGGCCTGAATGGAAAACAGGGTGTATCCCGAGCTGGCCCGCACGCCGAGCTCCTGGGCAACTTCAATGTGCGAGCGCATGGCACCGAGTACGCGTCTTTCCCTGAGCGACGCATAAGCCGACTGGGACCCGACAATGGCGCCGTTCATCCAGGCGACCAGGTCTTTTTCGGGTTGCCCGCGCAAGCCCACCACCAGCTGCTTGTCGACCCATTCCGGCAGCAGGTTGATTTCAAACGCACCATGGCGGTACTCGAACTTGTGTTCCCGGTATTCCTGGCTGATTTCCATCAGGGAGTCCTGCAAAGCCTCGAGCACCGGGTTGAGCACCGCCAGCGGATCGGCATGATCGTACTCGGGCGGTACCGGCGGCAGGGCCCCGGGCTTGAGCATGCTCAGAGGCCCGAGCAGGGCGCATAGCGCCAGATACAGGGGATAAGGGTGCAGACTGGGTGTGCGCAAGACGGCTTCGACTTGCGGCAGGCCAGTCATCAGGTTGCGAAGCCGCTCCCTTTGCTCCAGGTAGGCCAGCCTGTCCTCGGTTTTGGAGGACGGCACAGCCGTCTGCTTCGCCACAAATGCAGCCTTGCCGCGCAATTGGCCGACGAAGGCAGACACCCGCTCCCACAAGACGCCGTCTTTCGGCATCTCGATCAGCGCGGGCAGGGTCTCGCCCATCTTGATGAGTTCGTTGTCCTTGAACACCGTGCCCAGGCGCAGCCAGGTATAAATTCCCGAGGGCACATCACCTGCAACCAGCGAGAGGTTGGGCAGCAACCGCGGAAGGTCGGCAGGCAGTGCCTCCGACACCTCGTCTTCCACCTGGCCCATGGCAACCGAACGGAACCGCGAGGGCGAGCCTTTGTCGCGCATGCTTTTGGTCAGCGGCAGGACCAGGTAGAAATCCAGAGGGGCGTTGCCCAGCGCTTCAGCAAACGGGGCCAGTTTGAGCTCGAGCGTGCCATGCTGGGCATTGTCTGCCGAGAAGCTGACCGAGGTACCGTCCGGCATGATCGCTTCCAGCTGCTGGACCCTGACAATGCCGGCCGGCAACAACCCCATGTCGATTTTCAGGCTGCGCACACCCCATGAAAAAGGTGCGGCCAGCAATGTGTGCAAGGCCACCAGGGAGTCGAGCCGGGCCGATGCCTGCTGGAAATGCTGCGGCGACAACAGCATGCCCTCATGCCACTGGATGCGCTCTTCAACCGGGAGGGACTTAACCATGGATGGCTCCCTCATCTGTCGTGCGCCCTTCCGGGATACGGAGCGTCTTGGCGTTTTTCTTCATAGGAACTCCTCGGCTTATTCGGTCTTCAGGGCTGACACGGAAAATGAGCGCGCCCCCAGCTGCACGAGTATTTCCCCCTGCATCTGGTCCACCCGTACGCGATGCTCTCCAGGCGTCAGATAATCCGCAAAAAGCAGGACGCCAACCACCCGAGACGCCCCGAAGGTGTCGGCGGGAAGTTTGAGGGTCTGTCCGGGCACGATCTCCATGCTGCGGTAGCTCAACCCCTCCGGAAAGGTCTTGGCCAGATCGGCGCGGGACGAAAACCATTTGGATGCCGGCAATGTCGACACCATGCCCAGCGTTGCCTCGTCCCGAAGCAGCACCACGTCCAGCGCAACCGGGGTATTCAGGTTGGCGCCCTCGCTCGCGATGACAGTCATGCCGTTCCAGTCCAGGCGGCTTCCTTTCGCCGTGAAGAACCCGGCGACACTGCTGATGGTGCTGCAGGCCGACAAGCTCCCCAGGACAAGAATAATCAGGCAAATTTTTAGAAATTTCATTTTTTTCTTAACCAGGGCTGTTCCCTGCAACGGCCATGGGCCCCGATGCATACGGCTGAGGCAGGCCCGCGCCCGTCTTTCGCATCCCGACGCCGATACCCGCAATCGTAATCAATAACGCCGCCAGCAAGACACAAGCCAGCGCCATTGCAACACTGGCCCGGGAAAAAACAAAGCGGACAGGCTCCAGCGCGCGCAGGTTCGATGATGCGGCGGTTTCAATACGCTCCGAAGGCAGTCCGCGGGAAACCAGCACGATCAGGACACAGGCAAACAGCAGCGTGAGCAGGTTGCGCGGGCCTTCGCAGACCAGGTCGATCGCCAGGAAAAGTGCCAGTGCAGCTTCAATGGGAAGATTCAGTATGGACAGCACCACACCGGCGAACCCTACCGCGGCCAGGCTGTTGTTGCCCGCCGATGCAAACGCCGCCAGCGAGGCACCGACGCAAATCAGCAGGAACTCTTGAGGCGTGATGGAGCGCCCATAGATATTGGCCACAAACACTGCCAGCAGCGAGAAATAAAGTGCTGCACCGGAACGCATGAACACCGACGCAACCGGAATCACCAGTTCGACAATGCCCCGGCTGAACCCCAACCGGGAACTCATGGCCTCTATCGTGTCGGGAATGCTTGCCGTGGTGCTGGCGGAGGTCAGGCTGATGAGAACAGGCGCCTTCAGCGCCGACATCACACTGGCTGGAGAAAGCCCTGACTTTTTCCAGATCAACAGAATGGCCGCTCCAGAGAGGGAAAAAGCGAACAGATAGAAGGAGCCCAGAAAACTGCCCATCGCATGAAGCGTCCGGGCGTCGGTCCTGGCCACAAAATAGGCTGCCATGCCAAAAGCCAGCACCGGAATAAAAACGTTGACGCGGGAAATGATCAACTCAAGGGTGCGATAAATCGCCTCGAAAATGCCCATCAGTGCATTGGTTTGCGGCCTGAGCAGCGCAGCAAAAGCCAGCCCGAACAGGATGGCGCACAGCAGGATGGCCAGCGACTGGCCTTCCGCAAGCACCCGGAAAAAGTTGTCCGGCACCGCAGCCATCCACAAATCGGGCGCCGCTGTTACTTCGGAAGCCCCGGCACCATACAGGGAAACTTCGGCGTTTGCGGCATCTCCGCCGGCGTTTTGCACCAGGGCACCGAGGTATTCACGGTCGGCAGAGCTCAGATCCTGACCGGTGCCGGCGAGCACGCCGAACATTGCCCCCAGCACTGCACACAGCACCACCAGGCCTACCGCCAGACCCACAATCATCAATGCGCGTTTTCCAGGTTGCGGCAAGGCCAATGTCTGACGCAGGCCGAAAAAAGTGGCCACAACCAGCAACGGAAGCGCAGCCATATTGACCAGGGCCAGGTAGATCTGCCCAAGAACAAAGGCCTCGCCACCCACGGCAGGTGCAAGCCAGCCCAGCAGTGCTCCCCCCATCACGCAAAGCAGGAGAGCCAAGGGACTGTTCGACAGGCGCTTCAGGAGTCCCATCCCGGCCTGTTCCAGCCTCGTGCGAGGGCAAAAGCAACACTGGCTCGCGCCAGTTCCAGTGAGCTGTCGATCAACCCCAAGCCCGATACATCTGCATACCTGGAAGCAATGGGAATTTCGGTGCAGCCCATGATGATGGTGGTCGCACCTTGCCGCGCGGCCTCCCGACAGGCTTCGGTCAGATGTTGCCCGCCGGCAGCCAGGTCGCCAGCCTTGATTTCGCGTATGCAACCGTCCACATTGTTCTGGCCATCCTCGGGATCCGGGAGCATGAAGTCGATGCCGCGCGACCGCAGTTCCCGCTGGTAGAAGCCTGAGGCCAAAGCGCCCCGTGTGGCAAAAACGGCCACCCGCGAGACACCCGTGGGGGAAATTGCCTCGACGCAGGCCTTGGCGATATGCAGCAACGGCACCTTGCTGCTCGAACTCATTTCATCAAACCAGTGATGCGACGAATTGCAGGGAATGGCGATGACGCCAACGGCAGCCTGGTTAAGTACTTCGATGCCCGCCAGCAGCTGCGGCAAGGGATCCCGCCCATGCCCCAAAATAGCGCTGGAGCGGTCATGGGTATGCGGCAAGCTCGCCACGATGACCGGCAGATGGTCCTGATCGCGCGCCGCAGGGGTGAGCTTGACCAGCTTGTCGAGAAAGTCGACCGTTGCTGATGGCCCCATTCCTCCAAATACGCCGATTCGGGACATCCTGGCCTCCTATATTTTCAGGGGCCTGGGGCAGATCAGGGACACCGCGGCGTTGTTGCCAATCACCAGCACCAGGGTCCTGAGCATGTCGCAAATCGGATCCACCGCCAGGAACAGGATGAAAGCCGCCTCAAAAGGAAGACCGAGGTAGCTGCATGTCAGTCCGACCAGCGACACCGTGAGCAAGCCCGTCATGCCCGCCGACGCAAAGCCGGCGAGTATCGATGCCGAGAGGATGACGATCAACTCTGTCGGACCAATCGGTTTTGCATACAACTGGGCAATGAACACGGTAGCGGCCACGTAATAGATCACCGGCCCGATACGCAGCAGCGACACGCTCAGGGGCACCATCAGCTCGACCCTTGAACGCGCAAAACCCAGGCGGTCCGCCAGACTTTCGATCATGATGGGCATGCATGTCGCACTGCTGCGGGTGGCCAACGCGAGGGCAAAGGGGCCCCTCAAGGCATTGAGAGTCTGGCCCAGCGTCGAGTTGGAACGCTTCCAGATAATGATTGTTGCAATGACCAGGGCCAGCACGGAAGCAACAAAAAACGCCAGGACAAACTGGGCCATGGCCTGCAAGGGGCCGATGCCGGTTTTGGCCATCTGCGCAGCGCTCATGCAGAAAAGAACGATGGGCAGCGGATAGTTCAACCAGCGCATCAGGGTCTGGCAGGAGTGGTAAATGGTTTCCAGGGACTGGGTCAGCCCGTCGGAAACCCGCGACGGAACCTGACCCACCGCAAAACCGAAAAGCAACGCGAAGACGAGTGCCTTGAGCGTGTCGCCGCTGGCCAGCGCGGCAAAAATATTCGATGGCACCAAGCTGACCAGTACTTCGGTGAAGCTCACCGACTTGACCGGCGCATCGACGCCCCCAAGGCTCATGACCGTGTCGCTGGAATTGAGATCGTTGCCGACAATCTTTCCGAAAGTCTGCATGGTTTCACTTGACAGGTTGGAACCCGGTTTCATCACCAGCAGTGTTGTCGCCCCCAACAACGCGACAACAATAGAAAACACGACGAACACCACCGCCACGCGAGCCATCAGCCCGCCGGCCCCACCCTCGCGGAACAGGCGCTGCAAACTGAAAATCACGGCCGACACCATGAAGGGCAAGGCAATCATCTTGAGGAGATCGACATACACATCGCCCACAAAACCGAGCTTCAGCCCGACGGCAGGCATGTACATGCCCAGCGCGAAACCCGCCGACAGGCTGGCCACCACCACCCAGGGGTTGAGCGCAAATGCATAGAGTTTTTTCAGGTTGATCATCACACGCCTTAGTTAATCGATTACCGGTCCAGGGCCTTCAGCACCTTGTCAATCGTCAGCTTTTCGGTGCTCTCTGCCAAAAACTGGTTCACAAAGGCCAGGAGCGTCGGATCCTGAATGCCCACGGCAATGCCAAGGGTGTCTTCGAGGTCCTTGAATGTGACCGTGCGCAGCGTCAAGGACGCCGTCGGGTCACTTTTCAAAATCCGCTTGATCTCAAACTCATCACGGTAGGCCGCCATGATCTGGCCTTTTTCAAGCGCCTTGAGGACAGCCTCCCAGGTCGGAAATTCGCGAAGCTCCGAAAGCGGAAAGTTTTTGCTGGCGTAGTCTGAGAAAGACGATTTCGCAATGACCCCGATGGATCCCTTGAATTCGCGAACAACAACGGGGAGGGGCCGCTCCCGAGCCAGTTCGGCAAACTTCACCCGGTTCAGGATGAAGGCGTGGTTCAGGCGGATATAAGGCTCGGTGAAGCTGATCATCTGGGCCCGCGCCAGTGTCCGCGACAGCTTGCTGATGCCGAGGTCGGCCTCCTGGCGGGCAACCACATCAACCACCTCATTGAAAGTGCGGGCGCTGCGGTCAAACCTGACGGTGACCTTGAGCTCCTTCGCAATCGCTTTGGCCAGGTCCACCTCCAGACCGACCAGCTCACCCTTCTTCATGTAAAAGAACGGGGGCGTGTCCACGCCGAGCATCGCAACGACGAGTTCTCCCCGATTGACGATGCGGGCAATGCTGGGCGCCAGCAGTCGGCCATCGGCCACCTTGACCAGGCTCGGAGCAGGCAACGGAGAGGGTACCAGCGCCACCTCCGCCAATGGAGCGGCAGGGGCCGGCGCGCTGGCGGTAGGGGGCGCCGCGAAGGCTGCACCGGCACAACCCCAGAGCCCGAGAACAAACAAGCAGGCTTTCCACCAGGAAGTTGACTGGCTGTGCAAGGGCTGTCCGGACTGTGTTTTTGACATCATCAAATCCTGATTCATGGCTTGGCAACGGAGGGCGAAGGCGCGTCCCCGACGGGTGCTGATGAAGGCGGGGTTACGGTTAACACCGCTGCGGGCGCAGTTCCTTCTGCGGGTGAAGAAATCTTCTTGCCGATTTCCACCCCGAGCAAGAACAGGAGCACACAAAGCAGCAACAGGCAAAGCCCGGCAATGGTCATCATCCGGGTCGTCAGCGACAAAGTGTATTGCATTTGTTACCTATCTTCACGTTCAAGGAACCATCACGGTGAACTGCCCCGGGACAAGAATCTGGATGACGCCACCCCACTGGCACATCAGCTTGGAAGAGTTCTGCAAGGCAGGCATCCCGCCCAGCAATACCGTCGCAGAACCGGGCATCCAGGGTGCGGCAGTCATGGGAATGCAGGGCATGGGCGTCAACACGCCGAGAGCGGCAGCCGTAGCGGCAGCCACCATCGGGTTGGAGGGGCAATTGCACATGCCAAAGGGCAGCACATTGACAAACGGAACATGGTCCATGATGTTCGCGGCCGGTCCACCCGTGAGCACACGGTTCGCGGGAAGCACGGTCAGCACGCTGGGGGCCACGCCAAAACTGCACTGAAGGGTTGCGCCCACGGCGACCTGAATGCCCATGCTCAGCCTTTCACCAGTTTTTCGAGACGTTTCATGAGGCTGGTTTTGGCGTCGTCACGCAACTCCACCCCTTTACTGTCGAAACGCCTGGGTTTGCCAACCGGTTTTCCTGCGCGGTACAACAGCACCTCCATCACCTGCCCGTCCGGCCAGTACCGCGTCAGCGGCCCCTCAAGCAGGTTGTTTCTGTAGCTGGCTTTCTGCACCACCGCACCGTCGCGGTCGTAGTCCAGCGTTTCCCCTTCCAGCAGGCCCTTGCGGTACTGCGACCGGCGGACCACCTCACCCTCGTTCATGAACAAGACCTCGCCTTCCACCTCACCTCTGAAAAAATTCTGTTTCATGGCGACCTCTCCGGCTTCCGAATAGGAGACCGACTCGCCATGAAGACTCCCATTCGAAAACCGCTGCTCGGACAACAGGCGCCCTTTCACGAAAACGCGGGTCAAGCCATGCTGCAAGCCGCGGCTGTAATTCGCCTCCTGCACCGGATTGCCATGCTCATCAAAAAGCCTGAGGACACCATGGAGCACACCCGCATCGTATTGGGCGCTGGCAAGCAGCTTGCCGTCTGGGCCAAAAGAGCTCATTTCGCCGTGAAGCACACCGTCCATCAAACCGGCGCGGTTGGACAGCCCGCCGGCGTCATTGAACTGCTCGCGCTCGACAAAGCCGCGCGGCATCTCGCCAGCGGGCGTGTCCGCGGGTACCGCAGCAGTGGCAGAGGTTTTTTGGGCCGTCATCTCAGTTGATCTTTACCAGGCCACCCTTGAGGGTCAGCATCCCGCCGCCGTCCACCGTTTGCATGGCTGACGCCTTGTTGGTCACCATCGCACCCTCGTTGTCCAGCGTGGTCCCGGCCTTGTTCTTTAATCCGGTGCCAGCCTGGTTCGTCAGGTCCAGTCCGGCCTTGTTGGTCAGGGACGTGCCGGCCTCGTTGGTCAGCGCTGTGCCTGCCTTGCTGGTCAGGGACGTGCCGGCCTCGGCAGCGAAAGTGGTTCCAGACTTGATCGTGATGGAGCCTGTCACATCAATCACCAGGTTGCCCGTAACCTTCAGTTCGTAGTTCCCGGTGACGGCCTGACTGAAATCAGCCTTGTTGGTATGGGTCTCATTGCCGGTGATCGTGAGCTCGCGTGTGCCTTTGACCTTGTGCACTTCCTTGCCCGTCTGGACATCAACAGTGCGGTCACCCTTTTCCAGCGTGTGTGTCTCGGAACCCTTGACCAGCTTGGTGCTCAGGTCGTTCTCGATCTCGATCTTCATGTCTTTCTGCGCATGGAAATAGAACTCTTCCGAATCCTTTTTGTCTTCCATCCGCATCTCATTGCCGGCGGTGCCCTGCTTGGAAGCGCGGGATTTGATGGTGCTCTGGGTTTGCATGCCCGGCAGCGTCACCGGCGTGGTGTTCTCGGCGTTGTAGACGCAGCCAGTGACAATAGGCCGGTCGGGATCGCCATCGACATAACTGACCACCACTTCCTGTCCAATCCGCGGCAGGAACAGGCTCCCCCAGCCGAGCCCGGCCCAGGACTGGGAAACGCGCACCCAGCACGAACTGTTTTCGTCCTTGACGCCAATCCGGTCCCAATGGAACTGCACCTTGATCCGCCCATGCGTGTCGGTCCATATTTCCTCGCCGCTGGGTCCCACCACCAGAGCCGTCTGGCTGCCCGAAACCCGCGGAAGCGGCGACAGGCGCGGCGGACGGAAGGGCACGGTGGCGGCAAACGCCTCAAAGCTGTTGCTGTACTGCGCGTTGCTGGCCGTATGCGTCACTGCCCGCAGCACCAGCGTCGTGTTCAAGGCTGTTCTCGAATGACCCGAGAGCGTGAATTTCCTGCCTGCGGAAAGCGGGTAGCAATAACTCGTGCCGCGGCATACCGCGCCGTCGACCTGGCTGGCTTCCGAGCGGACCTTGGCGCGCTGCGTGCCATCGGCCAGCACTGCATGTTTGCCTGGAAATTCGAACTGCTTTCCCTTGCCCGTCGCCCCCGCGGATTCGGTCAGCAATGCGGTGCTGGGCGTGAGGTAGTTGTAGTCACTGTATTCAAATTTCTGCGCCACCAGGCGGCTTTCGTACTCCAGCTGGTTGACGGTATCCATCATGCGGCGCCCACCAGGGTCGGGGAAGTAACGCAAAGCGGCTCCATCAACACAATCGATGTGGGCGGCCGAACTGTCGCCCAGCACCATGGTGTGCCCGCCATCGGTGAAGGTGAAGAAATAGAAGATGCCTTCCTCCTCCATCAACCGGGAGATGAACTCCAGTGCAGTCTCGTCGTACTGGACGCAGTATTCGCGGCTTCCATAAGTCCCCGTCAGCTGCGCATCAAAAGTCACGCCAAACTCGCCCAGGACCGCCTTGATGATGTCGGCCGCCGTCTTGTTCTGGTAGATGGCCCTGTCTCTGCTGAGTGTCAGGAGCCAGAGGCTGGGCACCAACTCCGCCGAATAGGACGAGAAAGAGCGGTCACCGCCCGCGTGCATGAAACGCGACACGATGCCGTTGAAAAACCGGGCAGGTCCAGCCGGCAAGGCGAGCTTGACCGTGACCGAAGCGCCCACAATCAGGGCCGGATCCAGGCCTGTGTCGGACGAACGCATCGCCAGCGAAAACCTGAAAGGCTGCGAGATGGCCTCCACGCCCTGGAAGGAGTCGAGCAACAACACATCTGCGCCGAACGGTGTGGTCACCGTCAACGCGGAGTTTGTCTGTTTGAAGCCAGTCCGCATGCGCCTCTATACCTGTTTCGGCGGGCCGAAAGTAAAGGAAAAATCGTCACGTGCATCCACGCCCATATGCACCTCGTCAAAGGCGTCGGACATGGAAATCCGCTCCAGTACCTGGCGTGAAAGCTCAGGCAGAACGGCATGCGACAGGATGTGGTCAACGTTACGCGCACCACTGTCGACTTCCGTACACCGGGCCGTGATGGTTTGCGCCACGGCGTCGTCCCAGGTGAACTCGGCTTTGTGGTTGCGGGAGAAGCGCTGGGCCAGCTTTCCCAGCTTGAGGCTCACAATGGACCGTATCTGCTCGTCGCCAAGCGGGTAATAGGGAACAATCGCCAGTCGCCCGAGAAAAGCCGGCGAAAACTGTTGCATCAATACCGGCCGCAGGCGCTCGATCAGGACTTCCGGATCCGGCCGTCGCCCACCTTCGCAGGCATCGGTGATGACATCCTGGGCGGCATTGGACGTCAGCAGAATCAGCGTGTTCTTGAAATCGATCTGGACACCTTCGCCATCTTCCATGACGCCTTTGTCGAAAACCTGGAAAAAGAGCTCCAGCACGTCGGGATGCGCCTTTTCCATTTCGTCAAGCAAGACCACGCTGTAAGGCCGGCGCCGGACAGCTTCTGTGAGGACGCCGCCACGACCGTAGCCGACATAGCCCGGTGGCGCCCCCTTGAGGCTGGACACGGTGTGGGCCTCCTGGAATTCGGACATGTTGACGGTCACCATGTTGCGGTCTCCGCCATAAATCATGTCGGCCAGTGCAAACGCAGTCTCGGTCTTGCCTACGCCGCTGGGGCCGACCAGCAGGAAGACCCCGACCGGCTTGCCCGGGTCATCCAGGTCAGCACGGGAAGTCCGGACGCGTCGCGCAATCGCATCCAGCGCCTGGTCCTGCCCAACCACGCGCTCGGCCAGTTTTTCCTTGAGGTTGAGGACGGTATGCAACTCGTCGGCCAGCATCTTGCCGACCGGAATGCCGGTCCAGCCGGAAATCACGGAAGCAACAACGCCTGAGTCAACACACACAGGAATCATGGGCTCGTCGCTCTGGATCGCATCCAGTCCCTTCTCGAGCCGGTTCAGGGACGCAGACATGTCTTCGCTGTCTTCGCCTTCCAGCTGGCTGCCGTCCTCCCCCAATCCTTCGGCGATGCGCTTGCGCAATGCCACAATTTCGGCGACCGCACTTTTTTCCTCTTCAAGCTTTTCCTTCAGGCGGCGCCAGCGTTGCCTGAGGCCTTCGAGTTCCAGAGACAGCGCGGCAATCGCGTGCGCATGGTCGCGCCCGGTTGCAGATTCATGGCGGTAGATCCGCAGCTGGTTTTCCGCATTGGATATCTCGCGCACCACCGATTCGATTTCCGGCGGCAGTCCGTTCTGCCCAATGGCCACACGCGCGCACGCCGTATCCAGCACGCTGATGGCCTTGTCGGGAAGCTGGCGCCCCGAGATATAACGGTGCGACAGCTTGACGGCGTCCCTGACTGCATCGTCGATGATCTCGACGCCGTGATGCTTTTCCAGCGTTTGGACCATGCCGCGCAGCATGTCAATGGCGACCTCCTCGGTAGGCTCGTCAACCTTGACCACCTGGAAGCGTCGCGCCAGGGCCGGGTCGCGCTCGACATATTTTTTGTACTCGGCCCAGGTGGTGGCCGCGATCGTGCGCAGCTCACCACGTGCCAGCGCAGGCTTGAGAAGATTGGCAGCGTCGCCCTGGCCTTCCGCCCCGCCGGCGCCAATCAGCTGGTGCGCCTCGTCGATGAACAGCACGATGGGCACCAGGGAGGCCTTGACTTCGGCAATAACGGATTTCAAGCGGTTCTCGAACTCGCCCTTGACGCCTGCTCCGGCTTGCAGCAAGGCCAGGTCCAGCGAGCGCACAGATACCTTTTGCAGGGCAGGAGGAACATCGCCCTGCACGATGCGCTGCGCAAAACCTTCCACCACTGCGGTTTTGCCGACGCCGGCCTCACCGGTCAGAATGGGATTGTTTTGCCGCCGGCGCAACAAGACATCAATGATCTGGCGAATCTCGGCATCGCGCCCACGGATGGGATCAATCAGGCCCTGCCTGGCCTGCTCCGTGATGTCGACGGTGTATTGGTCCAGCGAAGGGTTGGATGACGCGCCACGACGCATGGTGGGCATTTGCGGGGAAGACGCTTCCGACACACCCGGTCCGGCTGCCGGGCCCTGCGCCTGCGACATGGCTGCCGGTTTCGCCGAGCGCACGGCACCACCGGCGTCTTCCGCCGAGTTGGTCAACAAATCGGCCAAATTCTTGCGCAGGCTCTCGCGCGGAATTTGCAGCAAGCCTGGCGCTGACTCCAGCAGAGCGCCGCGCAGGCTGTCGACTTCCAGCAACGCCAGTATCAAGGTTCCGGAGCGAACCTGCTGCTCGCCGAGCAACATGGAACTGAGCAACCACGCCTCCTGAAGCAACGGCGCCAGATGCGGCGACAGGGCCGGTGTGCGGCCGTTCCCCCGCTTGAACCTGTCCATCGCGTCCTGCAGCTGGGCCAGGATGACGTCCATCTTGATGTCGTACTCCGGGAATATCAGGCAGACATCCGGCGCTTCGGTCTCCAGCAGCTTGAATAACAAATGCTCGACATCCACGTTGTAGTGGGTTTGCTGGACACACAATTCCGCTGCCTTTTCGAGCGCGCGTTTGCACTCGGGATTGAGCTTGCTCAGCAGGGTACGAATGTCAATTTCCATCTTGAGTGCCGTTTCGTTCAGGCCATGCCGGGGACAGCATCATCATGAAGTTTGAATCTCGCAGGCGCGAAGGTGCCGGTATAGGGCGTGCTGCTTACCAGCCAGGAGGTCCACCCAAGCTGCAACGGCTCCTTCTGTCCCAGAATGCATGGCCTGAGTTCACGGCCATCGATATGGAGAACCATCTCCACGCCAACGTCCTGCTGCAGATACCTGCCCACCATCCACCCCAGCAGTGCATGCTCTTCGCCGCCCCTCAGCAGGCGTCTCAAGCGGCGCAATGTCAGCCCGGAAAGTTCAAGCGTGATGCCCGCCCCCTGGTCCCACACGCGCTTGCCCAGAACAGCCGATCGCCCCAGCCGGGGTGCACGGCCAGATGTACGGCCGGCCAGCCTGGTGATATCGCGCGGCTCGAGATCGCGCCATCCGCCACAAAACTGCCGGCCTCTGGCCACCACGCCCAGCCGGTCCGACAGCATGGCCAGCAACCCCGTCATCGAGCGCGGCGCACCACCCAGCAGCCCGGCGTGCCGGAGCCAGGACGATTCACCCTGCGGCGATCCCAGGCCTGCCTTCAGGCCCAAAGCACTGAGGGCGTCGAGACAGCCCGCCAGCGATGAGGACTGCGGCGACTGCCAGTTCAGGCCCATGTGATGCTTCTTCCTGCTTCTGTATAAGAAGGCCAGGAAGCGGTGATTGAAAATGTCCAGAAAGTCAGCGGTAGCGTGGTCGCGCGCAGCCGTTCGCTCCAGCACCATTTCGGTAAACGGCAAAGGCAGCGGTCCCTGCGCGCCCGCGAGCGACAGGACCGGCGTGGCCAAAACCCAGGCTTCCGCATCTTCTGCGCCTGCGCTTACCCTGCTGACATCGCTGGGTTGAAAACCCAACGAAACCACCGATTTGAGGCGAACGGCTTCTGTCTGGCCGTCGCCCTTGCCGACGGGCGCCAGTTGCGGCGAAGCCCGCTCCAGCAGGCTGATCGCCTGAAAGAGATTGAAGCCCTGCGGCCGGTCGCCCAGTCGTTCGACTAGAGCACCAACTGGCGGCCGCTCATCGGTTCCCATTGTTTCCATACTTCATCGCCGCGGCGGACTCCCAATTGAACAAACGAGTTGACGGAGGTGTACATCGCAAAAAACCGCGCCAGCACAGCAGACATCAACAGCTGGGAACCACCCACAAAGGCCTCTTCGTCGAATTCCAGCAGAACCTCTGTACCGCGACAGTAGCCGCGCCAGGCGTCATGTCCGATCCTGCCGGTCACGCTGCGCGCCTGCAAGCCCTTGATGCCGCGAATCTGTTCGTGGTCACGCGTGCTGTCGGAGGCGAACAGGGTCAGCATTTCACGGAGCTGGTCCTTGCCGGTAGACCCATCGACCAGTGACTGATGGTTGAGCGTCAGCAATGAAACCAGCCGCCAGAGGGTTTCGCTTCCAAGTGGCGGGTTTCGCTGCGACGTCGGTTCATACAGGCAGCGTACCGTGGCTGTTTTTGAGACACCCTCGGCCACCATGCGCGCGCCAATAGGCACCTGCTCGGCCAACCGCCGGTTGGTGCACAGCAGATTTGCAAAAACCACCGGATCGGCCGGTGTCTTCAAGGTATTGGCCTGATCAACAAATGACAGGAAAACGTCTGTTCCCGAAATATCCTTGCGCAGACTGTGCTCGCGGCGGGACGACCAGAAGCTGGTGGACGCATTCGAGCGAATGTGCCCCAAAGCAGAAAAACTCGGGACGATGACGGGACGTTCTGCATTCGGATCCGATGCCGTTACCGACACAATCGAGTGCACTTCGGTTGTTGATTCACGCTGGCGGTCAGCCACCAGCAGGTACTCATAATGCCGGTGGTCGACCAGAATCGGCTCGCTGGTTTTCGGGAACAGGTTCACAACGGGCGTACAGCCGAGCCGGAAGTTGTCGGCTGTGATATTGCCCAAGCCACGCGCCGGCTGATCGAAGGTGATGGCAAGGTCAAACCGGGTGCATTTACCGGCATGGGCACGGATGTTGTGCAGGTCAAAGAAGTGAAATTTCCTGGGAAAGGCAAAGTACTCTTGCATCAACCCGTATGCAGGTTGCGCATTGGCCGGCAAGGGGAGCACATTTTCGCCTTCTGCGTAGCCAACTTCGCACCAGGAGGCATCGGGCAGCATTCGAGGGGTGCCGCCTTCCGGCGTGATACTTGCCTCGACCACGTCGGCCACCAGGAACTCGTACAGGGGCATGGTGGTCATCCAGTCCCCCTGCAGATGAATGCGCAGGCTGTCCATTTCCAGCTCTGCGAAATCGGTCCCGGCACTGCATTCGAAAGTCATCCGGAGCGTGGAGCCGCCCCCCTCCAGCACCGCCTTGACAATCTTCACCGGCCACAACACGGTGGTCCAGGCTGTTCGAAATCGGCACTGCTGCCCATTGGAGGCGCTGGCATACAAGGCAGTATGTTGCGGAATCCTGAAGCCCGCGGTGACCTTGCCCTGGCTGGGGTCCAGACCAAATTCGGCCACCGTCATGGAGGGCACTGGCTGGATCAGCGAAGGGCATAAATTGTCGAGCAGGGCCGCGGCCACCTGCGGGAACTCCCGGTCCAGGTCCTGGTGAACCCTGGCCGCCAGGAAGGCGACGGACTCGATTAATCGCTCCGTGTGCGGGTCCAACGACTCCGTGCCATGGAGCGCAAGCATCGACGCCACCTTGGGATAACGCTTGGCGAAGTTCGAGCCCTGGTCACGCAGGTAAACCAGCTCACGCTTGTAGTACTGCAGCAAGTCGTTATGCAGGATCTCGGCCACGCTCAGGCCGCCTTTGTGCGGCTGCCCTGCCGCTGATCAAGTTGAAGCTCAAAGTTCAACTGGCGTAATTTCAAGTCTATCGTCACAGTCCCACCAATCACCAACGTCGCCGCACCACCACCGCTGGCAGCTGGAAAAGCCTTGACGGTGACATCCTTCAAGCGGGGTTCGTAGTGATTGACGGCTTGCTTGATGGTCGACTGCAGCAGATCAAGGTCCGGATGGGATTTGGGGGAAAGCGCTGAAATATCCGGAATTCCGTAGTCAATGGTCGTGCCCGTGCTACGGGAAAATTCCGAAGGCTTGAGCGGCGAGCGGGTATTCATGAGGCGCGATAACTCCCGCCCGATAGACACCTCCAGTTGCTCAGGCGTCAAGAGCTGATGCCGACTACCGTCCGATCCCTGCACAGACGACAGCCGATCGAAAAGAGGTACTGGCGAGCCTCGGACGAGTTCCGACATGATGGCGTGCTTCTCTTAACGAACCGGCTGACATCGGTGAAAGAACACAGATCGTCAGGCAGCTGGCGCGAGGGCCTTGCCCTCTTTGAGGTCCCAACCAAACGGAGCAACACCCTTTTTGGTGGAATCGGCGTTTTGCTGAGTCATTTGCGACGTGATCGTCGTGAAATTGATGCTGAAAGTTTCCTGGGGCAGGTCCCCACCGCCGAAGCCCGAAGTGCTGATATTCGAAATCATCGCGTCGCCAAGAACATACTGAATGGTAGACATCACTTTGGCGCCCTCGATACGGGTCACGGAAACGGTGGCAGTACCCAGCTTCAGGTTTCCGGCACAAGCCTGATACAGCCCCGGGGAGGACGAGTCCATGGTCTTCGAAAAGCTCATCTCCGAAAACTGGGGACCATCAGAAGTCCGCTCGGTATTGCCCGGCCGCGAGGTCAGGAATTGACTCAAGCTATGGCTGAATGAGTCCACGATGATTTGTTCTTTGTAGGGATCTTCCGTGCAATTGCCTTTGATGGAATCAATTTTGAGATAAATCATGAGTCACTCCGTAAATAACCAACCAAGAGATGGAGGCCGGTCCGAACCGGCCAGCCCCCTGTTCAAATCAGATGCGCTGGATGCTCCGCAGCATCAGGCGGCGGCGGCCGGCAGTTCCGCTACCAGGCGAATCGACGCCGTCAGCTCTTCCATCTGGAAGTGCGGCTTCAGGAAGCAGGTTGCCTGATACGCACCGGGCTTGCCCGCCACTTCAGTCACGTCAATGCGCGCGGCACCCAGCGGAAAACGGGCTTTCATTTCCTGAGGGGCGGACTCATTGAGCAGGACGTAGTCGGCAATCCAGTTGTTCAGGAAGGTTTCTACTTGCCCGCGCGTCTGGAAGCTGCCAATCTTGTCGCGCATGATGACCTTGATGTAATGCGCAAAACGCGAAGCTGCCAGCACATAGGGCAGACGGGCCGACAACTGCGCGTTCGCGTTGGCTGCATCCTTGTTGTAGAGCTTGGGCTTGTTGACCGTCTGGCCACCGAAGAAGGACGCGAAATCCGAGCCCTTGGAATTCACAATCGCGATAAAACCAAGGTCATTGAGTTCTTTTTCGCGGCGGTCGGTGATCAGTACTTCCGTCGGGCACTTGAGGACAACGTCGCCTTCGTCGGTCTTGAAGGCATGAGCGGTCATGCCGCTGACCTTGCCACCGCCTTCCACACCGCGGATGGCGGTTGACCATCCGTATTTGGCATAGGCGTCGGTGATGCGCAGACCCAGCTGGTAGGCGGAGTTGGCCCACAGGTATTTCGAATGGTCCTTGCCGTCGACATCTTCCTCGAAGTTGAAGTTCTCAACCGGAATCGTCTTGGCGCCGTAGGGCAGGCGTGCCGCATAGCTGGGCAACACCAGCGACACATAACGCGAGTCCTCGGACTCGCGGAAGCTGCGCCAGGTGGCCAGTTCGGCGCTTTCGAAAATTTTTGACATGTCGCGAGGAACACCCAATTCGGTGAATGACTTCATGTCAAACAAGGCAGGTGATGCGGCAGCAATGAAGGGCGCGTGCGCCGCTGCGGCCACCTTGGACATGCGCTCGAGCAAAGCCATGTCCTGCGGATGGCGGCCAAATGTGTAGTCGCCGATCAGCACGGAGTATGGATGGCCGCCGAACGTGCCGTATTCTTCCTCGTAAATCTTCTTGAACAGGACGCTCATGTCATGATCGACAGCAGACTCCAAGTCCTTGAGCAACTCCTTCTTCGTGACATTGAGCAGCCGCAACTTCAGCCGGGTACTGGTTTCCGTACCGAACACCATGTCGTGCAAACCTCTCCAGGACGCTTCCAGCGCCTGGAAGGATGCGTCATGCATGATTTCATTGAGCTGGTCCGTCAGGAGCTTGTCAATTTCAGCGACCCGCTCGTTGATCATCGCGACGACGCCCTTGTCGGGGCTGGCCTTCATGCCTTCGTCGAGGATTTGCGAAGCGAACTGACCAATCAGTTTCTTCGCATACGTCCCCTGCGACGGCTCAACAGCCATATTTCCTTCGACAATGATCCGGTCAAGGAGACCCAATTCACTGCCGGCTTCAGTGGCGGCACTTGCTGCACCGCCTGCTTCTGATTTCTTAGTAGCCATATCAATCACCGTTCCAAAAAATGAGGGGTGTGCCGAGGCACAGACCGGGATGGTTGCTTACGCTGCCGGAGTTTCGGCGGCCGGAGCATCTGCGGGGGCTTCAGCGCCTGCATTGGCTTCGGTTTGCAGGGTTTTCAGCTCTTCAGTGCTCTGGACAATGTTCTCGAGCAGGTTGTCGAGTTCGTCGTTGCCGTCCAGCTTGGCCAGCAGGTCACGCAACTGCTGGCGCGCTTCGAGCAGCTTGGCCAAACGGGGAATCTGCTTGACAATGGCTTCCGGATGGAAGTCGTCGAACTCCTTGAAGTTCAACTCGACCTTGATATTGCCTTCGCCCTTCATGGCGTCAGGCACCGAGATGTCCAGCCGAGGGGAAATTTTCCCCATGATCTCGTTGAAGTTGTCGCGGTCAATCTCAACCAGCCGGCGGTCTTTCAGTTTAGGCAGCGGCGTTGCCGGCTGCCCCGAAAGGTCAGCGAGCAGACCCACCACCATGGGGAGCTCTTTCTTTTCGACCGCGTCCCCAATCTCCACATCGTATGTAATTTGAACGCGTGGCGGCCGGTTGCGGCCCACCCACTTTTGCAAGCTGTCAGACATAAATTCCCCCGTGAAAAAGGTTGATAACAATGCAATGCAGCAAGGAGCCGCGGATCATGAAGTGATCAGTGAATCGATCACAACTTTTACATTTGCAGGTTTTTACAATACAAAACTAAACCTTGCAATAAGTAATTGCTACCGCTGTCGCAGATTCTGCACAGCGTCATGACATGCTGATGACATTGAATTGCCACTGGCGGCTGCATATTTTCTGCACGAAATGTGTGCAACGGTTACTTTTGTCCGCGGCCCGTGATTAAGTTACAAAAATAGGCCGCGTCAGGCGGCAAAATGGGTTGAAGTCTTTTCATGGCAGCGCCTGCAGCATGAAGCAAGACCACCAAGGCTGCTTGCCACTCACTGCGCGCCCTCAACACGATGGCGTCAGAGTCGGCCCAAACCGGTGCGAGGGCTACGATAGAAAAAGAAGGCAGGGCGACATACGCATCACCCGTGCCAGCCAGGCAGCACATCAACCGGAAAGGAATGGCCCATGGACAAGCTAGACACCTTGCATTCGGAAATATCCAGTCTTCGCATGGTCGTTGCCATCGACTCGGCCATGCTGCTGTCTGTGATGCGGCGAATGAATGCCGACCAGCTCGCCATGGCGTCGAAAGACTTTCTTGAAGTGTGTGAAGGCCTGAGCATCAAGACGCTGTTTTCCGAGATGGACGACCATTCCATCCTGTCGGCCCAAAAGCGCCGTGACTGGTGGATTGGCCTGCTTGCGGAAATCGTGGCCAATGAGGCCGTTGCAATGCCGACGACCAAAGGTGAAGGCAAACAAGGAAACTAAGCCTGCACGAGGTGATGTCCCGCCCCCGTTGCGCAAGCCATCGATTCGCTGCCCGTGTAAGCCAATGCAGGCGGGACAATGCGGATATCCCGTCCCGGCCTCGCCAGCCGTACCGACATTTTCATTGACCTACACGGCTTCGCACACAACTCGCTGCCGCTCCGAAAAGTGCGGCTCCCGCGAGGCAGCGGGAGTCAGGTGACCAGAAAGGGGGCGCTATTGGGATTGGCGAGAAAGGCCGCGGCATGAAAACGATGCTCCGTCTTTACTCCGCCGGGAAACACATACAGGTTCACAACCGCCTGCGTCAAATCGCAATTGTCCTGCGCCAGGACAGTGATGCAACTGTGCAGGTTCTCCCGCGTTGGTTTGTAGTGACCACTGTTGTTGTCGATGACTTTCAGGATGCCGGCAGTGATGGTCAGCGTCCCGGCGGAGATAACATCCTTGCCGGCATTGAATGAAGAGTGATTGAAGTAATAGGCACCGTTGAGCGGGTCCGCATCTTTGCAGAAAAAATTCCCGTACTCATCCATTGCGTAGGCCGTCACCTTGTTGTCATTTGTCGTGATCAGCGCGTCGTTGTAGTCACGCAGCGCTCCGTGACCGTCTACTATCGCAATGTATTTGTACCGATCGCCTTTCTTCAGGTAATTGACGTCGCCGGTCGTGCCAAGTACGCGACCAATCTCATCGAACATCTGAAAATCCTGTTGCGTCAGTGTGTGAACATCCTTCTTGGCCACCTTTACAGCCTTGGACACGGACAAATCACGCCCGTGTATTGAAACGAACTCCTTTAGCATGTCCGGGCGTGTCCAGGTCTGTAAAGATCCATGCGTAGAGTGCACCCCACTTCCAGAAATCGCCTTGGTTTTCCCGGAACTGAGATAAGTGGTACGTTCATGTCGATAGTCATGTCCCATGGACTTCAGTGTTCCCGTCCTGGGACCTCCCAGCGTGCGGAGTTTTTTTCTATCGAAATTGATTTTTCCCCATCTATCCGAGTCCAGTAGCCCATGTCGGCGCAAGCAGGCATCGAGCTCATTCAGAGCATCGTTGCCCAACTCCTGAATGGCCGCCCTGCGCGTCCTGAAAAGCGTGTTGAAGTAGTTGGTTTCCATGCCGAAAAAGTTCTTCTTGAATTCGGACTTGTCTTTCTTTGTTTTCAACCAGCCCAGGCAAGCCACCACAAGATTAGTGAGCAAGCCAATCTCGCCGGGGGCATCTGTGGTCCCGATATCCAACCAGTAGGCTTGGAGCGGTTCGTCCACCTTGGCCATGTTGGTTCCTCGAGCCTTGACTTTCGAACCGGTGGCCGTCCTCAGTGCAAACGCGTCGAATCTGTGCTTATCGGGCAACATAATTTCCCCTGCAGAAAGCTCGCGGCATTGGAACATCTGAAAAACGAACTGCTCGCCTGCACCGCCGCACCGCTGCGAAATAAAGATGGCAACTAGTTTAAACCAGCGAGTGCTGCCGCAACAACAGGACAAGCTTCGCTCCCAATTCTTGCTTGCCCACCCACTCATGGTGCGAGCCCCAGGCCGCAGTCTGTGGCTTTTTTAGCCATACCGGGTCTCTATGATAAAAAGGAGCGAAAAAATAATCAGGCTTGAAAAGAAACAAACACCACCATGAATCAGACTGAGGCAGAAGCTGCCTTCAAGCAGGCCATTGAACACCAGCAACACGGCCGCCTGGCGGAGGCCCAGATCCTGTATGAACAGATCCTGGCAGTACACCGCAATCACCATCACGCGCTTCATCTTCTGGGCGTCATCGTCAGCCAGAAGGGCAACCAGTTTTACGCCAGGAGGTTGATCGAGACCTCGCTGACGCTGGCCCCGGGTGACCCCGATGCACTGGCCAACCTGGGGCAGGTGTTTTTCTATCTTGGCCTGTATGAAAAAGCGCTTGAGCACTGCAACGAATCGATCACACGGCAGCCAGCCAATGCGCGCTGCCACCTCACGCGCGGCAAGGCACTGCGATTCATGGCGCGCCATGAGGAGGCCGCCGCCAGTCTGGGCGAGGCACTGCGGCTGCAGCCCGACCTGGCGGAAGCTTTTGTTCACCGGGGATTCTGCCTGCACAACCTCAACCGTCTCGACGAAGCGCTGGACGACTACAGCCAGGCGCTGCAGCTGCGACCCGACAACCCGGAAGTGCTGAACAACCGCGGCCACGCCCTGTTCGCCATGGAGCGCCACCAGGAAGCCGTCCAGAACATTGAACGTGCACTGCAGCTAGCACCCGATTTTGCCGAGGCGCACTACCACCGCGGCCTCACGCACCAGCACGAAAAGCAGTATGAGCAGGCGCTGGCCTGCTACAGCCGCGCGGTGCAACTCAAGCCGGACCATGAACAGGCGCTGGTGCGGCAGGCCTTCGTCATGCACAAGCTGAAGAAGCCACCGCAGGAATGCATTTCCATTCTCGACCGGGCATTGCGGGTCAAGCCCGATGCGGCGTCAACACTGGCCACACGGGCCGGCCTGCTGGCGGGCCTGAAGATTCTGGACCAGGCCCTGCAGGACTACGATCGCGCGATCGCGCTGGCCCCGGATGATGCAAAAAACCACTCAGACCGTGCCGAAACCCTGATCATGCTCAAACGCCCGGAAGAAGCAGCCGGCAGTTTTCGCAGGGCCCTTGAGCTGGGTGGTGATCGGGCCGAGCTGACCTATGCCCTGGCTTCGCTGGGGGCGGACATTGCCCCCGATACCGCTCCGGCGCGTTATGTGGTCAACCTGTTCGACTGGTATGCGGAGCACTTCGACGACCACCTGCAAGGGCGCCTGAAGTACCAAACACCGGCCCTGATTTGCGAGCAGCTCTTCAAGCTGCATCCCGCCAGCGGGATGGACGTACTGGACCTGGGTTGCGGCACCGGCCTATGCGGACCGCTGCTCAAACCGCTGGCACGCACCCTGACAGGCGTGGATTTGTCGCCCAACATGCTGGAGATGGCGCGCAGGCGCGGCATTTACGACCAGCTCGTGTGCAGCGATCTGACCACCTTTCTCGAACCGCAAACTGCCAGCTTTGACCTCGTCATCGCCACCGACGTGTTCATTTATGTCGGCGCACTCGAAGCCGTCTTTGCAGCCACACGAACCGCCGTGCGGCCAGGCAGCCTGTTCGCCTTCTCCTTTGAGTCCAGCGACAGCGAGGACCTGGTACTGCGCCCAACCCGGCGCTATGCACATTCGGTGGCCTACATCGAACGCCTGGCCTCCAGCCATGGATTTGAGATCGTCAGCCTGACGCCCAGCGTGATACGTGAAGAAGGCGGGAAGAACCAGAACGGCTTTCTCGCCGTGCTCCGGTCTGCCAAAGGGGCCGCATGAGCATTTTCCTCCTGAAATCGGCTTCTAGCCCAATAACAACAGGAGTTTTTAGCTATTGATTTTATAGCACTCTGTAACTGCCGGACAAAAAACTCCAGCGGCTCGGGCGTTTGCGTTTGATCAAAGGGCGCGTTGCGCAGCAGGGCTAAGCTGGCCAACGGCTCAGCGGGAGTCGTTGTTCAAGGGGAAGGCCGTGGAGAGACCCGAAGTCATCCGGAAGACTGCGCGCGATCTGCGTGTGCCGCCCAACCTGTCCAGCTACGAGGCGCAGTGCCGCGACTTCTCCTGGGACGCGGCCCGGCGGGCGCTGCAGGGCTTGCCCGATGGCGGCCTCAACATCGGCTTCGAGGCCGTGGACCGCCATGCCACAGGCAGCCTGCACGATCACATTGCGCTGCGTTTTGTCGCGCGCAGCGCACCGGCGCTGGACCTGCGTTACGGCGAACTCTCGCGGCAGACCAACCGCTTTGCCAACGTGCTGCAGGGTCTGGGCGTCGGCAAGGGCGACCACCTGTTTGTCATGGCCGGGCGTATTCCGGAGCTGTACATCGCGGTGCTGGGCGCGCTGAAAAATGGCACAGTGGTCACGCCGATGTTTTCGGCCTTCGGTCCCGAGCCCCTGGCCACACGTATCAACATCGGCGCCGGACAGGTGCTGGTGACCACCGACCTGATTTACCAACGCAAGGTCAGGGCCATGCGTGGAAAGATGCCCACGCTGCATCATGTGTTGCTGGTGTCCGAAGACGGCGGCATCACGAACGAGCCGGACACACTGGATCTGGCCACGCTGATGCGCAACGCATCCGATGTATTCACCACGGTGGCGACCACACCGGAAGACCCCGCGCTGCTGCATTTCACCAGCGGCACCACCGGCACGCCCAAGGGCGCCATCCATGTCCATGGCGCGGTGGTCGCCCATCATGCCACCGGAAGTTACGCCCTCGACCTGCACCCCGGTGACCGCTACTGGTGCACCGCCGACCCGGGCTGGGTCACCGGCACGTCCTACGGCATCATCGCGCCGCTGCTGCATGGCGTGACCTCGCTGATCGACCGCGAGGAGTTCGACGCCGAGCGCTGGTACAGCCTGCTGGCGCAGGAGCACATCAGCGTCTGGTACACCGCGCCCACGGCGATTCGCATGCTGATGAAGTCCGGCCTGGAGGCAACGCCAACACACAGCTTCCCCGACCTGCGTTTTGTCGCCAGCGTCGGCGAGCCGCTGAACCCCGAGGCCGTCTGGTGGGGCAAGCAGGCGCTCGGCCTGCCGATTCACGACAACTGGTGGCAGACTGAAACCGGCGGCATCATGATCGCCAACACGCCGGCCTTCGACATCAAGCCCGGCTCCATGGGCCGGCCGCTGCCCGGCATCACGGCCTGCATCGTCGAAAACCTCGAAGTCGAGGGCGAGCCGCCGCGCGTGCGCGTGGTCGACACCCCTGATACAGAAGGAGAACTTGCGCTCAAGGCCGGCTGGCCGTCGATGTTTCGCGGCTACCTCAACAACGAGGCGCGTTACCGCAAGTGTTTTGCCGGCGACCTCTACCTCACGGGCGATCTGGCACGGGTGGACGCCGACGGTTATTACTGGTTTGTGGGACGCAGCGACGACGTCATCAAGTCGGCCGGCCACCTGATCGGACCCTTCGAGGTCGAGAGTGTGTTGATGGAACACCCGGCCGTGGCCGAAGCCGGCGTGATCGGCAAGCCCGACCCGGTCGTCGGCGAGGTGGTCAAAGCTTTTGTGTCGCTCAAGGACGGGCACGCGCCCGACGAGGCCCTGCGCATGGACATCCTCGCGCATGCACGCAGGCGGCTGGGCGCGGCCGTCGCCCCCAAGGAGATTGCCTTTTTGGCTGTGCTGCCGCGCACCCGCAGCGGCAAGATCATGCGCCGTCTGCTCAAGGCGCGTGAGCTCGGCCTGCCCGAAGGCGACACCTCGACGCTGGAGGGGGGCGCATGAGCACGCGCGCCGCCGGGCCGTCTGCCGGGATGAGCATCCCTCAAGTACCCGCACCGCCCAGCGGCCCGGTGCCCTGGGACAAGGCCTTGTCCCTGAGCATGCTGGCCGACATGCTGCGCATCCGCCGCATGGAAGAAAAGTGTGCCGAGCTTTATGGACAGCAGAAGATCCGCGGCTTTCTGCACCTGTACATCGGCGAGGAAGCGGTGGCCACCGGCGCCCTGCACGCGATTCAAGCCCAGGACAACGTGGTGGCGACCTACCGCGAGCATGGCCATGCGCTGCTGCGCGGCGTCCGGATGGACTCCATCATGGCCGAGATGTATGGCAAGCAGGAAGGCTGCTCGCGCGGGCGGGGCGGCTCCATGCATCTGTTCGACGGTGCCCGGCGTTTTTATGGCGGCAACGCGATTGTGGGTGGCGGCCTGCCCCTGGCGGCAGGGCTGGCGCTCGCCGACAAGATGATCCCGCGCCAGGCGCTGACCGCCTGCTTCTTTGGCGAAGGCGCGATGGCCGAGGGAGCGTTTCACGAAGCGGCCAACCTCGCCGCGTTGTGGCAGTTGCCGGTGCTGTTTTGCTGCGAGAACAACCTGTACGCCATGGGCACGGCGCTGGCGCGCTCCGAATCCCAGACCGATCTGTGCATCAAGGCGGCATCCTATGGCATGACCACGGTGCGTGTTGATGGCATGGATGTGGTGGCCGTGCACGAGGCGGTGCAGCGCGCCGCGCAGCAGGTGCGCACCACGGGCCGACCGGTGTTCGTGGAACTGCAGACCTACCGTTTTCGTGCCCACTCGATGTTCGACCCCGACCTGTACCGTGACAAGGCCGAGGTCGAGGCCTGGAAAACGCGTGGGCCCATCCACACCTTCACCGCGCGCCTGAAGGCCCAGGGCAGCCTGACCGAAGAAGAATTTCTGGCGCTTGATGCCGCGGCCCAGGCCGAGGTCGATGCGGCCGTGGCTTTTGCCGAGGCCGGCAGCTGGGAGCCGGTTGAAGATCTGCTGCGTGACGTGCACACGCCCGAAGGAGCCGTCTGATGGGCCGTCGTATCACTTACCGCGAAGCCTTGCGGGAAGCATTGCGCGAAGCCCTGCAGGGCGACCCGCGCGTCTTTTTAATGGGCGAAGACGTGGGCCGCTACGGCGGCACCTATGCGGTGTCCAAGGGGCTGCTCGACGAGTTCGGCCCCGAGCGCATCCGCGACACGCCGCTGTCCGAACTCGGCTTCGTCGGCGCCGGCATAGGTGCCGCACTGGGTGGCATGCGACCGGTTGTCGAGGTCATGACGGTCAATTTCAGCCTGCTTGCACTCGACCCCATCGTCAACACAGCGGCGATGCTGCGCCACATGTCGGGCGGGCAGTTTTCGGTGCCCGTCGTGATCCGCATGGCGACTGGCGCCGGTCGCCAGGTCGCAGCCCAGCACTCGAACAGCTTCGAAGGCTGGTATGCCCATGTGCCTGGCCTCAGAGTACTCGCACCGGCCACGGTCGAAGATGCGCGCGGCATGCTGGCGCTGGCGCTGGCCGATCCGGACCCGGTGCTGATCTTCGAACACGCGCAGCTCTACAACCTTGAGGGCGAGTTGTCAGATGATGCGTCGCCGGCGCCGGACATCTGCAGCGCGCGGGTGCGCCGCCCGGGCACCGACGTGAGCCTGATCACCCACGGCGGCAGCCTGCCCAAGGTGTTGCAGGCGGCACAGGAACTGGCCGGACTCGGGATTTCCGCCGAGGTGATCGATCTGCGTGTGCTGCGCCCGCTCGATGATGCGACGCTCATGGCCTCGGTGCGCAAATGCCGCCGCGCAGTGGTGGTGGACGAAGGCTGGCGCTCGGGCAGCTTGGCGGCCGAGGTGATGGCGCGCATCATGGAGCAGGCCTTCTTCGACCTCGACGCCCCGCTGGCGCGTGTGTGCAGCGAGGAAGTGCCGATTCCGTACGCCCGTCACATGGAAGAGGCCGCCCTGCCGCAGGTGCCGAAGATCGTGGTCGCCGCACGCGCCTTGTTCGGGAGCGCCTCATGATCGAATTCAAGCTGCCCTCGCTGGGCGCCGACATGGATGAAGGCACGCTGCTCACCTGGCATGTGAAACCGGGCGATACCGTCAAGCGCGGCCAGGTGGTGGCCGTGGTCGATACCTCCAAGGCAGCGGTCGATGTCGAGATCTGGCAGGACGGCGTGGTGGCCGACCTGCTGGTGCAAGCCGGCGAGAAGGTACCCGTGGGCACCGTGCTGGCCAGGCTGTTGGCTCCCGGCGAAGTGGCCGCACCTGCAGGGGCCCAGCCACCTGCAGCCGGGCCGCTTGCTGCACCCGCCACTGTGCCGCAGCCAGCAACACCACAGATGCAGGAAGCTCCGCAGACAGCCATGACGGCGCGACATCCAGTGTCACCTGCCGCGCGCAAACGTGCGAAGGCGCTCGGCCTCGATCCCGACACCACGACAGGAAGCGGGCCACAGGGCGCGGTCACGTTGGCCGACATCGAGGCCGCAGCAGCGGCACGTGTGACGCCCGCACCGCCTGCAGGCGCACCAGATCGCCAGAAGGACATGCGCAAGGCCATTGCTGCGGCCATGAGCCGTTCCAAGCGAGAGATTCCGCATTACTACCTGAGCGACACCATTCCGATGGCCGCCGCGCTCGCCTGGCTGCAACAGCGCAACGAGGGCGTGGCGATCACCGAACGCATGTTGCCCGCCGTGCTGCTGCTCCACGCCGTGGCCGTGGCCTTGCGGCGCGCACCGCAGCTCAATGGTTTTTACCGCGACGGTGAATGCCAGCCGTCCACGGCCGTGCATGCCGGCGTGGCGATTTCGCTGCGCGGCGGCGGGCTGGTGGCGCCTGCGATCCACGACGTGGGCGCCAAACCGCTGGTGCAGCTCATGCACGAACTGGCCGATCTGGTCCGGCGCGCGCGGGCCGGCTCGCTGCGCAGTTCGGAGATGAGTGATCCGACCCTCACCGTGACGAATCTGGGCGACCAGAGTGTGGAGACGGTCTTCGGCGTGATCTATCCGCCGCAGGTGGCGCTGGTGGGCTTCGGCAGTCTGACCGTGCGGCCCTGGGTGCAGGACGGCAAGGTGTGCGCGCTGCCGCTTCTCACGGCCACGCTCGCCGCCGATCACCGGGCATCGGACGGCCATCAGGGCGCGCTGTTCCTGGCCGAACTGCGCGAGCTTTTGCAGCAGCCCCAAATACTGGCTGAAAACATCGCGCCGGCGGCAAACCAGGAAGGAACAAGCACATGACGAACGACCGCCCGGCCTTGACCGCTGCCGTCCTGGGCATCCTGCGCACGATTGCGCCGGAAGTCGAACCGGAAGCCATCGACCCCGCCCGACCTCTGCGCCATCAGGTCGATCTGGACTCCATGGACTGGCTCAACTTTCTGGTGGCGCTGCATGAGCGCCTGGGCGTCAACATCCCGGAGGCGGACTACGCCCAGCTGGTGACCCTCGACAATGTGCTCGACTACCTGCTGGCCCGGCTGGGGCCGGCAGGTGGGTAAAGGTTTTATCCCCTTGCCGCGTTTGATTTATACCGGCGCATAGCCCGGGTTGGGTAACACGGCCGTGAGCTTGGGCGTATTGAGCTTGCGGGCACTGACCTTGCCACCCCGTGCCTTGAGCCAGGTCTCCACGACCTCCGACATCTGCTTGTTGCCCTGGTTTCTGGCTTCTTCGGCCACCGGTGCCCAGCCGGCCACCTTGTACTTCTTGTCGGCCTCGATCAGCTTGCCGTTGAGACGCATCTCGTCGATGCGCTTGCCCATGCCGGCCATCGGGTTGCAGCTGTATTGCAGGCCACCCACGCGCACCATGTCGCCACCCTGCTGGTAATAGGGGTCGGGGTTGAACAGGTTGTCGGCCACGTCTTCCAGAACGGTCTTGATGGTCTCACCCGTCATCTCGGTCAGGGTGGCATACGAGTAGGTGGTGGCCGTCATGTCCATCACCCATTCACGCGTGATGGCCTGCCCCGGCAACAGGCTGGTGCCCCAGCGGAAACCTGGTGAAAACGCGATGTCGGCCCCCTGGACATCCATCAGCGCATCGACCAGCAACTGGTCACCCGTGCCGTTGAAGTTGCCCCGGCGGTACAGCGTGCCTTCGGTGATGGCCAGCTTCTCCGACAGCTTGGCCTCATACGGCGCGCGTATCCTGGTGATCAGTGCGTCCATCTCGCGGTCGGCGGGCAGCATGTTGGCAAAAACAGGCAGCAGCTTGTAGCGGAAATCGCTGACCTTTTTGTCCTTGACATCAAAGTCGAGCACGCCCAGGAACTTGCTGTTCGAGCCGGCGTTGGTCACAATGGTTTTGCCGCCCTTGTTGCTCACCAGCGAGGCCACCGGCATGCCGTCGTGCGTGTGGCCGCCCATGATGGCGTCTATGCCTGTGACCCGGCTGGCCATCTTCAGGTCCACGTCCATGCCGTTGTGGGACAAGACCACCACGACCTGCGCACCCTTGCCGCGTGCCTCATCGACCATCTTCTGCATGTTCTCGTCCTGGATGCCGAAGGCCCAGTCGGCAACCATGTAGCGCGGATTGGCAATCGGCGTGTACGGGAAAGCCTGGCCGATGATGGCGCAGGGAACACCGTTGATTTCGCGGATCACATAAGGCTTGAACACCGGATCGCCAAAGTCGTTGGTTTTGACGTTTTGCGCGACAAAGTCAACCTTCCCCGCAAAGTCTTTCTCGATGATTTCCTTGACCCGCTCCATGCCCAGCGTGAACTCCCAATGACCGGTCATGACATCCACGCCCAGCAGTTTGCAGGCGTCGACCATGTCCTGGCCATTCGTCCACAGCGCGGTACCCGAGCCTTGCCAGGTGTCGCCGCCATCGAGCAGCAGCGCGCCGGGGCGGCTGGCCTTGAGGCGCTTGACCAGCGTCGCCAGATGCGCAAAACCACCGACTTTGCCGTAACGGCGCGCCGCCTTTTCGTAGTCGAGGTAGGTCAGGGCATGGGCTTCAGCCGTACCGGGTCGCACATTGGCGACTTTGAGCAGATGCTCACCGACCAGATGCGGTAAATTGCCCTTCATACCGCCAATGCCCAGATTGACGTTGGGCTCGCGGAAATAAATCGGCTTGAGCTGGGCATGACAATCAGTCATGTGCAGAAACGACACCGTGCCAAACTTGGGGATGTCGTAGAGCCCGTTGGAGGCCGTCGCGGCATCGGCATCGGCATATGCGCCCAAACCCATGCCAGCCATGGTGCCTGCGCCCAGGACCTGGAAAAATTCGCGTTTTGTTAAATTCATAAATCTGCAACTACTGAAGTAAGGAAAAATAAAAAGACCCGGGACAGACCCGGGTCGGATTCAAATTACTGGTTGACCGGCGATTTAGGATCCAGCAACAGGGCCATGACATTCCTGATCTGCTGTTCGGTCAGGAAGCCATTGTGGCCAGCCCTCGGCATTTGCGAGCAGGCGTTGTAGGCCCGCGCGTTCCAGATCTTGCCCCAGGTGTATTCAACGACAGCCTTGGACGCCGGGCTGGCCGGGTCTGCCACGCCGCGCAGCTTGCCATAGTTGTACAGACTCGGGCCTATGGTGCCAAAGGAAATTTCCTGCTTGCTGATCTGATGACAGTTGTAGCAGTTGCCGCCGTTGACGCCAACCTTCTTGTCGCTCCATGTCGCTCCTGCGCCGCTTTGGGCAATCTTCTCGCCCGCTGTCCAGTCGCCCAGAAATTTGCCATCCGAAGGCCATTTGATGGCTTTCAGATTGGCGGCCTCAAGACGCTTTGCGGTCGCTTCGTCCAGCGGCTTGCCGGTCATATCGGCGGTGCTGCACAGACGGTTGGTCTCGTCGGTGTTCAAGACCTTGTCGGCCTTGATGATGGTCCTGTCACTGAACGATGCCTTGGCGATTTGTTCGGTCAACTGGTCGAGTTCGACCACGCTCGGAGCGCTTGCGCAACCGGCAATCAAGGCTGCCGCGAAGGCAGCGCCTAGTGTCCATTGAGTGCTTTTTTTCATGACTGGATCTCCTGTGTTTTCAACGCTTGAGGGCAGGTGCAATCGAGGCCGCGCCCTTGGCGTTGACACCCATGTACACACCCAGGGCAATCGTGGCATCACTGCCGAAGCCCGGGTAGGGGAAGCGTTGCAGGCGATAGCAGTCATTCAGACGCAGCTGCATGCTCCACATCTGTCCGTTGGAGACACGGTAGGCCGGCCAGGCGGCAAAGCCGACGCCATCACCGGGGTTTTTGGTCAGGACGGGAAGATCCTGAAGACGAATCCGCTTGCCTTCCTCCGAATGGCACGAGGCGCACGAGAAATCGTGAGTTCCGCCACGCTTGAAAAACAGGCGTTTACCGACTTCGTAAAACGTCTTTTCGCTTTGATGGGATTGGGGCAGGTTGAAGCGCATGCCCTTGGACTCGGCGGCAACCCAGGTCGCCAAGGCGGTCATGTTGACTTGCTCGCCCTTGCCAAAAGGCGTCTTGGCTATTTCGGCAGCATTGAGGCCCTGCAGGGTCTCCATGCAGGTAAGCAGGCGGGATTCCAGGTCCTGCACACGCTTGGTGTCGGTAAAGTAGCGTGGCAACTGGACAAAGACGCCCTTGACCACGCCAGGGCCTTTACCCAGATCACACTGTTCCAGCGAAGCGTTCTTCGGACCGCGCTTCGTTTTCCACAGGTCTTCGCCTTTGGCTTCAAACAACTCCGCGGGGTTACCCTCGGCCAGCATGGCACGGTATTCGGCAATGCCGTCAGACGCCGTTTTCTGCGCCAACACGTTGCCCGCTATGACAGCAGCCACCGCGGCCGTGATCAGTAGTTTTGCTTGTGTCATTGTCACCTCTTGAATTTGTTATGAAGCCAAACGCAAATGGAGAAGAGCGAGCCCTTCTCCATTCCCAACACAGGATCTGGAAGCTCAGGAAACCGTTGCTTCGTCAGTCCGGCTTTCGCCCTTGTTGTCTTTCCAGCTCACGCCGACTTTATCACCAGCCTTGGCACCCTTGATGCTGAACTGGAGGAACGGATTTTTCGAAACCGCCGGACCCCATTCCGCCGTCATGACGGTCTTGCCGTTATGCGTGGCGGTGACTTCGGCGATATGCCAGGCCGGCACAAGCTTGCCGGCCGAGTCCTTGCGCTGACCGGACTCCATTTCGTGGCTCATCAAAACACGGACGGTTGCATTGCTGCCTGCTACCTGGGCGCGAATACGCATCGGATCTGCCATTTTCTACTCCTGAATCTGTATTGAATTGTTCAAAAAAAAGGGGCGCTCAGCCGCCGCAGCCGCCAAGCGTGACCTTGACTTCTTTTTTCGCAAAAAACGCTTTGCCATCCGCCATCACCGCCACGGCATACACGTCCGAGGACTGGCCCATCTTGGCGCGCGTGGCGAAGTTTGGCTCGACGCTGTCGGTCATGTTGAACAGTGCCACCAAAGCGGATGGGTTCTTCTCGACCAGAATCAGAATCTGCTTCACGCCGGGCAGCGAGGTGCTGGCGGTCAAGGGAACCACAGCGCCGTTTTCAGCAATGTCGGGGCCGCCAATGGTGACGTCTTTGCTCTCGACCGGTGCGCCAGCGCCCAGCGCCTTCAGCACGTCCGCTGGCGTTTTGGCTTCGAACGCGGTCTTGTTGTAGGCTGCCATTGCATACTGGGGGAACAAGCCCGTGGATGCCAGCAGGCCCGCAACGATGGCGCCATGTTTGAGTGTCTCGCGACGAGTTTGCATGTTAAGTCTCCTTGATCAAGTTAATACTAATATAAGAATACAAGCCGTGCACTGGTATTTTCCCGGCCTTCATTTTCCCGCACCCGAAGCCAGCCAAGCACCAATGGTCTTGGCTTCCGCATCGCTCAAGGTCTGTGCCGGCATGGGCATGGCCCCCCAAACCCCGACACCGCCCGCCTTCACCTTCCCCGCGAGATACTCGGTCTTCCCGGCATGCTTCTTGGCAATGTCCAGGAAACTGGGGCCGATGATCTTTTTGTCAATGGAATGACAAGCCGTACAACTGTATTTTTGCGTCAATGCCATCGCCGCCTTGCCGTCAACACCCGCCGGGTCGGTCCTTGCGGCTGGTTTGGCGGGTGCCGCCTCGGCCGCTTTCTGCGCGACTGGCGCAGCCTCAGCCGCCGCTGCCCCCGGCACCTGCGCCTTGCCCTCCGGCTTGGTCGTGTCAACGCCACGCTGAGGGCCAACCGGCCGGTTCTGCTCCGCAAGATTTCCATGTGCGTTCCGCGCAAAGTCCGGCAGGAAAGACGCCACCTTGGGCTCTGGCGTGCAGTCCTTCATGCAGGCTGCATTTTTGGCGTCGGGCTTGGCCGTGCCGCCAAATTCACTGCCTGGCCACATGGCGTGCTTGGTCGTCATGCCGTTTCGGTTGGGCATGCGATTTTGCACTTCGTCCATGTTTTTGTCGGACAGCGTGAAGTCGTCCGGAACAATGCCCCCCAGATTCAGCAGGAAGGCCGTGACGGCATACACCTCTTCGGTGCTGAGCGACTTGGGGGCCGTCCACGGCATGGCCCGGTTGATGTAGTCCCACAAGGTCGAAAGTGTGGGCACCTTCATCAAGGTGGTACGCCCCGGGTAGGTCGTGTTCGTGAGATTGGCAACACGACCCTTTTTGATGTCTTCTGCCGTGGTGCCGCCCACGATCGGGCTGAATACTTCGCCTGATTCGCCAAAAATTCCGTGGCAGGACGCACACTTGCCTTCCCACACAACCTGGCCTTTGGCCACCGAGCCCGAGCCCGCCGGCAGCCCCTTGAAGTCCGGCCGCACATCGATATCCCATGCGGCGACTTCCTTGGGCGTCGCCACGCGTCCCACCCCCGGGTAGGCACCGGCAGTCTGCGCGCCCGCGAAGCTGACCGCGGCCAGCATGGCGGCAGCCAATACTGCTTTACGAAACCTGGACATTTTTCACCTCGCCATTTTCCTGAACCAACCAAGACTGGATCGCATTGTTGTGATAGATCGAACGCGTGCCACGCACCGCGCGAAGCTGCTTGTAATTCGGCTGGACGTAACCGGTATCATCCATGGCCCGACTCTGGATGATGGCGGGCTTGCCGTCCCATACCCAGTCGAGGCTGAACCGTGTCAGCGCCTTGGTCAGCACTGGTGACTCCAGCCGCGCTGCGCGCCAGTTTCGGCCGCCATCGACCGACACATCCACCCGCTTGACCTTGCCCCGACCGGACCATGCCAGGCCGCTGATGCTGTAGAAGCCCTTGTCCAGCAAGACCTGTCCACCCGACGGCGTCGTCACAACGCTCTTGCACTCCTGGATACTGGTGTACTGGCGATGCGTGCCATCGGGCTGCAAATCGACATAGTGAATCGCCTCATCCTTGGCGGCATAAGGTTTGTCGCCCACTTCCACGCGGCGCAGGTACTTGACCCAGCTCACGCCCTGCACACCGGGCACGATCAGGCGCAGCGGGTAACCCTGCTCGGGGCGCAACATTTCACCGTTCTGGCCATAGGCCACAAACACTTCGCCGGACTTGATCAGGCTCATGGGAATGGTGCGCGTCATCGAGGAGCCATCGGCACCTTCGGCGAGTACAAACTTGCCATTCTTGAGGTCGGCCCCTGCCAGCTCCAGCAGGGTGATGAGCGGCACACCGGTGAACTCACTGCATGAAATCATGCCGTGGGTGTACTGCACCGTCGGCACAGCCACATTACCCCATTCGACCGCCGTGTTGGCGCCGCACTCGATAAAGTGGAAGCGCGACACCGAAGGCAGACGCATGATTTCGTCCAGCGTAAACACCTTGGGCGACTTGACCATGCCGTTGATCATGAAACGGTGCTTGGACGGATCAACATCCCACCAGCCCTGATGGTGCCGCTCGAAATGCAGGCCACTTGGCGTGACGATGCCGAACAGCGACTGCAATGGCGAAAACGACACCGAGGCCTGCGGGGTCTGGGTCAGGCCCGGACTCTGGCGGCGCTGCACATTCACCTCATATTTGGACGGCTTGCCGTAGCCACCATCTGAGGCCACGGGCTGACCCAGACCCTTGCTGTGCTCAGGCAGGTTCAAGATGTTGGGGTCGCCGCCTTCGGTCGGCACCGGATTTCCCTGCGCCAGGGCAACAGGCACCGCCAGGCCCGCTGCCGCCGCTGCGAATGCGCCACGGATGAAGTCGCGGCGCCCATGGCGGGCCTCTGCAACAACCGTTTTGATGCCGTCCCGGCTTAGAAAGCTCTCGGGCGCCTTCAGGATTCTTCCCGAACTCACGTCTTCTTGGTTCACACAGTTTCCTTTGATAAATTGCCGGGGCCCGGTTCTGCATCTCGATCTGCAGGGTCGGCCCGCGTACACCTTGCCATCCTGATCCAACGCCATCACGCTCCAGGAGCGCGTAGCGCTTCGTCTACCCGCACTGCGAACGCATCCGCCATGCCGCAAAAACCGCGCCTCGCGAGGCCCTGCTTCCCCATCACCGGGTAATACACTCCCCACCCTGGGCCAACGCACCGATGGCAGAAAGCCAACCGCACTTTCTGCAACACCGATCCCTACTCACCATAAATTCCGAATATCGATATACACGAATATAAACGACTGCCAGAAAAAAAGGGTCAGGGTTTTTACCAGCCCCCTGATTCCAGTCACCTATTTAAAGCGATAGTGGTCCCGATTCAGGACGGCAGAGATTGCCGTTACCTCCTCCGGAAATAGCCCCAGGTTGAGCTCGGTATTACACGACTCCACCATGCCGCGCAAAACGCCCGGCGTGTTGACACGTCCGGCAGGTCGGTAAATCGCGCTGCCGTCGCCCCCAACCTTCTGCTGGTGACAAGCCGCACATTTGTGCTCCGCAATCAGCTGCTCACCCAACTTGAGGTCGGCGCCCTGGTACAGCGCCGGCATTTGCGCGCCGGCGGAAGTCAGGACCAGCAGCAGGAGAAGAGGTAGGGAAAAAGTGGATGTGACCATGGAGTGTTAGCGTACCGGAATAAGTCCATTCAATGCAATACCTTGCGAACCGCCAGACACCTGACGCAAGCCAAAGGCCGAGATTTTTTCCCATGGAGTGGCCGTCAATCAAAAGGGGGTTGAAGGCTTGCACCTTCAACCCTTCAGCCTGCGGTTACAGCTTCCAGCCGTAGGCAATGCCGATGGCGTTCTGCTTCATTTTGAGGTTGACCGGGTAGCCGGCGACAGATTGGCCGTTGCCATTGGCAACGCCGCTGACACCCTTGCTGAACGCATGCATGAAGCTCATGCTCAACTCCGCCTTGTTGTCCAGCGTCCAGGTCGCTCCGAGCGTGACATGCTGCTCGACGGTCGCCGGCGCCAGAATGTTGAAGTAGGTGTTCTGGCTGTTAATCGGCATCTTGCCGTGGTTGTAGCCCGCACGCAGCGTCAGGTTCTTGCTGTATTCATGCGAGACACCGAGCTTGAGAACCGTCATGTCGCTCCAGCCAAAGCCGGAACCATTGGCAGGGCCCATGGGGGTTCCGGAGACAGCAGGAAAGAGCGTGCCGGGGTTCGCGACGGACTTGATGCTGCCGTAATTGATCTGGTTCAGATCAAGCGCCACGGTGGTTTTGGGCGTGGCCTTGACCGCCACCCCGAAACCATAGCTTTCAGGAATATCGAAACCGCCTTCTTCGGCCAGCAGGCCTTTGTACCGGTCGAACTTCGACATCCTGGTGCGGCTCTGGTAGATCGCGCCCAAGGTGACCGTCGGCGATACCTGACCCGTCCAGCCGAGCTTCACACCCCACCCGGTTGAGCTGTCCTTGCCGCGGTTGGTCACCGAGCCGACATAGCGGCTGTTATTGGCATTGTCGAAGGCCTCGAGGCCTTTGGCTTCGAAGGTCTGGTAGACCAGGTTCAGGGAAGCGCCGAACGAGTGGCTGCCTATCTTTTTCGAGATCGTCGGAGCGATGAACAATTGCTCAAGGTTGGTGTAGGTATGGGAGCCGGACGAGGTAATGAGATTGGTGCCATAGTTGGTATTCATGCCGCCATTGCCATACACCACCACACCGGCCGCCATGTCGCTGCCTATCATGCGGTTGTAGCCAAAATCCGGAACCAGGAAATTGCGCTGCCCACTGCGGTAGTCGCCAGCAGCGACCCCTTGGTACGCGGAGGTATAGGTCACGGTCCGGTCCGGCATGAACAGGTCCGCGCCGAAGTCGACGCGGCCACCCACATCAACCATGCCAGCCGGGTTGGTGGCTGCGGCCAGGGCATCCTGCGGCAAAGCGATGCCGACGCCGCCCATGCCTTTGGCTTTGATGCCAAAGCCATGTGAAAAATAGCCATTGGTTGCCATGGCCGCCGTCAGGGGGCCCGCAATGATGGCGAACGCGGCCAGATTACGAACCGCTTTTGCTGTTTTTGACTTGCTCATTAAATGTCTCCTGTAGTTTTTTTTTGCTCGGATCTGTCAGAACTCACCCTTGGCGGCCCGATCCATCATCATGTAGATGGTTTCACGCACTTTCCAGGCCTCCTCCTTCAAGGGAGACGGCAACTTGCGACCCATCTTCACCATCATGTCCATATTGAGGGTGTAAATCCAAAGGCCATCGTCGCGCTCGACCACAGTCAGACGGCAAGGCAGATAGGCCCCCATGTGCGGACTGAAGTCCACCATCATGCGTGCGGTGTCAGGTGAGCAATAGGAGTAGACCTTGAGGAATTTCTGCTTCTTTCCGGTGCGCGATTCGAGCTCCTTGGACAAGGGCAGCTCGCCCACGCTTTTCATGTTCCGCTCAGTGGCCACCTGGGTGAAGACCTGTTCGATATCGTTGATGGTCACGCCGGCTTTGACCTTGCGTTCCCAGGTGGTCGCCACTGCAATGTCGCCATTTGCTTCAATCCAGCGGTCCCACATCTTGCTGGCTTCGGCACCGGCACCGGTTTCGAGCTTTCCCATCGTGCTGATGGTGCCGCATCCGGTCAACAACAGGACTGCCATCAAGGGCAGCCATTTCAAAATTTTAGTCAGAGGGTTCACTGGCAGTTCCTTGTTCAGTAGGTTTTTCGTCGGCGGGGAGAGGAACACCGGCAGCGGGGATTTCCACATTGCCAATGTGAAGCGATAGTGCGCGAACAATCCTTTCCCGAGCACTGGGATCAACCCTATACCCTACCGGGTATGGCATTTAAACCACAACCGGCTGCTTTCATCCCGCCAGCGACGATCTGGCAAAATCGAACCGGATCGACCATCGCAACAATGGATTCACATGGCAACCAAAGGCACCCCGCGCAGACCCGAGGCTCCAGCCCCGGTTTCTTCTTACCGTGACGACCACCAGAAGGATGTGGTCAACCGCTTGCGCCGTGTTGAAGGGCAGATGCGGGGGTTGGTCGAGATGATCCAGAGCGGACGATCATGTGAGGAAGTGGCGCTGCAGATGTCTGCTGCGCGAAAGGCCATGGACAGGACTTTTTACCGCATGATGGCGTGCTCCCTGATGGAGGCCATCCACGAATCCGAAACCGATGCAGAGGCCATTGTCGAGGTGGAACGTGCGGCCCACCTTCTTGACAAATTTGGCTGACACCTGGTGGACAACAGCACCTCCCGCGAGGCCTGCGTTCATCTCGCCCAGCCCGGATCGCCGTATTGATCCCGGGCTGAGCCCCGCACAGGACGGTGTTGTCGTCGCGTCCCGGCGTTACAAGGCGGACCGCGCCGGGGCCGGCCCTCTCACCTGCCTTTTTCTGCTTACTTGGCGCCGGCGAGTATCCACGCGGCCAGCGTCGCCGCGTCCGCATCACTCAGGCCGGCCTGTGCCGGCATGGGAATCGGACCCCATTTGCCGGAGCCACCCTTCTTGATGCTGGCGACCAGATTGGCCTCGGCATCCTTGTTGCCTGCGTATTTTTTGGCCACGTCCTGGTAGGCGGGGCCCACCAGCTTTTTATCGGTTGCATGGCACGCCATGCAGGCCTTCTGGCTGGCGAGTTCCTTGTTGGCAAACGCGGGGGCTGAAGCCAGCGCAGTGACAGCGATGAGGATGGGGGCGAAATTCACGGAAAGTCTCCTGGATCATGGGTTGAAAAGGACGATATATATCAGTCCTGGCTAATTTAACTGAATTCTGATGTTTTCGGAGGCCGGGATGGCCGCCATCTGGCTAGGGAATTCCCCAACCCTCAAACGTATCGGGCGCTCATGGCCTCCAGGCTGACAGGCTTGATGCGGCTGCCCATGCCGGCGCAGCCAAAGGCCTCGAAACGCGCCTTGACAATGCCACGTGCTGCATTCTTGGCCGCCACCAGCGCCTTGCGCGGATCAAACTCGCTGGGTTGCTGCGCGAATACCCGGCGCATGGCGCCGGTCATGGCCAGGCGAATGTCGGTGTCGATGTTGATCTTGCGCACGCCACTCTGGATGCCCCGCTGGATTTCTTCCACCGGCACGCCATAGGTCTCTTTGATATCGCCGCCAAACTGGCGAATGATTTCCAGCCATTCCTGCGGCACGCTGGAAGAGCCATGCATCACCAGATGTGTGTTGGGGATTTGCGCGTGAATCGCCACGATGCGGTCCATGGCCAGAATATCGCCGGTGGGCTTGCGGGTGAACTTGTAGGCACCATGGCTGGTGCCAATGGCAATCGCCAGCGCGTCAACACCGGTTTTCCCGACAAAGTCTTTGGCCTGCACCGGGTCGGTCAGCATCATCTCGTGCGTGAGTTTGCCTTCGGCGCCGATGCCGTCCTCCTCACCGGCCTCACCGGTTTCCAGAGATCCCAGACAGCCGAGTTCACCTTCGACCGACACGCCAACCGGGTGCGCCATCTCGCACACACGGCGCGTGATGTCGACGTTGTATTCATAACTGGCGGGGGTCTTGCCATCGCTCAGGAGCGAGCCGTCCATCATCACGCTGGTAAAGCCGGAACGGATGGATTGCTGGCAGACGGCTGCCGAAGTGCCGTGGTCCTGGTGCACCACCACGGGAATGTCGGGGTGTGTCTCTACCGCCGCCAGCATCATGTGGCGCAAGTAGGCTTCACCGGCATATTTGCGGGCTCCGGCGGAGGCCTGCAGAATGACCGGGCTGTCCGTCTCCTGCGCAGCTTCCATGATGGCGATGATCTGTTCGAGGTTGTTGACATTGAAAGCCGGCACGCCGTAGCCGTTTTCGGCAGCATGGTCCAGCACTTGGCGAAGGGAAACAAAAGCCATGGAAATCTCCTGAAAATTTAAACAAAATCAGCCTCTAGCCCCCGCTGTGCAAGCGCGGGCAGCTATTAAATAGATAGCGATTTACCCAACCACGCGTTGCTGCAATATCTCAAAAGCCGGCAAGGTTTTGCCTTCCAGCACCTCGAGAAAAGCACCGCCGCCGGTGGAGATATAGCCCACATCCTTCTCGATGCCGTACCTGGCGATGGCGGCGAGCGTGTCACCCCCGCCGGCAATGCTGAAGGCGCTGGATGCGGCGATAGCCTGAGCAATCACCCGGGTGCCGTTCTCGAACGCGGCAAACTCGAACACACCGACCGGGCCATTCCACACAATGGTGCCGGCGGCCATCAGCTGATCGGCCAGTTTTTTCGCGGTCTGTGGGCCAATGTCCAGAATCAGGTCATCGTCCGCCACGTCGGTGGCCGGTTTGACGGTGGCAGCGGCGTTGGCGCTGAAGGTTTTGGCCGTCACCACATCGGTCGGGATCGGCACTTCGGCGCCGCGCGCCTTCATGGCTTCGATCACGGCTTTGGCCTCGGCCAGCAGTCCAGGTTCGGCCAGGCTTTTCCCGATGTTCAGGCCCGCGGCGAGCATGAAGGTGTTGGCGATACCGCCGCCCACGATCAGTTGGTCCACGTTTTTGGCCAGGGCCTGCAGAATGGTCAGCTTGCTCGAGACCTTGCTTCCGGCCACGATGGCCACCAGCGGGCGCTTCGGATTGGCGAGCGCCTGACTGATCGCGTCAATTTCGGCGGCCAGCAGCGGGCCGGCGCAGGCGATGGGGGCGTACTGCGCAATGCCGTAGGTGCTGCCCTCGGCGCGGTGCGCGGTGCCGAAGGCGTCGTGCACGAAGATGTCGCAAAGAGCGGCGAGTTTGCGGGCCAGCGCTTCATCGTTCTTTTTCTCGCCGATGTTGAGGCGGCAGTTTTCCAGCATCACAAGTTGACCGGGTTTGACGTCCACACCATCCACCCAGTTGGACACCAGCGCTACGTCGCGGCCGAGCAACTCGCCCAGACGTTTGGCCACCGGCGCGAGCGAATCTGCGGGCTTGAAGATGCCCTCGGTGGGACGGCCCAGGTGGCTGGTGACCATCACCGCGGCGCCGGCATCGAGCGCCATGCGGATACAGGGCAGGCTGGCGCGGATACGGGTGTCTTCGGTGATGCGGCCCGTCTCGTCTTGCGGAACGTTCAGATCAGCGCGGATGAAGACACGCTTTTTCTCGGCAAAGCCGCTTTTCACCACATCGACAAAGCGCAGGACGTTCACGGCGCCCGTCCTGCGGCCTTGCCCACCACGCGCACCATCTCCAGGCACTTGTTCGAGTAGCCCCACTCGTTGTCGTACCAGGCAACGACCTTGATGAAGGTGCCGTCCAGTGCGATGCTGGCATCGGCGTCAAACACGCTGGTGCAGGTCTCGCCGCGGAAGTCGGTGGCCACCACCTTGTCTTCGGTGTAACCGAGGATGCCCTTCAGGGCGCCTTCGCTTTGCGCCTTCATCTCGGCGCAGATTTCCTTGAGCGTGGCTTCCTTGTTCAATTCGCAGGTCAGGTCCACCACCGAGACGTCGGAGGTCGGCACGCGGAAAGACATGCCGGTGAGCTTTTTGTTGAGCTCGGGGATCACCACACCGACGGCCTTGGCCGCGCCGGTGCTCGAGGGAATGATGTTTTCCAGGATGCCGCGGCCGCCGCGCCAGTCTTTGTTGCTCGGACCGTCCACGGTTTTCTGGGTGGCCGTGGCGGCGTGCACGGTAGTC
>NZ_NCJH01000047.1 GCF_002278925.1 Polaromonas sp. 39-63-25
GCTGGCCTACAAGGGCCTTTACTTTGTTTTGATGGGCAAGTTGAGTCCCCTCGATGGCATCGGCCCCAACGACATCGGCCTGCAAAAACTGTTTGACCGTGTCGTGCCCAGGGATGCGGCCGGCGAGCTTGCAGAGCCCGGTGTGCGAGAAGTCCAGGAAGTCATTCTGGCGACCAATTTCACCGCAGAAGGTGAGGCCACCGCCCACGTCATCGCCCAGGCCCTGAAAAGCCGCGGTATGCAGGTCACGCGACTGGCGCGCGGTGTGCCGGTGGGCAGTGAACTCGAATATGTTGACCTCGGCACGATAGCGCATGCGCTGGTGGATCGCCGCTAAGGCGAAGGCCAGAAAAATGGCCAGTGTCGCTGGCCCACACAACCACCAACCAACCACTCACTCACCCAAGAAAGTACCCAGCCATGACGTTTGCCCGCTTCACCGTCGCTTACTGGTGCGTCCTGGCGGCAGCCCTGTTGCCCATCGTCTGCGCCGGTATCGCCAAGTACGGCATGTTTGCCACCCCGCCCGGCAAGGGTGGCTACGACAACAACAATCCGCGCGGCTGGCTGGCCCGGCAAACCGACTGGCGCGGCCGGGCCAATGCGGCGCAGGCCAATACCTTCGAAGCCCTGCCTTTTTTCTTTGCCGCAGTCATCATTGCGCACAGCCTGCAGGCGGGGCAGACCCGGCTTGACATCCTGGCGCTGATGTTCGTCATGCTGCGCATCGCCTACATCATTATGTATGTGGCGGATCTGGCCAAGGCGCGGTCGGCCATCTGGGCGCTCGCCATGCTGGTCAACGTTGCCATCCTTTTTGCGGGATACCGCTGACGGTGCCTTGCGGCTGCGCGGCGCCGCACGGTCGATGCCGCACCCCATCGCGTGCAGGCGGCGGTAACGATCCGTAACGCGTTGGCGGTTCGTGCGAACGTTCAGTGATTACCCGCACGGGATGTTCCCGATGCCCGTTTGTAGGGGCTCCCTTAACCTTGTTAAAAATCAAGACGAGGGAGTCTCATGCCTTATCTACCACCCGTTTCCCGGCGCGCCTTCGCGAGTGCTGGCGCGCTCTTCGTGGCCAGTCTAGCTGCGCCAGCGCTTCGTGCGCAACCCAAACTGGAGAAGACCCGGGTGGCGCTCGCGGTTGGCGGACGGGCCGCGCTTTACTACCTGCCGCTGACCATTTCAGACCAGCTTGGCTACTTCAGAGCAGAAGGGCTTGAGATCGAGATCAGCGATTTCGCGGGCGGTGCGCGGGCGCTGCAGGCGGTGGTGGGCGGTTCGGCCGACGTGTGCTCGGGTGCCTTCGAGCACACCATCAACCTGCAGTCGAAAAATCAGATGTTCCAGGCATTTGTGCTGCAGGGCAGGGCGCCGCAAATCGCTTTTGGCGTGTCCACCAAAAGCATGCCCAACTACAAAAGCGTTGCCGATCTGCGGGGCAAGAAAATAGGCGTCACGGCACCGGGCTCGTCCACCAACATGGTGGCCAATCTGGTGCTGTCGCGGGGCGGTCTGAAAGCCGGCGATGTGAGCTTTATTGGCGTCGGGACGGCGGCTGGCGCATTGAGTGCGCTGCGCTCCGGCCAGATCGATGCCATCAGCAATATCGACCCTGTCATGACGATGCTGGAACAAAAAGGCGATGTCAAGATCATCAGCGACACCCGCACCCTCAAAGGTACGCTGGAAGTGTTCGGCGGCGCCATGCCTGCGGGCTGTCTGTACGCGCCCACCGATTTCATCCAGAAAAATCCCAACACCTGCCAGGCCATGACCCATGCGATCGTGCGAGGCCTCAAATGGCTGCAGACGGCCGGTCCCGGGGACATCCTCAAGACCGTTCCCGAGAGCTACCTGCTCGGTGATCGGG
>NZ_NCJH01000048.1 GCF_002278925.1 Polaromonas sp. 39-63-25
CTCCAGCGTGAGCATGGGCAGGCGGTTGACCGCCGAAATGTACGCGTCGAGATTGCCCAGCGGAGGCACGAGCGTCCACGGGTTGACCGCGCCGACGGCAGACGTTGCAGGCACCGGCACAGCCAGCGCGGCCGACGTGGTGCGGGGGGAAAGAGCGTATGACAAAGCAGAACTCCTTTTCTAAGATCAAATATTAGCACTCCCCACGGGAGACTGCCAATGAAGCCATTCAATGGCTTGAATAGCGCATGGCTACTAGGTAATAACCCTTAATGACCAGTATGACACCGGGCCGAACGGCTAGTTCAACACCCTTGGTTTCGGGGATGTAAAGATCGCCGTGGCGCGCCAGTGTCCCGCTCTGGCCGGCCCGCTCGACCCCCGCAAGCCCCGTCGGCTCGGACAGGAGCGAAGCCGTTTGGTCTGCGTGGCAGCATCACCCGTCACTGTGGAACGGTTTCCTCGCCTTTCAAGTCGGCGGGCGCAGGCAGCGGCTGTGGGCCTGAGGCCGGTGCGCGTGTGGGAGCGGGCTGACCGGGCCGCCACTGCACGTATGCGCGTTCGCACCCGGGCCAAGTCGCTATAGATTCGATAGCTGCTGGCGCAGATATTGATCGGGCTGCAGGCCATTTTGATGCATGAAACGGGCTTCCTGGCAAGCTCCGGACGCGTCGATGCCCGCAGGCTCAGTTTCGGCCTGGCCCCAATACTGTTCGGGTAGTACCCAAACCCTGGCGCGCTTCATGTCGGTCATGTGCTTTGCTTGGCCCCAATACTGTTCGGGTAGTACTCCAAACCGTTCGGGCTGAGGTATCGAAGCCGGGAAATGCCCTTCGATACCTCAGGGCGAACGGGTTTAACTGAACAGTCTTGGACCTGGCCCGCCGCGCCCGACCAGCAGTGGCCGGAAAACCGGGTCGTCGTAAGCCTGAAACGTCGCCCACTGCGCATGCGGCCGGCCAGAGCGGATCAGCGCCCGCATGCCGGCCCGCTCCGCAGCCGCCGCATCGCGGTCAAAGCGGTCGCCAATCATCAACGCCCTTCCAGGCGCCACCCCGGTCCGGCGCAGGATCGCCAGCAGCCCGGCCGGGTCAGGTTTCAGCCGTTCAATACCGGCGTCGGTGGCGCAAACCACAGGGTCAGCCGCCAGCCCCAGCGCCGCCAGCTTCGCCATGGCCGGGTAGTCCGAAAAAGCCGCCACCCGCTTGCCCGCAGCCCGCAGACCGGCAAACAGCTCGGCCACCTGTGCATAGCGGCACGCCGCCAGCAGCGGCAGCGGCCGCTGCTCCATCCATTCATCGGTCAGCGCCCGCACGGCCCCTGGCGTGGTGCCATGCCGTCTGGCCGTCTGCGCATACTGCAGCGCCATGAAATCAGCGCCAGCCTGCTCGCCCAGCGCCTCCCGCACCCGGCGAAAGGTGCGCAGTATCAAGAGCGTGTCCAGGCTGCGCGTCTGCCAGGTATGGTCCAGCAGTTGCCGCAGCATCCCGAGGCGAAGCTGCCGCTGGTCATACAGCGTGCCGTCCACGTCGAAGACCACCAGGTCGATGGTGGTCCAGTCGAGCAGGTCTGCAAGCGCCGGCGCGGTGTCAGGCTGCATGGGGCAGGCTGCGGCGCGGAGCACCGGCGTGGCCGGACGTGCGGTACGGGGTAGGGCAGTGGGGAAGGGCGAGGGCCATGCGTGGGGCGGTGGAAGGGTCAAAACAGCGGTGGATGGCGGGTTCAGGCATCGAATAGGCCTCTAGCCCATATGATACCTGCGCGGGTAGCTATGGATTTTAT
>NZ_NCJH01000014.1 GCF_002278925.1 Polaromonas sp. 39-63-25
ATTTCGCAGCCAATAGCTGGCTATTGGCAAGAAATTCAACGCAGCAGGCCGCCCGAGCCCGGCTGATCGCGCGCCGCAGGGGACTTGTTCAGCGCTTCCTTTATGCCCTGCCGGCGTTGTGTACGCTGCCATGGCCTACCATGGCAACACCTCCTGAACCTTACCGGATTTTCCCCATGATCACTGTGCATCACCTCAACCACTCCCGCTCGCAACGCATCCTCTGGCTGCTGGAAGAACTGGGCGTTGACTACGAGATCCAGCGCTACGAGCGTGACCCCAAGACCATGCTGGCACCCGCGACCTTGCGTGCTGTGCATCCGCTGGGCAAGTCGCCGGTCATCACCGACGGTGAACTGACCTTGGCCGAGTCCGGCGCCATCATTGATTACCTGATCGAGCGTTATGGCGACGGAAAATTCTCTCCGCCAGCGGGAACACCGGCGCGCCTGCGCTACACCTACTGGCTGCATTACGCCGAAGGTTCGGCCATGTCGCCGTTGCTGCTCAAGCTGGTGTTCGACAAGATAGAAACCACGCCCATGCCGTTTTTTGCCAAACCGATCGCCAAGGCGATCAGCGCCAAAACCAAGGCGGCTTTCATCGAGCCGCAGATCACACAGCACCTGGACTACCTCGAGGGGGAGCTGGGAAAGAGCACCTGGTTTGCAGGTGAAGCGTTCAGCGGTGCGGATATCCAGCTGAGTTTTGTGCTGGAGGCGGCGGCGGCGCGCGGCGGGCTGGATGCCAGCCGTCCGAAGCTGATGGCTTTCCTGAAGCGCATTCACGCGCGGCCGGCTTACAAGCGGGCCATCGCACGCGGCGGGGAATACACCCTGCTGCACTGAATTTTCAGGTCTTTTATGCCCTCAGCCATTGAGGGACGGGCGCAAGCAGCTATCGATTCGATAGCGAATTCAATAGCGTTTTCTGCGCCGGTGCGGTTTCAGCGAAAGCCGAAGTAAGACAGGATGAAGCCGATGATGACGATCAGGCCGACGATGTAAATGATGGTGTTCATGTGGTTCCTCTGGGAGTTTTCCGGGTGCACCGGGATGTACACCTTCTGTCCCAGATCATGAACGCGGCGGCGGCCTCCGGCTGTAGGCTGCCCCTGCCTGCGGCCGTCAGACAAGGGCTACAGCGCCCCGGCCGCGGCCCCAGTTCAACTTCGGCGCGTCAGGCCTTGTTTTTCATGGAACAGGTGTTCCAGCCGAACAGGGCGTAAGGCGGGCACCAGCCGATGGCACCGGTGGCCAGCGGAACGACGCCTATCCAGCCCCACAGGCCGACCGTGCCGGTGGCGGCCAGCGCTATCAGGACCAGGCCGATAACGATGCGAAGGATGCGGTCGATGCCGCCGACGTTGGATTTCATGGTGAGCTCCTTTGAAAAAGGGGAAGGACTGATGACCGCATTAGGCGCCCTGGCACGGCCCGGGTCAGTGACCTGGGTCACGCAGCAGCCTTGCGGGCCGCCCCGGGGCTCAGGCGGGCAGGTCCGCGGCCATGGCGCGTAATGCGGCGCTGTCGCGGATGTGAATGTGCTCGCGTGCGAGTTCGACCCAGCCTTCACGCTCAAAGCGGCGCAACAGGCGCGAGACGATTTCACGCACGGTGCCGAGTTCGTCGGCGAGCGTCTGGTGCGTTAGCGCCAGGTCCTGGCCGCGGCCCAGCAGCGCGGCCGCCAGCCGCTGGTCCAGCCGCTGGAAGGCGATGGCATCGATCAGCCCGGTGAGGTCGGCCATGCGTTCGGCAAACAGGCCCAGCACCTCGTTGCGGAAAACCGGGGTTTCCAGCCAGCGGGCGAACACCGGCGGGGCAATCAGCAGCAGGGTGGTGGGCCGGGTGGTCACGCCCTGGGCCGACAGCGGCTGGCTGCGAAACAGGCAGGCGCTGGAGACCAGGCACAACTCGCCGGGGACCACGCGGTAGAGCTCCAGCGAGCGCCCGTCGCCGGAATGGCGCGAGACCTTGACCTCGCCGCTGAGCACCAGCGGAAAGCCCTGGCAGGGCGCGTGTTCGTCAAACAGCACGGTGCCTGCCGGCACGCTGAGCGGGCCGGCGTCGGGCCCCAGCTCGGCCAGCGTGGGCACGACTTCGGCCAGGGCGGGGTACAAGGCGAGGGGGTCGTTCATGGGGCTGATGCTCGTTTCCGGGGTGGCCGGGGTGGTGGCAGGCTTTGCCGGCGTCACTATGCTACCAAATCAATAGCTGCTTGCTCCCGTCCCTGTTGGGCTGGAGGCCAAAATCATTCAAATCTCCGCCGCCTCCACCAGAAAACGCACACGTTTGATGCCCTGCCATTCGTCGGCATCGAGCCGGAAGGCGAGTTTGACGCGCGCCGGCAGCGACTCGGTGTGGCCGAACCAGATGCCGTCCACCGGCTGGCCCTGGTGCTTGAGCTTGAGCGACAGGTGTTTTTCGCCGACCAGCCGCTGCGAGATGACCTCGACTTCCTCGCTGAAAGTCGGTGCCGCAAAACCCTGGCCCCAGACCTCTTTATGTAGCGTGTCCACCAGGTCGGCGCGCCGGTACTCGGGCGCCAGCGGACCGTCGGTGTCGATGCGGCGCAGCAAGGTGGCGGCGTCCAGCCACTCGTGCGCCACCAGTTGCAGCGCCTGCTCGAACACCTCGAAGTGTTCCTCGGCAATCGTGCAGCCGGCCGCCATCGCATGGCCGCCGAAACGCAGCAACACGCCGGGGTGGCGCTTGGCCACCAGGTCCAGCGCATCGCGCAGATGAAAGCCCGCAATCGAGCGGCCCGAACCCTTGAGCTCGTGTTCCTTGCCCGGCGCCTGGCTGGCGGCAAACACAAAGGTCGGGCGGTGCAGCTTGTCCTTGATGCGCGAGGCGACGATGCCGACCACACCTTCGTGGAAGTCCGGGTCGAAGATGGCGATGGCCGGCGGCGGCCCATATTCCCCGTGAGCATCTTCGTCGATCATTGCATCGGCGGCCAACTGGGCCTGCTCGCGCATGCCGGCCTCGATGTCGCGCCGCTCGCGGTTGATGCCGTCCAGCGTTTTTGCCAGTTCGTCGGCGCGGCCCGCATCGTCGGTCAGCAGGCACTCGATGCCCAGCGTCATGTCGCTGAGCCGGCCGGCGGCGTTGATGCGCGGGCCGACCGCAAAACCAAAGTCGAAACTGGTCGCCACCGCCGCGACGCGACCGGCGGCGGTGAACAGCGCCGCCAGGCCGGCCGGCAGGGCGCCGCTGCGTATGCGCTTGAGGCCTTGCGCCACCAGGCGGCGGTTGTTGGCGTCGAGCCGGACGACGTCGGCGACGGTGCCGAGTGCCACCAACGGCAGCAGGGTATCCAGCTTGGGCTGGTTGCCGGCATCAAACACGCCGCGCTTGCGTAATTCGGCGCGCAGGGCCAGCAACACATAAAACATCACGCCGACACCGGCCATGGCCTTGCTCTCGAACGTGCAGCCGGGCTGGTTCGGGTTCACGATCACGTCGGCGTCGGGCAGCACGATGGCGCCGTCCCGGAGCGCTGGCAGGTGGTGATCGGTCACGAGTACCTGCATGCCCAGTTCACGCGCGCGCGCCACGCCCTCGATGCTGGCGATGCCGTTGTCCACCGTGACGAGAAGGTCAGCGCCGGTGGCCTTGACGCGCTCGGCAATCGTCGCGGTCAGCCCGTAACCGTCGACCACGCGGTCCGGCACGATGTAGCCGACCTGGGTCGCGCCCAGCAGGCGCAGGCCGCGCAGCGCGACGGCGCAGGCGGTGGCGCCGTCGCAGTCGTAGTCGGCCACCACGCATATCTTCTTGTTCGCGGCGATGGCGTCGGCCAGCAGCACGGCCGCCTCCGTCGTGCCTTTCATGGCCGACGGAGGCAGCAGCCGGGCCAGGCCGTCGTCGAGTTCATCGGCGGTGCGCACCCCGCGCGCGGCGTACAACTGCGCCAGCAAGGGGTGGACGCCGGCCTGCTGCAGCGCCCACACGCTGCGTGGCGGTGCTTCGCGTACTATTATTTTCATAGCTGCTCAAGCAGAGCTGGAAAGGGCTGCTGGCCAAAAAGACTTTTCATTCGGGAGAAAATTCCGGTGGAGGTGGTTTCAAAGGTCAAGGCGTTGCGCTCACCGCACAGGCTCAGCCGGACGGTCGCGCCGCCTTGCTGCAAGGCGAGCAGCCGCGCGCCTTCGCCGGCATCGAGGGCCGTCCATGCTCGTGTGTAGGCGGCCCAGTCGTCGCTGAAAACGGCGTGTGCCAGGCTGCGTGAGACCGTGGTGTCGGGCGGCACCCTGGCAGGGAAGGTGTCAGGCAAGGCACCGCTACCGCTGATCCAGATGGAGTTGACGGCCAGTTGCCTTCTTGCCGCACGCGCATCGTTGACCGCATGGGTGTAAAGCAGCATCTGCATTTCGTTCTGCAACAACCTCATGGCCCGGCCGGGAACGCCGCCGGGCAGCCAGGTGTCCACATGGCGGCCCAGCACGCGGTCCAGCGAGGCGCTGGGCAGGTCGCGAAACAGCTCGCCTTCGGCCAGCCAGCGTGTCGGCGCCGCGTAGTGCAGCGTGATGCCATAGGTCTCGAAATAGGGCTGCATGGCCGCCAGCAGCGTGCGCGACTCGGCCTCCGGCAGGTCCAGCAAGGCCGGGTCGGTCATCGTGGCGTGGTCGCGGCCCATGGCCCAGTGGCAGGGCGTGATGAACGCCCAGGCCCGGGCCGCGGACACGCCGCCGCTCTGCAGATGCTGCCAGGCGGCCCAGGGAATCAGGCCGTCGGGTGCCTGCAGGCCCAGCCCCCGGGCCAGTACACGCTCGTGCGGCGGCGTCAGCGAACGCACATCGCCGCTGTCGGTGTGGACCAGCTTCATGCCCTGCAGCAACTTGCCGAGGTGGCGCCAGCCGGCGGGAGGCATGGCCTGGACGGCAGGCAGCCAGTCGTCAGAGGCGCAGGCGGCAAACGGCAGCACCCAGTGGTGTTGGGGCGGGGGGAGGGAGGCGGGCATCCCCTTATTGTCCGGGATGGCGCGAGCAGATGCCACAATCGCCCCATGCAAATCCCCTACGAACTGATTCTGGGCTGGCGTTACACGCGCGCCGGCCGCGCCACGCGGCGCAACGGGTTTATTTCCTTCATCTCGGGCGTCTCCATGCTGGGCATTGCGCTGGGCGTGGCGGCGCTGATCATCGTGCTCAGTGTGATGAACGGTTTCCAGAAAGAGGTGCGCGACCGCATGCTGGGCGTGATCTCGCACATCGAGGTGTTTGCGCCCAATGGCGCCGCCCTGCCCGATGTGCAGAAAACCCTGGCCGAGATCCGGCAGAACCCGCAGGTCATTGGTGCCGCCAGCTTTATTGCCGCGCAGGCCTTGCTGGCCCGCGGCGAGGACATGAAGGGCGCGATCGTGCGCGGCATCGACCCGGCGCTCGAAGGGCAGGTCACCGACCTGGCCGTCGACCTGAAGGACACGGCCTTGCCCAAGCTGGTGTCCGGCGAGTTCGGTGTGGTGCTGGGCATCGAACTGGCGCGTTCGCTCGGCGTGCGTGAGGGCGACCAGGTGACGCTGATTGCGCCCAGTGGCCAGGTGACCCCGGCCGGTGTGGTGCCGCGCCTGAAACAGATGACGGTGGTGGGAGCGTTTGACTCCGGCCACTTTGAGTACGACTCGGCGCTGGTCATGCTGCACCAGGACGACGCCGCGAAAATTTTCCGACTCGAAGGCCCGACCGGCATACGCATCAAGCTCAGGGACCTGCACCAGGCGCGCGAAGTGGCGGCCGAGTTGTCACGCAGCCTCAGCGGCGATTTGTTGATCCGCGACTGGACGCGCCAGAACAAGACCTGGTTTGCCGCGGTGCAGCTGGAAAAACGCATGATGTTCATCATCCTGACGCTGATCGTGGCCGTGGCCGCCTTCAACCTGGTCAGCACGCTGGTGATGACGGTGACCGACAAACGCGCCGACATCGCCATCCTGCGCACCCTGGGCGCCAGCCCGAAAAGCATCATGGGCATCTTCATGGTGCAGGGCGCGATGGTCGGCGTGATCGGCACGCTCTCCGGCCTGCTGCTGGGCCTGGGCATCGCGCTCAACATCGACGTGCTCGTGCCGGCGCTGGAGCGCCTGCTCAACGCCAGCTTCCTGCCGAAAGACATCTACCTGATCAGCCGCATGCCCAGCGACCCGCAATACGCCGACATCATGCCGATCGCGGTGATTGCGCTGGTGCTGGCGTTTCTGGCCACCATCTATCCGAGCTGGCGCGCCAGCAGAGTCAATCCCGCAGAGGCCCTGAGATATGAGTGATGTTGTTCTTAAAGCCCAGGGCCTGACCAAACGTTTTCACGAAGGGCCTATCGACCTGACCGTGCTGCACGGCGTGGACCTGCGGGTGATGGCCGGCGAAACGCTGGCGATTGTCGGCGCCTCGGGTTCCGGCAAAAGCACCTTGCTGCACCTGATGGGTGGGCTGGACGCGCCCACCAGCGGCAGTGTCGAGCTCAAGGGGCAACTGATGTCCTCGCTGTCGGCGGCCGAACAGGGCGAGCTGCGCAACCGGCACCTGGGGTTTGTTTACCAGTTCCACCACCTGCTGCCCGAGTTCAGCGCGCTCGACAACGTGGCCATGCCGCTGTGGATACGGCGCGAGGACCGCGAAAAAGCGGCGCAAATCGCCACCGCCATGCTGGCCAGCGTGGGCCTGAAAGACCGCATCCACCACCGTCCGGCCGAACTCTCGGGCGGCGAGCGCCAGCGTGTGGCGATTGCGCGTGCGCTGGTCACGCGGCCGGCCTGCGTGCTGGCTGACGAACCCACCGGCAACCTGGACCGGACCACCGCCGACGGCGTGTTCGAGCTGATGCTGCAACTCGCCCGCGAGCACGGCACCGCCTTTGTGATGGTGACGCACGACGAAACACTGGCCGCGCGTTGTGGCCGGCGTTTCAGGCTGGTGTCGGGGCGCCTGTCGAAATGGGCGGCCAGTCCGGCGCAAGGGCATTAACCGGCCTCGCGCCCTGGAAAGGGCCGGACGTGCATAATCTTGGGTCCCCTCGTCGCCCGCGCCTGCGCTTTTTCCTGCCGGTGAGCCCTTCAACATGCCGTGGCAGTGCCTTGCCCGCGGCCCAGGACAACGCCACCTGCGCATGACCGATCACTACACCGCCCTCGGGCTGGACAGCGCTGCCACGCTGGCCGACGTCAAGAAAGCCTTTCGCCAGAAGGCGTCGTTCTGGCACCCCGACAAAAATCCCGATCCGCAGGCGCCGGCGCGTTTTCGGTCGGTGCAGGAAGCGTACGAAGTGCTGTCGGACGCGGACAAACGCCAGGCCTACGACGACAACCGGCGCCGCAACCTGCTCGACAGCCCGCTGGCCACCGCGACCGATATCTGGCAAAACTATTTCAACCCGCTGCTCACCTCTGAGCTCCGCTGACCCATGGAACTGAACAATGAAAAACCCGGTGGCATGAGCATCTCCCCCTATTTCCTCGACCTGCGTTCGGCCTACCAGTCCGAGATGGATGACCTGCGCTTCGACTCCGAGGGGCGCGACGTGCTGCACCAGCGGCTGGCCGGCAAACGCCAGGAGCTCGCCTTTCTGCTCCAGATGATGGAACTCAGCCCCGAGATGGTGGCGGTGGTGTTTCACCAGGGGTTTGACTTCACCGGGCGGGTCGTCATGGATCACCTGCTCACCCATGACGCCGATGTTTTTCCGGCCTGGAGCAGCCTGGCGGGCAGCTGTGAGCTGGCGCCCTGGGCACAGGATCTGGCGCAGATCGTTCTGGAGTCGCCGGGCGGCGACCGGTTTATGACACTGACGGCGGGTCTGGAATACATGGCCGGCCTGCCGGTAGCCGCGGCGGGGCTCGCCCTGGGCGGCGACGAAGAAGATGACGAAGACAGCGACCAGGGCGGCGATGACGAGCTGGTGATTTTTGCCGACGATGGCGAGGGCGGGCAGGGTAGTGATGCCCGCGCACGCCAGGAAGCCGGTGCCGACTGGCTGGTCCAGCAGGGCTTCGACCAGAAAGACTGATGCCAGCCACATGACCCGGAAAGTGAAACCCTGATGACCCAGCACCTCGCCCTGATAGAAAAAACCCAAAGCCTGATTGCGGCCGGCGACATCGTGGGCGCCGAGTCGGCCCTGGTCACGCTGGCCGACACCGAAGGGGATGCCGCGCTGATGGTGGTGCTGGAGCAACTGCCGCCCAAGGACATCCTGGCCGTCATCCGCGAATACGACCATTCGAAGGAGTCGGTGGTCAGCCTGCTGGTGTCGCCCGCGCAGTTCGCCCGCGCCGTGGTGATCGAAAAGCTCTACAAGGACCTGACCCGCACCCATCTGCGCGGCATGGTCAACGCAGTCATCTTCCGGGACGACGCCGACCCGCTGGACTTTCTCAATGCGATTGGCGACCTGGACGGCGGCAGCGAGGCCCTCGCCGACTATTTTTCCGACCAATGGAGCCGGGTCGAGGGTTTTGCCCGCAGCGGCAGCTTCGAGGCGGCGGACGAGTACGGCAAGATGCTGTCCCAGGCGGCCCTGCTGGCCTCGGCCTACGAGAAACCGCGTGTCCAGCAGGATGAAATCGCCGACCATGACTGGATGGAACTCGCCTGGATTCTGCGTTACGAACTGCCGGACCTGTTCATCGAGATGCTGATGGTGCTGCGCGCCAAGGTCAGTGCTCACCAGGCGGCCGCTTCCGAGGATGAAGACGAGGAAGACGCCGAGGACGACGGCAAGGTCGAGACCGGCGACACCGACCGTGGCAAGGCCACACCGACGGCGCGCGAGTCCGACGAGGAATCGGCGATCTGAACCCCATCATCTCCTGACCGAAGCAAACACCGTGTCCACGCCTTCCGCCGTCTCGCTGTACGATGCCCGACCTTTTTTCGAAAAGGCGCTGCAGCATGGCGTGCAACACGGCATCCTTGGTCCGGAAAAAATCGAGGCCATGCGTATCGAGGGCCCCAAGGGCATGGTGCAGATCGCGCGTTATTTCGGCAACGAGTTTTTGCGCCCGGAGCTTGAAAAGGCCCGCGACCGCATGGTCAACCTGATCAGCATTTACCTGGAAAGCAGCTGCGGCGGCGACTTGAAGCAGGCGGCCGAGTCGCTGCGTGATTTTTCCCTGCTGTCGCGCTCCAAGGGCGGCTCTGACATGCTCAAGGCGCTGATCGCCATGCCGCAGAACAGCCACTTCGGCATGAACGAACGCGGCGGCTTCCGCGACGAACACATTCCGCTGCTGGCCAAATGGTCGCTGCGCAGCCTGGCCGACTACCAGGCCGAACTCGCCCGGCGCAGCCAGGTGGCGCAGGTGGTGGACGCGGCCTTGTGGCTGGCCGGCGAACTGGGCATGGACGCCGACGAGCTTGACGAGGCCGGCAAGGACGCCGAGGCCGTGATCCGCACCGCCTTGCTGGCGCTGGCAGTGGGCCGCATCGAGATGCCCGACTGGATCGCGTTCGAGAAGATGATCGTTGCCCTGCGCAAAAAACATGGGGCTGCCCCGGCGGCGTTGCCTGTCGCCTTGCCCAAAAAACTGCCTGCCCATCTTCATGGCGTGGTGGAGCTCGTGCGCCAGTCCGTGATGACCGACGTGCCGAAAATCCTCGACCGCGCCCTGCCGGTGCGCCAGCTGTTTGACCGCAGCCCAGCGTTCATGGGCCGGTATTTCTGGGTCGAAGACGCTTTGGCCGAAGTCGACCACCACGACCGCCAGGCGTCGGCGGCCTGGAACAAGGTCACCGGCGGCAACAGCGATGATGGTTCTCTGCTGACCTTGTTGCTGTGCGTCGCCGCCGGCGCCACGCCCAAAACGATGCTGACCGAAAAAGGCGCCGCGACCCTGGTGCGCAAGATCTGGAAATCAGGTTTCCATCCCGCACTGGCCCACCAGTACATCGTGGATCACGCCCCGGCGCAACACCAGGAGGCCTACACCAGCTTGTGGGAAGAGTTTGTGCAGGAGGCGCAGCCCACGCTGCAAAGCGATGCGGTTCACGCGCTCAATGACGCTGTGGCGCTGCTGCGGCGGGAATGTCATGTGCAGTAGGCGCTTGCCGCCTGTGGTGTCGGCAAACGTATTTTTAAAAGCGATTCAGGGTCGCAGCCCTTATTGATAGGGCGTAGACAGCTATTGAATTTATAGCAAATGTTTTCTGTGGCTTGTCATCCCGGACTTGAGCCGGGATCCATGCGGGCGTTCCTCTGACTCCGTTCGGGCTGAGCGTGTCGAAGCCTGCGCAAGCTTGCGCGGTTGGGGGTCTTCCAGCAAGCCGGGGGTTGCCCGGCGGCAACTCACTTTCTTTTTGCGTCGCCAAAAAGAAAGTAAGCAAAGAAAAAAGGCGACCCGATGGTCTGGATCCCTTCGCTTCGCTGCGGGCAACCTGCGGTGCTCGGTAAAAGCGGGGTCTGGCTAAACTCGCTTCGCTCAAACAACGCCAGCCCTGATCCGCTTTTGCCAGTGCTCCTCGGCCCAGCCCGACGGGTGGGGAACAAATGCGGGTTCGGGATCGGGTCCGGGGAGGCCTGACGCGCGCAGCGCATCAGGTCGGGCGCACGGGGCCGTCATGTTTGCACTCGGGTGCAGCACACGCGGCCAAATGAAGTCCCCCTCCATCGCCCAGCGGGGCGAGGGCAGGGGATAGGGGTGGGAGTGGGGAGTTGGTCCTACTGTCAGAAGGGAACCCGAGGCGGAGGGTGATGCCGGCGTGGCTGCTTCAAAGAATCCGGTTGAACCAAAGCAAGGACAACGAAGCCGACAGCAGTGCCAGCACCGAAGCCACCAGCGCCAGCAAGCCCGAAATTTCGGTTTCCTTTTTCACCACGGTCAGGCGCGAACTCAAGGTTTCGTAGACCTTCTTCAGGTCCGCCGCCGTGCCGGCATAGAAGTATTCGGCCTGGGTCTTGTTGGCAATGGCCTTGAGGGTTTCCTCGTCGAGCCTGACGCGCATGGACCAGCCTTCAAAACCGATGGTCTCGCCGTCGACCGTGCCCACGCCCACGGTGTAGATGCGCACGCCACGGTCGGCCGCCATCTTGGCGGCTTCCAGGGAGTCCACCCCTGTGGTGCGCTGGCCGTCGGTCAGCAGGATGATGGCCGCCGAGGTGTAGGAGCCCGGTGCTACCGGTGTGAACTCCTTCTTCGGCTCTTTCGGCGCCTGGTCAATCGCGATGCCGCTGTTGCGGTTGCGGCCGTAGGTCAGCGACGCCAGGTCGATGCCTGCATCGGGAAACAGCTCGGCCAGCGAAACGACGATGGCGTTGCCGATGGCCGTGGCGCGTTGCAGCTGGAACTTGTCGATGGCTGCGACCAGGTCTTCGCGGCTCAGGGTGGGCGACTGCACCACCGAGGCAGTGCCTGCAAACGCGACAATGCCGACCCGCACGCTGCGCGGCAGCTCGGCCAGAAAGGCCTTGGCGGCGTTTTGCGAGGCGACCAGGCGGTTCGGCAACACGTCGGTGGCGCGCATGCTGCCCGACACGTCCATCGCCAGGATGATGGTTTCCTGCTGCAACGGCAGGGTGACGACGGCAAACGGCCGCGCTGCAGCCAGCAGCATGGCGGCGATGGCCAGCAGAAACAGCAGCGGCGGGATGTGACGGCGCACGCTCTGCCCCGTGCCCATGGCTTCGCGCACGATGGACAGGCTGGCATAACGCAGCGCCATTTTCTTTTTGCGGCGCAGCAGCCACACATAGACCACCACCAGCAGGGGAAGGGCCAGCATCAGCCACAAAAACTGGGGCCAGAGAAAGGTCATGGGAGCATCTCCTTGGGGCTCACGCCGCCACCTTCAGGTGGCCGGGCAGCTTGCCGCGGCCACCTCGGCCGGCGGCACCCGAGACCTGGCCGCGGCGCTTGCGCAGCTCGGTGAAACGCATGATGGCGTCGACCAGGTCGCCGTCGGTGGACAACTCCAGCGTGTCCACGCCGGCCTGCGCCAGCGCCTGGCGCAAGTCGGCTTCACGCTGCGCGGCAATGCGGGCAAAACGCTGGCGAAAGCCTGCGTCGTGGGTGTCGACCAGCAGCTGCTCGCCGGTTTCCGCATCGCGTATCGGGATCAGGCCGAGGTCGGGCAGTTCGAGTTCCAGCGGGTCCAGCAGGCGCACCGCCACCACCTCGTGGCGCTGCGCCAGCTGCGCCAGCGCTTTTTCCCAGCCGGGTTCGCTGATGAAGTCGGACACCACAAACACCGTGGAGCGCCGGCGCAGCAACTGGGCGGCCGAGCTCAAGAGTTCGTCGAGGCGGGTGGTGACTGTGCCGGTGGTGGCGGGACGGGTCTGCAGCGTGTGCAGCAACTGCAGCACATGCGCGCGCCCGCCGCGCGGCGGCAGAACGGTGTCTACACCGGCGCCGTACAGCATGGCGCCCACGCGGTTGCCGTGGCGTGTCAGCACGCGGGCCAGCACCGCCACAAACTCGGCGGAGACCTGGCTTTTGCGCTGGTCGCCCGAACCAAAATCGACCGAGGGGCTCAGGTCCAGCAGGAACCAGCTGGCCATTTCGCGGTCCTCGGTGAACACACGCACATGCGGCGACTGCAGGCGCGCTGTCACGTTCCAGTCGATGTGGCGCACGTCGTCATGGTGCTGGTACTCGCGCAGGTCGGCCAGGTCCATGCCGGTGCCGCGCATCAAGGTGCGGTAGTCGCCCTGCAGCAGGCCGTCGAGCCGGCGCAGCACGGTCCATTCGAGACGGCGCAGCACATGCTCGGCGCTGCCAGCCTGCACCCGGGCCACCACAGCCTGGACGGGGGCTTCGACAGGCTCAGCCCGAACGGATTTAAGCAACCAGTTTTTCATGTTCCAGTGGCCGCGCAGGTGCCGGGACTTTGGCCATGATTCTGGCGATTACGGTGTCCGGACTCAGGCCTTCGGACAGCGCTTCGTAGGACAGCACCAGCCGGTGCCGCAGCACATCCGGCACCAGGTCCGTCATGTCTTCGGGCAGGACATAGCTGCGTCCGCGCAACATGGCCAGGGCGCGCGCGCCTTCGGTCAGGTTGATGGTGGCGCGCGGGCTGGCGCCGAAGGTGATGAATCGGGCCAGGTCTTTCAGGCCGCTTTTTTCCGGCGTGCGGGTGGCGGAGACCAGGCGCACGGCGTACTGGATCAGCGAAGGGTCCACATAGACCCGCCGACATTCGCGCTGCAGTTCGGCCAGCTGCGCGGTGGTGGCGACGCTGGAGACGGCCACGGCCGGCCCGATCACGCGCTCGACAATCACGAATTCCTCCTCGTCAGTCGGGTAGTCCACCAGCACCTTCATCATGAAGCGGTCCACCTGCGCCTCGGGCAGCGGGTAGGTGCCTTCGGTCTCGATCGGGTTTTGCGTGGCCATCACCAGAAAGGGCTCGGGCACGCGGTGCGTTTCGCCCGCAATCGTGACCTGCCGCTCCTGCATGACTTCCAGCAGGGCGCTTTGGACCTTGGCCGGCGCCCGGTTGATCTCGTCGGCCAGCAGCAGGTTGGTGAACACCGGCCCCAGCGAGGTGCTGAAGTCACCGGTTTTCTGGTTGTAGATGCGGGTGCCGACCAGGTCGGCCGGCACCAGGTCGGGTGTGAACTGGATGCGCTTGAAGTTGCCCTGAATCGTGTTGGCCAGCGTCTTGACGGTCAGGGTTTTGGCCAGGCCCGGCACACCTTCGACCAGCAGGTGGCCCTGCGCCAGGATGGCCACCATCACACGTTCGAGAAAACGGTCCTGCCCGACGACCACCCGTTTGACCTCGTAGAGGATCTGCTCCATCAGTTGCGCGGTGTGAGGGGCCTGCGAAGTGGCGGGTGTTTGCATGGGGAGATCCTTCAGAAAGGGGGCAGGCCGACGGCGGAAGCAGCGTTTTCAATCGGCACGGCAAAGGCAATGCCGACAAAGCTGCGCTGCTGGTTGGGGTTGAGGATGGCGGTGACGATGCCGACCACCTCGCCGTCCATGGTGACCAGCGGGCCACCGGAGTTGCCGGGGTTGGCGGCCGCGTCGAACTGGATCAGGTTGCTCATTTCCTGTTTGCCTTCAGGCGAGCGGAAGGTGCGCTTGAGTCCGGAGATCACGCCAGCCGAGGCCGACGGCCCGATGCCGAAGGGGTAGCCGACGGCCAGGACATGGTCGCCGGGCGCCAGGTCGCCGGTGGAGCGCATGGTGGCCGCAATCATGTCGTCGGGGATCTTGTGGGCCTGCAGCACCGCCAGGTCGTTTTCGGGCTGGGCGCCGGTGATGTGGGCGATGGACTCCAGCCCGTCGGAAAACACCACCTTGATGGTCTGCGCGCCCTGCACCACATGCAGGTTGGTCAGGATGATGCCTTTGTCCACAATCACCACGCCGGTGCCGACGCCGTATTCCTCGTCTTCCTTGCCGTTCCTGCTTTTGCCGTAACCGGTGACGCGCACCACCGAGGGACGAATGGTGTCGTAGGCTTTGGCGACGGCCGAGGGCAACTGGGCGGTTTCCAGCGTTTTCAGGACGGCCGCATGGATGTCGGCCTGCGTCAACCTGCGCGGCTGCGGCCGCAGCGCCAGCGAGAGGCTGAGGACCAGTAACAGGGCCATCACGGCCAGGGCAGCCCAAAGAAGGCGGGGACTGGACAGCGAGAAAAAACGTGTTGCCGGGGCAGATTCAGCGGCTGGCCCGGCTTGCGCCTGCTGCTCGTGCGCCTCCGCCGGAGGGGGGCTGCTGGAGCTGCTGTAGAGGGCTGGCCTGCGCATCCGTGTCACCTGTGAAAAGGGTTTTCCGGGGATTTCCGGACTGACGAATGCACGGTATCACGTCTGCCCCAACCCTGCACATTCTTCAGGCATCCGTGGGGTCATCGCTGCTGGCCGGTGTTCAGGCATCATCGGGTCATGCCCCGCTGGATAGATACTCATTGCCACCTCGATGCCCAAGACTTCGACAGCGACCGTGTCGCCGTGCGGGAGCGGGCGGCGGACGCCGGCGTGGTGCGTTGCGTTTTGCCGGCGGTCGGGGTGTTTGACTTTGCGGCCGTACGCACACTGGCGCACGCTTTTGGGGACAGTTATGCGCTCGGCATTCACCCGCTGTTTGTCGGCCAGGCAACAGATGGCGACCTGGCCTTGCTCGATGCCGAACTCACCCTGCGAAAAGCCGACGACCGGCTGGTTGCTGTGGGCGAAATCGGGCTCGACTATTTTGTCCCGGCCCTGACACAAAGCCCCTTGCGCGAGCGCCAGGAGTTTTTCTACCGCGAGCAACTGCTGCTGGCACGCAAACACGGCCTGCCGGTGATCCTGCATGTGCGCCGCTCCGCCGACAAACTGCTCAAGCACCTGCGCGAACTCGCGCCGCAGGACGGCTGGCGCGGAATAGCCCATGCTTTCAATGGCAGCCGGCAACAGGCCGATGAATTCCTCAAGCTGGGCCTCAAGCTCGGTTTTGGCGGGGCCGTCACCTTCGAGCCGGCGCGGCAGCTCAGGCGCCTGGCGGCCGAATTGCCGCTGGAGGCGCTGGTGCTGGAAACCGACTCGCCGGACATTCCGCCGCACTGGCTGTACGCCACGGCGCAACAGCGCGGCGAGGGCCGGGCCCAGGGGCGCAACGAGCCGGCCGAGTTGCCGCGCATTGCCGCCGTGGTGGCTGAACTGCGTGGCATGACGGTCGACGCCCTGGCGCTGGCGACCACCGCCAACGCCGGCGCGGCGCTGCCCGGGCTGCAGGCCCTGTCCGCATGCTGACCGGTCTGGCGCCGCTGGTCAGCAGCCGGACCCGCGTGCTCATCCTCGGCAGTTTCCCCGGCGTGGCCTCGCTGGCGGCGCAGCAGTACTACGGCCACCCGCAAAACCATTTCTGGAAAATTTTGCAGGCCATTTGGCCATCCAGCCCAATATCATCGGGCGGAGACAGCTATCAAAATCGTAGCAAATGGCTATTGGACAGGCAACTGGGCGTCTGGGACGTGTATGCCTCCTGCGAACGCGAGGGCAGCCTGGACAGCCGCATCCGCCAGCCGGTGGTCAACGATTTCGCAGCAATGCTGGTCCAGTGCCCGGCGCTGGAAGCCATTGCTCACAATGGGGGCGAGAGTTTCAAACACGCGCGCCACACCGCGCTGCTGGGCTTGCCTGTCTACAAGTTACCGTCCACCAGCCCGGCGAACGCGTCCTGGTCGTTCGAGCGCAAGCTGGCGGCCTGGCGCGAAGTCTTCGAAAAGCACGGCATGGTGTGATCTAGCGCAGCGTTGCACGCTATCTGGAACATAAAAGCGCGTCTTTTGTGCCATGGCTGCGTTGCAAATCCGCGCGATACCTAGGGTATCGCTGTGGTTTGCGCCTTGCCCTGACCCAACATCCATCGCTTTTATTTGTTCCATCAAGCATGCAACACTGCACTAGCGTCCGGCATGCGCCGCCGTGCCAGGCGGCAGTGGGTGGATTTATCCAATCGGCCCGATGGCGTTGACCGTCTGGCGATAGTCGGATTCGTTGAGAACGAAGTCGCCGCGATCCCAGGCCAGTCCGCGCTGCATGCCATCTGTCTTTGCAACGTTGATGCGCGTGACGTGGGGCTCATGAATGCCGACCAGGTTGACGGCAGGGTTGAACGCCAGAAACACGCCGCGCAGCGTGGCCTGCCGGCGAAGTCGCCGCCGCCCGTTCTCCATGTGGAACTGCCCCCATTCCTTCATGCACCACGGACTGTCCCGGTATTCGTCCGTGTACACAAAAAGCATGACTTGCGCCTCCATCATGGCGATCTTGTACATCCTGTTCCAGTCGGATTTCATTGCGCCTATGGGCCGCGCGCCTGTGGGGGAGCGCATGTGCGGCCGCATGTCGAGCGACACACTCGCCACGCCGTCAGGCGCGATGTCGTTCTGCGCAAATGTTTTGGCATGGCGCGTCGCACCGGACCGGGCCACCACGGAGTCCATGTACACCGCGTCCACCTGGTACAGGTTGTACTGTTTCATCAAGCGGTCACGCAGCCAGTTGGCGAAATTGGCCCCGTGGTTGGCCATGGCAAAACTGAGCAGAATTTTTGTGGACACCGGTTTTCCTTTCCCTGGATGCGCCGCATTATGGAAAAGTTGTCCGGCGCGGTCAAATTTTTCCCGGAAGATGGCGTGCCAGCGCCATGCCCTTCCCTGTGGTTGCGGGCACTTGCGGCCGGTGGGTACACTTTGAGCCTTTGACGCTGGCCGTTGAACAGTCACCCTGTTCCGGGCGGGCCGACAAGCCCGGCCGCGTTCAGCGCCAGTATCCAGATTGAACCGATGGCCCGCAAAGAAACCAGCAACCCGCTTCCCCAGGCAGAACTGCCCGAGGTGAATTTCTCCGATTACGGCGACGTCCGCTACCTGCATCTGGGCACGGAGTGGGTGCAGGGGTCCATGCTGCTGGACAAACCTTTCGACATCGAGCTGGAGTATGTCCAGCGCATGATGGTCTGGCTGCTGTTCGCCGAGCCGGGCACGGTGGCCGCGCGCCACGCGATGCAGCTGGGCCTGGGGTCGGCAGCGCTGACCAAGTTCTGCTACAAAAAGCTGAAGATGAAGACCACGGCCATCGAGCTCAACCCGCAGGTGCTGGCCGCCTGCCGGCTGTGGTTCAAGCTGCCCGCCGATGACCTGCGCCTGAAGGTCATCGTGGCCGACGCCGCGCAGGAAATCCGCAAGGCGGAGCACCGCGGCACGGTGGACGCGCTGCAGGTGGACCTGTACGACCATGAAGCGGCGGCGCCGGTGCTCGACAGCGCGGACTTCTACGCGGATTGCCGTGAGCTGCTCAGTGAGGACGGTGTCATGACGGTCAACCTGTTCGGGCGCGACTCCAGCTACATCAGCTCGCTGGAAAAAATCGCCGAAGCCTTTGGCCCCGAATCCGTCTGGGCCTTCAAGCCGACGCGTGAGGGCAACACCGTCGTGGCGGCGCAACGTGAGCCGACCCGGCCCGAGCGGGAGGAGCTTTCGCAAAGGGCCGAGGTGATCGAGTCCCGCTTTGGCCTGCCCGCCAAAAAGTGGCTGAGGCTGTTCAAACCCGTTTTTTGAGAGTTCCCCGAGAAGTTTTCCGTCTCGGAGGGGTGATCAGTTAAAGTGCCTGCATGCGAGCTGCCGTGCCTCCCAAACACCCCCCTGAATCCACCCCCCGGTCCGCCGCCCCTGCCGGGCCGCTGGACTGGCGCCGGCTCGTGGAATGGCTCAGTGACGACGGGGTGATCTCGGCGGCCGAGGCGCAACGCACCATTGCGCGCTGCTCGCAGGTCCAGAGCGCGCAGCACCCGCTGATCCGGCTGGCCAGCGTCAGCATGACCCGCGTGGCCGACGGCAAGCCGCTGGACATCGAAACCATTTCCCAGTGGCTGGCCGGCCGGGCCGGCCTGGGCTATCTGCGTATCGACCCGCTGAAAGTCGACGTCGGCAAGGTGGCCGACACCATGTCGGCCCTGTATGCCGAACGCCACAAGGTGCTGCCGGTGCAGGTCACTCCGACAGAGGTGGTGGTGGCGACCGCCGAGCCCTTCGTCACCGATTGGGTCTCCGAGGTCGAGCGCCAGGCCAAGCGCAGCGTGCGCCTGGTGGTGGCCAACCCGCTGGAGATTGCCCGCTACACCGCCGAGTTTTTCGCGCTGGCCAAATCGGTGAAGGCGGCGATGAAGGCCGGCGGCAACGCCGGCGCCGCCAGTTTCGAACAGCTGGTGGAGCTGGGCAAAACCAACAAGCAGCTCGACGCCAACGACCAGGGCGTGGTGCAGGTGGTGGACTGGCTCTGGCAGTACGCCTTTGACCAGCGCGCCAGCGACATCCACCTCGAGCCGCGGCGTGACCAGGGTGTGATCCGCTTTCGCATCGATGGCGTGCTGCACCCGGTCTACCAGTTGCCCATGGGGGTGCACAACGCCATGACGGCACGCATCAAGCTGCTGGGCCGCATGGACGTGGTCGAGAAGCGCCGCCCGCAGGACGGCCGCATCAAGACCCGCAACCCGCGCGGCGACGAAATCGAAATGCGGCTGTCCACCTTGCCGACGGCCTTTGGCGAAAAAATGGTGATGCGGATTTTCGACCCCGACACCACCGTCAAGGACCTCGATGCACTGGGGTTTTCCCAGCATGACGCCACGCGCTGGGAACAGCTTGTCAAGCGGCCCTATGGCATCGTGCTGGTGACGGGGCCGACCGGCTCGGGCAAAACCACCACGCTGTACTCGACGCTCAAACGCATCGCCACCGAAGAGGTCAACGTCAGCACGATCGAGGATCCGATCGAGATGATCGAGCCGGCCTTCAACCAGACCCAGGTGCAGGCGCACCTCGACTTCGATTTCCCCGAAGGCCTGCGCGCGCTGATGCGGCAGGACCCGGACATCATCATGGTCGGCGAGATCCGCGACCTGCAGACCGCGGAAATGGCGGTGCAGGCCGCGCTGACCGGGCATCTGGTTTTCAGCACCCTGCACACCAACGACGCGCCTTCGGCGGTGTCGCGCCTGATGGAGCTCGGTGTGCCTTCCTATTTGATCAATGCCACCTTGCTGGGTGTGCTGGCGCAGCGCCTGGTGCGCACGCTGTGCTCGCAGTGCCGCGAGAAAGACGAAGGCAGTTCGCGCGAAACGCTGACCGAAATCGTCAAGCCCTGGCAGATCAACGGCGCTTACCAGCCTTACAAGCCGGCCGGCTGTGTCGATTGCCGCATGACCGGTTTCCTGGGCCGCATGGGTCTGTATGAATTGCTGACGGTGACCGAAGCCTTCAAGGACAAGGTCACCAAAGAGCCCAGCATCGACGCGTTGCGGCGCCAGGCCGTGGCCGACGGCATGCGGCCGCTGCGGCTGGCGGGCGCGCTCAAGGTGGCGGAGGGCCTGACCACCATTGAGGAAATCCTTTCCACGACGCCGCCGATGTCCTGAACCTTGTCCTGAACCCTGTCCCGGCCGGGACAGGGCTGAATGTGCCTTCCTTCGCCTAAGTGAAAGCCACATTCCTGTCAGGGGTTATTGCATGCACAATCCAGCGATTCATTCTTTACAGACAAAGGAGACTCACCGTGAATATCAAGAGTCAAAAAGACTTCTTTGCCGGTCTCATGTTCATGGGTGTCGGTGTGGCGTTTGCCTGGGGGGCAACGACCTACAGCGTCGGCACAGGTGCGCGCATGGGGCCGGGCTATTTTCCCCTGATGCTGGGCGTGCTTCTGGCCATCATCGGTGCGGCCATCACCTTTACGGCGCTGGTGTTGCGACAAGATCGGCAAATGGGCGTGGAAACCGCTGATTTTCGTCATTGCCGCCAACGTTGTGTTCGGCCTCCTGCTGGCGGGCCTGCCCAGCATCAAGTTTCCTGCCTTCGGCTTGATTGTGGCGATTTACGCCCTGACCTTTATTGCCAGCATGGCGGAAGCCGGCTGGAAATTCAAGACCACCCTCATCCTCGCTACGGTGCTGGCCGCCGGCAGTTACATCGCCTTTGTGCTGGCGCTGAAGCTGCAGTTCCCGGTGTGGCCGTCCTTCATCACGGGCTAAGGAAAATAAAATGGATCTGATTGCAAATTTGTCCTTGGGTTTTGGCGTGGCATTCACGCCGATCAACCTGATGTATGCCTTTTTCGGTTGCGTGCTCGGTACCCTGATTGGCGTGTTGCCCGGCATCGGCCCGGTGGCCACCATCGCCATGCTGCTGCCGGCCACCTACGCGCTGCCACCGGTTTCCGCGCTGATCATGCTGGCCGGCATTTATTACGGATCCCAGTACGGCGGTTCGACCACCGCCATCCTGGTGAACCTGCCCGGTGAGTCGTCGTCCGTGGTGACCTGTATCGACGGTTACCAGATGGCCAGAAAAGGGCGAGCGGGGCCGGCGCTGGCCGCCGCCGGACTCGGTTCGTTTTTTGCCGGCAGCGTCGGCACGCTGATCATCGCGGCCTTCGCGCCGCCGCTGACCGAACTGGCCTTCAAGTTCGGCCCGGCCGAGTATTTCGCCCTGATGGTGCTGGGCCTGATCGGCGCCGTGGTGCTGGCCTCGGGTTCGCTGCTCAAGGCGGTGGGCATGATTGTGCTGGGGCTGCTGCTGGGCCTTGTCGGTACCGATGTGAATTCCGGTGTGGCGCGCTTCAGCTTTGACGTGCCCGAACTGACCGACGGTATCAATTTTGTCGTGATCGCCATGGGTGTGTTCGGTTACGGGGAAATCATCAGCAACCTGTCCCAGCCCGAGCATGAGCGCGAAGTCTTCACGGCCAATGTGACGGGGCTGTTCCCCACCAAGCAGGACTTCAAGGACATGGCCCCGGCCGTGTTGCGTGGCACGGCCCTGGGTTCCGCCCTCGGCATCCTGCCCGGTGGCGGCGCCCTGCTGTCGGCCTTTGCGGCTTACACCATGGAGAAAAAAATCAAGGGCCGACCGGGTGAAGTGCCATTTGGCCAGGGCAACATCCGCGGTGTGGCCGCGCCTGAGGCGGCCAACAACGCCGGTTCACAGACATCGTTCATCCCGCTGCTGACGCTGGGCATTCCGCCCAACGCCGTGATGGCGCTGATGGTCGGTGCCATGACGATCCACAACATCCAGCCCGGACCCCAGGTCATGACCAGCAACCCCGAGTTGTTCTGGGGCCTGATTGCCTCGATGTGGATCGGCAATGCCATGCTGGTGATCCTCAACCTGCCGCTGATCGGCATCTGGATCAAGCTGCTGACCATCCCCTACCGCCTGCTGTTCCCGGCGATTGTGTTGTTCTGTGCGATTGGTGTTTATTCGACCAACAACAACACCTGGGACATCTGGATGGTGGCGATTTTCGGTGTGATTGGTTATATTTTCATCAAGCTCGGAGCTGAACCTGCGCCGCTGCTGCTGGGTTTCATCCTGGGCCCCATGATGGAGGAGAACCTGCGTCGCGCGCTGTTGCTCTCGCGCGGTGACTGGAGCGTGTTCGTGACCCGTCCGCTGTCTGCCGGCCTGCTTGCCGCCGGAGCGTTGCTGCTGCTGATCGTGCTTCTGCCTGCGGTCAAGAACAAGCGTGAAGAGGCTTTTGTCGAGGACTGATCCCTCGATGACATGACCCAACGGCACCCTCGGGTGCCGTTTTTTTTGTAAAACTGTACTGACCCAGCCAGCCTGAAAACCGTTGCACAATGGCGAAATGAAACGCAGACATATCATTTTTATGACGGCGGCCAGCGTTGCGGTTGCTGCCGCTTTGCCCGCCGCGGCGCAGACTTCTGCAGCAGCTTATCCCGCACGGCCGATCCGCATGATCGTGCCTTTCCCGGCGGGCGGAGCCACTGACATCCTGGCGCGTGCGCTGTCGCAGAAGCTCGGTGAAAAAATCGGGCAGACCGTGGTGGTCGACAACCGGCCGGGTGCCGGCGGGACCATAGGCGCCGACGCCGCGTCCAAGGCCACGCCGGATGGCTACACGCTGCTGCTGGCGACCTCGAGCACCCACAGCATCGGGCCGGCCATCAACCCGAAAATCCCCTACAACGCCGAGACGGATTTCACACCGATCGCCTACGTCGCCAGTTCGCCCAACGTCGTGCTGGTGCCCAACTCCTCGCCGGCCAGGACCATGCAGGAGTTCATCGCCCATGCGCGAAAAAATCCGGGGCGGCTGAACTACGCATCCAGCGGCAACGGCACCATCGTGCACCTGACCACCGAGTACTTCAAGGCGCAGTCCGGCACCTTCATTCTTCATATTCCCTACCGGGGCACGGCGCTGGCCATGCCGGACCTGATCAGCGGCAAGCTCGACGTACTGTTCGACTCTTTTGTGACCGGCATGCCGCATGTCAAGGATGGCAAGCTGCGCGCCCTGGCGGTGACCACTCTCAAGCGCACCGCGCTCGCGCCTGATCTGCCGACGGTGTCCGAGATCCTGCCGGGCTTCGAGTCGGTGACCTGGTTTGGCGTGTACGGCCCCAAAGGCCTGACTGCCGAGCTGACGGCCCGGGTGAACCAGGCGCTCAATGCGGCACTGGCCGACCCCGATGTCAAAGAGCGGTTTGCGCGGCTGGGCGCCGAGCCCACCGGCGGCACGCCGCAGGCTTTTGCGGCGATGGTCAGGACCGACAACGCCAAGTGGAAAAAAATCATTTCCGAACGCAAGATCACCACCGACTGACAGCGTTTAACTGGCGCCATGGCCTGGCGCCAGCCCTTTCCTTTTCAGAGCCATTCATGAACTTCGACTACAGCAATCCCTACACCTCCACCCGCATCCCCCTGTTTGCCCGCAATGTGGTGTCCACCTCGCACCCGCTGGGCGCGCAGGCCGGGCTGCGCATGCTGCTCAAGGGTGGCAACGCGGTGGATGCCGCCATTGCCGCGGCCGCTGCCATGACCATCGTCGAGCCGGTCAGCAACGGCCTGGGCAGTGACGCCTTCTGCATCCTGTGGGACGGCAAGGAACTGCATGGCCTCAATGCCTCGGGCCGCGCACCGCAGGCCTGGACGCCGGACTACTTCAAGCGCAAATACGGCGACGGCGCCGCCACCCCGCCCAAACGCGGCCTGGATTCGGTGACCGTGCCCGGTGCCGTGGCCGGCTGGGTGGCCATGAGCGAGCGTTTTGGCCGGCTGCCGTTTGCCGACCTGATGGAGCCCGCGATCGAAATTGCCGAGCGGGGCTACCTGCTGCCGCCGGTGGTTCAGCAGAAGTGGGCGGCCGCTACCAATGAACTGAAAGCGATGCCCGGTTTTGCCCAGTCCTTTCTGCCCTGGGGCCGCGCACCGAATGTGGGCGAGCTGTTCCAGTTCAAGGCCGCGGCCAGGGCGCTGCGGGCGATCGCCCAGAGCAAGGGCGCGGCGTATTACGGCGGTGAGATCGCGCAGGCGATCGAAAAATTCTCTGCCCAAAACGGCGGCAGCCTGACGGCCAAAGACTTTGCGTCCTACCAGCCGGAGTGGGTCAAGCCCATCGGCAAGGACTACCGCGGCTACACGCTGCACGAGATTCCGCCGAACGGCCAGGGCATCTCGGCCTTGATTGCGCTGGGCATCCTGGACAAGTTCGATGTGGCCGGCCTGGCAGTGGACGGGGTGGATTCGCAGCACCTGCAGATCGAGGCCATGAAGCTGGCCTTTGCCGATGTTTACAAATATGTGGCCGAGCCATCGGCTATGGAGGTGAGCGTCGATCAAATGCTCGATGACAGCTACCTCGCCTCCCGTGCCAAACTCATCGACATGAAAAAAGCGCAGGATTTCGGCGCCGGCAACCCGGTCAAGGGCGGCACCATTTACCTCACCGCGGCCGACGAAGACGGCATGATGGTCAGCTTCATCCAGAGCAACTACATGGGGTTCGGCTCGGGTTGTGTCGAGCCCGACTTCGGCATCAGTTTGCAAAACCGCGGCCACGCGTTCAGCGTGCAGGCCGGCGTGAACCAGGTGGCGCCGGGCAAGCGGCCTTTCCACACCATCATCCCGGCCTTCCTCATGAAAGACGGTCAACCGGTGATGAGTTATGGCGTGATGGGCGCCAACATGCAGCCCCAGGGCCACATGCAGACGCTGGTGCGCATGCTCGACTACGGGCAGAGCCCGCAGGCCGCCTGTGATGCGCCGCGCTGGCGCTACAACGCCGGTTTTGAAATCAATGTCGAAGCGGCAATGAACCAGCAGACCGTGCAGGGCCTGTCGGACCGCGGCCACCGCATGGAAGTGATCAACGACTCCTACCAGGACTTCGGCGCGGGCCAGTTCATCTGCCGTGCCGGCGATCCCAAGGTCGAGGGGTATGTGGCGGCCAGCGACAGCCGGCGCGACGGCCAGGCCGTCGGTTTCTGATAAATCCACTTGTCCAGAAGTTCAGAGCAAAAAACACTTGCAGCCCAGGATCCACGGGCGCAGACAGCTCCTAAAAGCATAGCGACCGGGTTGCTGCTGGCGACGTTTGGCGCGATTGCCTTCAGCGGCAAGGCGATCATCGTCAAGCTCGCCTACCGCTACGGCGTCGATGCGGTCACGCTCATCATGTACCGCATGCTGTTTGCGCTGCCAATCTTTGCCGTGATGGCCTGGTGGGCCAGCCGCGGCAAGGCGGCCCTGACCCGCAAGGACTGGCAGGGTGTGCTCTGGCTGGGCTTCACCGGTTACTACCTGGCGAGTTTTCTGGACTTTGCCGGGCTCGCCTACATCAGCGCCTCGCTCGAGCGGCTGATCCTCTACCTCAACCCCACGCTGGTCCTGCTACTGGGGCTGGTGCTGTATCGCAGGCGCATCAGCGCGGCGCAAATCATGGGCATGGCGATCAGCTACAGCGGCGTGGTGCTGGTCTTCGGCCACGAGATCACCCTGCTGGGGCCGGAGGCCGCCTGGGGTGCGCTGCTGGTATTTCTCAGCGCCGTCAGTTATGCGATTTACCTGGTCTACAGCGGCGAGATGGTCAAGCGCCTGGGCGCCTTGCGGCTGGTGGGACTGGCCACCACGGTGGCCTGCCTGTGCTGCATCCTGCAGTTTGTGCTGCTCAGGCCGCTCAGTGCTGCAGCTGTCGCGCCCGAGGTGATCTGGCTGTCGGTGCTCAATGCCACGCTGTGCACGGCGGCTCCGGTGCTGATGGTGATGATGGCCATTGAACGCATAGGCGCCAGTATGGCCGCGCAGACCGGCATGGTTGGCCCGATGTCCACCATCCTGATGGGCGTGCTGATTCTCGGGGAGCCGTTCACTGCCTGGGTGGCGGCCGGCACGGTACTCGTCATCGCGGGTATTTTTGTGTTTTCCCGCGCGGGCAAGTAATCGTCGTTCGGCTTTTGCGTCACGCTGCGTTCCCGGTTTGTCCTGGACAGTAGGCGCAACTCCCCACTCCCACCCCTAACCCCTGCCCGCGCCCCGCTGGGCGATGGAGGGGGTCTTCATTTGGCCGCGTGTGTTGCTCTCGCGTGCAAACGCCACGGCCGCTTGACTCCGACATGACGCGCTATGCGCGTCATGTCTCCCCGAATTGGTATTGGTTTTCCATCTCTCACCCGTCGGGCTGGGCCGAGGAGCGCAGGCAAAAGCGGATCAGGGCTCGCGATTGTTTGAGGCGAAGCCGAGTTCGAGCGAGACCCCGCTTTTACCGAGCACCGCAGGTTGCCCGTAGCGAAGCGGAGGGTCCCAGACCATCGGGTCGCCTTCTCTTTGCTTACTTTCTCTTGGCGAAGCAAGAGAAAGTGAGTCGCCCGCCGGGGCGAGTCCCGGCTTGCCTGAAGACCCACAGCCGCGCGATCTAGCACAGGCTCCGACAGGCTCAGTCCAAACGCTGAAAAAGCGGTCCTTACTTTTTCACCGGGACTCGCCGCCCGCTCGGCGCGGTGACCGCTGGTGCATAGTCACGGCTGGCCGTGCGTGCGACCGCCAGGCCTTCCATGCGCTGGGCCACGGTGACGGGCTGCTGTCCGCTCAGGCCGTCCATCCGGTTGCCCATGGCCTGCTCCAGCAAGTCCAGCCGCTGCTGCGCCGGCGGGTGGGTGCTCAGCGACAGGGCAAACAGCGGGTTGTCGGGCGTGGCGGTGCGCAGCTGCTGCAACACGGCCACCAGGCCATAGGGGTCAAAACCGGCGCGCGCGGCCAGCGCCACACCGCTGCGGTCGGCATCGAATTCATCGGTCTGGTCCAGACCTCGTGAATACAAATCGCGCCCCAGGTTGAGAAACTGGGCCGACACCGCGCCCGCCAGTTCGCCCTTGACCTGCGAGCCGATGACCTGCGTGAGCAGGCCGGCCCGCGCGGTTTTGGCAATCGCCTGCAGGTGGTGCCTGGCGGTCACGTGGGTGATTTCATGCGCCAGGATGCCGGCCAGCTCGGCCTCGTCGGCCACACGTTCGATCAGTCCCTTGGTCACGAACACATAACCGCCGGGCGCGGCGAAGGCGTTGAAGCCGGCATCGTCCAGCACCGCAAAAGTCCAGGGCAGTTGCGGCCGCGAGGACTGCAGGCTGATCCAGCGCCCCAGCTGGTTGACGTAACGCTGCAGCGCCATGTCGGGATGCAGCGGCTTGCTGCCCAGCAGCACGGCGGCCAGCTGGCGGCCGATTTCAATTTCCTTCGGTTCATCAATCTGTTCCAGCGACTGCGACAGCAGGCCGATCAGGTCACCGGCGCGGGACGCCTGACCTGCGCCTGCCGGCGCGAAGCTGGCGCCCAGCATGTTTCCCAGCACGCCGGCGGGCGAGGCCGGCTGGGCTGGCGCCGGCGCTTCTGCAGGGGCGGCCTGGCGCAGAAAGGAGCCCAGCAGGTTCAGGGCCTTGCCGGCGTCCTGGCCGTGCGCCGGCATGCAGGCCAGACCGGCGGCCAGGGCCAGCGGCAGCAGCCAGGCCGGCTGCGGGAGGCGATGTGGCAGGTTCATGGACGGCTCCCTAGTTGTTATTGCCCGTGGGGCCGGCGTTTTGCAGCGGCGCCTGCGCCGGCTCGGGCAGGGCGTCAACCGTCCGGCTGCTGAGGGCCGCCGCGCTGGCGAACTGGCGGGCCTGGTCGGCATCCATGCGCAGCGTGTCGGCTTGCGCCACCGCCGCCATGTTGGGTTGTGCGCGCGCCAGGTCTTCCGCGCCCAGCCCGCGTATGCCCACGGTGGAGGTGGCGGTGGTGGTGGTGCCCTGGGCACTGCCCTTGTTGAAGAAGCTGGTCAGGCCGCGCAGTGCATTGGCGCCGGTACTGGGCGCGGCGGCGCTGCTGGCCGGGGCCACGTCGAACATGTGGACCCAGCCGCTGGCGCCTTCGGCGGTACGCACCTGGATCCACGCGCCCTGGCGCGCGCCCGAGCGCGTGACCGGCGTGCGCGCCGCCAGCGGGGTCACGCTGCGCGACGTTTCCCCCGGCGCCTCGCGCAATTCAGTGGTTCGTTTGACCAGCACCGCTTCGGTTTGTGCCTGGGCCAGGGCGCTGCCCAGCAGGAGGACGCAAGAGCCCAGCCAGTGAACGCGCTTGGATTTACTCAGTATCATGGCCCATCAACTTTCAACGAAGAAGCGGAAATTATTATGGATTTAGGTATTGCAGGCAAATGGGCTTTGGTGTGCGGCGCAAGCAAGGGTCTGGGTCTGGGCTGTGCCCGGGCGCTGGTGCGCGAAGGCGTGAACGTGCTGATCGTCGCGCGCGGCGCCGAGGTGCTGGAAGCGACCGCTGCAAAATTGATAGCTGACAGTGCCCGGCCGGCGGGCGCCAGCGTGCAGTTCGTGGCAGCGGACATCACGACCGTTGAAGGCCGCGCGGCGGTCTTCGCGGTGCGCAAGGACTTCGACATCGTGGTGACCAACGCCGGCGGTCCGCCCCCGGGCGACTTCCGCGACTGGGACCGCGACGCCTGGATCAAGGCGGTGGACGCCAACATGCTGACCCCGATCGAGCTGATCAAGGCCACGGTGGACGGCATGGCCGCGCGCGGCTTTGGCCGCATCATCAACATCACCTCCAGCTCGGTGAAGGCGCCGATTGACATTCTGGGATTGAGCAACGGCGCGCGCAGCGGGCTGACGGGTTTTGTTGCCGGCGTGGCACGCACCAAGCTGGCGGCCCAGGGTGTCACGATCAACAACCTGCTGCCTGGCAAGTTCGACACCGACCGCATCGCCACCACGGTGCGCGCCGCCGCTGAAAAATCCGGCAAGAGTGTCGAAGAGGTCCGCCGCGCGCAACAGGCCCAGATTCCCGCCGGTCGCTTCGGCACGCCGGACGAGTTCGGTGCGATCTGCGCCTTCCTGTGCAGCACGCATGCCGCTTACATGACGGGCCAGAACGTGCTGGCCGACGGCGGGGCTTACCCCGGGACTTACTGATCCTGATCCGCAGAGGGCGTTCCTTCGCAACGGCTGCGGTTCTCCGGGGCGCGGTCCGCGTTCAAAGGGGACGGGACTGAGGCTTTCGGCTGGCAGGTTCGTCAGCCCGCTGGTTGGGGCAGGCGCTGCAGCCCTCTGACTTGTGAGCCGAAAATAACCCACGCCTGCACAGCGAAGCCCGCGAGGGCCAGCACCAGGCAGGCGGGTTCCCCCCAGGTCGCGCCCACGAAACCGCCCAGTGCGGCGCCTATGGGCCGGGCCCCTGTATTGGCAGCCAGAAAAATCGCCGACACACGCCCCAGCATGGCGCCGGGCGTGACGGTTTGCCGCAAGGTCGTGGACGTGATGGTCCAGACAATCGGGCCGGCACCGAAAAGAAAAAACGCCAGGCCTGCCAGCACGCCGGACGGAAGGGCAAGTGTGGCGACCATGGTCAGCGCCGCCAGCACCGAGACGGCCGGCCCCAGCTGAATCGCCCGGCCGAAGGGCAGCTTCGCAACCACGTGCGGGGCCAGCAGCGCGCCCACCACCATGCCGGCCCCATACGCGGCAAGTGTCATGCCCACGGCCGCGGCGCTCAGGCCGAGCAGCCGGATGGCGTAGGGCACGTAGGCGGCCTGCAGGACGAACCAGGAAATGTTCCAGGCCACAGCCGTCAGAAAAATGGGCCGCAGCAGCGCATGGTGCCAGACCCAGTGCGCACCGTCCCGAATGTCGAGCAGCGGGTGACGCCTGGCCATGGGCGCGCGCGGCGGTTCCACCAGCCGCAGCAGCAGAACCACCGCAGAGACCGACAACACGGCGGCCAGCACAAACGCGGCAGGTGCACCGGCCCAGGTGACCAGTGCGCCGCCCAGCGCGGGCCCGGCGGCAAACGCGGCACTTCGGGCAAGTTCCAGCCGGCCGTTGGCGCGCGCCAGCGCTTCACGCGGCACCAGCGCGGGCACCAGGGCAGGCGCAGCAACGCTGAAGCCCACCGTGCCGACGGCACCCAGAAAGCCCAGCACGGCCAGCAAGCCGATGGAGAGCTGGCCGGACATCACCGCTGCCAGCAGGCCGAACAGGGCCAGGGCACGCAGGGTTTCGGCCCACACCATCAGGCGGCGCCGCGATGTGCGGTCGGCCAGCAGGCCCAGCGGAATCGACAGCAGCAAAAAGGGCAGGGTCTGGGCGGTCGCCAGCAGCCCGATGTCGCCGGGCCCGGCGCCCAGGACCAGCACGGCGACGATGGGCACCGCCGCCAGACTCAGTTGCTCAGCCATCTGCGCCGCGAGGTTGGACCCGGTGAGGGCCAGCAGGGAGCGGGGAAGCGGGGGTGTCATTGGGGTGCCTGTTCTCCGAAAACACGCATCATGCCCGGTCTTGCGGCCGCGGCTGGCCATTTGCGGACCTGTCGGCGGGGAAGTGCTCCGGGCGCAGGCTGCGCTCAGCGCTATAGTCCAGCCTATGAAAAAGGCAGCGTTGATCCTGGTCCTGATAATCGCGGTGGCCGGTGCTTACCTGAGCTGGTGGCCGGTACCGATAGAGCCTGTCCGCTGGAACGCCAGCACGGCCCCGGGCTACACCGGACCGCACGCGGTCAACCACAAGCTGGCGGGCCTGCAAAAAATTTCGCTGGGTGCCGAAGAAGGCCCCGAGCATGTGGTGATGGCCAGGGACGGCAAGCTGTATGTGACCGTGGCCAGCGGCAACATCCTGCGCATGAACCCCGACGGCAGCGCGCAGGAGGTGTTTGCCAACACCGGCGGCAGGGTGCTGGGTTTTGATTTTGACGCTGCAGGCCATCTGATTGCGGCAGATGCGGTCAAGGGCCTGCTGTCCATCAGCCCGGACAGAAAGATCACGCTGCTGACCGACAAAGTGGGTAGCGACCCGATTCGTTATGCGGATGCGGTCATCGTGGCCGGCAACGGGAAAATGTATGTCAGCGATGCCTCCACACGTTTTGCGCCGGCCGCCTGGGGCGGCACGTTTGAAGCCAGCGTGCTGGACATTCTCGAGCAATCCTCGACAGGGCGAATCCTGGAATACGATCCGGCGACCCGGGCCACGCGGGTGGTCGCCCTGGGCCTGAGCTTTGCCAATGGTGTTGCCCTGAGTCAGGACGGCCGGTTCCTGTTCGTCAACGAAACCGGAAAGTACCGCGTGTGGAAAATTTCCGTGGACGCCAGCAATCTCGACGTGGCGCAACCGAATCCACAGGCCAGTGTGCTGCTGGACAACCTGCCCGGTTATCCCGACAACCTCATGCGCGGCCTGGACGGCAGGATCTGGCTGGGCCTGGCCAAGCCCAGAAACCCGACGGTTGACAAACTTGCGGACCAGCCTTTTTTGCGCAAGCTCACCCTGCGGCTCCCGCGTGCCATGTGGCCCATTCCGCCTTCGTACGGGCATGTCATGGCCTTCACGGAAGACGGAAAGATCGTCGCGGACCTGCAGGACCCCAGCGGGGCCTACCCGGAGACCACCGGCGTCACGGAAACCCCCGACAGGCTGTACATCCAGAGCCTGCATGCCAAAAGCCTGGGCTGGCTGGCGAAGTAGGCTGAGCGTCGGTTGACGGGCTTAGCGCCGCGCCGACACCACAATCCCGCCCACGATCAGCGCGAACGCCAGCCCGTGGTACAGGTGCGGCAGCTCGCCCAGGAAGGCGGCTGACATCAGGGCCGCAAACAGCGGCGTGAGGTTGGCGAAAAATCCTGCCACCGCAGGGCCGGCGCGCTGCACACCGATGCCCCAGCAGCGGTAGGCGAGGATGGCCGGGCCGAGGGCGACATACAGCAGCGCGGCGGCCAGCGGCCAGCCCCAGCGGATGTGGGCATCGGTCAGGGCCCATTCGCTGGCCGCGAACAGGCCGGACCAGCCCAGCCCGAAAATCATCTGCGCCATCAGGAAGGCCGACCAGTCGTTGCGGATCTCCGGCGGCTCCGCGGGTTTGGCCAGCAGCCAGCTGTAAAACGCCCAGGCCATGGTGGCCAGCAGCACATACAGGTCGCCGGGGACAAGCCGCACCTGGGCCAGCAGTGACCACTGGCCGCGCGACAGGACCACCAGCACGCCGGCGATAGACAGCAGCGCGCCCATGATCTGCCGCCGCGACACCTTCTGGGAAAAAAACAGCCAGCCTATGCCCAGCATCCACACCGGCGTGCTGGCCGCGACCAGCGTCACATTGAGCGGGGTCGATGTCTGCAGCGCCAGGTATTGAAGCGCGTTGTAGGCGCCCACACCCAGCAGGCCCAGCAGCGCAAAACGCCGCCAGTGGGCCCACAGGCCGCTGCGGCGGCGCAGCACCCAGCCGGCCAGCGGCAGCAGGATCACAAACGCTAGCGCCCAGCGCAGGAAGTTCAGCGTGATGGGCGGCACGAGCTGGTTGACCAGCCGTCCGACCACGGCATTGCCGGCCCAGAGCAGCGGCGGGATGGTCAAGAGCAGGGCGGTGCGAGGGTTCAGGCCGGGCGTCATGCGGCGACTGTACCCAGCACGCCGCGAGATTGCTGAAGAAAGCCTGAACACCCGCCCGATGCCCGGGCCGGCCGCGCCTGCTGCGAGCAGAGCCCGGTGATTCGTGGCAGGATGCAGGCCGCAATCTGCTTTTCGCATCCCTTCCATCGCTTTCCAAGGAAAAACACCATGGCCCAGACCACCACGCTCGCCGTCCGGATTGACAAACACGGCGGACCTGAAGAACTCAAGCTGGTGGAGGTGACTGTCGGCGAACCCGGACCCGGCGAAATCCGCATCCGTCACAAGGCGGTGGGTCTGAACTACATCGACGTCTACCAGCGCGCCGGCCTGTACAAGCTGCCCATGCCGCTGCAGCTGGGCATGGAAGCCTCGGGCGTGGTCGAGGCTGTCGGCGAGGGCGTCACGCACCTGAAGGCCGGCGACCGCGCGGCCTATGCGAGCCAGCCCCCCGGCAGTTATTGCGAGGTCCGCGTGATGCCCGCCAAGTGTGTCTGCAAGCTGCCCGATGACATTTCGTTCGAGACCGGCGCGGCCATGATGCTCAAGGGCCTGACGGTGGAGTACCTGCTGAACCGCACCCAGCCGCAAGGCGGGCTGCAGGCCGGCGATTTTGTGCTGTTTCACGCCGCGGCCGGCGGCGTCGGCCTGATTGCCTGTCAGTGGGCCAGGGCCATGGGCCTGCAGCTCATAGGCACGGCCGGGTCGGACGACAAGTGTGCGCTGGCCAAGGCGCAGGGCGCGGCCTTTGTCATCAACTACGCGAAAGAGGATTTTGTCGCCCGCGTCAAGGAAATCACCGGCGGGCAGGGCGTGAAGGTGGTGTACGACTCGGTCGGCAAGGACACTTTCCTCAAGTCGCTCGACTGCCTGCGCCCGTTCGGCCTGCTGGCCAATTTCGGCAACGCCTCGGGCAAGGTCGAGCCGCTGGACATCGGCGTGCTGGCCGCCAAGGGTTCGCTCTATGTGTCGCGCCCCACGCTGTTCACCCACATCGCCACGCGCGAAAGCACGCAGGACATGGCCGACCAGCTGTTCGCCATGGTCAGCAGCGGCAAGGTGAATATCCAGATTGACCAGCGTTTCCCGCTTACCCAGGTGCAGCAGGCGCACATTTCCCTCGAAGCGCGCAAGACCACCGGCTGCACCATCCTGACGCTGTGACCGAAGGTGGAGAACCCGCAGGTTTTTGACCTGAACTGGCTGCATGCCCAGCGCGCCGCCGCCGCTCAGCCACCCTTGCGCCCGCGCGTTCCGCTGTGGTCCGGTGCATCGCTGATCGGAACGGTTGAGCCTGATTTTTTACATCAAATCGACCTCCAGCCCTTTCTGGACGGGCGCAAGCTGCTATTAAAAGAAGAGCGCGATGGGCAGCCGGGCTGGCACCTGCTGGGCGATGTGACGGCCGGCCTGAATCGCGTGGCGGCCGCCCTGCACGCGGCCGGCCTTGCTGGCGCCTGGCGCGATGAGCAACTCGCGGTGACCGACCAGCATGGGGTTCGCCTCGGTACGGTGGAGCGCGCGGCGGTCCGGCCGCTGGGCATCACCACCCAGGCCGTGCATCTGGTGGGACAAGCCGTGGACGGCCGATTCTGGGTGCAGCAACGGGCCTTCGACAAGCCCAACGACCCCGGCCTCTGGGACACCCTGATGGGTGGCATGGTGTCCGCCGAAGACACACTGGCAACAGCGCTGGTGCGCGAGACCTGGGAGGAGGCCGGCCTGGAGCTGGACCAGTTGCGGGGCATGGTTCGCGGCGGCCATGTCGACATCCGCCGTCCCTGCGACGACGGCCGCGGCGCCGGCTACGTGGTCGAACGCATAGCCTGGTACCACTGCACCGTGCCGGACGGCGTCACCCCGGTGAACCAGGACGGCGAGGTCGCGTGTTTTGCGCTGATGGACGGCCACGCCATGCTGCAGAAGATGCGTGACGGGGAGTTCACGCTCGAGGCAGCATTGATCCAGGCCGCGCTGCTGGCGTAAGCTCCAAGGCCTGACGGAGCCTCTTCCCCTTCAAGCAGGGGCCGCGGGTCCGGCTTCGCCGGCCCGCAGGCGCAGAGGCCCCCTCGGGGGGCAGGGAGTTACACGCAGTGAACGACCGTGGGGGCTTTAGAACTTGCCGATCTCCGGCCAGCGGTGGTGCAGGTACAGCCAGGCCAGCAGGCCAATGCTCATCATCAGCAGCGACGTTGCCGCCAGCGCCACGGTGGAATGCATGATCAGCGGCGCGATCACGCCGGCCACAATGCCGTTGGCGGTCGAGCCGATAAAGGCTTGCAGCGACGAGGCCATGCCGCGCCGTTCGGGGTAGAGGTCCAGCACCAGCAGGGTCACCACCGGCACCATCAGCGCCCAGCCGAAGGCGAAGATGGCAATCGGAAACAGCGCCCAGGAGACATGCGCCTTGAACAGCAGGTTGGCTGCCAGGTTGAGCACCGCAATCACCAGCATGATGACAAAGCCGTGGCGGATCTGCTGCTTGGGGGCGATCTTGCCCGCCATGCGGCCACTGACCCAGGCGCCAGCCATGATGCCCGCAATCGTCAGCACAAAAAACCAGAAAAACTCCGTCGGCGCCAGGCCCATGTGCACGCCCAGGAATTCGGGTGCCGCCAGCACGTACAGAAACATGCCGTTGAAGGGCACGCCGCTGGCCAGTGCCAGCAGGAAAAAACGCGCGCTGGAGCCGAGCTGCCAGTAGCCGCGCATCAGGTGTTTCACATTGAAGGGCTGGCGCTGCGTGACGTGCAGGGTCTCGGGCAGCAGCTTGTAGTTGGCGGTCCACAGCAACACACCGACCCCGGTGAGAAACCAGAAGATCGCGTGCCAGTTCAGATGCACAAACAGCCAGCCGCCGATGATGGGCGCAATCGCCGGTGCCACGCCGAAATAAATCGTCACCTGGCTCATCACCTTCTGCGCCTGCGCCGGCGCGAACATGTCGCGGATCACGGCCCGCGAGACCACGATGCCGGCGCCGGTGGACAGGCCCTGCAGCGCCCGGAAAAACACCAGCTGCTCAATGCTTTGCGACAACGCACAACCGGCCGACGCCAGTGTGAACATCGCAATGCCCCACAACACGACCGGACGGCGGCCGAAGCTGTCGGCCAGCGCCCCGTGGAACAGGTTCATGAAGGCAAAGCCGAACAGGTAGGCCGACAGCGTCTGCTGCATCTCGACCGGCGTCGCGCCCAGCGAACGCGCAATACCCGAAAACGCCGGGATGTAGGTGTCGATGGAAAACGGCCCGAGCATGCCCAGCAGGGCCAGCAGCACGGCCAGAGCCCAGCGCGGGGCACGCCAGAGCTGGTCAGCGTCCGGGTTCATCGCTGCATGTCCTGCCGGTCAGCGGGAGACGGAGTCACTGAAGGCGCTCTGGCGCAGGCGGTTGGGCACCAGGGCGCCGGCCGAGTCGAGGATGGGGTAGGCAATCGAGCAGATATGCGAGTTGATACGTTTCAAGTCGCTGATCAGATCGATGTGCAGCGAGCTGGTTTCCATGCTCTGCATGGTGCGGTCAGACAGGCGGCCCAGGTGGGTGGTGGCGTAGGCGCGCTCCAGGTCGCGGAAGCGCGCCTTTTCTTCCAGTAGTTTTTTCGCGTCGCGCACACTGCCGTTCAGGAAAACGCTCATGCCCAGGCGCAGGTTGTCGAGCAGGCGTTGGTGCAGCTCGCAGATCTCGGTCATGCCGGCTTCGGAGAAGTTGCGGCCGGGCTTGATCTTCTTGTCCTCGATGTCGATCAGCACGCGTTCGATGATGTCGCCGATCTGCTCCATGTTGATGGTGAAGCTGATGATGTCGGTCCAGCGCCGGCTTTCCTCCTCGCCCAGGGCCTCGCGCGAGATCTTGGTCAGGTAGTACTTGATGGCCGAATACAGCTCGTCCACCGTGTCGTCCATCTTGCGCAGGTCTTCAGCCAGCCGCAGGTCGTTGTGGCGCATGACTTCCAGCACACCGATCAGCATGCTTTCCACCACGTCGGCCTGGTGCAGCGCTTCCCTGGCCGCACACGAGATGGCCAGCGACGGCGTGGACAGGGCCGTCGGGTCCAGGTGGTGCGGCCGGCCGCCGGTGGTACCGCCCTTGACCGGGCGCGGCAGGAGTTTTTCAACCCAGCGCGCCACCACCTGCGTCAAGGTGATGAACACCAGACCGACCAGCACGTTGAACATCAGGTGAAACAGCACCACCGTGGTGGCCGCCTCGCCGAGAAAGGGCCGCACATGGCGCAGCCACAGGCCGACAAAGGGCGCGGCGGCGGCGACACCGAGCAGCTTGAAAAGGAAGTTGCCCAGCGGCACCTGCCGCACTTCGATGGCCGACCGGGCCGTGGTCAGCACCGCCAGCAGGCCGCTGCCCAGGTTGGCGCCCAGCACCAGCCCCAGCGCCACGTCCAGCGGAATCACGCCCGAGGCCGCCAGCGTGGCCGTCAGCAGCACGATGGCCAGGCTGGAGTAGGACACCACGGCCAGCACCGCGCCGACCGTGATCTCCAGCAGCAGGTCGCTGCTGAGTGTGCCCAGCAGGGCCTTGACGGCCGCGTTCGAGGTCAGCACCGCGGTCGAGTCCGTTACCAGGCGCAGCGCCAGCAGCATCAAGCCCAGGCCGATCAGGACGCGGCCGAAACGTCCGACATTGGTGGTCTGGCGCGAGATGAAGAGCACCACGCCGGTGAAGATGAACAGGGGCGAGAGCCAGGACAGGTCAAACGAGAACACCACGGCCATCAGGCTGGTGCCGATGTCGGCGCCCAGCATCACGGCCAGCGCCAGCGGCAACGCGATCAGCCCCTGGCCGACAAAGGAAGAAACAATCAGCGAGGTGGCGGTGCTGGACTGAACCAGCGCGGTCACGCCGAGGCCCGACAGGGCGGCGGTGAAGCGGTTGCCTATGCTGCGCGACAGCACGTGGCGCAAATTGGCTCCGAACACGCGCAGGATGCCGGTCCGAACCAGATGGGTGCCCCAGACCAGCAGTGCGATGGCTGCCAGCAAATTCAACAAATGCTTCATAAGTGTTGAGGGCCACTATAACGCCGGTGCGCCGCCTGCTTGGCCTTCTTCGGCATTCCCAGGACGACCTGAGCACATCGACGGAATTTTCCGACGGGCCGCCCCTGGGAAAATTAGCCCTCGGTGGGCAGCGCATTACACGCAGTGAAAAGCGTGGGGACTAACTTCTTTTCACGCGCAGCAGTTCGTCCAGCACCAGGCAGATGGCCCCGACGGTGATGGCGCTGTCGGCCACGTTGAAGGCCGGGAAGTGCCAGCCGGCGTAGTGGAAGTCCAGAAAGTCGACCACATAGCCGTGCAGCGTGCGGTCAATCACATTGCCGACCGCGCCGCCCAGAATGCAGGCCAGGGCAAAGGAAAACAGCTTTTGCCTCGCATGCGACTTGAGCATCCACAGGATGAACAGTGCCGCCGCGATGCCGATGGCGGTGAAGAACCAGCGTTGCCAGCCCGACGCGGAGGCCAGGAAGGAAAACGCGGCGCCGGTGTTGTGCACCCGCACCACGTTGAAAAAGCTGGTGACATAGGTCGCGTCCCCGAGCTGGTAATAGCCCAGGATCAGCACCTTGGTGAGCTGGTCGGCGATCAGCAGGATCAGCGCCAGGCCCAGCCAGGGCAGCAGGCTGGCGGAGGTGGTTCCGAAGGTTGTTTTGGCCATCAGGCGTACTTCCTTTCTTCTCCTGCACCGAACAGGTTGCTGGTGCAGCGCCCGCAGATCGTCGGGTGTGCGGCGTCATGGCCCACGTCGTCCCGGTAATGCCAGCAGCGCTCACATTTAACGGCGGAACTGGCTTCGGTGTTGATGGATTGTGCGCTTCCAGCTATTAAATTTATAGCGGATGTGATGAAGACGAACTTCAGATCCTCGCCCAGGCTGGCCAGCAGTGCATGGTCGTCGGCGGTGACTTCGAGCGTCACTTTGGCCTGCAGCGACGAGCCGACCTTGCCATCGGTGCGCAGAGCCTCGATGTCCTTGTTGACCGCATCACGCAGTTCGCGGATGCGGCTCCATTTGGACAGCAGGGCCTCATCGGCCGCGGCCAGATCGGCATAGGTTTCCATGAAGATGGACTCCGAACTGCCGAAGACTTTCCAGGCTTCCTCGGCCGTGAAGCTCAGGAAAGGCGCCATCCAGCGCAGCATCGCATGCGTGATCTGGTGCAGCGCGGTCTGCGCGCTGCGCCTGGCCAGCGACTTCGGTGCCGTGGTGTACAGCCTGTCTTTCAGGATGTCGAGGTAGAAGGACCCCAGGTCTTCGCTGCAGTAGATCTGCAGTTTTGAGACCACCGGGTGGAACTCGTAGACCTCGTAGTGCGCCAGGATGTCGGCCTGCAGCTGCGCCGCGCGGCTCAGTGCGTACCGGTCGATTTCCAGCATCTGCTCGAACGGCACGGCGTCTTTGGCCGGGTCGAAGTCGCTGACATTGGCCAGCAGAAAACGCAGCGTGTTGCGGATGCGTCGGTAGGCGTCCACCACACGCGCCAGGATCTTGTCGTCAATGGCCAGGTCGCCCGAGTAGTCGGTCGATGCGCACCACAGGCGGATGATTTCGGCGCCCAGCTTGCCCGACACTTCCTGCGGTGCCACGACGTTGCCTTCGCTCTTGCTCATCTTGCGGCCCTTGCCGTCCACCGTGAAGCCGTGTGTCAGCAGGCCCTTGTAGGGCGCGTGGTCGTACATTGCGCACGAGGTGAGCAGCGACGAGTGGAACCAGCCGCGGTGCTGGTCGTGGCCTTCGAGGTACAGATCGGCTGGCCAGGCGGACTGGTCGGCGTGGCTGCGCTTGAGCACATGAAAATGCGTGGTGCCCGAGTCGAACCAGACGTCCAGGATGTCGGTGCTCTTGATGTAGTCGGGTGCGTCGGCACCCAGGATGGACTCGGCGCTGGCCTTGCTCCAGGCCTCGATGCCGCCGGCCTCCACCATGGCGGCGGCCTGGTCCATGATTTCCATGGTGCGCGGGTGCAACTCGCCGGTGGCGGTGTGGATGAAAAACGGCAGCGGCACGCCCCAGTTGCGCTGGCGGCTGATGCACCAGTCGGGCCGGCCGGCAATCATGTCGTGCAGGCGGGTCTTGCCGTTTTCCGGGTAGAAGCTGGTTTCCTCGATCGCGGCCAGCGCCAGCTGGCGCAGCGTGCGCGGCGCCTTGTCCCTGGTGAACACGCCTTCACCCTCGTCCATGCGCACAAACCACTGGGCGGCGGCGCGGTAGATCACCGGCGTCTTGTGGCGCCAGCAATGCGGGTAGCTGTGCACGATGTCATGCGTGGCAAACAGGCGGCCGGCGTCGCGCAGGGCCTCGATCACCAGCGGTGCGGCTTTCCAGATGTTGAGGCCGCCGAACAGCGGCAGCTCGTCGACGTAACGGCCGTTGCCCTGCACCGGGTTCAGGATGTCGTCGTAGGCAATGCCGTTGGCCACGCAGGAGTTGAAGTCTTCCACGCCGTAGGCGGGCGAGGAATGCACGATACCCGTGCCGTCGTCGGCGGTCGCGTAGTCGGCCAGAAAGACCGGGCTCAGGCGCCGGTAACCAGCATCCACGTCGTACAGCGGATGTTTGAAATTGATCAGCGCCAGGTGTTTGCCGGCCGTGGTGGCCAGCACCGTGCCGGTGAGCTGGTAACGCTCCAGACACTTGTCCACCAGCGAGGCGGCCAGCAGCAGGATGCCGCGCTCGGTATCGACCAGTGCGTAGTCCAGATCGGGGTTCAGGTTCAGCGCCTGGTTGGCGGGAATAGTCCACGCGGTGGTCGTCCAGATCACGGCATAGGCGTCCTTGGACAGGCTCTTCAGGCCGAAAGCGGCAGCCAGCTTGTCGGGCTGGTCGCACTGGAAGCCGACGTCCAGCGTCTGCGATTTTTTGTCCGCGTATTCGATCTCGAACTCGGCCAGCGAGGAGCCGCAGTCAAAACACCAGTAGACGGGCTTGAGGCCGCGGTAGACAAAACCGCGTTCCATGATGCGTTTGAGCGCGCGGATCTCGTCGGCTTCGTTGCCGGGGTTCATGGTCAGATAGGGGTTGGCCCATTCACCCAGCACGCCCAGGCGCTTGAAGTCCTCTTTCTGCTGTGCGATCTGCTCGGTGGCAAAAGCGCGGCTCTTGGCCTGCACGTCGTCTCTTGAAAGATTGCGGCCATGCAGCTTTTCGATGGCGTTTTCGATCGGCAGGCCGTGGCAGTCCCAGCCCGGCACATACACGGCGTCCAGCCCCTTGAGCTGGCGCGCCTTGACGATCATGTCTTTCAGGATCTTGTTGGCCGCATGGCCGATGTGGATCTGACCGTTGGCGTACGGCGGGCCGTCGTGCAGCACAAACTTCGGTTTGCCGGCGCGCACGTCGCGCAGCTTTTTGTAGATGCCCTTGTCGTCCCACTCCTTGACCCAGCCGGCTTCGCGTTTGGGCAGGTCGCCGCGCATGGGGAAAGGGGTGTCGGGCAGGTTCAGGGTGCTGCGGTAATCGGTTTTGTTGTCGGACATGGGATGCTTTTGTTGAGGCAGGCCGGTGAGGCAGGACCGCCGGAATACGGGTCGGGAAGAAAGCCGTTCGCCCGGAGGGAGGGGCGGGGCCAGAGGCGACGAGATCGTCTAAATTCGGTCGCGCGTGGTCTGGCGGCTGGTTTCCGTGTGCATGGAGGCTGAAAATGACTTCGCGGCTTCGGCAAAAAACGCCCGCGCATCGTCGCAGTCTCTGGTAATGCCCGCCTTGAGGCTGTCCAGACCGTCGTATTTCAGTTCGTCGTGCAGTTTGTGTAGCAGTTCCACCCGGATGATTTTACCGTATGCCTCCTCCAGTCCCAAGCCGGCGGGCCAGGCCAGGCAATGGGTCTCCAGCAGCACGCGTCCGCCGTTGACGTCGGTGGGGTCCAGCGAGGGCCGGATGCCCAGGTTGGCGACGCCGGGCAGGGGCTGGTCGGACAGGCCGAACACCTGCACCGCAAAAATCCCGCTGGCGGCCGGTTTCCAGTGGGAAAAGCGCAGGTTCAGCGTGCGAAAGCCCAGATCGCGCCCGAGCTTGCGGCCATGCACCACATGGCCGGAAATGCTGTAAGGCCGGCCCAGCAGGCTGGCCACCCGGCTCATCTGGCCCTGGCCCAGGGCCTCCCGCACCGCAGAGCTTGAGACGCGTGTGTTGCTGACCTCGTAGCTGTTCATGCGGGCCACGTCAAAACCCAGCTGCTCGCCGGCGGCGTCGAGCATGGCGTAGTCGCCGGCGCGTTTGGCACCAAAACGGAAGTCGTCGCCCACCAGCACGTAACGCGCGCCCAGGCCGCGCACCAGCACGTCTTCGATGAAGGCTTCAGCCGGCTGGGCAGCGAGCCGCGCGTTGAAGGGCAGCACCACGCACTGGTCGATGCCGCAGCGCGCCAGCTCGGTCAGCTTGTCGCGCAGCGTGGCGATACGCGCCGGCGCCAGCTCGGGTTTGCGCGCGCTTGCTGCGAAGTAGTCGCGCGGATGGGGCTCGAAGCTCATCACGCAGCTGGGCACGCCGCGGTGCTGGGCCTCGTTTTTCAGCAGCGCCAGCATGGCCTGGTGGCCGCGGTGCACGCCGTCGAAGTTGCCAATCGTCAGCGCGCACTGCGCCGCAAGCTGGGGGTGCTGGTAACCGCGGAAAATTTTCATGCTGCCAATTATCGTTTTAATAGCGCCTCAGGTCGGCTGGATGGGGGCTGGAGGCCTGAAAAGGGGGATGGACCCGGCTTTGTCATGAAATCGCTGTATATTGATGGTTCAAGCAGTTTGAGTCCGGTTTCCATGCGTTTTTTTAAATGTTGGAGGTTCGTTTGAAGGTCTTGAAACTCTCAGCCCAGGGGTTGCCGCAATCGTGGATCAGCCTCGAACAAGCCGTGCTGCACTATGCCTCGGATGAAGTGCGCTGGGAGATGGGTGCGCAGGTGGCCACGTTTCACGGCGGCCACAACGCCATCACCGGCAACCAGTCCATCATCACCGTCAACAGCATCATCGGCACCAAGGGCGTGCCCAACATCAACCCCTTCGACCTCAAGCCCGGGCTGACCAACAGCAAGCTGTTCGCCCGCGACCGCAATGTGTGCGCCTACTGCGGCGACCATTTCCACGAGGAAGACCTGACCCGCGAGCACATCATCCCGTTCGCACAAAACGGCATCGACAACTGGATGAACGTGGTCACCGCCTGCCGCGCCTGCAACCACCGCAAGAGCAGCCGCACCCCCGAGCAGGCGCACATGCCGCTGCTCTACACGCCGTATGTGCCCAGCCTGTGGGAAGACTTCATTTTGCGCAACCGCCGCATCCTGGTGGACCAGATGGAGTTTCTGATGGCGCATGTGCCCAGGACTTCGCGGCTGCTAGTTTGAGTTTGGCGGGGAGCTTTCCCTGCGAAATGACAGCGGCGGCTTCGCCCGAACCAGTCTCTACCTGTGTGAATGTGCGGCGATCCGGGCTATTTGGATATCAGGTAACCTTTTTTAGGCAATAGAGGCACGTGTTGTCCGACTTGCGGCCATGTTCTCCCGCAGTTTTGTGGGAGATATCAACGTTGGGTTTTCTTAAGATAGGCACATGAGAGCGCTATACATATTCGCCCTTCAGCTATTTACTGCTTCATTCTGCCTGGCGCAGGACAACAGTTTCGATGAGATTCTTTCAAAAGCCGACAAGGTGCCACTTGTGATCAGAATTTACTCTCAAATTCTGTCTTTCTCTTGGCCCAAAGGCTTCACACTTGGAAGCCGGTCGGAAAAAAAGGGTGCGTTTTCACAGGTGCTCAAGGTTGTCGGTGAGTCCGATGACGGGTGGAAACAGAGAATACTCATAACCGGAATGCAAGATGCATCGGTCAAGGAGAAGGATCCGGTCAAGCTGGTGTCTGACCTTGTGAAGTTCAGCTACAAGAGCGGCTGCCCTAAAAGCTATTCCGTCACAGATATTGGCGAAATGAAACTTGATACTGGGCAGCCCGCGTTCGTATTTATGGTGGGTTGCGGAATCACCATTCCAGTTGAAAATAGTGAGAAGGACAAAATGATGACTATGGCTGTGGTGGTGAAAGGCAGCGCTGACGTGTATTCGATGCTGTGGATTGAGAGATCAAACACGGATGAAGTTCCACCGTTGGCTTGGCCGGTTTGGAGAAGACGCCTTGATAGTCTGTTGCCCATTCAAATTCATTAGCCCAACCCATCATTCCCTGGGCGCGCAAAAAAAAGCGCAGGCGAGTGAGGTCTGGTCTTGTTGCTGGTCGTCTTTTGAGTCTCTGTGCCGGCAGACGCTCCCAACACCTCAGTAAGTCAGCTCCAGAACCACCAGGTGCCTGTCCGCCATGGGCCAGGTCCGGCCGGTGATCTTCTCGCCGTTGAACTCCGCTGCAATTGGCCGAACACCATCCTGGCTCAGGTTGATCTTGGAACTCGACACGCCCGCGCCCGCGGGCGGCACGCCTGGCAGGGCCTTGCCGTCGAATGACATCCTGTCGCGCGTCGCGTCGAAGTAGCCGCGTGGCCGCGTCAGTGTGATGCTGGACTTGGCGCTTTTGTCGGCGTCGGCCGGGCGGTCGGCGCGCAGGTGGATGAGCTTGCTCGAGCGCGCAAACGGGCTGCGGTAAATGTGGGTGGTCGCATACCCTGGCGCGCTGATGATAAATTCATAAGGCGTGCCGGGCTGTGCGGTGAACGGGCCCCAGAGGCCGTCGGCGCCAACCGTCTTGCTGTGCACCGCGTTGCCCAGACGTGCGCCGGTGGCGGCGTCGGTGGCATACACCGCGAGTTGCGCGCCGGGCAGTGGCAGGTTGTTCGAATAGTTGCCCGAGGCCGGGTCCGTCGGCCGCAGGCCCAGGCCGGTGATCTTGCCGTTCAGCACCAGCGGCGTTTCGCTCTGGATCGTCGACGACTGTGGCGCCCGGCCGGTGATGAAACGGTAGGTCGCCTCGAACGCTGCCGGCGAAAAAGATGTCTCGCGGTGGTCGGCGCGCGGCAGGACGAGATTGGTCGCGCCCTTGAGGGCCGGGCCCTCGAAGCTGACGTTGGTCGGCTTGCCTTTGGCGCCTATCCACAGGCCATCGGGCTGGGCAAACTTGTCGTTGTTGTCAGAGCGCAGGGTCAGCCACTTGACCGGGCCGGTGACTTCGTCGCCGGCGGCGTTTTTCGGGGCGTTGAGCGCGGTCAGAAAAGGGCCGGTGCCCGAGAATTCATTGGCTTCGCGGAAACCCTTGATGGCCCAGACGCCGTGGTTGGGCGTGCCGCCCAGGATGGCGTGGCTCACGCGGCTGGCGCCGCCGCCGTTGTGGATGTAGTTGCGAATCGCATAACCGCCGCGCGAGTTGCCGACCAGCACGACCTGGCGTGCGCCGGTAGCCTGCAACACCTTGTCGATTTCCGCCTTCAGGTAAGCCATGTGTTCCGCGGTCGAGGTGCGTCCCGGCTGGGCCTTGCCGTCATCGTCGCGCGCCAGCGGGTAGGGCAGGTCGATGGCATGCAGGCGCTCGCGCGGCCAGCCGTTGGACTCGAAGCGCCAGACCGTGCTTTGCCAGATGGAAGCGCTGTCGCCGTTGCCGTGCACAAACACGATGGGCGGGTGTTCCCCGGATGTGGGCGCCGTGGCGCAACCGGCCAGCACCAGGCCGGTGGCAGCAAGCACGAGAAGAAGGCGACGGTGCAACATCATGGCTTGTCTCCTGAAATTAAAAAGTGCCCGTGGTTCATGCCACGGAGCATCGTTTTTCAATATGTCGCCGGCAAGTCAGGCAAACACGCCGGCGGTGTCCTGCATCCTGCTTGACACTTCACCCAGGTGATGCAGGGTGTCGCCAAAACTCATTTCCATCTGCGTTAGCCGCTTGAAATAGTGGCTGACAATGTATTCGTCGGTCACGCCGATGCCGCCATGCAGCTGCACAGCCTGCTGGCCGACAAAACGCATGGAGACGCCAAGCTGGTACTTGGCTCTCGCCATGGCGGCACGGCGTTCTGCGGCCGGCGCGTTGAGCTTGAGCGAGGCGTAATAACTCATGGAGCGGGCCAGCTCCAGCTGCATCTTCATGTCCGCCACGCGGTGGCGCAGCGCCTGGAAGCTGCTGATCACCACGCCGAACTGCTTGCGCGTGTTCATGTATTCGACGGTGATGGCCAGGGTCTTGTCCATCACGCCGACGGCTTCGGCGCAGGTGGCGGCGATGCCGATGTCGGTGGCATGCTCCAGCGCCGCCAGGCCGTCCAGCGTGATCAGCGTGGCCGGCGCGTCCTTGAGCACCACGTCAGCCGCGCGGCCGCCGTCCTGCGTGCCGTAGCCGCGGGTGCTGACGCCCTTGGCCGTGCGCTCGACCAGGAACAGCGCGATCTTGCCCTTGACCTGCGCCGGGACAATGAAGGCATCGGCCTGGTCACCGGCCGGTACTATGTTTTTGGTAGCTGTCAGCGTCCATCCGGCGCCGGCTGCAACCGCTTTTGCTTCACAAACATCGAGCCGGTAGCGGGCGGCGCGCTCCTGTGAGGCGAGCACCACCAGCGCTTCGCCGCCGGCGATTTTCGGCAGCCAGGCGGCCTTGATATCGGCGGGGGCGTAGCCGGACAACACGGCGCCAGCGATCAGGGCCTGGGCCAGCGGCTCGAGCACGATGCCGCGACCGAGTTCCTCCATCACGACCATGCCTTCGACCGGGCCCATGCCGAGTCCGCCGTCGTCCTCGGGAATGTAGAGGCCGGTCAGGCCGAGTTCGGCCAGCTGGCCGTAAGCTTCGCGCGAGAAACCGCCGGCCTTGGCGATGCCGCGGCGGCGCTCGAAGTCATAAGCCTTGGCTACCCATTTGCCCACTGCATCGCGCAGTTGTTCCTGGTCGTCGCTGAAATCAAAATCCATTGCTATTCTCCTGTTGGTGGTCATCCCGGGCTCGACCCGGGATCCATGGATTGCGGGTCAAGCCCGCAATGACAAAGCTGCGGGTTTCAGCCCAGAACGAACTGCGACACGATGTTGCGCTGCACTTCGTTGCTGCCGCCGTAAATCGTGGTCTTGCGCATATTGAAATAGGTCGATGCCAGCGGCGCGTCGGCGGGAATGCCGCCGGGGAAGTTGCCTTGCCAGCCGGCTTCCATGGCTTCCTCGATGAAGGGCAGGCTGAAGGGGCCGGCGGCCAGCATCATCAGTTCGGTGTAGCGCTGCTGGATTTCACTGCCGCGGATCTTCAGCAGTCCGGCGATGTCCAGTGAGTTCTTGCCCGACTTTTCGGCCGACAGCACACGCAGCACCAGCATTTCGAGGGCCACCACGTCGACTTCCATTTTGGCGATTTCGTCGCGGAAGCGCAGGTCGTCATACACGCCCTCGGCCTTGGCGATGCGTTTGAGGCGTTCGAGTTCGCGTTTGGCGCGGTTCACGTCGGCAATGTTGGTGCGCTCGTGGCTGAGCAGGTGTTTGGCGTAAGTCCAGCCCTTGTTTTCCTCGCCGATCAGGTTCTCCGCAGGCACTTCGACGTTGTCGAACCAGACCTCGTTGACCTCGGCCTCGCCGTCGAGCAGCACGATGGGACGCACGGTGACACCGGGCGACTTCATGTCGATCAGCAAAAAGGAAATGCCGGTTTGCGGCTTGCCTTCGGTGCTGGTGCGCACCAGGCAGAAGATCCACTCGCCGTACTGGCCCAGCGTGGTCCAGGTCTTCTGGCCGTTGACGATGTATTTGTCACCGACACGTTCGGCCCGGCATTTGACCGAGGCCAGGTCCGAGCCCGAGCCCGGCTCGCTGTAACCCTGGCTCCACCAGACTTCGCCGCTGGCAATACCGGGCAGAAAGCGCTTTTGCTGTTCGGGGCTGCCGAACGCCATGATCACCGGCGCCACCATCACCGGGCCAAACGGCACGACGCGGGGCGCACCGGCGAGGGCGCATTCTTCCTCGAACAGGTGTTTTTGCACCGCGTTCCAGCCCGGGCCGCCAAATTCCTTGGGCCAGCCGTGGCCGAGCCAGCCTTTTTTGCCGAGGATTTTGGCCCAGCGCTGCATGTCGTCGCGGCTCAAACGCAGGGCGTTGTGCACCTTGTGCGAAATGTCGGCAGGCAGGTTGGCGTGAACCCAGGCGCGAATGTCTTCGCGGAATGTCTGTTCTTCGGGGGTGAAAGCGAGATCCATAAGATGCGTGTCTCCGTCGGGTTCGAGTTACTGCTGCATTTTTAGCACGGTCGTTCGGAATTTTATGTCCCAGTTGGGACAAATAGCGAGCGATTCCGCTTTGCAGAATCGGGCGCGGGCGAGTGTTTTTTCCGGCCCCGGATAATCACCCCACCTTGCCTTCCTACCGCACCATCATCAGCGCCCTCAGTGTCGGCCAGATTCTTGTCTGGGCCATCATGTATTACGGCTTTTCTTCCTTCGTGCTGCCCATGCAGCGCGACATGGGCTGGAGTCAGCCCGACATCATGGGGGCGTTCACGCTGGGCCTGATGGTCTGGGGCCTGGCGACCTATGCGGTCGGCGCGGCGATCGACCGCGGGCGCGGACGCGCCGTGCTGACCGGCGGGGCGCTGCTAGGAGCGGCCGGCTGCGCGCTCTGGTCGCAGGCCTACAGCCTGCCGCTGCTGTATGGCGCCTGGGCGCTGCTCGGGTTGGCGATGGCGATGACGCTGTATGAACCGGCCTTCATGGAGATCACCAAACGTTTTCCCGACCGCTACCGCCAGGGCATCACCACCCTCACCCTGGTCGGTGGTTTTGCCAGCACGCTGTCGTTTCCGGCGGTGGCCTGGCTGCAGGCCCGCCTGGGCTGGCGACCGGCGCTGCTGGTGATGGCGCTGACCCTTCTGATGGTGGCGCCGCTGCATGCTTGGGTGCTGCGCGGCGGCTGGAAGCGGCCGCCGCTGCCCAGCGCCGCGCCCGTGGTAGCGGTGCAGGACCAGGCCACGCTGCGCCAGGCCATGGAGGGTTCCACCTTCTGGCTGCTGACGGCCACCTTCACGCTTTACACCTTTGCGCTGTCGACGGTATGGGCGCACCTGATGCCGGCCTTCGCGTCGCGCGGGTTGTCGCAGGCAGAGGCGGTGGCCGTGATGGTGTGGTTCGGCCCGGCGCAGGTGGCGGGTCGCTTTGCCTTTCTGTGGCTGGGCCGCTCGCTGAACCACCGCGCGCTCGGGCTCGTGGTGCTGGCGCTGTTTCCGTTCGCGCTGATGCTGTTTGCGCTGGGCCGCCAGCCCGGGGTGCTGGTCGCTTTTGCGGTGCTGTTCGGCGTGGCCAACGGGCTGATCACCATCGTGCGCAGCAACATCGTGCCGGACTTCTACGGCCGCGAACATGTGGGGCGCATCAGCGGCGCGATGTCGGGCATTGCGCTGTGTACCCGCGCGGCGGCGCCTTTCCTGACGGCCTGGGCCTTGCTGGCGCTGGGCGGCTACACCGGGCTGCTCTGGCTGCTGGTCGGCATGGGCGTGGCGACGCTGGCGCTGTTTGCCCTGGCCAGGCCGCCGCAGCCGCGGGCGTGACCGCGATAATCCCTGCATTCATGCCCAACCTGATGCCACGCCAGTCCAAAAACATCGTGATCCTGATCTCGGGCAGCGGCTCGAACATGGCGGCCATCGTCCGGGCCGCGCAGGCGCAGCATTGGCAACAGCAGTTCGGTGCCCGGGTGGCTGCGGTGATCAGCAACCGGCCCGACGCGGCCGGGCTGCAGCTCGCGCAGTCGCTGGGCGTGGCCACGCAGGTGCTGAGCCACCAGGCGTTTGAATCGCGCGAAGCTTTTGACGCGGCGCTGATGGCACTGATCGACACGCACCAGCCCGCCCTGGTGGTGCTGGCCGGGTTCATGCGCATTCTCACGCCGGGGTTTGTCAGGCATTACGCGGGACGGCTGGTCAACATCCACCCGTCGTTGCTGCCGGCCTTCACCGGCCTGAACACGCACCAGCGCGCCATCGATGCGGGTTGCCTGGAAGCCGGCTGCACGGTGCACCAGGTGACGGCCGAGCTCGACCACGGCCCCATCCTCGCGCAGGCGGTGGTGCCGGTGCTGCCGGACGACACGGCGGACACGCTGGCCGCACGCGTGCTGGTGCAGGAGCACCTGCTGTATCCGCAAGCGGTGAAGGCCTGGCTGCAGAGCCAGCCCTGAACCGGCCTGGCGGTGTTTCAGCCCGCCTTCAACTGATGCAGCGCCGCCTGGACGATGCTTGATGCATCGACCCCGAAAAATCCGCGCAGCGCCGCACGGGTGTCGCTGCGGCCGAAACCGTCCGTGCCCAAGGTCAGGTAGCTGCGGCCGGCCGGCAGGAAGGCGCGGATGCTTTCGGGCACGGCGCGTACATAGTCGGTGGCGGCGATGATGGGGCCTTCGCTGTCCTTGAGTTGTTCCGCAATGAAGGGCGCAGACGCGGGTTCGCCCTGGAGCGCGCGCTGCTGGCAGGCCGCGCCGTCACGCGCGAGTTCGCTCCAGCTGGTCACGCTGTACACCGTCACGTCCAGACCCTGCTCGGCCAGCTGCTGCGCCGCCTTGATCACCTCGGTCAAAATCGCGCCGGAGCCCAGCAGCGTCAATTTTTCAAGCGTTTGTTGGCTCTGGCCCTTGTCTGGTGAGCGCGAGTAGCTATTGAATTTATAGCATCCGCGAACAATACCGGCTTCGGACCCGGGCCGCAAATCGGGTTGCGCATAGTTTTCGTTCATCAGCGTGACGTAATAAAAAACGTCCTGCTGCTCCACCATCATTTCCTGCATGCCGCGGTCGATGATGACGGCCAGCTCGCAGGCAAAGGCCGGGTCGTAGGCCTTGCAGTTGGGAATGGTCGCGGCCACCAGATGGCTGGAGCCGTCCTGGTGCTGCAGGCCTTCGCCGCCCAGCGTGGTGCGGCCCGAGGTGGCGCCCAGCAGAAAGCCGCGGGCGCGCTGGTCGGCAGCGGCCCAGATCTGGTCGCCCACGCGCTGGAAACCGAACATCGAGTAGTAGATGTAGAAGGGCAGCATCGCCAGTCCGTGCACGCTGTAGCTGGTGGCGGCGGCCGTCCAGCTGGCAAGTGCACCGGCTTCGCTGATGCCTTCCTCGAGAATCTGGCCGTCGAGCGCTTCGCGGTAACTGAGCACCGAGCCGATGTCTTCCGGCGCGTACTTCTGGCCCACACTCGAATAAATGCCGACCTGCTTGAACAGGTTCGCCATGCCGAAGGTGCGCGCTTCGTCAGCAACGATGGGCACGATGCGTGGGCCGAGTGACGCGTCTTTCAGCAGGCCGCCCAGCATGCGCACAAAGGCCATGGTGGTGCTCATCTCCTTGCCGTCGGCGGCCAGTGCAAAGTTCGCATACACGGGCAGGGCGGGGACAGGGACGGTGTCGGCGCTGGTTTCGCGTTTGGGCAGATAACCGCCCAGCGCGGCGCGCTTGGCGTGCAGGTACTGCATTTCCGGGCTGTCTGCGGCCGGCTTGTAAAACGCCAGTTGCTTCGCCTGTTCGTCGCTGAGCGGCAGGTTGAAGCGGTTGCGGAATTCGAGCAGATCGCTTTCGTCGAACTTCTTCTGTGAATGCGTGGTCATCTTGCCCTGGCCGGCGCTGCCCATGCCGTAACCTTTTTTGGTGTGCGCCAGGATCACCGTCGGCTGGCCGGTGTGGTTGGCGGCGGCGGCATAGGCCGCGTGGATTTTCACGAGGTCGTGGCCGCCGCGCTTGAGCCGGTCGATCTGCTCGTCCGTCATGCCCTGCGCCAGTCGTGCGAGCTCTTCGTTCTGGCCGAAGAAGTTGTCGCGGTTGAAGCGGCCGTCTTTCGCTGCAAAGGTCTGCATCTGGCCGTCCACCGTGTGCGCAAAGGCCTGCGTCAGCGCGCCGGTGATGTCGCGCGCAAACAGGCCGTCCCAGTCGCTGCCCCACACCAGCTTGATGACATTCCAGCCGGCGCCGGCAAACAGCTTCTCCAGCTCGTCGATGATGCGGCCGTTGCCGCGCACCGGGCCGTCCAGGCGCTGCAGGTTGCAGTTGACAACCCAGACCAGGTTGTCCAGGCCTTCGCGTGCGGCCAGCGTCAGCGCGCTCATCGACTCGGGCTCGTCCATCTCGCCGTCGCCGAACACGCCCCACACCTTTCGGCCGGTGCAGTCGAGCAGGCGTCGGTGCGTGAGGTAGTGCATGAAACGCGCGTGGTAAATCGAACTGATCGGACCGATCCCCATGGAGCCGGTCGGAAACTGCCAGAAGTCGGGCATCAGGTAGGGGTGCGGGTAGCTCGACAGTCCCTGTGCGCCTTGGGTCGCCGCCGAGAGTTCCTGGCGGTAAAACCCCAGATCTTTTTCGTTCAGCCGGCTTTCGAGGTAGGCGCGGGCATACACGCCGGGCGCGCTGTGCGGCTGGAAAAAAACCAGGTCGCCGCGATGCTGGTTAACACCGTCGATTTGACCGAGCCCTTCGCGTGCATGAAAGAAATGGTTGAAGCCGGTTTCAAACAGATCGGCCGCGCTGGCATAACTGGCAATGTGGCCGCCGAGCTCGCTCGATCCACCCGACTCGGCCTGGTTGGCGCGCACCACCATGGCCAGCGCGTTCCAGCGCATCAACGAGGCCAGCCGTTCTTCCATCGCCAGGTCGCCCGGAAAAACCGGCTGTTCGTTGACACCGACGGTGTTGACATAAGGCGTGGCGAGTTCCGGCTTCCAGCTCACGCGCTGCTCGCGCGCCAGCCGCGCCAGTTCATCGAGCAGGTAACGTGCGCGGGCCTGGCCTTGCGTCGCTGCCAGTGCCATGAAAGCCTCGCGCCATTCGGCGGTTTCCTGGGGATCGGTGTCGGGTATGGGCATGGCAGCCTGCTGCAGGGCGTGGAGGGCATGGAGTGGGGCGGGCGCATTCATGCCCTCAATATAGGCCGATTGACCCCCTATGAGCTGTCAAAATACGTCGCCATAATCCTGTTTGGCGGCATAAAATGCTTCAAATTGGAGATTTTAGGCGCCATGAAGCTGGATGCACTGGATTTGCGGATACTCGACGAGTTGCAGCGCGACGGCTCGTTGTCCAACGTGGAGCTGGCCAGGCGCGTGCATTTGAGTCCGTCCCCCTGCCTGGCCCGGGTCAAGGCACTGGAGGCGGCCAGGGTGATCGACCGTTATGTGGCGATCGCCAATGCCGCGGCGCTGGGGCTGGGGCTGAGCGTGTTCATTTCCATCAGCCTGCGCTCGCAAAACAAGGACTCGCTCGCCGAGTTCGAGCGGCGCATTGCCGAGCACGACGAGGTCATGGAGTGTTACCTGATGACGGGTGACAGCGACTACCTGATCCGTGTGGCCGTGGCCGACATCGCGGCGCTCGAAAAATTTATTCTCGAGCAGCTCACGCCGATTCCGGGCATTGAAAAAATACGCTCGAGCTTTGCGCTCAAGCAGGTGCGCTACAAAACTGCGCTGCCGCTGCCAGCGCTGTGAAGAGGTCCCTAGCGGACGGGTGCCTGCTCTTCGCCGGTGAGGGCTGGATGAGAGGTTTCGAGCGCATTGATTTTTGCCAGGAGATCCTCCCGGCGTGTGCTGTCCTCCGGCGGAAGGCTCGCAGGTTCGCCGGCAGCATCGACAAACTGGACGTAGTGCTTCGGGCCTGAGGTCATTCGCCGCAGGCGGGTTTTGAGGCTGTCGATGATTTGCTGTCCGGTCTGGGCCCCCGGCGTGCCGTGCCAGATGGCGATGTGCAGGTTGAACGCGTTGGGGTCGTCCAGTTTTCCGGACAGGCGTATGCAGTCGGCCAGGATCTTGGTGGCGATTTCGGCGACGGCCTCGCGATTGACCGGGCCTTCGATGAGCATCAGAAACAGGTTCTCGTCGTAACGGACCACTGTGTCCATGTCGCGCGCGGCCCGGCGCAGGATTTCGCCGATGCGCGAAAGCGCGGTGCTGCGCTTGTGGTCGCTGAGTTCGTCAGGGCTGGGGACCTGGTCGAGCCAGCTCAGCATCAACAGGCCGCATTCCGAGTGTTTGCGGCGCGCGCGCAGCAGCATTTGCGCCAGCCGGTTGTCGATCACCCGGGGCAGCATCAGCCCGCTGGCCGGGTCATAAGTGGCCAGGGCGGCACCGCGATGGGTGGAAAACAGGGCAGCCCGGCTGCGCCATGCCAGCACAAAAAAGATCCACAGCAGCCCGACCATGGCCGACAACACGCCGGCCGCCTGTGCCTCCTCGATGTTCTGCACCCAGCCCGCGTTGTAGGACAGCCGCGCCAGCGCTGCCAGTGCGATGGGTGCCGTGCCCAGCAGGAGCAGCAGGTTCCATGCCTGCCCGCGCAGGGACATCCACACCAGGCTGCCCAGGATTGCCACCGTGGCCAGCGCCAGCCACAGGTTGCGAAGGTCGCGCGGGATGAAGTCCCGATCGATCGCCGCCAGGCCGGCCACGAGAAGGCTGCCCGCTGCGACGGTGGCCAGCAGCCGGTAAATGCGCGGGTGGCCGCTTTTGGCGTAGCTGGCCTGGGCGCAGAACCATGCCCCGGCGGCCATGCTCAGCCCGGCCGAGACCCAGCCCATGACCTGGTTGAGGTGTGCGCTGCCTGGCCACATGCGCCAGCCGCCGTAGTCGATCAGCACCAGCTGCGTGAACATCAGCGTCACCACCACGGCGCCAAACCACAAAAACACCCGGTTGCGTGCCATGGAGAACGCGGCAAGGCTCAGCGCTGCCAGCACGCTGAACATGCCCCACATCAGGCCAATCACCACGCCCACGCGGGAGGCGCCGTCAACGTATTCGACGGGAGACAGCAGCATGGGTCGCCCCGTGAGCGCCCGGTTGTTCTCGAAGCGCAGGTAGTAGGTCTGCACGCGGTCACTGCGTGTCTGCAATTCAAAGCTGGGCACGCGGGTGCGCAATGACCAGTTGGCCGGCGCAATCGCCTCGCCGGCCGCCTGTACGAGCCAGTCGCCCCGGGGGCCGCGCGAGAAAAGGCTGGCCTTGACGAGCGCCTGGCCCGGCAAACGGATGAACCAGGTTTGAAGCGACTCGGTGGCCGGTAGTGAGAAGGTGGCCCAGACGTCCTGCTTGCCCGAAGTGGGAAGAACTGTGTTGTCGGTGTAGGGCTGCAATCCCCAGGGCCCGGCGGCAGTGAAGGCGTCGGGCGAGGCAATCGTGCCCTTTGGCACGGCCACCCACTGCAGCGGTTCGGCCAGCGTGATGGTGACGCTGTCGCTGTAAAGGCGGTCAAAGTCCTGCGTGTGGCCTGCCCGCAGCACCAGGCCAAGCAGCACCAGAAAAAAAATGCGCAAGTTGGCCTTTCTGTACATCCGCATAGCTTATTGCATAACCTGTTGCTTAAGCGCGTGCTGTCCGGCAGCGGATCGCCCGGCCATCACGATGTCACAAGAATTGACCTCTATCCGTCTTCCTTCAACAACGGATGCCACATGCCTTACCCCGGCCTCACCGGAGCCCCGACCCGAACAAGCGGACGCGCAAGCCGCTGAACAATGGCGTGCCGACCTTCCTCTTCTTCATGATCGAAAACGTGGACCTGGTCGATGCCGCGTACATCATCGCGGGCAATGACAACAAGCTCCCGTTTTCGGGCCGCCGCGAGCCGAACCAGGCTGACGACTACGCGCTGATCCTGCTGGAAGTCGGCGATTTCCCCAAGGCGCAGTGAGGGGGCAGGGTGCAAATGCTATTGAATCAATAGCTGCTTGCGCCCGTCCCTTCTGGGTTGGAGGCCGAAAAGACTAGATTTTTGACTGGAAGACCAGGCCCGCGTGTTCGCGCAGCGCATGGAACTTGATCTTGGGCCACTGCTGCTCGACGGCGCGCAAGGTGGCGCTGTGATCGACCAGCAGCGTGGGCGCATCCACCGCGTCGAGTGCCACTCGGTGCGCATTGGCGTCGATGAATTTTTTCAGCTCGTTCGGGTCATCGCAGGTGACCCAGCGTGCGAGGTTGAAGTTGCTCGGCATGATGCGCGCCTTGACGCCGTATTCGTGCTCGAGCCGGTGTGCCACTACCTCGAATTGCAGCTGACCCACGGCGCCCAGCAGCAGCAGGGAGCCGGCAATCGGCCGGAACACCTGGATCGCGCCTTCTTCACCGAGCTGGGTCAGGCCGGCACGCAGCTGCTTGCTGCGCAGCGGGTCGGCGACCTCGACCGCGCGGAACATTTCCGGCGCGAAGAAGGGCAGGCCGGTGAACTGCAGCGCCTCGCCTTCGGTGAGGGTGTCGCCGAGCTGCAGGATGCCGTGGTTCGGGATGCCTATGATGTCGCCGGCAAAGGCGGTGTCCAGCAGTTCGCGGCGCTGGCTCATGAAACTCACCACGGTGTTGGGCCGGATCTCCTTGCCGCTGCGCACCACCTTCAGGCGCATGCCGCGGGTGAACTCGCCGCTGGCCACGCGTAAAAAGGCGATGCGGTCGCGGTGCGCCGGGTCCATGTTGGCCTGGATCTTGAACACCACGCCCGAGAATTTCTTTTCTTCCGGATGCACCACGCGCTGCAGCGCGGTGCGATCGGCCGGCGCCGGCGCCAGGTCCACCAGCGCGTCCAGCACTTCCTGCACGCCGAAGTTGTTGATGGCCGAGCCGAAAAACATCGGTGTCTGCTTGCCGGAGAGAAACGCGGCACGGTCAAACTCGGGTGAGGCGCCTTCAAGCAACTCCAGTTCGCCCTGCGCCTGGGTGAACTCGGCGCCAAAACGCCGTTCCGCTTCGGCGTTGTCCAGGCCGGCCAGGATTTCATCGTCGCCGCCGGCCTTGTCTTCGCCGGGGCTGAACACACGCATGCGTTTTTCACGCCGGTCGTAGACACCGTGGAACAGCTTGCCCATGCCGACCGGCCAGGTGAAGGGTACGACGGTCATGCCGAGCTCCTGCTCGATCTCGTCCATCACGCTCATCGGGTCCTGCACCTCGCGGTCCATCTTGTTGACAAAGGTCAGAATGGGCGTGTTGCGGGCGCGGCAGACCTGCAGCAGGCGCCGGGTCTGCGGCTCGACGCCGTTGGCCGCGTCAATCACCATCAGCGCCGCATCGACCGCCGTCAGCACGCGGTAGGTGTCTTCGGAGAAGTCCTGGTGACCGGGGGTGTCCAGCAGGTTGATCACGCAGTCGCGGTATTCCATCTGCATGACCGAGCTGGCCACCGAGATGCCGCGCTGCTTTTCGATCTCCATCCAGTCGGAGGTCGCGTGGCGTGCGGCCTTGCGCGCCTTGACGCTGCCGGCGATCTGGATCGCGCCCGAGAACAGCAGCAGCTTTTCCGTCAGCGTGGTCTTGCCGGCGTCAGGGTGGGAGATGATGGCAAACGTGCGGCGGCGCTTGACCTGTTTTTCGATTTCAGTGGATTCGGACATAACCCACGATTATCGTTGACGGGGGTGGGCTAGCTGGCTTGCCTGGCGAAACGCGGCTGGCGGACGCCGTCGATCACCACCTCTTCATTGAACATTGCAGCCGGTCGCACCCACAGGCCGTGCTCGCCATAAAGCGCGCGGTACAGGGTCAGGGGTTCGAGGGTTTCGCTGTGGCGCACGGTGCCCACCACTTCATACAGCATGCCCTTGTAATGGCGGTACAGGCCGGGCGGGGTGGTGATCAGCGGGGGAAGGTCGTCAGACATGGTCATCCAGATGCAAAAAGGCACGCCGCGGGCCTGCGGTGGGACAATAGGGGCATGCATCCTAACGCCTTACTCGACAGTTGTGCCACGCTTCTCAAGCAGGTCCTCAGATTTGAACACCCCGCCGACATGGTGGTGTCGCGCCATTTTCGCGAGCAGCGTCTCGGCCCGCGCGAACGCGCGACCGTGGCCGAGACGATTTACGGCGTCCTGCGCAAAAAGAATCTCTACACCTACCTGGCCCAGCACGGCAGCGGCCCGACCGAGCGGCGCCTGGCCATTCTGGGTTTTGCGGCGGAGCGCGATTTTCTGCTGGGCGCCCTGACGGACCAGGAAAAGGACTGGCTGGCGCGCTGCGACCAGGTCAAACCGGACGACCTGATGGAGCCGCACCGCCACAACCTGCCGGCGTGGCTGGTCGAGCCGCTCAAGGCCCAGCTCGGGGCCGACTTCTGGCCGCTGGTGGAAAGCCTCAATGCACCGGCAGGGCTGGACCTGCGGGTCAACACCCTGAAAGACAAGCGGGCAGACATCCAGAAGGAGCTGGCCAAGGCCGGCATCAAGGCTGTCGCAACGCCCTATTCCCCTTGGGGCCTGCGGCTGGCCGGCAAACCGGCGCTCAACAAGCTGGAGGCCTTCACCCGCGGCGCGATCGAGGTGCAGGACGAGGGCTCGCAGTTGCTGGCCTTGCTGGTTGACGCCAAACGCGGGGAAATGGTGGTCGACTTTTGCGCGGGCGCGGGCGGCAAGACGCTTGCCCTGGGCGCCAGCATGCGCAACACCGGCCGGCTCTATGCCTTTGACACCTCGGGCCACCGGCTCGATGCCCTCAAGCCGCGGCTGGCCCGCAGCGGCCTGTCCAATGTCCACCCGGTCGCCATCGCGCACGAGCGCGACGAGCGCATCAAGCGCCTGGCCGGCAAGATCGACCGGGTGCTGGTTGATGCACCGTGTTCGGGCCTGGGAACCCTGCGCCGCAACCCTGACCTCAAATGGCGGCACAACCCCCAGGCCATTGAGGAGCTGACCGCCAAGCAGACCGCCATCTTGCAAAGCGCTGCGCGGCTGCTCAAGCCGGGCGGGCGGCTGGTTTATGCCACCTGCAGCATCCTGCGCGAGGAAAACGAGGCGATCGCCGAGGCCTTCAGCGCTGCAAATAAAGAATTCACCGTCCTTGAAACCGGACCTTTGTTGACTCATCTAGGGGTGGAAAAGGCTGAAACACTGTGCCGCGGTCCCTACCTGCGGCTCTGGCCCTATCTGCATCAGACGGACGGTTTTTTTGCCGCGGTATGGCAAAAGGCTTGATGTTTTTGATGGAAAAAGAAGGTGAGTAAGCCGAAGTTTCCGGTTAATCGGTGATTTTGTTCGTTTTTTACCGGTTTTGGTGCGAGTGCTCCGGCTTGATGTTTGGCACGGGCCCAATTACAATGGAAAGTTGTCCGGCGCAGCCTCCGGAGACAACTTTGATATGCGTGGCTGGTGACTGTTTAAAGGATTCTCATGGTCTTGTTTGATGCCGCCCTTGACTGGCTGGCCAATGGTTTGCTCGCCGCCAGCTGGTGGCAAATTGTGCTGTACACACTGGTGACGACCCACATCACCATTGCCAGCGTGACGATTTATCTGCACCGCCACCAGGCGCACCGTGCGATGGACCTGCACCCCATCCCCTCGCATTTTTTCCGTTTCTGGCTCTGGCTGGGTACCGGCCAGGTCACCAAGGAGTGGGTGTCCATTCACCGCAAGCACCACGCCAAATGCGAAACGTCGGAAGATCCGCACAGCCCGCAGGCCTACGGCATCAAGAAAGTGTTCTGGGAAGGCGCCGAGTTGTACCGCGCTGAAAGCAAGAACATGGAAACCATGGTCAAGTACGGCCACGGCACGCCGAACGACTGGATCGAGCGCAATCTCTACACCCGCTACAGCTGGCAGGGCGTTGGCCTGATGCTGGTCATCAACCTGGCCTTGTTCGGCGCAGCCGGCCTGGCGGTCTGGGCCGTTCAGATGATCTGGATCCCCGTGACGGCTGCCGGCATCATCAACGGCATTGGCCACTACTGGGGTTACCGCAACTTCGAGGCACCGGATGCCAGCACCAATGTGTCGCCTTGGGGCGTCATCATTGGCGGCGAAGAACTGCACAACAACCACCACACCTATCCCACCTCGGCCAAGTTCTCTGTCAAGCCCTACGAATTCGACATTGGCTGGGTGTACATCCGCGCCATGGAAAAAGTCGGTCTGGCGACGGTCAAGAAGGTTCCGCCCCGGCTTCAGCTCGGGGACATCCAGCCTGTGGCCGACGAGAAAACCCTCGAAGCCCTGATTGCCCACCGCTACGAGGTGATGGCCGGTTTTGCGCGTGAACTGCGCCGCGCCGGCAAGGCTGAAATCGAGGTGCTCAAGGCCCGCAAGGCTGATATCTCGGTACTGCAGGCGGCCAACCGCTGGTTGCATCGCGACGATGACAAGGTTCCTGCTGCGGCCAAGCCTCAGGTGGCGCAGGCCCGTGCCGAGCACCCGGTGCTCGACAAGATGGTCACCATGCGCGAAGAGTTGCGCCAGATGTGGCTGTCGAGGTCGGCGTCGCGCGAGCAGCTGGCCACGGATCTACAGGCCTGGTGCCGCCGCGCTGAAGAAAGCGGCATCGCGGCCCTGCAGGAGTTTTCGATGAAGTTGCGCGCCGCACGCGCCTGATTCTGCCGTCAGGGGCTTGCCCCCTGTGCTGCAAACCGCCTCGGTGCCTCGCGCCCAGGCGGTTTTTCTTTGGGGTCTCGGTTTCGCCCAGCCGACAAGGGACGGGGCGGCGACAGGGATTACTTCGGAAGTACCAGCCGCTGGCCGCTGGAAAGCCCCGTGACGCCACACACAGACTTTGCGAATGCTGCTGTCTGCTGCTGTCTGCTGCTGTCTTCCCCGGGCCATGGTTACACCAGGGAAAACCGGCCGGCCATGAAAAACCCGCCGGGACACTGGGTCCGGGCGGGTTTTTTCATGGTACAGCACAGAGTGCTGCAGGTTCAGGCTGAATTACTTCAGCTTGATTTCCTTGTATTCCACATGCTTGCGTGCCTTGGGATCAAACTTCATGATCAGCATCTTGTCAGGTGTGGTCTTCTTGTTTTTGGTGGTCGTGTAGAAGTGACCCGTGCCGGCCGTCGATTCCAGCTTGATTTTTTCGCGTGCGCCTTTTGCCATGATGATTCTCCTTAGATTTCACCGCGGGCACGGAGGTCCATCAGGACCGCGTCGATACCGATCTTGTCAACAAGACGCAAACCGGCGCTGGATGTACGCAGGCGAACCCAGCGGTTTTCCGTTTCGACCCAGAAGCGGCGGTATTGCAGATTAGGCAAAAACCGGCGCTTGGTTTTGTTGTTCGCGTGAGAAACATTGTTTCCCACCATCGGGCCTTTGCCCGTAACCTGACAGACGCGTGCCATGAGCACTCTCCGTATAAAAAAGAAAAAAAGGATGCTGGCACCCGTCGGATACTCAGCCAAGCCTGCGATTATAGCCTGAAAACCTGCCGCCCTCAAGTCTCAAGTTCCTAGCGGTGAGGGCGTAGCCCGATTGCGACCCGCTCCCCAGAAGAATCAAGCAGGGGCCGCGGATCCGGCTTAGCCGGTCCGCAGGCGCAGCGGCCCCCTCGGGGGGGCATCCTTCGACAAGCTCAGGACGATCGGTTAAGAAGTGAACGTCCGCGAAGGCTCTCAAACCCAGCAGGGGCCGCGGATCCGGCTTCGCCGGTCCGCAGGCGCAGCGCCCCCTCGGGGGGCAGCGCAGTACGCGAAGCGACAAGTGTGGGGGCTCTAACTCTGTTCCAGAAAACGCTGGGCGTCGAGGGCCGCCATGCAGCCGGTGCCGGCACTGGTGATCGCCTGGCGATAGACGTGGTCCTGCACGTCGCCGGCGGCAAAGACACCCGGCACGCTGGTCATGGTGGCAAAGCCCTGCAAGCCGGTGCGGGTGACGATGTAGCCTTCCTTCATGTCCAGCTGGCCGGCAAAAATGTCGGTGTTCGGCTGGTGGCCGATGGCAATGAAGCAGCCCTGAACGGGAAGATCTTCGGTGGCACCGGTTTCCGTGTTCTTGAGCCGCACGCCGTTGACGCCGGCGGCATCTCCCAACACTTCATCGAGTGTCTGGTGCAGCTTCAGCACGATCTTGCCGGCAGCCACCTTTTCGTGGAGCTTGTCGATCAGGATGGCTTCGGCCTTGAACTTGTCGCGCCGGTGGACCAGATGGACCTTGCTGGCAATGTTGGACAGGTACAAGGCCTCTTCCACCGCCGTATTGCCGCCGCCGACCACACAGACTTCCTGGTCGCGGTAAAAAAAGCCGTCGCAGGTGGCGCAACCCGATACGCCCCGGCCCATGAAGGCGGTCTCGGAGTCCAGGCCCAGGTATTTGGCGGAAGCGCCGGTGGCGATGATGAGCGCGTCGCAGGTGTAGGTGCCGCTGTCGCCGGTCAGGGTGAAGGGACGCTGGCTGAAATCGACCTTGTTGATATGGTCGAAGATGATTTCTGTCTTGAAGCGCTCGGCGTGTTCCAGAAAACGCTGCATCAGCGCCGGGCCCTGCACGCCCATGGGATCGGCTGGCCAGTTGTCCACGTCCGTGGTGGTCATCAGCTGGCCCCCCTGCGCGATGCCGGTGATCAGCACCGGGTTGAGGTTGGCGCGCGCCGCATAAACAGCCGCGGTGTAGCCTGCGGGGCCGGACCCCAGAATGAGAACTTTAGAATGTCGCATGGTGAAAATCTGTAGGGAAAAGCATTTGAACTCAGTTAGAGTCGGGGCTGACCACAGGGTTTAAAACCCCTGGCGGATGGAAATAGTTGGCACAACACACGCTATTGTAGGAACCCGTTCCAGAAGTTTGCATCGCCGGTGCCGCTTCCCCGGCGCCGGCAGGCTTTGGGATCCCTTCGGCAGCGCGGTCTGGAGAAGTTTGTCATGTCTACGATGGTGTCTAACCTTGAACTGATTCGTCGGGTGCCCCTGTTCTCGATGCTGACGACCAGCCAGGCCGAGTCCGTGGCCCAGGCGGTGATCAAGCGCCGCTACAAACGCGGTGAAGCGATTGTCGAGCAGGGCAAGAAGTCCAACGCCCTGGCCATCATCCTGACTGGCCGGGCGCGCGTTGTGACCACCGATGCGCGCGGGCGGGAGGTGATCCTGGCCACCCTGCATCCGGGCGACTACGTCGGCGAGATGAGCCTGATCGACAACGAACCGCATTCGGCTACCGTGCGCACCGAAGTCCAGACCGACGTGCTGGTGGTGGGCCGGCCGGAGTTTGCCCGCTGCCTGCCCGAAAACAGTTCCATGGCCTACGCGGTCATGAAAGGCCTGGTGCAGCGCCTGCGCCAGGCCGACCGCAAGATCGAATCGCTGGCCTTGATGGATGTCTATGGCCGCGTCGCCAGGGCCTTGCTGGAGTCGGCGGTGCCGGACCGCGAGGGCAACACCGTGATCCGCGAGAAGGTCTCGCGCCAGGACCTGGCCAAAATGGTCGGTGCCTCGCGCGAGATGGTCAGCCGCGTGATGAAAGACCTGGAAGAACGCGGTTTTATCGAGACCCGCGCCGATGGCTCGATGTGGGTCAAGGACAGGCTCAACACCCTGGGCTGACGACAGTTTTTCTGTCACCTTTTTGCGTCATGCCGGCCTGGTTAACTGAGGTAAGCTCAGTGATTGCCCTATGACTTATTCGCTAGATACCCTGAACTCCCGAACCTCTTCCGCCACCGGTCCCGCAGGCGGCGTGAAACGCTTTGCGCATGAAGTCAGCCTGATCCTGGGGCTGCTCGCGCTGGTCTTCTGGCTCGGAGCGCTGATCAGCTATTCGCCGCTGGATGCGGCATGGTCCACCACGGGCAGCAGCGAAGCGGCCAGCGCGCTCAAGGCCGGCGAAGCCGTCACCCGCAATTGGGGCGGGCGCCTGGGCGCGCACCTGGCCGATGCCAGCTATTTCCTGTTTGGTTTTTCCGTCTGGTGGGCACTGGCTGCGGGCGTTCGAGCCTGGCTGGGTTCGCTGGCGCGCGGCCTGCGCAGCCAGCCGGCTTCCAGCACGGCGTTGGACCGGGTCAGGTTCTGGGCCTGCCTGGCGCTGCTGTTGCTGGCCAGCACGGCGCTCGAATGGTCGCGGCTGTACCGCTTTGAAGTCAGGTTGCCCGGCCATGCGGGCGGCATCCTGGGCTATCTGGCGGGTCCTGCCAGCGTGAAGTGGCTGGGTTTTACCGGCTCCGGCCTGGTCTGGATTGCGGTTGGGGTGATTGCGGTGTCGGTGGTGTTTGCTTTTTCCTGGGCCCATACGGCCCAGCGCATAGGCGCCTGGATTGACGAGCTGATCGAATCGCGCCGCGAAAAGCGCGAGATTGCCGAGGATCTCGCCGTGGGCCGCGTTGCCGCCCGCGAGCGGGAGGAAATCCTGCACGAAGAACGCATCGAGATCGAGGAACATCATCCGGTGCCGGTGCTGATCGAGCCGACGCTGGTCGAGATCCCCAAAAGCGAGCGGGTGGCCAAGGAACGCCAAAAACCGCTGTTCAGCGAGATGCCCGACTCCAAGCTGCCGCAGGTGGACCTGCTCGACGGCGCGCTGATACGTCAGGAAACCGTGGCGCCAGAAACGCTGGAGATGACCTCGCGGCTGATCGAGAAAAAGCTCAAGGACTTTGGTGTCGAGGTGCGTGTCGTGGCGGCCGCGCCGGGCCCGGTCATCACGCGTTACGAGATCGAGCCGGCCACCGGCGTCAAGGGTGCGCAAATCGTCAATCTGGCCAAGGATCTGGCGCGCGCGCTGAGTCTCGTGTCGATTCGTGTGATCGAGACCATTCCCGGCAAGAACTACATGGCGCTGGAACTGCCCAACGCCAAACGCCAGTCCATCAAGCTCAGCGAAATTCTGGGCTCGCAGGTGTACAACGAAGCCAAGTCCATGCTGACGATTGGCTTGGGCAAGGACATCAGCGGCGCGCCGGTGGTGGCCGACCTCGCCAAGATGCCGCACTGCCTGGTGGCGGGCACCACCGGCTCGGGCAAGTCGGTGGGTATCAATGCGATGATCCTGAGCCTGCTCTACAAGGCTGACGCGCGCGATGTGCGCCTGTTGCTGATCGACCCGAAGATGCTGGAGATGAGTGTCTACGAAGGCATTCCGCACCTGCTGGCACCGGTGGTCACCGACATGCGCCAGGCCGCGCACGGCCTGAACTGGTGTGTGGCCGAAATGGAAAAGCGCTACAAGCTGATGAGCAAGATGGGTGTGCGCAACCTGGCCGGCTACAACGTCAAGATCGACGAGGCCAAGGCGCGCGGCGAGTTCATCTACAACCCTTTCAGCCTCACGCCCGAGCAGCCCGAGCCACTGGAACGCCTGCCCTACATCGTGGTCGTCATCGACGAGCTGGCCGACCTGATGATGGTGGTCGGCAAGAAGATCGAGGAGCTGATCGCCCGGCTGGCGCAAAAGGCGCGCGCCGCCGGCATCCACCTGGTGCTGGCTACCCAGCGCCCCAGCGTGGACGTGATCACCGGCCTGATCAAGGCCAACATTCCCACGCGGCTGTCCTTCCAGGTCAGCAGCAAGATCGACAGCCGCACCATCCTCGACCAGATGGGCGCGGAGGCCCTGCTGGGCATGGGCGACATGCTGTACATGCCCAGCGGCACCGGTTTTCCGGTTCGCGTGCATGGCGCGTTCGTCAGCGACGACGAGGTGCACCGCGTCGTCGCCTACCTGAAGCAGCAGGGCGAGCCCAACTACATCGACGGCGTGCTCGAAGGCGGCACGGTTGACGGCGAGGGCGACATGCTGGGCGACGGCAACGGCGGCAGCGAGGGCGACAAGGACCCGATGTACGACCAGGCGGTCGAAATCGTGCTGAAAAACCGCAAGGCTTCGATCTCGCTGGTGCAGCGCCACCTCAAGATCGGTTACAACCGGGCTGCCCGCATGCTCGAAGAAATGGAGAAAGCGGGCATGATCAGCGCCATGTCGGGCAGCGGACAGCGCGAAATTCTGGTGCCCGCACGCGCCGAATGACGACAGCGGGGCATTTACCGGGGCGATACATTGTTCAGGCAACCAATGCCCGCCGCTTGAGTCCCACAAGCACTGTTCACCCAACGGGGCTTACCCCTCCATTTGCCATGACCCATTTGCTCTCATTTCCCGCTGCCGTTGCCGCCCGCCGTCCTCTGGTCGGCGCATTCCGGGCCGCACTGGCGACGTCTTTGGCCGTTTTTGCCATCGCTGCCAGCGCGCAAGTGAGCACCGCCAGCGGCCTGGAAAGCCTGGAGGCTTTTGTCAAGAACACCAGAAGCGGACGCGCCGTTTTCACCCAGGTGGTGACCAGCCCGGCACGCGAAGGGCAGACCGCCAAGACCAAAACCTCCAGCGGGGGCTTTGAATTCTTGCGGCCCAACCGGTTCAAGTTTGTCTACAAAAAGCCGTTTGAGCAAAGCATCGTGTCCGACGGGCAGACCCTGTGGCTGCACGACGTGGACCTCAACCAGGTGACCGCCCGCAAGCTCACGCAGGTGCTCAGCGGCACGCCCGCGGCCGTGATCGCGGCTGCGGCAGACATCAAGGCGCTGCAGGCCGATTTCACCCTGGTGCCGCAACCCGACAAAAACGGTCTGGAGTGGGTGCAGGCCACACCCAGGACCAAGGACGGCCAGGTGCAAAACATCACCGTTGGTTTCCGGAACACCGGCAAGGGCAGTGAGCTGGCGGTGCTGGAAATCCTCGACAGCTTCGGCCAGCGTTCGGTGATGACCTTCAGCCAGTTCGAGGTCAACCCGGCCCTGAATGCCAGCGGATTCCAGTTCAAGCCTCCTGCCGGCGCGGACGTGATTCGCCAATAAAAAAACAGAAGAAGATACATGGCCGCTCTCGACGGGACCCCTTTCGGGCAGGACGCGGATGCCCGGGCCATGGCCCCGCTGGCCGAGCGCCTGCGTCCGAAAAACCTCGGTGAGGTGATAGGCCAGCAGCACCTGCTCGGCGAAGACATGCCGCTGCGCATTGCCTTTGAATCGGGCCAGCCCCACAGCTGCATCCTCTGGGGCCCGCCCGGCGTCGGCAAGACCACCATCGCGCGCCTGATGGCCAGCAGTTTCGACGCCCACTTCATCACCATCTCGGCCGTGCTGGGCGGTGTCAAGGAAATCCGTGAAGCGGTCGAGCAGGCCAGCATCTGGCAGGGGCAGGGCGGAAAACGCACCATCGTGTTTGTCGACGAGGTGCACCGCTTCAACAAGAGCCAGCAGGATGCGTTCCTGCCGCATGTGGAAAGTGGCCTGTTCACCTTCATCGGTGCGACCACCGAGAACCCCTCGTTCGAAGTCAACTCGGCCTTGTTGTCACGCGCGGCGGTGTATGTGCTCCAGCCCCTGGGGGAAGAAGATCTCAAGCAAATCATCGCCAGGGTCCTTGCCGAGAAAGCGCTGCCAGCTATCAAAAACATAGCGCCTGACGCCGCCGACCAGCTTGTGGCCTATGCCGACGGCGATGCCCGCCGCCTGCTCAACACGCTGGAGTCGCTCAACGTGGCGGCCCAGCGCGAAAAAAAGGGCGGCAGCCTGGAGGTCACGGCGGCCTGGCTGCTCAAGGTGCTGGGCGAACGCATGCGCCGCTACGACAAGGGCGGCGAGCAGTTTTACGACACGATCTCGGCGCTGCACAAGTCGGTGCGCGGCTCCGACCCCGATGCCGCGCTGTACTGGCTGGTGCGCATGCTCGACGGCGGTGCCGAGCCCAAATACATGGCGCGGCGCCTGATCCGCATGGCCAGCGAAGACATCGGCCTGGCCGACCCGCGTGCGCTGCGGCTGGCGCTGGACGCCGCCGAGGTCTACGAGCGCCTGGGTTCGCCCGAGGGCGAGCTGGCGCTGGCCGAATGTGTGGTCTATCTGGCCATCGCCCCCAAGTCCAATGCGGTGTACAAGGCCTTCAACGAGGCCAAGGCACTCGTGAAAAAGGACGGTAGCCGGCCGGTGCCGCTGCACTTGCGCAATGCGCCCACCCAGCTCATGAAAGAGCTGGATTACGGCAAAAACTACCGCTATGCCCATGACGAGGAGGGCGGTTTTGCCGCCGGCGAAAGCTACTTCCCCGACGGCATGCCGGTGCCGGTGTTTTACCGCCCGGTGAACCGGGGTCTGGAGATCAGGATTGCCGATAAGTTGAATGAGTTGAAGCTGATGAACAAGCAGAAAAACTAATGAAAAACAAAACCTGCTGATAAAGCCTGATTCGGTTCGATAAATACGGTTTCTCAAGGGTAAACCCCGCGAAAACCGGCTTGCTGGCCCGTTTCTCGCTAGAGACGCATGGCTACAATTTGCGGATTAGCTCGCCACCCAATCCAGTTGTTATCTGGTGTTGATAGGCGGGCTTTTTGTTAACTCACGCGTCCTCACGGTGATCCCGGGGGTTCGTGGCCGCCAGGCGGAGTTGACAATTTCAACCAATCGGGAGAGTGAGTTATGGAAGTTTTGCTTCAGCAGATCATCAACGGGCTGGTGCTGGGCAGCATGTATGCCCTGGTCGCCCTGGGCTACACCATGGTGTACGGCATCATCAACCTGATCAACTTCGCGCACGGCGAGGTGCTGATGGTGGGCGCGCTGACGAGCTGGACCATCATCGTCTGGATGCAGGAAGCCATGCCGGGGACGCCGGGCTGGGTCATCCTGGTGATTTCACTGCTGATCGCGTTCGTGGTGTGTGGTGCGCTCAATTTTGCGATTGAAAAAGTTGCCTACCGGCCGCTGCGCAATTCGCCCAAGCTGGCACCGCTGATCACCGCCATCGGCATGTCCATCCTGCTGCAGACCCTGGCCATGATCATCTGGAAGCCCAACTACAAGCCTTACCCGACCCTGCTACCGTCCGAGCCGCTGCAGATTGGTGGCGCGGTGATCACCGTCACGCAGATCTTCATCCTGGGCGCTACCGCCGTCTCGCTGTCCATCCTGATGTACCTGGTCAACTACACGCGCCTCGGCCGGGCCATGCGCGCGACCGCCGAGAACCCGCGCGTGGCCGCCCTGATGGGGGTCAAGCCTGACACCGTCATCTCGGCGACCTTCATCATCGGCGCCGTGCTCGCGGCGCTGGCCGGCGTGATGTATGCGTCCAATTACGGCACGGTGCAGCACACCATGGGCTTTTTGCCCGGCCTCAAGGCCTTCACCGCCGCCGTGTTCGGCGGCATCGGCAACCTCGGCGGTGCGGTGCTGGGCGGCATTCTGCTCGGACTGATCGAGGCCATTGGCGCTGGCTACATCGGCCCGTTGACCGGCGGTGTGCTGGGCAGCCAGTACTCGGACATCTTCGCCTTCATCGTGCTTATTTTCGTGCTCACGCTGCGGCCTTCAGGGCTGCTCGGGGAACGTGTGGCGGACAGGGCCTAGGAGAACTTCGATGAAAACCAAAAAAATCGCCACTTTTCTCATCGTCGCGGCGGCACTGCTGGTGCTGCCCCTGATCCTGCAGCAGGGTGGCAACGCCTGGGTGCGCATTGTCGACATGGCCCTGCTGTATGTCCTGCTGGCCCTGGGCCTGAACATCGTGGTGGGTTACGCCGGCCTGCTCGATCTCGGCTACGTCGCTTTCTTTGCCGTCGGCGCCTACCTGTTTGCGCTGCTGGGCTCGCCGCACCTGGCCGATGCCTTTCCCGCGGTGAAGGCGGCTTTCCCGAACGGCCTGCACCTGCCGATCTGGGCCATCATTCCGATGGCGGCGGCCCTCGCGGGTCTCTTCGGCGTGGTTCTGGGTGCCCCCACGCTGAAGCTGCGCGGCGATTACCTGGCCATCGTCACGCTGGGTTTTGGCGAAATCATCCGCGTGTTCCTGAACAACCTGGACCGTCCCATCAACCTGACCAACGGGCCCAAGGGCATCAGCCAGATCGACTCGATGAAGTTCTTCGGGTTCGACTTGGGCAAGACGCATGAATTCTTCGGCATCGAGTTCACCTCGGTGTCGATGTATTACTACCTCTTCCTGGTGCTCGTGATTGTGTCGGTGGTCATTTGCCACCGCCTCGAGAATTCGCGCATCGGCCGCGCCTGGATGGCGATTCGCGAAGACGAAATTGCCGCCAAGGCCATGGGCATCAACACCCGCAACCTCAAGCTGCTGGCCTTCGGCATGGGCGCCACGTTCGGCGGCGTGTCCGGCTCCATGTTTGCCGCCTTCCAGGGTTTTGTCTCGCCGGAGTCCTTCAGCCTGATGGAGTCGGTCATGATTGTGGCCATGGTGGTGCTGGGCGGCATCGGTCATCTGCCGGGGGTCATTCTCGGCGCGTTGCTGCTGGCCGCGCTGCCGGAAGTGCTGCGCCACGTGGCCGGGCCGCTGCAGGCCATGACGGGCGGCCGCCTCGACTCCGCCATCCTGCGCCAGCTGCTGATTGCGCTGGCCATGATCACCATCATGCTGTCCAGGCCGCGCGGCCTGTGGCCGGCGCCCGACCATGGCAAATCGCTGGTCAACACCGGCAACGGCAAATAGGGGCAAGGCCATGAGCGAAACCATTCTCAAAGTCTCCGGCGTCTCCAAACGGTTCGGCGGTCTGCAGGCCCTCAGCGATGTCGGCATCCACATCGAACGCGGCCAGGTCTACGGCCTGATCGGCCCCAACGGCGCCGGCAAAACCACCTTCTTCAATGTGCTGACCGGGCTGTATACGCCCGACAGCGGCACCTTCGAGCTGGCCGGCAAGCCCTACAAGCCGTCGGCCGTGCACGAAGTGGCCAAGGCCGGCATTGCGCGCACCTTCCAGAACATCCGCCTGTTTGCCGACATGACGGCGCTGGAAAACGTCATGGTGGGGCGGCACATACGCACCAAATCGGGCCTGATCGGCGCGGTGTTTCGCACGCCGGGTTTCAAGGCCGAGGAAGCGGCCATCTCCAAACGCGCGCAGGAGCTGCTCGACTACGTGGGCATCGGCAAATACGCGGACTACAAGGCACGCACGCTGAGTTACGGCGACCAGCGCCGCCTCGAGATCGCGCGGGCACTGGCGACCGACCCGCAGCTGATTGCGCTGGACGAACCCGCCGCCGGCATGAACGCCACCGAGAAGGTGCAGCTGCGCGAGCTGATCGATCAGATCCGCAAGGACAACCGCACCATCTTGCTGATCGAGCACGACGTCAAGCTCGTCATGGGCCTCTGCGACCGCGTCACCGTCCTCGATTACGGCAAGCAGATTGCCGAAGGCCCGCCTTCCGAGGTGCAGAAAAATGAAAAAGTGATCACCGCCTATCTGGGCACAGGTCATTGAAGGAAATCAAGAACATGGCCACCACAAGTCATACCACCCTGCTCAAAGTCACCGGCCTCAAAGTGGCCTATGGCGGCATCCAGGCGGTCAAGGGCGTCGATTTCGAAGTCAAGGAGGGTGAACTGGTCACGCTGATCGGCTCCAACGGCGCTGGCAAGACCACCACCATGAAAGCCATCACCGGCACGCTGCCGCTGCTGGGCGGCGACATCGAATACCTGGGCAAAAGCATCAAGGGCCAGGGCGCCTGGGACCTGGTCAAGGAAGGCCTGGCCATGGTGCCCGAAGGCCGCGGCGTGTTCACCCGCATGACCATCACCGAAAACCTGCAGATGGGCGCCTACATCCGCAACGACAAGCCCGAGATCGCCGCCGACATGGAGAAGATGTTTGCGCTGTTTCCACGCCTGCGCGAACGCAAGGACCAGCTCGCCGGCACCATGTCCGGCGGCGAGCAGCAGATGCTGGCCATGGGGCGTGCGCTCATGAGCCGTCCCCGCGTCTTGCTGCTCGACGAGCCGTCCATGGGCCTGTCCCCCATCATGGTCGACAAGATTTTCGAAGTCGTCAGGGACGTGTCGGCGCAGGGCGTCACCGTGCTGCTGGTCGAACAGAACGCCAGCCGGGCCCTGGGCATTGCCGACCGCGGTTATGTCATGGAGTCGGGCCTGGTCACGATGAACGGCGAGGCGAAGGAACTGCTCAACGATCCGCGGGTGAGAGCGGCTTATCTGGGGGAGTGATTCTTCAAGGAGTTTTGGCTTCAAGACCTTGCACGACGGGCGCCAGCAGCTATTGAATCAGTAGCAAAATCAGAGCCTTCCCGGGCCTGATTTTTGTATGCGATACAGCTTTATTTTCCCGCCGCGTTCGACTTTTCAATCCCGGTCGCCACCGCCTGGGCCAGACTGTTCGACAAGCCACTGTCACCCGTCACCTTGCCGAGCGCCGCACCGGTCACCAGTTGAATCAGGCGGGTCGATGGGTCGGTATTGGCCGATGTGCCGGCCGAACCTTCCGGGGCGGTGGCGCTTTTCATCAGGCCGCTGACCAGGTCCATGGCAAAACGGTTGCCTGAACTTCCGCCACCACCGCCTGAAGAGCCCGCCATCGTCAAGGCTACCTGGCCCAGAATCGCAAAAGCCGTGCGCCAGGCTTTTTCACTTTCCTGCTGCTTGAAATCACCCACGGCAATCTGCAGGTCGCGGTGGTACTGCTGCTGCAGCAGGGCCATGTAGTCGGGCCGCGCCGGCATGAACATCACCACGCCACCGCCGACTACTGCCGAATTGCTGACAAACAGGCCGGTTTCCTTGCTGTTGTCTTCCAGATCCACCTTGTCACCGTAAAAGATGATGTGGCCCATGGTGATGCGTCCTGCCTCCATCCCCTTGGCCGGCATGTAGTCGAAGCGACCGCGGAATTCGATGCCGTTGCCCAGGGCATACACACCCTCGTAGGGCACCGCCAGCCGCGCCCGCATGAAGGCGTGGTCCAGGCGTCCGAAGCTGCCGGTGAACACCGGCACGATGTTCATGGCGCCAAAACCGCGTATCTGGCTGCCGCGGTCCATCAGGCCGTCCGCGCCGTAGAACTGCTCGTACTTCTTGCCCTTGGTCAGCGGATGGCTGACCAGGTAACGCTGGCCGGGAATGGTCTTGCTGTTTTGCCAGACGCCTTCGAGCATCTGGTTCTGGTACATGTCGTGCACCGTTCCCTGGCCGTTGCGGCAGTCGCCCTGCACACAGCGGTAAAAGTCGGCATTGGAGATGTCCAGCGCATGGACGGCCGGCGCCAATGCAGCCACCAGCGTGGCCAGCGCCATGGCGCGGCGTGAAGAGGAAGCCCGCATCCCCTCAGTCCTTGGGACAGGTCTGGGCTTTGGTCAACACGCCTGCAATAAAGCAGTTGCGGGTTTCCAGCATTTCCACGCCATTGACAGTCACCAGCCGGGCTTTCTCCATGCCGGGCATCTGGTCCAGCCGCATGCCCGATGCCTTCAGGTAGTTCTCCTGCACCTGCACTTGCTCGCCGTGGTACGTGCCGTTTTTCATGGGCGTCTCGCTGGTCATGAAAAACTTGTCGTTCTTGTACATGACCATTTTGTTGACAGGCCCGCTCATGCCGGACGTGAAATGGCTGTCCAGCTGCTGCTGGAAGCTGGTGTTGACACCAAACAGCCCGCCGGTGATTTTGGGCGCCATGCTCACGGTGAAAGTAGCCATTTGCCCGGAGCTGAAATTCATGTAATACAGCGAAACCTGTGGCTCGGGCGCATCCGGAATTTTTGTTTTGGCCATGGTCTGGGCCATTTGCGCATCGTCGTACAGGGTCTCGTTACGCATGGACAACTGGTTGGCGTGGTAGCGGTCTCCGTCCTGGACCTTGCCGTCCTTGAAAGTCAGGAAATAGCGGCTGGCCTGCTGCGTCCCCATCTTCATGGTCATCTTCACCTTCCTGGTGCCGAGGTCCATGTTGTTGACGTTTTCCATCAGGGTGTCGAACTGCACCAGGAAATCGGTGTCGCCCTCGAGCTTGCCGTCCTTGCAGGCCGCCTTGAGCGGCGTGATGCGGATGTTGCTGTACTGCATGGGCTTGGCGGCGGTGTCCGGGTCCATGCCCATGTCGCGCAGCTGTTTTCGCGACATCAGCCGGATCTTCTCGGCCTCTTCCGGAATCGCCATGAAAAGTCCGAGCGGCTGGTACAGGTCACGCTGGGGAACTTCACAAGGCATGGCCATGGGCGCGGCCGGTGGCTTGAAAAAGTTGGGGTCGGCCTTGATGCGGGCGTAGTCGGCCTGGAAACGCTTGACCAGCGCCTGTGCTTCGGGCTCGGCAGGGTTCGGCAGGTCGAGCGCGAGCGCGGGACCCACGCCCAGACAGGCAAGAGCCAGCAGGTAAAAACGCGAGGCACGAAGGGAAAAACGGGGCATGGCAACTCCAGGGGATAGGTGCCGGCCATGTTAGCCAGCGCTGCGCATTCGGGGCATCCCGCGTTTGTGGGAGGTCGGGCGCACCGCCGTGCCGGCCCTAGGGAATCCCACGGTGACCCGGGCTCCCGGTTTTGCCACAATCAGGGCCATGAAAACCTCCTCTCTCTCCTTTTTCCCCTGTTTCGCGGCCCGTGCGCTGGCGGCGGCCTCCATCGCCGTGCTGGCCCTGTCGTCCACCCTCGCCACGGCCCAGCCCAAGGTCATGCGCATCATCGTGCCGTACGCACCCGGCGGTCCGATCGACGTCACCGCGCGTCTCATGGCCGAACGCGTCAAGGACTCGCTGGGCACCGTGATCATTGAAAACCGCCCCGGTGGCGGCGGCAACATCGGCGCCGATCTGGTGGCCAAAGCCGCGCCTGACGGCCTGACCATCGGCATTGCCGCCGTGGCCACCCACGCCATCAACCCCTGGCTTTACAGCAAGATGCCCTACAACGCAGCCACCGACTTTGCGCCCATCACGCAGATGCTGCGCGTGCCGAACGTGCTGGTCATGAACGCCGACACCGCCAGACGCCTGAACATCCACACCCTGGCCGACCTGATCGCCTACGCCAAAGCCAATCCGGCCAAGCTCAACTATGGTAGCGGTGGCAATGGCAGTGCCGGCCACCTGGCCGGGGAAATGTTCAAAAAGGACGCCGGCATTTTTGCGCTGCACATTCCCTACAACGGCGGCAACCCGGCGCAACTGGCGCTGCTCAGTGGCCAGGTCGATTTCAACTTCGACAACCTCGCGACCGCCTCCGCCAACATCAAGGCCGGCAAACTCAAGGCGCTGGCCGTGACCACCGAAAAACGCAGCGCAGCGCTGCCCGAGGTGCCGGCTGTGGCCGAAACGCTCAAGGGTTTTGCCATCGACACCTGGTGGGGCCTGGTGGCCCCGGCCGCGACCCCGAAAGACGTGATCGTCAAACTGAACCAGGCCTTTGTGGCCGCGCTGAACTCGCCGGAAGCCAAAGCCCGTTTTGCCGCGCTGCTGGCCGAACCGGTGGCGAGTTCGCCGGAACAGTTTGGCGCTTTCATGAAAAGCGAGCTGGCCAAGTATGAGAAGGTGGTGAAGGCTTCCGGGGCTCGGGTGGATTGATTTTCTTGAGCCTTTTGAGGCTCTGGCCCTTATGCGACGGGCGTAGACAGCTATTGAATTTATAGCGAATATTTTCTGTGGCTTGTCATCCCGGACTTGATCCGGGATCCATGTGTGCTAACTCGCGCTTTGAGGTGTGCCGGCAAGCCGGGGGTTGCCCGGCGGCAACTTACTTTCTTTTTGCGTCGCCAAAAAGAAAGTAAGCAAAGAAAAAGGCGACCCGATGGTCTGGGTCCCCTGCGCTGCGCTCCGGGGCAACCTGCGCTACTCGACTCCGGCGGGGGTCGGCAGAACTCGCTGCGCTCGGACAACTGCCGCCCTGATCCCGCCTCCGTCTGCGCTGCTCGGCCCAGCCCGACGGGTAGGGAAAAAATGCGGGTTCGGGATCGGATGCGGGGAGACCTGACGCGCGCAGCGCGTCAGGTCGGACCACGGGACCGTCATGTTTGCACGCGCTTGCAGCACACACGGCCAAATGAAGTCCCCCTCCATCGCCCAGCGGGGCGAGGGCAGGGGATAGGGGTGGGAGTGGGGAGTCCGTCCTACTGTCCAGAGCAGACTGAAGGCGCAGCGTGACGCAAGCAGCGCAAAAATTCACGCCAGCGCTTTGGCCTTGTCCGCCTCAGTGGTAAACGAATCCGCATAAAACTCTTCAGCAGGCAAACCGCCGATCGCGCTGTAGTCTGCGCGGGCCGAGTCGACCACGATGGGCGCGCCGCAGGCATAGACCTGGTGGCCCGAGAGGTCCGGGAAGTCTTCCAGCACTGACTTGTGCACGAAGCCGGTGCGGCCGGTCCAGTTGTCTTCCGGCAGTGCGTTGGAGATCACCGGCACATAGCTCAGGTTCGGCATCTCTGCGACCTTGGCCAGCACCCAGTCGTTCATGTACAGGTCGGCCGGGCGGCGGCCGCCCCAGTACAGCACGGCGGGCCGGGTGATGCCCTTGAACTGCATGTGTTCGATCAACGCCTTGATGGGCGCAAAGCCCGTGCCCGAGGCCAGCAGCACCATGGGCTTGTCGCTGTCTTCGCGCAGGAAGAAGCTGCCGTAAGGCCCTTCGATGCGCAGGATGTCTTTTTCCTTCATGGTGCCGAACACCTGCTCGGTGAACTTGCCGCCCGGCATGTGGCGGATGTGCAGCTCGATGCCGGGGTTGTCCAGCTGCGTGTGCGGCGCATTGGCCATGGAGTAGCTGCGGCGGTCGCCGTCGCGCAGCAAAAACTCCACGTACTGGCCAGCGTGGTACTTGAACACATCGCTGGCCGGCAACTGCAGGCGGATCACGATCACGTCGTGCGAGGCGCGTGCCAGGCTGCTCACGCGGGCCGGCATTTTCTTGATCGGGAAGGCGCTTTCGTCGGTGACCTGGCGCGACTCCAGCACCACGTCGGTCTGCGCCACGCCGCAGCAGGTCAGGATGAACCCCGCGGCTTCTTCCTCGTGCGACAGTGCCTTGAGCTGGTGCGGGCCGTGCACGACCGTGCCTTCGATCTTTTTGCACTTGCAGGAACCGCAGGCGCCGTCCTTGCAGCCATAAGGCATGCCTATGCCCTGGCGGATGGCCGCGGCCAGCAGCGCTTCGTCGGGGTTGGCGGTGAACGAACGGCCGCTGGGCAGCACGGTGACGTTGAAAGTCATACTGGTTATCCTCTGACGTAATCCTGTTTTTATAACTCTGGCTGTTTTCAGCAGATTCCCCAATTTTGCCCTCAAACCAAAGTCCCCTCGGCGCCCTGCCTTCGCGCTTTCGCCGCCAGCGTATTCTGATCATCGGCTGCGGCGACGTCGGCCTGCGTGTGGCACGCCAGCTGGCGCCGCGTGTGCGGCTGCTGGCCCTGAGCTCGTCGCCCGAACGCAGCCCTGAACTGCGTGCCCAACACATCACGCCGCTGGCCGGTAACCTGGATCAGAGCGCCACCCTGCGGCGGCTGGCCGGGCTGGCCACCCGCGTGGTCCACCTGGCCCCGCCGCCCGGAGAGAACCTGCCCGACTGGCGCCGCGACCCGCGCACGCTGGCCCTGCTGCGGGCCATGCGCCTGCGCGGCCTGCCGCAAGCGGTGGTGTATGGCTCGACCAGCGGCGTGTACGGCGATTGCCAGGGGGAGTGGGCAAGTGAAACGCGCGCCGTGAACCCGCACACGCCGCGCGCGTGGCGCCGTGTTGATGCCGAGACCCAGCTGCGCTTTTTTGGCCGGTCCAGCGGAGTGCGGGTGCACACGTTGCGCATTCCGGGCATCTACGCCCCCGACCGCGAGGGCGGCACGCCGCACGGCCGTCTGCTCAAGGGCACGCCGGTGCTGGCGCCAGCGGACGATGTGTTCACCAACCACATTCATGCCGACGACCTGGCGCGTGCCTGCGTGGCGGCTCTGTGGCGCGGCAAACCCCAGCGCATCACCAATGCCAGCGACGACACCGAGCTGAAGATGGGCGACTACTTCGACCTCGCCGCCGACCTGTACAGCCTGCCGCGCCCGCCGCGGGTGGCACGCAGCACCGCGCAGGACGAATTGCCGTTGATGCTGCTGAGCTTCATGAGCGAGTCGCGCCGGCTAGCCAACACGCGGCTGAAGCGGGAGCTGGGCCTGCGGCTGCATTACCCGACCGTAGCGGATGGCCTGCGCCCTTGAATTCTGCGGTGAGCGGTGAGCGGTGAGTGGCAAGTGGGTCTGCTGGCTTGCCGCCAGCGCCCTTGGCGGGATGCGTTGGCAGGCGTTTATTAAAGTTTTTCGCCGGATCTGCCGTTAGATGGGAGATTCGGTCGTATTGACACCTTCAACGCCTCAAAGGAAGCTTTTCACCCGCCATGCGTCTCAATCTGCCAACTACAAACATTGCTTATGAACTGGCGGAGGACGTCTCACTGGTCTCCCGCACCGACCTCAAGGGACGTATCACTTACGCCAATCCCGCGTTTGTCGAGGCCAGCGGTTATGCGAACGACGAACTCATGGGTCAAGCCCACAACATCGTGCGGCATCCCGACATGCCGCCTGAAGCTTTCTCCGACATGTGGGAGACCCTGGGGCAGGGTTCCCCGTGGACGGGCCTGGTCAAGAACCGGCGCAAAAACGGTGACTTCTATTGGGTGCAGGCGAACGTCACGCCCATACGCAGCCACGGCCAGGTCCTGGGTTACATGTCGGTGCGCAGCAAGCCCGAAGCCGCCCAGGTGGCCCAGGCCGAGCAGATCTACAGAAATATCAGGGAGGGGCATGCCGGCGGGTTGACGATCCAGCATGGCGAGGTGATTTCGCCGGTCTGGCGCAGCCCCCTGGCCAGCGTGCGAAGAATTCCCATCCAGCAGAGGATAGTCTGGGTCACCGCCCTGGCAACCGTGCTGACGCTGGTGCTGGGCGTCCTGGGCTGGCGCGAAATCAGCCGGCTTGTTGCGGCGGCCGGCGAGGCCGGCAGGCTGCCCGACGCATTTGCCGCGGTGGCGGTGGCTTCAGCCATGGCGTGGGCGGGGCTGGGCTATTTTCTGGTGCGTTCGGTGTTTCGTCCGTTGCACAAGGCCGTTCACGTGGCCCAGGGCATTGCCAGCGGCGAACTCATGAAGTTCGAGATCCAGCCGGCTGACGAGGCCAAACCCCTGTTGCGCGCCCTGAACCAGATGAGCGCCAATCTGACGGCGATCGTCGCAGACATCGCGGCCAACTCCGGCGGCGTGGTCACCGCCGCCGCCCAGATCGCCGCGGGCAACATGGACCTGTCGGCACGCACCGAACAGCAGGCCAGTTCCCTGGAGCAGACCGCTGCCGCCATGGAGGAGCTGACCAGCACCGTCAAGCAAAACGCCGACAACGCCCGCCAGGCCAACCAGCTGGCGGTGTCTGCCGCCGGCGTGGCGGTGCGCGGGGGCAGCGTCGTTTCCGAGGTGGTGGGCACCATGGGTGCGATCAACACCTCGTCTCGCAGGATCGTCGACATCATCGGCGTGATCGACGGCATTGCCTTCCAGACCAATATTCTTGCGCTCAACGCAGCGGTCGAAGCGGCGCGTGCCGGTGAGCAGGGTCGCGGCTTTGCCGTGGTGGCCGCTGAAGTGCGAAGCCTGGCGCAGAGAAGCGCGGCAGCGGCCAAGGAGATCAAGACCCTGATCGGCGACTCGGTGAGCAAGGTTGAAGAAGGCAGCAAACAGGTGGCCGAGGCCGGCAAGACCATGGACGAGATTGTGGGCAGCGTCAAACGTGTGACCGACATCATGGCCGAGATCACCGCGGCCAGCCAGGAGCAGACGCAAGGTATCGAGCAGATCAACCAGGCGATCACGCAGATGGACCAGGGGACGCAGCGGAACGCCGAATTGGTCGAGGAAGCGGCCGCCGCCGCCGCCGCACTGCAGGAGCAGGCTGAGCACCTGGAGCAGGCCGTCACGGTGTTCAGGAGAAAACAGCCCGCCAATGGCCACGCTGCAGGTCGGCCAGCCCGGCGCCGGGCAGCGGTGCCGTCTCCCCGGCTGGCAATCGCAGGAAGCTTGCAATCTTGAGCTGTCCCGGGTCGGCCCGGTCTGGCTTGCCGCTGCTGCCAGCCGTCGCGCGTGAGGCGCTATAAAATCAGTAGCTGGTGGCGCTTGTCCAGAAAGGGCTGAGGGCCGATTTGACCTGAAAAACTCAGATGCCGGAAGGTTTTTTCAGGGTCTGCAGGCGGTCCTGCGCTTTCAGCACAATGGTCTTCACGTCGGCGCCCTGCAGCACGGTCAGGGACACCTCCGCATCGGGTGCGGCCCGGTCCCAGAGTTTTTTGTAGAAATCGGCCAGCGTCGCGACCTTGCTGCCGTCCACCGCCAGCACCACGTCACCCGCCTCCAGGCCGGCCAGCTCGGCCGGGCTGTCCCTGCTGACACGCACGATCTGGATGCGTCCGCCCTGGTCGCTCGAATTCAGGCCCAGCCAGGGCCGGCGGCTTTGGGCGCTGGTGCCCGAACGCTGCATTTCGGCCAGGATGGGGTGCAGCAGGTCCACCGGCACAAACATGTTGCCGGGCAGACGCTGGTTCTGTCCGCTGGCGTCCGACACCAGCAGCGAGCCAATGCCCACCAGTTCACCTTTCTGGTTGAACAGCGGCGCGCCGCTGTGGTTGGCGTTGCCCAGCAGGGGCGGGCTGGTGAACAGGGCCGTGTCGATGTGGTATTCCCAGCTGCCCGAAAACGCGCGCTTGCTGACCAGCCGTGTCATGCTGACCTCGCCGTCGTCGCTGGCCTGCGGGCCGGTCACGGCCATCAGCGCCTCGCCGGCTTGCAGGGGCTGGCTGCTGCCCAGCACTGCGGCACCGACGCCGCTGCCGGCGCGCAGCGGCAGCAAGGGCCGCAGCAGGCCGAAACCGGTCGCCAGGTCATAGGCCACGGCGCGTGCCGGCAGGATCTTGTTGTCCTGCGTGACGATTTCAATCTGCTCGGCCTCCAGCATCAGGTAGCCGATGGTCAGGATCAGGCCGTCCGGCGCGATCATCACCCCGGAGCCGCGGCGGTGCTGACCCAGCGTCTCGGCCGACCGCGCCTCCTCGTCCACCATGACACGCACGCCGACCACTGCGGCGTTGGCCCGGGCCATCGCCGCAATCATTTCCTGGGCGTTCGGGGGCTGGGCCGAGGCCGCTTGGGCGGGCAGGGCCGCCAGCAGGACAGCCGCCACGAAGGGATGGGTCCAACGACGAAGTGAGTGCATGACGGACTCCCGAAGCCGCAGAAAAAACTGCGCCTCGAGAATGCGCCGATTTCAATGCCGTGGCATTGCGCGGGGTCAAGTCGCGGTTACCCGCGCCTGGCGGCAGGGCTTACCGGCTCAGGCGCGCATGTACCCAGTGCGAGGCCGCCAGCAGGCGGTGATCGTCGCCATGGGCGCCCACCAGTTGCAGGCCCACCGGCAGCCCGTGGCGGCCCCGGGCAAAGGGCAGGTGCACGCAGGGCAGGCCCAGCAGTGTCCAGGTGCGGCAAAACAGCGGGTCGCCGGTGCCGTCCAGCCCGGCCGGGGCCTCGCCGATGCTGCTGGGCGCCAGCAACACGTCGTGCGGCCCGAAGAGGGCCTGCGCCTGGCGCCGCGCCTGCGCGGTCACCTGCAGGTTGTGCGCATGGGCCTCACCACCGATGGCCAGGCCGGTGGCGATCAGTGCCTGCAGCGGCGCACTGAGCTGGTCGCGGTGCCGCAGGCGCTCATGGCTCAGCGAACGCGCGGTCTCGAAAGCCTGCACCTCTTTCTGCACGGCGACCAGGCCCGACAGCTCGGGCGGCAGCGCCACAGGCGCGCCATGGCCGGCCAGCGCGGCTTCGGCCCGGGCCCAGGCCTGCTGCGTGTCCTCATCGGCCTGCGCCCATTCGGGCGTGCGGCAAAAGCCGATGCGCGGCGCGGCTCCTTGCGCAAACGCGGCGGGGTCGGCCAGCCGCGCATCGCCGGTCAGCACCGCGCCGAGCAGCGCCACGTCGCGCACGCTGCGCGCAAAGCCGCCCACCGTGTCCAGCGTTTCCGACAGGCTTTTGACACCGCCGCGCGGCACCCGGTTGTGGCTGGGCTTGTAGCTGACCACGCCGCAAAAAGCCGCCGGTCGTATCAGCGAGCCAGCCGTTTGGGTGCCCAGTGCCAGCGGCAGCATGGCGTCGGCCACGGCGGCGGCCGAACCGCTCGACGAGCCGCCCGGCGTGTGATCCGGGTGGTGCGGGTTGCGCGTGGCGCCGGGGAACATGTTGGCCAACTCGGTGGTCACGGTTTTGCCGAGCAACACCGCGCCGGCTTCACGGCACAGCGCCACGGCCGCCGCATCGGCCAGCGGCTGCTGGCCGGCATAAATGGGTGATCCGTAAGCGGTGGGCAGGTCGAAGGTGTCGAACAAGTCCTTCACGCCGAAGGGCAGGCCGTGCAACAGGCCACGCACCGGCCCGGCATCGAGTTCACGGGCCATTGCCAGCGCGGCGTCGGCGCCCAGCTGCACAAACGCCTGCAGCTGCGGCTCCCGTTCGGCAATCCGGTCCAGGCAGGCGCGGACCAGGTCCACGGCCTGGAGTTCGCGGCGCGCGAGCAGGGCGGCGGCTTGCCAGGCGTCGAGTTGATGCAGGGGAGTGCTGGAGGAAGTCATGGCCGCCAGTATCTGTGTTTCTGCGTTTTTGCGCGCAAGCGCCCACAAAAAAGGCCCCTCCAGAACTGGAAGGGCCTGTATCTGGTGCTCGGGGCCGGAGTCGAACCCGCGTACGAAGTGCGCTTCGTCAATCTCGCCCAAAGGCGGGCCGGTTCGGGAGAACCAGGCAACGAAGTTCACAGGAGGTGGTGCCCGGGGCCGGAATCGAACCGGCACGCCTTGCGGCGGGGGATTTTGAGTCCCCTGCGTCTACCAATTTCACCACCCGGGCTGGAAGAAGCAAAGAGGCAAATTATGGCACAGTGCAGGGTATGAATTATCCGACCATCGAAGACGCCATTGGCAAAACGCCCCTGGTGGCGTTGCAACGCATCCAGTCCCAAGCCAACACCCAACGCCACAACGTGGTCCTCGGCAAGCTCGAAGGCAACAACCCCGCCGGCTCGGTGAAAGACCGGCCCGCGCTGTCCATGATCAAGCGCGCCGAAGAGCGCGGCGAGATCAAACCCGGCGACACGCTGATCGAGGCCACCTCCGGCAACACCGGCATTGCGCTGGCCATGGCCGCGGCCATCAAGGGTTACCGCATGGTGCTGATCATGCCGGAAGACCTGTCGATCGAACGTGCGCAGACCATGAAGGCCTTTGGCGCCGAGCTGATCCTCACGCCCAAAAGCGGCGGCATGGAACACGCCCGCGATCTGGCCGACCAGATGGCCAAAGACGGCAAGGGCCGCGTGCTGGACCAGTTTGCCAACCAGGACAACCCGCGCATCCACTACGAGACCACCGGGCCCGAGATCTGGGCCGACACGGCGGGCAAAGTCACGCACTTCGTCAGCGCCATGGGCACCACCGGCACCATCACTGGCGTGTCGCGTTTCCTGAAAGAGAAAAACCCGGCAATCAGGATCATCGGCGCACAGCCGAGCGAAGGCTCGCGCATTCCCGGCATCCGCAAGTGGCCCGAGGCCTACATGCCGAAAATTTACGACCCCAGCCACATCGACGACACCGTGCTGGTGAGCCAGCTCGACGCCGAAGACATGTGCCGCCGCCTGGCGCGCGAAGAGGGCATCTTCGCCGGCATCTCGGCCGCCGGCGCCTGCTGGGTGGCGCAGGAGATTGCCAAAACCGTCGAGAACGCGGTGATTGTGTTCATCGTCTGCGACCGCGGCGACCGTTATCTGTCGACCGGCGTGTTTCCGGCCTGATTCTCATGCCTTGTCATTGCGGGCTTGACCCGCAATCCATGCTGGCTCAACGCTTGGCGTGGGTCATGTGGCATGGATCCCGGATCGAGTCCGGGATGACAGATTTTGGCTCATGGACGGCAATACCTGCCTTCCGGGAACGGGCATTGTTGAATATCAGTAACAGGATACAAATCGCATGAGCCAGGAATTCAAGTTTTGCCCCAGTTGCGCCACCCCGCTGGCGATGATTTCCCAGCTCGAAGACAGCGGCGAAACCGTGCGCCTGCGTTGCCCGGCCTGCGACTACACCCACTGGAACAACCCGGTGCCGGTGCTGGCCGCGGTCATCGAGCACCAGGGCAAGATCCTGCTGGCGCGCAACGCCGCCTGGTCCGGCAAGATGTACGCGCTGATCACCGGTTTCATGGAGGCCGGCGAAACACCCGAAGGCGGCATCACCCGCGAGATCAAGGAGGAAACCAGCCTCGACGTGACCGACCTCAAACTGATCGGCGTCTACGACTTCCAGCGCATGAACCAGATCATCATTGCCTACAGCGCCGTCGGCCACGGTGAAGTGAAACTCTCCCCGGAGCTGGTGGACTACCGGCTGTATGCCCACGAAGACGTCAAGTGCTGGCCGGCCGGCACCGGTTACGCCCTGGCCGACTTTCTGAAGTCCAGGGGTTACGCGCCGGAGTTTGTGGAGTGGGCGAAGCGGGATTGAGGGCCTGGCGGCGCGGGACTTGGTGCTTGTGAGTATTTTTGGGCTGCAGCCCTTGTTGCACGGGCGCAGACAGCTATGAAAAGCGTAGCAATGGCTGACGGGCACGTCGATCCTGCCAGGCAGGCGCGTCGTGTGCAGCGGTCCCCCGGCCTGAATCTCTGTCATTTCAGACTTTTTATTTTCTGGCCCCGCGTCACAAACTGAAAAGCTCAATCGTCAATACGGTGTCACCTCCAGTTTCTAAAGGAAAACACCATGACTGCTACCGCCACTGCCAATACCGCCCCCGTCCGTTTGGACCTCGTCGTTCCCGACGTCATCCCCGCCCTGATCAAGGTGCGTGAAGCCGTTGGTGGCCACGGACTCGACATAAAACTTCACCACCTGGTGCACCTGCGCGCCTCGCAGATCAACGGCTGCGCCTTCTGCGTCAAGATGCACACCCGCGAAGCCCGGCAGGACGGCGAAACCAGCGACAGGCTGGACCGCCTCGTTGTCTGGGCGCATGTGAGCGACTTCAGCGAAGCCGAGAAAGCCGCACTGGCCTGGACGGAAGCCCTGACCGTGCTCAACCCCCAGACCGACTACGCCAGCCTGCGCGGCCGGCTACGTGCCTCTTTCACCGACAAGCAGATCGGCGCACTGACCGCTACCGTCGGCATGATCAACCTCTGGAATCGCCTCCAGGTCTCGGCACACTGAGTAAACCCGAGACGCGCAGCATGAGCACCATTGACCCCACCGCCGTCTTTGAAGAAAGGCGCAGGCATTTGTTCGGCCTGGCCTACCGCATCCTCGGTTCACGGGCCGATGCCGAAGACGCCGTGCAGGATGTCTTCATCAAATGGCAGGCGGCCGACCGCGCCGGCATTGCCACGCCGGCGGCCTGGCTCACCACGCTCTGCACGCGGCACTGCATCGACATGCTGCGCGACGCCCAGCGCAGCCGGGTCGACTACGTCGGCACCTGGCTGCCAGAACCGATTCAGACCCGCACCGAAGACACGCCCGAAACGCAGGCCATGCTGGCCTCGTCGCTGAGCATGGCTTTCTTGCTGCTGCTGGAGCGGCTCACGCCCAGGGAGCGCGCCGCTTACCTGCTGCACGAGATTTTTGAAACGCCGTACGCCGAAGTGGCGGAGATGCTGGACATGGAAGAAGCTGCCTGCCGCAAGCTGGTCTCGCGCGCCAGCATCAGCATTGCCCAGGGCAAGGTGCGGCACGTGACGCCGCCCCAGGTGCAGGACGGCCTGCTCGCCGCATTCCGCGAAGCCATTACCGCCGGCAGCACCGGGTCGCTCGCCAGCCTGCTCTCGGACGACATCGCCCTGTGCACCGACAGCGGCGGCAAGGTCGCCTCGGTGGAAGGCATCTTCCAGGGCAAGGGCAGCGTGCTCACCCTGCTGACGACGCAACTGGCCCGCTACTGGGCCCACTACGAATGGCTGCCCTGCGAGATCAACGGCGGCCGCGCCATCCAGCTGCGCAAGAACGGCGAAATCGCGGCGGCCATCACCTTCGCCTACAACGACAAAGGCCAGGCCACCAACATCTACATCATGCGCAACCCCGACAAGCTCGACGGGCTGGCCTTCGGGCCGGAGGTTTTGTCGTGAGGCTGGTGCGCTGCGGTGTGAAATGAGCCCGAAACGTCATTGATATAAGCGTTTTGGCTCTCCAGCCCTTATGGGGTGGGCGCAAGCAGCTATCAAAAAAGAAGCGCCTTGCAAGCTGTCCGATGGACAGCCGGCCGGCCTGTCGACCGTACCGCCCCGGAATTACCGCAGCTGACGAAGCCGGGGGCCTGCATCGGGGGGCGCCGCGTCGCCCGCCTTGGTAAACTATGTGTGTGTGCCTTTGTAGCTCAGTGGATAGAGCGATCCCCTCCTAAGGGATAGGTCGCAGGTCCGATTCCTGCCAAGGGCACCATTTTCTTTTTACGCTGCCGTGCCAATCACGCGCTGAATGGCGATGCCGCTTCAGGCCGTGCGTTACTTCGACAGCAGGCGCATCGCCTCTTCCAGCCCCTTGATGGTCAAGGGGTACATGCGCTGGTTTACCAGCTGCTGGATCACGCTGATGCTCTGGCGGTACTGCCAGACGCCTTGCGGCTCGGGGTTGATCCAGACAAATTTCGGGAAGGCGTTGGTCAGCCGCTGCATCCACTCGGCGCCGGCTTCCTCGTTGTTGTATTCGACGCTGCCCCCCGGTTGCAAAATTTCATACGGGCTCATGGTCGCGTCGCCCACAAAGATCAGCTTGTAGTCCTTGTTGTACTTGCGGATGATGTCCCAGGTCGCAAACTTCTCGCTGAAGCGGCGGCGGTTGTTCTTCCACATGAAGTCATAGACGCAGTTGTGGAAGTAATAGAACTCGATGTGCTTGAACTCGGTCTTGGTGGCGGAGAACAGTTCTTCCACGCGGCTGATGTGTTCGTCCATGGTGCCGCCCACGTCCATCAGCAGCAGCACCTTCACGTTGTTGTGGCGCTCCGGCACCATCTTGATGTCCAGCCAGCCGGCGTTGGCCGCGGTGGACTTGATGGTGTCGTCCAGGTCCAGTTCCTCGACATGGCCTTCACGCGCAAACTTGCGCAGGCGGCGCAGCGCGACCTTGATGTTGCGCGTGCCCAGCTCCTGGGTGTCGTCGTAGTCCTTGTAGGCGCGCTGGTCCCAGACTTTCACCGCGCTTTTGTTGCGGCTTTTTTCCTGGCCGATGCGTATGCCCTGCGGGTTGAAGCCGTTGGCGCCAAACGGCGAGGTGCCGCCCGTGCCTATCCACTTGCTGCCGCCTTCGTGGCGTTCCTTCTGTTCCTCGAAACGCTTTTTCAGCGTTTCCATGAGTTCGTCCCAGCCCATCTTCTCGATCTTGGCCTTGTCTTCGGGGCTGAGTTCGAGCTCGAGGTTCTTGCGCAGCCACTCCAGCGGAATGTCCTTGGTGAAGTCGGCAATCATCTCCACACCCTTGAAGTAGGCCGCAAAGGCGCGGTCGAACTTGTCGTAGTGTTTTTCGTCCTTCACCAGCACGGTGCGGCTGAGGTAATAGAAGTCGTCGATCTTGTAGGCGCCCTCGCCGATCTCGCCGTCCTCCCCCTTGCCGCTGTTGGGCCCGACCACGCCGGCCTGCAGCGCTTCGAGCAGCATCAGGTATTCCTTGACCGAGACCGGCAGCTTGGCCGAACGCAGGGTGTAGAAGAAGTCGATCAACATGGCAGGACTCCTTTCAGGCTTTTGGCGCGCGTGGTTTGTCGAGCAGGTACAGGAGTTGCGCTTTCACTTCCGGCCACTCGCCGGAGCGCAGGCTGTACATCACCGTGTCGCGAATCGTGCCGTCGCGCCGCAGCGCGTGGCCGCGGATCACGCCGTCTTTTTTGGCGCCCAGGCGCTCGATGGCGCGCTGCGAGGCGAAGTTGAAGTTGTCGGTACGCCAGCCCACCACGTGGCAGCCCAGGGCCTCGAACGCGTGGGTGAGCATCAGCAGCTTGCAGGTGGTGTTGACATGGGTGCGCTGGCAGCGCGCGGCGTACCAGGTGTAGCCAATCTCCACGCGTTTCACGGCCGGCAGGATGTCGTGGTAACTGGTGCTGCCCAGCACGGTGCCGCTGGCGGCGTCGCGCACGGCAAAGGCGAAGCGGTGGCCGGCATCGCGGGCCTTGAGCGCGTCGTCGATGTAGGTGCGGGTCTGGTCCGGCTCCGGGACCGAGGTCACGCGCAGCTTCCACAGTTCACCGTCGGCGGCCGCGGCGCGCAGGCCGGCTTCGTGGTCCAGCGCCAGCGGCACCAGCTCGATGCCACGCCCGGAAAGAATGACGGCTTGCACAAAACTCATGTGTCTTTGCCCTGTTTTTTGGCCTGCGCACGGCGCCAGCGCCGCGCGATCTGCAGCCCCAGACCACCGCCCAGGCCGACCAGCACGATGCCGCCTATGGCGCTGTTGCCGTAACCGGCGGCAAAAATGTCCAGGCCGAACAGCCGGCCCAGCCAGAAGCCGAGTAGCGCGCCGCCGACAAAACCGACGGCGTCGGACAGGCCTTCGACCAGGAGATTGCGGGTGTCGCTTGCCATGGCCGCGCCTAGCGGTTGTGGCGTTGCATGAACACCAGTTTTTCAAACAAGGTGACGTCCTGCTCGTTCTTGAGCAGCGCGCCCACCAGCGGCGGCACGGCCACCTTGTCTTCCTTGCTTTGCAGCGCTTCCAGTGGAATGTCTTCGGCCACCAGCAGCTTGAGCCAGTCCAGCAGTTCGCTGGTGGACGGCTTTTTCTTCAGGCCGGGCAGGTTGCGCACGTCGTAGAAGGTTTTCATGGCCGCGGCCAGCAGTTCCTTCTTGAGGCCGGGGAAGTGCACGTCGACGATCAGTTTCATCGTGTCGGCGTCCGGGAACTTGATGTAGTGGAAAAAGCAGCGGCGCAAGAAGGCGTCGGGCAGTTCCTTTTCGTTGTTCGAGGTGATGAAGACCAGCGGCCGGTGTTTGGCCTTGATCAGCTCGCGTGTCTCGTAGCAGTAGAACTCCATGCGGTCGATCTCACGCAGAAGGTCGTTCGGAAACTCGATGTCGGCCTTGTCGATCTCGTCGATCAGCAGCGCCACCGGCTCGTCCGCAGTGAAGGCCTGCCAGAGCACGCCCTTGATGATGTAGTTGTGGATGTCCTTGACCTTTTCGTCGCCGAGCTGCGAGTCGCGCAGGCGCGACACCGCGTCGTATTCATACAGGCCCTGCTGCGCCTTGGTGGTGGACTTGATGTGCCACTGCAACAGCGGCAGGCTCAGGGCTTCGGCCACTTCCTCGGCCAGCATGGTCTTGCCGGTGCCGGGCTCGCCCTTGACCAGCAGGGGCTTTTTCAGAGTGGCGGAGGCGTTGACGGCGAGCATCAGGTCCTGGGTGGCGACGTAGTTTTTGGAGCCTTGGAATTTCATGGTGGACAGGAGGTAGGGACAGGAAGATGGGTGAATCTGCGGTGATTAAGCCGGGGCAGGATCGGGCCGCGGCAGGCACAGATATAATCAGCGGTTGTTTTTTATAACAAATTCTCACCTGATTGTGCGCGCAAAATGACCAAGCTGTTCACCACGTTATTCGCCCTGGCTGTCTCATTTGTGACGGTTTCCGCCCATTCCCAGGACATCAAGGGTGATGTCAAGGCAGGCGAAACCAAAAATGCCATGTGTATTGGCTGCCATGGCATCAAGGGTTACCAGGCCAGTTTCCCCGAGGTCTACAAAGTCCCCATGATTTCAGGCCAGAGCGCCAAGTACATTGACGCGGCCCTGCATGCCTATAAAAAGGGTGAGCGCAAACACCCCACGATGCGCGGCATCGCCGAGTCGCTGAACGACCAGGACATTGCCGATCTGGCCGCGTATTACGCCCAGCATGGCGTGACCGAAGGCGCAGCCGCTGCAGCGCGCACCGCCAAAACGCCCAGCCCGGCCGTCACTGCCTTGCTGGGCAAGGCCAATTGCGCGTCCTGCCACGGCGCCGACTTCAGCAAGCCGATCGATCCGTCCTATCCCAAGCTCGGCGGCCAGCATGCCGACTACCTGTTTGTGGCGCTCAAGGCCTACAAGGTGGAAAACAACAAAACCGTGGGTCGCGGCAACGCCATCATGGCGGGCATGGCCAAGCAGTACACCAACGCTGAGCTCAAGCAGTTGGCCAACTACCTGGCGTCTGTCGAGGGTGACCTGAAAGTGGTTCCGCAGAGCAAGTTCCGTTAAGCGCACTTTGCACCCACGAAAAAGCCGCTGAATCAGCGGCTTTTTCGTGGGCGATTACCCGGACACCCAACGGCGGGGCTTTTTTTTCAAGCAGGGGCCGCGGGTCCGGCTTTGCCGGCCCGCAGGCGCAGTGCCCCGAGGGGCTGGAGCCTGCAGCTCCAAAGCTGCTTGAGCAGCTTTGGACAGGCGACAGAGGCGAAGCGTCTCGCGAGCCGCGGCCTGCAAGGCCTCGAGAGCTACGCGAAGCGAGCGAACGGGGGGGGCTAATCTCTTGTGGCGTGGCGCTGCACGCAGGCGATGTAGGCGGCGCCGTCGGGCGGGCGGCCGGCGCGCTGGCTTTCCCAGACCATCTGGCCCAGGCAGTCCATGGCTTCATGGTGGGCGTCGTGCAGCGAATTGCGCCGCGCGGTCAGCAGCTCGACCGCCTGCCGGATGCCGCGCGGCTGGTCAATCGAACACTGCTCGCTGATCGACAGGTGCATGGACAGGTGAAGGAAGGGGTTGGTCTTGCCGTCTTCAGCGTCGTACATCTTCTGCAGCGCTGCATCGGCATCGGCAAAGTCGGCGTGGTACTCGGGGTGCTCGTCGATCCACTGGCTTGCTATGATTTCAATAGCTTCCAGTGCTTGCCCGGAGCGGGCTTTGGCGTAAACGGAACAAAAAAAACGACGGACGTCGGCTTGTGAAGGCGTGAACATGGGTCAAGCGTAGCATGGGGTCTGTGCTTGTTGCTGCTGTGGTGTTTCCGGGACGCCAAAAAAGGTCCGTCGGCAATGTCCTACGCGCCCTGCAGGGTCTTATCGGCTAGATTACCTGCACGGCAGCGTGATCCCGGCAAGCGCGCGCCGGCATACCCATCATCCGGCGAGGAGAATTTCATGAATGCAGTCAGAATCACAGGCATTGTCCTGATCGTGCTCGGCCTGGCCGGTTTTTTCACCGGCGGTTTCAGCTTCACCAAGGACACCACCAAAGCCAACATCGGCCCGCTCGAACTGGTCGTCAAGGAAAAAGAGTCGGTCAATGTGCCCCAGTGGCTCAGCATTGGCGCGATTGTCCTGGGCGCCGTGGTGCTGGTCATGGGTTCCCGCAAGTCCTGAACGGCCCGTCGGGTCATGGCCCGATCAGGTGCGTTGAACGCTGAGCAGGCGTGAAATCGTTTGCGCGGCGGCCAGCAGGGCCGGCAGCATGCTGTCCTGCATGGCCCTGGCACTGGTCCGGTTGGCCTGGCCACTGATGTTCAGGGCCGCCACCGTCTTGCCTAGCCGGTCGTGAATCGGCGCGGCCATGGACACCAGGCCTTCTTCGAGTTCCTGGTTCACCAGGCACCAGCCCTGCTTGCGCGTCTGCGCAATTTTCTGGCGCAAGGCGTCCAGGTCCGTCAGCGTGTGGCGGGTGAGCGGCGCCAGTTCCGAGGCTTTCAGGCAAGCCAGCGCTTCGCCCTCTGGCAAGCCGGCCAGCAACACGCGGCCCATGGACGTGCAGTAGGCCGGCAGGCGCGAACCGACCCCCAGCGTGATGCTCATGATCTTGTGGGTGGCCACCCGCATCACATACACAATGTCCGTGCCTTCCAGCACCGCGGCAGAACACGACTCCCCGACTTCCCCGGCAAGACCCTCCATCACCGGTTCGGCCAGGTTCCAGATCGGCATGGACGACAGGTAGGCAAAGCCCAGGTCCAGGATGCGCGGGGTCAGGGAAAACAACTTGCCGTCGCTGACGACATAACCGAGCGTCTGCAGGGTCAGCAAAATGCGCCGCGCACCGGCGCGGGTCAAGCCGCTGCGCGCCGCCACCTCGCTCAGCGTCTGGCGGGGCGATTGCGCGCTGAAGGAGCGGATGACCTCCAGCCCGCGTGCAAAGGACTGGACATAACTGTCGCCCGGCGCGGGGCCGGGACGGCCATCAGGGCCCGAAGGGGATGCAGCAATTGCCATGGGTGCGGAAATCTCCTAAAATTCATTATACGAACATTTGTTCTACATAAGAACAAATTTCAGGCGAATGATTTTTCCGACGGAGACAGTTTCATGATCAACAAGACAGCCCGGTCGGTGGCCGAGGCGCTGGCCGGTGTCAGGGACGGCTCAACCGTGCTGATCGGCGGCTTCGGCACGGCCGGCATCCCGAACGAACTGATAGACGGGCTCATTGCGCAGGGTGCGAAGGACCTGACCGTGGTCAACAACAACGCCGGCAATGCCGACATTGGTCTCGCGGCGCTGCTCAAGACCGGCCGCGTGCGCAAGATCATCTGCAGTTTTCCGCGCCAGGCCGACAGTTATGTTTTTGACGAGCTGTACCGCACCGGCAAGCTCGAGCTGGAACTGGTGCCGCAGGGCAACCTGGCCGAGCGCCTGCGCGCGGCGGGGGCCGGCATCGGCGCGTTCTTTTCCCCCACCGGCTTCGGCACCGAGCTGGCCAAACAGGCCGATGGTTCGCCCAAGGAAACCCGCGAAATCAATGGCCGGCACTACGTGCTGGAAATGCCGATCTACGGCGACGTGGCGCTGATCAAGGCCGAGTGCGGCGACCGCTGGGGCAACCTGGTGTACCGCAAGGCGGCGCGCAACTTTGGCCCGGTCATGGCGACAGCGGCCAGACAAACGGTGGCGACCGTGCACGAGATCGTGGAGCTCGGCGCGCTGGACCCGGAACACATCGTGACCCCCGGCATCTTTGTGCACCGGATCGTGAAAATTGAGCGTGTCGCCACGCAGGCCGGCGGCTTCAAACAGGCAGCCTGACATGACTTACCAGAAACGCAGCAAAGACCAGCTCGCCGCCCGTGTGGCGCGTGACATCCATGACGGCGCCTACGTGAACCTGGGCATAGGCATGCCGACGCAGGTTGCGAACCACCTGCCCGAAGGAATCGAGGTCATCCTGCAGAGCGAAAACGGCATCCTGGGCATGGGCCCGGCGCCAGCCGAGGGCGACGAAGACTTTGACCTGATCAATGCCGGCAAGCAGCCGGTGACCCTGCTCAAGGGCGGCGCCTATTTCCACCATGCCGACAGCTTCGCGATGATGCGCGGCGGCCACCTGGACATCTGTGTGCTCGGCGCCTTTCAGGTCTCAAGCACCGGCGACCTGGCCAACTGGAGCACCGGCGAGCCCGGCGCCATTCCGGCCGTGGGCGGTGCCATGGACCTCGCCATCGGTGCCAGGCAGACCTGGGTCATGATGGACCTGCTGACCAAAAAAGGCGAGAGCAAAGTGGTCAAGACCTGCAGCTACCCGCTGACCGGCATAGCCTGCGTCAAACGCATCTACTCCGACCTGGCCACGCTGGAATGCACGCCGCAAGGCCTCCGGCTGGTGGATAAAGTCGAGGGGCTGGCGCACGACGAGCTGGAGAAGCTGGTCGGCCTGCCGATTGGTATTGCTCCCTCTCCCTCCGGCAGAGGGCAGGGGTGAGGGCAAGCCGGCACACGAAGAGCCCTCACCCACACCCTCTCCCAAAGGGAGAGGGAAACTTTCACTAAAGGACACACATGAATCAGGCTTTTATCTGCGACGCCATCCGTACCCCTTTCGGCCGATATGGCGGCGCGCTCAGCAGCGTGCGCACCGACGACCTGGCCGCCGTGCCGCTCAAGGCGCTGATGGCGCGCAACCCCAACGTTGACTGGCTGGCCGTGACCGACGTGATTTACGGCTGCGTGAATCAGGCCGGCGAAGACAACCGCAACGTGGCCCACATGGCCACGTTGCTGGCCGGCCTGCCGCTGGAGTTGCCGGGCGCCACCATCAACCGCCTGTGCGGTTCGGGCATGGACGCGGTGGGCACGGCGGCCCGCGCCATCAAGGCCGGTGAGGCCCGCATGATGATTGCCGGTGGCGTGGAGAGCATGAGCCGCGCGCCGTTTGTGATGGCCAAGGCCGAGAGTGCCTTCAGCCGCGCAGCGCAGATGTACGACACCACGATCGGCTGGCGCTTCGTCAACAAGCTGATGAAGGAAAAGTACGGCACGGATGCCATGCCGGAAACCGCTGAAAACGTGGCGGCCGAGTACAAGATCAGCCGCGAAGACCAGGACAGGATGGCGCTGTCCTCCCAGCTGAAGGCGGTGGCCGCGCAGAAGTCGGGTTTCTTCGACGCCGAGATCACGCCGGTCACCATTGCCCAGAAAAAAGGCGACCCGATCGTCGTCAGCAAGGACGAACACCCGCGTGAAACCTCGCTCGAAGCGCTGGCCAAACTCAAGGGTGCAGTGCGGCCTGACGGCAGTGTCACGGCGGGCAATGCCTCGGGCGTCAACGACGGCGCCTGCGCGCTGCTGATTGCCAACGAAGAGGCCGCGAAGCAGAACGGCCTCACGCCGCGCGCGCGCATCGTCGGCATGGCGACGGCCGGCGTGCCGCCGCGCATCATGGGCATAGGCCCGGCGCCCGCGACCGAGAAGGTGCTGGCGCTGACCGGCCTGAGCCTGGCGCAGATGGACGTGATCGAACTCAACGAAGCCTTTGCGGCCCAGGGCTTGGCGGTGTTGCGCCTGCTGGGCCTGCAGGACGACGATGTACGCGTCAACCCGAACGGCGGCGCGATTGCGCTGGGCCACCCGTTGGGGGCCTCCGGCGCACGCCTGGTCACCACGGCGGTCAATCAGCTGCACCGCACCGGCGGCCGCTACGCGCTGTGCACCATGTGTATCGGCGTGGGCCAGGGCATTGCGCTGGTGATCGAACGCGTTTGAACTGAACCGGGCAAGGCCCGTGGCTTGGCAATGCCGGTTCTACGGCGCCCCGGCCGCATTGCTTCTTGGGTGAGGGGAGGGCGGAGGACTAATGCCCCACCTGCCACAGCGGCAGGCGCCAGTCGCGCCACAGCGCCAGCAGGCGCAGGCCGGCGGTGATGGTCACGGTGCTGACCAGCGCGACCCATTCGGGCGCGCCGAGCCCGCTCAATCCCAGGTAGACCCAGCCGCCGGCAAAGGCGCAGACCGCATACGGCCGGTGGTCGCGAAACGCGCTGGGAATTTCGTTGCAGACGATGTCGCGCAACACGCCACCGAACACGCCGGTGACGATACCCATCAACACACAGACCAGCGCCGGCATGCCGGCCCGGCTGGCCACGTCCACCCCCACTGCGGCAAACAGGCCCAGGCCCAGCGCATCGGGGATCTGCATGACCCGCTCGGTCGGCTCGAAATGGCGCTGGCGCATGAACAGCATCGCTGCCGTGCCCAGCGCCAGAATGCCCCAGACATACTCCACATGCCGGACCCAGAAGAAGGGCCGCTGGTCCAGCAGCAGGTCGCGCAGCGTGCCGCCGCCAAAAGCAGCCACAAAAGCCACCACAAAGACGCCCACGGCATCAAGCCGGCTGCGGGCAGCCATCATGATCCCGGAGAGGGCAAAGGCGATGGTGGCCGACAGTTCCAGCGCATGGCGCAGCCAGCTGCCCCAGGTGTTGATGTTTTCCATGGGGGGATTGTGCCGCGCCGGTTGCCGGCGGGGCGGGTGGCAGCCGTTTTTTCGCCCATGAAAAACTGATTTCCGCTGGATTTTCTGGACCCCGGCAGGTGCTGCTGCACAGGGCAGCCGGGTTAAAAGAAACGAGAACAACCATGGGCATGCGTATCGAATGGACCTCGGCCTGGACGCTGGGCGTTCAACGGACAGCGCCTCGGAGCCTGAAACGCGGTCGGCCGCCACGGGGCGATGGCGCGCTTTCATGGGTCGCCATTTTCGGGTAGCCGTACTAGACTGGCATCCTGTGTGGACAGACCCGTGGCGTCATGGAAATTTTTGTTCTGCTGCTGATGGTTGCTGCTTTCGGCGCCTGGCAGCTCAAATCGGAAAACCGGACCAGGCGTGTTGCCTTGCTGGACGGTTTTCTCGGCCGCTACCAGCTGGACAAGCGGATGGAAAACCTGATCGAAGGCTACCTCAAGGCGCTGGAGGAGAAAGACCCGGAGCGCCAGACCCGGCTCTGGGCCACGCTGGCTTTCTCCGAGGAGCAGTTGTGTGAACAGTTCCGGCGTTTTACCGCGGATTTTTCGGCGGTGGACGAAGCCGATGCCCGCGTCAGCAAGCTGCCGGCGTTTCTGCCTGAGACCGACCGATTTTTCCCCGACAACACCTTCGACATGCGGCGCATCCTGGTCGTTCATGCCGAGGGGATGGAGCGCGCGGCAAAAAATGCACAGGGCCGCGCGCCGCGTGACAAGGCCTACACCCTGTCGGCCGAGCTGTTGTTGATGCAGCACACCTGCCACTGGTATTGCCACTCCAGGGCGGTCGCCTCGGCCCGCATGCTGGCCCGGCACCAGACGCCTTACCAGCAGATGTTGGCATCCGTGGACCCGGAGACACGCCAAGCTTATCTTGCGGTGATAGGCCGGTGAACCGGTGGCGCTGCCAAAAAGGTTCAGTCAAATCGAGCGCCAGCCCTTATCAGATGGGCGCAACCAGCTATCAAATCAGGAGTAGTCGATGCTGTCAGAAGGTGCCGGCGGCGTGCCCGCTGGCTTGCTTCAGCACCTGCAGGGCCTGCCGGCTGTTGCTGCCGCGCCAGGCCACGATCTGGTCGGGGCGGATCAGGGCCAGCGGCGCTTCGTACAGCGCCCGCAGTGTTTCCGATACGTGCGCGACAACCTGGAGGTCCAGGCCAAGCGCCGCCGCCGCGTCCACAAAACCGCGGGTGCCGGGCGCATCCGGCCCCAGGGCCAGCAGCGTCCATTCGAAGTTGAAACTGTCGTACAGCGAGCGGCCGTCGGCCAGCCACGCGTGCGGCGCGCGGCCACCGGGGCTGGCGCTGGGCTGGTAGCTGCCGGCTTCGTCCGGCGGCGCTGTGCTGCCGTCTTTCACGATCAGGGGCGAGGCGTCGTAGCGCCCGCCGAAGGTCACGCCGGGAATGTTGAACTCCATGCGCACGTGCTGGTTCAGATAGCTGGAGGCGCGTTCGCGCTCGGCCCGGCCGTCGGCATCCTCTTGCTCCAGCAGCGGGGAGGCACGGAAGCTGCCGACCGAATCGGCGAAACGCCGGGCATAGGCGGTGTTGCGTTCGGCCAGCGGTTGGCGCTCCGGCCCGTAACTGTCCAGCAACTGCGGCGGTGCCTGGTCGCGCAGCACGGCGGCCAGTTTCCAGCCGAGGTTGACGGCGTCTTCCACCGCGGTGTTGTAGCCGAGGCCGCCGGTCGGCGTGAACAGGTGGGCCGCGTCGCCGCCTATGAAGACCCGGCCGCGCTGGAAGCTTTGCGCCACCAGCGAATGCCCGGCCGTCCAGGTGCCGACCGACAAGACCTCGATGGCCAGATGCATGCCCATGGCTTCATCAACAATCCGCTGTGCGTCGGCGGCGGTCCAGGCGTCGGCATCTTCACCCTCGTGCACGGCGGCGTGAAAGGCAAACTCCGACTGCCCATCCACCGAGGCCATGAAGGCGCGGCGCTGCGGGTTGACCGACACGTACATCCAGGCGCGGGCGTGCGGGAAGACGCTGTAAAAATCCGGCGCGCGCAGATACACCGCAAACATCTTGCCGCCCATGAACTCGCGCCTGACACCGCTGGCGCCGTCCCAGGCGATGCCCAGCGTGCTGCGCACCAGGCTGCGGGGGCCGTCGGCGCCGACCAGGTACGCGGCCTGCACGTCCAGGGACTCGCCGCCGGCGGTGGCGCGCACCTGCGCCTGCACATGGCTGCCGCGGTCCTCGAAACTTTCAAGGCCCCAGCCGTAACGCACATCGACGCCGGGCAGAGCTTCGGCGTGGCGGCGCAAGCTGGCCTCGACAAACTTCTGCGATATTCGATGCGGCAGCTCGGCCGCGCTCCAGGAGCCGCTCATGGCCTTGATGTTTTTCACCGCCTGCGCGGCGGTGGGCAGGTGCAGGCGGGCCAGCTCATGGCCGGTGTAACGCGTGAAGTAGGCAATGTCGGTCGGGTGGTCGTCCGGCAGGCCCTGGGCACGGATCTCGCCGGCAAACCCCAGGCGGCGAAAATGCTCCATGGTGCGCGCCTGCGTGGCGTTGGCCTGCGGGTTGAAGGCGGTGCCGGGTTTGGGGTCCACCAGCAGGCAGGCTATGCCGCGGCGGCCGAGCTCGTTGGCCAGCATCAGGCCGCAGGGGCCGCCGCCGGCGATCAGCACGTCGGTACGCAAAACGTTTGCCATCTCAATACACCCCGAAGCGTCCGGTCCATTTGCGCTCGTAGTCCTGCTTCGCGAAATGTTCGGCCATGAAGTCGATGAAGGTGCGCACCTTGGCGGACAGGTGTTTGCGGCTGGGGTAGGCGAGGTTGATGGTCAGGTGCGGCAGGTCCCAGTCGTCGAGCACCGGCACCAGGCGGCCGGCCACGATGTCGTTGTAGACGATGTAGCTGGGCTGCACCAGGATGCCCATGCCGTCGAGCGCCGCGGTGCGCAGGATCTGACCGTCATTGGACTCCAGCAGGCCCTTGACCGTGACGGTGGTGGTTTTACCGTCGCGCGTGAAGCGCAGCTCGTTGGGGTTGTTGGCGTAGGTGTAGATCAGCAGCTTGTGTTTGTGCAGGTCTTCCAGGGTTTTCGGAAAACCGTGCTGCGCAAAATAACGCGGCGACGCCGTCAGGATGCGACGCGTTTCGGCCAGGCGCCGAATCGTGATGTTGGAGTCGGGCTCGGTCTCGCGGGTGCGGATGGCCACGTCGATGTTGTTGTCGATGATGTCCAGGTAGCGGTTGGCGGCCTCGACATGCACCGTCACGTTGGGGTAGCGCTGCGTGTACTCGCGCAGCAGCGGCGCCACGTGGTGCAGAGAAAACGACAGCGAGGCCGTGATGCGCAGCATGCCGGTCGGGTTCAGCGCGGTGGCGTTGACGGCCGACTCGGCATCCTTGAGGTCCGACAGGATGGTTTTGGCGCGGCTGAAAAACTCCTGGCCGGTGTCGGTGAGGTAGAGCCGGCGCGTGTTGCGTTCCACCAGCCGGGCGCCCAGGCGCTCTTCCAGCGCGGACAGGTGCCGGCTCGCGGCGGCATTGGACAGCTCCAGCACTTCGGCGGCACGGCCCAGACTGCCGGTTTCGGCCACCTGCACAAACAGTTCAATCTCCGTCCAGCGATCCACGCCATGTCTCCTGCAGTTGCCGCTTGTGTTTTTTAAAGGTCGTTGCATTGTGGCCCAGCCGCTGCTGCCGTCTTTCCGCGGTGCGGAAAAGTCATTTGCGGAGTCCGCTTTTCTCCAGGGGCGCCTTGACCTACATTTGGACCAGAGCGTTCACGAAGGAAAGTATGTATATCCATTTCCCCCTCCTTGCCCCGGCCCCGTCATGCGCAACCTGAACCAGGACACCATCACCCAGGCCGTGATTGCGCGATTCGCCGGCACGCCCGATGCGCGCCTGAAGGAACTCATGACCAGCCTGGTGCAGCACCTGCACGCATTTGCGCGCGAGGTGAAATTGACGGAAGCCGAGTGGCTCGCAGGCGTCGACTTCCTCACCGCCACCGGCCGGAAATGTGACGACAAGCGTCAGGAGTTCATTCTGCTCAGCGACACGCTGGGCCTGTCCATGCTGACCGTGGCCATGAACAACGACAAGCCGCAGGGCTGCACCGAGGCCACGGTGTTCGGCCCCTTTCATGTCGAGGGCGCGCCGCATTTCGACAACGGCGCCGATGTGGCCAACGGCGCGGTCGGTGAGCCCTGCGTGGTGCGCGGCCGGGTGCTGGGCCTGGGCGGCGAGGCGGTGGCCGGCGCCGAAATCGAGGTCTGGCAAGCCGATGCCGAGGGCCACTACGATGTGCAGTACGCCGACCTGGACAAGTTTCAGGCGCGCGGCGTGCTCAGGTCCGGTGCCGACGGCAGTTTCAACTTTAAAACCATCGTGGCCGAGCCTTACCCGATTCCCGTCGACGGCCCGGTCGGCGACATGTTGCGGGCGACAAAGTGCCACCCCTGGCGGCCAGCGCACCTGCATTTCATGATCAAGGCCCCGGCTTATGAAACGCTGGTGACCCACGTGTTTCGCAAGGGGGACCCTTACCTCGACTCCGATGCGGTGTTCGGCGTGCGCCAGTCGCTGGTGGCCGACTGGGTCAAGCAGCCCGACGGTGTGTACCGCCTTGATTTTGATTTTGTCCTCAACCCGGCCGCATGACGTGATTGACATCGTTTCACTGATCGACAAGCCCGACAGTGGCGAACTGCGCCAGCGCGTCCGGCCCGAGCACAAGGCCGGGTTGCCCGCATGATCAAACACATCGTCATGTGGAACATCCGCGGCGACACGCCCGAGGCCAGGGCGGCGGGCATCGCCAGGCTGCAGCGCAGTTTTGAAAGCCTGCGCGGGAAAATTCCCGGCCTCGCGCACCTGGAAATCGGTGTCGATGCCAGCCAGGTCGATTACGCCTGCGACGTGGTGCTTTATTCGGAGTTCGACAGCCAGGCGGCGCTTGATGCCTATGCCGGCCACCCCGAACACCTGCGCGTGAAGGGCGAACTCGCCGGTCTGCGCAGCGCGCGCCACCAGGTCGACTACGAAAGTCCGCCCGCCACCCCGCAACAGTAGGAGACCGCCCATGAATGACAACATGGATGTGGACGGCGAGCTGCTGACACGCCCGGAAATCCAGAAAGCCTGTCTGGGCCTGGAGACGCACGAATGAAATCGCCGGCCCCTGCAGTCGGGCGATGCTACTGAAATAATAGCTGCTTGCGCCTGTCCCTCAAGGGCTGGAGGCCGATTCTCTGCATCAACACTGACCCGCGGCGGATCTGCGGGCGATGCAGCCCGGTGGCGCCGTCATCCATGCAGGCCTGATAATCGGCAGCTTTCACCTGCAAACCCGTGACCTTTCCGCTCATCACCGACCCCTTCTTTTACGCCGTGGCGGTGCCCGCCGTGCTGTTGCTGGGGGTCAGCAAAAGCGGGTTCGGGGCGGGTTTCGGCTCGCTGGCCGTGCCCATGATGGCGCTGGCGGTGACCGTGCCGCAGGCGGCGGCCATCCTGATGCCGGTGTTGCTGCTGATGGACCTGCTCGGCATGGCGGCGTTCCGCAAGGACTTCGACCTCAAGCTGCTGAAGTTCCTGCTGCCTTGCGGCCTGGTGGGCACGCTGATCGGCGCCCTTTTGTTCAGCCTGCTCGACGGCAAGGTCGTGGCCGGCATCGTGGGTTTTTTCACCCTGCTGTTTCTGGCGCAGCGCCTGCTTTTTCCGCCCCGGCCCGACAGCCCGCCGCCGCCGAAGTGGCTGGGTGCGTTGTTGACCGCGACCTCGGGCTTCACCAGTTTTGTCGCCCATGCCGGCGGCCCGCCCATCAGTGCCTATGTCATTCCCCTGCGCCTGAGCCCGCTCAAATTCACCGCCACCCTGGCGTTTTTCTTCTTTGTGATCAACCTCTCCAAATGGATTCCCTATGCCTGGCTGGGGCTGCTCGACCTGCGCAACATGGCGACCTCGCTGGCCCTGCTGCCGCTGGCGCCCGTGGGCGTGTGGGCTGGTGTGCGCATGGCCAGGCGCATCAGCCAGCTGCTGTTTTACCGGGTGCTGTACGGCGGCATGTTCCTCACAGGCTGCAAGCTGCTCTGGGACGGTTTGCGCTGACGCCAGGCGACACCGCCCTGCGGGTGGCGCGCTTCGCTGGTAAAAACTTCACACGCGGGGGCGGGTGATTTTCTGTAAAAATCGCCAATATGAGAACAAAAGGTTACGTGTTACCGTTTGACACCACGTGCGTACCGGTCTGTTCTGCCCTCCGGTTTTCCAGAATGTCTTCATGACCACCGTCGTTTTTGCCGATCTCGTCGGTAGCACCAGCATGTTCGAGCGGCTGGGGGATGAAACCGCCTCGCGCTTTGTCACGCAGCTCGTGGGGGCGCTGAGCCAGGTCTTCGAGCAGCACAACGGCCGTGTCGTCAAGCTGCTGGGCGACGGGTTGTTTGTCGTGTTTCCGCAGGAGGGTGATGCGCTGGCCGCCTGTGTCGCCATCCAGAAGCGCTTCCTCGACAAACCCATCCGGCCCGGCGGCACTGGCGCGCCGGTGCAGATGCAGATGGGCATGGAGTCGGGTGATGTGATCGAGATCGACGGCGACTGTTTTGGCGATACCGTCAATTCTGCGGCGCGCCTGGCCGACCTGGCTGGTGCGGCGCAGATTCTCACCACGCAGAACGTCTGGTCGGCCCTGGGGCCTGTGCAGCGGGCATCATTGCGCAGCCTGGGGCCCATGCACCTGCGCGGCAAGGCGGAAGCCAGCCTGGTGTACCGGGTGGAATGGCAAAGCGGCCGCGACGACGATGCCACCATGATGGGGCGGTCGATGGCCTCCGATGCCCGGCCCATGGTTCTCGAACTGGTGGCCGGCGAGCAGGCCGTGCAAGTCAATGCCGGCAGCGCGAAGATGTCCATCGGCCGCGGCGCCGGGGCGTCGCTGGCGTTGAACGATCCGCGGGTGTCCCGCATGCACGCCACGCTGGAATGGCGCGGCGGGCAGTTCGTGCTCAGCGATGCGTCAAGTTATGGCACCTGGGTCTACTTCGGCAACCAGAACGAAGCCGTGGTGTTGCGCCGCACCGAGTGTTATCTCGTCGGCAGCGGCCAGATCAGCGCCGGCTGCGAACGCAAGGAAGGCAGCCCGTTGGTCAGTTTTTCTATCAGGAGCTGAGGCGGCCGCCGATAGAATTGCTGTTTCCAAACGTATCCAACTGGTCTTTCCCCCTTTTTTTAACCCATGAGTCTTAACAAGCTGGGCCGCTACGACATCATTCGCGTGCTGGGCAAAGGCGCGATGGGGCTGGTCTACGAGGCGCGCGACCCCAACCTGAACCGCCGCGTGGCGATCAAGACCATCAAGGTGGAAAACCTGTCGGAAGAGGCCGCCGCCGAGTACGAAGCGCGTTTTCGCACCGAGGCCCATTCGGCGGCCCGCCTGCAGCATCCCCATATCGTCAGTGTGTATGACTCGGACCGCCATGGTGACATGGCTTTTCTGGTCATGGAATTCATCCAGGGCGAAGACCTCAAACACCATCTGGACGCGGGCCGGCGTTATTCGCTGGAGGAAACACTGCGCATGGTCCGGGAGTTGTTGTCTGCGCTGGACTATGCGCACCGGCAGAACATCGTGCATCGCGACGTCAAGCCGGCCAACCTGCTGATCGAGGCCGATGGCCGGGTCAAGCTCACCGATTTTGGCGTGGCCCGCATTCAGGACTCCGGTGAAGCCACACGCACGCAGGGAACCATGGTGGGTACCCTGAAATACATGTCGCCCGAACAGGTGCAGGGCCTGCCGATCGACGCGCGCGCCGACCTGTTTGCGGTGGGGGTGGTGCTGTACCAGCTGCTCACGGGCAAGCGGCCCTTCGACGGCGATACCGACTTTGCGATCATCCAGCAGATTGTGGGTCACACCCCGGCCGAGCCCAGCAGCTTCAACACGTTGTTGCCGCCCGCCATCGACGCGGTGATGGCGCGGGCACTGGCCAAAAAACGCGACCAGCGTTTCGCGACGGCGCAGGAGTTTTCGACGGCGCTGCAGGAAGCCAGCGGCCATGCTTCGGACCCGACCATTGTGCCGCCCGTGAGCCCGCCCGGCGGGCGCGCAGGTACGGCGACGGACACCGGGCGCTCACGCGCGGGCGGCTCCACCGTCAAGCTCAGCACGAGCGGGACCGACACCGGCTCGACCGTGACGCAGGAACTCGAGCTGGTCTACTGGAAGGACATCAAGGACTCCGAGGACCTGGAAGACCTGGAAGGGTTTCTCGACAGGTTTCCGTCCGGCATTTACGCCGATCTCGCGCGGCGGCGCCTGCGGAAACTGGGCGGCACGGTAGAGGTCGATGGTTCGGGGACCGGCAGCGGGCCTGACACCACGGGGGCTTTTTCCGAAGAGGTCAGCGAATGGACGCGTTTGCAGGTTCTCAATTCCCGGGCGGCCCCGATTCCGGCCACAGATACCCGGCCCGCTCCTGCAGCAAGTGTTCCGGCCGGGCCGGACGCCGGGGGTCCTGACGAAACCTGGGGTGCGCCTTCGACGGTGCCGCTTTCCAGTCCGGCGCCGGCCAGCGCTGCTGCCAGCACGATTGCGCCGCCAGTGGGTGCACCGGTTGCGCCGGGCGAGGCAGGCACGCCTGCGGCGCCGGTACGCCGCTCCCGGATGCCCCTGTTCGCGCTGGCCGGGGCGGCGGTACTGGTGCTGGCTGGCGTGGTGTTCAAGGGCTTGTCCGGCGAACCGGTGCCGGTGGTTGCGGCGACAGCCGATGCGGCCCTGCCGGCCACGGCTGCCGGCGCCGCGCCTGCCAGCCCGGCGGCGCGATCCTCGGAACCCTCACCTTCAGCCAAGGCGGGCACGGCGCCTGCCGCCGTCCATCCGGCACCCAAACGCGCCGCCCCCGTGCGCACGGACAAGGCGGCGCCATCCAGGCCGGCCTCGGCAGGCCCGGACGCCGGCACGAGCGCTGCAGCGACGGTTGCCGTTACGCCACCTGCTGCTGCCCCGGCGCAGCCGTCCAGCCCGGCGCAAGCCTGTGAAGGCCGCATGTTGCTTGGGTATCAGATCTGCATGAATGAACAATGCGCCAAACCTGCCTACAGCAGGCATCCGGTCTGTGTCGAACGGCGCGCGATGGAAAAGCTGCGGCGGGAGGCGCAGGACCAGCGCAATTGAGGTGTTTTGAGAGGCTGCCGGCTTGCAGCATCGCCGTGCCCGCTTTTTTGCTATAAGAACATGAGCATTCTCCGCCCGCGTATCAAGGGCGGAGGGGTTGTTTGACTGAAATGGCAAGGCGCCACGAACAGGCATGGCAGCAGCGCAGGCAGAGGGGGCGGCCCCATGGCGACCCGCCCGCCCCGTCTGCGGTTTGGCCGATGGGGTGCCAGCCGTTACCATAGTGTCAAAATTCCGGGAGATTCGCATGCCTGTGGTTGTGATTGCCAATCCGAAGGGCGGCGTCGGTAAAACGACGCTGTCGACCAATATTGCAGGTTATTTCGCCAGCCAGGGCCATGCGGTCATGCTCGGCGATGCGGACCGCCAGCAGTCGTCCCGGCTCTGGCTGGGGCTGCGGCCCCCCGCAGCCCGGCCGATTTCGACCTGGGATGTCAACGCCGACCTGATTGTCAAACCGCCCAAGGGCACGACCCACGTGGTGCTCGACACCCCCGCCGGCCTGCACGGCTGGCGCTTTAACGACGTCCTCAAGCTGGCCGACAAGGTGATCGTGCCGCTTCAGCCCAGCGTGTTTGATATTTTTGCCACCCGCAGCTTTCTGGACCAGCTCGCCGAACACCGCCACGCCGGCAAGATGCAGGTCGGCATCGTCGGCATGCGCGTCGATGCCCGCACCATCGCGGCCGACAAACTGCGTGCTTTTGTCGAAGGCCTGGGCTTGCCGGTACTCGGTTATGTGCGTGATACCCAGAACTACATCCATCTGGCGGCCCGCGGCTTGACCGTGTTCGACGTCGCCCCGGGGCGGGTGGAAAAAGACCTGCAGCAATGGCAGGGCATCTGCCGCTGGCTGGACCAGTGACAGGGCTGCGTCCGCGGTCGGCCATGTCGCTGGCTGGACAGGCCGCCATCGGTGCGGGCGTTAAAGTCCGGGCATGAAAACCTTCCAGACCCTCTCCGAACTGGCGGCCTGTGTCGGCCAGGAAGTCGCGATCAGCGACTGGCTGACCATCACCCAGGAGCAGGTCAACCTGTTTGCCCAGGCCACCGGCGACCACCAGTGGATCCATGTGGACCCGGAAAAAGCCAGGGCCGGTCCGTTCGGCGGGCCGATTGCGCACGGCTTCCTGACCCTGTCGCTGTTGCCGGCATTTTTTGAATCGTCCCTGGAGATCGTTCAATCCCGCATGGGCGTCAATTACGGGCTCAACCGGGTGCGTTTCACGGCGCCGGTGCCTGTTGGCAGCCGCTTGCGCGCCCGCCTGAAGCTGCTGGCCTGCGAGTCGATTGACAACGAGGGGCAGCAGATGACCTGGGAAGTGACGGTCGAGCGGGAGGGTGCGACCAGGCCGGTGTGTGTGGCCGAGTCTCTGGTGCGGCGTTACCCGTGACGGGCTCAAAGGCGCGAACCGCCTGAACCACGAAAAAAGCCCGCTGCAACCATGCAGCGGGCTTTTTTTTCAGAACCACATGGCCTCCCGGGCAGCAGGCTTACACGTAGCCGAGTATGGTCCGCGGGATGGGACCGGTCGTCCTAAATCGGGGTGAGCTGGGCAGCTGGCAGCCAGCCGCTGAAAGTGCCCAGCAGGGCGTTGATGCGCCTGGCAGCTTCTGTCTGGTCGCGTGCGCGCGCGATGCACTGGTACAGGTCACTGCGCAACAGCCAGAGATCGGCCGGGGTGTCGGCCGTGTTGATCCTGAAGATGATGCGCTGCGCGTCAATACTCTTGCAGTCATGCAGGGTTTGGTGCAGCTGATGCCTGATCTGCTCAAGCGGCAGCCGGTCCGGGGTGTCCGGCGCAGCAGGAGGTGTCCGCATCGCGGCAAAAATGGAGGGGAGAGCCATGGGGAACCTGTGGATTCCTGAGGTCGGGTAGACCGCAGGGGAGGGCGGAGGAAACGCTGACGGACCGGATCGCGGTCCTCAAGCGTGAGCGTGTTATCGAATTCTAGGGATTACCCTGTGATTGAGTAGGCCGGCCGACCTAACCCGTTGTGACATTTGCCGCAACGTTGTTGCACGGTGCCGGCACCGCGCCCTGCGCGCCGGGTGGCGGGTTTCCGCAAGAACAAAAAAACCGTCCGGAGCAAGCCCCCGGACGGTTTTGGATGGGCCGAAACCCGGCCCATTCTCAGTTATGCAGATAGCGCCGCTATTACATGTAGCTGGCTTCACCGCGCGGGATCTGGCCCAGACGGACAGCGTCAGCCGCTTGTGCACGCACGGTGGCGCGGTCGGTCGAAGACTGCACGGTGGCCGCAACGCGGGAGCCGGCAGGCTCCTGGCTGTGGTTTTTCACT
>NZ_NCJH01000015.1 GCF_002278925.1 Polaromonas sp. 39-63-25
CGCCCCGGCGGGCGACTCACTTTCTCTTGCTTCGCCAAGAGAAAGTAAGCAAAGAGAAGGCGACCCGATGGTCTGGGTCCCTCCGCTTCGCTGCGGGCAGCCTGCGGTGCTCGACAAAAGCGGGGTCTCGCTCGAACTCGCCTTCGGCTCAGACAATCGCGAGCCCTGATCCGCTTTTGTCTGCGCTCCTCGGCCCAGCCCGACGGGTGTGGGAAACGAATACGAATGCAAATGCGGATGCGGGGAGGCGAGGACGCGCTTTGCGCGTCCTCGCCGGAGCCCGATTACGTACCCGTACCCGCTCCCGACCCCACCACCCTTCTGGCTGCGCCGAGGAGCGGAGGTCCAGCCGGATCAGGACGGGCGATTGTCTGAGCGCAGCGAGTTCGAGCCCGGCCCCGGCTGGACCGAGCACCGCAGGTTGCCCCCGTAGCGCAAGCGAAGGGGGTCGCAGACAGCAGGGTCGCCTTTTCTTTTGCTTACTTTTCTTTTGGCGACGCAAAAGAAAAGTGAGTTGCCGCCGGGCAACCCCCGGCTTGCTGGCAGACAGCCCGCCTCCAAACCCTGCCCCGCGACAGCCGCGACACCCTCTTCCTGCTGGTGGTCATCGCCTGGGTGCTGTTGCCGCAAGTCAGCGAGTTGCCCTGGTGGTGCAGCGCGCTGGCGGCCGGTATGCTGCTGTGGCGCGGCCGGCTGGCCTTTGGCAACAAACCGCTGCCGAACAGATGGTGGCTGCTGGGTCTGCTGGCCGTTTCCATCGCCGCCACGCTGGCGACCCACCGCACGTTGCTGGGCCGGGATGCCGGCGTCACGCTGATCGTGATCTTGCTGGCGCTCAAGACGCTGGAACTGCGCGCCAGGCGCGACGCCTTTGTGGTGTTTTTCCTGAGCTTCTTCACGATGCTCACCAATTTTTTCTACTCCCAGTCGCTGCTGACGGCCTTCAGCATGCTGCTGGGCCTGCTGGGCCTGTTGACGGCCCTGGTCAACGCCCACATGCCGGTCGGCAAGCCGCCGCTGCTGCAGGCCGCAAAAACCGCCGGATGGATGGCGCTGCTCGGTGCGCCGGTGATGGTGCTGCTGTTTGTGCTGTTTCCGCGCCTGGCGCCGCTGTGGGGCGTGCCCTCGGATGCCATGACGGGCCGCAGCGGCCTGAGCGCCACCATGCAGGTCGGCACCATTGCCAGCCTGGCACTCGACAGCAGCATCGCCATGCGGATTGCGTTTGAAGGCCGGCCGCCGCCGCAGCGCGAGCTGTACTTTCGCGGGCCCGTGCTCTCTGCCTTCGACGGGCGCGAGTGGCGGCCCTCCAGCACATCGAGTTTTCCCCAGCGCTACCGCCTTCCCGCCAGCCTGGAAGTTCAAGGCCCGCCCGTCGCCTACCAGGTCACGCTGGAGCCCACGAGCCGGCCCTGGCTGTTTGTGATGGAGGCCGCGGCCGAGAGCCCCAGCCTGCCTCCCGGCTACCGGACCCGCATGAACAGCGACCTGCAATGGCTGACAGACCGGCCCATCACCGACCTGGTTCGCTACCAGGTGAAAAGCCACCCGGTGTTCAGGCACGGACCCGACCGGCAGGAAGTAGGCCTGCAGGAGTTTGTCGAACTGCCGCCCGGCTTCAACCCGCGCACCCTGGCGCTGGCCGCCGAGATCCGGCGCGACCCGCGTTACGCACGGGCCGACACCGAGGCGCTGGTGCAGGCGGTCATGGAGAGATTGCGCACAGGCGGCTACACCTACACGCTGGAGCCCGACGTGTACGGCGCCAACACCGCCGACGAGTTCTGGTTCGACCGCAAGGAAGGTTTCTGCGAACACATCGCATCAAGCTTTGTGGTGCTGATGCGCGCCATGGACGTGCCGACCCGCATCGTCACCGGCTACCAGGGCGGCGAGATCAACTCCGTCGACGGCTTCTGGGTGCTGCGCCAGAGCGACGCTCACGCCTGGGCCGAAGTCTGGCAGGCCGGCCAGGGCTGGGTGCGTGTGGACCCGACCTCGGCCGTATCGCCAGGACGCACCGGCGCCTTCCAGCGGCTGGCGGCACCGCAAGGGCTGGTTGGGCAGGCCCTGGGCACCTTCAGCCCGACGCTGTCGGCGCAGCTGCGCGCCACCTGGGAGGCCGTCAACAACCGCTGGAACCAGTGGATCCTCACCTACACCCAGGGCAAGCAGCTGCAACTGCTCAAGGACATCGGTTTTGAATCCCCAAGCTGGGAAGACCTCGCCTACGTGCTGATCGGCATCGTCGTGGCGCTCAGCCTGGCCGGGGCGGCCTGGACCCTGTGGGACCGCAGCCAGCACGACCCCTGGCTGCGCCTGCTGGGCCGCGCCCGCAAACAGCTGGCCAGGGCCGGGCTGGACAGCCATGCGGCCACCTCCCCGCGCCAACTGGCGCTGCAGGTTTTGCAGCGATACGGCGACGAGGGCCAGGCGCTGCACGACTGGCTGCTGCAACTGGAAGCGCAGCGTTATGCAGCCACGCCCACCGGCGGCACAGCCACCCCCTTGGCCCGGCTCAAGAAACAATATGCCGGCCTGCGCTGGCCGGCCTGACTTTTTTTCCCGCCCGACATAGTGGGTTATGCGCTTGGCGCCATACTGTCAGCCTACCGCGCTTTCTTTCCGTTTTTCTGGACCCGCCCTCTTCCGCATGATTGCCCGCCCGTTTTCTCCCCCTGCCTCGCCCCGCTTCCTGGCTGCTCTGCTTTTGATAGCTGTCGGCGCAGGCACAGCAAGCGCCAGCACCGCAAAAGACCTCAAACCCCGAAGGATCAAGGTGCAGCAGGCGGCCGGGCAGGACACCGCCTACGCTGGCCGCCCCGAAGCCATGCGTTTTGCCGAAGACATGGCCAGCCGGCGCGACCTCGACGTGTCATGGGTGCGCAACGCCATCGGCCAGGCGCGCTTCAGCCCCACCGTCGCGCGGCTGATGCAGCCGCCGGCCAAAACGTTCACCAAGAACTGGCGCGTCTACCGCAGCCGTTTCATCGACCCGGTGCGCATCGCAGCCGGCGCAGCTTTCTGGCAAGACAACCAGGCCAGCCTGGCGCGCGCTGAACAGGAATATGGTGTGCCCGCCGACATCATCGTCGGCATCATCGGCGTGGAAACCATTTACGGGCGCGACACCGGCAAGTTCCGCGTGCTGGACGCGCTGACCACGCTGGCCTTCGACTTTCCGTCCAGCCATCCGCGCGCCAGCGAACGTAGCGCATTTTTCAAAGGCGAACTCGAACAGTTCCTGAGCCACCAGAGCCGCCTGGGCAGCGACCCCTTGGGCCCCCGCGGCAGTTATGCCGGCGCCATGGGCATGCCGCAGTTCATGCCTTCGAGCTGGGTCAAGTACGCGGTGGACTTCGACGGCGACGGCAAGGTGGACTTGTGGAACAGCCCCGCCGACGTGATCGGCTCGGTCGCCAGTTATTTCAAGGCCTTCAACTGGCAACCCGGCATGCCCACGCATTACCCGGTCCGTTTTGATGCGGCCACGCTGGACATGGACACGCTGATGGCCCCCGACATTTTGCCGACCTTCAGCATGGCCAGCTTCACCGCCAGGGGCGCAGTACTTGAAGGCCAGGCGCTGAACCACACCGGCCCGCTGGCGCTGATCGAGCTGCTCAATGGCGACCCCAACAACGGCGGCAGCGCGCCGAGTTACGTCGCGGGGACTGAAAATTTCTATGCCATCACGCGCTACAACTGGAGCAGTTATTACGCGATGGCGGTGATTGAGCTGGGGCGGGAAGTGGCGGCGCGGGTGAAATGAGATTGTCAAGTAAGAGCTGCCACGCAGACTCTTGCTGTTGCACCGGCTGTGCTTTGGAACCTATCTGGTTGGAGGAAAGAACTCAACAACGGACAGGTCCGACAAGAAAAACGGGTCGATGGTGTATTGATCTTCCCCCAGATACTTGCTGTGGTCGTTTGGTCCGCTGATGATCGTTTCTGGTTTGAAGCTTGCCTTCAACAACACGCCACCCGATTGAACCGCATTCAGTCCGCCACCAAACATCCTCGCAGTCTCGATGCTCGACGTCCACGCCAAACCAATGGAGTGATTCTGCCAACGGCTCCGGTTTTCCCCGCGGTACAACTCCATCGACGTTCCCGTGTAAGGGCAAAGAATGCGACGTAGCAGCCGTACAAGTAACTGATCATCTGCAATCTGCTCTCGCATGACATGGCCCGCTTCAATCCAATACGTCCCAAAGCTGTCACGTACCTCTGAGACTGCGCCTGCGTCGTGTAGGAGTGACGTGGCATATGAACCCCAGCACTTCTGCTGCGCAATGATGCGGAACTTGTCGAGTGTCACGCGGCTATGCCCTAAACCGGCTCAATCGTGATGTCCACCAACATCTCCTCCTCCCCGCCGCCATGGCGTATGCCCTTGATGGGCGGGCAGGCGTTGTAGTCGGTGCCGACGGCCAGACGCACGTGGCGCTGGTCGATGGGGCAGCTGTGCGTCACGTCGATGCTGACCCAGCGCCGGGCCGCCACGTCGAGGCAGATGTCGGCCCAGGCGTGGCTGGCGAGGTCGGGTTCGTTGGCGGCGTAAAAATAACCGCTGACATACCGCGCCGGAATGCCCAGGCTGCGGCAGACGGCCACCATCACATGGGCCTGGTCCTGGCAGACACCGGCGCCGGCTTCAAAGGCCTGCAGCGCCGTGGTGGTCACGCTGGTGCTATTTTTTTGATAGCTGACAGCGTCCGCTACGCCTTGGCTCAGGGCCAAAAGCATGCTCAAGTCCGTAACACCAGCCTGCGTGGACGGCGGCACAAAGCGGCGGCCGAACTCGGCCAGCGAAGGATGCGGCGCCGCGAGCGCCGTCGGCCTCAGGAAAAAGGCCGGGTGCGGCATCGCCGCGTCGTCGGTGAATTCGGCGATGCCCAGCGTGTCGACCTGCCCCGCCGCGTTGACCAGGCTGCCGGTCACGTGAGCCGCCGCTTCGGCGACAAAGGTGTAGGAGTGAATGCTGTTGGCGAAGCCGTCATGCTGCTCATGCAGCACACCCGGCGCGCCCAGCGTCCAGAAAAGGACGGTTTGCGAGGGGCCGGACTTCGGCGTCAGCCACAGCGTCTGCAGCGCATAACGCAGGGGCTCGGTGTAGTGGTAACGCGTGGTGTGCCGGACGTGTAACTTCATAGGGCCCCCACGTTCGCTCGCTTCGAGCCTGCGGCAGCTCCCTGCCCCTCGCACTGAAAAAGGGGCCTCTGCGCCTGCGGCCCGGCAAAGCCGGTTCCGCGGCCCCTGCTTGATTGGAAAGTCCCACGTTCGTTCACTGCGCGCTCCAGGAAGGGGTGGCTTGCCTGGCGTGACCAGGCGCGCGGTGGTGCTTCACGCCGTCGCCGGAACCAGGAAGTCGCGGCTGATGTGGGTGCCGAGTTCGTTCACGCGGTCGAGGAACTGCGTCAGGTAGGCGTGCAGGCCGGTGGCCAGGATCTCGTCGATGCGTGCGTACTGCAAATCGGCATTGAGCTTGCCGGCGCGGCGCACGGTCTCGCAGGTCTGGTCGTCGGTGACCCTCGCCAGGTTGCTCACCACCTCCTGCAGGCTGGCGGCCAGCGAGCGCGGCATGTCGGCGCGCAGGATCAGCAACTCGGCCACGCGTTCGGGCTTGATCACGTTGCGGTAAACCCGGCGGTAAATCTCGAAGGCGCTGACGCTGCGCAGGATCGCGCTCCAGTGGTAGAAGTCGTACTCCTGGTCTTTCACACTGGCCGCGCCGTAAAAGTCGCTTTGCACCGCGTGGAACTTCACATCCACCAGGCGCGCGGTGTTGTCGGCGCGTTCGAGGAAGGTCCCCAGCCGCATGAAGTACAGCGCCTCGTCCTGCAGCATGGTGCCGACGGTAACGCCGCGCGACAGATGCGAGCGGAACTTGACCCATTCAAAAAACTGGCTGGGGTCGCGCTCGAAGTCGCCGTTGCGCAACATGCGGAAAATTTCGAGGTAGGTCTGGTTCTGCGTTTCCCAGACCTCGGTGGTCAGCGTGCCGCGCACGGCGCGCGCGTTCTCGCGAGCGTTTTTCAGGCAGGAGATGATGCTCGACGAATTTTTCTCGTCACGCACCATGAAGTCCATCACATCGCGCGCGTTCACGCCGCCGTATTTGCTTTCATAGGCGGCCGAGAGTTCGCTGATGCTGAGCAGGCCCTTCCAGCCCACTTGCGCCACGGCCGTGGATTGCGGCAGCAGCGAGGTCTGGTAATTGACGTCCAGCATGCGCGCGGTGTTTTCGGCGCGCTCTGTGTAGCGCGACATCCAGAAAAGGTGATCAGCGGTTCTTGAAAGCATGGTGATTCCCTTCCTTCAGTTGGAGGCCAGCGACTGCGTCTGGGACTGCCCGGATTGCGATTGGGACTGGGTCTGCATGGGGCTGTCGCCATCTTCAAGCACCCAGGTGTCCTTGGTGCCGCCGCCCTGCGAGGAGTTGACCACCAGTGAGCCGTCCTTCAATGCCACACGGGTCAGGCCGCCCGGCACCATCTGCACGGTTTTTCCGCTCAGCACAAACGGCCGCAGATCGATGTGGCGCGGCGCGATGCCGCTTTCGACATAAGTCGGGCAAGTCGACAGGCTCAGCGTCGGCTGGGCGATGTAGCCGGCCGGGTTGGCCAGCACGGCCTTGCGGAAGTCCTCGATTTCGGCCTGTGTCGCCGCCGGGCCGACCAGCATGCCGTAACCACCGGCGCCGTGCACTTCCTTGACAACCAGGTCTTTCATGTTGGCCAGCGTGTACTTCAGGTCGTCTGCATTGCGGCACATGTAGGTCGGGACGTTTTTCAGGATGGGTTTTTCACCGAGGTAGAACTCGATCATCTTGGGCACATAGGGGTAAATCGACTTGTCGTCGGCCACCCCGGTGCCGATGGCGTTGCACAGCGCCACGTTGCCGCTGCGATAAACGTTGAGCAGGCCGGCACAGCCGAGTGTGGAAGTCGGACGGAAGGCCAGCGGGTCGAGGAAGTCATCGTCAACGCGGCGGTAAATCACGTCCACACGTTTCGGGCCGCGCGTGGTGCGCATGTAGACGAAGTTGTCCTTGACGAACAGGTCCTGCCCCTCGACCAGCTCGACGCCCATCTGCTGGGCCAGGAAGGCGTGTTCAAAATAGGCCGAGTTGTACATGCCGGGCGTCAGCACCACCACCGTCGGTTCGGCGCGGTGCGCCGGCGAGTTGTCGCGCAGGGTTTCCAGCAGCAGGTCGGGGTAATGCGCAACCGGGGCAACGCGGTTCTCGCTGAACAGGTCGGGGAAAAGCCGCATCATCATCTTGCGGTCTTCCAGCATGTAGCTCACGCCGCTGGGAACGCGCAGGTTGTCCTCGAGCACGTAGTACTCGCCCTCGCCCTGCGCGTTGGGCGCGCGCACGATGTCGATGCCGCTGATGTGCGAGTAGATGTTGCCGGGCACCTCGACGCCCATCATCTCGGGGCGGAACTGCGCGTTCTGGAAAATCTGCTCGGACGGAATCACACCGGCCTTGATGATCTCCTGGTCGTGGTAGACATCGTGGATGAAGCGATTCAGCGCGGTGACGCGCTGGATCAGCCCTTTTTCCATGCTGGCCCACTCGTGCGCGGGGATGATGCGCGGGATCAGGTCGAAGGGAATCAGCCTTTCGGTGCCGCCGGTTTCGGAGTTGCCGTCGTCCTTGTCACCATACACGGCGAAGGTGATGCCAACGCGGCGGAAGATCATTTCGGCTTCTGCGCGCCTGGCCTGCATGACCTGATCTGGTTGTCTGGCCAGCCAGCGCTGGTAGGCCTGGTAGTGCTCGCGGACGCTGGACGCCGTTGCATTCATCTCATCAAACATGGGGCGGCTCATCGGCTTGGTCTCCAGCAGGTTTACGAATGGATCGTTATGCAGCTAGCTTAGCAAGTAATGCGCCAGCCGTTCGTAGGCCGATCACTATTTGTGCAGATTTCTGCTTAGGGCGCCGCGTCCATCCGGTGCTGCCAGTAACGCAGCGCCGCCTGCCGCTGGCAGCGGACCTCCGCCGGGTGCTGGCTGGCCCAGGTGGCGGCGCCGCAGACCGGGGAAGCGACCACAACAATCCCGCGCTCGCGGTAACGCGCCAGCACCGCCTGCGCCGGGTGGCCAAAACGGTTGCGGTAACCGGCCTGCGCCAGCGCCAGCGTGGGCTGCACCGCATCCAGAAACGCCGCGCTGGACGAGGTCTTGCTGCCGTGGTGCGGCACCAGCAACACGTCGGCCCGCAGCGGCGCGCCGGCGGCCACCAGGCGCTGCTCCTGCGCCAGCTCGATGTCGCCGGCCAGCAAGGCGCTGCGCCGACCGTTGGACAGGCGCAGCACGCAGCTCATCGCGTTGGACCGGGCCGGCGTTGCATAGTCGCCGGCGGCCGGATGCAGGACCTCGAAATCGACCCCGTCCCACTGCCAGCGCTGGCCCGCCACACAGCGGGTGGCCGGGCGCAGCGCCTGCAGCTCGTGGCCGTCTTCGATGGAACTGAGCAGGGCCGCCTGCGGTTGCATCGCCAGCACGGCCGGCGCGCCGCCAATGTGGTCGCTGTCGCGATGGCTCAGCATCAGCGTGTCCACGCGCTCGCCGAGGGCACGCAACAAAGGCACCAGCACCCGGTGCCCGGCGTCGCTCTCGCGCGAAAAGCGCGGCCCGCTGTCATAAACCAGCGTGTGGCCGGCGGTGCGAACGACCAGCGCATTGCCCTGTCCCACATCGGCGGCGATCAGTTCGAACTCCCCGGCCGGCGGGCGCAGCGGCTGCCAGAGCAGTACCGGCAGCAGCAGCGGCAGACCCAGCGCCCGCCAGTGCCAGGGCAGACGCATGGCCAGCAACAGACCGCCAGCCACACCGGCCACCGCACACCACAGCGGCGCGGCCGCCACGCTGATGCTGGCCAGCGGCCAGCGCGCCAGCCATTGCAAAAATACCATCAGGGCCGCAACCGCCCCGGCGGCCAGATCCCAGACCGGCGCCCACACCACGCCCAGCATGGTCAACGGCGTCACGAGCAAGGTCACCCACGGAATCGCCAGGCCGTTGGCGAGCAGGCCAACCAGCGACACCTGGTTGAACAGCAGCAGCGACAGCGGCGCCAGCGCCAGGGTCACAATCCATTGCTCGCGGGCAGAACGAAGCACAGACTTTGCTGCAGCACCCAGCCAGACGGGCAGCATGGCCGTCCAGCGCGAAGTTTGAGAGTCGTTTTGGCCTCCAGCCCTTTCTCCACGGGCGCCGGTAGCTCCTGAATTTGTAGCATGCTGCGGCGGGTGCGAGCCCGCTGCGAACAATACGCCTACCGCCACAAACGACAGCCAGAAGCCGGCCTGCAGCAAGGCCCAGGGATCCAGCGCCACCACCACCGCCATGGCCAGCAGCCACACCTGCGGCCACGGCCAGCGTTTGCCGCTCTGGCGCAGCAGCACCACGGCCGCCAGCATCCAGACCGTGCGCTGCGCCGGCACGCCCCAGCCGGAAAACAGCGCGTACGCCGCGGCCAGCAGCAGGCCGCCCCAGGCTGCGGCGCTGGCGGCCGGAACCGCCAGACACAGGGCCGGGCTCCAGCGCGCCGAACGCCGCCACAGCCAGCCGACGGCCTGCGCGGCCAGCCAGGCAAACATGGTGATGTGCAATCCTGAGATGGACATGAGGTGGGCCACCCCAGTGGCGCGGAACACATCCCAGTCGGCGCGTTCGATGGCGTTCTGGTCGCCGACCAGCAGGGCCGCCACCACGCCGGCCAGTTGACGATCGCTCACGCGTGCATACACCGCGTCACGCATCCACTGCCGCGCCCGCTCGACCGGATGGCGCCAGCCGTCGGCCAGCATCTGCGGCGGCGCATCGCGCGGTCCGGCACGCACATAACCGGTGGCTTGCAGGCCCTGCTCCCACAGCCAGAGTTCGTAGTCGAAGCCGTGCGGATTGCTGTTGCCGTGCGGCGCCTTCAGTCGCACCGTCATCCGCCACTGCTCGCCAGCACGCAGGTTTTGCGGCTGGCGCTGCAGGGCAAGAAGCGCCGCGGGAGCGTCCAGGCTTTCGGTATCCACGGCTTCCCGGCTGCCAAAACCTGCATACCAGCCGAGGTAGAGCTGCGGCGGCATAACCACCGGCTGCCCGTCCAGCCGGGCGCTCTCCACCGCGAACCGGAAACGCAAGCCGTCGTCGCTGCGCTGGGGCATGGCCAGCACCCGGCCCGTCACCACGATGTCCCTGCCTTCCAGCGCCGGAGCCAGTGCACCGGCCTGGAAGGCAGCCGCGCGCAGGCCGGTCAGTGCAAACCCTGCCGCCAGTGCGAGCACCAGTGTCGCCAGGCTGCGCGCGGACCAGGCCGCCTTCGCCGGGGAGGTTACCGCCGCCACCAGGCCGGCCAGCACGGTAGCAGCGCCGGCGATGCCGGCATACCATCCGGCATCCCACAGCCCGCGCTGCTGCAACTGCAGGGCGGCGCCCGCCACAAAACCGAGCAGGACCGGGCCCAGCAGCCTGGCCCCGGGAGGCGTCGCGGCTGACATCACTTTCACCAAAACGCCCCCCTGTTTTTTTCTGCCCGGCAGTTTCCGATCCCGTGCTTAACGGAGAACTCAGGCCTCGCGCTGACAGCCATGTCGGTCTTTGGCGCAGCTCTTGCTTGTAGGGATCGCGTTAAAACCGCTATTCAGCCGCCGGTTGCGACCGGCGTGCTGTTTCTGCGGCATAGTGCCAACACAGCTCCTGAAATATTCGAAAAGCGAGATTGCCTTGTCCATTCACGTTGCCCTCAGTCACATCACCCACTACCAATACGACCGGCTGGTTCGCCTCGGCCCGCAGGTGGTCAGGCTGCGACCAGCGCCGCACAGCCGCACCAAGGTGTTGTCGTATTCGCTGACGGTGGAGCCCAAGGGCCATTTCATCAACTGGCAGCAGGATCCGTTTGCCAACTACCAGGCAAGGCTGGTGTTTCCCGAGCCAACGCGCGAGTTCAAGGTCACGGTGGACCTGGTCGTCGAAATGGCGGTGTTCAACCCGTTCGACTTTTTCCTCGAGCCCGAAGCCGAGGAGTTCCCTTTCAAGTACAGCAAGGAACAGGCGCATGAGCTGGCGCCCTACCTTGCCACCGAGCCGGCCACACCGTTGCTCAAGAGTTATCTGGCCGGCATCGACCGCACGCCCAAACGCACCATCGACTTCCTGGTCGGGCTGAACCAGAAGCTGCAGCACGACATCAAGTACGCGATCCGCATGGAGCCGGGCGTGCAGACGCCGGAAGAAACCCTGCAGCTCGCCGTCGGTTCCTGCCGCGACACCGGCTGGCTCATGGTGCAGCTGTTTCGCCACCTCGGCCTGGCCGCTCGTTTTGTCTCGGGTTACCTGATCCAGCTCAAGGCCGACGTCAAGTCGCTCGACGGCCCCAGCGGCGCCGAGGCCGACTTCACCGACCTGCACGCCTGGTGCGAGGTGTTTCTGCCCGGCGCCGGCTGGGTCGGCCTGGACCCGACCTCGGGCCTGATGGCCGGCGAAGGCCACATCCCGCTGGCCTGCACGCCCGAGCCCTCGAGCGCGGCACCGATTGAAGGCGGCGTGGACAAGAGCGAAGTGGAATTTGCCCACCACATGGGTGTGCAGCGCATCTACGAATCCCCGCGCGTGACCCAGCCTTATACAGACGCGCTGTGGGCCGATGTGCTCAAGCTCGGCCACCAGGTGGACCAGGACCTGCTCGCTGGCGATGTGCGCCTGACCATGGGCGGCGAGCCGACTTTTGTCGCCACGCAGGACCGTGATGCGGCCGAATGGAACATCGACGCGCTGGGCCCGACCAAACGCGGCTACGCGACCGAACTCGTGCAGAAGCTGCGCGCCGAATACGGCAACGGTGGCTTCCTGCATTTCGGCCAGGGCAAGTGGTACCCGGGCGAGCAGCTGCCGCGCTGGGCCCTGAGCATTTTCTGGCGCAAGGACGGCCAGCCGGTCTGGCAGAACCCGGCGCTGTTCACCGACGAACGCCAACCCTGCAGCTACACCAGTGACGATGCGCGCCGTTTCACCGAGACGCTGGCCGGCAAGCTGGGCCTGTCCGCCCAACACATCACGCCGGGCTACGAAGACACCTGGTACTACCTGTGGCGCGAGCGCCGGCTGCCGGTCAATGTGGACCCGTTCGACACCAAGCTCGACGATGCGATGGAGCGCGCGCGCCTGCGCCGCGTGTTCTCGCAGGGGCTGGACGCGGTGGTGGGTTATGTGCTGCCGCTCAAGGTTCGTGATGAAAGCGCAAAAGGCAAAGGGCCCCAATGGTCCACCGGCCCCTGGTTTTTCCGCGATGAACGCATGTATTTGATGCCCGGCGACTCGCCCATGGGTTACCGCCTGCCTCTGGATTCGGTGCCCTGGGTCTCGAAAACCGATTTCCCCTACATGACCGAGGCCGACCCGTTTGCGCCGCGGGATGAATTGCCGTCTGCAGATACGCTCGCCGAGCGCTACAACGCAGCCCGCAGCCTGAGCGTGCCCGCTCCGGCCGCACCTGTTGTCTCCGCAGCCGTGGCCGGCGCCCGGCACAACAGTGCCAGCATGCTGGCACAGTACATGGCGCGTTACATGACGGGCAACGCTTCGCGCAACGAAGCCAGCCGTTTGATGCAGTTCAGGAACACCACGTCCAGCGTGGACATTCGCTTCGACCAGGGCGCCAAACCGGGCGTCCGGCCGGCGGCCACGGCGGCACCGGCCATTGCGCCGGCCGACCCCTCTGCCCGCATGCCCAAACCCGGCGAGTCCGCCGCCTGGCTGACACGCACCGCGCTGTGTGTGGAAGTGCGCGACCCGACGCGCGCCAATGGCCCCCAAGACAAACCCAAGGCAGCGCCCAAGGAAAAAGGCGCGAAGGCTGAGACCGGCGCGCTCTACATCTTCATGCCGCCGCTGGAGCGCCTCGAAGACTACCTGGACCTGCTGGCCGCGGTAGAGGCCAGCGCGCAGGCCCTTAGCCTGCAGATCGTGCTCGAAGGTTACCCGCCGCCACGCGACCCGCGCCTGAAGATGCTGCAGGTCACGCCCGACCCCGGCGTAATCGAAGTCAACATCCACCCGGCCTACAACTGGAACGAGCTGGTCGAACACACCGAGTTCCTCTACAAGATCGCGCACGAGACACGCCTGTCGGCCGAAAAGTTCATGACCGACGGTCGCCACACCGGCACCGGCGGCGGCAACCACTTTGTGCTCGGCGGCGCCACACCACCGGACAGCCCCTTCCTGCGCAAGCCGGAAATGCTGGGCAGCCTGATTGCCTACTGGCATAACCACCCCTCGCTGAGCTATCTGTTCTCGGGCATGTTCATCGGCCCGACCAGCCAGGCGCCGCGCGTCGATGAAGCGCGCAACGACCAGCTGTATGAACTGGAAATCGCGCTACGCGAAATCGCCGCCAACCGCGAAAAATACGGCCAGGACATGCCGCCGTGGATCGTCGATCGCACGCTGCGCAACATCCTGGTCGACGTCACCGGCAACACGCACCGCAGCGAGTTCTGCATCGACAAGATGTACTCGCCCGACTCGGCCACCGGCCGCCTGGGCCTGCTGGAGCTGCGCGCCTTCGAGATGCCGCCGCACGCCCGCATGAGCATCGTGCAGCAGTTGCTGCTGCGCGCGCTGGTGGCGCGTTTCTGGAACAAGCCTTACCACGGCCGAATGACGCGCTGGGGCACCGAGCTGCACGACCGCTTTTTGCTGCCGGGTTTTGTGCGCATGGACTTTGCCGACGTGCTGACCGAGCTCAACGAAGCCGGCTACGCCTTCGACATGGCCTGGTTCGAACCCCATTTCGAGTTCCGCTTCCCGATGATCGGCCAGGTCAAGGCCAACAGCATCGAGCTGACCCTGCGCAGCGCGCTGGAGCCCTGGCATGTGATGGGCGAGGAAGGCTCATCCGGCGGCACCGTGCGTTATGTGGATTCCTCGCTCGAACGTGTCGAGGTCCATGTCACCGGCCTCAACGACAACCGCTACGTCATCACCGCCAACGGCCGCGCCCTGCCGCTGCAGAGCACCGGCACGGTCGGCGAATACGTGGCTGGCGTGCGTTACAAGGCCTGGAACCCGCCCTCGGCCCTGCACCCGTCGATCGGCGTGCATGCGCCGCTGACCTTTGACATCGTCGACACCTGGATGGAACGCTCGCTGGGCGGCTGCCAGTACCACGTGGCGCATCCGGGCGGCCTGAGTTACGACACCCTGCCCGTCAATTCGTACGAAGCCGAAAGCCGGCGCCTGAACCGCTTTTTCCAGATGGGCCACACCGCAGGCAAGATGCGCGTCCAGCCGGCGCAGCCGAGCCGGGAGTTTCCGTTCACGCTGGATCTGCGTTAGCGCCCCCGGCGAGTACGCGCAGACGGTCCACGCAGACCCTGAATGCGCCGTGCAGTTCCGCCGGCTGGCGAATCTCGAAGTCAAACGACAGCCGGGCCAGCTGGCGCGCAAACCAGTCCAGGTCATCGGCCTGCGCGTGCAACAGCACGCCACCGGCGCAGGGCTGGAACAGGCCGACACCTTCAAACAGTTGTTCCTGCGCGGTTTCCATCGCGGTGCGCAGCAACACCTGGATGCTGAAGGCCCGCGGCAAGGTGGCGATCCCCAGCGCGAGATGTTGCACCGCGTCGAAGTCTGCCGGTGGCGTGAACACGGCATTGAGCGCCTGCACCTCCAGCACCCGGTCCAGCCGGAAGGAACGCAGATCCCGGCGCAGGTGGCACAGGCCCACCGCATACCAGCGCCCCCCGCGGTGGGCCAGGCCATAAGGGTCCAGATCCCGCTCGGTGAGCACACCATCGGCAGAACGGTAAGCCAGGTGCACACGCTGGCAGCCGTGGGCAGCGCTGCTCAGGGCCAGCAAGGCGGTGTTGTCGCTCGGGGCGACTGAACGGGCCATATCCAGCCTCACCGTCTCGCCCAGAGCCCGGATGCGGTTTTTGAGCTTGCCGGGCATCACGCGCTCCAGCTTGGCCTGCGCGCTTTGCACCGCGGGCGCTGCTTCGGCCAGGCCCAGGCCACGCGCCGCCACCAGGCCGACCGACAGGGCCAGCGCCTCGTCGTCGGTAAACATCATGGGCGGCAGCTTGAAGCCGGCCATCAGCCGGTAACAGCCGTAGCGGCCACGCTCGGCCAGCACCGGAATACCCAGGTCTTCCAGCCTGGCGATGTAGCGGCGCAAGGTGCGGCCGTCCACCTCCAGCCGCCGCGCGAGTTCGGCGCCACTGAGGCGGCCATGGGTCTGGAGCAGTTCCAGCACCGTGAGCACGCGTGTGGTGGGCGAATACATGCGAACGAGTTTAAAACCTAATCAGGGCCAATATCGCCCTATTACGCTTTTACATTGAATTCCTCAGGGGCCGATGACCGGCCTCAGACACAAGGAAATATCCATGAGCATCGCCATCCAGGCCGCTACCGCCCGCCACAAAGAAAGCGGGCGGCATGATTTCGATTTCCTGCACGGCCGCTGGCGGGTGCACAACAGGCGCCTGCGCCAACGCCTTCTAGGGTGCACCGAATGGGACAGCTTTGAAGCCACGCAATACTGCCAGCCTCTGCTGGACGGCCTCGGCAACACGGACGAAATGCGCAACGAGGCGGGGCCTGTGGGCGTTTCACTGCGCCTGTTTGACCTGCAGGCCCGGCAGTGGGTGATCTACTGGGTCGCCCCGCATGACGGTCTCCTGCAGCCTCCCGTGCGCGGGGCTTTTGCGGGGGGTACCGGCATTTTTGAAGGCACAGACGTTCATGACGGCCGGCCGGTGCGCGTTCGCTACATCTGGTCCAACACAAGCGGTGACACCCCGCAATGGGAACAGGCCTACTCGGCCGATGAAGGCATCAGCTGGGAGAACAACTGGGTCATGTCGTTCACACGCACGGAAGCTTGAAATGGACATGCCCGCTTTGACCCAGACCGCCCACCTGTGGCTGTTTTTTGCCATGGTGTTCGGCATCATCGTGCTACCGGGCCTGGACATGGCCTTTGTCATGGCCAGTTCGCTGATGGACGGACGCCGTTCCGGCCTGTCTGCGGTCGCCGGCATCGTGGCCGGCGGCGCGGTGCATGTGACCCTGGGCGCCATCGGCATTGGCGTGGTACTCAAGCTGTTCCCGGCGGCGTTCAACGCCATGCTGATGGCCGGGGCGCTGTACATCGCCTGGATCGGCCTGTCACTGTGGCGCGGCGCTTCGGCGCTGGGCGAGGTCGGGGAAACACGCTCTCGCTCCCTGCCGGCGACTTTCGGCCGCGCCCTGCTGACCTGCCTGCTGAACCCGAAAGCCTATGTCTTCATGCTCGCCGTCTTTCCGCAATTCCTGCGGCCCGAGTACGGGCCGGTCTGGCTGCAGGCCGTGGTTCTGGGGCTGATCATCGCCTTGACACAGGCGGGGGTGTATGGCGCCCTGGCCCTGGGCGCAGCGGGTGCCCGGGACTGGCTGCGCGGCCATCCTGAAGGTCAGGTCAAGGCCGGCCAGGCTGTCGGCGCAGTGCTGGTGCTGGGGGCTCTGTACACCGCATGGGGAGGATGGCGCGGTTTTTGACAGGTGCGTCCCCGCTGGCCTCGGGATCGCCCATAAATTGTCTTATGGCTGCAACAACGGTGGCCACTTGCGCTGCCATCGTGTGCTCCGGGCCAGAACAATAGGCCGCGGACCTGCCCGCGCGTTAGGGAAGCGCTGAAGAAGTCCTTGCGGATGCGCGGCAGCCGGATCGGGATGGAATGCAGGGCGGATTTCGCAGCCAATAGCTGACTATTGGCAAGAAATTCAACGCCGCAGACCGCCCGAGCCCGGCTGATCGCGCGCCGCAGGGGACTTGTTCAGCGCTTCCTTAGGCATAAAGGCATACTTGGGCCACCGTGGAAAACAACCCCTCCCTTTTCGCAGCCGCCGCGCTGGAAGCACTTGGCGACCTGGCAGCAGCGTTGGCGCTGCCGGCTTCCATCGGTCATTTTGACGAGTTGCACGGCCGGACCCTGGACAAGGCCCCGCCCGCGGCCAGTCAGATGCAGGGCCAAAGTCAAAGCCAGACCCCACAAATGCTGCAGCTGGCGGGTGCCCCCGCGGCGCCCGTTCCAGCGTCCGGTGCCGGCCCCACCGCTGCCCCGGCGGCCAGCCTGGCACCCGACTGGAGCCGCTTCTTCAACTTCCTGGGCGGCGACGGTTTTGACGACCTGAACCACCGCACCGCCAACCTGCAGCGCCAGATCCGCGACAACGGCGTGACCTACAACGTTTATGCCGATGCCAACGGCCCGCAGCGGCCCTGGTCGCTGGACCTGTTTCCGCTGATCCTGTCCGCGCAGGACTGGGCGCAGATTGCCGCCGGTGTGCAGCAGCGCGCCCGGCTGCTGGAGCGCATCATGGCCGACGTGTACGGCCCCCAGCAGTTGCTGGCGCTGGGCCTGCTGCCTGCAGCGCTGGTGCAGGGCCACCCCGGCTACCTGCGCGCCATGCACGGCGTAGTGCCGGCCGGCGGCACTTTTCTGCACATCGCCGCCTTCGACCTGGCGCGCGGCCCCGACGGGCGCTGGTGGGTGGTGTCGCAACGCACCCAGGCACCTTCAGGCCTGGGTTACCTGCTGGAAAACCGGCTCGCGATCTCGCGGCTGTTTCCCGAGGCCTTCCGCGAACTGAAGGTGCAGCGCCTGGCGGCCTCCTACAAGGCGCTGGTCGATGGCATGAAGGCGGCCAGCCCGGCGCACGCGCGCGGCGAGGAAAGTCGCATCGTGCTGCTGACCCCCGGTCCCTACAACGAAACCTATTTCGAACATGCCTACCTCGCACGTTACCTCGGCCTGACTTTGGTCGAAGGCAGCGACCTGCTGGTGCGCGACGACAAGCTCTACCTCAAGACGCTGCAGGGGCTGGAGCCCGTGCACGGCCTGCTCAAGCGCCTGGACGACGAGTTTCTGGACCCGCTGGAACTGCGTTCAGACTCCACGCTCGGCGTGCCCGGCCTGCTGCAAGCCATACGTGCAGGCAACGTGCTGGTGGCCAATGCCCCGGGCTCGGCCTTTCTCGAATCCAGCGCGCTGCTGGGCTTTCTGCCGGCACTGTCGCGCCACCTGCTCGACGAGCCACTGGCCCTGCCCTCGCTGGCCACCTGGTGGTGCGGCGAGCAGGCTGCGCTGCAGGCGGTCCTGCCGCGCCTGAAGGAATGTGTCATCAAGGGCACCTATCCGGCGTCGGGCATTGAATCGGTGATTGCGCAGACCTTGTCGCGCCGCGAACTCGATGAATGGGCCGGTCGCCTGGTCCGGCGTAGCGAGGACTACACCGTGCAGGCCTACCTGCCGCTGTCCCAGACCCCCACTTGGCAGGGGCAGCGGATTGCCCCGCGCTCGACCATGCTGCGTGTGTTTGCGGTGGCCGACGGCGCGGGCTCCTGGCAGGTTCTGCCCGGCGGGCTCGCGCGGCTGGCCGGCCCTAACGACAAGATTGCATCCATGCAGCAAGGCGGCAGCAGCGCCGATGTGTGGGCGCTGGCTGAATCTGCACCGCCGCGCAAGGCGACGACCGGCGCCGCCACGGGCTCCCCCACCGACAACGGCTCACCGTCGGCCGTCAGCCTGGCGGCGGAACCGGGCGCCCAGCCCCGAGCGGCGACCCCTGTGCGGCACAAGCCCCCGGTCACCAGCCGCGCCGCCGAAAACCTGTTCTGGCTGGGCCGCTACACCGAGCGCACCGAAAACGCCATCCGCATGGCCCAGCTGACCCTGCAGTCCCTCAACGGTGAATACCAGACTTCACAACCGCTGCTGGCCTGGCTGTCCGAGCTGGCAGTGAAAAACGGCCTGGTGATGGACACGGTGCCGCCTGCGACGCAGTCGCGCCGCGTGTTCGAACGCTCACTGATTGCCAGCCTGGCCGATACCGATCAGGCCGCCAGCGTCGGCTACAGCCTGCGTGCGCTCAAGGGCGCGGCTTCGGCGGTGCGCGAGCGGCTGTCGCAGGAGCAGTGGCACGTGATCATGCGGGCCGAGGCTGATTTTTTCTCACGCTGCAAAGCCTTCAGCGGCCCCGAACACCCCGCGTCGCAGGCGCTCGAATACTCGTCGGTGGAAGCGCTGGCCGCGCTGGAGTCGGCCAGTGGTTTCCTGGCCGCCATGACCGGCGCGCAAACCGACCGCATGAGCCGCGACGACGGCTGGCGCCTGCTCAGCACGGGGCGCCACATCGAGCGGCTGAACACGCTGGCGTCCGCACTGATCCTCGGCTTTGAAACCGGCGCCGTTTTCGACGAAGGCGGCTTCGGCGCCATCCTCGCACTGTTCGACAGCACCATCACCTTCCATGCCCAATACCAGCAGCAGCGCGATGTGCGGGCGCTGCTTGACCTGCTGGTGCTGGACCGCGACAACCCGCGCTCGCTCGGCTGGGTCACCCAGACGCTGCGCGGCCGCCTGGCGCGCCTGGCCGAAAACACCGTGGGTGCACCGCAGCCGGTGCCCGACCTGACGCCCGCCCTGCCCGACCCCGGCAGCTGGCTGCTCAGCGACCTGTGCATCCCCGCCGCCGGCGCGCCGAACAGCGAACCGTACGCAGGCCTGCTGGCGCAGCTCGAGTTGTGCTGCAGTGCCGCCTTCGAGCTGTCGGACACGCTGAGCCGGCGCTACTTCAGCCACGTGGCCCCTGACGAACACAGCCTGGGCGCCTGAGTTCCCGGCGCCGGCTGCACCTTTCCTTTTTCCCGCCATGCTGCTTCACCTTGTTCATGAGACGCGTTATGCGTACAGCCCCACCGTCGAAAGTGCCCACCATGTGCTGCACCTCAAGCCGGCCAGCCACGCCGGCCAGCAACTGCTGCGCCACCAGCTGACGATCAGCCCGCAGCCGGCACGGCTGCAGGAACGGACCGACGTGTATGGCAACACCCGCACCTATTTCTCGCTGCACACGCCGCACGACAAGCTGACGGTGGTCGCCGACAGCATCGTCTCCACCCTGGCGCTTGCCGCAACGCCCGAAGACGCGCCGGCAGGCCTGTCCTGGGAGCAGGTGCGTGAGCAGTTCCGCTACCGCGCCGGCGCCGCCTATGACAGTGCCTGCGAATTCCTGTTCGCCTCGCCCTACATTCCGCGCGACGAGGCGTTTGCGGAATTTGCACGGCCCAGCTTCACCCCCGGGCGGCCCTTGCCCGAAGCGGCGCAGGACCTGATGGAACGCATCCACACCGGCATGGTCTATGACAGCGAAAGCACCGAGGTGGGCACGCCGGCGCTGGAGGCGCTGCAACTGGGCAAAGGCGTGTGCCAGGACTTTGCCCACATCATGGTCGCCTGCTGCCGCGCCATGGGTGTGCCGGCGCGTTATGTCAGCGGCTACCTGCTGACCACGCCCGCACCCGGCCAGCCGCGCCTGATCGGCAGCGATGCCTCCCATGCCTGGGCCTCGGTGTACTGCCCGGTGGAAAGCGAGGCCGGCGGCCTGGCGCTGGCGGAAGGACAAAGCCCGGGCGTCTGGCTGGACTTCGACCCCACCAACAACCGCGCCCCGGGCGAGGACTATGTCACGCTGGCCACGGGTCGCGATTTCCTGGACGTCTCGCCGATGCGCGGCGTGATACGCGGCGGTGCGCGCCACGTGCTGGACGTGGCGGTGACGATGACCCCCATCGCCAAGCTGCCCGAGCCCGAGTGATGCCGCCGGACGGCGGCGCCCGGACTAGAATTGCTGGTCGTCCATCAGAATAGCTATCTTTTTCATAGCTGCTTTCGCCCGTCGAATAAGGGCCCAGCGCCTATTTCGTTCAATTTTTTCGACCCACCCCCTTCAGGAGCGTTTCATGACCCAACCCACCGGCCCCATCTACGACAAGCTGAAAACCCTGGGCATCACCCTGCCGCCGGTCTCCACACCGGCAGCGGCCTATGTGCCTTTTGTGCAGACCGGCAAACTGGTTTTCCTCTCCGGCCACATTGCCAGAAAAGACGGCAAGCCCTGGGTTGGGCAACTCGGCAAGACCATGAGCACCGAGGAAGGCAAGGCCGCGGCACGCGCCATTGCGATCGACCTGATGGGCACGCTGCATGCAGCCGTCGGTGATCTCGGCAAGATCACACGCATCGTCAAGGTGATGAGCCTGGTCAACTCGACCGGCGACTTCACCGAGCAGCATCTGGTGACCAACGGCGCCAGCGAACTGCTGGGCGAGGTGTTCGGTCCGGCCGGCAGCCATGCCCGCAGCGCTTTTGGTGTCGCGCAAATCCCCATGGGCGCCTGCGTCGAGATTGAGCTGATCGCCGAAGTGGCATAAGCACACCCCGTGGAGCCTTCGCCTCCTCCCCCTTGCAGGGGGCGGCGCCTTGCGACCGGCGAAGCCGGATCGCGGCCCCTGCTGGCAATGCGGTGCAGCCTCTTTACCGTTCGGGCTGAGCGTGTCGAAGCCTGTCCGCCTTGTGAGGCCCCTTCGACAGGCTCAGGGCGAACGGACAAATGGTAAGTTCAGGCGCGTTCGCTGACCCAGCCCTGCACCGAAGCCAGCGCCGCTGGCAGTTTGGACGCATCGGTGCCGCCAGCCATGGCCATGTCAGCCTTGCCGCCGCCCTTGCCGCCGACCTGCTGGGCCACGAAGTTGACGAGTTCGCCGGCCTTGACCTTGCCCACGCTGTCGGCAGTCACGCCGGCCGCGATCTGCACCTTGTCGCCGTCGACAGCGGCCAGCACGATGACCGCCGTTTTCAGCTTGTCCTTGAGCTTGTCCATGGTTTCGCGCAGGGTCTTGGCATCGGCGCCTTCGAGCTTCGCGGCCAGCACTTTCAGGCCCTTGACGTCGACCGCCTGGCTCATCAGCTCATCGCCTTGCGCCGACGCCAGCTTGCCCTTGATGGCCGTCACTTCCTTCTCCAGATCGCGTATCTGCTCGAGCAGGCCGCTGACGCGGGCCGGCACTTCATGCGGTGTGACCTTGAGCGTGCCGGCCACCCCGCCCAGGGTGGCTTCCATGGTCTGTACATGGTTCAGCGCCGCCAGGCCGGTGACGGCCTCGATGCGGCGCACGCCGGAGGCCACGCCGCCCTCGGCCGTGATGGTGAAAAAGCCGATGTCGCCGGTGCGTGCCACATGGGTGCCGCCGCACAGTTCCTTGCTCGAACCAATGCTCAGCACACGCACCTGGTCGCCGTACTTCTCGCCGAACAGCATCATGGCGCCGGTTTTCTGGGCGGCTTCCATGTCCATCACGCTGGCGTCGGTCGCGGCGTTGGCCAGGATCTCGGCGTTGACGCGCGCCTCGATCTCGCGAATCTGCTCGTCGGTCACGGGTGCGTTATGGGCAAAGTCGAAACGGGTTTTCTCGGCATCGACCAACGAGCCCTTTTGCTGCACATGGTCGCCCAGCACTTCGCGCAAGGCCTTGTGCATCAGGTGGGTGGCGCTGTGGTTGCGCACGGTGGCGGCGCGCACGGCCAGGTTGACCCGTGCCGACACATGGTCGCCCACATTGAGCGTGCCTTGCGCCACGCTGCCGTGGTGGCCATACACATCGGCCTTGATCTTCTGGGTGTCACCAACTGCAAAATGCGCCGAGCCGCTGACCAGTTCGCCCTGGTCGCCGACCTGGCCGCCGCTTTCGGCATAAAACGGGGTGTTGTCCAGCACCACCACGCCCTGCTGGCCGGTCTTGAGCGCCGCCACCGGCACGCCGTCGGCATACAGGGCAACAATTTTTCCGCTGGCTTCCAGGGCTTCGTAACCGGTGAACACATTGCCTTCACCGGTGTACTCGAGCGCACGGTCCATCTTGAACTTGCCGGCGGCACGCGCCTGGTTTTTCTGTTTGTCCATCGCTGCAGTAAAACCGGCCTCGTCGACCTCGACGCCGCGCTCGCGGCAGACGTCGGCCGACAGGTCGAGCGGGAAACCGTAGGTGTCGTGCAGCTTGAAGGCCACGTCGCCGGGCAGCATTTTCGGAGCCTGTCCTGAGCCTGTCGAAGGGGCCAGGGCCGTGTCCAGGATGGTCATGCCGATTTCCAGCGTCTCAAAGAAACGCTCTTCCTCGGCCTTGAGCACGGCGGTGATACGCGCCTCGTCGCTCCTGAGCTTGGGATAAGCCTCGCCCATCAGCCTGACCAGATCGGCCACCAGCTTGTGGAAAAACGGGGTTTTCTTGCCCAGCTTGTAGCCGTGGCGGATCGCGCGGCGGATGATGCGGCGCTGCACATAACCGCGGCCCTCGTTGGACGGGTTGACGCCGTCGCTCACCAGGAAGGCGGTGGCGCGGATGTGGTCGGCGATCACACGCAGCGACTTGTTGTCCAGGTCCTTCTCGCCGGTTTCGCGCGAAGCGGCCTTGATCAGCGCGTCAAAGATGTCGATCTCGTAGTTGCTGTGCACATGCTGCAGGATGGCAGCCAGGCGCTCCAGGCCCATGCCGGTGTCCACGCAGGGCGCGGGCAGCGGCTTGACCGAGCCGTCGGGCTGCATGTCGAACTGCATGAACACGTTGTTCCAGATCTCGATGTAGCGGTCGCCGTCCTGCTCGGGCGAGCCGGGCGGGCCGCCGGCGATCTCGGGGCCGTGGTCGAAGAAAATCTCGCTGCAGGGGCCGCAGGGGCCGGTGTCGGCCATCATCCAGAAGTTGTCGCTGGCGTATTTGGCACCCTTGTTGTCGCCGATGCGCACCACGCGTTCCGGCGGCAGGCCGATTTCTTTCGTCCAGATGTCGTAGGCCTCGTCGTCGTCGATGTAGACCGTGGCCCACAGTTTGTCGGCCGGCAGCTTGTAAACCTCGGTCAGCAGTTCCCAGGCCCACTTCAGCGACTCGCGCTTGAAGTAGTCGCCAAAACTCCAATTGCCCAGCATCTCGAAGAAGGTGTGGTGGCGCGCGGTGTAGCCCACGTTTTCGAGGTCGTTGTGCTTGCCGCCCGCGCGCAGGCAGGCCTGGACCGAAGCCGCACGCACATAGGAGCGCTTGTCGGTGCCGAGGAACACATCCTTGAATTGCACCATGCCCGAATTGGTGAACATCAGGGTCGGGTCGTTGCCCGGCACCAGCGAGCTCGACGCCACCACGGTGTGGCCCTTGGACGCGAAAAAGTCCAGAAAGGTCTTGCGGATGTCGGCGACGGTGAATGTGGGTGTGCTCATGTTTTGGTAGTTGCTGGTGACGCCGGCGCCGGCCAGGCCAGGACCCGGAGCGGCCGACCGCACCTGGATGCTTGATTTGCCTGAACTTTTGATTATAAGTTTCGCGGACCAAGCGCCCGCCCGCTCTGCGTAATACCGCCCGACGCGCTATGCTTGCAGGCTGTACCAATGAGCCGCGCCGCAGCGGCACCCCCGAAAGAGACCCCCATGGACATGAAAACCTCCCCGATTTCGCTGCTCAAAGACCCCAGCCTGTTCAAAACCGACGCCCTGATCAACGGCCAGTGGGTCAAGGGCAGCTCGCGTTTCGACGTGAATGACCCCTCCACCGGCCTCAAACTCGCCGACGTGGCCAACCTGGGCGCCAAGGAGGCCGAAGCCGCGATTGCCGCCGCCAATGCCGCCTGGCCCGCCTGGCGCAGCAAGACTGGCAAGGAGCGCCACGCGATCCTGCTCAAGTGGTACCAGCTCCTGATGGCCAATGTCGAGGACCTGGGCCGCATCATGACCGCCGAACAGGGCAAACCTTTTACGGAAGCCAAGGGCGAAGTCACCTATGGCGCGAGTTTTGTCGAGTGGTTTGCCGAAGAGGCCAAACGCGTCAACGGCGAAACCCTGCCCCAGTTCGACAACAACCGCCGCCTGATGGTCCTGAAGCAGCCCATCGGCGTCTGTGCGGCGATCACGCCCTGGAACTTCCCGCTGGCCATGATCACCCGCAAGGTGGCGCCTGCCCTGGCCGCCGGCTGCCCGGTGGTCATCAAACCGGCCGAACTGACGCCGCTGACGGCCCTGGCCGCGGCCGAGCTCGCCGTGCGCGCCGGCGTTCCCGCTGGCGTGCTCAACGTGCTGACCGCCGACAGCGACAATTCCATCGCCGCCGGCAAGGTGTTCTGCGCGAGCGACGTGGTGCGCCACATCAGCTTCACCGGCTCCACCGAGGTCGGCCGCATCCTGATGGCGCAAAGCGCACCCTCGATCAAGAAACTCTCGCTGGAGCTCGGAGGCAACGCGCCCTTCATCGTGTTCGACGATGCCGACATCGACTCGGCCGTCGACGGCGCCATGGCCAGCAAGTACCGCAACGCCGGCCAGACCTGCGTCTGCGCCAACCGCATCTATGTGCAGGACGGCGTGTACGACAAGTTCGTCGAAAAATTCGCCGCCAAGGTCAAGCTGCTCAAGGTCGGCAACGGCTTCGAGGAAGGCGTGGTGCAGGGTCCGCTGATCGAGGACGCGGCTGTGGAGAAAGTGCAGCGCCATGTGGACGACGCGATTGCCAGGGGCGGCAAGCTGATGGCCGGCGGCAAAAAGCTCAAAGGCCAGTTTTTCGAGCCCACCGTGATTTCGGAAGCCACGGGCGACATGCTGTGCGCCAAAGAGGAAACCTTCGGCCCGTTTGCGCCGGTGTTCCGCTTCAAGCACGAGCAGGAAGCCATCGACGCGGCCAACAACACCGAGTTCGGACTGGCCAGCTACTTCTACAGCCGCGACATCGGCCGCATCTACCGCGTCGCCGAGGCGCTGGAATACGGCATGGTCGGCATCAACGCCGGCGTGATCGCCACCGAACACGTGCCATTCGGCGGCGTCAAGCAGTCGGGCCTGGGCCGCGAAGGCTCCAGCCACGGCATGGAAGAGTACCTGGAAATGAAATACCTTTGCCTGGGAGACATCCTCAAATGAACCGCCGACTTTTCATCCATGCCGCTGTCGCCGTCGCAGGTGCTACGTTTTTAGTAGCTGCCGGCGCCCAGGGGACGGGGGCTACAGGCCAAAAACGCCATAAACTCGTGGTCCAGGTGAGTGACAACGACCCGGCCAAATGGAACCTGGCGCTCAACAACATCAAAAACGTGCAGGACGACGTGGGCGCCGCCAACGTCGATATTGAAATCGTCGCCTTCGGTCCCGGCATCGGCATGCTCAAGCTGGAGTCGCCGGTCGGCGCGCGTGTGGCCGAGGCCATGAAAGCCAACGTCAAGGTGCTCGCCTGTGAAAATACCCTGCGCGCCCAGAAACTGAACCGGGACGACATGTTGCCCGCCATCAGCTATGTGCCGGCCGGCGCCGTCGAAATCATGAAGAAGCAGGCCGAAGGCTGGTCTTATTTGCGGCCCTGAGCGTTTTTTGCCGCTTCTTCACTTTTATAATCGGCGAACGCGGGTGTAGTTCAATGGTAGAACTTTTGCTTCCCAAGCAAATAGCGTGGGTTCGATTCCCATCACCCGCTCCACATTTCCCTCTCTCCCCACTCCAGCCTTCGCCGGCGTGACGCTCACACGGCGACCGCAGGACTGTCCACCACCACGCCAAGGGTGAAGTAAAAGGTCGCGCCCTGCCCTTCGCCAGCCTCGGCCCATACCCTGCCCCCATGCCGGTCAATGATGCGCTTGACGGTAGCCAGCCCGATGCCGGTGCCGGCATAGTCGGTGGAGGAATGAAGCCGCTGGAAGGTTCCGAACAACTTGTCGGCGTAGGCCATGTCGAAGCCGGCGCCATTGTCCCTGACGAAATAGACGGTTTCGCCGTCTTCCCCCGTTTTGCACCCCACATCGATGCGCGCCGACGGCTGCAGGGACGTGAACTTCCACGCGTTGCCCAGCAGGTTCTGGATCACCACCGACAGCAGGAGCGGATCGCCTAGCGCCAGCAGGTTCTCCTGGATATGGATGTCCACCTCGCGCTCCGGCTCGCGCTCGCGGCAGGCCTGGACCACCTGTGTAGCAATTCTTGCCAGATCCACCGTTCCCGCACGCAGCGGGTCCCGCGACAGCTTGGCGAGCGAAAGCAGGCCTTCGATCAGCTCACCCATCTGGCGGGTGCCGGCGCGGATGCGGCTGAGGTAGTGTTTTCCCTGGGCGCCGACTTTTTCCGATGCCATGCGTTCTATCAGCTGGCTGAACCCGTCGATGGTATTGAGCGGAGACCGCAGGTCGTGTGAAACGGAATACGAAAACGCTTCGAGCTCGCGGTTCACGGCCTCGAGCTGCGAGGTGCGCTGCCGCACCCGCTCTTCCAGTTCTGCATTGAGGCGCAGGATGCTTTCCTGGGCCTGCTTGCGCTCGGTGATGTCCTGGGTCGAGCCATGGAGCCGGATGACCTTGCCGCTGTCATCACGCACCACCTCGCCAATGACCCTGACCCAGACCCGGCGTCCATTGGCAACGATGATCTCCATTTCTTCATCAAAGGGCGTCCCCCTGTCGATGCAGGCTTTCATGACTGCTTCTATCTTCGCCCGCCATCCGGGCGACCCATAAAACTCCAGGGCTTGCTGCAGGGAGGGACTGGTTCCGGGCGGCACCTCGTGGATATGGCAGACCTCGTCGGACCAGACCAAATGATCCGCCGGCAAATCCAGCATCCAGCCGCCTATCCGCGCGGTGCGCCCTGCAATCCTGAGCAAGGCTTCGCTCTGGCGCAGCTTGTCCTGGATGGCCCGGCGCTCCGTGATGTCTTCGGTCACCGAGATGATGTGTGTGGCCTCCCCTGATGCGGAGCGCACCATGGACACCGTGGAATGAACCCACACGGCGGAGCCGTCCTTTTTCACATAGCGTTTTTCGTCCGAGAAGCTCTCCAGCTCGCCGGCCAGCATCCGGTCCCTCTGCGCGGCGTAGCGGACCCGGTCGTCCGGGTGGGTCAACTCGCGCGTGTCCATGGCCTGCAACTCGGCTTCGGTGTATCCCACGATGGCGTAGTAGGCCGGGTTGGCCATCAGGAAGCGTCCGTCGGGCGTGTTCATCACGATGCCTGTTGCCGCGGTGCCGAACATCAGCTGAACCATGTCCTGGCTCACCTTGAGCTGCTGCTGCACTTCGGTGCGCCGCAACACCTCGGTCTGCAGCTGCCAGGTGCGCTCGCGGACACTGCGGCGCATTTGCAGATTCCAGAGAAGCACCAGGGCCATCAACGCGACGACACCAAGAACCGCGCCGGCCAGCCATCGCACGGCGGAAGGAGGCAGGCCCGTCCTCGGTTCGAACATCAGCCCCGCCAAGGAGTAGTCCGCCTTGACCATGCCCAGGCTCGCCAGCGTCCGCGCGATGGACTCCAGCCGACCGGGGTTCAGATGTCCGATCTCCACCAGATCGGGCAACACCAATGGCCGCATCTGCATCGCCTCGCCCAGCAGGGCCTCGCGGGTCAGCCCTCGCTGGCGTACACCTTGCATGCCGATGATCAGGTCGGCTATTTCCTGTTCGTGAGTGAAAGCATATTCCCAACCCTTGCGGGTGGCGCGCAGGAAGGCGGCCGTGCGCTCGGGCGCTTTCTCTGCCTGGGCCTCGGTCGTGAAGAGGATGTCACCATAAAAATCAACGCCATAGTCCAGGCTGCGCATGGTCGCAGGCGCCACGCCGCGGGCGCGAAGCAAGGCGGGCTCCACCGTCGAATAGGCGGACATGGCGTCCACCCGGCCCTCGATCAAATCCTCGAGCTTCCAGGACTGCGGCAGGATGTTGACGCGCTGGGGGTCGATACCCTCGCGCTTGAGCACGGCACGTAGCTGGATGCTGCCCTGACCCTCGGAGAGCATGACCCTGGCGCCGACCAGGTCGCTGGGTGAGCGAATCCCGCGGTCCGCCCGGCTCATGATGACGTAAGGCGAGTGCTGGAATATCGCCGCCAGTGCCACCAGAGGCCGCCCGTTGATGCGGTCGATCAACAGGTCCGAATCGCCAATGCCATATTGCGCGTCGCCCTTGAGAACCGTGGCAATCACCGGCCGGTCTGCACCGCCCTCGCGAATCGTGACGTCCAGGCCTTCATCTCGGTAAAAGCCCTTGGCCAGTGCGGCGTAATAGCCGGCAAACTGGAACTGGTGCAGCCACTTGAGCTGCAGGGTGACGCGTTCGGGTGGTTTGGCGTCGGGGGCGGCATGGGCCGGACTGGTACAAAAAACCCAAAAGGCAATGACCGCAAAAATCGTCATACCCGCCACCAGTCGACTCACCGGATTCGGCAAGGCCTGGGGCGAGCGGGGCATGCGAAACATCGTGATTTCAGTCTAGCATGCGCTTTTTGCTCCATGTGGCATCTGAGCACCCCTTCCGTCAAGCGGATAACACTCTCCAGAACACTCAGCCGACTCCTGAATGCTACATTTACAGGAGCATCTCGCGTACGTTTCACAATGCCTGCAGGGCCAAAATTGCTTCTCTCCTGCGCCAGGCCAGATCGGTATCCCGACATGTTGGCATGTACTGCGCGAATGCATCCCGCGCCCCTCAACATCCAGCCGAAAACCAAAAAGCCGGGCAGGTGCCCGGCTTTTCTGCTTAGGCGATCCTTACAGCGCTCTGCAGACCGTGAAGCCCGTCGTCGCCTCAACATAGTTGACTGCGGCTGGCGCGGCTGCCGCAAGTGCAGCGGTGGTAGCGCGAACAGTACCGGTATTGCTGATGCCGTCATCCAGCAGGCGATCGAGAGCACCCGCCTGCTTGCCTGTCAAATTGTTCAGGCACACCACATTCACAGCGCCAAATCCCCAAACAGTGTTGGTCAGACCGATGAAACCACCCGCAGCATTTTGGGGCAGCGTGGTCAACAGGGGGTCACCCTCAATAAAACCGGCATAACGCAGTGCTCGAATGCCCTGCGTGTTTTCAGAAGTAACCGCCGCGGTAAAAGGACTAGCGCTGGCAACGCCAATCAGGCCATTATTGACAGATGCAGTAAATGCCACAGCACCCCAACCGCGCGCCGTGTGAGTCGTTGCGGTCAGGTCATCACCGGGCAAGCCCCGATAGCGATCCTGATAACTCCGGACAACGGCAGTCATGCTTTCCATGTCCTTCGCCATGTTTTTGATGCGCGTGTTTTCGATCAGCTCCTGGCCCTTGAGAACGCCAGCCAGCAACAGGCCAACGATCACCAGCACGATTGCGATTTCCACCAAAGTGAAACCGCCCTGCTTTTTCAATGTTTTCATTGATGACTCCAAAATGATTGCACGATACGGAATGCATCGGTAATCAAATGTATCTTTTGTTTTAAAGCTGGGGGAGTCAGGAATTTTTACAAGGCATGCGCAGCGTGATCCGTACCCCCTGACCCAAGGGCTCTGCGCAGAGGTTGCCGCCCGACTGAAGGGCCTGCTTGCGCGCCTGGTACATACCCAAACCCTTGTTAACCGACCCGGACGTCGCCCAGGGCTCAAAAAGCTTGTCCAATGGAATCTCCAGCGGCAGCTGCGGTGTTTCGAAATGGACAACGATGTCCTGCCCTTCTTCGATCACCCGGACCCTGCAGCGCGCTGGCAGCATGCGCTCGCGCGACAAGGTGGATACATTGCCCAGCACGTTGTCGAGCACTGTCGCGAGGGCCTGCTCGTCCCACTGCAACCAGGCACCGCCTTCGAGTTCGATCTCGACCTGGTGCAATTCTCCGGCTTGGCGGATGTGTTCATCCAGATCGAGCATGAGCGCCGACTCGGGATCTTCCTGCGACGTCAGCGGCGCCGAAAGTGATGGCTGCCAGGTGGGATTGAGCAAGGCCTTCGCCATGCGCTCTGCCTTGTTGGCCGCCAGGGCGGCATTGCTGCGCAAACGCCGCGCGCGGACCATCAGCGTCTGGTCGTCCTGTGCTGCCGCAAAGTCTTCTGCCACCAGTTGCACCCATTGCGCCAGATTGCGCATGTCGTGCTGCAAAAAAACGCCTACCCGCGCACGCTGGCTGACCGCTGCCACCAGTGCAAGCTGACGGGCCGCCAAGGCACCTTGAAGCATGGCAAACAGCACCTCGGCGGCCTGCACGGCAAACAGGTGGCGCTCACCGCGCAAACCTTTGAGCCCGATGCGAAAGTCCAGCGAAATATCGTCAAACTGGAAGCTCTGACAAAGGACGCGATCATCAAACCGCCGCTGGCCCCGCGCATCGGTCGCTGCCGCCCCATGCACTATGGCCGGAATGGGGGGACCCATCCGGGTGAAGACCGGTGAGCCATACCAGTTCCCCCGCCAGTCCATGCTGATCAGGCCCAGCTGCGCAAGCGTACGCTGATGCAGGACCAGCGTGCCCAGCAAGTCATCATGCAAGGCCTCGCGCAAGGCCAGCAGCTGGTCCATGCGCCGGCGATGCAGGCGGCTCAGGTGGCGCAGCCACAGCATCGTGAAACCGATGCTCAGGCCCGCCACCACCAAAGCCACCGCGGCATCGTAGAGATCGGTCATGACGATGCTCTTTCAATGCCAAACTTCTTCATGAAGTAGTACAAATGCTCACGGGTCAGCCCCAGCTTGCGGGCCGCTTGGGCCACATTGAACTGACTGTCGGCCAAGACCGAGCGCACAAGTTTTTCCTGCGCCGCCTCGCCGAATTCCCTGACGCCCTCCCCAACCAGAGCCGTCAGCGTCATGCGTGCCTGTCCGTCGGTGCTCAGCTGTTTTTCAGCCTGCAAAAACAGCACGGCACGGGCCAGGGCTTCTCGAAGACGCTGGCTGCTGGCGGGTTTGTTCAAGAAGTCAAAGGCGCCAAGACCGATGGCCTTCAGGGCCACCGAGGGCTCGTCCTGACCGGTGAGGACCACCACTTTCAACGAGGGCTGCTCCAGCATCAGCAAACGCAACAGTTCCAGGCCTGCGGTCGGTTCGTTTGGATGCGGGGGAAGCCCCAGATCTAGCAAGGCGAGCTCAACCGGGATCGGACTCTGCCGCGCCATGCCAAGCGCCTGTGGCGGAGAGTCAGCGGACAGCACGTGGTAGCCCATGTCCTCCAGCGAACCGCACCACCAGTCGCGCAAGGAGGCATCGTCTTCAACGACCAGGACAGTGCGCTTGTCGGACATGGTCTATTTGAGAATGCCCATGTTTGTCATGTTCTGAAACACCGTCGCGACAGTCTGCCATTGCAGGATGTCGTCAAACGCGCCATTCGTCGCGGTGGGCTCTGTACGCGGGTGGGTCACATACACGACGTTGCCGTCCAGGTTGGCCGCCTCGTCGGCGCCCCCCCCACCGGGGAGTTCGGCCCCGTTTCGGGCGGTAGACCACACCACGAAGGCTGGCTGCACGACGAGATTTGCAGCTGCGACGCCGCATGTTGTCGCAGTGATACCGGTCGACGATGCACACACCTGCTGCAGCTGCGCAACAGCGGGCTGCTGCGCAAGCGGGACCGGAACGCCGCTTGCGTAGTATGCACTCTTGATGCCGCCTGACTGTGTGAAGGGGTAGCACGGCGTCACGGAACAATCAATGGGCGTGGGAGCATTTCCGGTACCCGCATAAGTGATTTGAGTGACTGCATAGCGAATGCCAAAACCCCAGGCATCTTGCATGGTGCCGTTCGCGCCGCGTTCGTCCAACCCCAACGTACGCGCAGGCACAAAACCGTTATTGAAATTGGCGCACTGCCCCACAAGGCCGATGACCACCTCGTCGCCGTTGCTGGCCGCGCTCGCAGGGCACGGCAAGCGCCGGTTGGCAATGGCAAACGCCATGATGGCCTCCGAAGCTTGCTTGATGCGCTCTTGGGTATCCCTGACGTTTTTATTGTCGAGCTGTGGACCGATGGCCGCAACAATACCGCCGAGGGCCAAGCCAACAATCACCAGCACCAGTGCGATTTCTATCAGGCTGAATCCACGCTGTCGCATTCTGCTCACAGGCAGAAAACGCACCGTATCTCGGGGATATTGATTCATATTTTTACTCCTTTGGGGTACTTCCACCCGTGCCCGCCTTGGGCGGAATAATCCGGATAGCCCCCGGCGGCAACAAATCGACCGCCTGCCCCGAAGGCACATCAATCACCTGCCCCGGCCTGGCCTTGAGTTGCATGTCCTGGCCCCCAGACTGCAACACACCCGCCTGCCCTGCCAGCGTGCGCAAGGGATTGGCTGCGGCCCGTCCATAAAGCGGCTGGTCATTAACCCACACCGTGCTGCGGTTGCCTGAACGGACCACCACGCCACTGACGACCAAGGTATCCGGCAAGCCCGTGGCGGCTTCACCAGATGGATCCTTTGGAAGTACCTGCACGCCACCGTCTGCATTGCCGGCAGCGTTACGTACCGATTCAAGATTTCGGCGCTGTGCAGGCGAAAGAATCAACGCTCCAAGCTCACCGGACAACAGGGCAACGCCAGGAACGGTCAGTGCTGGCCCTGCCGTCTGCGCCATGGCTGCACAGGCAGTCAGCGCTGTCAGGCCAAGCGCCACAACCCGGCCCCCGAACCGCGGAGCCTTGACAACCGTTGGGGAGAGTTTCATCACTGGCTCCCTCTTCATGGCACTTTAGGCGCTGCGCCTTCGGCCACCACGTACAACCACGACAATTCACAACGTACATCGACCGCTGGAACCGAACGGCCCGCACTGGAGAAAGTTTTCTGATCGTAAACGCAGCTGTCGACCGTGAAGTAACCCGCGTTGCCGCCCTGCAGGCGCGCCAGCAGGTTCATCCACTCTTGCTCATGGACACCGCTGACACCGAGCTTCATGGGCACCCGTACCAAGTGGGCCACGGTTTCACCGGTCTTGTCGTCGTTCAGGGGTTTGATTTTTTCCTGCGCGCCCAGCTCCCACACCAGGGTACTTTTGCGCAGGTCGCGGGCCGCACCTTCCAGGGCTTCGAGCATGGCCAGCCTGTCGGGCGTGTGGGCAAAGCGCGACTGCTTGAGCTTGCCAAACATCTGCAGATTCTCCTCCAGTCTGGCCCGGTCGGACTGGGTGTTCTCCAGCGACAGGTTGGCGGCGCCCAGTGCTGCCTGAGCCTTGCTTTGCTCCTGCGCGATGCTCTGGGCCCACCAGCTTGCGCCACCAACCAGCGCAGCAGCAAGGGTGCACATGATCGCGCCCAGCACCAGCGGCCGGGCGGCCATGCGCCAGACGCTGCGTGGTTTTTGCAGGTCAGTCATGGTGCAACCTTCTCCAGACACAGGTCCAGCGTACGTGCGCCCACCTCGCCGAGCGTGCCGGTCTGAACCTGCACCGGGTCCAGCGTCACTGTGGACTTGAGCAGAAAGGCCGACCAGCCCCCGGTATTCAAACCAGCAAGCAAGCCGTCCTGCAGCTGCAGCGCCTGTCGCTGTGTCAATGCCAGCGGAAGCGCCGCCGTGAAGCTCAGCAAGGCAAGGGCCGGTTTGGCAGGCTCCACAGCAGGTGCAGCAGCGGCGGCAGCATCAACCACCTTGGGGCACCCAAAAGGCTGGGCAGGCGCGGGTGGCACGCCGGCGGCTTGCACCTGCAGACGTGGCAATGCCCAGCTGATCTTCTGCGCTTCCACGCCCGGTGCACCTTTCAATGCGCCGGCCAGATGTTGCAGACCGGCAAACTGGTCGGGCTGCGCTGCCAAGGTCTGCTGCCAGGCCTGTACCGAGGCCACCGCGAGGCCGGCCTGGCTCAGGTCGCCCTTGGCGCGCAGGACTTCCTGGCTGGCCTGCTGGTTGATGACCGCCGCGCGCGCCAGTTGCTCCTGCGCCAGATTGCGCTTGCCCCAGGACAGCCACAACAAGTCCGCCGACCACAAGACGGCCACGGCCAGAACGGCCATGCCGCCATACTTCGCACCGGCAGCGATCTGGGCAGCGCGCCATTGCGTGCGTGATTCGTCCGGCAAAAATTGCAGCTGCGCAGAGGCCGACTTGAGCCGCGGCAGCAGCCGGGCATAAGCGTCGGCCACGCCTTCAATGAATTGCACGTCTAGCGCAGGGTCACTGCCCACCTCTGCAAGTGCCTGCTCATCATCAAACGGCAACCACATCTGCGTGGCGACCGGCTGGTCGGCGCTGCCCAGCCATTCCTGCGAAATCAGGTACTGAACGGTTCTGCGCGCTTCGGCCAGTACAAAGGCCGCCGACAGGCTGCCTTCACCCACACTCAGGGCCAGCCTCGAAAACAGCGGCGTCTTGCCGCGGACCAGCACCTGCCGCAACCCGGCAGGGGTGGCCACCAGGGCCAGCGTGGGCCGAAGGCTGGCGGGCTCCGGCGCCATCGGTGGCTGGCCTGGCAGCGGGTCGGTGCGTGGCCGCCGGGGCAACTTCTGCCTGACCTCCAGCGCGATCAGGGCCGACAGCGGCCACAAGCCCTTGACGCGAATGTGATGCGCCGTCAGGGCAGCCAGCCATTGGGCGATGCGCTCGCTTTGCCCCATGCCGATCAGGCTGACACGGGTCGGCGGCCGCCATGAGCCGGAAGGAACCAGCACGGCAGCGCGGTAGGGGTTGTCGCGCATCTGCTGCAACAGCCGGCGCTGCAACAACTGCTGCCGGGTACCGGCCAGCCAGATCGGCGGCAAGACATTGCGGATGTAGGCCTCGTCCATGATGTCGCTGACCAGCGAACAGTTGCCGCGCGCCGGCATGTGGGCGGCGATCCAGGCGACGGGGTCAACATCCACACCCGCTGCCGCCACAGGCTCAGCGCTGGCACCGCTCAGCCGGTACAGGTGGACCGACTGCTGCGCGATGACAATGGCAAATTCAGTCATGGCTAGGGCCTGTTCGCACTATTTATGCGAGTGCGAACGGGGTGAAAACAGCGCCAATCCAGGCGCGCGACGACGCTCAGCCTGGGCGGCTGGGCTAGGAGTGCAACGACGAGTGGCGCTGTTTTCACCCCGTTCCCTCCGGGTTGCGGCCAAAAAGGCCATGCGCAGCGTTGCAAAGCCTTGCCGGGCTCCAGCCCGGCTGCATTTTGCGCCTCGCGGTGGGCAGGCCCTAGAACTTGACCTTGGAAATCAGGTCGTATATAGGCAGCATCACGGACGACATGATCCAGGCGATCATGCCGCCGAGCACCAGCGTCAGCACAGGCTGTATCAGCCCCTGCAGTTTTTCAATGGCATCGTTGACTTCGCGGGTGTAGAAATAACTGACGTTTTCAAGCGCCTTGTCCAGGCCGCCAGTGCTTTCGCCGACCCGGATCATGCGTACCACCAATGCTGGAAACAGCGTGGTCGCGGCGAAGGAGTCCGACACTTTCTGTCCTTGGGAAATGCTCAGCGCGGCGCCGCTGATCGCCTTGCGATACGCCGCGTTGCCTGAGAGGCTCAGGCAGAACCCGAGCGCGTCGAGTACCGAGACGCCGCTTTTGTACATCAGCCCAAAGGACTTGGCAAAACGCGCCATGATGATCTTCTTGAGGATGGGGCCAAAGATGGGCGCCCGCAATTTGGCACTGTCTACCCAGAGCCTGGCAGCCGGAGACAGACGCACGGCCGTGATCCACAAGGCGGCAACCAGAAAAATCACCAGGGGAATGGTGTACCAGTAATTGACCAGAAAGCCGGAAAAAGCCACCAGTGCCCGTGTCTGGATGGGCACTGTACCGCCCAGATTCCTGATGAACCCAAGCAACTGTGGCACGAGGTAGATCATCAGAAAGCCAACGGCTCCGAGCACCACGGTGCCGGCAAAGACGGGATACATCAACAGCTTTTTTGTCTGCGCAGCAATCTCGTCCGACCACTTCAGGCTTTCCACAAGCTCGGCCAGCACCTCCGGCAACTTGCCGGTGGCTTCGCCGGTACGAATCAGGTTGACATTGACCTTGTCGATGCCCGCAGGCGACTGCTCGAGCGCCTCCGACAGGCTGGCGCCGCCCTCGATACGATCCACCAGGTCCGAGATGAAACGCCGCACGGTGGGTGTGTCGGCAGAGTCGCGCAAATCGATCAGCGATTCAAACAAGGGCACACCTGCATGGCTCATCGTCTGCAAGTGGATGAAGATGTTGATGAGCTCCTTGCTCTCCAGCTTCTTGCGGGCAAACAGCGTGGCAGCGCGTACCGGCGTGGCTTTCAGCAGCTCCAGCTGCATGCGGCCCAGGCGCGCTTCCAGGTCCGACTCGCTGGTAGCGGACTGGCGCCCCGAGATGGTCCGGCCCTCGGCCGTGATCGCGCGGTAATTGAACTCCAGCATCAGTTGGCCAACCGGGTCAGGTCCACCACACGGGCCACCTCTTCAAGCGAGGTTGTGCCTGCCAGCACGCGGCCCAGCCCGTCCTCGGCCATGGTGGTGAAACCGTTGCTGCGCGCGTGGGCCAGCAGCTCGGGCGTACGCGCGTTGCGCGACAGCAGGTCGTCCAGGCCCATGTCGAAGCGCAGCAGCTCCATGATGCTGGTTCGCCCCTTGTAACCCTGGTTTTTACAGTGGGCGCACCCCACGGCGCGGTACAGGGTCAGCGGCAGATGGTGTGCAACGCCCAGCAGCGACTTTTCAACATCGCCGGCTTCGTAGGCAGCCTTGCACTTGGGGCACAGCAGACGCACCAGGCGCTGCGCGACGATGCCAATCAGGTTGCCCGTCATCACGCTAACGGGAATGCCCAGATCCAGCAACCGGGCAATGGCCAGCACCGCCGAATTGGCGTGCAGGGTTGAAAACACCTGGTGGCCCGTCATGGCGGCACGAAAAGCCATCTCGGCCGTCTCGTGGTCGCGGATCTCGCCGACCAGAATGATGTCCGGATCCTGCCGCATCATGGAGCGGATGCCGTTGGCAAAATCCATCTTGGGGTTGTCGGCGGCGGAGGCCTGGCGGATACGCGCCATCGGGTATTCGACCGGGTCCTCCAGCGTCATGATGTTGACGCTCTCGGTGTTCATCTCGTTGAGGATGGAGTACAGCGTGGTGGTCTTGCCGCTGCCGGTCGGTCCCGTCACAAGGATGATGCCGTAGGGCCGCGCCAGCATCAACCGCAAGGTGTTCATGCGGTCGGCAGGCAGCCCCATCTTGTCCATGGGCACGATGGACTTGCGCCGGTCGAGCACACGCAGGACGAAGTTCTCGCCATGGATGGTCGGCTGCGCAGCCGCGCGAAAGTCAACATCGTGCCCACGTATGACCATCGAAATACGCCCGTCCTGGGGTGCCCGCGTCTCGGCGATGTCCATGCCCGACAGGACCTTGAGCCTGACCGACAATGCCGGCCAGTACTGCTTGTGCAGCACACGCACCTGACGCATGACGCCGTCGATGCGGTAGCGAATTCGCAAAAAACCTTCTTCGGGTTCGAAGTGAATGTCGGAAGCACCTTCGAGCACGGCATCGGCCAGCAAGGCATCGATGAGCCGGACAATCGGGTGCGCAAAAGCCTCCGCGCCCCGCATGGACAGTGCGCTGTCGTCCATCTTGCCGGTGCGCAGCCCCTTGAGGATGTCGTCGATGGACAGCACATAACCGTAGAAGCGGTCGATGGCGGCCTTGATGTCGGCTTTGGACGCCAGTCGCCAGCGCAGTGAAATATCGGCCGGCACGGCGGAGCGGCACTGGTCCATGGCCACGACGTCGTTGGTGTCGCTGATGGCGACCGTCAACTGACGGCTCTCGTCGTCAAAACCAACCGGAAAAACGTCGTAGTTCTGCGCCAGCGTTTTCGGGATGAGTTTGATCGCCCCGTCGTCGGGGACCATGTCGTCGAGGCGGATCGCCTCGGTGGCACTGGCCGCAGCCATGATGGCCGTCAAGTCATCGAGCGACAACATGCCCAGGCTGACCAGGATGTCGCCGAAAGAGCCGCCGCGCTTTTCACGCTCGGTCCAGGCAATCTCGGCCTGGTCGTGCGTGATCAGGCCGCTGCGCTCGAGCTCAAGGTAAAACGACGTCGGGTTGTAGACGTCGAGTTTGGCGTTCATCGGGACGCCCCCGCAACCGCGCCCGCCTTCAATGCAGCCAGCCTGGTGCGTGCGCTGGTTTCGTCAAACCCCGAGGCCCGTCCCTGGGCCAGCCCTATCGCGGTTTCGTAGTACTGCGCCGCGAGGCCGGACTTTCTCAGGTGGTCCAGCGTCACCGCCAGGTTGTAGGCGAATTGCGGCTCCTGGGGCGCTGCGGAATGCGCCTTGAAAAACAGGGGTTGCGCCTCGGACCAGCGCTTTTCGCCGGACAGGACCAGCCCCAGGGCATTGTTCAGATCGGCCTCCTGCGGCGACCGGGCCAGCATTTCCCGGAGCCTGGACTCCTGCTGGGGTTCGCCCGCGTTGGTGATCAGGCTGCTGAGGCCGGCGAGCGCCGTGGCGTTTTGCGGCTCCAGGCGCAAGACCCGCTTGTAGGCATCCATGGCCGGTTCGCGCTGATTGGCGGCATGTGCAATGACGGCCAGGCCGAGCCAGGCATCACGCTGAGTCGGGTCGGCCCTGAGAACGTCCTGATAGAGCCGGGTGGCTTCAGTGGTCTTGCCCGCCTGGTAGGCCGCGTACGCGGCATCCATGAGCGAGGCAGGTCTTGCGGCATTGGGACGCAATGCCACACCAGGTCCGCCAGGGGCGGCACCCGACTCAAGGCGGCTGTCGCCGCCGATTGGCGTCTGCCTGGCCGCGGTGTTGCGCGCAGGATTTTGCGCCACTGCGCGGGGACGCGACATCACAGGCGCCGGGCCAGAAGATGTGCGGGTTGGGCCGCCAGCCACCCTTGGCGCGGACGGCGGGACCATGCCGGCAACCGGCTGTGCGGCGGCAGGGGCGCTCTTGTCCGTCCCGGCAACCGCCGTCGTTTCACTGGCCGCAGCGGGCAGATTGCCGGGCGCAGCAGCATCAGATGGGGATGCCGGAGATGCATCGGGCGCAGCGACCTGCGGGGCCACGACTGGCACGATGGGCTTGCTCGCAAGCAGTGTGCTGGAGGACCCGAAAAGCACATCCCCAAACAGCAAAAAGGCGGCCAGAGGCAGTGCCACCACCAGCGCCACCGCGGCAAGCAACCATTGCCGTCGCTGCGGCTTGTTCGGCACCTTGCGAACGCCGGCACCCGCCATCGCGCTCGCTGCCGAGATCGCCTGGCGCTGCGTGGTTCCCGGAACGGGTGCAACCCGGTCCAGGGACCCCGTCGCGGTCGGCGTTGTTTCGGGGGCTTGGGACACGGGAACTCGCCCGGCGAAGGGCCCCGTTGAGGGGCGCACTGGTTCGCGCGCCGCTTGGGCGGCGGCCCAGCCCCCGGTAACAGCCCCCGTACTCTGGCCTGCTTCGGCAACCGTTGGCCTGGCATAACGTCCGTAGGGCTGAGTCGGGGTCCGGGGATCGGCCACCGCGGTCGCGGTCTCGGGTGCGGCTTGCGGCAACGGCGCGGCGGCGGCGGGTTCGTCCGACACCAGCGTCAGGTCCGGAAAACCCGTCTCGGGCGCCGGTACCAGTGGCGCCGCGGAAGCGTGCATATCAGCTCCGGTCGGTTCCTGGGTTGGTATCGAAGGCGGTGTCTGCGCCTGCAAGGTCAACTCGGCGCCGGATGTCTGCGCCTGGTCCTCAGGTGTGTCCGCCACGGGCGCCGGGCCGGCGCCGGTCGCAGACGCGTCCAGCTTGCGCTTGCGGGAGTCCTCCTCTGCCCGGCGGAGCGCGTCGAGCAACAAGCTCATGGCCGGCGCCCCACAGGCACCGGTGTGCCGATGGAAAGCTGACTCCGGATAAAGGAGGCGTCGCCATCAATGCTCGAGTCGCGCAGGATGGTGGGACGCAGAAAAATGACCAGTTCGCTTTTGTTGGACTGGTTGCTGCGGAGCTTGAACAGTTCGCCGACGACCGGCACATTGCCCACGCCGGGAAGCTGGTCCGTGGCGTTGCTCTGGTCGTCCTGCATGAGACCGCCCAGCACCGCGGTCTCGCCGTCCCGTACCTTCATGATGGACTCGAACTCGCGCGTCTGTATTTCAGGAATCCGGTTGGTGACACCGGCTGTCGCCAGGGCGGGACTCGGATCATTGACATAACTCATGATCCGGGACACGGACGGACGCAGGTTCAGCGTGATTTCGTCGTCGTCGCCGACCTGGGCCGTCACGTTCATCAGAAAGCCCACCGGCACGGTGTTGATGGTGGTGGTGTAAACCGCTGCAGTGGGGGCCACACCAAGTGAGCCTGGCGTGCCCGGTGTCACCGAGATCGTGAAATACACCTTGTTGTCCACCACCTTGAGCAGCGCGGCCTGGTTGTTCATGACACTGACCTTGGGACTGGAAAGCACGCGGGTCTTCCCGAATGATTCGAGCAGGCGCACGGTCGCAGAAATATCGGTTTTTCCGAAGGATTTCTGGGCGGTAAAGGTACCAAGAGAAGCTGGGTTGACGCCCGTCAACAGGGCTGTTCCACCGCCGGCGGCCATCACCAGGCTCAGCGGTGTGGAGACCGCGTTCCGGACGAACGACCAGTTAATTCCCTGCTGGTAGTCGTTGCTCAACGCCACTTCCACAATCGTGGCCTCGATCAGCACCTGCCGCCTGGCATTGCCAACCACCTGGTCGAGAAACTCGCGCACGCGTGCATGTTGCTTGCCTGTGGCGCGAACACTGATCACACCCGTCTCCGGATTGGCAATCACCGATGCGGCCTCGCGGTAAAGCGGTTGTGGTGCGGCAGCAGCCGCTGGCGTAGCAGCGCCTGTGATGGTTCGGGCGGTCGCACCCAGCGCCCCGGCCACAGAGGCCACAGGCGTTGGCGCAGCGGGCACTACAGCAGGTGCAGCAGCAGCCGTCGTTTCGATGACCTTGTCGGTTTCACGGAGCAAATCACGGATGTTTTCCGTGAGCGTGACCCAGAACCGGTTGTTGGACGTATTGCGAATTGACGCGGACGAGGAGTTGCCCGTGCCCGACGCAGTGCCCTGCCCGGTGGTCGCAACCTGCGACTCGGAGCCCGTGCTGCTGACCGAATCGCGGGAGATGTTGGGATAGTCGGCCTTGTACAGGCGCAGAAACGGCGTGTCGGGCAGCACGAACAGGTTCTTGCCGTCCAGCTCGTAACGCATGTCGACCTGCCGCGCAATGCGATCCAGCAGTTCGGAAATCGTCTGGTCCAGCGCATTGAGCGTGACGGTGCCGGTGATGCCCGGGTGAACATCGAGGTTCAGCTTGGCATCGCGGGCCAATGCAAACAGCAGGGTCTGAACGTTGACGTTGCTGACCACCACGCTGTAGGTTTCCTGCGGTTTGACCGCCCGGGGTGCGGGCAGACGCGGTGCGCCGGCCGAAAGCGGCGGAATGCTGACGACGTCGCCAGGCGGCTGGGCGAGTGGTGGCACCGTGCCGGGCTCCTCGACCAGGTGTCCTTTGGACATGGGTGGTGGCGGTGTGGCACAGCCTGCAAGCACCAGTGCGGCCAGCAAGACCAGCTTCCAGGCGGGGCAATCGATTTTCAAGGGACAGGCTCCTTACGGATGGCGTCGAGGCTGCGCACAACCGGGTTATAGCGCCTGATGGCAGCAGGAGCTGATTGTATGAACTCCAGGGCGTCCGCGCGGGTTTCGAAGTGCCCTGCATAGAGGGCGTGAGAGAGTTGGCGCTGGTAGAGCCGGTTGTGGACGAGCACCGGCACGGCGGGCTGCGCAGCGCCGTCCAGCGCTGCCTGGACTTCATTGGCCATGGCCAGTACTTCGGCATCCCGCGGGGCGCGCTGGGACAATAGCTGAACCGTGAACCCCTTGCTGGAGGGCTTGGCGATGAACTCGTCAGTGGCCTGCATGCGAACGGCCAGGGAGCTGTCCTTCAGCTTCGCAACCAGCGCGGGCTCCGCGATCGACGCGTTTCTGGCCCCAGGCGGCAGGGAATCCGTGGCAGCAGGCACGGCCCCAATGGCTGGACTGCGGGATGGGGCTGCAGCGGCGGCAACGGCCAGGACAGGGCCGGGAGCCGCTTTGACGGGCAAAACCGGCGGCGACGGCGAGTGTGGCGCCAGGCTATCAAACGGACGCGAAGCCGCCTCAGGCACCAGCGGCGTCACCGGCTGGGTCATCGCCGTGCGCTCACTCCTGTCCGGCCCGCGTCCACTGCCCAAAAGATACCCGACACCCAAGGCGATCAGCACCCCGAAGCCTGCCGGCGCAAACCTGCGCCACAGGCCAGCGGAGCTGCCGCTGGCTATGTTTGCGGCAAACAGCGTGGCGCGCCTGGTGGTCGGCAGGCTGTCGCCGACCGCGCGGCGCACCTGGTCAATACCCACTTGCGGCATACCTTCCGCATACGCCGCCAGCATGGACTTGTCGGCCAGCATGTTGAGCTTGCGGGTACGGCCCTCGGAGGCCTGAACCAGCAGGCGCAAAGCTGCGGCGTCAAACAGCTCGCCCCCCTTCCACCCGGCCTTGTGCAGGCGAAACATCAGGTAGGCCGACGCGTCCTGGGCATCGAGCGGTTGCAGTTCAAACCGGTGGCTGATCCTGTCCTTGACCTGCCTGAGTTGCGGTGCGGCCAGCAATTCGTCCAGCTCGGGCTGGCCAAACAGCACAATTTTCAGCAGTTTGTTCTGGGTCGTTTCCAGGTTGGACAGCAGGCGGATCTCCTCCAGCGTGGTCGCCGGCATGCTGTGCGCCTCGTCGATCACAACCACCACGCGCCGGCCCTGGGAGTAACGCTCGATGAGTACGGATTCCAGCGCCGCGAGCATGTGCGCCCGGTTGCCCTGCGGCGGCTCGGGCATCAGGTCGCGGGCAATGGCGCCCAGAATTTCGTCGCGATCAAAAACCGGGTTGGCCAGGTAAACCGTGTCCGACGGCAACGGCCGCAGCCGCTCCAGCAACATGCGGCTGAGCATGGTTTTGCCCATGCCGATTTCACCCACCACACTCACGATTCCCTCGTCATGCATGGAAGCAACGATCAATCCTTCGAGGATGTCGCCACGCTGGCCTCCGGTAAAGAAGAGTCCTGTGTCGGGTGTAATGCGAAAAGGATCCGTCGACAAGCCGAAGTGATCTAGGTAAAGAACACTCATGTTTTCAAATACTTGTTAAGGAATGCTCAAGTTGTGCGCGGTCATTTTTTCAATGGCGGCTGTATCAAGGATTATGCGTTTGAAACCAAAAATGCAAGAAATTGTTACACGCCCGATGGGGGCGACTGTTGCTTTCCGGGAATCCCGGGCGCGGCAGCGGGTCGGCCACCCTTGGCCGTGCGCATTCATGAAAAGGGCATCCGGGCGCCCCAGCGACTGACCCGAGGACGCCAATCCTTAAGGCTGGAGTGGCACAGGCGGCCGGGCCGGCCGGCACCAGTTGCGCGCCAGCGCCTGCCCGGGCGGCGCGCGCCCAGTCTCAGAAGGTGGGTGGGGAAATTTGTTGTTGTCGCCAGACGGCGTGAACGCGCCTGACGACGGAGGGCTGCCTAGAGCAGCTTGCAGCCGGTCTTGGCCTGCAGGGCCTCGAGGGTGACGCCGGGTGCCAGTTCAACCACTTTCAGGCCTTCCGGCGTGACGTCCATCACGGCCAGGTCGGTGATGATGCGGTCCACCACACCAACCCCGGTCAGCGGCAAGGTGCATTTTTCGAGGATTTTCAGGTCTTCCGTGCCGTCTTTTTTCTTCGCGACATGCTCCATCAGGATGATGACCCGCTTGACGCCGGCCACCAGGTCCATGGCGCCACCCATGCCCTTGATCATCTTGCCCGGAATCATCCAGTTGGCCAGGTCGCCATGTTCGCTGACCTGCATGGCCCCGAGGATGCTGAGGTTGATCTTGCCGCCGCGGATCATGGCAAAGCTGTCGTGGCTGCCGAAAATCGACGAGCCCTTGATGGTGGTCACGGTCTGCTTGCCGGCGTTGATCAGGTCGGCGTCCACCTCGTCTTCATACGGAAACGGGCCAATGCCCAGCATGCCGTTTTCGCTCTGCAGCCACACCTCGATGTGGTCGGGCACGAAGTTGGCCACCAGCGTCGGAATGCCGATGCCGAGATTCACATAAAAACCGTCTTCGAGTTCCTGCGCCGCGCGTGCGGCCATTTGATCCTGGGTCCATGCCATGTTCGTGCTCCTCAAACTTTACGGTCGCGGGTGGTGCGCTTTTCGATGCGCTTCTCGGGCGTGGGGTTGTGCACGATGCGGTGCACATAGATGCCGGGTAGATGGATGTCGTCGGGCGCCAGCTCGCCGGTGGCGACGATGCGCTCCACCTCCACGATGCAGATCCTGCCCGCCATGGCGGCGGCCGGGTTGAAATTGCGCGCCGTCAGGTTGAAGCGCAGGTTGCCCGAACGGTCGGCGATGTCGGCCTTGACCAGTGCCACATCAGGCACCAGCGAGCGCTCCATCAGATAGGTTTCGCCATCGAACTCGCGCAGTTCCTTGCCCTCGGCGACGAGGGTGCCGACACCGGTTTTCGTGAAAAACGCCGGGATGCCGGCGCCGCCCGCGCGCAGCTTCTCGGCCAGCGTGCCCTGCGGCGTGAACTCCAGCTCCAGCTCACCGGCCAGGTACTGGCGCTCGAACTCCTTGTTCTCGCCCACATAGCTGGAAATCATTTTTTTGATCTGCCGTGTCTCGAGCAGCTTGCCCAGACCGAAGCCATCCACACCGGCATTGTTGGAGATCACGGTCAGATTTTTGACCTGGCTGGCTTTGAGCGCTTCGATCAGGGCCTCGGGAATGCCGCACAGGCCAAAACCACCGACAGCCATCAGCTGACCGTCCTGGACGACGCCCTTCAGGGCCTCATCAGCGGAGGGGAAAATTTTATTCACAGAAATCTCCTGCAGAGCTTCGACACGAACCTAAAAGCATTACGATACTACCTATCCACATACGTAGTTATCCCTAAAGTCAAACCCGCACGCCCGGCTCACCTGCACCTCCATGGACATTGACTACCGCCTGGCATTCGACATGGCCCCCGTGGGCCTGGTGCTTTCGCGCAATCGGGCCATTGTCGACTGCAACCAGCATCTGTGCGAGATGTTCGGGGCCACGCGCGAGCAGCTCACCGGCCAGTCGTTCCAGATCCTTTACCCGAGCGCGGACGAATATGAGCGCATAGGCGCGCGCATGCTGCCCATTCTCAACGCCAAGGGGCACTACGCCGACGACCGCATCATGAAACGGGTGGACGGCCGCCTCAAGGGCGAGACCTTCTGGTGCCATGTGACGGGGCGCGCGCTGAACCGGGCATCGCCGCACGAGTCCGGCATCTGGACCTTCGAAGACCTCAGCTCACGCCGGCCGGTCAAGGCCGAACTCACCGCGCGCGAACGCGAGGTCGCCGCGCACCTGATGGACGGCCTGACCTCCAAGGAAATCGGCCGCGCCCTGGTCATCAGCCACCGCACGGTGGAGATCTACCGGGCCCGCCTGATGCGCAAGTACAAGGCCTCGACGACCGCCGACCTGGTGCACAAGCTGATGGCGGGTTGAGCCGGACGCTCTTTTATTGATAGCAGCTTCCGCTTTCCTGCAAAGGACTGGCGACTTCCTAGATCATCACCCTGGAAACACGTGCGGGCCTTTCGCCCAGATTATCCTGTTCGGGGCCGCCCGTGGCGGCCAGCTGGTCGAACGGCAGGGCCTGCTTGACCAGCATCACGGTGCACGGCGCCGCCATGGCGACCCGGACGGGTACCGTGGCCAGCAGCCGCTGCATCTGCAGCCCGTGGGTGGCCGCGCCCATCACGATCATGCTGACATGGTTGCCTTGTGCATAACGCAGCAGGGCCTGGGCAACGTCACCACTTTCGAGGATGTGGAAGGAGACCGTCTGGCCGCTCAGGTCCAGCGGCTCGGCCCATTGCCGCAGCATGCCGAGGTAGCGCCGGTGCACCGTGGTCTCGCTGGAGGCGGCGTCGTGGCCCGGCGTTTCACCCGGGCTGATGACACTCACGCAGGCCAGCCGTGCACCGGGCTCGGTACCGAGGGCACGCGACACGGCCCCGCGCAGGGAGTACAGGGTGGCGTCACTCACGTCGCGGTTGGGAACGGCCACCATGATGATGGGCACCTCGTCAATCTGCCGTGACGGCAGCGCGCTCGGCTGGTAGTGCATGCCGGCGGCGCGCACCCAGCGTTTCAGATGCGCCCAGAACCCGGTGGACCGCACGCGGCGCCCGCGGTCGGTCACCCGCACCTGCTGCGGATGGGACAGGTCGAAGGCCAGGTGCGCGGCGGACGCATAACGCCGCGCGGCCTCCGGTTCCAGGCAGCGCAGGATCATTTCCTGCAGCCATTCGGGGAGGGCCGGGCGCCACTTGCGCGGCGGCACCGGGTCCATCCACAGGCGCTGGCGCAGTCCGCCGGTGGTTTGCGGGTTGCCAAAAGGAAGCTCACGCGTGGCCAGCTCGTACAGCATGACACCGATGGCAAAAATGTCGCTGCGCGGGTCGCCGCGCATGCCCACCACCTGTTCCGGTGCCATCCAGGTGGGCGATCCCACAGCGGGGCGTAATTCCTCGGCCAGCAGGTCCGGGTAGTGGGCATGGCAGGACAGGCCGAAGTCGAGCAGCACCGCCAGGCCGTCCGGCCGGATCAGCACATTGGCCGGCTTGAGATCCAGGTGGCAGACGTCCTGCAGATGCAGGCTGTGCGCGGCCTGCGCCACGGCCGCGCCCAGCCGGGCGATCTCTTCAGCCGGCAGCGGTGCGGCATCATCGTCCAGCCATTGTTGCAGGGTACGCCCGGGCACGTGTTCCATGACGAGGTAGGGCAGCTTCGCCAGGTCGCCGGCCGCCACCAGGCGCGGCACGTGCGGCCCGGTGAGCACGGACAGGATCTGCCGCTCCACCTCGAAACCGACGATGTTTTCCGCACCGTCGCCCTCGGTCATGCGCGGCACCTTCATGACCATGGGAAAGGGCTCGCGCTGCGCAGCGCCTGCATAAGCAACCTCGTAGATGTGGGCCATGCCACCGGCATGCAGGCAGTCGCCTACCTGAAAGCCGTCAATCAACGTCCCGGGGTCCAGCAGCTTCACAAGCCCTGCTCCAGCCGTTTCGCAAAAACATCCGGCAGCCCCGCCGCCCGGACATCGGCCGCCGCCGCGAGGTGGTCATAGGCGACCCGGTGAAAGGTCAGTTCAGCGCGGACGGCATCAAAAATCGCATACATCGCGTCGGTGTCGCCATCACGCGGCTGTCCGACCGAGCCCACGGTGGCAATCCAGCGGCGATGGGGCGGTACCGGAATGGTGGCGCCCGATGTCGGCGCAAAACGCAGGAGCTTCTGGCTCGCGCCCCGGAAATACAGGGCCTGCTGGTGCACGTGGCCGCCAAAAACATAACGCACACGCGTGTCCGTGCAGGCCGCATGGAGGCTGGCCTCCGCCCGCGGCCCGCTGTCGACATACAGCCAGCGCTGCGGCTTGTCGGCGCTGGCATGCACCAGAAACATGGCGTCGTCGGTGGCGGTCAGCGGCAGGCCGGCGAGGAAATCAAGGTCAGAGGGCTCCAGTTGCGAGCGGGTCCACGCCGCACCACCGGCGTCCATCGTACCGGCCTGGCCCTGCGGAGTCACTGCCAACGCGTCGTGGTTGCCCTGAAGGACGATGGCGCCATCCTGCGCCAGCGCTCGCACCCGCCGCACCACCTGCGCAGGCTGTGCTCCGTAACCCACCAGATCGCCGAGCACGGCGAAACGCTGCGCGCCCTGGGCGGCGGCGTGGTCCATGCAGGCCTCAAACGCACGCAGGTTGGCATGAATGTCGGACAGCAGGGCAATTTTCATCGGTCGGTCAGTTCGAGGTGGTAAGCATCATCGCCCTTGAAACTGATCCCGGGCTTGCAATCGGGAACCGGCCGGCGTTGAGCCTCCCGCGCACAGGAGGGCGGCAACACCTACCGACCAGATTGCTATCATATCAATAGCTATCCGCGCTTGTATTCATTGGGCTGGAAGCCAAAAACACTTTAAAACAGAAGGTGCTCCCCGGAAATGCGACGGCAGCCGGCGCTGGCTGCAGGCTCAGAGAGCGCCCGGATCGGGCTCGCGGCGGATGGACTCCCGTGAACGGTGGTCGCGCAGCTTGTCCAGCGTGTGTTCGAGCACCCGCTTGAGCTTCTCGCTCGCACCCCGGAAGGCTTCATCCTGGCTGGAGGCGTGGTGGTTGACGGCCAGCGGCTCATGGTGTGCGAGCCGTGCCTCGATCATGCAGCGCTTGTGGTCGGTGCTGACCTTGTCGCTGTTCTCGTCGCTCATGTGCACCTCGATGCGGGTAATGTCATCCTTGAAGCGGCTCAGCGACTCGTTGAGTTCCGTGCTCGCCCACCGCTCAAATGACTCGCCGGTGTGAATGGTGTGGTTGGAGTTGACTTGAACTTGCATGTATTTTTCCTTTCAGGGTCTGCAACACGCGGCGTGAAGGCCGGGTTGCCATGACGTCACACGGCGGCGACTGAAAATTCATTGTGCGCCCTGCCCGCCTCATGGTGTGTAGTCCGCATTCCCCCGCCGGAGTAGGGAGACTGAAATCCGGGCGTTTCACGGCGCCGGCTGCAGGCGATATTTCTGCCCGCAGGCAATGCGGAAAATCGGACGCAAACCTTTGAAGGCATCACCGCAAAAAAAACGGACCCCGAAGGGCCCGTCATTCGCTGACCAGCCAGGCTGGATCATTTTTCCCCGGAAGGGATCTCGCCCTTCTTGAGAGCGGCAGCGGCCGTGGCTTTGCGCTTGGCCCGGGCCGCATCGCGCTCCTGCTTGGTGGCCGCCTTGGCGGTGCCGGCACCAGTTTCCTGGGCTGCAAGCGGCTTGACGCCCTGGCCGGCGACAGCGGCGCCTTCCGCTTTGCGGCCAGCCTTGGCAGTGGCTTTTTCAGCAGGCGTCGCCTTGGGCAGGGTCTGGCCCTTGGATTGTTCAGGGTCGGCTTCGCCCCCTTTGGTCTGGGCGAAGGCACTCACGGCCAACATCTGGGCAAGAACAAGACTCAGGGGAAGCAACAGTTTTTTCATGAGAAATCTCCAGGAGGGTTGATGAACGAGAGAATTAAGTATTTCACGCTACCGATATTCAGAACTTGAGATTTATCAACTGGACAGCATGAACCAGAACCACCCGCTGCGGGGCATGCGGCTCTCCGCCTGGTACTGCAGCACGGAAGTAGCGGAACAAAATGAAAGTGATGACTTCGTGCCCAGGGCAAGACGCCAGTCGCAGTGAAGGCTGTACGCCTTCGCCAGGATGGCAACGCCGCCGTGGGTGCGACGGCGCGCTTTCATGTTTCGATATTTCGGGCTGCAGTACTAGGGTGCCGTCTGCTGCCGCTGGTACTCCTTGCGTTTCATGTCGAGGTAGGCGGCACGGTCAACCTCATGCAACTGGCGGGCATATTTCTGGGTCGCCGCAAACCAGCCCTCCAGGCCTTTCTCGAAGCGCTGCGACGGCGGCACCGAAAGCGCATCGAGGTAGGTCTCAATCGCAAGGTAGTAGCGCATCGTGTTTCGCTCCACCACACCGCGCACACCACCGATGAGCTCTGGAGGCTGACCGGGAATGCCCGCTGTGGTCGGGGTGAACCCGACCTTTCCCCGGCCAAGGGTTGCCAGATAAAGCTGCATGGCGACGCGACCCGCGCGCCCATAGGCGAACGAGTACCGCATATGAATGAAGCTTTGCCCTTCCGAAATCGGGATGGCCTCCAGCAGAATCCGGTAGTCGTGTGTGTCCAGCGGACCATCAGCAGCTTCAAGCTCGATATCCAGATAGTCCGCCTCTACGGCCACCCTGCGGTACGAAAAAAGAACCGTGGACGCCTCAACCAGGGGCCGTTCATGCTTGCGACCGATCCGCACATCCAGCTGGGGAGCCCCCGCGGCAGTCCTGGCACGGCAGAACTTGATGTTCAGATGCAGGATCAGCACGTCGCACCAGTGCCCGGGGTCACTCAGTTCGGCACTGACCGTTCCGAACGGGTGCTTGACTAGGGCGTAAACATCCCCCTCCAGCTGCTGGTCGCTTTCAGTCGACGCCAGGTACAAGGGCCCCTGGAACTGATTGCTGGCAAGTTGAGGGCCCAAGGCAAGATGCTTGGCCCGCAAAGCGGCGGGCCCGAGCGCCTGGGAGCCGCCGGCGCCCCAGACAGGCATGAACAGCCCCAGCGAAAGCGACAACACAATCGCATGGCGGGCGACCCGCTGGATGGCATGAATGAACCACATCATGCCAACCATTATGGGTAGCCGGCGCAACAGGAACTTTGCGGCAGATCATGTCAAGTCGAGCCCACGCGCAGAAAAACCAGCCATGCCGGCCGGCCGGCGGTTTCCCGTCCTACTTGCCGTCAATCACCTCGGCAGCGGTGCGGAAGGCATCCACCGCCGTGGGCACACCGCAATACACAGCGGCGTGCAGCAACACCTCCTGAATCTCCGCAGAAGTTGCGCCGTTGTTGAGTGCGCCGCGCACATGCGCCTTGAGTTCATGCTGCTTGCCCAGCGCCGTGAGCATGGCCACGGTGATCAGGCTTCGCGTCTTGCGCTCCAGGCCCGGCCGCTGCCAGACATCCCCCCAGGCTTTGGCGGTGATGTGTTCCTGAATGGGACGGGTGAAATCGGTGACATTGGCGAAAGCATTGCTTACGAAGTCTTCGCCCATCACCTGCTTGCGGGTGGCGAGACCTTTGTCGAATGGGGAATCCATGGGTCAGGTGCTCCTGGAAAAATCACCAGCATAGCCGCTGACGCTCCTAACAAGCTGCGCCGACAGGGCCGACCCCAAAATCCCCTCACTCTGAACGTATCATTGCCCCAACATTCACCCGCCATGAGACAAGCCATGACCACGAGATACCCCCTCCCCGACCTCAACACCCTGCCCGATGACATCAAGGCCAAAGTGCTGGAGGTGCAGGAAAAAGCCGGCTTCGTGCCCAACGTGTTCCTCGCGCTGGCACGCCGTCCGGCCGAATGGCGCGCCTTCTTCGCCTACCACGACGCGCTGATGCTGAGGGAAGAGTCGGGCCTGAGCAAAGGCGACCGCGAGATGATCGTGACCACCACGAGTGCGGCCAACCACTGCCTGTATTGCGTGGTGGCGCATGGCGCCCTTCTGCGAATCTATGAGAAAAAACCGCTGGTGGCCGACCAGGTGGCGGTGAACTACCGCAAGGCCGACATCACGCCGCGCCAGCGCGCCATGCTGGACTTCGCCATGAAGGTCTGCCAAAAATCCGACGAGATCGAGGAAGCCGACTTTGCAGCGCTGCATGCCCACGGTTTCAACGATGAGGACATCTGGGACATCGCCGCGATCACCGCCTTCTTCGGCCTGTCCAACCGTATCGCGAGCTTTTCCAGCATGATGCCCAACCCCGAGTTTTACCTGATGGGCCGGATGCCGAAACAAAAATAGGGAAACAAGGGTCGCAACCCGGTCAGCGCAGTTTTCCGGGTTTACGTTCGGGCTTGTGCTGCTCCGCACGCTGGCAGGAGCGCCGGAAATCCTGCAGGGTTTTCTGCGCGCGGCCCAGCACGCTGCCTTCCGGGTAGTCGCCCGACGCGCCGAACTCGCCAAAAGGCGTGCCGGTGAGCAGTTCCAGGCCTTCACTGGCATGTTCGGCCGTGTAGATGTGAAACCGTCCCGCGGCCACCGCCTCCACCACCTTGCGCTCGAGCATCAGGTGGCGCCGGTTGCGGTGCGGAATCAGCACGCCCTGGCTGCCGTCCAGGCCGACAATTTCGCAGCTGCGGAAATAACCTTCAATTTTTTCGTTGATCCCGCCCACCGGCAGCATGTCGCCATGCTGGTTGATCGCCCCGGTCACGGCGACGCCCTGTTTCAGCGGCAGCCCGGACAGCGACGACAGCAGCACATACAGTTCGGCGCAGGACGCGGAATCGCCCTCGACGCCGTGGTACTCCTGTTCAAAAACAATGGCCGCATTCAGCGCCAGCGGCGCAATGTGGGCAAACAGCGCCGACAGGTAACTGTGCAGGATCAGCACCCCCTTGTCATGGATGGGGCCGGAAAGCTCCACCTCGCGCTCCACGTTGAGCAGGCCCTCGTCGCCGGCGTAGGTGCGCGCCGTGACACCCACCGGGAAACCGAAACGATGGTCGCCCAGGTCAATCACGGTCAGGGCATTGAGCTGACCCACCTTCTCGCCGGTCAGGACCAGCAGCCGCTCCCCGTCCGCAATGGTTTCCTGCTGGCGCTGCTCGGGGTAATCGTGCCTGTAGTTGCGGGCACGAAGCGCCGCCTCGACGTCCTGCAGATCCACCAGGGTCGCGCCCCGCGCACGGCCCATGGCGGCGCTCTCCATCACGAGTGCCTCGGTACGGGAAAAAATGGCGCTCTGGCGGGTCTGGTCGTCCACCTCGCGGTGGGAGTCTTCCAGCAGGCGCGCGACGGCCGCTGCGGAAAAGTGGGGCAAGCCCATCTTGCGGCAGGTGTGCGCCACAAAAACCGCCGAAGCCCGGCGGGTGTCCGCGCTGGCCGGAAAACTTTCCGCCACGTCCACCTTGCAGCGAAAACGGCGGGTGAATTCCGGATCGCTCTCCTGCAGGAGGTAGTACTCCTCGACGGAACCGATCAGGATGATCTTGACATCCGCATCGACGGGTTCCGGCTCCAGTGCCACGGCCGTCATGGGCGAATACGTCACGCCGGACTCCTCGATCTGCACGCGGCCGCTGCGCAGGAAGCGGCGCAGCTTTTCCCACACCAGCTCATCGGCCAGAAGGTCGTGCAGGTGCAGCATCAGGAAGCCGCCGTTCGCCTTGAGCAGGCTGCCCGCGCGTATGCGTGAGAAATCCGTGACCCGCACATCGTTGTCGGACTGGTACTCGATGCTGCCAAACAGCCTGCGCAGCAGGGGGTTGTCCTCGACCATCACCGGCGCGCCGGTCAGGCCGTGGTTGTCAACCACCAGGTTGACCCGGTAACGGCCCAGCACGGAAGCCAATGCCTCAAGCCGGACCTCCTCGTCGGTGTCGCCCGCCTGGAACAGCTCCAGGTTTTCGAGCACATCGTGCATGACCAGTTCCAGGTAGTTGCCCAACTTGACCGAGTCCTTGATCTGTTTGCGCAGCTCGTTGCGGATCTCCTGCAGTTCGTGCTCCAGCATCGGTTTGACCACCTGGCGGCGCAAGGCCGCCAGGCCTTCATGCAGGACCCGTTCCATGGAGCGGGTTTTATCGAGAAACCGGGCGATTTCGGCACGCAGCTCCTGCTCGGCGCGGTCAATCTCCACACGCCGCTCTTTCGGCAGGGCCAGCGCCTCGCTTTCAGTCAAGGCCCGGCCCTTGTCGTCCCTCAGGGTGAAGACCAGGTGGCCCGCCTCGCGAAACAATGAAAAGCTCCGGGCCTCGGCAAACGCATCCAGCTCCGCATAGGCCGGGTCCTCTTCAGCCTTGTAACTTTTTTCGATGCGTTCGCTTTCCGTGCGGAAATCCTGATCCACCAGGCGTTTTGGAATTTCCGCCTGAAGCGTTTTGGTCAACTGCAGCATGAGCTGGCGCAGCAGCCGGCCCTGCCCGGCCGGCATGCGCAAGGCCCGGGGCCGCTCCGGGGCCTCGAAATTGTTGAGATAACACAGGTCCGGCGGCACCGGCCGGCTGGCCGCCGCCGTCTGCATCATCTGCAGCAGCAGGGTCGATCGTCCCGTGCCGACCTCGCCCAGCACGAAAAGGTTGTAGTCGGGTTGCGCCATCGCCAGGCCAAAGCGGGCCGCGGTTTCGGCACGCTCCTGGCCGATCCAGTGCATCGGCTGGTCCAGCAGTTCGGACGTGTCCGCAAACCCCAAAAGCCCGGGGTCGATGGCGAGACGCAGATCAGCGGGAAGGACTTTGGCAACAGGCATGGCGGGTTCCGGCAAGGGGGAAGAATGGCCGGATTTTGCGCTTAGCTGACCAGCTGGCGCATCCAGTCGGGCAAGGCGGCGGCCTTCTGGCTCGGAAAGTCGACCCAGATCGTCGTGGCGCCGCCGGCGGCATAGATCACCCCGGGCTGGTCGGCGCGCTCCATCGTGCCCCAGCTCTCGAAGGTGGTGCGTGCCGGGTCGCTGACGTACATCTTGACCAGTACGTCGCCCGGGTATTCGAGCTGTTTGTAGAAATTGCAGAACGCATTGACGATGACCGGGCCTTCGCCCTGGGGGTCGGGCACACAGCCGATGGAATGCATCCAGTCGATGCGAACCGTTTCCAGGTAACGGAAATAGCTGGTGTTGTTGACGTGGCCCATGGCGTCCATATCGCCCCACCGGATGGGGACACGCATTTCGAAGACCAGTTTCTTGATGTCGGGAATTTCAATTTTCATGGCGCTGTGAAGACGAGGAGAGTCGAAGAAAAAGGACAAATGAAAGATGGCCGATGGACAAGCGCTCAGCGGCGCAGGCCTCAAAGCCCGAAGCCGTCATCCGCCGCAATGACAGCGCCGTTGATGAAGTGGCTCTGGCCGCTGGCCAGCATCACCAGCAACGCGTCCAGGTCCTCCGGCTTGCCGATGCGCTTGCGCGGCAGCATCTGCACCAGCCGTTTGCCCTGCTCGGTTTCCCAGTGGTGGTGGTTGATCTCGGTGTCGATGTAGCCCGGGCAGATGGCGTTGACGTTGATGTCGAACTTGCCCCATTCCAGCGCCATGGCTTTTGTCATCTGCACCACCGCCGCCTTGCTCATGCAGTACACGCCGATCTGCGGCAACACGCGCAGGCCGGCCATGGAGGCAATGTTGATGATGTGCGCGCCGGAAAAGGTGCCGGGCGCCGCGCCGCGCGACCGCGCCAGCATGCGTTTGCCGACTTCCTGCGCCACAAAAAAGGCGCCCTTGACGTTGGTGCCGAAGATGAAGTCGTAGTCTTCCTCGCCCACGTCCTGGATGCGCTGCGTGGTGCTCACGCCGGAGTTGTTGACGAGGATGTCAATGGGACCGACCTCGGTCTCGGCGTGCGCCACCGCCGACTTGATGCTGGCATGGTCGGTCACATCGAGCGACACCACATGCGCATCACCGCCTTCGGCCTCGATCTGCGCGCGCAAGTCCTTGAGCTTGTCCATCCTGCGGCTGGCCAGCACCACCGCTGCGCCGGCACGGCTCAAGGTCTTGGCAAACTGCGCACCCAGGCCGCCGGATGCGCCGGTCACGAGCGCGACACGCCCTGAAAGATCCAGGCTGTAAGCCATGCGAGGCTCCTCTTGATAAAAGTATGCCGATGCGAACGATCGTTCGAATCAGCGGATTCACGACATAAAATCAGGCGCAAGACCTGCGGCCGTCAACCGACGGGCAGCCATTCCTGAAATTCATTATCAGCGAGTCCACGATGAACAACCAAGAAATACTGGCCCAGTTCGGCCCCCGCGAAGCGATGGAATACGACGTGGTCGTGGTTGGGGGCGGCCCCGGCGGTCTGGCCACGGCCATTCGCCTGAAACAGCTGGCCGCAGAAAAAGGCGCGGAGCTTTCCGTGGTGGTGCTTGAAAAAGGCTCTGAACCCGGCGCGCACATTCTCTCCGGCGCGGTCATGGACCCCAAGGCCCTCACCGAACTGATCCCGAACTGGAAAGAACTTGGAGCCCCGCTCAACCAGCCCGTGACCAGCGACGAGGTGCTGTTCCTCAGCGAAACAGGTGCGACCAAAACACCGGCGTTTTTTGTGCCCGAATGTTTTCACAACGAAGGCAACTACGTGGTCAGCCTCGGCAACGTGGTGCGCTGGCTGGCGCAGCAGGCCGAGAACCTCGGCGTCGAGATTTTCCCCGGCTTTGCAGCGGCCGAAGTGCTTTACAACGACAACGGTTCGGTCAAGGGCGTGGCCACCGGCAACCTCGGTGTCGGCAAGGACGGCCAGCCCAGCGACCATTTCCAGCTCGGCATGGAACTGCATGGCAAGTACACCATCTTTGCCGAAGGCGCGCGCGGCCACCTGGGCCGGCAATTGATGGCGCAGTTCAAGCTCACCGAGGGCAAGGACCCGCAGGCCTACGCCCTGGGCGTGAAGGAACTCTGGGAAATCGATCCAGCCAAACACAAGCCGGGCCTGGTCGTGCATACCGCCGGCTGGCCCATGGACAGCCAGACCTATGGCGGCGGCTTCATGTACCACCTGGAAGACAACAAGGTCACGCTGGGTCTGGTGGTCGGCCTGGACTACAGCAACCCCTGGCTCAGCCCGTTCGAGGAAATGCAGCGCTGGAAAACGCACCCCAGCATCAAGGCCTACCTCGAAGGCGGTAAACGCATCAGCTACGGCGCACGTGCCATCACGGCCGGCGGCATGGTCAGTCTGCCCAAAACCGTGTTCCCCGGCGGTGCGCTGATCGGCTGCGAAGCCGGTTACCTCAATGCCGCACGCATCAAGGGCAGCCATGCCGCCATCAAGACCGGCATGCTGGCGGCCGAAGCCGCCTTCGACGCCGTGACCGCAGGCCGCCAGCACGACGAACTGAGCGCCTATCCGCAAGCCTTTGCCAAGAGCTGGCTGCATGCCGAACTGAACCAATCACGCAATTTCAAGCAGTGGTTCAAGAAAGGCGTGTATGTCGGCGCCTTCATGACCGGCATCGAACAGTGGCTGTTGCCCAAGCTCGGCATCCGCAACCCGCCATGGACGCTGCGCCGCAAGGTGGCCGACCACGCCACGCTCAAACCGGCGGCCGAGTGCCCGCAGATTGTTTATCCCAAGCCCGACAACAAGATCACCTTCGACCGCCTGAGCTCGGTGTTTGTTTCCAACACCAACCACGAAGAGCAGCAACCTGCGCACCTGACTCTCAAGGACGCCAGCGTGCCGGTCAACATCAACCTGGCGACCTACGCCGGTCCGGAGTCGCGCTATTGCCCGGCCGGTGTGTATGAGTTCGTGAAGAACCCCGACAACAGCGACCGTCTGCAGATCAACGCGCAGAACTGTGTGCACTGCAAGACCTGCGACATCAAGGACCCGACGCAAAACATCGTCTGGGTCACCCCCGAAGGCGGCGGCGGCCCCAATTACAGCGGCATGTAGGGCCATGCGGGGCGGGTCCGAACCTTCACCCGCCGCGTCGCCCGGGTGATGTCAGCCCCCCACCATTTCCGATCAACGTCCAGAGAAGACCCCAACTCCCATGAACATTGTCATTACCGGCGGCGCCGGTTTCCTGGGCGTTCGCCTGGCCCGCGAACTGCTCAAACAAGGCACGCTCTCGCTGGCCGGCAGCCCCGCGCAGGCCATCACCCGCGTGACCCTGGTGGACCGGGCGGCACCACCGGCCGATCTGATGGCCGACAGCCGGGTGCGCGCGGTCGAGGGGGACCTGAACGTGCTGCTCAACGCAGACCCGGCCGCCAGCCCCGTGATCGCCAGGGACACAGCGGTGGTTTTTCACCTCGCCGCTGCGGTCAGCGGTGAATGCGAAGCCGATTTCGACCTCGGGATGCGCAGCAACCTCGACGCCACGCGTGCCCTGCTGGAGACCTGCCGCCGCCTGAAGACCGCGCCGACGGTGGTGTTTGCCAGCTCACTGGCCGTGTTCGGCAATTCACCCGAACAGCCCCTGCCCGCGGTGATCGAAGACAGCACCCTGCCGACGCCCCAGAACAGCTACGGCATCCAGAAATTCATCGGCGAGCAACTGGTGGCCGACTATGCCCGCAAGGGTTTTGTGCGCGGCCGCAACGTGCGCCTGATGACCGTGAGCGTGCGCCCCGGCAAACCCAACGGCGCGGCCTCCAGTTTCCTGAGCGGCATGATCCGCGAACCGCTGGCCGGCGTGCGGGCCGTCTGCCCGGTGGCCCCCGACACACCGGTGGCCCTGTCCTCGCCCAGCCGCACCATCCACGGCCTGATCCGGGCCGCCGAGGCCAGCGACGCCGACTGGGGCGCGCGCACTGCCATCAACCTGCCGGCCCTCAAGACAACCCCCGGCGAGATGGCGGCGGCGCTGGAGCGCCTTGCAGGCAAGGAGGTTGCCGCGCTGATCGACTGGACACCGGACGCCGCGATTGCCAGCATCGTGACCAGCTGGCCGGCCCACATCGACGCGGCGCGAGCACGCCGGCTGGGCTTGCTGCCCGACGGCAGTTTCGACGCCATCATCGGAGAGTACTTAAGCGAAAACCCCTAGGCGGCGCAACGCACCAGCAGGTGAAAATTGCAAGTTGTATGACAACTTTTCCCTCCACCCCTTTTTTCACCCCGAGGAGACATTCAATGACTTTTTTCAAACCCACGCTGACCCGACTCGCCTTGGGCATGACGCTCGCACTCGGCCTGGTGGCCGGTGCTGCGGCGCAGACGACCATGAAGATCAGCATCTCGACGTCACAGAACTCCCACCAGGGCGTGGCCATCGACACCTTCGCCAAGGAAGTGGAAAAGCGCACCGGTGGCCGTTACAAGGTCCAGACCTTCTACAACGGCGCCCTCGGCGGTGAACGTGAATCCATCGAGGCCGTGCAGCTGGGCACCCAGGAACTGGCTTTCTCCTCCACCGGCCCGGTCCCCAACTTCGTGCCGGAAACCAAGATTCTCGACGTGCCTTTCCTGTTCCGTGACAAGGCCCACGCACGTGCCGTACTGGACGGCCCGATCGGCCAGGAGCTGCTCGTCAAGTTCGAAGCCAAGGGTTTCAAGGCGCTGGGCTGGGCAGAAAATGGTTTCCGCCACATGACCAACAGCAAGCGCGACGTGAAGGTGCCCGGGGACCTGAAGGGCCTGAAAATGCGCACCATGGAAAATCCGGTGCACATCGCAGCCTACAAGGGCTTCGGCATCATCACCACCCCCATGGCCTTCCCCGAGGTGTTCACCGCCCTGCAGCAGGGTACGGTTGACGGCCAGGAAAACCCGCTGTCGGTCATCATTTCCGCCAAATTCGACCAGGTCCAGAAACACCTGTCACTGACCGGCCACGTCTATTCGCCCTGCATCTGGGTGATGAACAAAGGCGTGTTCGACAAACTCAGCGCTGCCGACAAGAAGGCCTTCCTCGAAGCGGCCGCCGAAGGCACCAAGGCCAACCGCGCCCGCGTGGACGAAGACGATGCCAAAGGCGTGGCCGACCTGCGCGCCAAGGGCATGACCGTGATCGACAACGTCGACAAGGCCAAGTTCGTCGCCGCCCTGGCCCCCGTGAACGCCGAATTTGAAAAGCAGTTCGGCAAGGCCAACATCGAAAAAATCCGCAGCGTCAAGTAAGCTGCCCCGTTCGCTACACTTTTTGTAGCCGAACACGCCCGCAGCCATTAGGCTGGCGGGCGTTTTCCTTGCAGAACCGGGATTTTCATGAAAAACACCTTTCTCAGACTCGAACGCTGGACCACGGGGTTTGCCACGCTGGTGGCCTGCCTCATGCTGGTGATCGCGTCCTCGCTGGGCATGTTCCAGATCGTGACGCGCTTCGTGCTCGAGCAACCTGCAGAGTGGAGCGAGATCCTGATCCGCCTGTCGCTGATCTGGATGGTCTTCATGGGCATACCGGCGGCCTTCCGCCAGGGTGCCATGGTCAGCGTCGATGTGCTCTACCGCTGGAGCCCCATCAAGGTCAAACGCATCCTCGACTGGGTGGTCTGCGTGGCCGCCCTGGCCCTGATCGGCGTCATCATCTGGTGGGGCTGGGACTACGCCGTCCGCGGGCAAGTGCAGTCCATGGCCGGACTGGAGTCGATCTCCATGTTCTGGGGTTATGTGGCCATGCCCATAGGCGGCCTGTTCTGCGTGATCGGCATCATCGGCAACCTGCTGGATCCGCAGCGCGAGGAACTGGAGACGGCGACATGATCCGCATCATTGACAACAACACTGACAGCAACTTTTTCCCGGGGATTGCCCAATGACCGCCGTCATGCTGACCACCATGATCGTGTGTTTCGCACTGACGATCTCCGTTGCCGTATCCATCGGACTGGCTTCCATCTTCGGCATCCAGGCGACCAATGCCCACATGCTGATCTCCGTCAAGGAGATGTTCAACGCCATCAACAAGTTTCCGCTGGCCGCCATTCCGTTTTTCATCCTGGCCGGCAATCTGATGGAGACCGGCGGCATCTCGCGCCGCCTGGTCGAGTTTGCGAAAAGCATTGTCGGCGGCGTCCAGGGCGGCCTGCCCATGACCTGCGTGCTGACCTGCATGATTTTTGCCGCCGTCTCCGGCTCGTCAGTGGCCACCACCTTTGCGGTGGGTGCGATCCTGATTCCCGCCCTGATCAAACATGGCTACCCCACCAGCTACGCCGCGGCCCTGCAGGCCACCAGCGCCGAACTGGGTGTGATCATTCCGCCGTCAATTCCGCTGATCCTGTACGGCGTCAGTGCCGAGGTCTCGATCGGCGAGTTGTTCATCGCAGGCGTCGGCCCGGGCATCCTGATCAGCCTGTCGCTGATGGCTTTTGTCTACGTGTATTGCAAGATCAAGGGTTGGGGCAAGAACGACGGCGACGGGCGCCTGGGTTTCTTCAAGGCCACCTGGCAGGCCGGCTGGGCATTGCTGATGCCGGTGATCATTCTTGGCGGCATCTATGGCGGCATCTTCACGCCGACCGAGGCAGCAGCCGTTGCGGTTTTTTACGCGCTGATTGTGGGCGGGGTGATCTACCGCGAAATCAAGTTGCCGACACTGGTGCTGGTGCTGCGCAAGTCGGTGATCTCCAGCGCCGTCATCATGTTCATCATTGCCAATGCCGGGCTGTTCGCCTTCCTGATCACGCGCGCCGGTGTGCCCGATGCCATTGGCCGCTGGCTGGAAGCGGTGCTACAGTCGCCTACCCTCTTTCTGCTCGGCGTCAATGCCGCGCTCTTCTTCATCGGCATGTTCATCGAAACCAGTGCCGCCATCATCGTGCTGGCGCCCATCCTGGCTCCCGTGGCCATGCACTTCGGCATCGACCCGGTGCATTTCGGCATGGTGATGGTCGTCAACCTGGCGCTGGGCATGATCACGCCGCCGTTCGGCGTGAACCTGTTTGCCGCCTGTACGGTAGCGCGAATATCGCTGGACCGCATTGTCAAACACCTGATTCCATTCGTGCTGGTCATCATCGCCTGCCTGATGGTGATCACCTATTTTCCGGCCATCTCGCTGACCCTGCGCGACCTGGTCTACGCCCGCTAGGAGCCTGCCCGGCAGAAGGCATCGAAGCTTTGCAGCCAACCTTCCTTCCGCCGTTCAGACGCCTGGCCCGCCCAGGCTTCATACGTGTGTCATATTGTGTCTGCATGATCGGTGCTTTACCGTTCAGGACGCCCCATGCAGCTCCACAAGACAGACCGCGCCCGGGCCGAGCTCAAATCGGGAACCCGCACGCTCGGCCAGCGCGAGCGCACCCTGCTGTTGCTGGCCGATGGCAGCAAATCCGTGCTGGACTTCCGGCCGCTCTTCAATGGGGACGGCGAGGAAATCGCCCTGCGCATGTTGCGCGAAGGTTTTCTGCAGACCCAGCCCGGCAAGGCGCCGCAAGCCGTCCGCCCACCGGTGATTGCGGCAGACAAACCACAGCCCGCCAGGTCTGAAAGACAGCCACTTCCGCAAAACAATCCTGCTCCACCGGCACCCGCCCGGGTGTCAGCAGACCAGTTTGACGGAAAAAGGTCACTGGCAACCACACGAATGTTCCTCTTTGATATCTGTGAACGCATGTTTTCCAAGCGGCATCCCGAGCTGGCCGGGACCTTCCGCGATGCCTTGCGCGACGCCCGGGATCGCGACGCCATGCTGGCCACCTCCCGCCGCATGATCGAGGAGATCGAGAAGATCTCGGGGCACGAACGGGCTGACTCCATCAGTGAGCGCATTGCCATGCTGCTGCCTGCCGAACAGGCGGCCTGAGGCCGGCTTCAGCTACACTTGCGCGGTCAGGAGAGAGTTTTCCTCGCGAAAACCGCCGAAGGCGCATGCGGCACCCCAATGGTGCTCTGAACGCTCAGGCAAAAGGACTGGCAACCGCCACCCGGGCGAACATCTTCCGGGCGGCGTTCCCTACTGGAGAGAGACCACCTTCGAGGTGGTCCACCGAAGGAGCAAACCTGCATCGCCAGGCGAATCTCTCAGGTAAAGAGGACAGCAGGGGCAGCCCATGATTTTTCATGGATAACGACTTGCCCCGGAGAACGCCTGTGTCCGCCACCGATCCTGTCCTGTTGAAAACACCGCTGTACGACCTGCACCTGGAACTGGGCGCGCGCATGGTGCCGTTTGCCGGTTACGCCATGCCGGTTCAATACCCGGCCGGCCTCATGGCCGAACACCACCACACCCGCCAGGCCGCCGGTCTGTTCGATGTCTCGCACATGGGCCAGCTGCACCTGGTCGGTCTTGAGGCCGCAGCCGCGCTGGAAACCCTGATCCCGGTCGATGTGATCGACCTGCCCGCCGGCAAGCAGCGCTACGGCCTGCTGCTCAATGAAGACGGCGGCATCATCGACGACCTGATGTTCTTCAACCGGGACTACCTCAATGGCGGCGACATCTTCGTCATCGTCAACGGTGCCTGCAAGGTGGGCGACATCGCGCATATCCGGCAAAAAATTGGCGCACGCTGCGAAGTCATTCCCATGCCCGAGATGGCGCTGCTGGCACTGCAGGGCCCGCAGGCCGTTACCGCGCTGTCGCGCCTGGCACCCGGCGTCGAGAAACTGGTGTTCATGACCGGCGGGCGTTTTACCGTGGCAGGCTGCGACTGCTTCCTCACACGCAGCGGCTACACCGGCGAAGACGGTTTCGAAATTTCCGTGCCTGCCGCGCAGGCCGACACGCTGGCCCGCGCCCTGCTGGCCCAGCCCGAAGTCAAACCCGTCGGCCTGGGCGCGCGCAATTCGCTGCGGCTCGAAGCCGGCCTGTGCCTCTATGGCAACGACATCGACACCACCACCACACCGGTCGAAGCCAGCCTGAACTGGGCGATCCAGAAAGTGCGCCGCACCGGCGGTGCACGCGCCGGCGGTTTTCCGGGGGCAGCCAAGGTGCTGGCGCAACTGGCCGACCCCGCCACCTTGACCCGCAAGCGCGTGGGCCTGGTCGCACTGGAGCGCATTCCCGTGCGCGACCACACGGCCCTGCAAAGCCTGGACGGCACGCCAATTGGCGAAGTCACCAGCGGCCTGCTGGGCCCCAGCATCGACAAACCCGTGGCCATGGGCTACGTGAAGCCCGAATTCTCGGCCATGGGTACACGCGTGAACGCCATCGTGCGTGGCAAACCCGTGCCCATGGAAGTCAGCGCCATGCCTTTTGTTCCGAATCGCTATTTCCGCGGTTGAAGTTTTTATTATTCTGGAGAACCCCATGATCAAGTACACCGAAGACCACGAATGGATCAACGTTGACGGCGACGTCGCCACCGTCGGCATCACCCACCACGCGCAGGATGCGCTCGGCGACGTGGTGTTTGTGGACCTGCCTTCCGTCGGCAGCACGCTGGCACAAAAAGAAGTCGCCGGGGTCGTCGAATCGGTCAAGGCCGCAGCCGACGTCTACATGCCCATCAGCGGCGAAATCACCGAAGTCAACGAAGCCCTGCGCGACGCCCCCTCGCTGGCCAACACCGACCCGCTGGGTGCCGGCTGGTTCTTCAAGGTCAAGTTGGCCGACAAGTCGCAGCTGGACACGCTGATGGATGAGACCAGCTACACCTCTTTTTCCGCGACTGCCTAAATAGCCCTCCCGCCCCACCGTTCGGACGAACGATTCCTGGAAACTGCCATGTTGATGCCCACCGCCAAGCCGCTGCGCGAGCTTGAAAACGCTTCCGAATTCATTGCCCGCCACATCGGCATCGATGAGGCCGACGAAACCCACATGCTCAGCGCCGTGGGCTCCGCTTCCAGGCGCGCGCTGATCGACGGCATCGTGCCGCGCAGCATTGCCCGCAGCCAGGCCATGGCCATCCCCGCACCTGTCACGGAAGCCCAGGCACTGGCTGAGCTGAAAGCCATGGCGGCGAAGAACAAGGTCTTCAAGAGTTTCATCGGCCAGGGTTATTACGGCACGCACACGCCCGGCGTCATCCTGCGCAACATTCTTGAGAACCCCGCCTGGTACACCGCCTATACGCCCTACCAGGCTGAAATTTCGCAGGGCCGCATGGAGGCGCTCATCAACTTCCAGACCATGGTCTGCGACCTGACCGGCATGCCCATGGCCAACGCGTCCATGCTCGACGAAGCCACGGCCGCCGCCGAAGCCATGACCCTGGCCAAACGCAGCGTCAAGAGCAAAAGCAATGTCTTCATCGTTGCGGGCGACTGCCACCCGCAGACCATCGAGGTGATCCAGACGCGTGCCAGGCCACTGGGCATCGAGGTCAAGGTCAGCACCGCCGCCGCAACCGTGCCGCAGCTGATGGCCGAGGGCAACTACTTCGGCGTGCTGGCGCAGTACCCGGCCACCACCGGCAGCATCCATGACCTGCGGCCGCTGGCCGGCCAGGCGCATGTGGACGGCGCCGCCCTGTGTGTGGCCGCCGACCTGCTGGCACTCACCTTGCTGGCACCCCCCGGCGAATGGGATGCCGACATCGTGCTGGGCAACACCCAGCGCTTCGGTGTGGCCATGGGCAACGGCGGGCCGCACGCGGCCTACCTCGCCTGCCGCGATGAGTTCAAGCGCTCCATGCCGGGCCGGCTGGTCGGCGTCAGCATCGACGTGCACGGCAACCCGACCTACCGCCTGACGCTGCAGACCCGCGAGCAGCACATCCGCCGCGAAAAAGCCACCTCCAACATCTGCACCGCGCAGGTGCTGCCAGCCGTGCTGGCCAGCATGTACGCGGTCTACCACGGGCCGCAGGGCCTCAGGCGCATTGCCCAGCGCGTGGCCAGCTACACCGCCATTTTTGTGCGCGGCATGCAGCAGATGGGTTACGACATCGCCAACGCCAGCGCCTTCGACTCGGTCACCGTCAAGACCGATGACGCGACCCATTCCATCGCTGAACGCGCCCGCCAGTCGGGAGCCAACCTGCGCTGCCGGCTGACCAACCACCTGGGCGTGTCGCTCGATGAAACCACCACGCGGGAAGACCTGGAGATGCTCTGGTCCTTCTTCGTCAAGCCCGGCCAGCCCATGCCGCGCCTGGGCGACTTTGAAAAAGGCGTCGAGCCGCTGATCCCCGAGGAGCTGCGCCGCACCAGTGACTTCCTGACGCACCCGGTGTTCAACACGCACCACTCCGAGACCGGCATGCTGCGCTACATCCGCATGCTCAGCGACAAGGACCTGGCGCTGGACCGCAGCATGATTCCGCTGGGCAGTTGCACCATGAAACTCAACGCGACCAGCGAGATGATTCCCGTCACCTGGCCCGAGTTTGCCAACATCCATCCGTTTGCGCCGCAGGACCAGTTGCAGGGTTACGCCGAACTCGACCAGCAGCTGCGCGACTGGCTGTGCCAGGCCACGGGTTATGCCGGCATCAGTCTGCAGCCCAACGCCGGCTCGCAGGGCGAATACGCCGGCCTGCTGGTCATCAAGGCCTGGCTGGAAGCCAATGGCCAGGGCCACCGCAACATCTGCCTGATCCCCTCGTCGGCCCACGGCACCAACCCGGCCAGCGCACAGATGGCCGGCATGACGGTGGTCGTCACCGCCTGCGATGCCCAGGGCAACGTCGACATGGCCGACCTGAAAGCCAAGTGCGAACAGCACAGCGCGAACCTGGCCTGCATGATGATCACTTACCCCAGCACCCACGGCGTGTTCGAAACGCAGGTGAAAGAACTCTGCGCCCTGGTGCACAGCCATGGCGGCCGTGTTTACGTGGACGGCGCCAACATGAACGCGCTCGTCGGTGTGGCTGCACCCGGCGAGTTCGGCGGCGACGTGAGCCACCTGAACCTGCACAAGACATTCTGCATTCCGCACGGCGGCGGCGGCCCCGGTGTGGGCCCGGTCTGCGTGGTGGCCGACCTGGTGCCCTACCTGCCTGGCCATGCGACGGCCGGCTTGCCGGTCAACGGCGTGGGCGCCATCTCGGCAGCCCCTTTGGGCAATGCGGCCGTGCTGCCGATCAGCTGGATGTACTGCCGCATGATGGGCCCCGAAGGCCTGAAGCAGGCCACCGAAGTGGCCATCCTGAGCGCCAACTACATCAGCGCGCGCCTGAAGGACCACTATCCGACGCTGTACGCCAGCGCCAACGGCCATGTGGCGCACGAATGCATCCTGGACCTGCGCCCGCTGAAGGAAACCAGCGGCGTCAGCGCCGAAGACGTGGCCAAACGCCTGATGGACTACGGCTTCCACGCGCCCACCTTGAGCTTCCCCGTGCCCGGCACCCTGATGGTCGAACCCACCGAAAGCGAAACCCTGGCCGAGCTGGACCGTTTCATCAACGCGATGATTGCGATCCGCGAAGAGATCCGCAATGTTGAAAACGGCACCTGGCCGCAGGACAACAACCCGCTCAAACATGCACCGCACACCGCCGCCAGCCTGCTGGGCGCGGACTGGGACCGGCCGTATTCGCGCGAAACCGGCGCCTTCCCGCTGGCCACGCTCAAGCAGGTCAAGTACTGGCCACCCGTGGGCCGCGTCGATAACGTCTATGGCGACCGCAACCTGTTCTGCAGCTGCGTGCCGGTGGCCGATTACGCGTGAGCAAGCGTCCCGGGCGCAAGCAGCCCCGGGACTTTTTGCTATTTATTTCATAGCTGCTTGCGCCCGTGCGACAAGGGCTAGCGGCCTATTTTCCTTGTAACATGGAGTCGGCGGGGAAACGCACCGTCGCCTGAGGTTAAAAGGCCGGGCGGCCCAACAAGCCCAGTGCCCCGCTGTAGGCCGTCGCCTTGACGGAGGGATTGGCTGTCCCGGCTGCTCAGGCGTCCGTGAATATCACTTCGATCCGGTGCTGCGCAATCTCTGCGGCATCCGGGCTCTGCCACACGTCACTGGCGAGCTCGAAAATCGGCTCCGGAACCACCATCGAGAACGTGGGGCCCTTTTCGATGTTCCGGCGTGCGACCCTTTCCCGGCGGACCTCGCGCGAGGCTTCGAGTACATGGACCTGCAGCTCAATACCAGCGGCTTGAGCCCTCTGATAGAAGGCTTCCCGGCTCCTTTGCTGAACGAGGCCAAGTTCCAGGATGGGTTTCGCCCCTGACTTGAGCAGCACCTGCGCGTGGCTCCAGATGTGATCGGCAAGGCGTTCCTTGCGCTCCATATACCAGGGCATGACATCGGCATTCGGGCGATCTGGGGAAAACAGTCGCGCGAACCACTCGTCAAGGGCGATGTGAATACCGACTATCCGTATGGCGAGGTCGGCCGCGTAGGTCGACTTGCCCGCACCGACCGGGCCTTCAATAAGGTGAAGCTGAGGCATGTGGGATGGAACTTGTGATGGCTAACGAATGAAAGGGACTTCCCCGTCCCAGGCGAACCGCGAGCCCAGAGACTTGCGAGTGACGGCAACAAGGCGCCACGATGAAGAAGTCAAACTTTTCATCCACTGACCCGGAAGGGGAATCACGGCGATCGTAACCGCAGGAATTGACCTCGCCAGGAACGTCTTTGCCGTGCATGGCGCGGATGAGGCCGGTATGCCCACACCTGTACGCCCGGTCGTCAACGCGTCGCCCTGCTTGAGCTTCCCCATACCCGGCACGCTGATGGTCGGACCCATCAAAAGCGAACCCTGGCCGCGCTCAAACAGGTCAGGTACTGGCCGCACGTGGGCCGCGTCGACAACGTCTCTGGCGACCGCAACCTGTTCAGCAGCTGCGTGCCGGTGGCTGACTACGCGTGAGCCAGCGTCTCGGGCACAAGCAGTCGCGATATTTTTGCTATTGATTCCATAGCGGTCTCCGCCCATCTTAAAAGGACTGGAGGCCTATTTCACTTGTAGCCCGGGGGTTGGCGGGACATCGCGCTATCGCCTGACGTCCGATGGCCAAACAGGTGGGGCACCATGTCGGCTCAACACTGAAAGCAGTCGGCCACCATCACCCCGCGTCGAACTCAGCCGATGTCCCGTGGTTTGGTCGCTTCACTATTCTGGATGCTGGTCAACGCTGAAAATAGCCAACGGACAGTGGGCGAGCGAAGCCCGCCCGCAGGACGTCCTTGTCGCTCGTCCTGTTAGTGCGCATCAACACTACCCTCGTCTGTTATTTCGTGGAGAAGGTCCTCGAATTGCCGGCGCTTTCCTCGAAAGGCGACTGTAGAGCCTGCTAATGGTGTGTGGCTGAAGTTCTGGGCGCTCATGAACTTGAGCGTGCGCCACACGACATCGAACACGTTCCGTACGTCGGATCGGTCCATGGCCGTGGGACTGACATTGAGTCGTAAGGTACGAGTTTTACGGGCTGGGACGTCGACTATCTGCTCGTAGTGCTTGTTGGTCTGAAAACCCAGCTCCTTAGGAGTAGCGAGAGTCGGAGAGCCAGCGCCTGCAAAGTCGGAAACATCGAGGTGCCAGATGTGATTGTGCGCGAGGATATTCCGAACGAGAAACACTTCCAACAGTTCATTTTTTTGAGGGAGGAAAGGAAAGTACTTGGCGAGAAGGTCCGGCGTACTGAGATTTCCAGCGATTGGTTCCGCACTCCGCAGAAAGCGAAGTCGTGCTGTGTACGACTCGAGCACCGCCACCAGAAGGACGACGAGGGCAGCCGAGTAGCCGTTCTCGTGCATGCTTGTGCCAGCTGGACCTGCAGCCGATATAGGCCGCTTCAGAAGCTTACAGAGTAGGTCTGCGATCGGCTGCAGATATGCAGAGCCCACGACGGTGATGACATCTGGAATTGCGGGGCTCGACATAGCTGCCCCTGCCCTAACGTGAAAATGACCGGACCACCACCGCCCGCGGAGAAGCCGCTTCCTGCAGGTGTCGATCCACGTCGATTAACACGTTACGTGCCAGCACGCTTGTTTGCCCAATAGTCATGCACCTTGTTGAATTCAGCGATCCAACACGCGAGCATATCCTTGGTATTCCGTCCCCGAGATTTTGCTAGCTCAAAGAAGCCAGGTCCAGGCTGCATGTCGCCGAACTTGTGCACCACAATTGCTGTGAGCATGCCGCGCCCAGCTGCATCTTCTTCAGAGCTGATTTCGCCGAGAAGATGGAACAGTCGAGGGTCGTGAGGCTCGAGCGAGAGCGCTGTGATCTGAGCGACGAGTTCCGAGTAGGCTATTCGCCCGCGCCGCCGCGCAACCTCGACAAGCGCATTAGTCGCCTGCTTCTTCGCCGCATCCCAAACGGGCCCCTCAAATCCATAAGCATTCAGCATGCACTCTCCCTTAGCAAATAACGAATTTAGACCGCAAATTCATCGGCAAAATGGCATGCACAGCGTCCCCCACTTGACGGGTTTGCTCCATTAAAAATAGCGGCAAACCCCGCAGCTCGCACGAAGCAACTGGATTTGCCCTGGAGGCGATTCTGCATCTGCCGATGGGGTTTGAACACCCCCATTCGGAGGAGGCAGTGAAATCTGCCGTCGCTCCACAGACGTTTGGCTGACGCACAAGGTGGCGATGGAGCGACAGGCCTTGCCGGCGCATCCGTCCTGCTGGCATGGTCGCCGGCCCTCGGGCCCCGCGTGAGCGGCTGCGAATCTTCACCCTCACCGCCCAGGCCGGATAATGCCTGCTACCGTCCGCCAGCCCAAGGCTTGCGCCCTGCGCCCACCCAATCACCTGCCATGTTCGACCACCTGATTCTTTTCCTTCTGCACTGGGCCATCACCGCGCTGTCGCTCTGGCTGGCCAGTCGTGTCTTTCGGGGCATCAGCTTTGCAGACACCTCCTCATTGGTCATCTCGGCGCTGCTGCTCGGTTTTGCGAATGCGATTGTCAAGCCGCTGGTGATTGTGCTGACCTTGCCGCTGACCTTGTTGACCTTCGGCCTGTTCCTGCTGGTCATCAATGCCCTGATGATTTTGCTGGTCTCCGCGCTGGTGCGCGGCTTCAAGGTCTCGGGCTTCTGGACGGCCTTTTTTGCCAGCATCTTCATCGCCGTGTTGAGCTGGGTGATAGGCGCCTTCGTTCTGGTGGGCAGCGGGCCCGATGCCATCCCGATGCAGATGCCCGGCAGTGGCGTGTGGCTCTGAGTCCGGCAGAACCGGTTCGGCCCAATCATCATGTCAAATCGCGCTCCAGCCCAGACGGGGCGGGCGCAAGCAGCTATCTTTTAAATAGCGCACCCAACCCGACACTGCGTCACCGGGTCATCAGCCCTCGGCCGCGAGCTGCTGCAACCAGGCCATCGCCTCACCCAGTTCCTGCTGGATGATTTCGTGCGCACTGGGGTAGTCGGCATAACGCAAGCTGATCGGCAGTGTTTCCACCAGCGCGCGAATCGCGTGCGCACTCGCCAGCGGAATCACCTGGTCGCGGGTGCCGTGGCTGAGCCAGAGCTGCCTGCCTTGCAGCGCCTCGGTCGGCGCCAGCAAGGGCAGCACCTGCGGCAGCAGGCGGCTGTGCATCACCATCGCCGCCTGCAGCAGTGCGGGTTGCGTCAGCAGCAGCGAGAGCGCCATGATGCCGCCCTGGCTGAAACCGCCGACCACCACGCGCCCAGGAGCGATGCCCAGTTGTGCTGCCGCCGATGCCACGGTCTGCGCGACGGTCTGCCGGCTGGCGACTTCCTGTGCTTCGTTGATGACACGTTCTCCCTGCGGCGTGACGCCAAACTCGAACCAGGCGTAGGCGCGGGCCCCCATCACGTTCGGGGCGCGCAAGCTCAGCACGTGGAAGTGGGGCGGCACGTGGGGCGCCAGGCCAAACAGGTCGTCCTCATTGCTGCCGACGCCGTGCATCAGCACCAGCAACCAGGGCTGGGCTGCGCCCGCCGCTGCGGGACGGTGCAGGAAAGAAAGGGGCAAATCCATCGTCATCAGGGAACTCCGGGTTGGGCAAACAGGGCCAGTTGATTTCAGTGCGCCGGCACGGGCGCGGCAAGGGCGAAGCTGTCCATCGCCAACATGCTGTACATCACCTCACGGCTCAGGTAGTCGGGCCGCGCACCCTGGGGGCCACCCCAACCGGCCGCACCCAGCGCGAAGAAGATCGGCAGGAAGTGGTCTTCGCTGGGGTGCGCGCGCTGCGCGTCGGATGCCTGGCGCCGGTAGTCCAGCATGGCAGAAAAATCACCGCGTTCCAGCGTGGACTCGACCCAGCGGCTGAATGCAACGACATAAGGCGCCGGCTCGCGTGCACCGCCAAAAAATTCGCCCAGGTTGTGCGTCATGCTGCCTGATCCGACCACCAGCACGCCGCGCTCGCGCAGGCCGGCCAGGGCCTGGCCCAGGGCATAGGTTTCGGCCGGGCCATAAGACACCGGCAACGCCACTTGCACCACCGGCACGTCGGCGTCAGGAAACAAATGCATCAGGGGCACCCAGGCGCCGTGGTCCAGCGGCCGCTTGTCGTCGCCCTGCGCGGCGATGCCCGCCCCCTGCAACAAGCCCAGCACCTCACGCGCCAGTTCCGGATGGCCGGGGGCGGGATATTGCAAGGCATACAGATCCTGCGGAAAACCGCCAAAGTCGTGCCAGGTGGCCGGCGCGGGATTCGTCATCACCGCGGGCGTGCGCGCCATCCAGTGCGGCGACATGAGCACGATGCCGCGCAGGCCAGTCCCGGCCGCCTCTTTCAGCGCCCAGCCCCAGCGCGTCAGCGCCGGCCCGGTCGTCCCCGGCTCGGTGGCAAACAGCGGCGCCCCGTGCGAGATGAACAGCGCAGGAAGGACAGAGACAGCAGAAGCGGAACGGGCAGACATGGCGGGACTCCTTGAGAACAGGAAAGAACCCTTCCAATATAGTTGTCTACCCTTTAAAGATAAATATCGAATTTATTGATTAATTGTCTTGGAATGCAAGACAATCCAGCTTTCCCACACCTCTCTTCTCAATTCCTCGAGCCCACCATGGACCAGTTTCGCCAGATGGAAGCCTTTGTGGCCGTCGTGCAGAGCGGCAGCTTTGTCAAGGCGGGCGAGCGGCTGGGCAGCTCCAAGGCCATGGTGTCGCGCCTGGTGCTGGAACTGGAGGCGCGCCTCGGCGTGCGCCTGCTCAACCGCACCACACGCCGCCAGTCGCTGACCGAAGCCGGTGTGGCGTATGCCGAGCGCAGCCTCAAGATCCTCGACGACCTGGCCGAGGCCAACGCCGCCGCCAGCGCCAACACCGTGCAACCGGTCGGCCGCCTGCGCATCAATGCCCCGGTGACCTTCGGCAACCTGCACCTGGCGCCGTTGTGGGGCCGCTTCCTGCAGCAGTACCCGCAGGTCAGCCTGGACGTGACCCTGTCCGACCGCGTGGTGGACCTGGTCGATGAAGGGTATGACCTCGCCATCCGCATTGCACGCCTGCCCGACTCCAGCCTGGTCGCGCAGCGCCTGGCAAGCACGCGGCTGGTGCTGTGCGCCGCCCCCGGCTACCTGAAGCGGCACCCCGCCATCCGTACGCTGGAAGACATCGCCGCGCACACGGTGATTGCCTACACCTACTGGTCGGGCGGCGACACCTGGTCGTTTCAAGGACCGAACGGCAAGGAGGACGTGCTCACCCAACCACGCCTGCGCACCAACTCCGGCGACACCTGCCTGGCCGCCGCGCTGGCCGGCCAGGGCCTGATCCTGCAGCCCACTTTCATCGTCGGGCCGGCCCTGCATGACGGTCGCCTGAAAGAAGTGCTGCCCCGCTTCCAGGCACCCACGCTGGACATTCAGGCGGTGTACCCGAGCCGGCAACACCTGTCGCTCAAGGTCAGGCGCATGGTGGATTTTCTTGCAGACGCGTTTGAAAAACCCGCCTGGGCGGCGGCGGACGTGGCGCCGACGGGTCGCTAATTTGCTATTAAATCAGGAGCTGCCGGCACCCATTGAACAAGGACTAAAGGCCGTTTTCCTGAAATTTCCGGAGGTGGGTCGATACTGGTTTTTTCGCCGCTGCGCTCCTTCATTTGGAGGATGCATTCCGGTCGGCACGCGATCAGAATTGCGCAATAAATGGGACTGGTCCCTGCAAAGGAGCTTCCATGCGCCATCTGATCATTCTTTCGGTCGCCGTGTTGTGCAGCAGCTGCGCGCAACTTCCTCCTGCGGCGGTGGCGGATGCGCCGCCCAGGCAGGCGCAGGCCGTGGTGTTCGACATCGACGGAACGCTCACACCCGCCGTGTCGACCATTTTTGAAGCGCGCGAGGATGCGGCCAGGGCTGTGCGCCTGTTCGCCGACAAGGGCTACACCATCATCTACCTCAGCACCCGTGTCAGCTGGTTTTCGGCCAACATCCCCGGCTGGCTGAAAGACAACGGTTTTCCTGCCGGCAGCCTCCATGTGGCACAAACGGATGAAGATCGCAGCCGCCCCGATGTCTACAAGACGCGTATGTTGAAAGACTTCATGGCCCATGGCTGGCAGCTCAGGTTTGCCTATGGCGACTCCGACACCGATTTTTTGGCCTATGCCGCGGCTGGCATCCCGAAGGAAAGTGTCTTCGCGCTGCTGCGCAGGTACGAGGCCGATTGCCAACCGGGTGCGTGGAAGGTTTGCCTGAGGGGGTGGACTGAACACCTGGACTTCGTGACGCGATCCGTGCCGTCTGCGCTGACCAACTGACGGCCTCCTTTGCCACGTCGGTCCGGCGCAACCGCTATCGATTCAATAGCTGATAGCGCCCGTGACACAAGGGCCAGAGCCCAAAAAGGCTTGAAGCTTCAAGCCAGCTACTCGCTGACCCCGCCCTTGCCGCGCGAGGCCTTGATCTCCGAACGCTGGCTTTTTCCTGCCAGGCGCCGCTGCCTGGAGCCATAGGTCGGCTTGGTGGCGCGGCGCACGCGCGGCGGCACGGCGACGCTGTTGACAATTTCGTTGAGCCGGGCCAGCGCGTCGGCGCGGTTCATCTCCTGGCTGCGGTGTTGCTGGGCCTTGAGCACCAGCACACCTTCCTGCGTGATGCGGCTGTCGCGCAGGCAAAGCAGCCGCTCCTTCACATCCTCGGGCAACGAAGAGGCCATGATGTCGAAGCGCAGGTGCACCGCGCTGGACACCTTGTTGACGTTTTGCCCCCCGGCGCCCTGCGCACGGATGGCGCTGATCTCGACTTCGGCTTCATTGACTTCCAGGGGAGCGACAGGCGGCATGGCGAGGCGGCTTGACTCAGGAACGCTGCGCGTCAAAAAAACTCGGCAACAGCCGGGCGAACACCGCATTCAGGTGCGCGGTGTCCATGCACTCGCGTGGAAGGGAGTTGTCGGGGGGAGGCATGGGGCATTCTAGAAGACGCTGCCATTGGATGAATCAAGTCTGTAGCTTCTTCGTTCCGTCTCTGAGCACCAGCAAGCCCGCAAGCCCATAAGGTCAGAAAAGAGAACAAGAGCCAAGACACACCTGAGATCCCCCTGCACACCCGCCCCGAATCCCGGACAATCCCCTGATCCGACCGGCTTTTCATGCACACCCGACACTTCCTCCAGCTCATCGCCCTGTCCGCCCTCTGGGGTGGCTCCTTCCCTTTGCTTCGCATTGCCAGCCCGGCGTTCGGCCCGTGGTTGCTGGCCGGTGTGCGCTGCATCCTGGCTGCGCTGGTGCTGACCCTGCTGATGCGCGCGCTGCGCGCGCACTGGCCGCCGCGTGCGGCCTGGCCGCGCCTGGCGCTGCTCAGTGTGCTGACGGTGGTCGCGCCCTTTGTGCTGTTCAACTGGGCCGCGCTGGTGATCCCGGCCGGGTATTCGGCCGTGCTCAACGCCACGGCGCCACTGTTCGGCGTGCTGGGCGCCGCGCTGGCGCGCGAGGAGCGGCTCACGTCGCGCCGGCTGCTGGGCTGTGCCGTGGGTTTTGCTGGTGTCGCCCTGCTGGTGCAGCTGGGGCCGGTGGCGGTGACACCCCGCGTGGTGCTGGCCGCGCTGGCCTGCACCGCCGCTGCCGCCGCCTACGGCTTTGGCGCCATCCTGATGAAACGCGCAACCATGGCGCACGACCCGCTGCCGGCCTCGGCCGTGGTGCATGTGGCGGCCGCGGTTTTCCTGCTGCTGCCCTCCGCTGCGGCCCTGCCCTCGGCCCACACCACCAGCGGCGCACTGATCGCCGTGGCGGTGCTGGGCATCTTCACCTCGGGCCTGATGTACTGGATCAGCATGCGCCTGATGCGCGAGATCACGGCCAGCGCCGCCACCTCGGCAGCGTTCATGATTCCGCTGTTCGGCGTCGCCTGGGGCGGCATGTTCCTCGGCGAGCCGGTCACCTGGGGCATGGCGCCGGGCTGCGTGCTGGTGCTGGCCGCCACGGCGCTGATCACCGGCTTCAACCCCTTCCGCGCCCCGCCGGAACGCTGAACGGTTCAACGCCGTACGCTACTGTATTGATAGCTGCTTGCGCCCGCGGGACAGGGGCTAGAGGCTTGAAACGCTTGTAGACCTGCCGCTTGTCAGGGTGCGGCAGCTTCCAGGCTGCGCTGCACGCGCCAGGCCCGGTAGGCACAGGCCGTCGCCACCAGGCTGGCGGCCAGGCAGGCCCAGTACACACTGACCAGCCCGAAAGCCGAACTCAGCAGCCCGCCGACCAGCCCCCCCAGCACACCCGGCAAGCCGTAAGCCACCACCACGTACAGCGCTTGGCCGCGGCCGCGCAGCCGTCCGGGGAAATGGTGCGACAACAGCGCGATGCAGACCGTGTGGTGGGTGGCAAACGTCAGCGCATGCAACGCCTGCGCAAACAGCATGAGCAGCAGCACACCGGGCCAGACGGCGGTGATGCCCATGCGCAGCGCCATGGCAGCCGAACACACCATCAGCCAGGCGGTCAGGCTCAACCGCGGCAGCCAGCGGCCCTGGGTGTAGAACCAGCCGATTTCCACCACCACCGAAAACGCCCACAACACGCCGATCATGGTTTTGCTGTAGCCATTCGCGTCGAGGTAGAGCGAGAAAAACACGTAGATGCTGATGTGCGCCAGCACATGAAAAAATGCCGACGCAAAAAACCACACCACGGCCCTCTGGCGAAAAATCGGCCATACAGGCAGCTTCAGATCGTGGGCACTGACCGCCTCCTTCAGGTCCGGCAGCAGCCAGACGCTGACCGTCACGGCCAGCAGCGACAGGAAGGTCCAGGCCGGAAAGTGTTTCATGCCAAAGATCTCGAACCAGCTGCCCGCGGCAAACACCGTGAACAAAAAGCCTAGCGAACCCCACAGGCGCACGCGTCCGTAACGCCGTGCGTCAAAGGCCCCGCCCTGGCTGATCAGGTGCGCCATGGCGGCTTCGCTCATGGGCATCATGGAACTCGTGTGCGTGAACATCACCAGCAACACGGCCGTGAGCCACCAGACGCCGTAAGTGGATTCAAAGTCCAGCCACAGGCCGAGGGACGAGATCAGCGCCACCGTGGCGCCGTAACGCAGCAGCTTGACGCGCTCCCCGGTGTGGTCACTCAGCGCGCCCCAGCCGTAGGGCGCAAACAGCCGCGTGGCGGCCTGCACCGAAGTCAGCAGGCTGATCGCCAGGATGCTGAAGCCGAGGTCCTGCAGCCACAGCGGCAGGTAGGGGTTGAAAAACCCGATGTGCGCAAAATAACTGGCCGACAGCGCCGCAAACGGCACCAGCTGGCGGCGCCTGGCCGCAGCTTCTGGCATGGTCAGGACCTGTTCACACGGAGCCCTTGATCGCCTGCATGGGCGGCACCACGTCGCCGCATTGCGCGCGCTGGCGCAAGGCATGCTCCATCACCACCAGCGCCAGCATGGCCTCGGCAATCGGCGTGGCGCGTATGCCCACACACGGGTCGTGCCGCCCCTTGGTGACGACGGTGGTCGGCGCGCCGGCCATGTCCACCGACTCGCGCGGCGTGAGGATGGAACTGGTCGGCTTGATGGCAATCGACACTTCCAGATCCTGCCCGGTGCTGATGCCGCCCAGCACACCGCCGGCGTTGTTCGACTTGAAGCCCGCGGGCGACAGCGAGTCACCGTGCGTGGTGCCGCGCTGCGTGACACTGGCAAAACCCGCGCCGATTTCCACACCCTTGACGGCGTTGATACCCATCATGGCAAAGGCGATGTCGGCGTCGAGCTTGTCGAACAGCGGCTCGCCCAGGCCCACCGGCATGCCCGTGGCCGTGACACGGATGCGCGCGCCGCACGAGTCGCCGGCCTTGCGCAGCTCGTCCATGTAGGCTTCCAGCTTGGCTACATCGGCTACCGGCGCAAAAAATGGGTTGTGGGGCACGTGCGCCCAAGCCTCGAAAGGAATGGCGATGTCGCCGATCTGCGTCATGCAGCCGCGAAAGGTGGTGCCGTATTTTTCCAGCAGCCACTTTTTGGCGACAGCACCGGCCGCCACCATGGGCGCCGTCAGCCGGGCCGAGGCCCGGCCGCCGCCGCGCGGATCGCGAATGCCGTACTTCTGCAAATAGCTGTAGTCCGCATGACCGGGGCGAAAGGTGTCCAGGATGTTGCCGTAGTCCTTGCTGCGCTGGTCGGTATTCCTGATCAGCAGGCAGATCGGCGTGCCGGTGGTTTTGCCTTCGTAGACGCCGGAAAGAATCTCCACCGCATCCGGTTCATTGCGCTGCGTCACGTATTTGCTGGTGCCGGGCCGGCGCCGGTCCAGGTCGCCCTGGATGTCAGCCTCGCTCAGCGCCATGCCGGGCGGGCAGCCGTCAATCACGCAGCCAATGGCCGGGCCGTGGGATTCACCGAAGTTGGTGACTGCGAATAGGGTGCCGAAGGTGTTGCCGCTCATGCGGGAGATTATCCCAGATGGTTGCGGGGCGGGGCACGCTGGAAGGCAGGGTTCGGAGAAAAAGGCCAGCGAGGCTTGTCAAGATTGCCGTCACCCGTTTCAGGTTGCTGCCCCAGCCACACTCGACCAACGCGCTGAGTCGGGCACGGTTGAATACATCGTCCTGAAGCACAACCCGTGGAGGAGAAAAGCGTTACATGCCAATGAAGCAGCGGCCCCTCGCGATACCGGCCGCCTACGGATCGGGCTACGGCCAGTTCCGCAAGCCCATCGACAAAAAGCGAGGCCGTGGAAGCTGTCGCAGTGACCCGGATCAAGCGTCACATCCGGCAACTTCGCCGTTCAATTCGCCGTCAACTGATCCCGTGTCTTCAATTGAACCTGCTCTTGAGTCTTCAACTGATCAAGGGTTTTCAATTGAACCTGCTCCTGAGTCTTCAACTGATCAAGGGTCTGCACATGAATCTGCTCCTGGATCTGAAGCTGGTCTCGGGTCTGCGTCTTCGTTTGATCCTGGGACTTCAGTTGATCACGGGTTTGCGTTAGCAATTGATCCTGGGTCCTCAACTGGTCACGGGTCCGGGTCAGCACTTGGTCCTGGGTTTTCAACTGATCCCGGGTACGCTTCAGAAGCTGGTCCTGGGTCTTAAGCTGCGCACGGTTCTGTACTTGTAGTTGTTGCTGGCTTTGCACTTGCTGCTGGGTACGCACCGGATTTGAGGAAAGCGCGCCGCCGCCGGGAGCAGCACCAGCGCCAGCACCCCCACCAACACCTCCGCCACCGCCACCGCCTCCAGCGGCCAAAGCAACGCCGCCAAACGCCAATGCAGCTGCGATAGCCACAGGAACCAAAGTCTTTTTCATAACAAACTCCTGAGTTGAACGTGATCGTAATTAGCTTGCCGGATGTCGATCACACAGGTCCGGCCAAACTCTTTGGGAATTTGATATGTCAAGCTACAAGTGATTGCGGAAATCAGATCGACCGGCTTCTCATCTCGATGGCCTGAACTTCAAGTCACAGCAGGACGCACAAGAAGTGGCTGCATCCTGCAATTTTCCTCAGGGCATGAACGGAAAAGTCAGCCGAATCATCGCCATGGTTTTTGAAAAATTCTCTGTCGGCAGACTGGACTTCAGGCGCCGGTCGATCAGGTCAACATTCACTATCATGCGCCGGTTAGGTTTGTAGGTAACCCCAACGCTGTCGGACCTGTAGTCGTCCGATCGAACAATCCCCTGGTAAGCAACACGCGAGAGGCTGGAGGCAGCACGCACTGACCACTGCTCCGAAAGCTTGTGACTGAGCTCCAGTGAGCCGTAGGTGTTGACGTAGCTGCTTGCCACGTTCAAAACGCCTGCACTTGTACGCTGCGTCACCGAGGTTTCCTCAATCGTGCGGTCTACAAGCGCGGCCAGCGTGGTGCGCGGCCCTGCAAACCAGGTGAATTTACCTCCCACCATCGGCTTACTGACGTCCTGGCTGCGCACATCGTCATAATCCTGGCTCATGTGGCCCACATAGGCATCCATCATGGTTTTTTCCGGAATGCTCCACTTGGCGCCGATCAGATAGCGCATGCCCGTTGAGCTACGCTGGTACCCCAGATCGTCAACAGCGTCACTGTATCGACGATGGTCTGCCGCCACTTGCGCATACCCTTCAAGCTCTGGAGACCACTCATAAGCCACCCGCACGCCGCCAGTGTGTTGCCAATGATCGCGGTCGTCATTGTTAATGACCCCGATGGCTCCGCCCCCGGTTACAAAATCAACGTCGCGATAGTCCAGCTTCATGGCATTGCCCGCGACACGAACAGACCAGGGCCCCATTCTGCGGAAAAAGCCAGCATAGAACCGGTTTTGCGCGTAGCGGGTGGGCGTCAGTCCATTGCGCACATCGGGCGATTCTCTGTCCTCATGGTTCGTTGACAGATAACCGCCCCCATAAACGTTCATGTTCGGTGAAATGTCTCTTCGACCTTCAACACTGATATTGGCGTCATCGATGTTCTCGTCTTTCAGGTCCCGGTAGCGCATGAAGTCGGCGCCGGCCCGAATATTCAGGGCATGCTCTGCCCAGTTCGATTGCAGCAGGATCGAGGGAGATAAAGTCAGGTATTCATCGCTCACGGGCGAGGTATTGGAGTAATAAACGTTGCTGTCATATCCCCCGATAACATCAATTTCGGGGTACACCGTGAACGACCCCAATTGGTAGGGGCTACCCTGAGGCTGCGGCGGTGTCATAGGCCGAATGCGACTGGGTGAAACTTCCGGCGGAGGAGGCGGCGATTCCGCAGGCACGTCTGAAGCAGCCTTTGGATCGGACACCAAGAGCTGTGCCTGCACCCCTGACGGAGATGCCATCCAGCCAGCCAATATCAAGGTCATTACTAAATTGAGAGGGAATCGGGTCCGCTGCGGCGCCTGTGCAGCGATCGGCTGAGAACGAATGGCATGAGTCATGAAAATCCTTTGCATGGGATGGGAAGCACTTATCAACGAACGACTGCACTGACAAGCAACTTCTCGCGTTGCACATTGGCAATTCGAGCAATTTCAGGCATTTCTGACTCAGGTAACACAGCGCACAGCTCAAAAGCCATCTGTTTGATGAGTTCAGGGGTCACCAAGGTCTGGGCCATCAAACCAAGATAGGTTCCGAGCAATTCCGGTTGCGGAGATTTTTTTCCAAATTCTTCTTGCAACGCAACCATGACCATCAACGAATCCATTCGGCCATTGAGTTGCTGCTTGGGATCCAGTTGGCGCAACCCCAATTTGATTCGCCGGAAATTTGCGCTCGACCACTGCTGCGCCAGTGACATGTTCGGAGCAACACCTTCGCATCGCATCGAACTGCTCAGCAATCCATAGGCACTGACCGACGGGCTACCACCTGAACCAATGGGGGTAACGTCCAGTGGATCTGCAACGGGGACAATAACGACAACGGGATCCTGGGGATCCACCGGCGGCGGAGCAGGGATATCTGGCCATCCTTTCCCCGAACGCGCCCGCGTTCCGCTATCAGATGCCAGCGCGTTCGAACGCTCACGAACAAGTCCTTGTGGAACCTGATCACTCCCACTGACGCCACTGCCGCCGCCAAACCGGCCCCCTCCTGAACCCTGCTTTTCACCAACACTATGTTGACCGCTCGAATGCCCTTCATGTCCTGCACGGGTACCGAAGCCTTTCTGTTCCTTTCCTGATTCACCTTCCTCGTGTCCGCCACTGCTGTGGCCGGAAGTGCCTTCACCCTTTTTTCCGCTGGAGTGCCCCTCATCAGAAGCATGAGCCGGACTCGCAAGCATCGTGATCATCAATGCCCCGGAGTACGCACCGGCAAGCGTCAGAACCATAACGGTCATCGGCAAGATACCTCTACCCGTCAACTTGAATTTCATGACTTGTTCTTTCCTGAGGAATAATTTTGTGCTCGGGAGATGTCAGGCACCTGACATCTCCCGACCTGTGACAGGTTTTACTGGTGTCCTATCACAATCGCCTGCCGCACAGCTTCTGCCCATTCGGCAACTTCGGCAGAAGTCACGCCCGCGGGCAGCGTCAGCGTCATGATTTTGTTAAGCGCATCAACGGTTGCGGTAGACACAGGAACCGTTTTATCAGACGCTGAACCGACGAAAACAGCTGTCAACAACAGCAGTCGGGTAGCCGACGTGGATGCGTCAAATGTCGCGGTAGGGGCAACAATCTTGCTGTCGGCAAGAATATCCTTGTACAAGCCAAGATTCTGCAGAGGCGAGTCAACGCGCACCATCGTGGTATCCGTAAAACTGAGTACGACCAGGCTTTTCAGAGCGGCCAGCTTGTCCGCAGCCGACATTGCGGTGTTGTCGGCAATCGCTATGACAGCGTTGTAAAAAGCCGGTGACAGTGTTGACAAGGCCTCTTCCAAGGAGCGATCAATCACCTGCGATGGCGCTCGTGCCACATTCAATCGGCCCAACTCCAGATCGGAAGGAATCCCTTCCTGAGCCCACGCTGGTTTCCCACCCTGGGTCCCAGCCACGGGCTTGGATCCGTCACCACCAAACTTGGGACCTTTTGCGTCGCTGTCACTGCTGGGGCCGCCCTGCCCCTTGGGCGTGGCCGTTGATCCACCTGTTGCTCCACCTTGCGAACCACCTTTGGCATTGGCACCTGCACCACCGCGGGCGCCAGCCGAGCCTTTGGGCGTTGAGTCTTGCGCATGGGAGCTACCCATGGGCAACCAATCAACGGTGTTTCCCTGAACTGCGACGAAAGCACTTGCCGCAACACCAAAAAGAGCGATCCCGGTGATGGACTTCAAGCTGGAAAATGGTTTCTTCATGATATTTGACCTCTATGAATAATGATAAAAATAACGAAGTGAGCCTCTTTAATAAAGAGAAGCTTTCAAAGTAAATATAGAAGAAAAATGTTCGACCCCATATACGAGTCAACACTTGCTAGTGTTTGCACATAGTGTTGAATTCCATCGAAAGCTGACCCGGTTAGAGCAGTAATTTCCATCCAAACCTGACCCACGTAGGCCCTAACCCGCCAGTTTTAAACGCAGGGGGAAAGGAGAGATAGGCGTGGAGAAATTGAATGTCACCAGGCGTTGGTCACTGCGAGAACGGATGTCCATCCGCGAGATTGCAAGGCCTACAGGCCTGGCTTGCAACACAATGAAGAAGTACCTGCGATCAGATGAGACTGAACCCCAGGTACGAAAGACGGGTCAGCTCAAGCAAGCTCAATTCCTATGCTGAGAAGCTGTCCACCTGGCTGGTAATCGAGACAACAAAATCGCGGAAACAGCAGCGCACTCAGAGGCAAATCCACACAGAGTCAACCCAAAGGAAGAAAAAAACAAAAACCTATCCACATCGTGAGCACCTTCTGCTCACCAAGAGTGTGGGTCGAGATTGGATGGAAAGATCGGGGCAGGCTTCGGCGCAATTCAACAGGAATGACTTAAACCAGTCCACTTCACGAAAGCCAGGACAAACTCATCAGGAAGACTGAAGTTCTCGACGCTTCAGAACTCTCAGCCAGGGGTTGCCACTGGGAATATCTGCGCCAATTCCAACATGTTACGTTTACCTGTTTTCTTTAGAACATGGGAGCGGTGCAGTTCCACTGTGCGGTAACTTATATTCAAAATTCGGGCGATGCCTTTATTACTGTTGCCCGCCATGACCAAATCGAGAATTTCGCGTTCACGGTCGGTCAAAACTTCAAGGCATTGTGGCCGCTGACCAAGCGTGAACGTTGTCGGACCAACCAATGTATTGCGCCTGAATTCTGAATCAACCTCCTGCACCGAATCTGACGCAGCTACGAACTTGTCCAAAACATCTCTGGCTCCGTCTTCTTTGCAGGGAAGCACCAGACCGGCCATGCGGCCTTTTTCTGTCACGTAGAGGATGGCGCCACCCTGCTCAAGCTGCCGACGCTCGGACTGAAACTTTAGTCCGCTCAAGCCGCTGGGGTGCAGTTCGAGAAAAATACAGTCACAGATATCAAAGTCGGAAAACGCCGCAACTGACTCGGCGCACTCATAGCTTTGAACAGAGTAGCCAGCTCGATCCAACCTAAGTTCAAGGCACCCACGTTCGGAGAATTCCCCACTAATAACACAAACTTTTTTGTTCATATCCCTGTGCACAAAAGTCACTTTATAGGTCTTATTTATAACTGCACACCAGCACATACGCATGATTTACATCAAGCCGCTCAAATATGGCCATGGGCCATGACGCGGCATGAGCACACGCTCCCTCAGGCGCCCTTACCGCCCCCAAACCAGCGCCAAGCCGAGCGCTTCATCCAGACTTGCTTGGGACAACGGGCCTGCGGACGGAGCTGGCTCTACGGCGCTGTGGACCTGACCCGCTTTCGTCGCCACATTTCCGCGTCCAGTGCGAAGCTGCTCGAATGCCAGCGAGCTCAGCGGGTCGAGATGACTGTGCTTGCGGATTCGATTGCAGAGACTCTAGATGTAACCAAACACGTCTGGCCTTGCATCGTTCCGAGTTGGATGGATCTGAGGTCTGACAGGCTGCAGAAATACCTACCGACCCAGTCCACACCGCATGAAGCGCTCCCAGCGTAGCACCACATTGAATCCGAACTGACACAACTCTGCGCGGCGCCGACACATTCACCGAAGGTCTGTTCACCCTCAAGAAGCTGGATGACTTCGTGCCAGCCAATCACCTGCTGCGGGTCATCCGCACGATAGTCAACAAGGCTTCGGCCGGAATGGGTGAGTTGTTCGCAAAATGTACGAAGACGACGTCAAGGGCGGCCGCCCGAGCACCGCGCCTGAGAAGCTGCTGCACGCCATGCTGCTGCAGGTGCTGTACTCCATTCGCCCGGAGCGTCAGTTGATGGAGCAGACGCAATACAAGCTGTTGTATCGCTGACTCATCGGCTTGTCGATGGACGATGCCGAAGGTGTTGCCGCTCATGCGGAGGACGATCCCAGAAGGGTGTGGTGGGAAGAACGTGCCGGATGATCGGACTACCGCAATGGCAGAAACCGTAGAAATTCAGCGGTGAGCAAGGCGGGGCCACTGCAATGCCGTGTTGGACTTCGCCGTCCCGGGGTGATGGCGGAAGTCGCAGCTTGCAGCAAGGGTGATGAAGGGGCTTCAGGTGTCATCGATGCGGCGAACGGGGAAGACCTCCGTGCCGGTACGCCCCATCCCCGGCGCGGGCCTTGAGTCCTTGCGCTTCATAACCGAGGTAACGCTCGCTTATTGCCCGCGTCAAGCGGGCCCAGAGCCCGCCGCAAAGGCCATCGATCTCGATTCCCAGCGTCGCCCGGCTTCCGCCGGAAATCGGCACCACGTCGTGATGTCCGGTCACGCGCAGGCCGGGGGCCACGCTGACCCAGGAAAAGCGCTCCCCAGGCACCAGCGCCGACACGGCCCACAGGGCCGGCGGAAACATGGGCTGCCGAATCAGCACACGGCTGCCCACGGCCAAGGGCTGGCCACCCAGCCTGCGGACGCTCGTGATCGAAGGCGTCCATTCATGCCAGTGGTCCACATCGATCATCACGGACCAGGCGCGTTCGACGGGCTGCGCAATATCGATGCTGGTGCTGAAGGTGTGCATGCAAAAACCTCGTCATGGCTCTGGAAGTCAAACAGCGCGCGACCCGCGGGGGGGCGACCCGGTGGACATCGGGGTCATGTCCCTGGTTGGGGAATCAGGCGGCGAGCCAGGCTTGTCGGCGGCCTCGGCAACAATGCCTGAGCGTCATCGCGCGAATCGGATTACTGCTTCCACTTGCCGCCGCTCACTTCGCAAACCTGCTTGGCCTGGCCGTGCTTCAACGCATAGTCGTCCGCCATGTATTGCAAGTTCCATTTATGGTCAAAGGCTCCTGCACAAACGCCTTTGGAATTGGCCGGGCAATCGCTGACAAATTTCATTGAAATACTGTTGTCCGATTTCTTGCCGTCTGAATTTCCCCCTTGTGACTCGAACAAGTCCTGACAGCCGGCCTTGAAGTCCTGATCGCTCATCCCCTTGTTGGCCGCACAATAATTCGAGGTCTGGGATATCTTGTTCGAGGTAAGTGTTCCTTGAATCAGGCAGCCGCTGTCCCTTGCGGACGCGGCGAAAGCGGATGTACAGGCGATGATGCAGGCGCAGAACTTCATCATGGATTTCATATTCAAAAAATTCCTTCTGGGGATTGGTTTGAGGTGCAACGAACGTATGCCGCAAAACCTGCGGCTAACTTGCCGGCTGCGGTTTGACCTGGGCACGAAACGCCACCGAAAGTGGCGTCCTGCCGGTTTTTGCGAAGAACGGGCGGGCAAATCATACAGATACACAAAACAAGGCGTAAAACCCGCAGCAGACCCCCGCAGCAGACCTCGTGATTTTAGGCCGCACCGCGCTTGGGGCGCCTCCCCCAAACGAAGGAGCCCCCCCTCTTTCCAGTCACGTCTGCGTCAGCAGCTCTGCACCGGCAATGCAAAATGAAACACCGCCCCCTGGTCCACCTTGCCTTCCGCCCACACCCGCCCGCCATGCCGCGTGACCACACGGCGCACGGTGGCCAGGCCCACGCCGGTGCCTTCGAACTCCTGGTCGGTGTGCAGCCGCTCGAACACTTCGAAGAGCTTGTCGTAATGGGCCATGTCGAACCCGGCGCCGTTGTCACGCACGGTGTAGACGGCTTCCGCGCCTTCGACGCGTCCACTGACCTCGATCTGCGGATTGGCCGTCAGGCTGCTGTACTTCACCGCGTTGGACAGCAGGTTCACCCAGACCTGCCGAAGCAGCCCGGGGTCGGCAGGCGCTGATGGCAACAAACCGAACTGGATGACAGGCTTTTTCGCCCCCGGGCCGCTGACTGGCAGCTCGGCTGCCACCTGCGCGGCCAGTCCGTTCATGTCGACATCGGTTTTCTGGACCTCCTGCAGGCTGAGCCTGGAAAAAGACAGCAGGTCGTCAATCAGCCTGGCCATGCTTTTGACCCGGATTCCGATGACCGACAGGTAGTGCAAGCCTTTTTCGTCCAGACGGTCGGCGTAATTTTTCTCCAGCAGGCTCACGTAACCGCCAATGACGCTCAGCGGGGAACGCAGGTCATGCGAGGCGGCCGAGGTGAAACTCTCCAGGCTTTTGTTCGTGGTTTCCAGCTCGCCGGCGCGCACCTTCAGGGCGGAATGAAGATCGGCGATCACCTTTTCCAGTTCCTTCTTCAGGGTGATGTCCTCGGAAATCCCCAGCACATGCGTGGGCTCGGCGCCTTCGCCGAAAACCGGCACCTTGCGGGTGTGCAGCAGGCGCATGCCTTTGCTCTGTGAGAAAAACCGGTCTTCCGGAATGTCCTCAATGATGCCGCTGGCCAGCACCCGGTGGTCCTGGGCGGAAAACCGGTCGGCGTCCTCCTGACCGAATAGATCGTGGTCGGATTTTCCCAGCGCGTCCTCGCGCAAGATGCCCGTCAGTTGCTCCTGCGCAGAGTTGACACGCACATAACGCAGCTGATCGGCATCCTTGATGTACACAGGCGTCGGAATGTGCTCGATCATCGAGTCGAGAAAACGGTTGGCCTCCAGCACCTCGGCCGTGCGTTCGCGCAGCTGCTGCCGGCTTTCGTGGAGTTCGTTGTTGCGCTGCATGGCAGCGTCGTAGGTGGACATCAGCAGGTTCAGTATCTGGGTGCGGCTGGCGCTGATCTCGTGCCGCTCGCCGTGGAAAAAAATCTCGGCCGGCGGGCCTTCTTCCGGCATGTGGGTGATGTCGCGGTTGCTCAGGGCGTGCTCCACCCGCGCCAGCATGTGGCTTCTCTCGTAGGGCTTGATGACGAAGCTGTCGGCCCCACACTGCAGGCCGAGCAGAACCTCGTTGGGGTCGGACAGACTGGTGACGAGAATCACCGGGACCGGGGAAAGCCCGGGGCCGGCCTTGATCTGCCGGCACAGCTCATAGCCGCTCATCTCTGGAATGGCCACCCCGCTGATGATCAGCGAGGGACGGAGCCGGGGCGTCATTTCCAGCGCGGACTGACCGTTGTCAACAACACTGACCTGGTAACCCTCTTCTTCGAGGATATGGCTCAGCATCTGGGCCTGGGCCGCGATGTTTTCCACGATCAGGATGTGCCGGGGTGACGCGGCAGATGGAAGAGCTGGAGCAACAGAGGCCATGGAGGGGTGCTTTCCGTAAAGCGCGGTCGCGCTCGTGATAAATGGCCGGTGTCAAGTGACATGACGGATAGTACAGGCTGCTTGTGTTCGGTGCAGGACATACACGTCTTCAGCGTTTCAGCCGGGCGACCAGCCCCGGTGCCGACGTCATGGCAACGATGATCTGGAACACTTCCTGCTTGCTGCAGTGCAACATTCATCCCTTGATGCACTGACCAGAAGGAGCCCGCCATGCTGGACCGCACCACAACCACCTTCTCCCACGTCAAGCCCGGCGATACCGAGTTTGTCTCGGGCGGTTTGCGCGATTTTTTCCTCTACCGCGACCTCGGCATTGCCGAGGCAACCCACGGCAAGGTGATTGCGCACCTGGTCAAGGCGAACATGGCACCAGAAACAGGCACGGGCTGGCACCGCCATGAGGCGGACTTCCAGATTGTCATCATGGTTAAAGGCTGGGCGCGCTTCATGTACGAGGACAAGGAAACCCTGGTCGAAGCCGGCGACGTGGTGCACCAGCGCCCGGGCATACGCCACTATCTCTTCGACTATTCGCCCGACATGGAATACCTGGAGATCGTCTCGCCAGCAGACTTCAAGTCGATCGATGTCGAACCCGTTTGCGACATCCCGCCGCCCACCCCCTGGTGAATAGAGCCCCCACGGTCGCTCACTTCGAGCCTGCGGCGGCCCTGCCCCTTGCACCGAAAAAGGGGCCGCTGCGCCTGCAGGCCGGCAAAACCGGACCTGCGGCCCCGGTTTGACAAAGAAATCTCGACGCCGGCACTTGTGGTGCTTTCCAGCAGGGGCCGCGGAACCGGCTTCGCCGGGCCGCAGGCGCCGCCCCCTGCAAGGGGGGAACAGGCTACACGCAGTGAGCCTGGACGGGGGTGTTCAGAACTCAGCGTCCAGCTCGTCAATGTCGTCGGGCTCCTTCTTCGCGGCGGCCACCCACTCCTTCATGGCGGGCAGCTCCATGATGCGTTTGCAGTAGGCCATGCACACCTTGTCCAGCGCCACGTCGTAGGTCAAAAAGCGCGTAACGACCGGCGCGTACATGGCGTCGGCCACGCCGGGTTGCTTGCCGAACAGGTAGGGCCCGCCGTAGGTGGCCAAACACTCCTTCCAGATGTCCAGCACGCGGTCGATGTCGGCCTGCGCCCGCGACCAGACCTTGAAGTTGGGGAAGTGCGCTTTGAGGTTCATGGGCAACGAGGAACGCATCGATGAAAAGCCCGAATGCATCTCGCCGCAGATGGCGCGGCAGTGCGCGCGCGCCTCGACGTCGGCCGGAAGCAGATGCGCACCCGGCTTGATTTCGTGGAGGTATTCGGCAATCGCCAGCGTGTCCCAGACCTTGACGCCGTTGTGCTGCAGCGAAGGCACCAACATGGACGGCGCCAGCAGCAGCATTTCGGCCTTCATGGCCGGGTCGTCGGGGGAAATCACCTTTTCGGTGAAGTCCAGCCCCGCGAGTTTGGCCAGCAGCCAGCCGCGCAGGGACCAGGCGCCGTAGTTCTTGCTGCTGATCGTGAGAACGGCTTTGGCCATGGGATGCTCCTGGAAAGTGCGTGGGTACTGCAGCGCGGAAGTACCTGTGCAAGGGCTGTGCCAGAAAAGTGCATGGCGCATACGCCGGTTGGCCCGCAACTTGCCTGCATGCCTGCATCGGGCCACCAGCCCCGCTTCAAGCCAGGACGCCCATGCTTTACCAAGCCTACCAAACCCAGTCCGACCTGATGTCGCCGTTTCGCCTGCTGGCCCAGGGCAGCAGCGCCGCCCTCTGGCTGGGCAAAACCGAGGGCAGCTTGCTGCGCAAGTTGTCAGCCTCGATGGAGGTGTTCTCGCGCCTGCGGGTCACCCATTCGCGCCCGGCCTATGGCATCAGCACGGTGAAAGTGGGCGAACGCGAACTCGCGGTGACCGAGGAAACCGTGCTCACCATGCCCTTCGGCACCCTGCTGCGATTCAAAAAGGAAGAAGCGACCGACCGGCCGCACCAGCCGACCGTGCTGCTGGTGGCGCCGCTCTCGGGCCACTTTGCCACCCTGCTGCGCGAGACCGTGCGCACACTGCTGCAGGACCACGATGTCTACATCACCGACTGGCACAACGCGCGCGACGTGGCGCTGCGCCACGGCCCGTTCGGGCTGGACGACTACATAGCCCACATGATCCGCTTCACTCAGGCCATCGGCCCCGGCACCCATGTGGTCGCGGTGTGCCAGCCCTGCGTGGCCGCGCTGGCGGCCGCGGCCATCATGGCCGAGGACGACGACCCGGCCCAGCCGCGCAGCCTGACGCTGATGGCGGGCCCGGTCGATTGCCGCGTCAACCCGACCGCCGTCAACACCCTGGCCACCAGCAAACCCATCGAGTGGTTCGAGAAAAACCTGATCGGCCATGTGCCGCTGCCGCACGCCGGCTACATGCGGCGCGTCTACCCCGGCTTTGTACAGCTCAGCGCCTTCCTGAGCATGAACCTGGACCGCCACAAGAAGTCCTTCAAGGACATGTACCAGCACCTGGTCGACGGCGACGTGGACAAGGCCAACGTGATCCGCGTGTTCTACGACGAGTACCTGGCCGTCAACGACCTGCCGGCCGAGTTCTACCTGGAAACGGTCGAGAAAGTGTTCCAGACCTACGACCTGGCCGTCGGCAAGCTCAGCTACCGCGGCCGCATCGTCAACCCGGCGGCCATCCGCCGCACCGCGCTGATGACGGTCGAGGGCGAACGCGACGACATCTGCTCGGTCGGCCAGACGGTGGCCGCGCAGGACCTGTGCAGCAGCATCCGTCCCTTCATGAAAACCCACCATGTGCAGACCGGCGTGGGGCACTACGGCGTGTTCAGCGGCAGGCGCTGGAACCAGCAGATTTATCCGCGGGTGCGGGAGATGATTCACGCCAGCATGGGCTGAGTTTAGGAAGAAATAAGCCTCCAGCCCTTTAAAATCGGGCGCTAACCGCTATTGAATTTGTAGCAGAATCTTCTGATGCATGTCATCCCGGACTTGATCCGGGATTCATGTTTGCTGACTACCGGTTTTTGTTTGGGACTTTGTGGTTAGCCAACAAGCCGGGCAACCCCCGGCTTGCTGGCACACCACTGCCGGTAGAAAAGAAACAGTGTTCGCGAATTCCTCTGCGGACGGAGGCTCTGCGGAGCCTCAGAGCTTGGTCTCTGGCGTCTCGTCTTCTTCCGCCGGCCAGTCGCGGATATAAGCCTTGAGCATCTTGTTTTCGAAGTTCTGGCCATCGACCACAGCCTTGGCCACGTCGTAAAACGAGATCACACCTTCGAGTACCTTTTTGTTGAGCACCGGCATGTAGCGCGCATGGCGACCCAGCATCATGCGGCGGACTTCGTCGATCTCGGTGTCGGGGGTGCAGGTCAGCGGCGCATCGTCCATGGCGGTGCGAACCAGCGTGGCGCCGATCTCGCCGCCGTTTTTGACAATGCACAGAATCACTTCGCGGAAGGTCAGCATGCCCACCAGGTCGCCGTGCTCCATGACGACGAGGGATCCGATGTCTTTTTCCGCCATGATCTGGGTCGCCTTGAACAGCGGCTCATCGGGCTGGACGGTGTAAAGCGTGTTGCCTTTGACGCGCAGGATATCAAGGACTTTCATGGGGCACTCCTTCAGGAATTTGTCTCGGCAGTCTGCAGGTTCTTCCCCGGTGCAGCCCGGCGGAAAATTCAGTTCAAATATAGCCCACAATCCGTTTGCAAGCCACCTCAAGTTGTTTCGGGCTGGCTGCCGTTTTCGCCTATCCCTTCCGCCATTTTCTGGAGACACCATGTCTGGCTACTCTGACCCGGGCTTCGACACGCTGGCCCTGCATGCCGGCGCCGCGCCCGACCCGGCCACCGGCGCGCGCGCCGTGCCGATTCACCTGACCACCTCGTTTGTCTTCGAATCCAGCGACCATGCTGCCAGCCTGTTCAACCTGGAGCGCGCCGGCCACGTCTATTCGCGCATCAGCAACCCGACCAACGCGGTGCTGGAGCAGCGCGTCGCCGCGCTGGAAGGCGGCATAGGCGCCATCAGCACCGCCAGCGGCCAGGCGGCGCTGCACCTGAGCATTGCCACGCTGATGGGCGCGGGCTCCCACATCGTCGCCTCCACCGCGCTGTACGGCGGCAGCCAGAATCTGCTGCACTACACGATGCGGCGTTTCGGCATCGAGACCACCTTCGTCAAACCCGGTGACATGGATGGCTGGCGCGCTGCCGTGCGGCCCAACACCAAGCTCTTTTTTGGCGAAACCGTGGGCAACCCGGGGCTGGACGTGCTGGACATGCCCACCGTGTCAGCCATCGCGCACGAGGCCGGTGTGCCGCTGCTGGTGGACTCGACCCTGACATCGCCCTGGCTGATCAAGCCGTTCGAGCACGGCGCCGACCTGGTCTACCACTCGGCCACCAAGTTCCTGAGCGGCCACGGCACGGTGATTGGCGGCATTGTGGTCGACGGCGGCAGCTTCGACTGGGAAAAGTCCGGCAAATTCGCCGAGCTGACCGAGGCTTACGACGGCTTTCACAACATGGTGTTCAGCGAGGAAAGCACGGTCGGCGCGTTTTTGCTGCGCGCGCGCCGCGAAGGCCTGCGCGACTTCGGCGCCTGCATGAGCCCGCACACCGCGTGGCTGATCCTGCAGGGCATCGAAACCCTGCCGCTGCGCATGGCGCGGCACATGAGCAACACCGAAAAGGTCGTGGCCTTCCTGGCCAGCCACCCGCTGGTGGCACGCGTCGGCCACCCGATGCTGGAATCGCACCCCAGCCATGCGCTGGCCAAAAAGCTGCTGCCGCGCGGCGCCGGCTCGGTGTTCAGCTTCGACATCAAGGGCAACCGTGAGCAGGGCAAGGCCTTCATCGAAACCCTCAAGGTGTTCAGCCATCTGGCCAACGTCGGCGACTGCCGCAGCCTGGTGATTCACCCGGCCAGCACCACGCATTTCCGCATGACCGACGAAGCGCTGGCGGGCGCCGGCATCACGCAGGGCACCATCCGCCTGTCCATCGGCCTGGAAGATCCGGATGATCTGATCGATGACTTGAAGCGCGCACTCAAGGCCGCGGAGAAAGCAGCATGATCCTCAACGTCAACGGCCACAACACCTATTGCTACACCGGCGGCAAGCCCTTCGATGCGGCCAAACCCACCGTGGTCTTCATCCACGGCGTGCTCAACGACCACAGTGTCTGGATTTTGCAAAGCCGCTACCTGGCCCACCACGGCTGGAACGTGCTGGCGGTGGACCTGCCGGGCCACTGCAAAAGCGCGGGCGAGGCGCCATCGACGGTCGAAGAGGCCGCCGGTTTTGTGGCCGCCCTGCTCGACGCGGCCGGCGTGCAGCGCGCCGCGCTGATCGGCCACAGCTGGGGTTCGCTGATTGCGCTGGAGGCCGCCTCCCGGCTGAAAGAGCGGGTAAGCCACCTTGTCCTGGTCGGCATCGCTTACCCGATGAAGGTGTCCCCCGCCTTGCTGGACGCCGCCCTGAACGAGCCGATGAAGGCGCTGACCATGATCAATGTGTTTTCGCGCAGCACCCTGGCCGCACCACCCTCGGCGCTGGGCCCGGGCACCTGGGTCTACGGCGCCAGCATGGCACTGGGCCGGCGCGTGCTGGCGAGCAACACCCAAGTCAATGTCTTTCACCGCGGTTTCAAGGCCTGCGACAGTTATGCCAACGGCGACAACGCCATCACGCAGATCACCTGCCCCGTGCTGTTCCTGCTGGGTGCGCAGGACCAGATGACGCAGGCCAAAGCCGCGCAGCCCCTGATAAACAAGGCCCGGGCCAGTGGAAAAACCGTGCAGGTCGCCAGCCTGCCGGTCGGACACCACCAGATGACCGAGGCGCCGGAAGAAACGCTGTTTGCCATGCGGGATTTCCTTAGGGCCTGTTAACACTATTTATACAAGTGCGAACGTGGTTAAAACGGCGCCAATCCAGGCGCGCGACGACGCTCAGCCTGGGCGGCTGGGCTAGGAGTGCAACGACGAGTGGTGTTGTTTTAACCACGTTCCCTCCGGGTTGCGGCCAAAAAGGCCACGCGCAGCGTTGCAAAGCCTTGCCGGGCGCCAGCCCGGCTGCATTTTGCGCCTCGCGCATGGCCTTTTTGACTCGCAACGCATCTTGCATAAATAGTGTGAACAGGCCCTAGCACCTCGTGACATGAAGGGCACGACCAGCCGCCACGCCATGCTGCCGCACCAGGCACCGGGGAATGCACGGGGAATGCGTTCATCTGTTGATTACCATCAAGTCCCGATCGTGACCGGCCGGTAGAGTAGCAGTGCCATCACGCACGACAACACAACTACCTCCACGATTGCCATGACTTCCACTTCACGCCGCACCTTTGTCATTCACGCCCTCACCGCCAGCGGAGCGCTGGCGGCCAGCAGCCTGGCGCTGTCCCAGACGGCGGCCGCGCCCATGGTCAAGGATACCGACGCCAATGCCGTCGCCCTGGGCTACAAGGCCGACGGCAGCAAGACCGACACCAAGAAATACCCCAAGTACGCCGCCAGCCAGAACTGCGCCAATTGCGCGCTGTACCAGGGCAAGGCGACCGACGCGGCCGCAGCCTGCCCCCTGTTCGCCGGCAAGCAAGTCGCGGCCAAGGGCTGGTGCAGCGCCTGGGCGAAAAAAGCCGCCTGACGCTGTCCGGCGCCGGCGAGATCGCCCGCGCACCCCATGGACATGACGCGGGAAGGTGGCGCTCCGCGCACGCATCGCGCCACCCCCACGCACCCAACCTGAAACAGGCCGGCATTGCGGCTGTCTGCATGCCAAAATCGGCGCATGACCGACGCCACGCCCTTCGCCATCACACCGCCCCTGTCGCCCCAACGTGTGCGGGAAATTGCCGCCAGCTTCGATCTGCGCGCCCTGCCGCCCGACTTCTATGCCAACCCCTACCCCGTCTATGCCTGGTTGCGTGAACACGAACCCATCAAGCGCATGCCGGACGGCTCGTATTTCCTCACGCGTTACGCCGACCTCGTGGCGGTCTACCGCGATGCGCAGACCTTCAGCTCGGACAAAAAGGTGGAGTTCACGCCCAAGTACGGCGCGGACGCGCCGCTGCTCGAGCACCACACGACCAGCCTGGTCTTCAACGACCCGCCGCTGCACACACGGGTGCGCAAGCTCATCATGGGCGCCCTCACGCGCCGGGCCATTGCCGACATGGAGCCGGGCCTGGTCACCCTGGTGGACAGCCTGCTCGATGCCATCGAAGCCAGGGGCGGCGGCGACCTGATCGAGGACTTTGCCTCGGCGATTCCGGTGGAGATCATCGGCAACCTGCTGGGCGTGCCGCATGCCGACCGCGGCCCGCTGCGCGACTGGTCGCTGACCATCCTGGGCGCGCTCGAACCCAAACTCACACCCGAACAGGAAGCGCTGGGCAACCAGAGCGTCAGCGAGTTCGCGGCTTATCTGCAGACGCTGGTGGCCGAGCGCCGGAAAAATCCGGGCGACCCGGAGCATGATGTGCTGACGCGCCTGATCCAGGGCGAGGAGAACGGTGAAAAACTCAGCGAAACCGAGCTGCTGCAAAACTGCGTTTTCATCCTCAATGCCGGCCATGAAACCACGACCAACCTGATCGGCAACGCCCTGGTCGCCCTGCAGGAGTGGCCCGGCGCCCGGGCACATCTGCTATCAAAAGTGAAGCTGCCCGCGCATGATCAGCAATGGCTGCAGGCCGATTTGTCTGTTGAAATTGACGAGTTCCTGCGTTTCGAGTCGTCCAACCAGCTGGGCAACCGCCGCGCACTCAAGGCCTGCCAGGTCGGCGGCGTGGACCTGCCCGAAGGCGCGTTGCTCACGCTGTGCATAGGTGCGGCAAACCGCGACCCGGCGCAGTTTGACCACCCCGAACAGCTGGACCTGACGCGCGAAAACAACCGGCATCTGGCCTTTGGTTTCGGCATCCACCAGTGCGCCGGCCTGAGCCTGGCGCGGTTGGAGGGGCGTATCGCCGTCGGGCGCTTTCTGCAGCGTTTCCCCGACTACCGCCTGACCGCTGCGCCGACCCGCGGCGGGCGCGCACGTTTCAGGGGTTTTCTGCACGCGCCATTTGCCGTGGGTTCAAGCTGAGCTGAGCTGTCGGTGCAGCGCTTGCACCAGCTCCGTCAGCGCCGGATCGACCGAACCGGCGGCCACGGCTTTGTTTTCCAGCGACGCCAGCAAACGCGACAAGGTTCCGGCATGCGGCAACAAGGGCCCCGCGAAGCGAAGCGCCGCGCCATCGGCAATCAGCAAGGTCGGAAAAGTCTCGATGTCGAGTTCGCCCACCCGTTCGGCATCTTCTTCGATGTCCAGCCAGAGAAAACGCATGCCGGGGTGCGCCGCGGCCACCTGGTCAAACACGGGCCGGTAATCCCGACAGGTGCCGCACCAGTCGGCACAAAGACAGGCGACCCAGCGCCCGGCAGGAAACTGCAAAGAATGAGGCATGCCCGCCATTGTGCGCGAGCGTGGCTATCATGGCGAAACAAGGACTATTCCGGAGACACCCCATGGACAGCACCACTTCCAGCACGCCACCGCCCACGGCAGACGCCAAAGCCTTCAAAAGTTTTGCCGAGTTTTATCCCTTCTACCTGAGCGAGCACAGCAACCGCACCTGCCGCCGCCTGCACTTCGCCGGCTCCAGCCTCTCGCTGCTGTGCCTGGCCACAATGATCGCCACGCGCAACCCGTGGTGGCTGCTGGCCGGCCTGCTGTGCGGCTACGGCTTTGCCTGGGTCGGCCACTTCGTGTTTGAAAAGAACAAGCCCGCGTCCTTCAAGCGCCCGCTCTACAGCTTCATGGGCGACTGGGTCATGTACAAGGACATCTGGACCGGCAAGGTCAGGATCTGATGGCAACCAGCCACGGCATCCACATGCAGATGGATGCCCGGGCCGCTATCATTTTCATAACACGTCGCGCAATCGCAGCGCCGTGAAATGCCCGTTTTCCCATAAATTTTCCATGGAAGGGTCCTGGCTCAGCAGCAGCTGCGCCATCAGCGGCTCCAGCGCGGTGGAGGCCGGATCGGCCAGCAGCAGATAACGCGCCTCGTTTTCGTCCTCCGGGTCGGTCAGCTGGCCTATCCAGTCCAGCGCCATCAGCGTTTCCAGCACCGGTTCGAGCTGCAACACGTCCACCTGCAGCGCCCTGGCCAGCTCGGAAGCCTCCAGCCCGATGCGCGTGGTGCTGCGCGCCCGGTGCAGTTGCTGCAGCAGTTCCACCGCAAGCTGGAACTGCCAGCCGTGCGCGCTACCGCGGCGCGCCACGCCGGCCAGCAGGCTGGGCAGGTAGGCGGCAATCACCGCGCCCATCAGCACGATGACCCAGGCCACGTAAATCCAGACCAGCAAAATCGGCAAGGTGGCAAAAGCGCCATACACCAGCGAATAGGTCGGCACGCTGCTCAGGTACAGCGTCAGCACCTTCTTGGCCAGCTCGATGCCCGCCGCGACAAACAGGCCGCCGGCCCAGGCGTGGCCCCAGCGTACAAAGGTGTTGGGCACATAGCGGTACAGGGCCGCCATGCCGCCGGCGAGCAGGAAAAACTGCAGCACGTCCAGCAACACGCGCACGCCGCCGGGCATGTTGCCCACCAGACCGCGCGAGCCGGAAATGACATAAGACGTCACCGCCAGGCTGGCGCCCAGCACCAGCGGGCCCAGCGTGATGGCGGCCCAGTAAATCAGCACGCGCTGCGCCAGCGGCCGCGGCTTCTTCACACGCCAGATGCCGTTGAGCGTGCGGTCTATCGTCAGGATCAGCGCGATCGCCGTGACCAGCAGCACCGCCAGGCCGGCAACACCGAGCTTGTTGGCCTGTTTGGCAAACTGCGTCAGGTAACCGAGCACCTGGCGCGAGATGTTGTCGGGAATCAGGCTGTTGACCAGCCATACCTGCAGAGCGCCCTGCAGCTTGGAAAACATCGGAAAGGCGGTGAAGATGGCCAGCGCCACCGTGAAAAACGGCACCAGCGCGATGCTGGTGGTAAAGGTCAGGCTGCTGGCCGTCAGGCCCATGTGGTCGTCGCGGAAACGCTGGCGCAGCGTGATGGCGGTGTCGCGCCAGGGGAAGCGGGACAGGTCCGTCAATAACTGCTGCAGGGACTGCTGGAATTTCATCCCCGGTATCATGCCATCGACACAAGCATCAACATGACCATCAACAAAACAACACAGATAGACGCCACCCGCTGGCTGGCCGTGGGCAGCCTGACCGCCCTGATCATTCTCGGCCTGGCCTGGGAGATGTGGCTGGCGCCGCTGCGACCGGGTGGCTCGCTGCTGGCGCTGAAGGTGCTGCCGCTGTGTTTTCCGCTGGCCGGCCTGCTGAAAAACCGCATGTACACCTACCGCTGGCTCAGCCTGATGGTCTGGCTGTATTTCACCGAGGGCGCGGTGCGCGCCTGGAGCGACAAGCCGCCCGGCAACTACCTGGCCATGGCCGAAGTCGCGCTGTGCCTGCTGCTGTTCACCGCCTGCGCCCTGCATGTGCGCATCCGCCTGAAAAAAGGCGCAACAACCATTCAACCTGCTGCCTGAAAAACCTATGGACAAGATTCTCGATGCCTTGCGCGCCATCGTCGGCGACGCCCACGTGCTGACCGGGGGCGACCTCTCGGCCTGGGAGCTGGACTGGCGCAAACGCGCGCGCGGCAAGGCGCTGGCCGTGGTTCGCCCCGCCAATACCGCGCAGGTGGCGGCCGTCGTCAGCGCCTGCGCCGCGGCCGGCGTTCCCATGGTGCCGCAGGGCGGCAACACCGGCCTGGTCGGCGGCTCAACGCCCGACGCCTCCGGCCGCCAGGTCGTGCTGAGCCTGCAGCGCCTGAACGCGGTGCGCGCCATCGACAGCGCCAACCTGACCATGACGGTCGAAGCCGGCTGCATTTTGCAGACCCTGCAGGAAACCGCCGAAAAGGCCGGCTTCCTGTTTCCGCTCAGCCTGGCCGCTGAAGGCAGCTGCACGATTGGTGGCAACCTCGGCAGCAACGCCGGCGGCACGCAGGTCGTGCGCTACGGCAATACACGCGACCTCTGTCTCGGGCTGGAAGTTGTCACCGCGCAGGGCGAGGTCTGGGAAGGCCTCTCGGGCCTGCGCAAGGACAACACAGGCTACGACCTGCGCGACCTGTTCATCGGCAGCGAAGGCACGCTGGGCATCATCACGGCCGCTACCATGAAGCTCTATCCCATGCCGGCCGCGCAGCTCACCGCCTGGGCGGCCGTGCCGTCGATGGAAGACGCCGTCACCCTGCTTGGGCTGGCGCACCGCCACCTGGGTGCGGGCCTGACGGGTTTTGAAGTCATGGGCCAGTTCGCGCTCGGCCTGGTGGCCAAACACTTCAAGCAGCAGCGCGTGCCGCTGTACGAAGACACGGCATTTTGCGTGCTGCTGGAAAACTCCGACCACGAGTCGGAAAGCCATGCGCGCGAGCAGTTCGAGCGCCTGCTGGAAACTGCCATGGAAGAAGGTTGCGTGACCGATGCCGTGGTCGCGGAAAACCTGCAGCAGGCGCACCAGCTCTGGCATGTGCGCGAAAGCATCCCGCTGGCGCAGGCCGAGGAAGGCCTGAACATCAAACACGACATCTCGGTGCCGGTCTCGCTGATTCCCGAGTTTGTGCGCGTCACCGACCAGTTGCTCGCCAAGGCCATCCCGGGCGTGCGCCTCGTCAACTTCGGCCACCTCGGCGACGGCAACCTGCACTACAACGTGCAGGCTCCGGCCGAAGGCGACGCGGCGACCTTTCTTCGCGAGCAGGAAGAAAACGTCAATGCCCTGGTCTACGACTCGGTGCAGGCCTTCGGTGGCTCGATTTCGGCCGAACACGGCGTCGGCAGCCTCAAACTCGACAAGCTCGAAAAGCACAAATCGCCGGTCGCACTGGGCCTGATGCGGGCCATCAAGCGCGGGCTGGACCCCGAGAACCTGATGAACCCGGGGCGGGTGCTGCGCATATAATATGCGCATGACTCATGGAGATGCGCCATGCTGAAATTTGACAACGCGGCCAAAAAGGCCACCAACCTGTCGCTCAACGCCAAGGTGCTGGAAATGGCGCGCGAGATGGGCATGAATGTTTCCCAGACCGTTGATACCTTGCTGGCTGCCGAGGTGCGACGCCGTTACTGGGAGCAATGGAACGAGGAAAACCGGGAAGCCGTCGCCGCTTACAACGCCCGCATTGCCAGTGAAGGCCTGCCGCTGGCGAAATACCGGACCTTCTAGCGATGGCTCGTTACGATGTTTATGCCAACCCCGATGCCGCGCTGCGCAAGATCGCGCCCTTTCTGCTGGATGTCCAGAACGATTACATCAACAGTCTGGATTCACGCGTTGTCATCCCCATGCGTCCGGCCGCGCTGTACCCGCATCCCATGCGTGACTTGAACCCCGTATTCGAAGTCGATGGTAAAGCGGTGGTACTGGATACCGCCGCCCTCGCCGCGTTTCCGGCGCGGGAATTGAAAAAGCGCGTGACCGGTCTGCAAGACCAGAGTGAACTCATCGTTGCCGCCATGGACTGCCTGTTTGGAGCTTATTAACGTGTCACCTCGCCCTATCCGCTCCCAGTACGAACATTTCATGCGCCATGTGGACACCCACGGCGTGTTCAAGGCCGACCGCACCGGCACCGGCACCAGAAGCGTGTTTGGCTACCAGATGCGTTTTGACCTCAACGAAGGCTTCCCGCTGGTGACCACCAAGAAGGTCCACCTCAAGTCCATCGTGCACGAGCTGCTGTGGTTTCTGCAGGGATCGAGCGACAACAACTGGCTCAAGGAGCGCGGCGTCACCATCTGGGACGAGTGGGCGCGCGAAGACGGCAGCCTGGGCCCGGTCTATGGCGTGCAGTGGCGCAGCTGGCCCACCCCTGATGGTGGCCACATTGACCAGATCGCCGAAGTCATCCAGACCCTGAAAACCAACCCCGACTCGCGCCGCATCATCGTCAGCGCCTGGAACGTGGCCGATCTTTCCAGGATGGCGCTGATGCCCTGCCATGCGTTTTTCCAGTTTTACGTGGCACCGGCCACCGAGCCGGGCGGCAAGGGCAAACTCAGCTGCCAGCTCTACCAGCGCAGCGCCGACATTTTCCTGGGCGTGCCTTTCAACATCGCCAGCTACGCCCTGCTGACCCACATGGTGGCGCAGCAGTGCGACCTGGACGTCGGCGACTTCATCTGGACAGGCGGCGACTGCCACATCTACAGCAACCACGCCGACCAGGTGGCACTGCAGCTGAGTCGCGCCCCCTTCCCCTACCCGACGCTCAACATCAAGCGCAAGCCCGCATCGATCTTCGACTACGAGTTCGACGACTTCGAGTTCCTCGGGTACGAACACCATCCGGCGATCAAGGCGCCTGTGGCGGTGTAGGGACGTTTATGCCTGTCCAGGGTGTCAGCCACATCACCTTCATTGTGCGAGACCTTGATCGTATGGCGCTGTTTCTTTGCGAGGGCCTGGGTGCGAAAGAGGTCTACGACAGCAAGGCCAGGAATTTTTCGCTGTCACGGGAAAAATTTTTCATGCTTGGCGACACCTGGCTGGCAGCCATGGAGGGCGAACCACCGGCCGAGCGCAGCTACCGGCACCTGGCATTGAAGGTGGAAGCAAGCGATCTGCCCGGCTTTGAAACCCGGCTGCGCGCCATAGGCGCGGAGGTTAGACCGGAGCGACCGCGCGTCCCCGGGGAAGGCCAATCGCTTTATTTTACGATTTCGACAACCACCTGTTTGAGCTGCACACAGGAACACTTGAAGAACGGCTCAGGCAGTACAACTCATGACCTCTTCCCGCATCAACCTCATCTACGCCCGCGCGGCCAACGGCGTCATCGGCAAGGACGGCACCATGCCCTGGCATTTGCCGGAAGACCTGGCGCACTTCAAGCAGCTGACCCAGGGCTGCCCGGTCCTCATGGGCCGCAAGACCTGGGACTCGCTGCCGCCTAAATTCCGCCCGCTGCCGGGACGGACCAACATCGTGATCACGCGGCAAGCGGACTGGCAGGCCGAAGGCGCGCAGCGCGCCGGCAGCCTTGAAGAAGCCTTGCAGCTGGCCGGATCGGCGCCCGAGGTGTGGGTGATAGGCGGTGCGCAGATATATGCGCAGGCCGAGCCGCTGGCCAGTCGTATCGAAGTCACCGAGATTGCCAGGGATTTTGACGGCGATGCCCATGCCCCGGCACTTGGCCCAGGCTGGCGCGAAATCGCCCGCCATGTCCATGTGGCCGCGAGTGGCCTGCCCTACAGTTTTGTCACGCTGGAGCGTCCATGAAAATCGCGACCTGGAATGTCAATTCGCTGGCGGTGCGTCTGCCGCAGGTGCTCGACTGGCTGGCCGCCAACCCGGTCGATGCCTTGTGCCTGCAGGAACTCAAGCTCAGCGACGACAAGTTTCCGCTGGAGGCTCTGTCTGCCGCCGGCTACCAATGCGCCGTCTTCGGGCAGAAGACCTACAACGGCGTGGCCATCCTGAGCCGCACGCCACCGCGCGATATTGTCAAAAACATCAACGGCTTCAGCGACGAGCAGTCGCGCGTGATTGCCGCGACGCTGGACACGTCGCAGGGAGAACTGCGGCTGGTCAACGGCTATTTCGTCAACGGCCAGGCGCCGGGCACCGACAAGTTCGAGTACAAGATGCGCTGGCTGGACGGCCTGCGCAGCTGGCTCAAGGCTGAACTGGCGGCCCACCCCAGGCTGGTGGTGGTGGGTGACTTCAACATCACGATGGACGACCGCGACACCTACGACGCCGAGGGCCTGCGCGAAACCATCCACCACACGACCGAAGAGCGTGAACACCTGAAAGCGTTGCTGGGACTGGGCCTGCACGATGCGTTTCGCCTGTTCGAGCAGCCGGAAAAAAGTTATTCGTGGTGGGACTACCGCGAGTTCGCCTTCCGGCGCAACCGCGGCCTGCGTATTGACTACATCCTGGTCAGCGACACGCTCAAACCTGCGGTGAAGAGCTGCGTGATCGACAAGCTGCCGCGCAAAAACGAACGGCCCAGCGACCATGTGCCGGTCGTGGCGGATCTCGATTTGCTATAAATAACAGAGCTGCTCGCGCCCGTTCCGATTGGGCTGAAGGCCGATTTCACTCTTTAGTTGCGGGCCACCCGCCCGGGTGATTCGGCGGACTCGGCGATCACGCCTTTGGCGTGGCGCTGGCCGTTGCAGACCTCGTGGCTGATGGCCAGATTCTCCGCGTGGCTGTTGCCGCCCTCGCTCAGGGGCCGGATGTGTTCCAGCGTGGCGGCCGCCGGCAACACATGTTCACCGCAGACCCAGCACGGCACCTGGCCGTGCAGCTGGCGCGCCACGGTTTTGTAGATCTTGTCGCGGGTCAGGGATAAGCGGCTCATGGCTGGACTTTAAACCAGAGCAACACGGTCCACGCTGGATGATGCATCCTTCGACAAGCTCAGGACGATCGGATGAGAAATCGTGACCGTGGAGGCCACATTCACTCTAAATTCAGTTCCTGAATCTTGCGCGTGATGGTGTTGCGGCCTATGCCCAGCTTCTGCGCAGCTTCGATGCGGCGGCCACGGGTGTTGAGCAGCGCCGTCTGGATCAGCTTGGACTCGAAACGCCGGGTCAGCACATCCCACACGTCACTGCGCCCGGTCGCCAGCAAGGCCATGGCCTCGGCCTCGAGCCCGGTTTCCCAGCTGCTGCCGTTGGCCGCCGCAGGCGGGCTGCCAGCCTCCGCGGCCAGCACCGCGGCGCCGGCATGCACAGCGTCTGCCGCCGCGGCGCGCGGCAACTCGGCCGGCACGGACAGGGGCCGCTGCGGTGCGGTACCGCCTTCGACCAGCACCGGCGCCCTGCCCGGTTCGGGCACGGCCCCCAGCACCTCCGGCGGCAAGTCCTTGGCTTCGATGACCTGGGCCGGCGCCATCACGGTCAGCCAGTGGCAGATGTTCTCGAGCTGACGCACATTGCCGGGAAAACTGAAAGTGCTCAGTTGCTGCAAAGCCGCATCGGAAATGCGTTTGGGCTCCACCCCCAACTGCTTGGCGCTTTGCTGCAGGAAGTGGCGCGTCAGCATGAACACGTCTTCGCGCCGCTCGCGCAGCGCCGGCAGGCGCAGGCGGATCACGTTGAGGCGGTGGAACAGATCTTCCCGGAAACCACCTTCCTTGACGCGCTGCTCCAGGTCCTGATGCGTGGCGGCAATCACACGCACATTGGTCTTGACGGCGTTGTGGCCGCCGACGCGGTAGAAATTGCCGTCGCTGAGCACACGCAACAGCCGGGTCTGCAGGTCAAACGGCATGTCACCGATCTCGTCGAGAAACAGCGTGCCGCCGTCGGCCTGTTCGAAACGGCCGCGGCGCATGGTCTGCGCGCCGGTGAAGGCGCCACGCTCATGGCCGAACAGTTCGGACTCGAGCAGGTCTTTCGGGATGGCGGCCGTGTTGATGGCCACAAACGGCCCGTTGGCGCGCGGTGAATGTTTGTGCAGCGCGCGCGCCACCAGTTCCTTGCCGGAGCCGGACTCGCCGGTGATCATCACCGTCACCATGCTCTGGCTCAGCCGTCCGATCGCGCGGAACACGTCCTGCATGGCGGGCGCCTGGCCCAGCATTTCAGGCGTGGCAGCCATGCGTTCCTCGGCCACTTCCTCGCGCTGGCTTTCCTCGACGGCGCGGCGGATCAGCTCGACCGCCTTGGGCAGATCGAACGGTTTGGGCAGGTATTCAAAAGCACCGCCCTGGAAGGCCGAGACGGCGCTGTCCAGGTCGGAGAAGGCCGTCATGATGATGACCGGCAGGCCGGGCAGCTTTTCCTTGACCTTCTCGAGCAGGTCCAGGCCCGAGCCACCGGGCATGCGGATATCGCTGACCAGGATCTGCGGCCCGTCTTCTTCTGTCGCACTTTCCAGCGCGCTGAGCACCTCGCGCGGGTTGGTGAAACTGCGCGTCGGCAGGCCTTCACGCAACAAGGCTTTTTCCAGCACAAACCGGATGGACTGGTCGTCGTCCACAATCCAGATCGGTTTCATGTTCTCGTCCCTTTGGTACTACCGGTTATCTGTCAAAGACAACGGATGTCAAGGCAGAGGTATCAGCAACTTGAAATCCGTGCGGCCGGGGACGCTCTCGCACTCAATCAAGCCGTGGTGTTGCTGAACAAAGGTTTGCGCCAATGTCAGCCCCAGTCCGGAACCGCCTTCGCGCCCCGAGATCAGGGGATAGAAGATACGGTCCTTGATGGAGTCCGGAACACCCGGTCCATTGTCGATAACATGCAATTCCAGTGCCAAGCGATAGCGCTGCTTGCCAAAAGTTACTTGTCGGGCAATCCTGGTCCTGAAAGTGATCTGGGCATCGCCTGCGGCAACACGCTCGGCGAGCGCCTGTGCGGCGTTGTGCGCAATGTTGAGCACCGCCTGGATCAGTTGCTCGCGGTCACCGCGAAAGTCGGGGATCGAGATGTCGTAGTCGCGCATGACGCGCAAACCCCGCGGAAACTCCGCCAGGATCAGCGAGCGGACCCGTTCGCACACCTCGTGGATATTGACGTCGCCCACCAGGTGCGGCCGGCGGTGCGGTGCCAGCAACCGGTCCACCAGGGACTGCAGGCGGTCGGCCTCGTGGATGATGACCTGGGTGTATTCGGTGAGTTCCCTGGACTCGATCTCCATCTGCAGCAGTTGCGCCGCGCCGCGAATCCCGCCCAGCGGGTTCTTGATCTCATGCGCCAGGTTGCGGATCAGCTCCTTGTTGGCCTGCGCCTGGTCGATCAGGCGCTCTTCGCGGTCCTGCTTGGCCTGCTGCTCCAACGGCAGCAACTCCACGATGGCTTCGCCCGGTGTGTCGGTCTGCGCCACCACCACATGCACGGGCATGGGTTCGCGGTTCAGCGGCTTGAGCCAGGCGTCGTAACGCAGCGCGGCAAATTCATTGCTGCCGGCGCCTTCGAGTGCGTTGTGCAGGATGGCCGGCTCGGTGAAGCAATCGGGGAGTTGGGAGCCTTCGATGGTACGGCGCGAGGTGCCCAGCGCGTCTTCGAGCGCCGCGTTGGCAAACACCACCAAACCGTTGGTGCGCACAACGGCGACCAGTGTGGCCAGCAGGTCAAAAGACTGGAAACGGGGAATGGCCGGAGCGGCCGCGGGCGCGGAAAGAGTGGGCTTTTTCAAGCCTTCTATTCTGACGCAGAACGTCTTACTGACGGACGGTGTTTGCGGGCAAACGGGAAATTTCGCGCTTCAGACCGGCGATGTCGCTTTCGTGGCGGGCAATGCTTTCCTTCATTTCAGCCACACGGTCCAGGTAGCGCTGGTAATTGCGCCCTTCGATGCCCTGCTTCTCGGGCTGACCGTTGTTGTACTCTTTTTGCTGCTCGGCGAGCCGGAGCTCGGCCTTTTTGAGTTCGGACTCCAGGATGGCGCGTGTGTCGCTGTCCCGGGCGCGTTGCGCTTCGTTGCTGGCGGCAGGCGATGCCTGCGCTGCGGCAGCAACACGTACCGCAGGCCGGCTCTGGGGCAGGCTCTGGACCACCGTCACATTGCCGCCTTCAATTTGCTTGCAGCCCCGCGACTGCGCATCCCTGGCGTTGTTGATGTATTCAGGCGCAGCGCCTTCCTTGCCACCGCAGCGGTAGATGCGCTCCTGCGCGAATGCGGCGGAGACGCTGCCAGCGAGAAGAAGGGTCGAGATTGAAAGAAGTACTGTAGGTTTCATGCGTAACCCCAAGCGCCTGTTAGGGCAAGGACGGTCTACCAGTATCTCGCAAAGGTGTCGAAAAGCAAAATGGGCTACCAGATAACCATGCAGCCCAATAAAAAAGGACGGCTTTCGCCGTCCTTTTTTGACCACAGACTGTAAAAAATTACAGTGAATAGTACATGTCGAACTCAATCGGGTGCGTGGCCTGACGCAGGCGCGTGACCTCACCCATTTTCAGCTCGATGTAGGCGTCGATCATGGAATCGGTGAACACACCGCCCTTGGTCAGGAAGCTGCGGCCCACGTCGAGAGCATCCAGCGCCTGGTCCAGACTGTGGCACACGGTTGGCACTTTTGCATCTTCCTCGGGCGGCAGATGGTACAGGTCCTTGGTCGCGGCTTCGCCGGGATGGATCTTGTTTTCCACGCCATCGAGACCAGCCATCATCAGGGCCGAGAAGCCGAGGTAAGGGTTCATCAGTGGATCGGGGAAACGTGCCTCGATACGGCGGCCCTTGGGGTTGGCGACGTAAGGAATGCGGATCGATGCCGAGCGGTTTTTCGCCGAGTAAGCCAGCTTGACCGGCGCCTCGTAACCAGGGACCAGGCGCTTGTAGCTGTTGGTGCCCGGGTTGGTGATGGCGTTCAGCGCACGGGCGTGCTTGATGATGCCGCCGATGTAATACAGCGCGAAGTCCGACAGACCAGCGTAGCCGTCGCCGGCGAACAGGTTTTTGCCGTCTTTCCAGATGGACTGGTGCACGTGCATGCCGGAGCCGTTGTCTCCAACGATGGGCTTGGGCATGAAGGTGGCGGTTTTGCCGTAGGCATTGGCCACGTTCTGCACCACGTACTTGAGGATCTGCGTCCAGTCGGCGCGCTGCACCAGCGTGCTGAACTTGGTGCCGATTTCGTTCTGGCCGGCGCCGGCCACTTCGTGGTGGAACACCTCGACCGGAATGCCCAGCGATTCGAGAATCAGGGACATCTCGGCGCGCATGTCCTGCGTGCTGTCCACCGGAGGCACGGGGAAGTAACCACCCTTGACGGTGGGGCGGTGGCCGCGGTTGCCGCCTTCGAGCTTGGCGCCTGAATTCCAGGGGGCTTCGTACTCTTCAATCTTGAAGAAGGTGCCCGACATGTCGGTGTTCCAGCGCACGTCGTCGAAGATGAAAAATTCAGGCTCGGGACCGAAATAGGCGGTGTCGCCCAGGCCGGACGCCTTGAGGTAGGCCTCGGCGCGCTGTGCGATGGAGCGCGGATCGCGGTCATAGGCCTTGCCGTCGCTGGGTTCCAGCACGTCGCAGCTCATGAACAGCGTGGTTTCTTCGAAGAAAGGGTCGATGTTGGCCGTCTTCGGGTCAGGCATCAACTGCATGTCGGAAGCTTCAATGCCTTTCCAGCCTGCAACAGAAGAGCCGTCAAAGGCGTGGCCCGAAGTGAATTTGTCTTCGTCAAAGTGGGACACGGGCACGGTCACGTGCTGTTCTTTGCCCCGGGTGTCGGTAAAACGGAAGTCAACAAACTTGACTTCGTTTTCCTTGACCATTTTCATGACGTCTGCGACGGTCTTTGCCATCAGAATCTCCTGTTGCTGGATGGTGGTTAAAAAATTGTTTCGGCGTGGTCGAATGCACTTTTTGTGCCAAACCTCCCTCGCGGGTGTTTGCCGGTGATTTAAAGCCAAGCCCCTGATTGTGCCGTCATCCGACCCCTGTTTGGGTGGCGCCGGACCGGCAAAATCGCAAAAGCAGCGAGAAAAGTGAAGCACCAATAAAGTGCGTCATAGATTTGCACCTTACTGGTGCAGTGATTTATCGCACCAATTCGGGGCCCAACTTGGCATTAAAAGTGTGCAAGCCCGCGAGCAGCGCGGGGTAAGCTTCATTGACAGCATCCGGCGAACCCTTGACGCCCAGCTCGATATGGCGCCCGTAGTCGGGGTGGTCCACGCTGGGCAGGCTGAACACTTTGACCCCGCTGTGGCGGGCCTCAATGTCCAGCATCAACGGTGTCAGCGCCGCCTCCATGGCCCCCATCACAATCACCGATTTTTCCGAATAAGCCAATTTTTGGTGCAAGCCGGCATAGCACGTATCCAGCAACCACTCCATCATCGGCCAGGCCATGACGGGAAACCCCGGCATGAAGTGGACGGCGCCCACCCCGGCTTGGACACTGAAACCCGGGATCTTGTTGTAGGGGTTGGGAATGATGGCGGCGCCGGCCGGAAACATGCCCATGTTCAGGCGGTGGATGTTGTCGTGCCGGTCCGGCTCATAGGGCACGCCCTGCTCCCTGGCGATGTCCTGCATGCGCTCGCGGATCAACCGCTCGGCCTCGGGATGCAAAGCCAGTTCCACGCCCAGCGCCCGTGCGGCGCATTGGCGGGTGTGGTCGTCCGGCGTGGCGCCAATGCCGCCGGTGCAGAAAACCACATCACCCGAAGCCCGTGCGGCGTCGAAGGCGCGCGCCAGCGTGGCCGTGATGCGTTCGGGGTCGTCGCCCACGTAGTCGGCATAACTAAGCGGCAGGCCGCGCGCACCCAGCAACTCGATGGCCTTGGGCAGGTGTTTGTCGGCGCGTTTGCCCGACAGGATTTCGTCGCCGACGATGATGAGTCCGAAGTGTGTGGTCATGGGAAAAACAGGAAAGTCATGGCAGGGAACCGGGCCGGCCACCCGGCGCCCCCAGCGTAGTCGCAGGCCCCGCGGGGCCTTGAGGCAGAAGTTCGTCCGCTATCGTTTCAATAGCATCCTGCGCAAGGGGGTCGGGGGCCAGGGCATTGTTCTGCTTGCGAAGTTGCTCCAGCGCCGCCAGGCAGTAGTGGGAAAACCAGAGGGATGAAAAGGCAAACACCAGGGTGTAGATCCAGATCGCCACCGGCACGAGAATGGGCGCCATGGCGACAAACATCGCCCCCGAAGCCCAGATCAGGCTGGGCGCGGCGCCCAGGTAGCCGCTGAGCACGCCGATGCCCAGCAGACTGCCGCGGTGGCGGCGAAAGAGTTCGCGCCGTTCTTCGGCACTCGCATGATCGACCAGCGCGTCGTAAGCCATCACGCGATAGGTCAGCCAGCCCCAGATCAGCGGCGGCAGGATCAGTATCAGCGGCGGAACGAGCCACAGCGGCATCGAGACGATCAGCGCAATGGCGGCCAGCAGGGTCGAGCTGAGCGACCAGAACAGGCTGGCCACAAGCGAGCCGCCTTTTTTCCGCTCCAGCAGCGGAAAGCGGCGCTCGGCCACCAGCGCCACCATGGCCGGCGTCATCAGCATCGCGACAAACAGCAGCGAGGCAATCACGATCACGGGAATCGCCATGAAAAGCAGCAGCGCCGGCGCCAGCACCACCCGCAGGTTGCCCAACCCCAGGCCTTCGAGCCAGCGCACCATGGTGCTCAGCAGCTCATAACTTTCCAGGCCACTGCGCACGGCGGCCAGGGCGTCTTCCCAGAAGAAGTAGCCCACCCCGAGCGAGAAGACGACCATGATGATCAGCGGCAAAAACGACAGCGCAATCACCCGGGGGTGCAGGCAGTACACGGTTGCGCGCCAGAAGGCGTCGAGAAGCTTGCTCATAGGGCCTGAGGATAACCCGCCGGAGCGACGGCTGCTCAGTCCCTGCCGACCAGCCGCTTCAGCCCCAGCCACTGCTGCGACCAGAAACCGTGGCCGTAGTCGCGCGCCTGCTCGACTTGGTCGCGTATGCCGGTCGGGTCGTAACGATGCTCGAAGTTGGCGGTGCCGAAAAGCACGTCCCACCAGGGCAGCAAGACCCCGAAGTTGTGGCCGCTGGCCGTGTTTTTCCCCGCCGGCTCATGGCCAAAACCTATGCTGTGGTGCATCCGGTGGAAGCGCGGGCTGACCCACAGGCGCTCGCCCACCCGCCCGAACCAGAGGCGGACATTGGCATGCTGCAGGCTTTCGCTGAGCTGGGTCAGCGCCACGATGGCGACGAACTGGCCGGGTGCCACACCGATCAGCTGCGCGGCCAGCACCAGCAGGCAGTCGACCGCGATGTCGTCGAGCAGGTGATTGCGGTTGTCGCTCCACATCGTCATCTGGCGCTGCGCGTGGTGCAGCGAGTGCAAGCGCCACCAGATATCCAGCTGGTGCTGGCCGCGGTGGATCCAGTAGCCCAGGAAGTCAAACGCCACCAGGTAGATCAGTAAGCTGGTCACCGCGCCATCGGTGACGCCGGGCCAGAGCTGGTCCAGGTGAAAGGTGCCATAGCCGGCAGTGCGCAGGACCCCGAACAGTTCGTCAAAGACAGGCTCCAGCGTCATGAAGAGCGCAATGCGGAACAGTCCGAGACGGTGGATCAGGGTGTACAGCATGTCGGTGCGGACGGTCGCGTGGTCCCGCACCGGCTCCACCGGCCGCCAGCGCTGCAGCGGGCCGAACACCGCCAGCAGCACCAGTATCTGGATAACGCCGACCATGAACCAGGCCGTCCCCAGGAAGGCGTCCTCCAGAAAGTTGGCCAGGCCCAGTGCGAACAGGGTCGGCTGCACCACGGCCTCGAACAGCCATTGCTGCACGGCAGAAAAGCCGTTGCCCACCCCGTCGATCAAGCTGTCCATGGTGCTATTTTGCCGCGGGCGCCATGGCCGGCCCACTGGCAGCCACCCAGGCCTGGTAGCGCGGGTGCTCGCGCAGCGTCGCAAAACAGAAGCCGCGCTCTTCCAGTCCGACGATCAGCGGCTCCAGCACGGCGGGTGCCCAGGGGTCCTGGCGCGACCAGATGCCCAGATGGGCCAGCAGGATGTCGCCGGGCCGGATATCGCGCAATGCCTTTTTCAGCAGCAGGTCGTTGGGGTAAGGGCCGCTGGGTAATTCGTCACCCAGAAAGCCGGCAGGCGACCAGCCCACATGCTCATAACCGCAGGTTTTGGCCGCCGCCAGCAAAGCCGGCGAGGTCTTGCCGCCCGGTGCCCGGAACAGCGGCAGCGGCTTCTTGCCGGTGATGGCCTCCAGCCGTGCGCTGGCACGGCCGACCTCTTCGCAGTATTGCGCGGCCGTCCAGGTGAATTCCCGGCCTTCGGAGGGGCCCGCCGAGGGTTTGATCCTGAACTGCGTCGGCCCGCCCGCCGCCGGCCGCACGTCGGCGCGCCAGTAGCTGTGGTCCCAGGTGTGGGAGGCAAATTCATGGCCCTCGGCGGCGCGCGCCTTCCACCAGGGCGCCCAGGCCGCGCCCAGGCTGCCGTCCCCGGTTTTTGTGCGCTCGTTGGCGGCGAAAAAAGTGACCTTGACCTGGTGTTTGTTGAGGATGTCCGCGATCAGCGGCGCCACCTCCATGTGGCCGGTGTCCAAAGTCAGGTAAACCGGCTTGCCGGCCCTGCCTTGAGCATCCAAACAGCCGTCAGCCCATGCTGGACGTGCGCCAACAGCTATGAAAAATGTAGCAACCAGGAATGCCACAAGAGACCGAACCGTGTTGGGCGCCCCAGGGAGGTATCCAGACCAGCCGGGGCCGCGGGTCCGGCTTTGCCGGCCCGCAGGCGCAGCGCCCCCTCGAGGGGCAGCGACCCGCGAAGCGGCGGAGCGTGGGGGCTCACCGGGCTGCGTGATCCAGCGTCCAGACACCATGAGGGCTCTTTCCAACATTGACCTGGCGCACCACCTTGCGGCTGGCCATGTCGATCACCGTGAGTTTGCGCGCCCAGCGCGAGGTCACATAAATGAATTTTCCGTCGCGCGAGACATCCATGCAGTCGGGCCCGCCGGGTGCCGGGTACTCATCCACCACGGCCATGGTCTGCAGGTCGATCTTGCTGATGCTGTTGCCCACGCGGTTGCTGACCAGCACATGGCGGCCGTCGCCCAGTGCGCGAAAGGCATGGGCACCGGCGCCGGTCTTGATGCTGCGGCTGTGCTGCGGCTGCTTGCCGCTCACGTCGTAAACCTCGACCGCGTCGCTGCCGGTCAGTCCGACCAGCAGGAACTTGTCGTCGGCCGTGCCGAACACGTCGGCGGGCGTCAGGCCCGTCGGCGTGCGCCACTTGATGGTCTGGGTGCTCAGGTCGATCGCGATCAGTTCATCGCTGTCTTGCATCGTCGAATACACCGTGGCGCTTTTGCTGTCTATCCACAAATGGCTGGGCGTCTTGCCGGTGGGGATACGCTTGACCAGTGCGATATCGGTGCCGTCCCAGCGGTAGATGTCGATGTGGTTGAGCCGGTTGGCCGCCGTGACAAACCACTTCATGTCGGGCGAAAAGCGCAGGTGGTAGGGGTCGATGATGTCGCGCACCACACGCTGGACGTCGGCGGTCCGGGGGTCGATGAAAGTCAGCGTGTCAGACAGGGCGTTGGCCACGATCACCGACTTCTCGTCAGGTGTGAGGTACAGGTGGTGCGGCTGCTTGCCGGTGGGAATGCGCCGGGTTTCCGTCCAGTCGACCGGATTGATGACGCTGACGCTGTCACTGAGCGAATTGAGCACCAGCAGGGGCATGGTCTGCGCCAGGGCCGGGACAGTGGCTCCGCCCAGGCAGGTGCACAGGACGGCTGCAAACAAACGGAAGGGGAAATTCACGCAGCGGCTTTCTTCGGACAGCCGGCAAGTTTACCGGCAGGCTTTTATCAACGCGCCAGAGGCTCGGTACGCTTACATCCCTTACGATCTGGTGATGAATTTGGTAGAGATTGCCGGCACACGGCTTGAAGTGCAGCCCATCACCGGTTCGGCCAGCCTGGCACCGCTTGTTTTCCTGCACGAAGGCCTGGGCTCGGTCAGCCTGTGGACCCAGCGCGGCCGCAACTGGCCCGAAGCAGTCTGCCAGGCCACAGGCCGTGCCGGCCTGATGTATTCGCGGCGCGGCTACGGCCGCTCGGACCCCGTGCCCGACGTGCGCGGCACCGGCCGCCTGGCGCCCGACTACATGCACCGCGAGGCCTGGGAGGTGTTGCCGGCCCTGCTCGCCAGCCAGGGCATCCACCAGCCGCCCGTGCTGCTGGGCCACTCGGATGGCGCGAGCATCGCCCTGCTCCATGCGAGCCGGCACCCGGTGAGCGCCGTCATCGTGATGGCACCGCACCTGATGGTCGAGGACATCGCCGTGCAGGCGATTGGCCAGGCAACGGCTGCCTTTGAGTCGGGAGGATTGCGGGAGAAGCTGGCCCGCCATCATGCCGATGTGGATAGCGCCTTCTGGCAGTGGAACGACGTCTGGCTGTCGCCCGGTTTTCGCAGCTTTGACATCCGGCCGGACTGTCGGCACATCAGCGCGCCGCTGCTGGCCATCCAGGGGCTGGGCGACGAATACGGCACCCTGGTGCAGCTCGACGAGCTGGCCTTGGCCGCGCCGCAGACCGTGCAGTTGCGGCTGCCCGATTGCGGGCATTCGCCGCAGCGCGACCAACCCGACCGGACGCTGGAAGCGGTTGTCGCTTTCCTGCAGCCGCTGCCATGACGCTATCGATTCAATAGCTTTTAACGCCCGTCATATAAGGGCTGGAGGCAATTTTCTCCATCAGACACGGGGTTTCTGGTACTCAGCCAGCAATGGCCGCCAGGTCCTGCGCCGTGAGCCAGCGCCACTGGCCGGGTTTCAGGTCGCCCGGCAGATCCAGCGAACCGATGCGCGAGCGGTGCAGGCCCGCCACGTCTTCCACCCGGTTGCCCACCGCGGCAATCATGCGTTTGACCTGATGGTACTTGCCCTCGGTGAGCGTCAGGCGCAAGGTCTGCTCGCCGGTTTTTTCGCAGGCTGCGGCCCGCACCGGCTTGGGGTCGTCGTCCAGCACCACGCCCGCCAGCAGCTTCTGGACCTGTTTGTCATCGACCGGGTGTTTGGCAGTGACCTCGTACACCTTGGGCACATGGTGCTTGGGTGAACTCATGCGGTGGATGAACTTGCCGTCGTCCGACAGCAGCAGCAGGCCGGTGGTGTCCTGGTCCAGCCGCCCCACCGCCTGCACACCGGCAGCCGCGCCGCCGCCGCGCTGGCGAATCGGCGCCGGCAGCAGCGTGTAGATGCTCGGGTAGGTGCTGGGCTTTTGCGAGCACTCGTAGCCGGCCGGCTTGTGCAGCATCAGGTAGGCCTTTTCGTGGTATTCCCAGTCCACACCTTGCACCGTGAACTTCAGCCCTTCCGCTACAAAATCCATAGCTGGCTCCGTACAGGGGACGCCGGCCACGGCCACAAAACCCTGTTGAACCAGGCCGGCGCAGACGCGCCGTGTGCCAAAGCCCTGGGAGAAAAGAATGTCCTGCAATTGCATGTTTTTTGCCATGGGCCTATTGTCGCCGGGCCGGACAGGGTCCCGGCCTACCGCGCAACAGCCCATCGGCTTTCAGGGGCCGGCCGGGCATCTGCTTATGCTTTTTACCATCGACGCAGCGCTTACCGGCACGTGTCGCACCCGCCCCTGTACCACGACCCCGTTTCCGACCCATGATGAAAAAAAACCGCGTTGCACTGACCATTCTGCTCACCTTCCTGATCACCGTGGCCGGCGTGCTACTCGTCCTGAACTTCAGCACTGGAGAAAAAAAGGTCAACCGCGAGTTGCCGCGCCTGTATGCCACGCAGGACCCCCAGTTCCGCCGCGCCATGGGCGCCCTGCTCGGCCCGGCCCTGGTGGGCGGCAACCGGGTCCGGGAGCTGCTCAATGGCGACCATATCTTCCCCGCCATGCTGCAGGCCATCCACGGCGCGCAGCGCAGCATCACCTTTGAAACCTACATCTACTGGTCCGGCGATGTGGGCCGCCAGTTTGCCGACGCTCTGGCCGAACGTGCCCGGGCCGGCGTGAAGGTGCATGTGCTGCTGGACTGGGTCGGCAGTGCCAAGATCGATGCCTCGTTTCTGCAGGAGATGGAAGCGGCCGGCGTGGAAATCCGAAAATTTCACAAGCCGCACTGGTACAACCTGGCACGCATGAACAACCGCACCCACCGCAAGCTGCTGGTCGTGGACGGCAAGACCGGCTTCACCGGAGGCGTGGGCATTGCGCCCAAGTGGACCGGTGCCGGCCAGGACGCCGAGCACTGGCGCGACTCCCACTTCCAGATCGAGGGCCCGGCCGTCGCCCAGATGCAGGCTGTGTTCATGGACAACTGGCTCAAGGTCACCGGCAAGGTGATGCACGGCGAAGCCTACTTCCCGGCCCTGCTGGCGGTCGGCAGCAGCGACGCCCAGGTGTTTTCCAGTTCACCCTCGGGCGGCAGCGAAAGCATGCAGCTGATGTACCAGCTGTCCATCACGGCGGCCGGGAAAAGCATCGACCTGTCGACCGCGTACTTTGTCCCCGACGAGCTCACCACCCGCGCCCTGACCGATGCGCTCAAACGCGGCGTGAAGATCCGCATCATCACGCCCGGAGAAATCATCGACACGGACACCGTGCGTGCGGCGTCGCGCGGCAGCTGGGGGTCACTGCTACAGGCCGGCGCGCAGATCTACGAGTACCAGCCCACCATGTACCACTGCAAGGTCATGATCGTGGACCAGCTGCTGGTATCGGTCGGCTCGACCAACTTCGACAACCGCTCCTTTCGCCTCAACGACGAGGCCAACCTCAATGTCTACGACGAAACCTTTGCAGCGCGGCAGACCCGGGTGTTTGAGGACGACCTGAAGCGCTCCCGGCAGATCACCTACGAGGAATGGGCGAACCGCCCTCTCAGGGAAAAATTCATGGAGCGGCTGGCGCTGCTGCTGGAGTCCCAGCTCTGACAGAAGCTGAGGCGGCGGGTTGCCGGCGGGGCGCGAAAAAACCGGCTGTTGGACGGGCGGGCTGCGATTAACCAAAGAAAAAGGCCGCGAACCATCTCTAGTTAGCGGCCTTTGTCTCGGCGTATGGTGGAGCTGGGGGGATTTGAACCCCCGTCCGCAAGCCTTGTTCGGGCAGATCTACATGTTTAGCGGTCTGATTTGAGTCTCGCCACCTGTATCGCGCAGTCGCACGCTATACAGGACGCCAGCACCCTATTTTCTCGCCCCGGGTTAAGGTACCCAGCCCGGAGCCAGCCGATGAAATTATCTTTACAGCCGGGAGCGTTCAACTTGCGCTAAACACCCCTTGCCCAGCCCATCGGCCTGCTGTTGTAAAGCTCACTGGCAATTAAGCAGCGAGTGCGAAACGTTCGTCGTTTGCAGTTAGTTTGTTTGAATCACAAGAGGGATGACGGCGAAACAATGGTGGCGTCGGCTTTCCAGTGCCGGGTATCGGCCAGCGCACCGAGGTAACCATAGGCCGCGGCCACGGTCGGCATGCCGGCGGCGCGCCCGGCGACGATGTCCCGCTCGTCATCACCGACATAGACACAACGCCCGGGATGGAGCTGGAGCTGACGGGCGGCTTCCAGCAGCGGCGCCGGATGCGGCTTGGCGTGGGGAGTGGTGTCGCCGCTGATGATGGTCTGCGCGGACTCAAACAGCGGCATCCGGCGCGTCAGCGGCAGGGTAAAACGCGCCGATTTGTTGGTCACCACACCCCATTTGAGTCCGGACCGGTCAATTTGCGCAATCAGCTCGGCCACGCCGTCGAAGGCATAGGTGCGCTCGGTCATGCAGGCTTCGTAATTGGCGAAAAACTCTTCTTTCAGGTCACCGAAACCATCATCGTCAGGCGACAGCCCAAAAGCAATGCCAATCATGCCGCGCGCACCCGCACCGGCCATGGGCCGGTAGTCGGCCAGCGGCAGCGACGCCAGACCGCGGTCGGTGCGCATCTTGTCCGCGGCAGCGCCCAGGTCGGGCGCACTGTCGATCAGCGTGCCGTCCAGATCGAACAGCACAGCCTCAATACCGTTGAATATCGGCCCCATCACTCAGGGCTTCTGCGTGGCCAGCATGTAATTGACGCTGGTGTCGGCGCTGAGCCAGTAATGCCCGGTCAACGGGTTGTATTCCATGCCTTTGGTCTGCTGCAGATCGAGCCCGGCAAGGCGGCAATAAGCAGCCAGTTCGCTGGGTTTGATGAACTTGGCGTATTCGTGGGTGCCGCGCGGCAGCAGGCTCAGCACGTACTCCGCGCCGACGATGGCAAACAGAAAGGCTTTGGCATTGCGGTTGATCGTGGAAAAGAAAACCTGGCCACCGGGCTTGACCAGCGTCGCGCAAGCCCGCACCACGGAGGACGGGTCAGGCACATGCTCGAGCATTTCCATGCAGGTGACCACATCAAAGCTTCCCGGCTGTTCGGATGCCAGTGCCTCCGCACTGATCTCCCGGTACTCGACGCCCTGGGTATTGGCCTCGAGCGCATGAAGCTGCGCCACTTTCAACGCCTTGCTCGCCAGGTCGATGCCCAGAACCTGGGCGCCCCGGCGAGCCATGGAATCGGCAAGAATGCCACCACCGCAGCCGATATCGAGGACGCGCTTGCCCTGGAGCGGCGCCAGGCCCTCAATCCAGCCAAGTCTCAAGGGATTGATCTGGTGCAGGGGGCGGAACTCGCTCTCGGTGTCCCACCAGCGATGGGCCAGATCGGAAAATTTGGCCAGTTCGGCCGGGTCTGCGTTTTCAGTGGTGTGCATGGATCTGATTATCGCCCGCCCATAAAAAAACCGCGCCGTAGCGCGGTTTTTTAAGCGATCCTTGAAGGATTACTTGTTGGCGCGGGTACCAACCACTTCGATTTCCACGCGACGGTTCTTCGCGCGGCCTTCGCTGGTCTTGTTGTCAGCAACTGGCTGTTTCTCGCCCTTGCCTTCGGTGTAGACGCGGTTTTTCTCGATGCCCTTGGACACCAGATAAGACTTGACAGACTCCGAGCGGCGAACCGACAGTTTCTGGTTGTAGGAATCACTACCCACTGCATCGGTGTGACCGACAGCAATGATGACTTCCAAGTTGATGCCCTTGATCTTGCCGACCAGGTCGTCAAGCTTGGCTTTGCCTTCAGGCTTGAGCACAGACTTGTCGAAGTCGAAGAACGCGTCAGCAGCGTAGGTGACCTTGGTCGCTGCAGGAGGAGCTACCGGCTTGGGAGCAGCTGGCTTGGCAGGAACTGCGGCGACGGGAGCCGAAGCAGGAGCTGCAGGAACGATAGCACCGTCGCAACCTGGAGCGGCAGTAGCCGGGGTCCAGTTGGAATCACGCCAGCAGTACTCGTTGGTGCCGTTTTTCCAGACCAGCTCATTGGTGCCGTTTTTCCAGTTGTCAATTGTTTGTGCACCAGCGGCGGTTGCAAGCGCTGCGGAAGCAAACAACATTGCCACTTTGTTGAGTTTCTTCATGGTTCTCCTCTAGAGAAAAGCCGCAGACTGGCTGCGATTGGATACACGCCGTAAGTGACCATCACTCAAAGCGTTACAGTTATTGTGCCATAGCTCATTGACCGTTCAAGCGCCCTATCGGCTTCGTCTGACAGAGATTCGAGAATCTTTGTTTTTTGTTGCGGACTTGCCACACCCCGATCGAACCCGGCACAGGCCTTAAAATCAGCAGGCTTATCTCCCTGCGCATTGCATTACCCTTTTCAGGCCTCTCATGACCCAGTTTGCCAAAGAAACCCTGCCCATCAGTCTTGAAGAGGAGATGCGGCGCAGCTACCTGGATTACGCGATGAGCGTGATCGTGGGTCGCGCCCTGCCCGATGCGCGCGATGGCCTCAAGCCGGTGCACCGACGCGTGCTGTTTGCGATGCATGAGCTCAACAACGACTGGAACCGGCCTTACAAGAAATCGGCCCGTATCGTCGGCGACGTGATCGGCAAGTACCACCCGCATGGCGACCAGTCAGTCTATGACGCGATTGTCCGCATGGCCCAGGACTTTTCCATGCGCCACATGCTGGTGGACGGCCAGGGCAACTTCGGCTCGGTGGACGGCGACAGCGCCGCGGCCATGCGTTACACCGAGGTGCGCCTGTCCAAGATCGCCCAGGAGATGCTGACCGACATCGACAAGGAAACCGTCGATTTCGGGCCCAACTACGACGGCAGCGAAAAGGAGCCGCTGGTTCTCCCCTCCCGCATTCCCAACCTGCTGATCAATGGCTCCGGCGGCATTGCCGTGGGCATGGCCACCAACATCCCGCCGCACAACATCAACGAGGTCGTTGATGCCTGCCTGCACCTGCTGAAGAACCCCCAGGCCAGCATCGACGAGCTGATGGAGATCATCCCCGCGCCCGACTTCCCCACCGCCGGCATCATTTATGGCATCAACGGGGTCAAGGACGGTTACCGCACCGGCCGCGGCAAGGTCGTCATGCGTGCGCGCTGCCACTTCGAGGACATCGACAAAGGCCAGCGCCAGTCCATCATCGTTGACGAGCTTCCCTACCAGGTCAACAAGAAGACGCTGCAGGAACGCATGGCCGAGCTGGTCCACGAGAAAAAAATCGAGGGCATCAGCCACATCCAGGACGAAAGCGACAAGTCCGGCATGCGCCTGGTCATCGAGCTCAAGCGCGGCGAAGTGCCCGAGGTGGTGCTGAACAACCTGTACAAGCAGACGCAGCTGCAGGACACCTTCGGCATCAACATGGTGGCGCTGGTCAACGGCCAACCCAAGCTGTGCAACCTGAAAGACCTGATCCAGGTGTTCCTGTCGCACCGCCGCGAGGTGGTCACGCGGCGCACGGTGTTCACGCTGCGCAAGGCGCGCGAGCGCGGCCATGTGCTCGAGGGCCTGGCCGTCGCGCTGGCCAACATCGACGATTTCATCGCGATCATCCGCAACGCGCCGACACCGCCGGTCGCCAAGGCCGAGCTGATGCTGCGTCCCTGGGACAGCAGCCTGGTACGCGAGATGCTGACACGCACCCGCGCGGACGGCGGCGTGGTCAACGCCGACGACTATCGCCCGGACGGGCTGGAGAAGGACTTCGGCATGGGCAGCGACGGCCTGTACCGCCTGTCCGAAACCCAGGCCCAGGAAATCCTGCAGATGCGCCTGCAGCGCCTGACCGGCCTGGAGCAGGACAAGATCGTTGCCGAGTACAAGGAGGTCATGGCGGAAATCGACGATCTGCTCGACATCCTGGCGCGTCCGGAACGTGTCTCGACCATCATCGGCGAAGAACTCGCTGTCATCCGCCAGGAGTTCGGCCAGTCCAAGCTGGGCCTGCGCCGCAGCCAGGTCGAGCACAGTTCGTTTGACCTGAGCACCGAAGACCTGATCACGCCGACGGACATGGTGGTGACGCTCTCGCACACCGGCTACATCAAGAGCCAGCCGCTTTCCGAATACCGGGCGCAAAAGCGCGGCGGCCGCGGCAAGCTCGCCACGGCCACCAAGGAAGACGACTGGGTCGACCAGCTCTTCATCGCCAACACGCACGACTACATCCTGTGTTTTTCCAACCGCGGCCGGCTTTACTGGCTCAAGGTGTGGGAAGTGCCGGCTGGCTCGCGTGGCTCGCGTGGCCGTCCCATCGTCAACATGTTCCCGCTGCAGGAAGGCGAAAAAATCACGGTGGTGCTGCCGCTGACCGGCGAAAAACGCAGCTTCCCTGCGGACCAGTATGTGTTCATGGCCACCAGCATGGGCACGGTCAAGAAAACCCCGCTCGAAGACTTCAGCAACCCGCGCAAGGCCGGCATCATTGCCGTGGACCTCGACGACGGCGACTACCTGATAGGCGCCGCACTCACCGATGGCAAGCACGATGTGATGCTGTTCTCGGACGGTGGCAAGGCGGTGCGTTTCGATGAAAACGACGTGCGTCCCATGGGCCGCAATGCCCGCGGCGTGCGCGGCATGACGCTCGACGACGGCCAGGGCGTGATCGCCATGCTGGTCGCGGAAGATGAAGAACAAAGCGTTCTGACGGCCACCCAGCACGGCTACGGCAAACGCACCTCCATCCAGGAATACACGCGCCACGGCCGTGGCACCAAAGGCATGATTGCCATCCAGCAAAGCGAGCGCAATGGCAAGGTGGTCGCAGCCACCCTGGTGCACGTGGACGACGAAATCATGCTGATCACCGACAAGGGTGTGCTGGTTCGTACCCGTGTCAGCGAAATCCGGGAGATGGGCCGCGCCACCCAGGGCGTCACGCTGATCGGCCTCGACGAAGGCTCCCAGCTCAGCGGCCTGCAGCGCATCGTGGAAAACGACGCCAGCCTGGACGACAATGAAACCGACACTGACACAGGCGCACCTGCCTCCAACCCGGAAACGAATTGATGAAAAAGCTGCTCACCACCCTCCTGATTGCTGGCTGCGCCTTCTCGGCCGCGAGTCAGGCCCAGACGACCGACCCCAAGCTCGAGTGGGCCACCCGGCTCGTCGCCCTGCAGCAGGGCCCCGACCTGGACAGCCTGGTCGAACAACTGGCCGGCAGCGCCACCCAGGACCTGATCTCCGGCTGGGAATCCAGGCTGGAAACCTCCGTTCCCAAAGCCAAGCAGGCCAAGGCCACCGAGGACCTCAACGCCGAGCTTGCCAAGTTCGCCGCAGATGCCAACAAGATCATCGGCAGCAAGGTCAGTCAGGCCAACAAGGATGCCCTGGTACCGGCCTACATGGACCGCTTTACCCTGGAAGAACTCAAGCAACTCACCGCTTTCTTCGACTCCCCTGCCGTAAAGAAATACAAGGCAACCACGCCCGATCTGGTCAATGTCTTCGTGAAACAACTGGTGGAGTCCTCCAGAACCGAGATCCAGGCCCGCGCCAAGCAGTTCAACGAAACCGCCACCAAAATCGTCGGCGCCGCACCCGCAGCGAAGCCTGCAGGCGCCGCCCCCGCGGCCAAACCCGCGAAGAAATGACGCGGGGCTGTTTCCCCAAGCCGGCGCGCCGTCGCCCAACCTTCCACCTGTGCGACGCCCTCCTGCCCGCCGGGCCTGAGACGCCTTATCCATGACCCAAAGTCTTCAGCAACTTCGCGTAAAAATCGATTCTGTCGACCAGCAACTGCTGGCGCTCCTGAACCAGCGTGCCTCGCTGGCCAACGAGGTCGGCGAGATCAAACGCCAGGACGGATCGCCGGTCTTCAGGCCGGAACGTGAGGCCCAGGTCATCCAGGGGCTGCAGGCGGCCAATCCCGGCCCGCTCAAAGGGGACAACATCGCCCACATCTGGCGCGAAGTCATGTCGGCCTGCCGCGCGCTCGAAGCACCCCAGCGCGTGGCCTACCTCGGCCCTGCTGGCACCTTCAGCGAGCAGGCAGCCGTGCTGTTTTTCGGCTCCAGCATCGAACACGTGCCCTGCGCCAGTTTTGACGAGGTGTTTCGCGCCGCGACGGCCGGCACCGCCCAGTTCGGGGTGGTGCCTGTGGAAAACAACACCGAAGGCGTGGTGACACGCACGCTGGACCTGTTCCTGAATTCACCCCTGCATGTGGTGGGCGAAACCAGCCTGCTGGTGCGCCACAACCTGCTGCGCCTGACGGCGTCGTTAGACGGCATCGAGGTCGTGCTGGCCCACGCACAGGCACTGGCGCAATGCCAGGGCTGGCTCGCCACGCATCTGCCCCATGCCGAGCGGCGCGCGGTCTCCAGCAATGCCGAAGGCGCCCGCCTGGCGGCCAGCAACCCCGCGTGGGCCGGTATCGCCAGCGAACGGGCGGGTGCCGAATTCGGCCTGCACATTGCGGCTCACGCGATCCAGGACGACGCGTTCAACCGCACCCGCTTTGCCGTGATCTGCCTGCCGCAGGTGCTGGGCGCGCCGCAGGCGTCGGGCAAGGACTGCGTCAGCCTGATCGTGTCGGTTCCGAACAAGCCAGGTGCTGTGCACGACATCCTGGTTCCCCTGAAAACCCATGGTGTGTCGATGACACGCTTCGAATCGCGCCCTGCCCGCTCGGGCCAGTGGGAGTATTTTTTCTACATCGACTTGCAGGGTCACCCTTCGCAACCCAACGTGGCAGCGGCCCTGAAAGACCTGCAGCAGCTCTGTGCGTTCTACAAAGTGCTGGGCACCTATCCGGTCAGCGACTGAAACCATGACGCAATTGCAAGTAACCACGGCCCCCCGACATGTTTGAACAACTGGGATTGATAGGCTGCGGCCTGATGGGTGGCTCCTTTGCGCTGGCGCTCAAACGCGCAGGTCTGGTCAAACGGGTGGTGGGTTACAGCAAGTCGCCGTCCACGACCGAGCGCGCGCGCCAGATGGGCGTGATCGACGTGGAAGCGCCTTCGGCATTGCTGGCGGTCTCCGGTGCTGACATCGTGCTGCTGGCCGTGCCTGTGTCCGCCACCGAGGCCACCTTCAAGGCCATCCGCCATCTCGTGACCCCGACAACGCTGATCATGGACGTCGGCTCCACCAAGCGCGATGTCGTGGACGCCGCGCGCCGGGTGCTGCGCGACCACCTCGGCTGTTTTGTGCCGGCCCATCCGATCACCGGCAAGGAAGTTTCTGGCGTCGAACATGCCGATGCGGACCTGTACACCGGAAAGCAGGTCATCCTGACGCCGATCGAACGCACCTTCACGGTTCAGCTTCAGAAAGCCGTGGATGTCTGGACGGCGCTGGGCTGCAACGTCGTCAAGATGTCGCCCCAGTCGCATGACGCCGCGTATGCCGCCGTCAGCCATCTGCCGCACCTGATCGCGTTTGCACTGATCAACAGCATCTCCGGCCAGGCCCAGGGCAAGGACTACCTGTCGCTGGCCGGCCCGGGGTTTCGCGACTTCACCCGCATTGCGGCGAGCGACCCCAAAATGTGGCGGGACATCCTGATTGCCAACCGGGAGGAGTTGCTGGAGCAGTCGAAGATTTTCCAGGCCACCCTGCATTCGCTTGAAAAGCTGATCAGCAGCGGCGACGGCGATGCACTGGAAGCAGGTATCGACCATGCCAGCCATACCCGCGCCAACTGGCGGATCACCCCCCCCAAAGCCCTCAAGTAGGCGCGGGGCCATGTTCGATACCGAGTTCCTGGACATTCCAGCATTGACGGGTGCCGGCGGTAGCGTGCGCCTGCCCGGCTCCAAAAGCATTTCCAACCGGGTCCTGCTGCTCGCGGCGCTGAGCGAAGGCCGCACCACGGTGCATGACCTGCTCGCTTCCGACGACACTGCCGTGATGCTGGCCGCGCTGCGCCAGCTCGGCTGCACGGTGGCACAAAGCGGCAACAGCGCCGTCATCGACGGCCTGGGCGGCCAGCTGGCGCAAAGGCAGGCCAAGCTCTATCTCGGCAACGCGGGCACCGCCATGCGACCGCTGACGGCGGCGCTGGCGCTGCTGGGTGGAGACTTTGAACTGTCGGGCGTGCCGCGCATGCATGAGCGTCCGATTGGCGACCTGGTCGATGCCCTGCGCGGCCTGGGTTGCGCCATTGACTATCTGGGCGAAAACGGTTTTCCGCCGCTGCGTATCCGTACCGGCCAGCTCTCACTGGATGCGCCCATCCGCGTGCGCGGCGACGTCTCCAGCCAGTTCCTGACCGCCCTGCTGCTGGCCCTGCCGCTGGTGGCCACACGCGCTATTCACATCGACGTGGTCGGCGAGCTGATCTCTCGCCCCTACATCGAGATCACGCTGAACCTGCTGGCGCGTTTCGGCATCGCCGTCCAGCGCGAGAGCTGGCGGCGTTTCACCATTCCGGCCGGCAGCCGCTACCGGTCGCCCGGCGAGATCCATGTCGAAGGGGACGCTTCATCCGCTAGCTATTTCATAGCGCTTGGCGCAATAGCAGCGGTGGCTTCAGGCCAAAATGGCATCGAAATTGTGGGGGTGGGTGCGGACTCCATCCAGGGCGACATCCGTTTTGTGGAAGCCGCGCGGATGATGGGCGCACACATAGCCAGCACACCCAATACCCTGCGTATCTCCCGCGGCGCCTGGCCGCTCAAGGCCATCACCCTGGACTGCAACCACATCCCCGATGCGGCAATGACGCTGGCCGTGATGGCGCTGTACGCGGACGGCACCACCACGCTGAGCAACATCGCCAGTTGGCGCGTCAAGGAAACCGACCGCATCGCCGCCATGGCCTGCGAGTTGCGCAAGCTGGGGGCCGGCGTGGAGGAAGGCGCCGACTACATCCGCATCACGCCGCCAATCCAGTGGCGCACCGCCCCCATCCACACCTACGACGATCACCGCGTGGCCATGTGTTTTTCGCTGGCGGCCTTCAACCCGGCGCGTCTGCCGGTGCGCATTCTGGACCCGAAATGTGTCGCCAAGACCTTTCCGGACTACTTCGAAGCCCTGTTTTCGGTGTCGGTGACCGAGCGCCGGCTGATCCCGGTGATCTGTGTCGATGGCCCCACCGCGTCGGGCAAAGGCACGCTGGCCGCCCTGGTGGCGCACCGTCTCGGCTACCACTACCTCGATTCCGGCGCCCTGTACCGCCTGACCGCGTTTGCCGCCGGCCGTGCCGGCGTGGCGCTCGATGACGAAGCCGGCGTCGCCGCCGTCGCGCGCACCCTGCCGGTGCGTTTTCAGGGCGAACAGGTGTTTCTGGGCCAGAAAGACGTGTCGGACGCCATCCGCAGCGAAGCCGCCGGCATGGCCGCCTCCCGGGTGTCGGTGCATCCCGCCGTGCGCGACGCCCTGACCGAGTTGCAGCGGGGCTTTCGGCAGTTGCCGGGGCTGGTGGCCGATGGGCGGGACATGGGCACCGTGATTTTCCCGGACGCCGCGCTGAAAATCTTCCTGACGGCGAGCGCCCGGCACCGGGCGGAACGACGCCATAAGCAATTGATTTCAAAGGGAATTCCGGCTACAATAGCCGCGATTGAGCAGGATTTGGAGGCAAGGGACGCGCGTGACATGTCACGGCAATCCGCCCCTTTGAAGCCTGCTGATGACGCTGTGCTACTGGACAACTCCGAGCTGTCGATTGAAGAATCGGTAGACCGGGTGTTGCAACTCTGGCAAGGCACCCGGCCCTTCTGACCCTCATACATTTTTGTAGGCACGCCAGTGCCTCGGTCGGCAGGATCACTAACTTAACCGCGGTCACCCGCACACAACCGCCGCAGTCAGCTCTAAAAACGATAGCAATGGTGCCGTCGGAAACCTGCTCTGTGGACTAGGAAAATCAATGTCTGAATCTTTTGCCGCCCTCTTTGAAGAATCGCTGAAACGCTCCGAAATGCGTACGGGCGAAGTCATTACCGCCGAGGTAGTGCGTATTGATCACAACCACGTGGTTGTGAATGCCGGACTCAAATCCGAGGCTTATGTCCCCCTCGAAGAATTCAAGAACGACCAGGGCGAACTCGAAGTCCAGGTCGGCGACTTTGTCTCCGTGGCCATCGACTCGGTCGAAAACGGTTACGGCGACACCCTGCTGTCCCGCGACAAGGCCAAGCGCCTGGCCTCGTGGATGAGCCTGGAAAAAGCCCTGGAATCCGGCGAATTCGTCACCGGCCAGACCAGCGGCAAGGTCAAGGGCGGCCTGACCGTCCTGGTCAACGGCATCCGTGCCTTCCTGCCCGGCTCGCTGATCGACACCCGCCCCGTCAAGGACTTGTCTCCGTACGAGAACAAGACCATGGAATTCAAGGTCATCAAGCTCGACCGCAAGCGCAACAACGTCGTGCTGTCACGCCGTGCGGTTGTAGAAGCGTCCATGGGCGAAGAACGCGCCAAGCTGATGGAAACCCTGAAAGAAGGCTCCGCCGTCAAGGGTATCGTCAAGAACATCACCGAATACGGTGCCTTCGTTGACCTGGGCGGCATCGACGGCCTGCTGCACATCACCGACATGGCATGGCGCCGTGTGCGTCACCCGAGCGAAGTGGTGACGGCTGGCCAGGAAATCGTGGCCAAGATCCTGAAGTTCGACACCGAGAAAAACCGCGTGTCCCTGGGTCTGAAGCAGATGGGCGACGACCCATGGATGGGCGTGAACCGCCGCTATCCGCAGAGCACCCGCCTGTTCGGCAAGATCACCAACATCGCCGACTACGGCGCGTTTGTGGAACTCGAGCCGGGCATCGAAGGCCTGGTCCACGTGTCCGAAATGGACTGGACCAACAAGAACGTGGCCCCGAGCAAGCTCGTCAACCTCGGCGACGAAGTCGAAGTCATGGTTCTGGAAATCGACGAGGACAAGCGCCGCATCAGCCTGGGCATGAAGCAGTGCAAGGCCAACCCGTGGCAGGAATTTGCCCAGGACACCAAGCGCGGCGACCGCGTCAAGGGCCCGATCAAGTCGATCACCGACTTCGGCGTCTTTGTGGGCCTGGCTGCCGGTATCGACGGCCTCGTGCACCTGTCCGACCTCTCGTGGAACGAACCCGGCGAAGCCGCCGTTCGCAACTACAAAAAGGGCCAGGAAGTCGAAGCCATCGTGCTGGCCGTTGACGTGGACCGCGAGCGTATCTCCCTGGGCATCAAGCAGCTCGATTCCGACCCGTTCACCACCTTCGTGTCGATCAACGACAAGGGTGCGGTTGTGACCGGCAAGGTCAAGACGGTTGACGCCAAGGGCGCCGAGATCGATCTGGGCGAAGACATCATCGGTTACCTGCGCGCCAGCGAAATCAGCCGTGACCGCGTCGAAGACGCACGCAACGTGCTGAAAGAAGGCGACGAAGTCTCCGCAGTCGTGGTGAACGTGGATCGCAAGACCCGCAACATCCAGCTGTCGGTCAAAGCCAAGGACAACGTTGACCAGCAGGAAGCCATGGCTTCCCTGAGCCAGCAGTCTTCGCGTGAAAGCGCCGGCCTGACCAACCTGGGCGCCCTGCTGCGCGCCAAGCTGGACAACAACGAGAAGTAAACCGGACCCCTGAGACATGGCGTGCCCGCTCCCCGGAACGGCACGCCATTTCTCTGTCCCCCCATTTTTATGACCCGAAGCGATCTTGTCGAGGAACTGGCTGCACGTTTCAGCCAGCTGACCCACCGCGATGCCGAATATGCCGTCAAGACGATTCTTGACGCCATGAGCGATGCACTGGTGCGTGGGCACCGCATAGAGATTCGTGGTTTTGGCAGTTTTTCGATCAACCGGCGTCCGCCGCGCATGGGCCGCAACCCGCGCTCTGGCGAAAGCGTTGCGATTCCGGAAAAACGTGTTCCCCATTTCAAGCCGGGCAAGGCCCTGCGCGAAGCGGTGGATACCCGGACCGAAGAAATGCTGGCCCCTCCGGCCAAATAACGGCGCCCTGCCTGGTGCTGGCTACAATTGCCGGACCACAAGGGGACCTGTAGTGAAATACCTCATGTGGCTGCTCAAGGCAGCCATTTTTTTTACGCTTTTTGCGTTCGCGCTGAACAACCAGCAAGCCGTTTCCGTGTATTTCTTTTTCGGTACGCTGTGGCAGGCGCCCCTGGTGCTGGTCGTGCTGGTCACGTTTGCCTGCGGGCTGGCCACCGGCATCCTGATGATGATGCCGCGCTGGTGGAAAAAACGCAAAAACGTGCGCGCCAGCCAGCAGAGCCAACTCGGCGAGAACCCCTCCACCATGCACCATGGACTTTGATTTCACCTGGGTTCTGCTCGGGTTTCCGATTGCCTTCACGCTGGGCTGGCTGGCCTCCCGCCTCGATCTGAGGCAGATGCGCATCGAAAACCGGCAGGCGCCTAAAGCTTACTTCCGCGGTCTCAATTTCCTGCTCAACGAACAGCAGGACCAGGCGATTGACGCCTTTATTGAAGCCGTCCAGAACGACCCCGACACCTCCGAGCTGCACTTCGCACTGGGCAACCTGTTTCGCCGCCGTGGCGAATACGAGCGGGCCGTGCGTGTACACGAGCACCTGATGTCGCGCGGCGACCTGACCCAGACCGAGCGCGACCGTGCGCAGCACGCGCTGGCACTGGATTTCCTCAAGGCCGGCCTGCTGGACCGCGCGGAGGTGGCGCTGCGAAAGCTCGAAGGCACGACTTATGAAGAAGAAGCCAGGCTGGCTCTGCTGTCGATTTATGAACGCTCGCGCGACTGGACACACGCCACCGATATCGCCGCCAAGCTCGACAGCGCCAGCCACGGCAGCTTCAGCGCCCGGCAGGCCCACTACCTGTGCGAACAGGCGGTGTCGGCGGCAGCTTCCGGCGATACCGGCCAGGCGCTCGACAGCCTGCAACAGGCGGCCGTCATGGCGCCGGCCTCACCGCGCCCGCTGATCGACCTGGCCAAGCTCCAGACCCAGCTGGGTCAACATGCGGATGCGTTTGCAACCCTGCGCCAGCTGGAGCGAACCGCCCCCCAGGCCTTGCCGCTGGCAGCCGGCCTGCTCGTCAACATTGCACAGCAAAGCGGCCAGCAAGCGGCCGCGCTGGACCTGCTGAAGGCCAACTATGCCCAGCTGCCGTCGATTGACGTGATCGAGGCCATCGTCAAACTCGATACAGAGTCCGCCGATCCGCGCCAATGGTACGGCCGGCACCTCGAGCGAGAAGCCTCGCTGGTGGCAGCGGCCAAATGGATTGCCGGTGAAAAACTGGGCAGCGAGCACGAACACAGCATGGTGCAGCGCGCGCTCGACCAGGCCACCAAGCCCCTGATGCGTTACCGCTGCGCCGCCTGCGGTTTCGAAGCGACGCAGCACTTCTGGCACTGCCCCGGCTGCCAGGCCTGGGACAGCTACCCTGCCCGGCGCATCGAAGAGTTATGAACACCCCCGTGGCTGCGCTTCGCTTGCCTTCCCCCTTGCAGGGGGCGGACACCAGCGGCCCGGCAAAGCCGGTTCCGCGGCGTCCGCTTGAATAAGATTCTCTCAACATGACCACATCTTTAACTCTGTCCCGCGAACAGCTAGCCAAGGCCCGCGTGCTGGTGGTCGGCGACGCCATGCTGGACCGCTACTGGTACGGGGCGGTAGACCGCATCTCGCCGGAAGCGCCTGTGCCGGTGGTGCGTGTCACGCGCCAGGAAGAACGCATGGGCGGCGCGGCCAACGTGGCCTATAACATCGTGACTGTGGGCGCGCGCGCCTCGCTGCTGAGCGTGGTCGGCGACGACGAGGCCAGCCACCAGCTCGAGGCCCTGGTGGCCGGCTCGGGCATCACGCCCTGCTTCGGCCGCGACCCGCAGCTCAAGACCACGGTCAAGCTGCGCGTGATCGGCCGCCAGCAGCAGCTGTTGCGCCTGGATTTTGAAAACACGCCCGAAAACGAGGTGCTGGCCTCGCAGTCGGCCGAGTTCGAAAAACTGCTGCCGGCGCATGACACGGTGCTGTTTTCCGACTACGGCAAAGGTGGTCTGGCGCACATCGGCCTGATGATTGCGCAGGCCCGCGCCGCCGGCAAGGTGGTGCTGGTCGACCCCAAGGGCTCGGACTATTCGCGTTACCAGAACGCCACGGCCATCACCCCGAACCGCGCCGAACTCGAGCAGGTCATCGGCCCCTGGCAGGATGAAGCCGACCTGCAGCGCAAGGCGCAGAACCTGCGCGAGGTCCTCAAGCTGCAGGCCCTGCTGCTGACGCGCAGTGAAGAAGGCATGACGCTGTTCGACGCCCAAGGCCAGCTGCATGTGCCGGCACTGGCGCGCGAGGTTTTCGACGTGACCGGGGCCGGCGACACCGTGATCGGCACCCTGGCCGCGATGGCTGCCGCCGGCCTGAGCCTGCGCGACGCCGTCCCGGTGGCCAACCGCGCCGGCGGCATCGTGGTCGGCAAATTCGGCACGGCGACGGTCAGCTACGGCGAGCTGTTTGCCGCGCCCTGAACACAAGGAACAAACATGAAAATCGTCGTCACGGGTGCCGCAGGTTTTATCGGCTCCAACCTCATCAAGGGACTCAATGCCCGCGGCATCGACAACATCATTGCCGTCGATGACCTGACCGACGGCGACAAGTTCCGCAACCTGGCCGACCTGCAGATCGCCGACTACATCGACGCCGACGATTTCTACGAACTGTTTGCCGAATCCGCCTTTGGCAACGTCGAGGCGGTTTTCCACGAGGGTGCCTGCAGCGACACCATGGAGAGCGACGGCAAGTACATGATGGACAACAACTACGCGCTGTCCTGCGACTTGTTTGCCGCCTGCCAGGAACAGCGCACCCGGCTGCTCTACGCCTCCTCGGCCGCGACCTACGGTGGGTCGGACACCTTCCGTGAGTCACCCGAGTTCGAGAAGCCGCTCAATGTCTACGGCTACTCCAAGCTGCTGTTCGACCAGCGGCTGCGGCGCGAACTGGGAACCGGTTTTTCCGGCACGGCCACCCAGGTCGCCGGCTTTCGCTATTTCAATGTGTACGGCCCGCGTGAGCAGCACAAGGGGCGCATGGCCAGTGTCGCCTTTCACCAGTTCAACCAGTTCCGCGCCGAAGGCAAGGTCAAGCTGTTCGGCGAGTACGGCGGTTACGGCCGTGGCGGGCAGATGCGCGACTTCGTGTTCATCGACGACATCGTGGCCGTCAATCTCTGGTTTTTCGACAACCCCGGAAAGTCCGGCATTTTCAACCTCGGCACTGGCCGTGCCCAGCCCTTCAACGATGTGGCGCTGGCCGTCGTCAACACCCTGCGCCAGCAGCAGGGCGATGCGCCGCTGACGCTGGAAGAAGCCGCGCACGGCAGCCTGATCGACTACATCGATTTCCCCGTCGCGCTGGTCGGCAAGTACCAGAGCTACACCCAAGCCGATCTGACGGCCCTGCGAGCGGCCGGCTGCGACCATGTGTTTGCCGATGTGCAGACCGGCGTGGCGGCCTACATGCGCGCCTTGACCCAAGGCGAAGCCGCAAAAGCCTGACCGGCCCGCGACCAGCGCCCGTCAGCGGGCGGGCGCCGGTGCGGCGGCGTCTGCCGTCGAAGCAGCATCGCCCCGCAGCTCGGGAAAACGGTAATACAGGGTGTTGAGGTAACGCGCCACGTCGGTCACGTCCTCCTCCCGCCAGCCCAGCCCCGAGGTTTTCTGCCAGCGTTCGACTTCGGCCTTGAGGCTGGCCCAGTTGTTGGCCGCCTTTTTGTCGCGCCAGTGAAGCTGGGCGTTGTGACAGCCGATGCAATGGGTCGAATACAGCAGTTCGCCGCGCAGGGCATCGGTTTTGGTCCGGGCAAGCACAGGCCCGGCAAGGCCCCAGAGAACGACCACAAGAAAAACAAGCCACTTCTCAACCATCATGAGGCTCTCCTCATGCGCGCTGCTCGAATTCCCGGTCCCTGGCACCGATCACCCCGGCGGCCAGATCGGCCAGCTCCCGCGTCAGCAAGGCCAGGATGTCCTCCATCGTGACGACACCCGTCAGCCGGCCCGACTCATCGACGATGACCAGCCGTCGCAACCGGTGCCTGCGCATCAGTGCCACCGCGTCCATCGCATCCATCTCGGGGGTCGCCTGGACTAGTTCGACGGACATGATGTCTCCGGCGGTAAACACCTCGGGATCCAGCCCTTCGGCCATCAAGGCGAGCACCAGATCCCTGTCGGTCAGGATGCCGACCGGTCGGCTCTTTTGCGCAGCATCGACAACGACAAGCGCGCCGACATGGTGCTTGCGCATCAGCTGGGCGGCCACCAACGCCGAGGTCTCGGGCTCGACCACAGCCACCACGGCGGTTGCAAAGTCTTTCAAACGAGTGGGCATCTTCAGCTCCTTTTCGCCGCCTGGAGGCTTCTTTGTGGCGATACTGCAGCTTATGCCTTTCCCGGCGCCTGCATTGTTGATCCAGCGCAAATACACGGGTTGGTCAACCTGGCGGCTGCAACAGCCGTTAAACGCAGGACATCCCGGTGCACGGGAGGGATCACCTGCTTCAACCATCCATTTTGAGGAGCTTCCCGATGTTCAAGAAACTGTTGGCCTTTGTCGCCACCATGTATGTCGCCATGGCCTTTGCCGCGGTTGACGTCAACACCGCCACCTCGGCCGAACTTGACGCCATCAAGGGCATCGGTCCGGTGAAGTCGGCGCTGATCATCTCCGAGCGCAAGAAAGCGCCGTTCAAGGACTGGAATGACTTTGTGACCCGCGTCAAAGGTGTGGGCACCGACAGCGCCGCCAAGTTTTCCGCCGATGGCCTGACCGTCAACGGCACCAGCTACAAGGCCGGCGCCAAGGCCGACAAGAAAGCCGACAAGCCGATGACTGAAAAAGCCAAGGATGCCGCGGTCGCCACCAAAGACACCGTCAAAGGTGCTGCCATTGCCACCAAGGACGCGGCCAAGGAAACCGCGAAGGACGTCAAGGCCGCGGTGACGCCCAAAACCGACACCAAGACCGAGCCCGCCAAGAAGTAAACGCCACGCGCTTGTGAGTCAACCCGCCTTGCGCGGGTTTTTTCATGCCTTTTCGGCCTCCAGTCCTTATCCCACAAGCGCAAGCAGCTATCAAAAACAGAGCAATTCAGTGAATGTTCCAGGTCAGGCCGGCGCGGTGTACCGGGCCACAAAGCCGCGGTCGATGCGGTCTTTCAGGTGCCACACCCAGCGCCCTTCCACGTGCAACTGGCCCCAGGCGGCTATCGCGTAACGCCCGCCACAGGAAATCAGGTTCAGCGTGCGCCCGGGTGGCGCGTAAGGCAGCAGCGGCTGGCCCTGCCATGCAGCGCGCAGGTTGGCCAGCAGGGGCGGCCCGGCACGTACCGCATAAACACCGCTGCGCGGATGCGGCGCATCGATGCGGCTGGCCACATCGCCGGCCGCAAACACATGGGCATGGCTGGTGCTTTGCTGAAAGCGGTTGACGGCCACGAACCCGGCGTCGTCCAGTGCCAGCCCGCTGCCGGCCAGCCAGCCCGGCGCCTGGGCGCCGACGGCCAGCAAGGGGGCGTCGCAGGCCAGGCGCGCGCCGCCGGCCAGTTGGACTTCCCCGGCCGACATGCCCACACAGGCATCAGGCAGCACCGTGATCTGCAGGCGCCGCAGGGCCTGCACCACCCGGCGCTGCACACCGGCCGGGTAGTTCCAGGCCGGCGGCGGGCCGCCGGTCACCAGGCTCACGTGGCCACCGGGCGGGTAGTCGGCACTCCGAAGCGTATGGGCTGCGGCCATGGCCAGTTCCAGCCCCGCCGCGCCCGCCCCCACCACCACCAGATGAATCGGCCGGCTGCGACCCAGCGCCGCCACCTGGGGCCACAACTGGCCGAAGGCTTCGATGGGCCGCACAAACAGCGCGTGTTCGCGCGCGCCGGGCATCTGCGCCTCGATGCTTTCGCGGTCCATCACCGGCCCGGTGTTGATGCTCAGCCAGTCCCAGGCCACGGTGTCACCGCTGGCCAGCGTCACGGTTTTCGCCTCGGCATCGAGAGCCACGCCGCTGCCCTCAATGTAACGGGCACCGCAACCCGCCAGCAGGCCCGCCAGCGGAATGACACATTGGTCCAGGCTGTAATGCCCGGCCACAAAACCCGGCACCATGCCGGAATACAGCTGGCGCGGGTACGGGGCAATCACGGTGATGTTCAGATCGGCCGGCCGGTTTTGCGCCAGGCTGTGCAGCACATGCACATGGGCATGGCCGGCGCCCAGCAGCACCAGGTGTTTCAGGCCCGGTCGTGTATTCGAAGGGAAAGTCATGGGGACAGTGTGACATCCCCGACATGGCCCACGCTGCGACCACCGGTGTTGTCGGCATCGGCGCCCACCAGCACGGCCTGTAGTGGCGGCACCGTATCACTTTCATCGCCAAAGGCGCGGCGGAAATCAGCCGCCAGATCGCGCGAATGAGCCACCCACTGACCCAGGCGCTGCTCGCCGCTGTCCAGCACGATGAAACGCACGCGCGCGCTGTAGGCATTGGGCAGCAGGGTGCCCGGCGCCAGCGTGCCGTCCCAAACGTAACACAGGACGGCCGACGGCAGCTTCTCGCCGCTGGCCGCGCGCGCCAGGCGCAGCAGGTTGCGCTCGATCAGGCCGAGCCTGGCCAGCGGCAGGTCAAACAGCGCACACACCTTGAGCGGGCTGTCGTCGCCCTCACGGCGGCGCAGATCGCCCCCGCGCAGCGCCTCGTCCAGCCGCCAGCGCCAGCGCAGCTGCAGCCCGGCCTCGGGCACCGCCGCAGGCAGGTCATGCACCAGGTTGCCATACGATTTGTCTGCCTCGACCCGCAGCACCTTGCGCCCGTCCAGCTCGACCAGGGCATAAGTGGTCAGCGGGATCTTGCCGCCCGGCACGCCCACCACGCGCCAGGGCGCAGGTGGCAGCGCTCCAGTGGCCGATGAAAACGCGGAGAGGCCCGGTCCTGCCGCCTGCGCCTGCGCCTGGGCCAGGGGCAGCAGCAGTCCGGCGAGCCGCACCGCCAGCCAGCGCTTCATGTCAACCCCGCTTCCAGTCGTGGTAGCGGCGCACCCATTCGAGCAGTCGGTGGGGCTGGTGCGCGCGTTTCCATTCGCCGGCCGCGTATTTGTTGGCCTCGGCCAGCGTCGGGTAGGTGTGGATGGTGGAGAGGATCTTGTTCAACCCCAGGCCGTGCCGCATGGCCAGCACATACTCGGCCAGCAGGTCGCCGGCATGGGTGCCGACAATGGTCACGCCCAGAATCGTGTCCTTGCCCGGCACCGTCAACACCTTGACGAAACCGCGCGCCTCGCCGTCGGCAATGGCTCGGTCCAGGTCGTCCATGCCATAACGGGTCACTTCAAAGGCGATGTTTTTCTCCCGCGCTTCCTGTTCGTTCAGGCCGACACGCGCCACCTCCGGGTCGATGAAGGTGGTCCAGGGAATGACCGAGTAATCGGCCTTGAACAGCCTGAACTCGCCAAACAGCGCGTTGACCGCGGCGTACCAGGCCTGGTGCGCCGCCACATGGGTGAGCTGGTAGGGCCCGGCCACGTCGCCCGCCGCATAGATGTTGGGGTACATGGTCTGCAGGTAGTCGTTGGTGTCCACCGTCCGCTGCACCGGGATGCCGAGTTCTTCCAGCCCGTAGCCCTCCAGCCGTGCGACCCGCCCGACGGCGCAGATCAGCTGGTCAAAGTCCAGCCGCTGTTCGCTGCCGCCGTGTTCGACGACCAGGGTTTTCACGCCATTCGAGGTTTCGCAGCGCAAGGCCTTGTGGCCGGTCAGCACCGACACACCATCGGCGGCCAGCGCCTGGCGCGCCAGTTCCGACACCTCCACATCTTCACGCAACATCAGGCGCGGCGCCATCTCGACCTGCGTGACCTGCGAACCCAGCCGGGCAAAGGCCTGCGCCAGTTCACAGCCTATCGGTCCGCCGCCGAGGATCACCAGGCGCCGGGGCACTTCGTCGAGTTGCGAAAAAGCCTCCCACAGGGTGTCGCTGGTCACATAGCCAGCCTCTTCCAGCCCCGGCAAGGGCGGTACCAGAGGCCGGGCACCCGCTGCGATCACGATGCTGCGTGTTGTCAGGATCTGGGTGCCGCCGTCGTTGAGGGTGATCTCCACCCTCCAGGGGTTGACGATGCGCGCATGGCCTTGCAGCACCTCCACACCCAGGCCGGTGTAACGCGCGACGCTGTCATGCGGTTCAATGGCGCGGATGACCGCCTGAATCCTCTGCATCACCGCCTTGAAACTGAACACCGGCGTGCTGTTGCTCAGGCCATAACTGGCACCATGACGCATCTGCTGCGCCAGCTTGGCGCTGCGGATCAGCGCCTTGGACGGCACGCAGCCATAGTTCAGGCAGTCGCCGCCCATCTTGTGGGCTTCCACCAGCGTCACTTTGGCCTTGACCACCGCAGCGATGTAGGCCGAGACCAGACCACCGGCGCCGGCGCCGATCACGATGAGGTTGCAGTCAAAGGACGTGGGGCGCACCCTGGCCCAGCGTGCATAGACCTTGCGGCGCTTGAGAAACTGCAGCAGCTTGTTGACGACCAGTGGCAACAGACCAAGCAGCACAAAGGAGCCGATCAGCGCCGGCGAGGCAATCGACTGCAGCGAATCGATCTTCGCGATCTGCGTGCCGGCATTCACATACACCACGGCGCCGGCCAGCATGCCGAGCTGGCTGACCCAGAAATAGGTCCAGGTTCTGATGCGGGTCAGCCCCATGAGCAGGTTGAGCGCAAAAAACGGCACGACCGGGATCAGCCGCAGCGAGAACAGGTAAAACGCACCCTCTTTCTTTATGCCCTTGTTGATCTCGTCCAGCCGCTTGCCAAAACGGGCCTGGATGCTGTCCCGCAGCAGGTAACGCGCCGCCAGCATGGCCAGCGTCGCCCCCAGGGTCGAGGCGAAAGACACCACGATGGTCCCGAGCACCAGACCAAAACCGGCGCCAGCCGCCAGTGTCATGATGACGGCGCCCGGCAGCGACAAGCCGGTGACGGCAACGTAAACCGCAAAAAACACCAGCGTCACCCACACCGGCTTCTGCTCAAAAACCGCCTGGAAAGACATCTGGCTCTGCTTGAGGAAAGCCAGGCTCAAATAACGGCCCAGATCCAGCGCAAAAAAGGCGCCTATGCCCGCCAGCAGCAGCACGGCAATGACAAGTTTGCGTGAATTCAAGTCCGTCCCCGGTGTGTGTTCTGTAGATGTTGTCGGGCGAAAACGCCGATTCTTACAAAACCAGGCGTGGGCGGTGTAAGAAATCCCGCCCGGCAGCGACCAAGCAGGAAAATGGGTTTAACGCGAGGCTAACACTGCTTCCTCAAAATCCGCTCAAAATCCCTGTCTGAGCCTGACATTCACCCATCCCCAAGGAAATCCCCCACATGACCCAGGCACTGGTAGGCATCATCGGAGGCAGCGGCCTCTACCAGATGGACGCGTTGCAGGACGCGCAAGAGCATGTGATGGACACGCCCTTCGGCGCGCCCTCCGACGTGCTGGTCACCGGCAGCGTCCACGGCGTTCCAGCCGTGTTCCTGGCCCGTCATGCGCGTGGCCACCGCCTGCTGCCCTTCGAAGTTCCGTACCGCGCCAACATCCACGCCATGAAGCAGCTCGGCGTGCGTTACATCGTCTCGGTGTCGGCCGTGGGTTCGCTGCGCGAGGATTTCAAGCCGCTGGACATGGTGCTGCCCGACCAGTTCATCGACCTGACCAAGCGCCGGGACAGCACTTTCTTCGGCCAGGGCGCGGTCGCCCATGTCTCCATGGCCCAGCCGGTCTGCCCCGCTGCCGCCGGCGTGCTGGCGCGTGCGGTGCGCAGCGTGCTGGCTGCCGATGCCTCCGGCCACGGCGTCACCCTGCACGAAGGCGGCACCTATGTGTGTATCGAGGGGCCGCAGTTTTCCAGCCTGGCCGAATCCCATTGGTACCGCAGCATGGGCGCGGGCGTGATCGGCATGACCAATATGCCCGAGGCCAAACTCGCCCGCGAGGCACAGATCGCCTACACCACACTGGCCATGGTCACCGATTTCGATTGCTGGCACCCGCGCGAGGCGCAGGTGAACGCCAACATGGCGCTGGCCAACCTGCTGAAAAATGCGGGCCGCGCCCAGCAGGTGGTGGCCGAGGCGATACGCCTGCTGGGAGCCGAGCAACCGGCCAGCGAGGCCCACACCGCCTTGCACAACGCGCTGGTCACCCAGCCCGACGCCATGGCCCCCGAGGTGCGCGCACGCCTGGCCGCGTTGCTGCCCTGACTTTTGATGGACATCCGCTTATGCACGACACCCTCCCCTTGTTGAAAAAAACGCCCTTCCCGGCCATCCGCCGCGGCAAGCTCGACACCTTGCAGGTCAACCTCGGCTACCAATGCAACCAGAGCTGCCTGCATTGCCATGTCAACGCCGGTCCGAACCGCACCGAAATGATGGATGCGGACACCCTGGCACTGATCCCGCAGGTGCTGGTCGCGCGCGGCCTGGGCACGCTGGACCTGACCGGCGGCGCGCCCGAACTGCATGAGGGCTTTCGCGAGCTGGTGCGCACTGCGCGCGCGCAGGGTGTGCGTGTGATCGACCGCTGCAACCTGACCATCCTGCTCGAGCCCGGGCAGGAAGGGCTGGCCGAATTCCTGGCAGAGCAAGGCGTGGACATCGTGGCCTCCATGCCCTGCTACTCGGCCGCCAATGTCGACAAGCAGCGCGGTGAAGGTGTGTTCGACCTCAGCATCGCGGCCTTGCAAAAACTCAACCGGCTCGGCTACGGCCAGGCCGGTTCCGGCCTGTCGCTGAACCTGGTCTACAACCCACAGGGCCCGTCGCTGCCGCCCGACCAGCAGGCGCTGCAGGCCGACTACAAGCGCGAGTTGCTGGCGCATTTCGGCATTGTGTTCAACGAGCTGTATGCGCTGACCAACATGCCCATCCAGCGCTTTGGCTCGACCCTGGTGTCCAAGGGCACGTTTGACAACTACATGGACCTGCTCAAGGGCAGCTTTCAGGAACAGAACCTGGCCGGCGTGATGTGCCGCAACACCGTCAGCGTGGACTGGCAGGGCTGGCTGTCGGACTGCGACTTCAACCAGCAGCTCGGCCTGCCGCTGGGCACCTCGGGCCTGCAGCGCCATCTGCGTGACCTGCTCGGCAGCGGGATCGATGAGCAGCCCATCCGTGTGGCGGGCCACTGTTATGGCTGCACCGCCGGCCAGGGCAGCAGTTGCGGCGGCGCGCTGGAGCACTGAGCCGCCATGGCAGCGGCGCGCCTATCCGTGGTTTTGCCCGTGCTCAACGAAGCCGCGGGCCTGGGTGACGCCCTGCATGCGCTGGCACCGCTGCGGGCACGCGGCGCCGAGCTCATCGTGGCCGACGGCGGCAGTAGCGACCGCAGCGCCGCGCTGGCGACAGCCGGCGGCGCACAGCTTGTCCACGCGCCGCGCGGCCGGGCGCTGCAGATGAACGCGGGGGCCGCGCAGGCCAGTGGCGATGTCTTGCTGTTTCTGCACGCGGACACCGTGCTGCCCGACGGCGCCGACGCGCTGATCAGCGAAGCCCTGGCCGGCGGCTCGCGCGTCTGGGGCCGTTTTGATGTGGCCATCACCGGCCGCCCCCCCATGCTCAAACTGATCGCCGCCCTGATGAACCTGCGCTCGCGGCTGACCGGCATCGCCACCGGCGACCAGGCGATGTTCATGACGCGCGCGGCCTTCGAGGCCGTGGGCGGCTTCCCGGCCCAGCCGCTGATGGAAGACATCGAGATGTCCCGGCGCCTGCTCAAACTGTCGCGCCCGGCCTGCCTGAACGCCAAAGTGCAGACCTCGGGCCGGCGCTGGGAAAGCCGCGGCGTCTGGCGAACCGTGCTGCTGATGTGGCGCTTGCGTTTTGCCTACTGGCGCGGCGCAGCGCCCGAGCGGCTTGCGGACCTCTACCGGTGAACGCGCCATGACCCGCCTGGTGATTTTTGCCAAGGCGCCCCAGTCTGGCGCCGTCAAGACGCGGCTGATCCCGGCGCTGGGTGCGGACGGCGCAGCGGCGCTGGCGCGTGCCATGCTGGCGCACACGCTGCAGCAGGCCCTGGCGGCGGGCCTGGACGCGGTGGAGCTGTGTATGAGCCCGGCGCCCGGTGACTTGGCCTGGCAGGGCGTGGCGCTGCCTGAAGGTGTGGACTACACGGCGCAGGGCGACGGCGACCTCGGTGAACGCATGGACCGTGCGATACAGCGCGCCCTCGCCCTGCACCCCGGCCCGGTGCTGCTGATCGGCACCGACTGTCCGGCACTTGGCAGCGCGCACCTGCGCGAGGCGGCCCGGCAACTGGCGCAACACGACGCGGTGCTGCTGCCGGTGGCCGACGGCGGTTATGTGCTGATCGGCCTGCGAGCGCCCTGCCCCGCCATCTTCAGGCAGATGGCGTGGAGCACATCCACCGTCGCTGCCGAAACACTGCAGCGCCTGAGCGCGCTGGGCCTGCGCGTCTGGCAGGGGCCGGTGCTGCACGACATCGACGAAGCGGCGGACCTGGCCCACCTGCCGGTCGGCTTCGTGGTCCAAAACATCAAACCAAATCGGCCTCCAGCCCAATCAGTACAAGCGCCACCAGCTCCTGATTTCATAGCAAATTCATTTCCGGAAGAACGCCCATGAGCAACGACAACAACAGCAACACCTACGACATCGTCACCGACTACTACGGCCGCCAGCTGCAGGGCACGGCAGACCTCAAGACCAGCGCCTGCTGCGACGTCAGCAGCATGCCCGAGTGGCTCAAGCCGCTGCTGGCGCGCATCCATCCCGAGGTGCTGTCGCGTTATTACGGCTGCGGCCTGGTCTGCCCGCCGCTGCTGGAGGGCTGCCGCGTGCTCGACCTCGGCTGCGGCTCCGGCCGCGACGTGTATGCGCTGGCACAACTGGTCGGGCCCACCGGCTCGGTGGTCGGCGTGGACATGACCGATGAACAACTGGCCGTGGCGCGCACGCACCAGGCCCACCATGCGGCGCTGTTCGGCTACGACAATGTCGCGTTTCTGCACGGCTACATCGAACGGCTGGACGAACTCGGCCTGGCGCCCGGCAGCTTCGACGTGATCGTCTCCAACTGCGTGGTCAACCTCTCACCCGACAAGGACGCGGTGCTCGCCGGCGTGCAGCGCCTGCTCAAGCCCGGGGGCGAGTTCTACTTTTCCGATGTGTATGCCGATCGCCGCGTGCCGGCCGCGGTCAAAAACGACCCGGTGCTGTATGGCGAATGCCTGGGCGGCGCACTGTACTGGAAAGACTTCGAACGCCTGGCGCAAGGCCACGGCTTTGCCGACCCGCGCCTGGTGGAAGACCGGCCGCTGGACATCACCGACCCGCAACTTGCGGCGCGCACCGGCAACTTGCGCTTTTATTCGGCCACCTGGCGGCTGTTCAAGCTGGCCGCGCTGGAGACCGCTTGTGAAGACTATGGCCAGGCGGTGATTTACCAGGGAAGCATCCCCGGCCAGACGGGCCGCTTTGTGCTCGACAAACACCACGACATCCAGACCGGCAAGGTGTTCCCGGTCTGCGGCAACACCTGGCACATGCTGCAGGGCACGCGCCTGGCGCCGCACTTCAGCTTCATCGGCAACTTCGACACGCACTATGGCATTTTCGAAGGCTGCGGCACCAGCCTGCCGTTTGACGGCGCGCCGGGCAGCATCGCCAGCGTTTGCGGGCCGGCTGGCTGCTGCTGATTTGCGTCAAACCACGGGGTAGCTACCGATCGCCGTCGCCCTGTTTCTGACCTCGACAACAATCGTCCTGCAGTCTGCCTGCCCCGAGGTGTTTGACCCCAGGCCGGGGAGTACCCCGGCGGTCGCACCGGGCCTGCGCAACAAGCCATTCCTGATGAAAAGCAGCCCCGTCGCGTCAGCCCATGCGCGATATTCAGCTATTATTTATTTAGCATTTGGTGACGCAAGGCGCCACCCACCTCCACCACCGAAGGACTCCATTGACCTCTGAACTGCCCCTCGAAGTTCTTCCCCGCGACCTGTCCGCCTACCGGGCGGGCAACACCGGCATCGACTACGTTCACCGCTTCGCCTCGGGCCGGCCCGGCCCGCACCTGCTGGTCAACGCACTGACCCACGGCAACGAGATCTGCGGCATGGTCGCGGCCACGCATCTGCTGGATGCCGGCATCCGGCCGCTGATCGGCACGCTCACCGTCAGCTTTGCGCATATCGAGGCCTACAACGCATTCAACCCCGACCAGCCCTACGACAACCGCCAGGTGGTTCACAACCTCAACCGCGTCTGGTCGGACGAGTGGCTGGACGGCCCCGAAGACAGTCCCGAGCTGCGCCGCGCACGCGAGTTGCGCCCGGTGATTGCAGCGGCCGACCACATCCTGGACATCCACTCGACCTCGCAGGCCGTGGAACCCTTCTGGGTCTACCCCGCCTTCGAGCGCAACGCGGCCGTTGCGCAAGCCATAGGCAGGCCGGCTGTCCACCTGGTGATGCCGGACGGTTTGGGCTCAGGCACCCCCCTGATCCAGCACGGTCGCCATGGCCAACAGGGCAGCAACGCCGGCGCGGCGCTGGTGGTGGAATGCGGCCAGCACTTCGCCCAAAGCTCGGCCGATGTGGCGACCCAGGTGACGCTGGACTTCCTGGCCCACTTCGGCCTGATCGAACACACCGCCGCGCCTTCCGCCCTGCCCGCGCAACGCCGCTTCGAGCTGCTGCAAACCCGCATGGTGCTGACGAGCGAGTTCCGCTTCGTCAAGCCCCTGCTCGGTTTTGAGACCTTCCACAAGGGCGAGCTGATCGCCACCGACGGCAATGCGGAAGAAGTGCGTTCACCGTGCGACGGCTGCACGGTGTTCATGCCGACCCGGGAGCCGATTGTCGGGCGCGAAGCGGTGTATCTGACGCGGGCGATGTGAGGGGTCTTGCCACGAAGTGAAGGAACTTCGAAGCGGGACAACGCCACGTCAGAAGGCCATGAAAGCACGGGTAACGACGGCAGACGCCACCGGCGTGGACGCAGCCCCGCCTTACACCAGCGCAATCAAGTCCGTCACCCCCACGTCCACGCCGGCCTGCATCAGCAGCGTGGTCGCCTGCCCGCGGTGGTGCGTCTGGTGGTTGAAGAAATGCGTCATCGCCTGCCAGGCCGGGTGGGCGCGCGGCACGCCCTTGCTGTTGCTGTAGGTCATGGTGAACTGCGGATAGCCCTCGGGCATGTCCGCCACCCAGGCCTCGATCGCGGCATCGAGCTGCTCGCGCTTGGCGCGCAAGGCGGGCCAGTCGTCAAACGGCACGGTGTCCAGCCGGCTGCCCGCCGGCAGATCCAGCACGGCCCCGTTCAGGCTGGCGAACGTGACGCCGTGGTCCAGGCCGCACTGCGCAAAACGCCGCAGCCAGATCTGGTCAGCCACCACCAGGTGATTGAGCGTGCGGTGAAGGGATCCGAAAAAAGCACCGCGCTCGCGTTTTCGTTCTTCGTCGCCCAGGGTATCGCAGGCGTCGAACAGGCGCTGGTTCATCCAGCGGTTGTACTTTGCCAGAAAGCGGTAGTTGTCCGCAAATGCCGCATCCATGCCCGTCACTCCTGAATTGATAGCTGCCTGCGCCCGTGGAATAAGGGCCGAAAGCGTTTTTTACCACACATCAGCAAATGAAGCCTCGCCTCATGGCTTGCCGAAGCCGCCGCCGCCCGGCGTGTGGATCTCAAAGATGTCACCGGGCAACATCTCTGCCTGACCGATGTGCTCCAGCGCCTCGATCTGCCCGCCGGCGCGCACCACCACATTGCGGCCGACCTGGCCCGGCTCACCCCCGGCCATGCCAAACGCGCCGTGTTTGCGGCCGTTCGACAAAATGCTCGCGGTCATGGGTTCGAGAAAACGCACGCGCCGCACGCCGCCGTTGCCGCCGTGCCAGCGCCCGGCGCCACCCGAGCCCTGGCGGATCTCGTAACTCTCCAGCCGCACCGGGAAGCGGAACTCCAGCACCTCGGGGTCGGTCAGGCGCGAGTTGGTCATGTGGGTCTGCACCACCGACGTGCCGTCGAAGCCATCGCCAGCACCGCTGCCGCCCGAGATGGTTTCGTAATACTGGTGCCGCTCGTTGCCGAAGGTGAAGTTGTTCATGGTGCACTGGCTGGCGGCCATCACGCCGAGTGCGCCATACAGCGCATTGGTGATGCAGGTAGAGGTTTCCACGTTGCCCGCCACCACCGAGGCCGGTGGGTTCGGGTTCAGCATGGAGCCGGCCGGGATGATGACCTTGAGCGGTTTCAGGCAGCCCGCGTTGAGCGGAATGTCGTCGTCCACCAGCGTGCGGAACACGTAGAGCACCGCCGCCATACACACCGCCGTGGGGGCATTGAAGTTGTTGCTTTGCTGGGGCGAGGTGCCGGTGAAGTCGATCTCGGCGCTGCGGTTTTTCGTGTCCACCCGGATCGCCACCTGGATCTGCGCGCCGTTGTCCAGCGGCAGCGTGAAAGCGCCGTCCTTCAGCCGGGTGATCACGCGGCGCACCGACTCCTCGGCGTTGTCCTGCACATGGCGCATGTAGGCCAGCACCACCTCCAGGCTGAAGGTGTCCACCATCTTGCGCAGTTCCTGCACGCCTTTTTCATTGGCGGCGACCTGCGCCTTCAGATCGGCCATGTTCTGCTGCGGGTTCCTCGAAGGGTATTGACCGCTTTTCAGCAGCGCCACCATCTCGGCTTCGCGCAGCACACCGCGTTCGACCAGCTTGACGTTGTTGATCTGCACGCCCTCTTCCTCGATGCGTGTCGAAAACGGCGGCATGGAACCCGGCGTGGTGCCGCCGATGTCGGCATGGTGACCGCGCGAGCCGACATAAAAGGTCGGCAGGTCCGCGTTGCCCAGGTAGACCGGCGTGATCACCGTGATGTCGGGCAGGTGCGTGCCGCCGTGATAGGGGTCGTTGAGCACATAGACGTCGCCCGGCTGCATTTTTCCGGCGTTCTCGCGGATCACCGTCTTGATGCTTTCACCCATGGAACCCAGGTGCACCGGCATGTGCGGCGCATTGGCAATCAGGTTGCCTTCGGTGTCGAACAACGCGCAGCTGAAGTCCAGCCGCTCCTTGATGTTGACCGAGTAGGCGGTGTTCTGCAACTGCAGGCCCATCTGCTCGGCGATGTTCATGAACAGGTTGTTGAATACCTCCAGCAGCACCGGATCCACCGTCGTGCCGGCTGCAAACTTGATCGCACGCTCCGCGCGCCGGTCCAGCACCAGATGGTCCAGTGCCGTCAGCGCGGCCTCCCAGCCGGGTTCGACCACGGTGGTCGCGTTTTTCTCGGCAATGATGGCCGGGCCGGAAATAATGTCGCCCGGCTGAAGATCCTCACGCACCACCAGCGCGGCATCGTGCCACTGGCCGCCCGAATACATGCGTACCGTTTCCCGGCGCGGCACTTCACGTGGTTCGTGCGTGTGGTGGCGTGGCTCAGCCGGCGCATCGCCAGCGACAACAGCCTCAACCGACACGGCTTCGACCACCAGACCCTTGCCCTGCATCAGAAAGGCAAAACGCTGTCGGTAGGCGGCTTCAAAACTCGCCTCGATCTGGTCCAGCGTGCCGAAGGGAACCACCAGCGCCGAGTCGCTGCCCTCGTAGCGCACATGCACGCGGCGGTGCATGGTGATGGGCCCCAGGCTGACCTGCTGGCGCTGGAGTTCGACCTGCGCCGTCGTTGCAAGGCCTTCGAGCGTTGCGGCAATTTCGGGCACAGCTGACTCAGTCAGCTTGAGCTCCACCGCTTGTTCACGGATCACGTTCTGGTCAGCCAGACCCATGCCGTAGGCGCTGAGCACGCCGGCGAGCGGGTGCACAAACACCCTGGTCATGCCCAGCGCGTCGGCCACCAGGCAGGCGTGCTGCCCGCCGGCGCCGCCGAAACACTGCAGGGTGTAGCGCGTCACGTCGTACCCGCGGGCGACAGAGATCTTCTTGATGGCATTGGCCATCTGCTGCACCGCGATGTTGATGAAACCTTCGGCCACGACCTCGGCGCTGCGCCCGGTCTGGCCGGCCAGTTCGTTGAACTGCGTTTCCACCGCCTCGTAACTGAGCGCTTCATCGGCATTCGGGCCGAACACCTTGGGAAAATAACGCGGCTGCACCTTGCCCACCATCACGTTGGCATCGGTCACGGCAAGCCGGCCGCCGCGGCGATAGCTGGCCGGGCCGGGGTTGGCACCGGCGCTCTGCGGCCCGACGCGGAAGCGCTCGCCGTCGAACTTCAGCAGCGAGCCGCCGCCGGCCGCCACGGTGTGAATGCTCATCATGGGTGCGCGCATGCGCACGCCGGCGACCTGGGTTTCAAACTCGCGCTCGAACTCCCCGGCGTAGTGCGAGACATCGGTGGAGGTGCCGCCCATGTCGAAGCCGATCACCTTGGTATGGCCGGCTATCGCCGCGGTGCGGGCCATGCCGACAATTCCGCCTGCCGGCCCGCTCAGGATCGCGTCCTTGCCCTGGAACACATGGGCGTCGGTCAGTCCCCCCGAAGACTGCATGAAAAACAGCTTGACTCCGGGCATCTCGCCGGCGACCTGCTCTACATAGCGGCGCAGGATGGGCGAGAGGTAGGCATCGACCACGGTCGTATCCCCGCGGCTGACGAATTTCATCATCGGGCTGGTCTCGTGCGAGGTGCTGATCTGCGTGAAACCCACGTCCTGCGCAATCCGCTTTGCCGCCTTTTCATGGTCGGTGTAGCGGTAGCCGTGCATGAAAACAATCGCAACGCTGCGCAGCCCTTTCTGGTACTGCGCCAGCAGCTCCTGCTTTAATAGCGTTTCGTCGAGCGCCTGCAGCACATCACCCTGGGCCCCGACCCGCTCGTGCGCTTCCACCACGGCGCTGTAGAGCAGCTCGGGCAGCACGATGTGGCGGTCAAACAGCCGCGGCCGGTTCTGGTAGGCGATGCGCAGCGCGTCGCGAAAGCCGCGCGTCGTCACCAGCAGGGTTGGCTCACCCTTGCGTTCAAGCAAGGCATTGGTGGCCACCGTGGTACCCATCTTCACGCAGTCGACCACATCGGCGCGAATCGGCTCGCCCGCCTTCAGGCCCAGAAGGTGGCGGATGCCGGCCACGGCGGCATCGCGGTACTGCTCGGGGTTCTCCGACAGCAGCTTGTGCGTGACCAGCGAACCGTCGGGGCGTTTGGCCACGATGTCGGTGAATGTGCCGCCGCGGTCTATCCAGAACTGCCAGCGCTTCTTTTCCATTGCCATTGCCGTTGCCGTTTCGGTTGCCATGTTCGTTACCTTGATGGTTTCTTAAAGGGAGGCTGCAGCCCGCGCAGCCTGGTCATACATGCCGGAGAGCACACGCAGCAGACGCGCCAGCTCGCCAATATCGCGGTTCAATCCGTCATCTGCATTCATCGCATCAATCAGGCAGGACTCACGGATCTCGCGGTAGCGCTGCACATGGGCACGGCCCGCTTCCGTCGATGCGTAGGTGACCTCCTTGCCGTTTTTGCTCGACTCAACCACTCCCAGGTTGAGCAGCTTCTTGAGCGAATAGTTGATCAGGTGCGTGTCTTCGACGTTCATGATGAAACAGATGTCCGCCAGCCGCTTGTCTCGCGCGCGGTGCGTCACATGGTGGAGCACCAGAACATCGAGCGGCGTCAGGTCCTTGAGGCCGGCAGCACTCATACAGTGCACGATCCACCGATGAAAGGCGTTGCCCGCCACGATCAGCCCGAATTCAAACTCACTCATCTCCGAACTGTGCGGCGATACCAGGTGCGCAGAAGAAACAATGGGCGAGCGCTCCGGGCTCGCAGCCTTATCGACCGGCTTTTTTGACATGACCCCACTCCTGTTGGCATTGATGTTGCATGCGGCAGATTGTAGGCAGATGAATGACAATTTATCAACGAATTGTTGACACTTAGGGGAAACACCCATCATCATCCCCTCTTTAGCCGCGTAAAGTCCGTCCCATCAACTCAACCAATGGAGTCACCATGAAGCTTCGCCTCTTGACCCTTGCCACCAGCCTGGCCCTTGCCACCGGCGCCACCTTTGCCCAGACCAAGTGGGACCTGCCCGCCGCCTACCCCGCCACCAATTTCCACAGTGAAAATCTGGTGCAGTTCGCCAATGACGTGGACAAGGCCAGCGGTGGCAAGCTCAAGATCACAGTCCACGCCAACGCATCCTTGTTCAAGGCGCCCGAGATCAAGCGTGCCGTACAGGGCGGCCAGGCCCAGGCCGGCGAAATCCTGCTGGTCAACTTCCAGAACGAGTCGCAACTGTTTGGCGCCGACGGGCTGCCCTTTCTGGCCGACAGCTACGACTCGGCCATGAAGCTGTATCAGGCGCAAAAACCGCTGCTCGAAAAGAAACTCGGCGAACAGGGCATGGCCCTGCTTTACGCCGTGGCCTGGCCCCCGCAGGGCATCTATGCCAAGAAGCAGCTGAACGCCGCCGCCGACCTCAAAGGCGTGAAATGGCGCGCCTACAGCCCGGCCACGGCGCGTATCGCCGAGCTGGTGGGTGCCCAGCCCGTGACCATCCAGGCCTCCGAGCTGTCACAGGCGCTGGCAACCGGCGTGGTCGAGTCTTACATGTCCTCAGGTTCCACCGGCGTGGACAGCAAGACCTACGAACACCTCAAGTTCTTCTTCGACACCCAGGCCTGGTTGCCGAAAAATGCGGTCATCGTGAACAAGGCCGCCTTTAACGCGCTGGACGCGGCCACCAAACAGGCCGTGCTCAAGGCGGCCGCCGAGGCTGAAGTGCGCGGCTGGGCAGCGTCCAAACGTGTCAACACCGCGTCGCTGGACACGCTCAAGGCCAACGGCATGAACATCGTCACGCCCTCGCCGGCCCTGAAGGCCGACATGAAAAAAGTCGGCGACGTGATGCTCAAGGAATGGCTGGACAAAGCCGGCCCTGAAGGCCAGGCGCTGGTTGACGCCTACCGCAAATAAATAGCCGCGATGCGCAAGCTGCTAGACGGCATTTACAACAGCGCCGCCGCCCTGGCGGCGCTTTTTTTGGTGGGTCTGCTGGTCATGGTGCTGCTGTCCATCGTGAGCCGGCAACTGCATTTCCATGTTCCGGGCACCGACGCCTACGCGGGCTACCTGATGGCCGGCAGCGGCTTCCTCGCGCTGGCGCACACCCTCAAGCGCGGCGAACACATCCGCGTGACGCTGCTGGTCAACGCCCTCAAAGGCCGCTGGAAAAAAGCGCTGGAACTCTGGGCCCTGGCCGCGGCCACCTTGCTGGCCCTGCTGTTTGCGGTCTACAGCTGCAAGCTGGCCTGGCAGTCGCGCGTGTTCAACGACATCTCCACCGGAAGCGATGCCACGCCACTCTGGATACCCCAGCTTGCCATGGCCTTTGGTGCGGTCATCCTGGTGATTGCCTTCATCGACGAGCTGGTGCTCGAGATCCGGGGCCGCCGAACAGCCGTCACCAGCAGCGAAGCGCTGCGCAACGAATAAGGATTCCATGAACGACCTGACCATCATGGCCATGCTGGTGCTCTCCCTCTTCTTCATCCTGGGCACCGGCGTCTGGATCGGCCTGACGCTGTCGGGCGTGGCCTGGATAGGCATGCAGCTGTTCACCACCCGTGTGGCCGGCGACGCCATGGCCGTCACCATCTGGGGCTCCGCCTCAAGCTGGACCCTGACCGCCCTGCCGCTGTTTGTCTGGATGGGCGAGATCCTGTTTCGCACCCGGCTCTCGCAGGACATGTTCAAGGGCCTGGCGCCCTGGATGCAGGCCTTGCCCGGACGCCTGCTGCACACCAACGTGGTGGGTTGCACCATTTTTGCAGCGGTGTCGGGCTCCAGCGCGGCCACCTGCGCCACCATCGGCAAGATGACGCTGCCTGAACTCAAGCGCCGCGGCTATCCGGAACACATGATTGTCGGCACGCTGGCCGGCGCCAGCACCCTGGGCCTCCTGATCCCGCCGTCCATCATCATGATTGTGTATGGCGTCTCGGCCGAGGTCTCGATTGCCAGGCTGTTCATTGCGGGCGTGTTGCCCGGCCTCCTGCTGGCCTTGCTGTTTTCGGGCTACATCGTGGTCTGGGCGCTGCGCAACCCCGGCCAGATTCCCCCGGCCGACGCAAAAACGACGTTTCTGCAGAAGCTCTCGGCCTCACGCGCGCTGATTCCGGTGGTGCTGCTGATCGCCTCGGTGCTGGGCTCCATCTACTCCGGCATTGCCACGGCCACCGAGGCGGCAGCCATCGGCGTGGTGGGCGCCCTGGTCATCTCTGCGCTGCAGGGCTCCATGAGCTGGAGCACCTTCCGCGAAGCCCTGATGGGCGCGACGCGGCTTTACTGCATGATCGCGCTGATCCTGGCCGGCGCGGCCTTTCTGACGCTGTCCATGGGCTACATCGGCCTGCCGCGCCACCTGGCCGAATGGATTGCCTCGCTGGGCCTGAGCCAGGGCCAGCTGATCCTGGCGCTGACCTTCTTCTTCATCGTGCTCGGCTGCTTTCTCGACGGTATCTCCATGGTCGTGCTGACCATGGGCGTGCTGATGCCCACCATCCAGAAAGCCGGCATCGACCCGATCTGGTTCGGCATCTTCATCGTGCTGGTCGTCGAGATGGCGCAAATCACCCCGCCGGTCGGCTTCAACCTGTTTGTGCTGCAGGGCATGACCGGCCGCGAGCTGCCCTGGATCGCCAAGGTCACCTTGCCGATGTTTTTCCTGATGTGTGCGGCCATCACCCTGGTCTATGTCTTTCCGGGCATCGTCACCTGGCTGCCGCAGCAGATGAGCCGCTAGAACCTCACCGCCAGCGTCAGGCCAGGCATCGGCCTGCCAAAGGCCTTGGACAGCGCAAAGGTTTGCCGGCGGCCTGCACCAGGGCCGCTCTATAGAATCAGGCGAGATGCCCCTCGTCCTGCTCGTCGCCCTTCCCTTTATTGCCAGCGTGCTGGCCACCCTGTTACCGGCCAACGCCCGCAACCGGGAATCGACGCTGGCAGGCCTGGTCGCCCTGGGGTGCGCCTTGCAGGTGGCCTGGCTGTTCCCGCAGCTGGCCGGCGGCAACGTGATCCGGGAAGAGATCGAATGGGTGCCGGCGCTTGGCCTGAACCTCGTGCTGCGCATGGACGGTTTTGCCTGGCTGTTCTGCATGCTGGTGCTCGGCATAGGCGCGCTGGTCGTGCTGTACGCGCGTTATTACATGTCGGCATCGGACCCGGTGCCCCGCTTCTTCTCGTTTTTCCTGGCCTTCATGGGTTCCATGATGGGCGTGGTGCTGTCCGGCAACCTGGTGCAGATGGTGATGTTCTGGGAGCTCACCAGCCTGTTTTCCTTCCTGCTGATCGGTTACTGGCACCACCGGCGCGACGCGCGGCGCGGCGCCCGCATGGCGCTGACGGTCACCGGCGCCGGCGGCCTGTGCCTGCTGGCCGGTGTGCTGGTACTGGGGCGCATCACAGGCACCTACGACCTGGACCTGGTGCTGGCCTCGGGCGACGAGATCCGGGCGCATCCGCTGTACACCGTGGTGCTGGTGCTGGTGTTGCTGGGCGCCTTCACCAAAAGTGCCCAGTTCCCGTTTCACTTCTGGCTGCCGCGCGCGATGGCCGCACCGACCCCGGTGTCGGCCTACCTGCACTCGGCCACCATGGTCAAGCTCGGGGTGTTCCTGATGGCGCGCCTGTGGCCGGTGCTCTCCGGCACCAGTGAATGGTTCTGGCTGGTCGGCGGCGCCGGCGCCATCACGCTGTTGCTGGGCGGCTTCATCGCCATGTTCCAGCGTGACCTGAAATCATTGCTGGCGTATTCGACCATTTCCCACCTCGGCCTCATCACCCTGCTGCTGGGGCTGAACAGTCCGTTGGCCGCGGTGGCCGCGGTCTTCCACATCATGAACCACGCGACCTTCAAGGCCTCGCTGTTCATGGCGGCCGGCATCATCGACCACGAAACCGGCACGCGCGACATCCGCAAACTCAGCGGCCTGATGCGGCTGATGCCCATCACCGGCACGCTGGCGGTGATTGCCAGCGCCTCGATGGCGGGCGTGCCGCTGCTCAACGGCTTTCTGTCCAAGGAAATGTTTTTTGCCGAGACGGTGTATATCCAGTCCACAGGTTGGCTCAACTGGGGCCTGCCCGTCATCGCCACCCTGGCGGGCATGTTCAGCGTGGCCTATTCGGCGCGTTTTGTTTTCGACGTTTTTTTCGGCCCGCCCTGCGGACCCGATGTGCCGCGCACACCGCACGAGCCGCCGCACTGGATGCGTGTGCCGGTCGAGCTGCTGGTGCTGGTCTGCCTGGTCGTGGGTGTTGCACCGCACTGGTCGGTGGGCCCGCTGCTGGCCGAAGCGGCCCGGCCGGTGGTAGGCGGCACCTTGCCGGCCTACAGCCTCGCGGTCTGGCACGGTTTGAACCTGCCGCTGCTGATGAGTTTTGTCGCGATGGCCGGCGGCGCCGCGCTCTACCTGCTACAGCGCCGCGGCCGCGCGCTCGGCCATCTGGCGCACACACCGCTGCTGCACCGTTTTGACGGTCAGCGCATTTTCGAGAACGTGCTGGCGCGCGTCAGCGAGGCCGGCCGGCGCAGCCGCTACCTGCTGGGTACGCGGCGCCTGCAATCTCAACTGCTGCTCCTGCTGGTGATCGCGCTCGCGGGTGCCGCGGCCGCGCTGTGGCTGACGCCTGCCGTACGCGGCAAACGCGAGCTGCTGGCCTTTTCACCGATGTTTGCCATGACCTGGGTCATAGGCGCGGCCTGTGCCGTCGCCGCCGCCTGGCAGGCCAAGTTCCACCGCCTGGCCGCGCTGATGCTGGCCTCGGGTGCCGGTCTGGTGTGCTGCATCACCTACATCTGGTTTTCGGCGCCCGACCTGGCACTGACCCAACTGGCGGTGGAAACCGTCACCACGGTGCTGCTGCTGCTGGGCCTGCGCTGGCTCCCCATGCGCAAGGTGGCCATCCAGCCCATGCAGACGCGCCTTCGGCTGTGGGGCCGGCGCGGGCGCGACCTGACCATCGCCGTTTTGGCCGGCGCCGGCATGGCAGCCCTGTCATGGACGGTGATGACGCGGCGTTTTCCGGAAAGCATTTCCCCCTTCTTTCTCAAGCGCGCGCTCACCGAGGGCGGCGGTACCAATGTGGTCAACGTGATGCTGGTGGACTTCCGCGGCTTTGACACTTTCGGCGAAATCACCGTGCTCGGCGTGGTGGCCCTGACGGTGTACGCGCTGCTGCGCCGCTTCCGCCCAGCGATCGAGTCCATGGCCCTGCCGGCGCAGCAGCGCGCGCAGGTCGACGACGGCAGCAGCGACCTGCTGAACCCGCGCCGTGCGGTGGACACCGCTGTCGGCTACCTGATGGTGCCGGCCGTGCTGGTGCGTTTGCTGCTGCCGGTGTCGGTGCTGGTGTCGGCGTATTTCTTCATGCGCGGCCACAATGCGCCGGGCGGCGGTTTTGTCGCCGGCCTGGTGATGTCGATCGCGCTGCTGCTGCAGTTCATCGTATCCGGCACCGAGTGGGTGGAAGAACACCTGCGCATCTACCCGCGCCGCTGGATCGCCCTCGGCCTGCTGCTTGCGCTGGCCACTGGCGGCGGCGCGGTGGTGCTGGGTTACCCCTTCATGACCACCCACACCGCCCACCTGCATTTGCCGCTGCTGGGCGGCCTGCACGTGCCCAGCGCGCTGTTTTTCGACCTCGGCGTGTTCGCTATCGTGCTGGGGTCCACCATGCTGATTCTCACGGCACTGGCCCACCAATCGGTGCGCAGCCACCGCTGGGTCGAAGAGCAAAACGAGCGCCAGGCCGCTGCCGAAGCGAAGGCAAGCTCCGAAGGAGAACCCGCCTGATGGAAATCGTCCTCGCCCTCGGCATCGGCGTGCTCACCAGCTCGGGCGTGTACCTGCTGCTGCGCCCGCGCACCTTCCAGGTCATCATGGGCCTGACCCTGATCTCCTACGCGGTCAACCTCTTCATCTTCAGCATGGGCCGCCTCAAGCTTGACAGCGAGCCGGTGCTGGTGCCCGGCATCACCGCCACGCTGGCCAACACCGCCGACCCGATGCCGCAGGCGCTGGCGCTGACGGCCATCGTCATCGGTTTTGCGATGACGGCCCTGTTCCTGGTGGTGATGCTGGCCTCGCGCGGCCTGGCCGGCACCGACCATGTGGACGGCAAGGACGACGCGGGGGATGACACCAGCGTGCATGTGAAGGGAGCGCCCGAATGAGTGAACTCCTGCACTGGCTGGACCGCCTGCTCGAGGCCACCATGCCGCACCTGGTGGCCGTGCCCATTCTCGTTCCCATGCTGACCGCCGCGCTGATGCTGCTGCTGGGCGAACACCGGCGCCGCACCAAGGCAGCGCTCACCGTGGTCTCCGGCCTGATCGGCCTGCTGGCCGCGCTGGCACTGCTGCGCTGGGTCAATGCGGTGGACACCGGCACCGGACCCGGCTCCATCGGTGTCTACCTGCCGGGCAACTGGCGCGCACCCTTCGGCATTGTGCTGGTGGCCGACCGCCTGTCCACGCTGATGGTGGCGCTGACCGGCGTGATCGCCTTCGCCGTGTCGATTTATTCGACTTCGCGCTGGGACCGTGCGGGGGTGCATTTTCACCCGCTGCTGCAGCTGCAGCTCATGGGGCTCAACGGGGCCTTCCTGACCGGCGACCTGTTCAACCTGTTCGTCTTTTTCGAGGTCATGCTCGCGGCCTCTTACGGCCTGTTGCTGCACGGCTCGGGGCGCTTGCGGGTAAGCGCCGGCCTGCATTACATCGCCATCAACCTGGCGGCCTCGTCGCTGTTTCTGGTCGGTGCGGCGCTGCTGTACGGCGTGACCGGCACGCTCAACATGGCCGACCTGGGCCTGCGCATTGCCAAGCTCGATGCGGCCGATCGCGGTCTGGTGCACGCGGCCGCGGCGATTCTGGCCACCGCCTTTTTTGCCAAGGCCGGCGCCTGGCCGCTCAACTTCTGGCTGGTGCCGGCCTACAGCGCGGCGGTGGCCCCCGTCAGTGCGGTCTTTGCGCTGCTGACCAAGCTGGGCATCTACACCGTGCTGCGCCTGTGGACCGTGCTGTTCGCGCCCGACACCGGCGCGTCGGCGCAGTTTGGCCAGGAGGTGCTGCTGGCCATCGGCCTGTCCACGCTGTTCGTCAGCGCGCTGGGCATCACCGGCACGCAGCGCCTGTCGCACCTGGCCGGGTATGCCGTGCTGATCTCCGCCGGCACGCTGCTGACCGCCATCGGCCTGGGACAGCCTGCGGTCTGGGCCGGCGCGCTGTATTACCTGCTCAGCTCGACGCTGGCCGCCAGCGCCTTCTTCCTGCTGATCGACATGATCGAACGCTGGCGCAATGCGGGCGCCAGCATCGCCCCGCATGAGAAAGCAGGCAACGCGCCCTTTCTCTCGGAAGACCTGACCGCCATCGACAACGTGAACCTCGACGACGAACAGCAGGCGCTCTACGGCCGCGAGATCCCGGCCGGCATTGCCTTTCTGGGCCTGTCCTTCGTGGTCTGCACGCTGCTGCTGGCCGGCCTGCCGCCGCTGTCGGGCTTTGTCGGCAAGTTCGCCATGTTGTCGGCCCTGCTGGACACACCCGTGATTTCACCGGCGAAATGGAGCTTTCTGGCGCTGCTGCTGCTGTCCGGCTTCCTGACGCTGGTCGCGTTGAGCCGCGCCGGCATCCGCTACTTCTGGACGCAGCCCGTGAGCAGCATGCCGGCCTTGCGCGCCCTCGAGGTGCTGCCGGTCGCCGCGCTGCTGGCCGCCAGCGTCGCCCTGAGCATCGAGGCCGGCCCGGTCATGCAGCACGCCAACGCCATGGCGCAAAACCTGTTCAAACCCGCCGCCTACCGCAACGCCGTGATGGGCGCCCGGCAGGTGCCAAATCCGCCCACCCCGAAGGTCTCGCCATGATGCGGCGCTGGTTGCCTTCGCCGCCGCTGTCGCTGGCGCTGTTCGTCGTCTGGCTGCTGCTGAACCAGACACTCGATGCGGCCACCTTGCTGATGGCGGCGTTTTTTGCCGTGGCGGTACCTCTGCTGACCCGCAGCCTGCGCCCCGCCACCGTGCGCATGCGCAAACCAGGTGTCGCCCTGCGCCTGGTCGTGCGGGTGATGGGCGACCTGCTGCATTCGGCGCTGACGGTCGCCCGGCTGCTGCTGACGCGGCGCACGGCGGACATCGAGGCCCACTTCGTGGAGATCCCGCTGCAGCTGCGCGACCCGAATGCCCTGGCCATGCTGGCCATGATCTGCTGCCTGACACCCGGCACCGCCTGGGGAGAGTTGTCGTTTGACCGTTCCAGGCTGTTGCTGCATGTATTTGAGGTGAAAGACGAGGCGGCTTTCATCACGCTGATCAAGACGCGTTATGAAGCCCCGTTGATGGAGATTTTCGAATCATGAGCGACTTTCTTTTCTGGGGACTCAAACTCGCCCTCTTCCTGCTGGCCGTCGCCATGCTGTGCGCGGTCGCCCGGCTGCTGATCGGACCGACCGCGCAGGACCGCGTGATGGCGCTGGACTGCCTCTACATCAACGGCATGCTGATGATGCTGGTGCTGGGCATTGTGTACGCCAGCAACGTCTACTTTGAAACCGCCCTGCTGATCGCGCTGTTCGGTTTTTTCGGCTCCACCGTCATTGGCAAGTTTCTGCTGCGCGGCGAGGTGATCGAATGAGCACCGGCTTGCCGCTGTGGGCCGAAGTCCTCACCGCCGTGTTTGCCGTGGTCGGTGCCGCCTTTGCAGCCATCGGCTCTTTCGGGCTGGTGCGGCTGCCGACCTTTTTCCACCGCATCCACGCACCCACCCTGGGCGCAACCGTCGGCGTGTGGTGCATCACCCTGGCGACCATCATCTACTTTTCGGTCCAGGGCGACAGCCTGTTCCTGCGCGCCGTGCTGATCACGCTGTTTGTAGCCCTGACGGCGCCCGTCACGACGATCTTCCTGATGCGCGCCACCCTGTTCCGCGAACGGCAAAAGGGCGGCGCGGTGCCACCGGCCGCAACCTCGGCCCGGGCGCCGGATCAGGATAAGCTTTAACTTTCTCCAAGATCGGACGCACCATGCATGCAGTCATCGCCATCTGTCTGGGTGCCAGCGCCGGCGCACTGGCCCGCTGGGGCCTGGCGCTGTGGCTGACGCCCGGCGGCCTCATTCCCTGGGGCACGCTGGCCGCCAACCTGATTGGCGGCTACCTGATCGGCATCTGCCTGGCCTTTTTTCAGTCCCTGCCGCAGCTCGACCCGGTCTGGCGCCTGATGCTGGTGACCGGCTTTCTGGGCGGGCTCACCACTTTTTCCTCCTTTTCCGCTGAAGTTGTCACCTTCCTGCTGGAAGAGCGTTACGGCCTGGCGCTGGGCACGGCAGCGCTGCATGTGCTGGGCTCGCTGCTCATGACCGTACTGGGCATCAAAACTGCTCTGTTTTTGATAGCTTACCGCGCACAGTAGGCAAGGGCTAGAGCCACTTTTCTTGTGTGACGGCAGCACCGGTAGCCTGTCCGTAAAGTCGCCCATGCCATGAGATCACCGCCGGGTGGACTCGTGCAGTGAAATGGGGCCGCGGTAGCTACCGCGGCCCCATTGCCTTACATCATTTTTTTGATATCGGTGTAGTCACCGCGTGTGCGCAGGATGACCTTGACGTTTGACTTGCCCCGATTGCGCCAGTACCAGCCGTGGTTGCCCGTGAATGCAGCTTCCAGCACGCCTTCATCTGACGCAACCGCACGGCCTTTCTCGTAGCTGATCGACTTGCCCGGCGCATCACCGTGTGTGTCGAAGTTGACCACACCGCCCTCGACGACCCACGAATAGTGAGCTTTGGCGCCCTGGACCATCTTGAGCTTGATTTCCGTGCCCTCTCCTGGAGTCAGGGTAACGGGCATCTCGTCGCGCCATTCCATCTTGGGAGCGGCAGCCTGGGTTGTCTCCTTCGGGGCAGTTGCCACCGTCGAGCTTGCGAGTGATTCGACCGCATTGGCAGTAACCACGCCCCGCGTTGTTCCGGCTGCCGGTGACTGTGTTGCCGACGTCGCGGTGGCAGCATCGGCTGCGGCCTGCGCCGCCAGCTGTTGCTTGACATCGCCCATTTCAGTCAAGCGAAGGACTCGACCGATGCCGGTGGGATCGATGCCGTATTCGGCCGGAAGCACGACGGCAACCAGCAGCACCAGCGCCGAAATGGCGGCCAGGATGGTAGAGCGCACAAGCTGCCTGGAAGAAGGCAGTTCGGCGCGCAGGGGGGTATCGCTGTTGTACATGTTGAATATTCCTTGGGTGTTCAGGACACGAAGTAGCCAGTGAGTTGCATGCCCACCAGAATGAAGCCCGCGCTCATCATGGCGACGTTGGCGGTGTAGGCGTGGCGGATGAAGCTGGGTGTGCGGCGCCAGTAGCTCATGCCGATCAGGATGACCGCCAATGCCAGCAGCTGTCCGATTTCCACACCCACGTTGAAGGCCAGCAGGTTGGGTAGCAGTCCGTCGGGGGAGATCCCGTACTCCTGGATCTTGGTCGCCAAACCAAAGCCGTGAAACAGGCCAAACACCAGGGTCGCGATCTTGGTGTTGGGCTGGAACCCCAGCCATCGCTGGAAGGCACCGATGTTGTCCAGGGCCTTGTAGACGACGGACAGACCGATGATCGCGTCGATCAGGTAGCTGTTGATTCCGACGTTGAAGTAAACGCCCAGGATC
>NZ_NCJH01000016.1 GCF_002278925.1 Polaromonas sp. 39-63-25
GGTCGTTCGACCCCGCAGCGTTCGATGTCGCCGAGGTCAACCAACGTTTGGCCCCGGAAGAATACTGACCGTCAAGAACGGTAGTGGTCGGACTATTACAGTTGACACGCACGGGGTGTTTGTGAACCTTGATCGAATGGTGGTAACACCACTTCGTGTGGACCCTGCTGTTTGGGCGCGCTTCGGCGTGGTCAGAGACGGCCGGCGTCACAAGGTGATACGTCCAAGCATCAAGGCGAGGACGGATGCGAAAGCGGCGATTGCGAACGCAGCATCAGCCTGAGGGAAAGCATGAAAAAAGCCACTGAAAAGTGGCTTTTTTTTGCCCTGCTTAGGCCGATTATTTCAGGACGCCTATTGGATGGCCGATTCTGGCTTCCACTTCAGTAGAAACCAGCGTGCCGCGATTGCATTCATGGAACCGAGCAGGGAGCCAATGACACCAAAGCATTGACCGGTTCCTTGATATATTTCATTCGTTAACAGGCAGAACTTCCCACCAAAACGTGGCCGTCATCCAGGTGATGTTTAGCTTTTTTGCCTTCAGGCATTCACTCATGGTGAAGATGCTGCAAACTTCGTCCTTGACCCCTTCACGGGCCGACCAGGAGAGACAGAAGCGCTCCAAGCGGCGCTTACCGGCGTAGGTACGGGACGGCAAAGCGACTTCCCAACCCAATTGGGCGCTAAGCCGGGCCTGCAGCAGCTCGCGAACGCTCTTGCGTGTCAACTGCTGGCGAACCACAGGCCGGGAATGATGCTGTTCCGAAACCATGATTTCCTTTCAATCGCGCCCTTTTTCTGAATCGCGTGCGTTTGGCTCAGTGACATCGCGGACCGAAGGGAATGCTCTTTTCCCTGCTTTGTAGCGCTTGAAACTTGCCGGATTCGCCCTGGCCTCCCTTACTGCCGCAGTGAGTTCATACCTCTTGTCGTCAAAACCCGCTTCAATGTGAGCCATCTCCTGTGCCAAGACAAATATCGTCGAGGCCATCTTCAAATCGGCCTTCATCGCGTTTTGTAGTGGCGAGCGCGTGTCTTCAAAGGTTACCTTGCAGGAATTTACATCCGTGGCATGGTGACTTCGGCAAGCACTTGGACGAACCTCGTATGCCATGCACTCCCCCGCATTGCTGAGAAACGCACAGCGCACATTGGTGTGGATATGCTGGTCAACTGTCATGCTTGAAACGGCACGGAAATTTTCCTCAAGCTGTTTTTCGACTTGCGATTTGCCTGATGGCTCCAGCTTTCCAACCAATTCAGCCAGCGCAAAGGCCTCTGTTGCAGTCACATACACGTGGTAATGGCAGCAATACGAGCAACCGCGACGACAGGCAATGCCGAATTCCAGTGGGTGGGTTGTCGCGTCCATTCTGCTGAACATCCGTACCGCGACCTCACGCGCGTGGGTTTGGCCGACAGCCGCCAGCCTTTGCAGATCAGCCGTTATCGTTCTCACTTCCTGGCGGAAATTGTGTTCATCCATTGGGCCGTTTTCCTATCTTTGTGGGTCAAGACTTGCCCTGACTCAACCAGGCATGTCTAAACGATTGTGTGGGATACGAAAACCGGTTCACATCGTGTAGCGTGCTGTGCCTTTGATGCCATAAGGTTTCTTTGAGCGCTAGCCGCCAAGGTTCGCAATAACCCTGCTCCTCGTAATAGCGACCAATTCTGATGAAGGACAGCCCTGCGCCAACCTTCTGAGCGCGCCGGAAGCCGAATGACTTATCGACTTTCTTGTCCAACCAACGGGTTACTGCGGTGTATACAAGATCACCACTAAGGAAATTTGAGAGGGTATGCATGTTTTCCTTTCAGATAGCGACCAGCTCGGCGATTTTTTCCGCGATCACGGCCATTGAATCTTCTGCAGTGTCTAGGCCGCTTCTGGAAGCGAGCAAGGGGCTGACATTGCGGAGAGCGCCATACGTCGTGTTGTGCACGATGGGAACGAGTTGGTTACCCGCCAGGAGTGCCGAAAGCTCTTTGTCGGCGACGCTCTCATTTGGGAGGCGGGCCAGCAGCGCAGGGGTCACAAGGACGAGGCCGATTCGCGAATTCGCTAAGCCTTTGTCGATGGCGCGCATCATCGGCACGCCGAGGCCAAGGTCCTTCTCGCTGAACCAAACTTTGACACCCGCCGTCACGAGCAAATCGTGCAGCTCTTTGGCTGGTCCCTGCCGGTCGTCCCATGCGTGGCACAGGAAGACGTCACGAAGGTCAGGTTGCGCCGCTGCACGCGTTTCAACGGTTTGGCGGATTGGCGTGAGTGACTGCACTTGGGCAGACGTGTACGACACGGAAGAACCTGCTCTCGACCAGCGCGGCCTTGAGCTACCGCTGGACCTGCCACTACCACCGCCGCTATAGCCACTCCCGGTGCTACCCGACGAGGAGTAGGACGAGCCGTATCCGCCATAGCGATAACTGCTTCGGGAACTGCATGCGGGGCAGGCTGCTGCTGCCGCTGAAGAGTTGTGCCCACGTACTGGTGCTGTGCATCTAGCCATGTCGGTTTCCTACTTTGCGGCCGAGCGGGAAGCAAGCCAGGCTTGGCGCTTGTGTAGTGCATCACCGCCCACGACAAGGGCTTCCCAGCGGTACCCGGCTCGCATTGCCCATTCAGCCGTGCAAGAGCCCTCAATGATCATGTCTTCGATGGTTACGGTGTCCATGTGGTTTCCTTGATGTAATGCGCTCTACCAGAGTTCAGCATCTGGCTTGGGATGTTCAGATTTCAGTTCAATGAGCTCCGCCAGACTTGCGCCGCGCAGGTGTAGTGCGCATTGAGGGCATCGCAAGAACCGACCTAGTTCGTCGTATTCGTCAAGCTCACCAGTGCAATTTGGACACCAGAGCAAAGCCGCGAGCGCCGGCTTTCGCGGCTCGATCTTTGACGAATCAACGCCATAGACAGCAGTTCGGATTGAGCCTTGCAGCTGTGGGGTGAAGCCACCCTATTGCGAGCAACTAACGCCACGCCCCAAAGGCTGATCACATTCACTTGCGCAGATCGGGCAATAGATTGGTCGAACGCCAGGCATGCTTGATTTCCTTCACATTTTGTTGATATCCGTCATAGCAGGTTTCCCTGATCTTTAGAGGGTTAATTTCAAAGTGTTGGCACATGCTGGGCACAGCCGGAACACAAGGCCCCGCAACTCCACTTCAGTCACGGTTGAATACTCTTCGGTTTGGGTCGATGGCGCGCAAGCGTTACAAGAACCATGCCGCGCCTTATCCAGTCCCTTTTTAACGGCAAGAAACTCATTCAAGCTAACCTGCATGGATGGATTGGCCTTGTGGGCCGAGGCCATTGGGTTGGACATTCGTGGTTTCCTTTTAATCCGAAGCCGTTATGCGGCCATCAAAGATGCAATCAAGCTTCTCGTTGAGATACGAGACTTCAAATCCTTCCATCGGCAACGGGTTGCCCGCGTGCCGATTGCATTCAGTGAAGTCGATACCGGCGTCGTGAGCCCGTTGACAGGATTTCAAATACGCCGTCATCACGCCAGCAAACTCGATGAAGGGGTGATTGCCAATCTGTATGGCTGAACTGTAAAAACGCTGGATGGTTTCGTCCATCCGCTTTAGTGCTACATCGCGTTCTGCGGGGGTCATCGCAGTGAGGTTTCCTTGGTCAACGAGGGATGGCGCGGTACTGCGCCAAGACGTCAGAGTCGGAGAGTGCTTTTGCGGCCTCGGATGTCATTTTGAAATGCAGCGCCACCCAGTAACGGAGGTCTTCAATCAACGGCATGTGTCTTTCCTTTCAGTATTCGCCAGAGATAATGCGACCGGCCAGGCGCTGAGCGCAAGCAAAGTGGAACTCCCTGGAGCGGCGGTCTGCTGCATCACATTTAAACAAGCGCTGGCGGGAAAGTGCCCGTTGCTGCAATCCAAGTCGGTAAGCCAATTCACTCATGGGATATTCCTGTTCGTTTTGTTAATTGAACTATACGTATCAATCAAACATTCTGCATGGTCTTTTTAGCGTCGCGTTGCATCTTCTCTCGCATAACTTGCGCTGCCCTGCGAATGCCGCGTGAAAGCTCGCCGTCACCAACGCCTGGACTGATCAGAAATGCAATGTCTGCGGGGTCCATGGTCACAGTCTTCGGAATGGCCTTTGCACCAGATTCAAGTTTGCGTCCACCACCACGTCCAGGCCCACCTCGCCCTGTCGTTATCTTGCCGGTGCTGGCTGCTTCCTTCTGCTTGGTAATTGCCATCTCCACTTTCAAATTAGTTCCAACGCAGGGTTGAGTAAATCGATTCCCGCGCCCTTGCATTTGATCCATGGGCCAGAGGGGTTAGCCTGCCCAGTCCACGCGGCAAAGGCCTGCGATGCATCGCCCTGATGCTCAAAGCAATACCGGCGCCCGTAACAATCGGGCGTCAGGCCCACCACAATGGTCCAGGCGTACGCGAACGGGAGCAATCCACACCGACCCTGCCCAGCCACATCCCGCACCTCGGAATAGCCGTTTTCTTTGACCACCTGCTGCAGGTTGCTCGGAATATGCGCGCTCGCCTTCATTACTTCGTCCGCTTCAATTGGGCGTAAAAATTCTCATGCGGGCCAACCGACAGCAAGACAAACTCGACGGGTTTCTTCTTGTCGGGCTGCAACTTGTAGGCCAGCAATGTCTCCTGGTTGTTGAGCTTGAACTTGTGAACAAACACCCCCGCCAGATCGCCGCGCTTTTCTTCGCCAATGAAAGGATTCTTTGCGACTTCATGCACCGCAGCATCGAGCACTTTCTTGTCCTTTGCATGCAGTTTTTTTGCAAGCCTGTCGAATGAGGCAGTCGATAGAGCCCTCAACGCCATGGCTTACCCGAACTGGTAGGCCGAAACCTGGCCAGCCTTAGCCTCTTCAAGGGACAGCATCGTGTCCTGGATCATCCGCAAGGGGAGATCGGGGTTGTCCAGAACAGCCTTGCCGATACGCGCCCAGTATTCGATCTGCTTGGGAACAGAACGATGCTCAGCCGCCGCAACGGTCTTTGCGTCCTCCACCAGATCATCAGAAAGTTTCATTGCGACAGCCATAAGGGATACTCCTTTGAATTGGTTGTATTGTAACGACATAAGCAACCTTTTGCAACTTATAGCGCATTGGCAAACATTGCTTCGAGAATACTTGAATCGACATCAACGTACCTCTGGGAGCAGTCGTTGAGCTGTGGCCCAGCAGCACCGCCACGGTATCCATGTCGCCTGTCGCGATCAGGACTTTCCCGGCGAACCGGCGCCGCCCGCTGTGGCTTGAGCCCTTGATGCCAGCGCGCTTGTACAACCTGGTGACGTGGCTTTGCAGGGAGTCGCAGGCCTTGTCTTTCCTCGTTGTTTGGTTAAAACCGATTGGGGAGAAGCGACAACTCCCCGTTCTTGATCCGACGCAAGGTGATCGCCGCGCAGTGATCCATGACCATGTCAATCAGGGCCTGTGCCGCTGCATTACGCAGGAATTCTTGTTGTGTCGCCATCAGACAGCCCTCGCCACAATATCGGCCAGCCGTACCGGATCGCCATCCACCAAACGCTTAGTTGTTGTGATGCTCTTGTGCCCGAGGATGGCGGCAATATGAACAAGATCGCGGCCCTGCCTGTGCTGCTTCACTGCAAAGGTACGGCGTGCCGATTGAGCACTCCCCCCCTCAATGCCAGCGTTCGCATGCAGCCGTGAGATGTACGCCCCCAATGTGTTGCAGGAATAACTCAAAACGCCCGATGGAAGCGTTCTTTTGGTTAGGGAGTAGGGTTGCCCATCCTCGGTGAGGAAAAGCGGGCTATCAGGATCAAGGCCGCGATATGCCCCCTTTTTGATAGTCGCCCCCTGTTTGCGCTCAAGACGCCATGCCAGGTACTTGTCCATCGCCGCCACGATTCGCTTGTTCGACCAGTACAGCGGCCTCGCTTCGCCGTTGTGGGCGACATCCACGCGGACGGCGCTGGTGATCTTCACCGAACCCTTGGCATCCAAATAATCAGCAACAGTGATGGTGGCCAGCTCAGTGACATTCAGGGCTGTTCCGTACAGAGTTAGAAGCAGCGCAGTGTCGCGCTCTGGAACTCGACTGTAGGCCGCCGTTGCCTTGATGAGATGTTCGACTTGTTTGTCTTCAATAACGGGGGGTTTAGCCATTTACAACCCACATCCTGGATGGTCGTTTTGTCGTCTCTCCAAACCCTGGAGGCAATCATGACCCCGACCATCAGCGTATTTGATTTCAGCATTCTGCCCCGCCACAAAGCTGCCATCTAGCTGGGCTAAATCGTGAATCACTACGGCATTTCGTCCAAGTCCTTGCACTACAAATTTGTCTGTGACTCGCTTGATCTGACCAAGATACATCGTGCGGTCTTCCACTTTTCTAATTTCAACACCCTGCGTTTGAAGTTCTGCAATCAGTGCCAACTTCGCAGACTCCGTTTGTAGTGTTTGAACCGGAGTGCGCGCCTCAGATGCCAAACGAGCAATCAGGTTTTCAATTCTTTTCTTTGCGGGCTCATCGACGGGCATGGACGCGACTCGCTCTTGAGCAGCTTTTTCATCCACTATTCCATGGATCAAAAGTGCCCGATTGAATTCCCGATCCTTCTCCCTGTTTGCGGCACACTTTGCTAAAAACAAATCCGTCACATCCAAGCAAAATCCAATCTTGCCATCTGTATTTTGAGACTGCAAGCGCACAAGCCTATCTTGCCAACCAGCGGGAAGCATACAAGTGGTCGAATCTACGCCCTGCGCGTAATACCCAAAGCTATCCTGAAAAGGTGATCCCTCTCCGATCGCGCCGTCAATCAAATCAGACAATCGCTCATTGCCCGGAATGATGATGTCAGCTTCGATTGACTCCAAACATTCTTGGGGTGGAGAGTCAACAGAGCCAAGAATTGACTGACTGCCAACAACAATAATTTCGTATTGATTGGTAATGGCTGATGCTGCACGGATGATGTGTTCAAGTTCATGTTTAAGCATGCTGCTCATCCTTGAGTTTTCTCACTTGACGAATGATCGCAAGCCGAACTGGGTTGGGCAACAGGGTAGCCATTGGTGATGCTTGCCGTAATTGGTTTCCACGCTCAGAGTCTTCTATTGCGCACGCCCAATCCCGACTCTTTATGATCTGTATCCACCTGTCTCTCAAGGGTTTTGATCGCACGCTTACATGCGTATCCCAACGTGCCAATATTTCTAGCGCCTTGTCTGTCAGAGATGGATCGGCTTGGATCATCCGCACTGCTTCCTGGTGCATAAGGAGGCTTTGATAATCCTGCGGACCGTGATGATTGAGATTCATGTAATAGAGCTAATTAAAGCAATTACATAGAGTATATCTGTGATTCACGGTAAATTCAAGTCGCAAGCCCAGCATTCATGCGACATCAAGGAAAGTTGGGAAAACCGGCTGGAACTATCAGGCAAAGAAAAAGCCCCCAATCCGTTAGGACTGAGGGCTCTTGAGGTTTTGAAAATTAGCCGTGAGGCGCTTGCGATGAAAACGCACCGTTCTCACGGTGTGTTTCATGTTCGGAATAGGCAGCGTCAAATGCCTGGTCTTCTGCAATTCCTTCTGGCGTTTTCTGGAAGGCTGCAAACTCGGCTTGCCGTTTCGCAATCAATTCATCGGTCCAAACCGCAGGGGTCGAAAACGACGGCTTAAATGCTGAAACCAGTGGGGTAGCCATGTCCATCGATTTCAGGGCATCCCAGCGCTGGCGAAAGTTGGCAATCCATTCCTTTTGTTCAGGCGTCAGGTACCCCTTGGCAGCAAGGTCGTCGGCTCTGAGGTATGGAAGCTTTTGAGCCCTGCACCATGCCTCCAGTTCGTCACACAGCGGCTGGGCTGCCTCAATGTTTTTCATCATTTTCCTTTTCCTTCAGCCGCGATGGCGTTCAGCTGACTCAAGCATCTCGTCAGTCGAATTCCCTTCGACAACGATTAGCACAAAGGGCCTTTTTGTTGCCTGCACAACAGGAAACCTGCTTACCCAGGCTTCTCGCCCATCGGCAAGATAATGCTGCTCTGGCTGCACCGGAGGGATGGTCCCTTCCTTCAGCCGTAACGGCCCGCTTGCCGCGTAGACTTCGACATCCGACTCGGGCGCCACCTCGTCTGCGAAAGATGCCAGCACGGGATCCCCTTGCACCTTGTCGGCCAGGTAGACCCCCCGTGCAATTTCGCCTTGTTGGTTTTCCATTTTCCGGTCAGTCGCCCGCTTCGTGTTTGTGGAAGCTGGAGAATCTAGCTGGAAGCCTTCACCCAATCGAGTTGGTTTGGCGCCCAGTTCTGGGGGAAAGGCGGAATCAACACGTTCGACCTCTGTCGCGTAGGTGCGAACTTCTGTCACTATGGATGGCTCCCCTTTGGCGGCTTTACCAAACCGCCACCAAGAAATGGCCGGTTTTCCGTCCATTTCACCCCACTCACCGGGTTTCATGGTTAGTGTTGTCATTTTCCTATTCCTTCACAGCGGTGTGTGCAGAGGCATCAGGGCGAAGCCGCCGTCTGCGGTTCCCCATGTGACTTGTGTTTTCCCATCCAGAACCAGCACATCTGAATCACCCGCGAGAATTTCAACTGTCTTGCAGTCCTCTTCAGAGAGTCGGTAGTACGGGCGCTTGAGGCGCGCTACAAAGGCTTTGAAATCTCCTTTGTGTTGCTTGTTGGCCAGCGGCTGCAGGCGCTCAAACAATTTGTTTGGCGTCTCCAGCATCGTTGGCCCCGTTTGCATGCATATTTCCATGTTCCGTTCTTTCATAATGTGAACGGACACCAAGCCCTTTCGGGCATTTGCGGTGCCCGTCTGGGTTAGTTGTTGCTTGCCTACGCGACGGATTTGAATTCCGCACATTCCTGCACGTATCCATCACCATCCTCATTGCCGGGCCAGTTCAGAGAGCATTCGCTCATCTCACCTGGCACGTACTGGCAGTTCTTACAAGTGGCGCAGAGGTCGTCGTCACTGACGGATTTGACTCCCCCAGAGAACGTGATCGGCATCAATTGGTCGTTGACCATTTTTCAATCTCCTGATGAATGGAGAGCACCGGCCCGGTTGGGCAACTGGTGCCCATCCGGGGTGGTTTTGGTTGGTCTATCGGGTGGACAACACCAAGGTGTTGTGGCCCACGAGTGTGTACACGCCACGACTGTGTTGTGTAATGCGTCCATTTCCGCGGCGTGCAGCAGCTCGCATCAAGCGCAGGCCTGCCGCGGCTTCGCTTCGGGCAATACGATACGGCGCTGATTCGCGGCCGTTGAATGCGTCGAAGTTGTCAGGTTTGGAAACGATGGGAAGCATTTTCTGGAGTTTCCGTTTCGCATCGGGCAGCGCATTGGGGATGGATTCCGCTACTGCACGTGACAACTGAGATGGGTTCACTGGGAACCACCAGGCATCGCTATCAAAGTAAACGAACCGACCGTTCTCCACCGAAGGCGCGAAGCCAGTGACAACCTTGTCGTGGAATTTCACGCCGTAGTCATTCGTGAAAGTCACCACGTCGCCGACCTTGAATTCACACGGCACCGGTGGGGTGTTTTGCAAATCCGTCGCCAGTGGGTATTTATGTTGCTTCATGAGCATTTTCCGTTCTTTCATAATGTAAACGGACGCCTAACGCATTCGAGCGTCTGGTGCCCATCTGGGTTTGTTACTTCCAAGCGTGGACTAGTTCGTCAGTTTTCGAGGTCGAGACAGCGCGAAGCCTGCTGCACAAAACTTGCACATAGTTCTCGCTTTCCGTCTTGGTCCTCAGATCGAAGACCAGGAATGGAAATGTCCTGTGCTCGTCCTTGCGCAACTGATTGAATTGCGGATCGTCAACTAACTTGGATGTCCGGACGAATCGCTCATCCTTGATGCCGGGGGTGTCGACGCGTAAGTACGCGAATGTCCTCATTTCAATTGATCTCCTGTGTGGAGAGCACCGGCCCGGGTGGGCAACTGGTGCCCATCTGGGTTGTTCTGAAATTAACCGTATGCCTTCAAGACACGGTCCCTACCGACTCGCGGGGCAGCGCAAATACACCGCCGCGAGTGAAGAAGAAACTACGTCTATTCCGAAGACTTTCAATCTAGGCCTGGATCTTGTGCGCTAGGCTCGCCAAAAGGCGATGTCATCGCCCAAGGCAGTAATTGAATGCGACTCCGCGATTGGAGCCGTTGTTGAAAGGCTAGCACTTGGGCTAGCAAGTCAGCTTTGCGCTGAAGTGGTAGGATTTTAGCGATTTCTATGCGCTCTGTCAGGCCATCTGGCCAGAAGTCAGGAGTTATGAATGGAAATTAGGAGTCTTGGGGGCGTGGGCACGCAATTCACTGCTTTCTATTTGATGCACGCCACTCCCTGGACGCCATGAGATGGCCGACCCACGGGCTGCGCCCGCATTTCCACTGCCTATGAAGCAACCAATTCCTTAAGCTTTTCGAATTGGTGCAGAACGGGCAATTCCGCATCGCTAATGGTAGGGTGGGGCGGCCCGCTGTACCAGACGAACATTCGGTCCTTCGCACGCGTTATGGCCACATACATCAGCCGGCGCTCAGCCTCAACATGGATCAGGTCGGAGCCATCCTCTGGTTTCGTGGCATCAATGACGTGTACGGTCTCAAACTCAAGCCCTTTGGAGCCGTGCATCGTCATGAGCGTTACCGGGGCGGTACCGGAGGCCTTCTTGTTTTGGTTGATGAAGTAGAGGCGATTCGAGATGGTTCCGGAGAGCTTCCCGAGGATGCCTGATGCCCTGGTGAGGATTTCGCGTGTGCGGCGTGAGCGCTGCTTTGACGCGAGCCAGGCTCCCACATCCAGGACCACCTCAGTGTGGCTCCCCGCGGGCATCTGGTTGCGCCAGTACCTACAGGACTCGGCAAACTCTTTGAGAATTTTGGCGTCCTGCGGTGTTGCTGCATCTAGGCTGGGGACCTCACCGGATAGAAACCCAGCGGCATCCCCTTTCATCACATGAAGCAGCTCCGTCTTGACTGTATCGTCGAGTTCCATGCAACGTAGGCTGCCCAGGACGCCGACTGGTGAGTTGTCGAGTAAAGACTGAAGCAGGCTAAGGTAGGTCGCAACCCATGCGTTGTCCCAGATCGACTTCCCTATCCGGATGTACGGCACCTCGCATGCCGTCAAGGCCAGTTCCAGCTCGTTGAGGGAGTGGTTCATGCGCGAAAGCACAACAGTGTTTGTGTGGCGTTCGGGCGTTAGGTGGATCAGCTCCGCGAGCTCCTCACACTGGGTCTCGATGCTACCGGTATGGTAGGCCGCTATCTTCCCACCCGGGCCGCGAGTTGCGACCAGAGCCTTCTTCAGCCGCTTCTCGTTGCGCGCCACCAGGGTGACGGCATGCGAGAGGATCTCCTCCCTGCATCTGAAGTTGTCACCCAACTCGATTCGCCTCGCGCCGAAGGTATCCATGAAGTCCTTCATGCCGGCGTAGCCAAGGGCATTGCGCCACTCGTAGATCGACTGATCGTCGTCTCCCACTATCGTCACGTTGAGTCCAGCCCTCGCATGGGCAAATATCCAAACCCTCTGTAGCTCGTCGGTGTCCTGTCCCTCATCCACGATCATGTCGGTAAAGTTCATCGCGGGGATGGATTCCTGATGGACGAGCAAGGCGCAGTCCCTCATGACGGTGTAGAGATCAGTCGCGCGGCTTGCCTTCACGCGCTCCATGTACCGTTTGATCACTTCTGTTGCCGGCGGCGTGAGTTCCACGTTTTCCCGGTCAATCGCATACATGTACGACTCAAACTCGACCCTGATGTCCTTTACGTGATCGTTGTCGGATGCGTAAGGGGTGAGTGCCTCGTTCAGCAGGATGCCCTGTTGTACGGGGCTTAGGAGCTTCTGGGCGGGGCGGTGACTGTTTAGGTGCTGCAGCGCGATGCTGTGGAAAGTTCCGACCCGTAGTCTTTCCCGGCTGAAAGGGCGCCCCCCCGCGTCCTCTTGCGCCTTGTCCAGGCGGCGGCGCATTTCTTCGGCCCCTTCTTTGGTGAACGTCACCATGAGCAGCCTACGCGCGGGATCGGCGAGGATTCGGCGTGCCTTCGCAACTGAGGTCGTGGTCTTCCCGCTCCCCGGTCCGGCAACGATCAGCAGGTGTCCATCATGTTCGATGGCATCTTGTTGGGCGAGTGTGAATCCCATTGCAGGCCTAAAAAAAAGGCCGCTCGAGGCGGCCTATTGGGTACAGGGCATTCAGGCCGCTGCGACGGGCTGTTCTTCAACAGCGGGAGATCCTGAGGGTGTGGCCGGCGCGGGGTCCTGCTTGGGCTTGCGCGCCTTCGAGGCTGACTTGGTTGCCGCAGAACTTGCCGCGACCGCATCGTCCAGGACTTTGCTGGGATCTGCGTCGCCCATGTTGAGTGCGCTGTCGGTCTTGCCATCGGCTTCCATCGAACTCGCAAATGCCTGCAGCTCCTGGCCTTGCGCCTCGACCTGGGCCGCCTGTTCCGGGCTCGACGACCCTTTGTGGCGCTGTTCCTGCATCATTCGGTCGGCCTCGCGATAGAGCCGCACGACTTCGTTGCGCAGTGCCGCCGCAAAGGCGCGCACAGCGTTTTTGCACATGTATTCGGCCTGGGCACGCTGTGTCGAGTCGATCACGCCCATCAGGTTGGCGGTGCCGGCCAGCAGGTTGAAGCGGTCAAGCTCTTTGAGAGTAGCGAAGTAACGACGAGCGAAGCCGCTGATAACTGGGACAGTTGCCACAATGCCGTTGGGATAGACCGTGCTTTCCATCTTGGTACCGTTTTGCTGCATGACCTTCTCAAACCTGTTTGACCAGTTCTCGAGGAGCGTCGCCATGCTTGTGAGTTTTTTGGTCACAATCTCCGCATAGCGGTCCAGCAGCTCCTGGTTGTAGCCATGCCACGAACGATATTGGTATTCGTAGGCCAAAACCTTCGAGATGTAGCCGAAGTCCCGCCGGTAGAAGGTCATGGCGGTCGGGGAACTCAGCATCTCGCCGTCCATGAAGTGAATCGGGCCGCGGTAGGAATTGGCGAACGCCTCGCCAAAAACATCAACCATCGCCTGGCGGCGCTGTGGCGACAGTTGATCGGCAACGGGCTGGGCGTTGTTGGCAGAGGAATCGTTTGCCATGGTGGAACTCTCCAAAAATAGTTGTACAAAGACAACTTTGAATTTAGAGCACCCCCGTGCTGTACGAGCCCGGCCAACGTAGCAAAAGTAGCTCGTTGAACGCCTTAGTCGCCGGCTCCAGCCGATAAAGTCCCTTGAGGCTGAAGGCAACCTCACGCAACTGGTCGCGATCAATTGACGGATGGATTGGCCGCTTCAATAATTGCCGCGTAGGTCGAAAATCGGCCTGCAGTGCAGATGGGACACTTAAACTTTTCGATCCTTCATAGTCAGCCGCGACGGCGGCCGACAGCCCGCAAGGGTAAAGAAATATTGTGGAGACCGAATTTCGGTTTTCTGGGGCGAGGTGCTTCGGCACCTCATCCGCTTAACGTGGCCACTCGGGCAATACCTGACAAGTCTTAGGCGACTTGTGAGGTCTTTCTCGACGTTTGTCGTAAAAGATCGTGCAGCAATGCATGGTTGCGTGTCGTGTACACGCCTTATTGAGGTGAACTTGCTATCGCTTGTTCATCATGGTTTTTCTCATTCCCTCGGGGCACTTACCCCCTTGGGTGTGGTGCTTTCTTGGGTTTTTCTTAATTCTTTAGGAGACTCTCATGAAAGTAATCATCGTTTTGGCTGGTCTTGCTCTCGTAGCTACCTTCGCCATTGGTACCGTCAAAAACGGCACCAACACCATCTCGGCAAACCATTCCAAGATTGAAAAAATCTTGGACGAAGCCAAGTAAACAGTAGAGGCCCTCGGGTCTCTACTCGTTTAGCCATCCCTTCCGTTTCACTTACCTCATTTCTCAGCGTGAGAACTGCTGACGGCGTTGCTTTACAACAGCGCCGTGAGCACTTCTCGATGCAAATCGATTAGCGCGAACCCCGTGTTCGCATTCACCTGGACAGCTCGCGCTGTCCTTTCATTAACCCTGCAGGGAGCACTCCCTGTTGGGGGTCTCCTTTGCCGGTTCGAGCCAAAGGAAGACGAAATGAAATCTCTTCTTGTGACCAGTCCCTTCAAGGCCTGTCATGTACGCGAAAACGCTTAGCCGCGTCCCACACGTACAGCTTTTCTTCCCCATGTTCACGTCGCACGAAATTGCGGTATGGACAGAACACGAACAGAAACGCCTTGAGCGCAAAGAGAAGCGCCTGCAAAAGGTGGCGACGGTCTGGATTCCTCGGGATCCGCAAAAGGCCGTTGCCATTGATTTGCTTGCCGAGTCTCTGCTCGATCAGCCGCTCGGTCTCACTCCCGACAAAGAGCTTGTAGATCTTGGCGATCCGTTTACCGACATCGGTGACACGGAATGCCCAGGTTCTGAAAGCGACGAGAAGGTTGTGTGGACTGAAGACGCAATCGCGCAGCTGCACGAAGGCCTCGTGTTCTATTCCCTCCGGCTCCTACGGGCCAGAGGGAACGGGAAAGAAAAGAAAGAAATCCTTCGCTGGATCTTTGCCCCTCCTGCTGTGGCCTACGCCACGGTTAGCGAGTCAGGTAGCAAGGTCTGGAAGGTTATCCAACCATCTGAAGTGCCATTTAGCTTTGAGCTGTCCTGCCGACTTACTGGCAAGAGCCCAGAGCGCTTGAGAGAGGGCTTAGTACCCATCCTCAAAGACATTGGCCTATTTGAACTCTTTAAGGAGATTGACGATGCACAGCAATGCAAACAACGGCGCGCAAGTCGCGCCTACGACAACAAACGAAGCAGCGAAAGCGGAGAGCCCACAAGCCCTGCCGAAGTCCCTGTTCCAGCGGTATCCAATCCGCTCGACATTCAACATTCCCGAGGCGCCGGAAAAGGCAGAAATCCAGGGGATGGCGCCGGGCCTCTACGGAGTGCCCCGAATCGACCCGTTCTACGTCTTCGAAACAGAACGCCTGCGTGATCTAACGATGTTCTGGGTGGGGGGCTTCACGTTCTGCGTGATCGAAGGCGACCCATCGGCCGGCAAATCCTCGCTCTTTGAGCAATGGCATGCGCGGCTCAACGTGCCTTTGTACAAGATCTCCTGCGGTCCAACGACCGAGAACTATCACTTGATTGGCCAGTACTTGCCGACAAGTGAAGGGAGCTTGAAGTGGCATGACGGACCTGTGACAAGGGCCTGTCGTGAGGGTTCATCGGTACTGCTCGATGAATACAACAATCTGGATCCAGCTGAAGCCACTGCGCTGAACCTCGTGCTGGAAGGGTATTCATTCATGATCCCGCAAACCGGGGAGATCATCCAGCCTGCGCCGACAACCAGGATCTTCGGGACGCAGAATTCGGTGGACTCGCTTGCTGCGGTTGCCGGTCGCAATGTGATGGACGTGGCCAACGAGGACCGTTGCTTCTATATGGAAGTTGACTATCTGCGGCCAGACCTGGAAACCGAACTGGTCATCCGCAATCTCGTAGCCGGTGGCGTGAGCACTGCACTGTCCGAAACCATTGCGTCGATGACGGTTGCCGTGGCCAACAAGGTGCGGCGGGCCTTCCGCGAGGGCGCCGATGGGATCGAGAAACCAATATCGACTCGTGCGGTCTTGCGGTGGGCGAAGCTCACTGCGATGTACCAGCCGGTGCTCAGCAAGCAGACGCGTAGCGGCATTCATTACGCGCTTCGCCGCGCCCTGAAGATGCCCGTGACGATGGCGTCCGCGGTGAACGAGATGATCACCCTTGTTGCTGGCTACGACGAGAACTGTCGCAGCAAGGTCGGACCATGAGCGGCGTCTATGACGTCTATGAACACCCAACCAAGGGCGCTTGGGGGGTTTCGGTTCAAAGCATGAGGGTTCTGACGGCTGAAGTTGCCGGCGGACTCGTCAGGCAGGCAAATTTGCTTCCCCACAACCTGGCACCAGTGGTCAGCAAACGGGTGAGGGCCGGATTCAAGAAAATTACCCGACGAAAGTACCTTCAACTCGATGGCGAGGAGAACGGGCTTTTGAAGGGGCGTTTCACTGAGGACCATCCCGAGCTTGCGATTGGTGAGGAGTTGATCTTCTTTACGACCGTCAGCATTGGGGACGATGTGGCCGCACTCGCCCAGCAGTGGGAGGCGGTCCTCGAAACGACCGATGTTAGGCCTGAAGCACTTGAAGCATGGTTGACCCGGGTTCGCCGGGCATGCCAGTACATCGCAGTCCCCGCTTCCCATCCTGCAATTGCCTTGGTGGTTGCGGATTGGGTTGTTGACGGCCGGCGAATGTTGATCAGTGATCGACCTGGCGTACCCCAAAGGGTTCCGAAGGAAGTCCCACTGGAATGGGAGGAGTGGCTTGCCTACTTCTTCACGAAACATAACGAAACACGTGATGCCTTAGTGCAGCTCGGGTGGTCGGTCAGGGATGCAATGTTTGCAAACCAGGCGATCGCTTCTCTAAACAGTGGTAACGATGGCGGCTGGTTAGCCGACGCCGCATCAGTAGCCTTTTAAGAGGAACAAAAAATGAATAGTGGAAAAATGAGCTGGCTTGCTGCCGGCATCATGATCGTCTCGATGGTGGCATTGGGTGTGGTCTGGTTAGTCCGGAACGCACTCAAGGTGGCACTATGGACGGCATCGAAAGTAGCCAAAGCCAACGCCTTGCGCAAAAGCAATGGAGAAGCAGTAACAGCTCGAGCCCAACAGTCCGGTGCAAACCTGACTGTTCCAGTTGAACGCGAGTTCGCGCCCGCAGCTGCTGTCGGCGCAAATCCGAATCAGCAGGAGGAGTTCATCGCAGCGGACCGTATCGTTACGATTCGGCTGGACCCAGCAGTTGCGGTGGTGCATCTCCGTGTTTACAAGTCGCAAGGCCTGGTGAAACGCGAGATGATTGTGACTGAGCCACGGCTGCGGGGCTTGCTCCAGGGCAGGCGGCACACGTTGACGGATGCCAAATACGACCCAGCGATGGGACTCGATGACATCAAGGATGAGACAGTGAATCTGGTGCAGGATTTGATCAACTTGAAGGGCAACACGAAAGTCAAGGCCTTCAAACCTGTACCTGAGCCTAAGCCAATGCCCAATCCGCCGGCAAAACCGGCGCCAAAGGCAGAAGTGAAGGTGGCGCTTGCGCCAGCTCCACAGATCGTTGTATCGGCAATGCGCGAATCCAAGCCTTTGCCGCCTGCAAAGACCTTTGCCCCTCGGGTAGAGACAGGCGTCACCTTTGAGGGCTGCTTGATTGCCGCGGGAACGAGGGTGATGTCGCCGCAAGGCCGCGCCCCGTACGAGACCTTCGAGGCGAAGCTGCGGCTGGCAAATGGCGTGGACCTACCACTTCGCGGCTTGGAGCTTGATCGGGAGCTGCAGGCGATGGGTGTGAAGATTGGTGAAAATGTGGCGATTACCCCTCTGGGGAAAGTGCCCGTTTCGCTCGCAGGTGGTGAGGAAGGCTTCAAGAACATGTATCGTGTTGTACGAACTGGAGAAGCACACTGATGTTGATGATGACTGCACACGGACGCCTGGGGCACCAGCCTGAGCTCAAGCTACTTCCCGGTGGGGGGGTGGTCTGTGAGTTTCGGCTTCTGACTTCGAGGTTTGCCAAGGGCGTCGAAGTAACAGAGGCGGCAACGTTCTTCTGCTACGGGGAAGTTGCTGAGGAATTCTGTTCAACCACCGTCAAAGGTCAAGAGATCTTTGCGACTGGCCATCAGGAAACCCAGCAATACACACCACCAGCTGGTGAGACGAAGACATTCGTGAAATATCGAATGAGCTGGTTCCAGCGAGGGCGCAAACCGATGGGTGAGCGTTCATCGGGAGGCAACCAGCATGCACAGGGACATGGCGAGCAGCGAGGATCCGGGAACGGACAACCAGCAGATCAACGCCGTTCACCGAACGAGAGTGCGCCCAGACAGCAGCCCCAACAGCGGGTGCCGGAACGGCCACCAGCGGGCCCGCCGGATGACGAAGGCTTCTTCGATGGAGCCATGCATTCGACCTTTGAGCATCGCTGATATTTATTAACCCCTCCGGGCCCACACGCCCGGAAGGGAAGGGCGCCGGAGTTCTGGAGTCCTTTATGACAACCTTTGGCGAGAGGCTGATCAGTAATGTTCAGCGTTATCAGTCAGCGACGGGCGAGCAAACAATGGTCGTCGTCGTTGAGAGACGAGACAGCGGAATGGCGATTCACCATGTGGGCTTCGATGCCCACATGGGGCTTCTGGTAGATGGCAGGCCTCCCGGCTTGCTGTGGTTCCAGGAAGCAGAGGACTTTCATCCTCTGCAATGGCCGCCGGTTTTGCTGCATTGAGTCGAGAATGGGAGCCCAAACCGCGTGTTTGGCTCCCATTTCTTGCATTAACTAATTTTTTAATAGAAAATTCTGGTGCATTCCAGAATACTGCCCAAAGCGCCAGCACCTGCCGCTTTTGACAGTATCAACACGGAGCTGGTTTCCCGTGGCTGTCACCGACAGTGAACCCAGCCTTATTGCTTTTCCGCCCGCCGAGCCAAGCGCGGCAACCACCGATCCGCGCTTGCAGATGCAGCAGACAGCGGGTCGACTATTTCCTCTGCAGGTCCTGGTGCATGTGCTACCGCAGGCCGCAGTGATTCATTACAAGAATTTTTGCTCTATGAGCAAACCACGGAGCTGGAGTTCCGTGACGTGTTGATACCCGCGATCAAGACGTAAATCCAGCCTAAAACGGTCCTCAGGGGTGAAGTAGCTCCCCTTGGGGAAATGCACAACTCCCCTGTCGAATTCTCTGTCAGAACCCACGTGGGGCCAGCCAATGCGCATCCCCACGATGGGTGTGCGCATTGGCGGGTCTCAAGGAGACCCACTTTTGTAAATGGAGAGTCCAAAATGGAAATTACTGAAAACTACACTGCAGCGCCTATGGCCCTGCAGGAACTTTGCTTTGACGTGCTGCTTGAAAAATACGCAGCACCGGGCGAAACGACGGCGCTGGAGATCCAGCAGCGAGTGGCCAATGCGCTTGCGTCAAACACCGCCCAGCGGGAACGTTTCGTCACTGGGCTCGCTGCAGGCTTTGTGCCGGGCGGGAGAATCAACAGCGCCGCCGGAACAGCGCGTCAGTCAACCCTGATCAACTGCTTCGTCGGGCCAATTGCTGACACCATGACCGGCTGTATCGAGGGCGTGCCTGGCATCATGGTGGCTCTGGCCAATGCCGTGACGACAATGCGCTTGGGCGGGGGTGTGGGATATGACTTTACCCCGCTGCGCCCAATGGGCGCAAAGGTGAAAGGTACCGATTCCCGCGCTTCCGGGCCTGTCTCCTTCATGCGCATGTTCGACCGCGCATGCGAGACGGTCGAGTCGGCTGGTGCACGCCGTGGCGCTCAGATGGGTGTCCTGCGTGTGGACCATCCAGATATTGAAGTCTTCATTGACGCAAAGAAGACGCCGGACTTCGAAACCATGGGCCTCGACTCCAAACAGTCGGCAGTCCTGAAGTCATTGATGCAAGACAAGCCTAGCTTCGGCTGGAGCGTGCGGCAGGCGTTTGCAACGTTGAGCAACTTCAACATCTCGGTCGCAGTGACCGAGGATTTCATGAAAGCGGTGATCGATGACGCGATGTTTGACCTCATTCACGAGGCCAGGCCGGACTTCGAAGCCGCGACGAAGCAATGCCCAGACGGGAAGGTGCGTTATGTCTACCGGACCGTTCGCGCACGGGACGTGTGGATGCGCATCATGCGAAACACCTTTGATGGTGCTGAGCCAGGCGTGCTATTTATCGACCGGATCAACGAGGAGAACAACCTACGTTACTGCGAGACAATCGCGGCGACAAATCCATGCGCGGAGCAAGTTCTGCCTCCGCACGGCGCCTGCGACCTGGGATCGGCCAATTTGACGCAGTTCGTGAAGAATCCGTTCACACCCCAAGCGAGCTTTGACTACCAAGCCTTTGCTGCGAATGTGGCGATCGGTGTTGAGATCCTGGATTGCGTGCTCGACCGGACCAACTGGCCGCTTCCGCAACAGGCCAGCGAGTCCATGAACAAGCGGCGAATCGGCCTGGGCTACTTTGGAGCGGGTGACGCACTCGCCATGCTGGGCATCCGCTACGACTCAGAAGCGGGTGCTGATCTGTTGGCTTCCATTACAGAAGTCATGCGCGATGCGGCATATTTGGCGTCTGTGGAGCTGGCGAAGGAGTTGGGTGCATTCCCATTCTTTGATGCCGAGAAATATCTGGAAGAAGGGACGTTCGCGTCCAGGTTGCCAGAACACATCAAGGCCGCGATTCGCACGCACGGGATCCGGAACTCGCACCTACTTTCACTGGCGCCAACTGGGACCATAGCGATGGCTTTTGGCAACAATGCATCGTCGGGGATAGAGCCGATTTTCAGCCTGCGCCAGAAGCGCACGAAGATCATGGCGGACCAATCTCGACAGACGTTCGACCTCGAGAACTATTCCTACCGCTTGTTCAAGCAAATCAAGGGCGAAGGCGCTGAGACAGACGTATTCGCAACAGCGCTGGAAATGTCAGTTGCCGATCACCTCCGCGTGTTGGGCAAAGTGGCGCCGTTTATCGACAGTGCCATCAGCAAGACTGTGAACGTGCCGGCGGACTACTCGTTCGACGATTTCCAGCAGGTCTACCTTGATGCATGGCGGTTGGGCCTCAAAGGCATAACCACCTATCGGCCGAGCGGCATGCTCGGCTCGGTGATCGAGTCAGCCGATGGTGTCGGCGTGAAGTCTGGGACAAATGTCGTGCAGGATCTGCGCGGAGACGATCCGGATCGGCGTGTCGAGCTCAAAGATGTGCCGAACATTACCGAAGTGCTGCGTTGGCCCAACCGGCCAGACGTGACCGCGGAAGGTGTGACGTACAACGTCAAACATCCAGCTGGGCGATTTGCCATTGTGGTGAATCATGTGCAGAACGGCCGCAAGCATCCGCTTGAGGTCTATGTCGCCGGCCATGAACAGCCGCGCGCACTGGCAGCGATTGCCAAGGCGCTAAGCGTGGACATGAGGACCGATGACGGCGCGTGGCTACAGATGAAGCTTGATTCCCTGCTGAGCACAAGGGGGGATGATGGTTACGAAACGATGGACCTGGAGACCGGGAAAACTGTGATGATGCCAAGCCTGGCAGCAGGATTTGCCAGTGTCGTGAAGCATCGCCTGATGCAGATCGGTGCGCTGGAGGTTGGCGAGAGCTCGCCAATGATGAATGCCCTGTTCTCCAAGCGGGAGCCCAAGACCGGCCCGATGGGGGCTTTGGGCTGGCACGTTGACATCTCTAATCCGGTGACTGGCGATGACTTTCTTCTTCACACGAAGGAGCTCGTTTTGCCGAACGGGCAGATCAGGCCGTACTCGGTCTGGCTTTCCGGGCAGTACCCGAAGGTGCTGGACGGCCTGATGAAGACGTTGTCAATCGACATGCGGATCAGTGATCCGGCCTGGGTGGCAATGAAATTGAGCAAGCTGACATCGTTTGGTGAACTCAGGGGCGACTTTCTGGCGCAGGTGCCAGGCGAGAGCAAGCAGCAGAGCTACCCGAGTACGGTGGCCTATGTGGCAGTTGTTCTTCTGGCCAGGATGAAGGCGCTGGGCCTGATCAACGGTGAAACGACCCTTAAGAAGGCTGTTCCCGTAGCAGTCGAGGTTGACCCTCCAGTGTTGAAGGCAGCTGGGCGCCAGTGCCCGAGCTGCATGAGCATGTCGTTGCACAAGCGTGACGGCTGTGATATCTGCGAGAATTGCGGCCACACTGGCAGCTGCGGTTAGAGCAGGCCCTGGGCGGCGTTGAAAGCGCCTAGGGGATAGAAGAAGAGGTTCGCACATGCGGACCCGTGCAGGCTCTCGAAAGAGAGTCCTGCCACAAGACATTCCGAGTCTTGTGGCAGGATTTCCTCCTCCCAGCAAACCGTAGTTTGCTTTCCAAACGTGGCTGGTCGCCATCGTTTGCACCCCTCGTTTCGTTGGCCTATATTGGCACCGTTCGGCCATGCCGTCCGCAGAACTAGTTTCTGCATTCAAATCAACCCCAGCGGGAATCCATCCCGCACGGGGTTATTGGGTTCCCGCTTTCCTTTTTGGAGAACCCAATGACGAATAAAACCGTCGACGAAGCAATCACGAAAAAGTCCGTTGATGGACTGGTTTGTGTGAGTCTTGATGTGCATCTCTGGTCTGGACGTAAACGCCTCAAAAAAGAAGCGTTGATTGCCAAGAACCCGGAGTTCGCGAACCTTCCCCCCGAAACGCTTGCTACCTTAGGCTCGATCAAGATCTGCGACACCGACGATCTTGCGCCGTTCCTGAGCCTGAAGCGTGAAGCGGAAAAGCTCCTTGCTTACAACGGTCTGCCCCTTCTGGGGACGATCGGCATCCCGCAGGGCAAACTTGACGATGTCTACAAATCCTTGGTTCGCATCAAGGCCGAGTTTGACCAGACCGCGACCAGCTTCAAACGCCGTTTCGAAACGGCCATCGAGCTCTGGCGCGACCATCCCGACAACAAGGAATGGTCAGGTCTGATCAGCGACATCCCGACACCGGAACATGTTGCCGGCCGGCTTTCCTTCGGCTTCTACCTCTGCCGCGTGAGCGCGCCGAGCAGCGAGGAGTTCAGCGATGCCAACGCGATGTACGCAGAACAGATGACTGGCCTCAAGGGCGAGTTGTTTGCAGATGCGGCAAAGGAGGCGGAGATCCTGATTACCAAGTACCTGACCGGCGACAACGGGTCAGGGGCAATCACGAAGCGCGAGAAGGTGACCTGGAAGACCCTGCGGCCGCTCAAGCGCATCGGTGAGAAGTTCCAGAACTTTTCTTTTCTGGATCCCACCTGCGAGCCGCTGGCACGGATGATCGACCACGTCCTGAAGCTCTTGCCGAATGACGGGCCGATTGATGGCGTGAACCTGATGCATGTTTGGACAATCAGTCAAACGCTTGCCAATCCCGGCAAGGCAATGCGGATCGCCAGACTCGCGTTCGAGTCGGAATCACCGGCCGACGCGTTCGAGCAGCTGCTGACTTTCGGCGGCGCTCCTGCCGCAACTTTTGAATCTCCCGCAGCTATCGCAGTGGAGACTTCAAATCCAGGGACCGGCGTTGACGCTGGATTCCTGGATCAACCGCACAGCGCACCTGTTCAGCCGGCGTTCCATGGGAACCAGCTGGAACGAACGGGCGCTGAAGCAGAGCAGCCGATGTTCATCGGGCTGTTCTGATCCGATAAACCACCCCCTGGCGCGCAGGCGTCAGGGGAGCCTGGAATACACAATGACCAACTTGGTACAAATGAAGATTGCAACGGCGATGAAGACCATAGCCGGTTTCCTCTCGTTAATCGTCGGTCGCAAGGCCGTCATCGTATGGGGCCAGCCGGCTTCTTGCGGTGAGAACGGAGTCATTAGCCTTCCGCGTCCAAAAACGGGCGAGGCAGATGAAATTGCACTGCTGACACGGCAGGCCGTGCACGAAGCGGGGCATGATAGCCATACGGACTTCTCCGCATTGGATGGTGTCAGCGCGGAAATTCAGACGATATTCAACACGCTTGAAGATCCGCGAATCGAGGCGGAGCAAATGAAGGAATTCAGGGGCGCTTCTCTGATCCTGAACCGAGGACTTGATGCGACGTACCAATCCATATTCGCAAAGCTCGACGCTTCGAAGGTAGAGCACCAGGCCATGATTCTTGCGGTGACGACGCTCACCAGGGGCTTTCTGGCGATTGCACCCCATGACTCCGTGCGGGAGCATGGTCCGCAATTCCTTGCGAGGTTCGAATCAGCTCTCACGCCCCAAATGCACGATGCAGTGCAGGCGGCCGTAGCAAGGCTCTCCAGCTGCGCGAACAGTGCCGATGTTGTCGCTCTCTCGCATGTGCTTTTGAACGCATTGAACGAACCCGCACAGAGCGAGGCGCCCGAAGAGCCAGCGGTTCCGGAGGTGCCTAACGATGGCGAGAAGGATTCGGCTACCCCGCCGACCGGTGGCGAAGCGGGCGAGAAAGATCAGCAGGGTAAGGCCGATGAGGCGCACACGCCCGAGGCCGAAGCCTCTGAACATGCCGACGCACCGGGAAGCGATGGAATGGATTCCGCTGAGCCTAATGATGGGGCTGCAGAAGGCAGCCCTGATGGTTCCGACGAAAACGACGGTGGGGAGCTTGACGGCCCGGAAGGCGATGACGCTGCCAGCGGTGAAAGAGCTGAATCGTCGCAGGGCGCGGAACCAGAGTCGGCCGAGGGTCCGCAGGATGGGCAACCTGGCTCCTCAACGACCGATAGAGCATCGGGTGAGGGGGCAGGAGAACCAGCAGCGGACGAGACCCAAGAGACAAACGCGAAGCACGAAGATGCTGAATCGTCACCCGGCAATTCAGGTCCAGACGGTCAAACGACTGAAAGTGACGGCGATGGGCAGGCTACTGAGGCGTCCACTGGGCAACCAGGAGACCAGGGACAAACAGACCAACCACAGCCGGCAAAGGAGGGCGGAGGCCAGGACCCTTCCGGGTCCGGTGCACCTGTTGGGATTGACTTGCCAGTGCCGAGTGAGGACTGTGAGGCGGGAAATTCGGCGCATGCGCCGGAGGATTCCGCCAAGCCGTTGGATCTCGCCTCTATCAACGGCCTTGACCTAGGGATGCTGCTTAAGCAGGCATACATTGACCAGTTCGGGCAACCGGACGTTGATGGGCAGCTTGAAGTAGCGGCAGAGGCAACGGAGGCGGACGAAGAGCTTACAGCGCACCTCAGAATCCTGATGAGTGACGCGGAAGCCAGCGGCGAACCACTGGAAGCGGTGCTCGCAGCCATTGAACTGGCAGTTGCTGCACAGGAGGCGGAAGAGTCTTTGGGGCTGGCGGGTACAGCTGCAGGAACTGGAAACGGCAATGGCGCAGAGGTCCACCTGGATCTTGGTGTCCGCTTATCAGGTGTCCTGAGTAAGCTGGTTCGCGTCTTCACAAAAGAACTGCAGGACAAGCGCCGGCGCCCGTCGAAATACGGGCAAACCGGTGGGCAGGTGGCCGGGGACCGTGTGTGGCGTCTCAAGCGATTGGGCGATACCAACGTGTTCCGCATCCGCAGGCCTGCAGCTGGGATCGATGCGGCCGTGACAGTACTGCTTGACCGATCGGCCTCGATGGAGCACGAGATCGTGGCTGCCGCGGAGGTGAGCGTGGCGTGCGCACAGGCATTGGAACGAATCTCAAAGGTGAGAACGTCAATTGAGATGTTTCCCGGCTACGAGGCATTTGTTGACGCGACGATGACACTGCAGTCATTTGGTGAGTCTGCCAGGCAAGCCGTAAAGCGGTTGGGGCAGATCAATGCCGCTGGTGGCACGCCGCTCGCGGCTGCGCTTCGCGAGGTTCTTCCACGTTTGCTCAAGCAGCGGGCCGAGAAGTACCTTGTGATCCTCGTGACCGACGGAAACCCTAACAGCTTTGAGGAGGTCCAGGTGCTAATTGCGCAGGCGCAGGCTCAGGGTATCGAATTCATGGGGATCGGCATGGGAGAACATTGCCAAATCGAGAGGCTACTGCCTTACTCGATCCACATTGGGTCAACTTCCGAGTTGCCCGATGGACTGGAAAAGTTGTTCAGTGGCCGAATGGCCGAAAGACTGACAGCTTGAAATTGAAGTCTCTACCTCTGCGTTGCAGAGGTGGGGGCTTTTTACAGCGGCCCAACAAGGCCCCTGTAAAAAGCCGGGCGTGCGACTAGGGAAAGCGGGACTTCGGTGGGGGTCGTGATCGTTGGACTGAGGATAGGAATTGATGGACAATCTCACTGTTTTCGCTATTCCGCGAACATCGCAGCCTCCTGAGGCTGCATTTATCTTTAACCCTGTAGGGCCATGCGTCCCAACAGGGGAGCTCGGTCCTCTTTTTTATCGGAGGGATCATGAGCGATAAAGCAGAAGATCTCGCGTTCGGCCGATGGCCGGACATTCTTACCGCGAGAGGGATGGACAGTGCATTCTTCTCAGGAAGGAATGGACCCTGCCCCTTTTGCGGGGGCAAGGATCGGTACCGCTGGACTCAGAAAAAATACGGCGGTGTGTGGGTCTGCAGCGCGGGATGCACTGGCGGGAAGTACGCGTCTGGCTTCGCGATGCTCATGCGACACATGGGCTTTACAACCTTTCGTGAAGCAGCTGACGACGTTCGGGACTACTTTGGATGCAATCCCTCGGTTGAACCAATTCCGAGGCTTCAGCGGCTTGCAATGTCCAATGAAATGACTCCTGAGCGGATCCAGCGCAATCGTGCAAGGATGCTCAAGTTCTGGAACGAGGCTTGCGAGGTCACCAATGGCGACCCTGTGGACAAGTACATGCAGAACCGGGTGCGAGGCATGGATTTCATGCCAAAGTGCATACGATTCCACCCTGCGCTGCAGTATTGGATGCCAGGGAAGTCAGCCAATGATCGGCCGGTGTTGCTAGGAGAGTATCCGGCGATGCTGGCCTACGCTCAAGGGTCGACTGGTGAGCTCGTGCAACTGCACAAGACTTACCTGACCGCGGAAGGACAAAAGGCAGATGTACCAGTGGCCAAAAAGACCGACTTAGGCGTTGGCGTAAATTCCTTTGCCGTTCGGATGATGGAGATGCGCGGGGACACGCTTGGCGTTTGCGAGGGTATCGAAACGGGTTGGGCTTCGGCGATGTTGAAAAACATTCCCATCTGGCCTTGTCTCAATGGGCCAGCCTTAGCGGCGTTTGAAGTGCCAGGCGATTTGTGCGCGCAGGTCCGCACGTTGATCATCTTCGCGGATTCGGACGAGTTGAAGCCGTCGGGTTCCACGCAGAGTGGTGGGACGAAATGGAAGAGGGCGGGTAGCGAATATGCCGACAAATTGGCCGAAAGATCCCGTGCGCGGAATCTCAGGACGATGATTGTTCGACCTGCTAAGGTTGGTCATGACATGGCCAACTACTGGAGTGCTCGAATTGCTGCTTAGCTGCAGCTGAAGACGTGGGGCCTATGCGCCCCACATTCTCAAACAGAGTTTTTACATTCAAGGCGCCCTGCATTCATTTGCAGGGCGCTTTTTTTTTGCCCTGGCCATCACTGGGGGCGCAGCAAGCTGCAGCAGCGAGGCATCAGCTCGTGCCCGATCAGTGAGCCGTGGCCAACATCCCGTCCGGGCTGCGAAGCAGAGATGCAATCTCCCCGAAATGGTGAATGCCGGAAGAATTCATCCGAGCGCCGTCTACGGTTAGCGCGCTTGTTATCGGAAGGATCAGGAATTCGGCCGCGTCTGTGCTGGTCCGCGGCCCTGCCATCACGGCACGTCCATTTGCGACTTCGATGCAGGTCCGAACTTCATATCGGTTCCGGACCCCTAGCAGGTAGAGATTGTCGACAGCCACATGCTGCGCGTCGGCCGGGCCACTGAAATTGACCACGAAGTCGTCCGTCTGAATTCCAAAACCCATTGCGTCTTTTGATCTGAGGTATGTCCATTCGGCTGACGAAGGGCCCCACGACCGACCCTTTCTTGGGGGCATGCGAACAACAATGTTTTCCCCAGAAGTAAGGGGCTTGACAAGGCGTGTTTCAGGCGGATATTGATTTAGTGATTCATCCAGGAAGTAGCCAGGTTGGCATTTGGTAAGGGAGCAAATGCCCAGAAACAAGTCCCAGTCGGGAAGCATCAGTCCGTTGAGGAGGGTTGAAGCCAAGCCCTCGTCAATGGCGAGATTCTGCGAAAGCATTCGCGCTCGATCGAGGGGGGTGGCTGGATAGCGCATTTGGTCAAGGATTGCCTGCAACCTGCTGGCAAACCGGCGCCCGAGAGCATCTGGGGAAGTTTCAGAAGAAGAATTCATTGATTGATCGTTACAACTCCGAACCAACGCCGCCAACATACAAATGGTTGACTCGATATCAGATTAGAGCCGATTTACCCTTAAAAGGGGCCCAAAGCGGCGCTCAAAAGGAGATTTGTTGGCAATTTTCGTTTCTTTTTGAAGGAAGGGGGTTAAAAATATGGGTGAAGATGCCGTAATGAATACACACGGCTTGTGTGTTCCAGTTTCAACTATGACCAAAAGTAACTCAACTTTCGCAGGAGCATCGCTTCATCCGCAGACGATGCATCTTCCTACGGTTGAGCGAAGCATCCTTGATGAAAACACCTTCGCGCTCATGCGGCGTTGGAAAGCTGCCACCGTCGTTCCCATCGACGATCCGCGAGTAATGAATCGGTGGTTCCCCGGGCAGCGCGAGCTTTTCAGAATTCTCTCGGTTCTTACGGAAGAGCAAGTGGTCGACCTGGCGGATTGCCGCATGCCGCTGTTCAGCTTGCGACTCCCCGTCGTTTCGTCTGATGGGGTTTTCCGTAAGGCTCTCCCGTCGAGCAACTTTGAGGCAGAGTGCCTGGAAGAGGCCGCGTTGGCGCTTGTCACCCGTCTTGACGCGTTGCGAACCTCGCACATGCAGGGACGCATTCTGTACGACCTGAATTCGGCCCAAGCCAATTTCTTCTCACGGCACAGCCCAAGAGAGCTTTACGCTGTCGCTACTGATCCGGCCGTGGGCTTGATCCCAGCCTCTACCGATGAATTTTTCACCATCGCTGCGATGTCGAAACTGACTTCGCGCGAAAGGACTGTGCTTGCGGCAACTACACGCCGCAACCACCCGCTTTCCCACTGATCGGTCACGAGCCGAACATTAAGCAAACTATGAGCAAAGATATCGCAATGGGCCGCGCGCTGGCCGCAAGAAACCGCTTGAATCTTTTCGACGATCCAAGATGGGAAGAGCGGTTCGAAGTCCTTATCCGACTCACTCAGCGTACTCAGCTGATTCAATCGCTTACTGGCACTGACGTGCGCCCGCAACGTCTCAAGGATGCGGTGGACCGACGCGTTGCTGCAATGGGGCGTGACATAGCAAGACCGAGGGGGATTGGGCAGTCCTACACCGCCAAGGGGTTCCTGAGCAAATTGGTGGACAAGTACGACGCTGCCTACTTGGTCAACCTGCACTATGGCGCCAATGGCCCCGGTGCAGCATCCCAGGCCGAAACAAATTTGGGCGCGGCGCTCGACAAACGAATTGAGGTCTACCTTCAGTACAGGTCGGCCTTGTATGAGAATCCCGATGACGCCCGGGTGAGCTTTGAAACCTACGTGGTGCTAATTGACGGGGTAAGAAATCGTGTAGTCGACGTGCATACGTGCCAGGAATGCTCTTCGCGGTTCGTCTGGACGTTGGCATCCAACGTGCGGCCGACTTGCCCCGTCTGCGCCATTCATCAGCAAAGCATCGAATCGTCACGGCGGAAACTCGCGGAGCTCCTCGGCCGCAAGCCTACTGACAACTGCTATTCGCTACGTGCTGCATCGTAAGTTAGACGGACCGCACTGGAAAGGCGCTACGTCCGGCAGTCATTGAACACTCATTAGGCTCAATGGCCTAAAAGCGACTCGTAGAGCGACGAACTATAAATCGCGCTCCCAGCACAATCAATAGATGATTTCGAGCTGGTTTCAGAAGACATTCCTAAGACGCCCATCACCAACTCCCGCCGCTGCCCGTCAGCCTGCTCGGGCGAGCATACCTGTGTCGCGGGTGAAAAATATCTACCCCCCTGACGATCCGGGACTGCCGCTCCGTGATGCCGAATACCTCCTCAACGGAAACTCACAAATACTGGGCCGCCTAAAGCTCCACGCCGCCACCAGTGAAGCCCACTTTGACCAGAGGTTTATCAAACCCCTTGAGCGACTCGCAGAACACATCAGCGCGCTTCCCGCTACTTCGTCGGGTCTGTTTTCCGGAGAAGGCGGGCTGTTTTGCGCTTCAATTGAGCTGGCGTTTCTCAGCTTCCAGGCTTCCGATGGCCGGATCTTTACAGGTGCCGAAAGTGTCGAGCGGCGCCACAAGTTGGAGCCACGGTGGCGATATTTCTGCTTTGCCGCGGCACTTCTCTATCCGATTGGTAAACCGTTGGGTCGAATGATCGTGACCAACGCTCGCGGCGAGGCATGGCAGAAGCATCATCAGAGCCTTGTCGAGTGGACTCGCGCGAGTGATACCGACCGGATATATGTGTCTTGGCCCGAGGACAAGGCAGAGCAAGGCCAAATTCAAATCGGCCCTTCGCCGTACACGGCATCTATTCTCCACAAGATCCTCGGCCCGGACAACCTCGCGTGGTTGGAGGATGGCTCGACGCACCTGACCCGGGACTTATTTGAAGTCGTCAGCGGAGCCGATACGTCTGCAAAGATTGCTCGCGATGTCATTGCCACGATGTGGCAAAAGGTGAGGACCCGAGAAGAAGCACGCATGCCGGAGAACTACGGTCGCCTGACCATCGGCACCCACCTCACGCCCTATCTTGTCGGTGCGATGCGTGCAATGGTAGACGCCGGCACATGGGTGCCCAACGGCATTCCGTTCATCGTGGACGCGACTGGGCTCTACCTGGTGTGGCCACAGGCAGGCCACGATATTGTGAAGCAGGGCAAAGTTGACGGCCACGAGGGCTGGCCATCCTCCCCGTCCGTTCTGGCCGATTTGCTTAAAGCGGCGGGCATATTTGACACCGCACGTGGCGATGACAGCGGGCAAATCGAGGTTGTCGACTTCGAAGGCAATCTGCACCAGGCGTTTAAGCTGAAGAACCCGTTCGCGGTGATGGAATCGTACGACCCAGCCGATTACAAGAAGTCTCCACCAAAGACTCTTGTCGCGGTACTCGCGGCCGACCCGATCGCGGCGGTGGAACGCAGAGTCGCTCAGGCAGCACAGTCTCAAACGCCAAATGCTGAAGGCAGCGGAGCTGCCCCACAATCCTCGGGGAAGGGCACGTCCATTGATCAGGAGTCCGGGGAAATCTTTAACCATGAGCCTTCCGCATCAAGCGCAGCGGTACCGCATCTAGCGAAGCGTGTCGAGGACGATGCGCGCATTGTGGCTCAAGGCTCGAGCCACCAGGATGCGGTCGCGCTATCCGGAACGGCGGAAGCCAGTGACTCGAAACCTGGTAACCGAGATGCGACTCGAGGTCCATCAGCTAGCGCTACGCCGGTGCCTGACGGTACTCCTGAGGACCAGCGAAAGGTAAAAGAGGCGCCAGAGATCAAGTTCAGTGACCTAGTTCCAGAAGAGATTCGCAGGGAAATGAAGACCCCGCTTTCGGTCGAGCTTCTTGGGAAGGTAATTAAGACTTGGCGCGAGCGAGGCGAGGACAGTACGACGATGCGGATGACGGACAACGGGGCCGCAATCAGCTTTGAACTGTTGTCCTCAATGATTCGCAACATTCCGGATTGGGTAAACGAAATTGCCGTCGCCGGGCTTGTCTACACCGCTCCAGCGACACCCGGTCTCAAAATTATGAAGGTCGCGATACCTGAGGGTTCGCCGAAACCGCGTGAGGCAATTGTCATTTCACGCTATGGGTGCAAGAAGCTGGGACTCTAAATGGCAAATGGACAACGATTCGAGCAACTATTGCGCCCGATCTATGAGGCGCGTTCCACCGTCGCGTGGCTCGTGGCGGCGGTTTGGATGGCCCTGTGTGCCCTCATCATCAATGCAACCACCGTCACGTTAATCTCTTCTGCGGCGCTGGCCGCAGCGATGGCGATGTTGAGGATGGTCGGCGCCAGACGGCTGCTGAACTATAAGCTTGCCCTTGCCGGCAAGGACGTGCGTGTGATTCCAACAAGCACCCTTCAGAAGGCGATGAAGGACATGGGCAACAACCTTTGGCTCGGTTGGGGATACCGGTGGGAGCCGCGCCATACTCAGCGCGCGTACGAGATTATGAAGAGGGATCTTGTTGATGTGTACCCGCCCCTTTGGTGGATAAAGTGGACGAAGCTGAAACAAAACCCCTATAAGGCAAAGGGACTGCCGTGGATCCATGGGCTCGATATGAAGGAGGTTGACATCTTCCTACCGTTCGACTCGCTCAAGGGGCATTGCGCGATTATTGCGACAACCGGAGCGATCAAGACACGCCTGGCGGCGCTGGTGATTTTCCAGCTGGCGATGCGCGGTGACACGGTCATTGTGATTGATCCAAAAGGGGATCGGGACTTACGCGAAATCTGCCGCGAGGGAGCGCGGCTTGCTGGTCACCCTGAGCGGTTCCTGATGATCCATCCGGCGTTTGCCTCAGAATCCGTGCGCCTGGATCTCATCAAGAACTGGGATCAGGTATCACAGGTTGCGTCCCGAATTACGATGGTTTTGGACGCCCAGGAGGCCGACAACTTCAAGGAATTCTGCTGGATGGCCGTACATCGGATCACCAACGGCATGAAGTATGTCGGACGCCGCGTTAGCCTCTACTCGCTCAAGATCGCAATGGAGTCGCGCGTGTCGGTTGAGAAAATGGCAGAGGCCGTGCTGGTGAAGTTCTTCAATGAGGAATGTCCCCAGCTGCTCGAAGTAATCGAGAAGGAAATCAACGCCTCGAATGCGGCGGGGAAGCGGGCCCAAAGCAAGAATGCGGTTGAAACAAGTTCTCCGACCTTGAGTGCAATGATCAAGGTTTTCCAATCCGACGTTCCTGAAACCGCAGAGGACGCGCAGAAGCTCGGAATTCCCGTCAAACCAGAAGAAGTCCGAGGGCTGGTGTCCATCCTTGAGGCCAATAAGGAATGGTTCGGGAAAATGATCGTCAGTATCACCCCCCTGCTGACCAAGCTCACGACGGATGACTTGAAGGGTCTCCTATCCCCTGACTATGAGGATGTTGCCGACACAAGGCCAATCATGGACGGCAAGCGTCTCGTTGAAGGAAACCACATTCTGTATATGGGCACCGATACCCTAGCAGACGAATCGGTCGGAAAGGCGATGTCGACAATGCTCCTTGCCGAGATGTCCTCGGTGGCTGCAGAGATCTACAACCACGGGCTCGACTCAGATCGTGGAGAAGAACCGCGACGCGTGCATGTTGTGGTCGACGAGTGGGGCGATGCAGCATGCGCGCCGCTGATTCAGCAGGCGAACAAAGGCCGGGGAGCTGGCTTCTTCATCTGGGCGCTCGGGCAAACATTCTCTGACCTTGTTGACAAATTCGGTGGGAACGAAGCCCGTGCAAGGCGATTCATCGGCAACATGAACAACATGATCGTTGGTGCAACCCAGGATCCGGACACCATGAAGCTGATCATTGACAAGTTGGGTGAAACCGCGATTACTGTGCGCAGCTCCTCTTCCGGCATTGGGTCCAAAACTGAAGATGCAGGCCTTGAATTTTCGTCCAACCAGAGTGACAAGGCAGAAGACGTTGTCATGGAGATTTTCCCGAAGAGTCTTCTACCCTCACTACCGGATCTGCACTACATCGGCATATTCAACCGTGGCGAACTGATCAAAGGCCGGATACCGGTAATCCTCGAAGATGCGAAGGTAAAAAAACAATGAGTCAAGTGATCAATTTCGATCGTTCGAAAGCTACTTCTGGCGGAGGAGTTCGTATAGGTGGCTCGGGTATTTGGCCGCTCAGCGGCCTCTCGCAAGCCTCACCGGGCGCGTGGCTTGATGCAACCATTGATGGAAAAGCATACGCTTCTGTTGCGCTTTCGCTTTGGACCCATCACCCGCAGCTCAGGGCGGCGACAGAGCGCCTTGGTGTGCTGCTGACCCCGATGTGGCCAACATTGGCAGGCGACTCGCTGCTCGCATGTGCGATTGAAAATGCAGTTACCAAGGTCGATGCTGCTGTGCGCCGCGGCGAATCGTATGAGGGCCGCGTTGTTGCAATTTATCTCTATTGGCTTGCCAACTGCGTTGCAGAGGTCGCCCGGTTGGCGGTCTATGGCGAGAACAAGGATGGGCAGCTGCTTCGGTGGCGGTATTTCTCTGAGCCGCTGCACTCGTGGGCACTAGCCCACGGCATGAAGGAGCTGGAGACCGTTCTGGTTACGGAACAGCCGACTGTCGAAGAAGTAGCCGGTCTGAGAATCCACCTAATCGCACGGCTTACCGATGATCCCGTCGATGCTGGTTACCTTGAACTCCTGGCGCCGCGAGGATAACCATGGCCGTCAAAAGTAGCCAGCATATTGGCTTTTGGCTCGGTGTGATCGCCGTGGGCTTCCTCCTCGGACCGGTCATGCGTACCGGCTCTAGCATGGAGCAATTCGTGAAGACCGAGATTCAGCAGACGAGAGATGCATTGGGGGAGACGGTTGCAGTCAGGATTGTCGGATTTGCCTCCGGAATCTTTACTGGCACTCCTCTTGGAATGGTCTCACAGACCGCAAGCGGCTTGAAGCACTCCAAGGAAGACCGTGACCTTGGAGGACGGGTGGCAGGACCTGTTGGCTTAGCTATGTCATCCATGTACAACAGCTACCTGCAAGGTCTGATGTTGCAGGCGTATGTCATGGCGATGCGATTTGCCATTGTTTTGGTCTGGTTTGTGATCCTCGCCCCGCTATTGTTTGCTGCGGTCTACGATGGATTTATGCAGAGGAAAATCAAACGCGCTGAGTTCGGGGCACTAAGGCCTGCGACATTTGCACTCGCAAGCCTTCTGGTTATCCCCCTGCTCGTCTTACCTCTGGTATACCTCGTCGTCCCGTTTAGCATCTCCCCGCTCCTGGCCCCCGCCTGGGCCTTAATTGTTGCCATCCCGCTTTCTGTATTGATATCAAACACCCAGCCGCTCTTCGGGCGCTGACACCAATGACAAGCAAAACTGGCCTTGCCGCTCCATCGGCAAGTGTCATCGCCTATCACGCGCAAGCTTGACGGGCCGGCGGCCAGGCGCGTTGGGTCCGGGCGATACCTACCTGCTGCTTGGCGAGCGCTCATAACCATGGCGTCTATTCGCCGCCATTCCAGGAAGTAGCCCGGGCGCCCTCAGAACGCGTTCGCTCAACAAGCCAGTTTCCATGCGTTGAGCGGGACGGAAATTCCCTGTCTATCAACAGAATAGGGTGCATGCAAATTGCGAACCCCACCGGCGACAGATCCTTGAACGAGGTCGCTCGCGTTGGGAATACTCAACGGGTTCTTGCTCAATTGATGGACACGTTGGACGTCCTGCGGCCGTACTTCGCCGATGGCGAGATCAATGAAATCATGATCAACGGGCCCGACGACGTCTTCATCTCCAAGCACGGCGAGGACACAAAGGTCCGAGTAAAGCTGAGCGCGCCAAATATTCGGGCCGCAATTACTTTGATCGCCGGGTTGATGGAAAAAGAGGTGGGGGAAAAATCGAAACAACGCGTGTTGTCGGCCAGGCTCCCCGGCTTTCGAATTGAGGCGCTGCTTCCCCCTGTCGCCGTAAACGGACCGTCGATGTGCATTCGCCGGCATGCCGCCCGTGTGTTTTCCATTGAGGAATATGTCGCGTCAGGCGTGATTTCCGAAAAGTACGCCGGGCTGATGGCCCAAGCCATTGCTGCCAAAGAGAATTTTCTTATCGTTGGCGGTACCGGTTCGGGGAAGACGACGTTGATGAACACGGCATTGAGCATGGTCCCAAAGGAGGAGCGGCTCTTCGTCATTGAGACGGTACACGAACTCAAGATCACTTCCCCGAACGCTGTCTTGGTCGAATGTGACGATGAGCAGGGCATGACTGCCCGCCGCGCCGTTCGGACAGCAATGCGATATGCACCCAAGCGCGTGATTGTGGGTGAGCTTCGCGGACCCGAAGCCTATGACTGGATGGATGCCGCCAACACTGGCCATCCTGGCTCCGCGGCAACCATCCATGCGAACAGCGCAAGTCGCGCGCTCGGCCGCCTTGAGAACCTCGTACTGATGGCAGACATGGGCATTCCACACGAGGCGATCCGTGTCGCAATCGCCGACACGTTGCAGTGGATGTTCTACATCAAACGAGAAGGCAGTAAGCGCGCCGTTTCCGAGGTTTGCCGGCTACACGGTTTCGACCGTGCGAGTGGCGACTACTCCCTTGAGCACCTTTAACAGTTTCCCCTTTTTTGAAAACCCTGGAGATCTCCCTATGAAAGCATCAATCAGCCGTCTCGCCAGCATGTTCAAGGCAACAGTGCCGACGGGGCAGCAAAATCCGTCCGTCGCAATCGCACTTGCCTTGGCGGCGGCCTTCCTCCTGTCAGCGGTTCCCATTGAAGCGATGGCGCAGTCCATGAGCATGCCTTTTATTGAAGGCGTCGGCTGCCAGGTTGCCATGTGGATGAAAGGACCCCTCGCGATCCTGATTTTCATCGTCGTCTGCATTGCCACATTGGTCATCGGCTTGATCACCAAGATGGACTGGGGCCGCATGATCAGTGTAGCGATTGTGTTCGGCATCATCCAGGGTCTGGTCTCCATTCTGTTGAGCACCGGGACTATTCAGCTTCCAAGCTGCTTGTCCTAAGTAGGGCATTCGCTCCGAAACATGGCCTCCCGCTCGTCCCCATTTCATCAGTCGCTACACCGCCCTCGTTTGATCATGGGGGTTGAGAAGAGCAGCTTCGCGGGTCTTGCGCTCGTAGGCACTTTTCTCATCGTGGCCAAAAGCTACTGGGGCATTCCCATCGTCTTCCTTGGCTACCTGATCGCAAGGTGGCTCTCGAAACGTGATGATCAATTCATCGGGATCTTGATGCGCTACCTGCGCGAGGGGCACGTCTATGACGCAACGCCCCGGCTCGAAGACGCCAAATCCCGACCGAAGGGTTGGGGTAGGGGACTTCCCCTCTAATTTGTCAAAAGGCGTACATGGTTTCCTTCGAAGATCTATTCACAAAGCCGCGTAAAGCGGCGCGCTCGTTTGCGGAGCTCCTGCCCTGGTTCACGCAGGTCGCTCCTGGGCTCGTGCTTTGCCAAGACGGGTCTCTGCTCGCTGGATACACCTATGAGGGCGCGGACGTTGAGGGAAAGCAGGATTTCGAAGTTGACCAAAGAATTTCCCAGCTCCAAACTGCATTGCGGGCGCTGAACGACCGAATTACTCTCTGGACAATTCAGGAGCGCCGGTTTGTCACTGGCTATCCGTCCGGTGACTTCACGAACCCAATCGCCCAAGCCATCGATCGGCAGTGGGAGAAGGCATGCACGAAACAAAGAAATGCCGCGGTGACCCAGTGCATGTTTCTGTCCTTCAACTTCCCAAACCGTTCCGAGGCCTTCTTCGAAGCGATTCGAAGCGAAGTAAGTGAGAATGACGGGAATTTTCTCGCCGCCGTTTCTGGTCTCATTCGACGTCGACTGACCGACAAAGGCGCAGTCGCGAGGGTGCGCAGCCAGTTGAGCGACATGACCGTCGAATTCGAGAAAGTTCTTGATACCTTCTCGGGGATCGTTGAGCTGAACTTGGGTTTCTCGCGCTTGCGCGATGACGAAATGCTCGGTGAGCTCTACGCACGGGCAAATCTTGCATCGCCACGGGGGCCGGTGAGCATCAGCAAGGGCATGACCTATCTCAACACAGCGCTTGCAACCGACACCTTGATCAGAAGGCACGATCAGATTGAGTTCCAGGGGCCGACCAAAAGTACGTTTGTAGCCGCACTGTCGACCACGGGTACGCCGCAGGAAGCGTTCAGCGGAGACGTCGATCGCCTCATGGGGGTGGACTGCGAGTATGTGCTCATACAGTGCTATCGCTTCATGGATCGGACGATCGCAGAGAAGGCCATTCAGGACGCGGAGATGTTCTACCGCAGCGAAGTTAAGTCTGTGCTCACAAGGGCAGCTGAGCGCCTACTTGATACCGTCTCCGACAAGGTAAACACCGGAAATTTGCAGCTTGCTGACGATGCACAGGAGGCACTGGTCGAGCTGACCGCCTCTAATGTGAGTTACGGCTACTACAACATGACGGTGCTGGCACTCGGAAATAACCAGAAGGAGGCTGAGAATGCGGCCGACCTGATGGCAAGCAATCTGCGCGCAAGTGGGTACACGATCATACGGGAACGCCAGGGGCTTATCTCCGCACTCCTTACATCGATGCCTGGGAACGCCAACGCCATCATGCGGTGGAAGCTCGCATCGACGGCGAATCTGGCCGATCTCGCTCCAATTAGGACGATTTCGACAGGGGAAAAGACGCACCCATTCTTCTCGCGCCTGCTTGGCTACGACGTTCCTCCACTCTGCCGGTTCGTCACACCCTACGGAATCTCCTACGACTTCAATCCTCACGAAACGGACCTTGGCCACACGGCGATCGTCGGCGGCGCCGGCTCGGGCAAGACCTCACTTCTGACCCTTCTGATTTCGCAGTTTCAGAAGTACACGCCATCCCAAACGTTCATCTTCGACAAGGACCACTCGCTCATGATTGCCACTGTGCTCCTGGGCGGGAAGCACATTGATCTCGGTGGCAAGGGCGGCAGGAAGATCGGGATGAACCCCGTTCGCGTCATGCTCGATGCGAACGACGACATGAGATTGCGGCAGTGGGTCGAAGTGCTCATTGCAGCCGGTGGAAGTGAGGTCTCGGCAACTGAAGGGCAGGCAATTTTTACGGCGATTCAAGGGCTGCGCCGTTCCCATCGGTCTGGGTGGCGCCTCTCAGCCTTGTATGCGCTCATCGCCGGTGCGGACCAAACACTTGCCGCAAAGCTGGCGCCTTATGTGGACAGAACCGACGACGATGATGCCGGCGCTGGTGCCTATGCGCCGTACTTCGACAACGACGAAGACAACTTCCAGCTTTCCAGCATGGTGGGAATGGAATGTGGCGGAATTCTGCAGACTCCTCAGCTCGCCAGTCCATTTATGGACTACGCCTTCTACAACATCGAAAGCAGGTTGGACGGGACCACACCTACGCTCATCTATATCGAGGAAGCCTGGTACATGCTGGCAAACCCGATGTTTGCAGCGAAGATGGAAGACTGGTTGAGGACGTTCCGCAAGAAGCGCGCATTTGTGATGTTCGTGACCCAAGCGCTGGACGAACTTGCTCGGCTCCCGAACATTGGAAGTTTCGTTACAAACATCCCGTGCCAGATCCTCCTGCCGGCAGTCAAGTCGTCTGTTCACCAGCAGGCTGCCCTGTACAGCCAGGTATTCGACATCAATGAGAGCCAGCTCAATCTTCTCGCGCATGCGATTCCGAAGCGTGACTACTTGCTGGTGAAGCCATCAGTCACCCGGCTGGTCAGCACTCAAATGCCTCCGCTACTCATTGCCATCAACGAGGCAACCACCCAGCCCGCTATGCGGCAGGCCGTGATCGAGGCATCCATTCGGGGCGGGCCCGGCTGGGAACTGAAATTTGTGAAAGAGGTACTACATGTTGCTGCATAAATTGAAAACACCCCTGGCCCATCTGCTGATTCTTATGGGCGTTTCGTCCATGTCGCTGCCGGCCCACACCGGCACAGTCGCTGGCTTCGGCGGCGGCACGGAGATCACGCAGCTCCTGAACAATGGGGAACTCGTGAAAGTCTCGATTGACTCGGCCGAAACCGCGATGACCACAGTTCAGGCACACATGGTGCAAATCGAGCAGTATCGAAACCAATTGCTGAATACCATGGGAGTCGACCCGGCGGTGCTTGCGGGGAACATTGTTGACGCCAACAAGGCTTACAACACCTTGCGCAACTACCAGCAGTCCATCAATGGTTTGACCGGAAGTCTTTCGAGCCAGTTGCAAAACCTTGACTCGAACCAGATGGCTGCGAAGCTCATGAATATGTCCTGGAAGGACTACGTACTGAAAACGGCAAATGACGCGCGACTTGGCAACGAGCGTGCAAAGTTGAGGATCCAAACCGCCCGTTCAACAATGGAGCAGGTGGACGAGGACTACAAGTTCGTTCAGGAGCAGGGTAGCGCGATTTCGGCGGCAACAGGGCAACACGAGTCGATCAAGATACTGAACAACCAGATGAACCGTCTGGTCCAACAGAATGCCCGCATGGTCGCCATGATGGCAAGGGCTGAGAGTGACGTGGACGCGAAGGTAGATGCTGCCAACGACAAACTCAAGACGACAAATGAGTTCGACCTCGTCCAGAAGCGACAGAAGGCGATTCGGGCCCAGCAACTTGAAATGATGCAGCGGTGAACACTATTTACGAAAGCCCAGTCCGGTTTTGGTTTGCCTCGCTGGTCGGCAGGGCTGCTTTCAAGGCTGCTCAGTTCGCCGCGAACGTTGCAGCTGCCGGCAAGCGGAAACGCCTTCTGCTCGCGTTGCTTTGTGTGACGTTGGCCCTTGGGGCTACCCTGACGGCGGCACAAAACCCACCGGCCGAGGGTGCGGAGTTGGAAGCCGCCCAGGCTGTGGCGCAGACAGTCCCAACCGGCGGAATTTCTGGGCAACAGATGGCGCAGGAGATAACGTCGGCGCTAGATCAGGCCTTGCAGAAGCTCAAGTCAAATGCTTCGATGAAGTCCTTTGGTGACAAACTCCTCGGGCTGGGCGTTTTTATCGGGATGATGTGGGGTGCGTTCAAGACCATGGCAGGGGGGAAGGGAATTGGCGAGTTGATTGGCGAATGGGTTCCGATTTTCGTTGGCGCCGGTGTGGTCGTTGCGATTATCGATCCAGCCTATGGAGGCGCTCGGCAGATCGTAAGCCAGATGGACTCGCTTGCCTCATCGGTCACGGGGGCCGATGTGAGTACCCTAACCTCCCTTCTTGGGGATTCCACGAAGCTCATCTTCAACAGCATCTATTTGATTGCTGACACGAGCTCGGCCACGGATGGGTCAGCCGCTGACCTGCTCTCCGGGAAGATCATGTACATGGTCGGATCCTTCATATTTGTCAACATCATGAAAATGGTCACCATTTTCCTGGTTCTGCTTGCAGGATGCGTTTTTCTGGCCACCGCGGCTATGGCAATGGTTAGTGTGGAACTTGTCGTATGCCTTGCGCCCGTCATGGTCCCCTTTCTGATATTCAAGCCAATGTCATGGGTCTTCGATTCCTGGCTCCGATTCCTTTTGGGCGCGTGCATGATGAAGTTGGTTGCAGCATTCATGTTCCTGATCACTGGGAAGCTGTTTGAAGCGCTGGCCAAGGTCGCGGCAAAGATTGCAAAAGACTCGGCGGGAACGGCTTCCATGGACACGCTGACAGCCGACGTAACGCTTTATGGATTTATGGTGTTGCTGGCCGTGATGGCTGCGCTATTCATGGCCCAGGTGCCCTCAATCGCCACTGGGCTCCTGCAGGGCAGTGCTGGTGGTGCTGGCTTTAGTGGGATCAAGGGCCTCACACAGAGTGCCGGTGCACGCGCTGCGAACTATGCCGGAGGTGCCGCCGGGCAAGGGGCCAAATCTGGTGTCTCATCAGCCTACAACAGCACTGTCGGTGCGCAGCGCGCATCGTCACTCGGGGCAAGTGACGCGAGAAATGGAGTTCCATCTGGCGCCACTCGTTTCAACAACAACTCCCAGAATCGGGCGTATCAAAAATCCTACAGGGCGAACGCACCATCCAAGGAGCAACCGGCGCCCCCACAAAAATGACTCTCAGCGATGCCAGTGAGCGTGTCCGTCACGGCAATTGACAGCCGTGCCTTCTGTGATACTTTTGGTAGAACAGAAACGGGATAACATGAGAAACAACAAATTTTCCTTCATGGGCGCACTTCAGGAGTCGGCTGGTCGAGTTGGCATGTTCGCTACCTTCGCCTTGATGGTGGTGCTTGTCGTCTTTCCACTTGTTGGGATTTGGCTAACCTGGGTCGTTAATGCCTTCCAAGGCACGATGACGACGTTTGATTGGAGCCTGGGTGATAAAGGCCAAGTTCTTCCTACGCGAGGACTTTTGTTCCTCTCCGGCCCAGTGGCATTTCTCCTGGCTTTCCATCTACTCCGCTTCGTCACAGCCTTATTGGGGTCCGGTGGAGAAGCCGGGGTTGCTATTCCAATGACCGCCTCCGTCGGGCTTTCGGCAGCAAGCGCCTGGGTGGTCAAGTTCTATGGGGCAACGTTTGCCATCTGGCTCGCCCTGGCCGACCATGGCCCGCATGAACGCTACTGGCCGTTCGCTTCGGTCATTGCCCTTGGTATTGCCTCGTGGTGGCTCGTTAAGAGCGAGTTTCTCTATGGATTCAAGGCCAAGCCTTCTCAACTTAGGGTTCGTGCCCAAAACGACGCTGGCGAGGTCGCAGTGCCAGAAGTCGCGCGCGTGATCGTGCCGAAAATCACGTTCAAGGATATCCACGGCAATACAGACCTCAAAAAGCGCCTCCTTTCTGCCGGACACGCAATCACTGCCCCACGGGCTGAAGGCGTGAAGCCTCGCAACGGCATCCTACTCGGAGGCGACCCGGGCAACGGAAAGACCGTGCTCGCAGAGGCCTTGGCCGGGGAACTGAAGCTGCCATTCCTCACCCTCACGCATTCTGATGTGGCGAGCCAGTGGGTTGGGGAGCGCACTGTGCGGATCAAGGCGGCATTTGACCAGGCCATCCGCAATCAGCCGTGTATGTTGTTCATAGACGAAATCGACAGCTTTCTTCCCAGCCGGGGCGATTCGGCCGGCCAGAACAAGGAGGATAGTGACGTCGTCAACTCGCTCCTGACTCTACTGGTTGACGTGCGCAGGCACCGGGTGGTGATCGTTGCCGCGACGAACTACATGGACCGGCTCGACGGCGCCGCTATTCGTGAAGGTCGATTCGACTTCAAAATTGAGGTTTCACCGCCGGATCAGGACGCCCGGGTAGGCCTGCTCCAGAGCGGCATCAAGGCTCATACCCCAAAGGCGCAAGTATCACCGGACGTGCTGCGAAGCGTGGCGCTTCGCTGGAACGGCTTTTCTGTGAAACGCATTCTCGCCGTTACGGAGGAAATGCCTTCGTACCTCGCCGACAAGGTCGGTGCTGGTGGGCGCACGGAGCCGTTGACCTTTGATGATTTCATGAATGCTCTGCGCCGCATTCAGGGGCAGCGTGGTGCGAAACCTGAGAATGTAAAGAGCTTGAGCGAGATGGTGTTCCCAGACTTCACCAGGAACGCGCTGGCGATGATCGCCAGTCGCCTGGCGGATCCAGTTCGTGTTGAGCGGCTGGGCGGGTCCCTTCCGACTGGCGTGCTCTTCTTTGGCCCCCCGGGGACCGGGAAGACGGCCGCGTGCAAGGCGCTTGCAAAGGAAGTCGGCTGGACCTTCTTGATTGCTACTGGCGCCGACTTGGCCCGCGACTCGAAGGCGCTGGAGAAGCTCTATACAAAGGCCAAGGAACTGCGGCCGGCACTCATCTTCATAGACGAAGCCGATGAGCTTCTGCGCTCGCGGGAATATTCACAGAACACGGAAGCAACGAACAAGCTGCTTACCCTCATGGAGGGCGTGAACGACCGGGTGCGGGACGTGCTCTGGGTTGCGGCAACGAACAACCCCGATCAGATTGATCCTGCCCTCTTGCGTGGCGGACGTTTCACCGAGAAGGTCGAATTTGTCAGGCCAAGCGGTACGCAGCTCGTGGCACACCTTACACAATGGCTGGCCCATCGCAAGGTAGCTATGGCTCAGGATCTCAGCGTTGAAGAACTGGTTCAGCTGATGGGCGATCAGAGTATTGCCAATGCAGAGGCAATCTGTCAGCACGCTGTCAACAGGGCGATAAGCCAAACTGACGGGGACCAGATCGTTATTAGTCGGGGCGACGTGGACGTTGCAATTCAAACAGTTTTAGGCGATCGAGGATGAAATTGGGAAAGTTAGTTACTACGTGCGCTGCAGCTGTGCAGGTCTTTTTCTGGGCGCCGCACGCATCTGCAATGGGTCCTGCGGGCATCGGCCCGACCGGTGCTCAGCTTGCACGGGCAGCAACATTTCAGACCAGTCAGCCGACTCAACCGAATGATTGCGTTTCTCAGGCCGGTGATTTCCATGGAGTGAACTCGTGGATCGTACGGGCGATTCTCAAGGTTGAATCCAACTTCAACCCCAAGGCGATGAACAAGAATCGAAACGGAACAACTGACGTTGGGATGGCTCAGATCAATTCGATGCACTTTAAGGAGCTGAAGTCACATGGAATCGCGCCCGATGACCTGCTCGACGGATGCATTGCAAGCTACGTCGCGGCATGGCATTTAAAAAAGCAGATAAAGGCGTATGGGAACACCTGGTTTGCGATTGGGGCGTACCACTCTGCAACTCCATGCTTCAACAAGCGGTATACGGGGCTCGTCTGGAATGTGCTTCGAACTTGGGGAGTGGTTCAAGGAAAGAAGGAGTCGCCAGGATCCCTTGACTCTTGTGGGTCAACCCAAGTTGCCAGTTCGGGCAAGCAGCGGACTTCTTCGGCCGGGACATCCGTTTTGGCTCTCGACGGCGAATAGCCTACCCTCTTGAACGGATCAACACGCTTGAAAGTGCCAATGCTCAACAACCCAACGAACCCAACCCCTGGATCTGCTGCGATGCTCGATCAGCTGCAGCAGATCATGGTGCTCCCGCACGAGCAAAGACTCGCGTTGATGAGCGCGTGGTCGGCAATTGACCCAGCGGTCGCCTTTGCTGGCCGGGCATTGCCGGCAGCGGAGGTCATAGTCGAAGAGCCCGGTGAGGACACCTTGGAAAATTGGCTCGAGGCGATCGGCGACTTACCCAAACGGCAGCGTTTTGCCTTAATGGAGGATGCGCTTGGACGTGAACCGTCTCTCAGTGAACGGGAAGCCATCCATGTAGCGATGTCGAATCTCACGAACTCGGACCCCTTGTTTGCCATAGAAGTTTCCGTGACTAAATATGCTTATGAGCACCCTGTGCTTATCTGCCTGGGTGGGTTTGGTTTGATCCTCCTGACCTTGGCCGCAGTTAAGGGTGCCTGGCGAATAGTTTTTTAGGTCTCCCTTTCGCCACCAAGTGCCTGCTTCGCTGCAGGCTTTTTTTTGTGCCCGATTGGGCGCCTCCCGCCGGGTAGTAGGCGGCCGGTGAGCGGACCGAAGCAAGGCAAAAGCGGTAGACCGACACGGTGCTGGCGTCACCCTCGGAAGTAGTAACTACTCCCCTGCGCCATTGGCCAGCAAAACGAGCCAAGAATTTGGCTCAATGCACCGTTTCTGCAGCGTTGAGCGGGAATGGAAATGACCCTGAGTCCGTAGCATTGCTCAGTACTTTAGGGCAAATTCAATGGGCATTTTTTCCGCGCTACAAAGAAAGCCGTCCCCGGACCGCGACGTGATAGCCATCGGCACACCGAAAACACTCCAATCGCACCCGAACACTCCAGTGGCCGCGTTTGAAGATGGCGCGAACAAGTTCGCGGAAATCTACGGCAGCAGCATGGTTTCCTCGAACCGCATGTTCATTCTCTCACTCGTCGCGTTGATGCTCGCCGTGACGGCTGTCGGTGCCGTGACCGTGCTGCTTCCATTGAAGGAGGTGAGGCCATGGCTGGTTGAAGTAGACGCCCGCACAGGGGTGGTCAACAAACCTATTGAGGTGCAAAAGGTAACTCCGAACATCGCCGTGGTGCAGGCAGAGCTCTCGCGCTGGATCGAGGCTGTCTACACACTGGACCCACTACGTACCAATGAACTCTTCAAATATGCGAACGTTCGTTCGCGCGAGAAGGCCATTGGTCAATTCACTGAATTTCGGGTCCGCGAGCGTGTCTTTGAGCGCTTGCAGCGGGAGCCTGGGCTGATCCGCGAAGTAAAGGTTTCCTCAGTTGATGCCTCCCAGACGGGAATTGCCTTTGCATTCCTGACCACTACTGAGCGGGTCGGGCGTGACTCGGAGCCGAAAGAAAAGCGTCTCCGCCTCACGATGCATTACCAGCTTGATCCCCCCAAGAACCAAACCGATTTACTGGCCAATCCTCTCGGCATGTATGTGGTTTTCTTCAATGAAGCCGAAGAAAGGGCTGCGCGATGAAATTCAAGCAATTAGTGGCACTGGCCACAGCTCTCTTGTGTCTTGGATTCTCCTCGGCGCATGCAGAGTTGATCGCAACTCCGCTCACGGGCGACTCGCGACTTGTCCAGTTTGGATATGACGAGGACAACACGTTCCTTGTCCTGACCAAGCCAAAAGCTGTAACGCACATTCAATTTGCACCTGACGAAACACTCCAGTCCGTTGCTGCGGGTGACACGGCACAGTGGGAACTGACCCCAACAAAGAACCGCAAGAACCTGTTCGTCAAGCCGAAGTACGAGGATCTTGAGACGTCGATGTCGGTGATTACCGACAAACGCACGTATCAATTCGTCTTGAAGTCCACGGGCGATGGGAAGAAGTGGTACCAGCGAGTGTCGTGGCTCTACTCGGGCACCATGCTGTTGGAGTCTGACGCTCAGCTCGATGCGGCTCCTTTGCCATCTGGAAAGGGTGGGAGGCAATCGTCGCAGCCCGCGGCACTAGGGGAAATGTCTCTCGGTCTCGGCGCCGGCAATGATCCCATCAAGCTCGACGGCCTCAAGCCGGAGAGCCTCAGCTTCAGCTACTCGACCAGCGGAAGTGCCGCATTTAGGCCTGTGATGGTCTTTGATGATGGGCGATTCACCTATTTCAAGATGCCAGCGGATCTGCAAGAGCTTCCTGCCCTCTTCGCAGTTATTGAGGGGCAGGACTATGCGCTTGTGAACTACCACATCAAGGGTGACTACATGGTCGCCCAGCGGCTGCTCGAGGTGGCCGTCCTGAAGTTGGGTAAGGCCGAAGTCCGTGTCACCAAAAACAAAGCGAGGACCGGTCTTTTTGGCACTTCCATCGGTTCGGGCGAGGGTGGCTGATGTCAAGCGGCACAAAGTCGATCATCGATCCCAATGATCCCAAGCCCGGGATTCCCATCAGAAAGGGAACTCTGGGAGCTATTGTCCTTGTGCTACTTATTGGCACATTCGTGAGCGCGCTGCTGCTCAGTGGCGGGACCAAACAACAGGCGCTTCAGCCTACGGCTGAAAAGAAGGCTGACTCGCAACCCTCTGATTCCGGCAGTCGCGCGGCAATCGACGAGGAAGAGCGGAAGGCTCGGCAGGCCACGGATATAGAGGCCCGCAGGACAAGGCCGGCCGGGGACTCTTCGCCGGTCAATCCAACGAACAGCCCTGTACCTCCAAACTTGCGTAGGGACAACCCGGATGCAGCGCTTGCCGAAGGAGCCTTTGCAGCGACTGGCGTAAAACCCCGTGTGGTTGCGTCCGGTGCCGGCAGCGCGGTGTCGGACCGTGATGTTGAGACCGAGGTCGGCTCGCGGTCTTCAAAGTCAATTGTTTTCGACAACGAGGGGCAGAGTGCTGGCGGAGGGGCATCAGGGTACGGGATATTTACTTCCACTTCAACAGGTGCTCCCGCGGCGCAGGACAAACCTCGCGCGCCAACGTCTATGGCATTGCCTGGCCTTGAGGGCCTCTCGCAGGTACGTGCGCCGAGTTCCGCGATGGCAATGAGCTCTGGGCAGCTTGCTGCGCTCAAGGCCGCCCAAACACGTTCACCCACAGCCGGGGGAGGGGCCTCCGATAAGGCGTGGCTGAGTGAGTATGCAGATGAAGAGAAGAAGACCAACAAGGCGATCAAGAGCTACCGTACGTCTTCACGATTCACACTCCACCAAGGAAAAGTGATCCCTGCAGTGCTTGGTCGGAAACTCAACTCCGATCTTCCCGGGGAAATCACTGCCTACACCACTGTCGACATCTATGACAGCCTCGGGAACGGGCACCTGCTCATTCCGAAGGGAACTGGTGTTGTAGGGCGATACAGCTCTGGAATCAAGATGGGGCAGGAGCGAGTCCTCTTTGCATTTCAGCGGCTCATCATGCCGAATGGCGAAGGCTTTGACCTTCCCGCAGCTCAGGGTTCAGATCTCGCCGGCGCATCCGGAATCACCGGTGACGTGGACAACCACTTCTTCCAGATGTTCGTGAGCAGCCTGTTCATTGCCTGGACGGCAGACAAAGTTGCGCAGCCCTCCAACGTAAACATCTACGGTGGACAGGCTCCTCAGTCTCCTGCAGGGGAGGTACTTGTGGACGTGGCCAAGACAGTCCTCGAGCGCCAAAAGAACATCCCTCCGACCATCACAGTGGATCAGGGGACCCGAATCAACATTGAAGTGAAGCAGGACATGGAATTCAGTGGCCCGTATATGAGGAGTAGGACGCAATGAGGTATCAGTTCTTTTTGCTCAACGCGGCGGTAGCTGCGCTCCTTGCCGTAGCGCCGCAAGCAATCGGCTCGTCTCCTGAGCGGGTAGGTCAGTTTGACTTTAGCTACCTGACCAATGGGGCTTCTAGAGCAACGCCGGTTCAGGTTTTTGACGACGGCAAAACTACGTACTTCCAGTTCCGCGCCGGCGAAGCGATTCCCGCCATTTTCCAGAACAAGGATGGCCAGATCGGGTTGCTCGTGCCGACCCAGGAAGGGCCCTATATCCGGGTCGCGGAGATTGGTGGGCGATTTACCCTGCAGCTTGGACGCGCACAAGCGACGGTCGTCTATGGGGGTGCTGGGCGCGCAGACGTACCGCAGATTAGCGCCGTCGCGCCGAATGGGATGAAAGCTGAATACACGGGTGGGGGCTACCCCAAAGACCGAAGTGTCCAGCTCGTCGCATCCCTTGGAAAGGCGCAGGCGTTTCTTGGCTCCAACGCCCTTGAAGCGAACAGCTACGCAACTCCGTTGAAGGGCGATTCGGTGACGTGGAAGGGTGGCGAGAGTCAAGTTTCAGAACACCAACTTTGGTTCCCGGTCGGCTCACCAAAAGTAGGACCCGCAGCGCTGCGAGAGATCACCAATTTGGCGAATTCGTTAAAGCAAGCGACACGGATCACCATTGTTGGGCGCGATGATGAATCCTACAAAGAAGGCCTTGACATGGCGAGGGCCCAGGCGCTGCGCAACGCAATGTTGAAGGCCGGCATAGCTGCCGATCGGATCGTCGTGAAGACGGGTGTCCAGGGCGAGGCCAAGAATCGCCTATGGCCGTCAGATGTACGGATTGAGACGATGCGCCCAACCCTAATCGCGCAGCCTACGCCTAAGGCGGAGGCCGCCGCCGACAACAAACATGCCTACGTCAAGGCCAATGTGGACGAACTGGTCAGGTCAGGAGCCATTTCACGCGACCAGGCCCTGGCCATTCTCCAGCGGTCGTCGCAACAGGCGCCGGCCCAAGCCGCGGCGGCACCGCCGGCGCCGCTAGTGTCCGTGCAGGTCGACGTTCCTGCCGACGGATTCAACTTCAAGGCGTCCGATCTCACCGTGGCCGGCACGATCAGGCGCTGGGCCGCATCGACGAACTACCAGGTCGTGTGGGACGCGCCCGCGCATTCGGATGCCCCGATCAATGGTGACGCAGTCATGCAGTCGGCATCCATGAAGGATGCCCTGGAAAAAGTTGTTTCAGGCCTGCAGGGAAAGGGCTACGACATCCAGGCCACCGTCTACAGCAACCGAGTAATCCGTTTTACGGGAGTCAGCAAATGAGTTATCAAGGCAAGGCCGCGTTGGCGGCAATCATATTGACGGTCGGCCTGGCGGCGGTGGCCCAGCCAGTCAAAACTGTTGATGCCCCCTATGTCCCGAAGGGTGCTGCACCGGCCAAATCTGCACAGGACCTTCCATTTGCGTCCGTAGCGGCGTTGCCGGTCGACGCCAATCCGACCATGTACCTGTTGCCGACCAAGTCAGTTGCGACACAGCTGCATGAAATGGCCGCCCTTGCAGGGTGGTCACTGGTGTGGGAGGCATCTGACTTCACCCCAGTAAACAAGGTGTTGATCAGCTCGGATTTCATCAAAGCGGTCGGAATTGTCATCGATTCCGCCAATCTCGATCGGGCGAACCTGAAGGCGACGTTCTATCGCGGCAACAACATCGTGCGCGTTACGGAGACTCAAAAATGAAACTCACTCCCCTTTTCCTCGCAATGGCGATGGCTGTCTCCGGCTGCGCAACAAGCTTGAACCCCCAAATTGCGGCAGTTAAGCCTGCCGTCGAGGCTTCCAAGGCTGAGGCACTGCAGCTGATTACAAGGCCAGCGCCGGCACCGGAGTTCTCGAACATCACGTTCTCTGAGCAAAGCTGGGTTGCCCTCCGAAAGATTGAGCGAGCAGACAGAGGGGCCGCCAACGAGCAAACCGATGCCGCGATGATCGAGATCAACCAGCGTTTTCAGAACTTGAACGAGGTCGCAAGTGTCATCTCGTCGCTCACGGGCTTCCCGGTTTCAATCGCCCCAGATGTTCCAGTCGCATCTGCCACGGTTGGCATGCCTGGAATGCCGGGAGCTCCTCAAGGTCCGGGCGGCATGCCAACAGGGATGCCTGGTGGAAGTATTGTTCCAGCGATTTACCCATCCGGTGGTGCCGGCAGTATGTCTTCGCCCGCGAACAATGGGCAGATCGGCGTGAATTCACCGTTTTCTGCAAACTACTCCGGGAGCCTTACCGGGTTCATGAACAAGGTGACAGCCTATTACGGCATCTTCTGGAAGGCAGATTCTTCAAGCCTGCGACTGTTCTTGATGGACTCGAAGACGTTTCGCATTGCTGCGCTCCCTGGGGACACCCGCCTGTCCAGCACGGTGGAATCTTCTTCGAACTCGAATGGCTCGTCTGGATCTGCGGGAGCAAGCACCGGTACCGGCGCAACCCAAAGCGGCGCATCTGCAAATTCCACCGGAGTGGCATTCGCCGGACTCTCGGTGTGGTCAGCGCTGGAAACTGGCATCAAACAGATGCTCGGCACCGGCGGCCGCGTAATCGCATCGCCAGCTACCGGAACAATTACCGTCACCGACACACCGACAGTGCTCGCCCGGGTCAGCGAGTTCATCAATGGCCAGAACCAGGCTCTGAACCGTCAGGTTACGGTCAAAGTGCGCGTCCTGTCAGTGGAGCTCAATGAAGGGGACAACTACGGCGTCAACTGGGACGCGGTGTATTCGAATCTTGCCTCTGCTTCGAACCCGTATTCCCTCGCGATGAAAACTGCGTTCCCATTTGCCGCTGGGGCCGGGAACATGATTCTCTCGGCACCGGCATCTTCGACAAGCCGGTGGGCCGGGTCAAGCGCAATGTTCTCAGCTTTGTCGACGCAAGGCCGAGTACGCGAGTTGACCTCTGCGACGCTAATCACGCTGAACAATCAGGCCGCTCCTGTAAATGTTGGCCGCCGCGTCTCCTATCTTGCTTCGAGCTCGACCACGCAGACAGCGAATGTTGGTGCCACGACAGCGCTGACGCCAGGAAGCATCCAGACCGGCTTCTCGATGACCCTCGTGCCGCACATCATCGACAGCAAGGAACTGTTGCTCCAGTATTCGCTGGATCTTTCGTCTCTCCTCAAGCTGTCAACGATCACCTCGGGGAACAGCTCCATTCAGGCGCCGGATATCTCCACGAGCAACTTCATTCAACGCGTACGAATCCAGACTGGAGAAACTCTCGTCGTTGCGGGTTACGACCAGGATAACCTCTCGGCGGTTTCCGGTGGAGTAGGCACGCCCGATAACGTGGCGCTGGGCGGCTCCCGTGAGGGCGCGACCAAGCGGACATTGCTTGTCGTGCTGATCCAGCCGATTATTTCGCAGTAACTCGAATCAAGCAGAACTTCGATATGAGAATTATTCAGGTTGGCTCGGGTAAGAAGCGGCTGGAGCTAGTCTCGGGCCTCCAGTGGCACCCGTTGATGAAAACAGGGTCCGCGCGTGTCAAGGAGCTGACTGCACTGGCGCTGGCCGCGCAAGCAGATTTCAAAGTGATCCGTGGCACCCAAAGTGTGCACGTTGGCTTCGCCAATCGATCAGATGGCGCTAAGGCCGGACAGCTCGCTGCGGCGGCCGTGATTGCTGACGTCCTTGTGGCGAAAGGCGCTGGGCGCAGTTTGCTTGCGGCTGTCAGGGTACCAGGGGACGCCGGTGACGCGTTCCTGTACGTGCAGGTCCGGGACGGGGTGATTCTCGCGGAGGGTGACCGGGTAGGCGAACGGGACGCTATTCGAGTCCTTCTTGGTCAACACGTCTCTTTTGGTGGTTGGGACACGATTGTCTGTCCGGGCGAATGGAGCATCCCGAATTCAAAAGAACATGAATTCGAGTACTTTTTCAACCCGCAGGCCCTTTGGGCACAAAGGAAGAAATGGGCGTTGGCCGAAATCTCCATCGCCTGGAAAAAAGCGCTGATCCCAGCCGCGCTGATACTTGCCTTGGCCGCTGGCGGGACTTTCGCCTGGAAGGAATACTCCAAGAAGAAGGCAGCCGCTGCGGAGGCGCTCCGGATCCAAGAGGAAGAAGTCGCGCGTGGGCAGAGGATGGCCCCTAAAGAGCCTCCGAAACCGTGGCCCGCGATGCCCTATGGGATTGATTTTGCCTACGCCTGCTCGAAGGCGCTGAAGGAGACCGGTGTTAGTGCCGGCAACTGGCAGTTGTCCTCGATCGACTGTGAGAGCGGTAGTTTGACCGTCCGTTGGGTCAAAGCCGATGAGCGCGCGTGGATAAGCCATCTTCTGGCCGTTCGACCAGATGCCAAATTTCTTGCTGACGGAATGTCGGCCAGCATCACCGTTCCTGCTCCGGCCGCGTCTTCAAACGACTTCGCGGAAAGGCTGCCTTCACAAGAGGGTGTGAGGCTGCGCTACTACGACTTGGCAAGCCGCTACGGAATGTCCGTTCGAATTGATCCGCCAAAAGAGGCAGTCCAGCCGCAAGCGCTGCCAGGGCAAGCGGTTCCACCTGCCGCGATGGTCACGCTTCCGTCTTGGGCTGCGATGCCTGTTTCAGTGACCACCAATATCGATCCAGTTCAGGCCGCGGCCGTACTGGCGTATCCCGGCCTCAGATTTCAAAAACTGAGCTTTACCTACAAGGCCGGTGTGATGCAGTTTCAATTTTCAGGAGTTCAATATGTCAGGTCCTAAGACTCGGGTTTCAGTTGCCGCGCTCATGTTTGCATCGGCGCTCGCATTTGCACAACCTCAAACCCAACCCCAGCCTCAAGCTCCGTCGCCGGCACAAGCGCAGCCCGGCGCACCGGAACAAGCAGTAAGCCGCGTCCAACCCGCGGCTGCAGCCGTACCCTTCTCGCCACTGAGCGCCGCGAAGGCGGCACAGATTCAAACGATCAACGAGAACATGACGCTTCTCGCGGCGCAACTGAGTGAGCTCGAAATGCAAGGAAAGATCGCTGCGAAGCAGAAAGAGATTGCCGCCAACAAAGGTGGCAATTTCAGTCCGTTGGGTACCGCAACCGGCACGCCATCGGTAATCTCAGTCGCTGGACTGAAGGGCAAGCTTGAGGCCTTGCTGGCCTTTCCAGGGGGCCTGGAGCAACGGGTGCGCGCGGGAGACGTGATCGGTGACCGCAGGGTTCAGACCATTGCTCTTAACGAAGTCGTTCTAACCGATCTGAAGGGCGCAAATCCCCAACGCCTCGCATTTGGCAACTCACCGCTGGCAACTCGCGAGGGGACCATAGGGATGCCAGGGGGAGGTTCCGTCCCTATGCCGTTCAACGCCGGCGGAAACATCCCCGGAATTCGCTAAATCGCTGCACTTGAAATCAACTGAGAGTCAACCATGAACGCACCAGCAAGTGGAACCGACCTTGAAAAACTAGTGTTCTTCGACGAGCGCGCAGCGGTCTTGTACGTCTCGAAGCAACACACTTTTCATGCCTCGGTTTGTAGCTACGTAAGGCTCTTGCGAGCAAAGGTTGCGAAGTTCGAGGTGGTCGACGTTTCGATGGATGACATTCAGCGAAAGCTCGACAAGAAGGACGACGAGTCAAATCGTGACTTGGGACTCAGCGAGATGCAGGCAATCGCGGTCAACTTGTTTCGCCGGGCCACTGAACGGAAAGCGTCCGACATTCACATTCGCGTGCAAAACAAGGGAACAACAAAGATCTTCATACGAGTCAACAATGATCTTGAGTTGCTCGAACAGCACCCAGGGGCCATGGGTCAGCTGCTTTGCTCGTCGATATACACGTCGATGGCGGGCATTTCTGCGGCGACATTTGAGGTCCTCAAACGTCAGGATGGACGGATATCCGAGCGTGACAATCTGCCGGCGGGCCTTGACGGAATACGTATCGCGACAACTCCGCAAGTCGATGGCATGCTGATGGTGCTCCGCTTGTTGTATCAGGACGAAACCGTGGCCACGGACCTTGCGGCGCTTGGATACCCAGAGAACCAGCGCGAACTGATTGCATTCATGAAGTCGCGGCCAGAGGGGATCAACATCATCGCTGGCCCAACCGGCTCGGGGAAGTCGACGACCCTGCAACGGGTGCTCCTGTCAATTCAACAGGAAAGCAGGGGGGCAAAGCACATCATCACGGTTGAAGATCCGCCCGAGTATCCAATGCCGGGCATCGTTCAAACGCCCGTGGCCAATGTGTCGTCGTCCGACGAGAGGTCAGAAGCATTCCAGAACGCAATTAAGTCGACGATGCGTCTAGACCCTGACGTCATCATGATCGGTGAGGTGCGTGACCCCCCATCGGCCAAGCTTGCCTTTGAGGCCGCGATGACCGGGCACCAGGTCTGGACAACTGTTCATGCGAACAACGTGTTCGCAATCTTTGACCGACTGATAGGCCTCGGGATTCCACCCAATCTGATGGCTGATCCTTCGATCGTTAAAGGCCTAATTTGCCAGAGGCTTGTGAAAGTCATCTGTCCCCATTGCCGGGTTCCGATCCAGGACGTTTGGGACCGCTATTCCGACGCTCAGCAGCGGAGGGTAATGGGACTCGGTTCTTGTGAGTACGTTCACGTGGCAGGACCGGGCTGCAAGCATTGCGAACAAACGGGGGTTATTGGACGGACGGTTGTGCCGGAAATTATCGTGCCCGATCAGAAGCTAATGATGCACATCCGTCGGGGCGACCGCGACCGCGCCTACGCCTACTGGAAGGAGACCGGAGGCAAAACAATGCTCGATGTAGCGAAGGACAAGATTGTCGCGGGCCTGATTGATCCGTTCCAGGCGGAATTGGTGGTCGGACTACTCGACGCGGGGCTTGAGCTGGATCCTGCCTTGTTGGAGCAAGCATGAACTTCGAGGACTTTGACGCAGGCTACGTCCGATTCCGCTTCAAACTCCGAACGAAGGTTCGTCAGCGCGTGTGGCGGAAGCTCGCAAAGCTTCTGAAAGACGGTATCCCGATGATCGCTGGCCTTGAGGAAATCAGGGGCTTGCGACGGCCGAAAGCAGCGGAATCAATTGCGATAGGTGAATGGATTCGGTCTCTTGAGAACGGAGCAAAGCTCGCAGATGCCGTGCGTACTTGGGTGAGCACGGAGGAATATATGCTGATCATGGCGGGGGAGCAATCAGGAACACTGGCTGACACGCTGGCCTCCGTGGTGACCGTAGCAAAAGCAAAGTCCCAGATTCAAGGAGCGGTAGTTGGAGGTATCGCATATCCGGCCTTCATCCTGATTCTTGCATTCGTGATGCTTTACTACTTTGGCTTCAAGATAATTCCAGCCTTTACCAAGGTCGCGCGTGGCGACTCCTGGACCGGTGTCGCGCGCGTAATGATCGACTTGTCTGTTTTCGTCAGGGCATGGCTCCCCGCGCTCATTGTTGGCTTCTGTGCAGGCGTTGTTGCGTTCTTCTACTCGCTGCCCAATTGGAATTCCCCCGTTCGGGTGGCGCTCGACCGATTTGCACCCTACAGCATTTATCGCGTGATGCAGGGTTCTTCCTGGCTGATCGCCCTTGCTGCGCTGGTTCAGGCCGGCGTGCGCCTTGAGGTGGCAATACAGCAGCTTGGGGATGGTGCCTCAGCATGGGCAAGGGTGCGGATGGACGGTGCCTTGGCCGGGCTCAGATCTGGCCGCAACCTCGGCGATTCGCTTGAGCGAACTGGTTTTGAGTTCCCAGACAGGGAAATCAACGCGGACATACGTGTTTATTCCACGAAATCTGGATTCCAGGAAGCCCTTCGCCTGATCGGGAACGAGTGGATTACTGAGTCAGTAGAACGGATTCAGAGCCTCATGGGCGTGGTGTTCATCGTGACCATGCTCGTTGTCGGCGGCTTCATTCTCTTCCTCGTAGCCGGGCTCATGGGAATGATGCTTCAACTTGCGCAGATCATGCAACGCAGTGCGATTTAATTTCGTTTTTTTTTAACCAACCAGAGGGATTTATATGACTTTCGTTCGAAATCGCAAATTTGCGCGGCAGGGCGGTATGACGCTGATCGAGACCATCGTCTCGCTGTCCATTCTTGCTGTCGTCGTTAGCGTTGCATTGTCCTTGTACAACTCTGCAACGTCGCAGCAGGCATCAACCCAGATGATGTCGGACCTGAGCGCACTGCGTTCGGCGACCAAGTCGGTCTACTACGGCCAGGGTGGATACGGCAGTGCCAATTTGAACCAGGTTCTGGTTCACGCCAAGAAAGTGCCTACAACGATGCTTGTAACTGCTGGTACCCCTCCCGTGATTACCCACGGCCTGAGCGGGACAGTTTCGGTGACTGGAGCGGTTTCTTCGTTCACCATTTCCGTGACCAAAATCCCTACTGATGTGTGCCTGAACGTACTAGCTGGCACCAAGGGCTGGAATTCCGTGCAAGTCGGCGCTGCTACGCCGGTCACGACGTTTCCCATCTCTCCGGATACTGCGTCGGCTCAGTGCTCTACATCTGACGACAACACGATCATCTTCCAGTCGACCTGACCGATAAGGACCTATGGCACTCCTTTCCATTCCATTTACTGACCTGTACCTGGGTGAAACAAGTTCCTGGATGTCGGGAATGCCTGGGACGACAGATCCAGAGCCTCCTCCTGAGGCTGACCTGCCGGAACTTGTAGCCCTGAGAACTGAATGCGAGAAGTACTTCGTCGCCAACCCGGAGAGGGAAAGCTGGCCGATCCGACACGCCGGCATCAGCTATCGGGCGTCTCTGATGAATACGATCAGCGAACGCGTGTATGTCATGCGTCGCCTGAGCGAGACGATAACGCCTCTTGAGGCCCTTGGCTTGCCTGTTCCAATTGTCGAGAGCCTCATGCGGCCGGGAATGACGGGGCTTATTCTGTTCTGCGGGACATTCGGTCAGGGCAAAACGACGACCGCGTCATCAACTGTCTACTCGCGCATCAGCAAGTTCGGCGGAGTGGCTGTGACAGTTGAGGAACCGCCAGAAATGCCACTTCATGGCCACCATGGCCTGGGTGTCTGCTACCAGACCTCGGTTCAGCAGGGCGAGTTCGGGCATGCCTGTCGCCAGGCGGTTCGCTGGGCACCGTCCATCATTTTCCTCGGGGAGATACGCGATTCGGAAACTGCAATTGAAGCGTTGCGGGCATCCATCAATGGCCGGCTTGTAATCTGCACTGCGCATGCGGACAACTGCGCTATGGCGCTTCAACGTGTCTTCGCACTTGCAACCGGGGATAACAACTCAGCTGATGACGTGTTGGGCATGTTGGCCTCAGGATTGGCCGGTGTGTTGCACCAGCGCCTTGAGCGGACCGACAAGCGCAAGCAGCTCGTGGTTGAAAGCCTCTTTTGCATTGGTGAAGACGAGACGAGTATTCGCGCGACGATCCGCCAACGCAACTTTGAAGCACTGAAGAATACTGTGGCGCTGCAGAAGAACAGGATGTTCTTCGGCGCACGCAAAGCGATTGCTTAGCCATGCCTTTGGTGGTCAGCATGTTCTTTGTTGCCATGGTGGCACTTTTAAGCGCTCTCTATGTTCCTGCGCAAGAAGCGCGAATGTCGCTTGCGTCTGCGGATGTTGGTGCTACTTCTGCGTTGGCATATCGGGAGTCGCTTATCAACTACCTCAATGCGAACCCGACATTCACCGGTACTGTCCCTGACGCGTCCTTAACGCCACTATGGGGGCACCAGCGAAATCCGCGGTGGACGAACACGGTTTCCTCCGGGACGCTGTTTGTCTATGAATCGGCTCCGTCAAATACCCCCGAACTGCTACACGAAATTTATCGAAAGACTCTCTCGTCGTACATGGTGGGGCGGAGCACTTCCGGGTTTCTTGTGAGCGCGAAGGGCTTCGCCACAGGAATACCAGTCCCCGCACTGGTCCCAGACGGTGCAATTTTGATCGTAGGAAAATAATGGACACGACTTTCACGCTATCCGAACGCGACGGCCTCAACACAGGCGCAGGTTCTCAATCGGCGCTGCTGCATCGCGACGCGCCACGTGAAGGCCAAGCCGAGGAGACGCTCCCGAAGATCCTCGAGGTTGTTTCAAGTCCTTTGCCATTCAGTGACATGCTTATTACTGCCGACGAGGACGTGATGATTCGCAATGCAAACGGGTGGCTGAAATTCGACAGGGCGCCTTATTCGGAGGCCGACATCGAATTCATTCTGTGGCAAATGGATCCGCAGTGGGCTGAGTTACTTCTGCGTGGTGGTTTCAGCCGACCGTACGTTGTAGGGAGCTTCCGGCTTCGGGTCACCGCGTATCTCGCATTCAGAGGTGCGAAGAAGATGCTGGCTATTCGTCGGACCCCCGTCGATCCCATGCCCTTCAAAGATACTGGGCTGCCGGACTCAGTAAAGCTGATGATCGAGAACCCGCAAGGGCTGGTGCTCCTTTCCGGTGCCACTGGGGCGGGAAAGACCACCACCATGGCTGCGCTGGTCGACCTGCTGAACGAGACACGCAACTATCACATCGAGACGATTGAAGATCCCATTGAATTTGTGTTTAAGCGCAAGAAGTCCGTTTTCTCCCAGCGAGAAGTCGGGCACGACATTCCGACTTACAACGAGGGTGTTCGAGGCGCAATGAGGCAACGACCTGACGTTATCATCATCGGGGAGATTCGGGACAGGGATACGGCCGAGAACGCCATCCTGGCAGGCGAATCCGGCCATCTTGTGATCGCCACCTTGCACGCGAGTAGCGTCAGTGGCGCGATTCAGAAGCTCGTCTCGTTCTTTCCGGGTGAGGAGTCTGCGAAATATGCATCACTCGCTTCGTCGCTGGTTGGGGTAATTCATCAGTGCATGGTGCCCGGTACCACTCAAGGTGAGGGAGTAGTGGCCACGGAGTTACTTTTCAATCACAAGCAGAGCTTCTCGGAGTTCTTGAACAGCCCGATAAAAATCAACGCGGCCCTCGACGAAAGGGTTGGCGGAATGTCGCAGTCACTTGCGATGTCTCTGCATAGCCTGGTCAAGGAAGGGAAAATCGCAAAGGCAGATGCTCTCAAGACAGTCGCAAGCCAAGGCTCTGCCCAAGCAAAGCTCATAAAGATGTTTGACCTGCAGGGTGTGCGATGAGCAGGAGGCAATCTGGCATCACGCTTGTTGAGGTCATGGCCGGGCTCGCAGTTCTTGCGGCTACGTTGGCCGGACTGGCAATGATGACCGACCAGTTCAGCGATGAAACCCGGTCTGCTCTTGCAGCTAGCCAGACACGGACCTTTGGCGAGGCAGCAAACGCCTATATAAAGGCCAACTATTCGGCAGTTCGTGGAGTCGCGACTCCGACTGCACCGGCAATGCTGGATGTACCAACATTGGTCGCGGCCGGCAATTTGACGGCTGGATTTGGAGCTACCAATGCTTACGGTCAAAGTCTTTGTGCCTTGATTCTTCAACCGGTGCCAGATCGGCTTCAGGCAATGGTTGTGAGCGAGGGAGGATTACCGATTGACGATCTTTCGTTGGGAACCATCGCTGCGGTCATTGGTGGAAGCGGAGGAGGGGTCTATTCATCCGACCCAGCCATTATTCGTGGCGCGGTCGGGGGTTGGCAGATAAATACCAGTACCTTCGACAATATTCCCAACAATGTCGGCCGGAAATGCGACTCCACACCGGGCAACGTTCGGCTGGTGGCTGGAACCCCTGCTATGGCGCTTTGGTTCGAGAACGGAGACACGTCCTCCGCGTTTCTGTCGCGTGATGCTGTCCCTGGTCGGCCAGAACTAAACCAGATGAATACCCCATTGGTCATGAATTCTGTTCAGGTGGTGGATGCGGCCTGCACTGTGGTCGGGGCTATCGCTAGGGACACGTCCGGGTTGGTGCTTTCCTGCCAGGGTGGCCGTTGGAAAAGCCAGTCGACCTATTGGCAGGACCCGGTCGCAAGCTACGCTGCACTTCCAGCATGCAATGCGCTGTCTGCAGGTCATACTCGAATTGTGAGCAATCCAACAGTTGGAATCGGCCCAAGGCCCTACACATGCACGGGGGCTACTTGGGCCGCTCTTTCCGTCGATGACCAGGGAAATTCCTACCAGGCTGGAATTGCTAGTAACGCAGGAGTCTCGTCAACCGGGCGAATCAGTGTTAGCTCCAATGACTGGAACGTTGTGATGCTTGATGCAGCTGGGAATGCAAATGCTGCAGCGAAAACTGCACCTGGATCAGCATACGTGAATGATATGTACGTTCGATCTGCTGGAAAGTGGGTTAGTGAAATATTGACGGGGAATACCGGGGTTCGGGGCGTGCTAGGTCCCCTTAAAGGAAAACAGATCTATTGCGCAGGCGGTGCTGCTCAAGCGTGGGCCTATGTAGATTCACTTGGCGACCCCTATACAAGGTTGGTTGTAAACTTTTGGGGATATGACACTGGATGGGTTCCAGGCACATATGCATCTCATCAATACACCACTAACGGCGGTGGCGGTGAGGGCGGCACTACTTACTATCATACGCACACTGTCTCATGGTCAGTGTTTGCTTTGTCGATGATTTTTTCCCAAGGTGATGGGCAGCCTGGATATAGCTGCTCAGCCAACTGGCCACCAACTTGATCGCGATCTCACCGCAATCGCTATTGTGGTGATCAATAAAGTACCAGCCGATTCTGAAAGTACATGAGATGAAATCTTCGCGACTCACTAGGAAGATGCGACTTGGGCTGACGCTACTAGAAGTCGGTCTGGGCTTAGCAATTCTCTCCACTCTCTATGTCGGAATTGCCAACATTTCAGACAGGTTTGCAGAGGATACCAAGGTAACGACTGCTGCAAACCAGGCGCAAACCTTTGGGTGGCAGGGTACGAATTTTCCCAAGATTCTGGTGCATATGCAAGGACGGTCGATATGTCTATCTTTGGCATGACCATGGTCTGGTCATCGGGCGGAGGGAGTGGAAATTGCTCCGCACAATTCCCTCCAACCTGAGACTTATCTCACGGCTAGTGAGTAGCTCATTCGTAACCAGCGGACTAAATTGAAATTGCAGCTATTTCAGTCAAGAGTGCGTGTGTCCGCAGATTATGGAAACAACCACATGGGTCGCCAGTCGGCGCACGCGGTTGGGAGCCTTGCGCGGGGCCGGCGCGGCACGAGCCCAATCCAGCGCGGGTTGACGCTTGTCGAGGTAGTGGCCAGCCTTGCGATACTCTCTGGTGCTCTGGCAGGCTTGTCGATGATTGGTGACGTCTACTCTCAAGACACGAAGGCCACAATTGCTGCCAACCAGGTACGTACCTTCGGGGAGGCCTCGCGCGCCTACCTCAAGGACAATTATTCCGCCGTCCAGCTGGTCGCCGGACCGACGTCGCCGGCGATGATTGACGCATCAACACTGATCGCATCTGGGCACCTTGCAGCAGGCTTTTCCAGTGTCAATGCATACGGTCAGGTGATGTGCGCTCTGGTACTCGAGCCCACTGCGAACAAGCTCCAGGCATTAGTGATTTCTGAGGGCGGAACGCCGATTGACGATATAACGCTCGGTGTCATTTCGGCAATTGTCGGCGGAAGCGGTGGCGCTGTGTATTCAACGGCACCTGCTGCTGTTCGTGGCGCAATGGGTGGATGGGAACTATCGGCCAGTTCTTTCGATGACTTGACGAACAATGTCACTCGCCGGTGCGATGGCACAGCTGGCAATGTACGGATCGTGCCCGGAACGCCCGCAATGGCCTTATGGTTCGAAAATGGAGACACCTCGTCTGCCTTCCTCGCTCGGGAAGCAGTTCCGGGACGCCCTGAGCTCAACGAGCTAAATACACCGCTAGTTTTAAATTCGGTCGTGGTTCCTGATGATGCGTGTACTCGGCTTGGCAGCATTGCCCGCGACGCTACTGGAGCCGTGATGAACTGCAGGCTCGGCCAGTGGAAAGCCGCGGGCGGTGGATCGGAGTTCTGGAAGGATCCTGTAAGTACATTCGCAACCCTCCCGCCTTGCGACGCTGGAAGTGTTGGCCATACCAGAGTTGTGGAGGTTCCTTCGGTTGGCAGCGGTCCTCGGGCCTATTCCTGCATCGGTGGATCCTGGGCAGCGCTTTCCTTGAATGACTCGGGCAATCTCCTCGTCCCATCGAAGATTATTGGATCTGGAGGTCAAGGGACCTACGGATCGATAACGGTGCAGGGGGACAAGAACAGCTACGCGGGCGTCAATTTCAGGAATTCTGGCGGTGATTCTGCTGGGACGCTGATGATGCACTCATCATACGGGGGATTCTTTCGGGCCGATGACACCAATTGGCGTTGGTATGTCGATGATGCTGGAAACTCATGGCAGCCAGGCACCGCAAACGTTGCCGACGCATACGTTCGCAGCATTGGACGCCATGTGAGTCAAATTTTCGGCGGCGCGTTCTCCACAAACATTTACGTCGGCTGTTACATCGGCAACCCGCGCGCTGGAGGGGCGTGTGGTTGCCCTGGGGGATTTGGAGCACACCCGACCGGACAGTTTTCTGTGTACGCCGGCTCAGATTCGAACGCGTATGTATGTCAACAGTAATCGTTGCGAATTTTGCTTCGCGGAATTCGAGCAGACCTGAACGGAAGGGGTTGGGGCTTGGTCGTCAAGCCGGAATTACGCTCGTTGAGGTCGTCGCGAGCTTGGCGATCATCGCCGCCGCAACGGTGGGACTGGTGGCGATGTCTGATCTGTATGCAGAGGACGCAAAGGCATCAATTGCCGCTGGACAGGTCCGCAGCTTTGGCAATGCGGCCCAGTCGTACATCAAAGACAACTATGCAGCGGTCCAGGCGGTTGCTACGGACACAGCACCCGCCATAATTGACGCAGCCACCCTTGTAGCGGCCGGTGCGCTTCCTTCAGATTTCGCCACGCGGAACAGCTTCGGCCAGACCATGTGCGTGCTCGTCCTTGAGCCTACAGCAGGGCGACTGCAGGCGCTGGTTGTCTCTGAGGGAGGTCGTTCAATTGACGACCTGAGCCTCGGCGGAATTGCTTCGACGATCGGGGGTAGCGGCGGGGCGGTCTACGACGCAGATCCTGCCGTCATCCGCGGAGCTTCTGGAGGTTGGCAGGTTCCAGCTGCAGCTTTTGACGACCGGACCAACAATATTGGACGGCGTTGTGATGGGACAGTCGGCAATGTCAGGCTAGCCGCGGGAACTCCAGTGATGGCCCTGTGGTTTGAGAATGGGGCTACTTCAACGGCGTTTTTGTCCCGCGATGCAGTGCCTGGTCGTCCAGAACTCAATGAGATGAACACGCCCCTGGTGTTGAACTCGATTCAGATTGTCGGCGATGCCTGTACCCGCTTGGGCGCTGTGGCCCGGAGCGCTGCTGGCGGGGTGCTTTCTTGCCAAAGCGGGCAGTGGAAGGCGCAAGGCTCGTCATTTTGGGATGATCCGGTTGCGACTTACGCAGACTTGCCCAGCTGCGCGGCCGGATCCATGGGGCAGACGCGTGTCGCTATGAGCTCAACCGTGGGCCTTGGACCGCGCGTCTACACGTGTAACGGCACCTCCTGGGCAGCCTTGGCGGTCGATGACAGTGGAAACCTCTCAGCGCTCGGGACCGTAAGTGCCGGCAAGCTGTTACTAAGTGACTCGATCGTAAAGGGGACTTTTTGTCCAGTAGTTGGCCAGGTCTCCAAGGTTTCAAATGGAGAGGTCTATTCCTGTAAGAACAACGTTTGGACCAGAGCTGGGAACAATTTCAGCTCCAACACGATTGCTGGCTATACGCCAAGCAACCAGTCAGTCTCCGGGTGTTATGCAGCTCCAGGATATTTGACGGTGACCACACCAGGTTATTACGGCATAAACGTTGAGGCCAACTCGTACCGATATTCAGGTTCGTTTGTGTCTCTTCATGTGACCCTAATTTCCCCCGGGGGTGCCGGCGTATGTGTTGCATCCGAAAACATGCAAGCTGGTGGCGGCGCGGGCTACATGAGTCCGACAGGGTTCTGCCTCGAACATCTCGATGCTGGAACGTACCAAATACTCGTCTCAGGAAGCGATGCTAGTTCCTGCAGCACCTCGAGCCTCTACATGATGTTCGGCGGGGCCGCGCGAGTACGACTCTTGAGTGAGGACTGAGGGCGCTCCTCGAGACCTTTGTGTGGGTCACTGCGGACCAGGTTCTCCGCGTGCACATCGAGTTCACATCGCGCGGCATAGAAACGCAGTCGGGGTCTTCGAGAATCGGGCCACGTGAGCGCGCCAATACCGATTCTTAAAGCGCTGAGAAAAATTCCTCCTTTTCATCATGCTCGTCGGTCGGCTTTGACGGGCGAGGCTCCCATGGGGCTGAATCGCCTTTACGACCCTCGACTGACCTCCAACAGTTGATTTCAGCGACGACCTGCGGTGAAATATAGCTGCTTTGCAATTTTTGCAACTCGCGTGCCTTGTGCGCGCCTTCAACAAACCGGATGGGTCAGCCCTTCCGGGCGTGCCCGACGAAACCGCGAGGGGTTGTATGGGCAGCAGCGTTTCAATATCACCTACCTCCCGTTGGGGAGCTTCGTCGAGCCTGTCTGAATCGATTGCTCCGCAGGCGGGAGGTTCGCCATGATCTACCTTGTGGCATTTCTCATCGTGGTGGGACTTGGCTTCGTTTTGAGGCTGTCGACCGGATCACCAACAGCTGTTGGCCCGGTCGACTCCATTGGCAGTGAGTACGAAACTCCTCCACAGGACGTTTCGCTCGCCTATCAGGATGACTTCATGTTCGATCAGGACTCGAGCGCTGGAGATCAAGAAAACGACTAGTCGTTAGCTCAACTCGGGGGATCTTGCCGTAAGGCAGGGCCTTTCCCCGACTTGGGTATAGATTTTTTCCACTTTTCGGCACTTCTGTGCCGTACGGCTGGAGATTTTGGGCAGCTTTTTGCTGCCAATCATTGGCGTCATTTGACGCCGCGTATCGAGCTTCGCTCGGTATTTCAACCCGCAGGGCCCGCCCTGACGGGAGGGCTTCTGCATTTTTATCTGGAGAAGAAAATGCAAGTCCTCAAAAATATGAGCCTGGTCAATCGTGTTCTGGCTGTTCTCTACGTTGCGGCTATTGCTGTGGTCCTCGGTTTCGCGCCGGGGGCAAAAGCACAGTCCGGCAACGTCTACGCCAGCACGCAAGCGCAGGTGATGTCGCCAACCATGAAGGGTGTGATCCTGCAGGTCAGCATGAAACTCGTGCAGCCCTCGGGCATCACGCGAACTGGCGGCGCGGCGATTGGTGGTGTCCTTGGCGGCCTGATGGGCAACCAGCTCAGCGGGCAAGGCAAGGCATTTGCCGCGGTCCTGGGAACGACGATCGGCGGGTTTGTCGGTGAACGTGCGGCAAACGCCGCGTTCTCATCGCGTGCCCAGGAGCTGGTGATCGGGTTGTATAACCCGACTACCGGCGCTCTCAGCAGCACCGTGACTGTGATTCAGCCTGAGCCTTTCGAGGCAATGTCGCCGAACCAGCAAGTGCTCATCTCGAACACCAATGGCGTGTTCCGGGTGATTAAAATCAGCATGGACGCACAGACGGTCAGCTATCGCTGAGTTGTCTAGGTCAGGAAAAAGCCCGCACAGATGTGCGGGCTTTTTTTATGTCCGAAGAATTGTCTCCCGATTGGGAATTAGTCCTGAGTTAGGCTTCTTGCGGCGAGATCTTCGGCGTCATAGAGTTCCAAAGTAAGGGGCCTCTTCTGGGCGCGCGCCAACTTGATTACGGCATCTGCTCGTCTTCCCCCCTTCACCTCGAACACCACCAGCTGGTCGCAAGCATGGACCAGCTCCGCAACCATCTCCGCGCTGAAACGGCTGAGCGGCCGGCCCAGGTAGCGCACAGGTACGTAATGCGCCAAAGCCCAGTCATGTAGGCGCCATGCCGCTTTGCTATTGCAGAGCGACAAAAGCGTCCAACTGGGCTTGTTGGCCACCGTTTTGCTGATCTTGTGACCGACAACGCTGTCGGGGGCAGTATTGGCACCAAAGGACGCGATCGTGGGACCGGCTGCCCACTCCATGAATCGGTCGACGCAGGCGCCTACAAAGCGATCGGGCAGCTTCATGGCCCTGAGCTGCTCGAGGAGCGTCTCCTTGGCCATCTTTTCCAGTCCTAGATCAGGCCGGTCAATCGCGAGGAATCCGAGTCCGGCGATCAGGACCGAATGGCGGACCAGGTTCCAATCACTTCGCCAGTCGGATTGGCGAGCCTTGGCAAATTTTCGAGCTTCCTTTACAGAAGGGCAAAAGAGGACGCTGTCCCTGAGCTCGGCCTTTGCCGGCATGAACTTGACGCTTTCGTACCAGTGGGCCAGTGACATGTAGTGATGACGCACACGCTCGGACTGGCCCGGCGCGGGAACCCACGGACCGAAGAAGGAGGCTTTGAGCAGGTCGTCCGGTGGATTCGTCATCCGACTATGGTAGGTCGCAGCGTCGGCGAGGGATCCCGCGCAAAGGTGCAGTAATGGGCTATTGAGCCCGCTGGGAAGGGCTGGTCGAATAGGGTGGTCGCGATCAATTGACCCAACCCTGGCCGCAGGCTAATATTCCAACCAATTGGCGATCCTCGCCTTTGCTGGTCCAGTACCAGCCTGACGTTCGCTACATGGTCATCATGTAGCAGGCGCCCAACTTCAGGGCGCCGCATGACCAAATGCCCGGCTCCGGGCACCTCTGATAGCTCGCCCAGCGCGTGCCTGTCAGCGACTCGGTCACTTCACACCCAAGCAATTCCGGCCAAAAAGGCCTTTCCTCAACTTGAACGCGTTCGCGCGCGCACGTGAGGGGAAGTGCCTGGGCAACCAACAAATCGAGCCACCTGGCTCAAAACTAGGAGTTTTATATGGCTGGAATCCAAAACAGTCGTGACCCCATTCTCGAACGCAAGCGGCGCATCACAATCTCGATCCCGGGCTATGACGCGGCGAAGGAAGTGAAGAAGGTAACGGATCGGTTCAAGCGGCATCGCGAGAGCGAGAAGCGAAAAATCGAGCATGTCGCGCACCAGGCGAAAGCCGTTCTGGCGGCTCTGGACGCCAAAGATGAACAGCAACTCACCGAGCTGAATTCATGGCTGGTCAAACCAACGACGGAGTCTCCGAAGGCCTCGGCGAACACTCAGGAAGGGAATGCGCAATGTATCTTCCTCTGAAACGCTGGTTCATTGCCCCGTCGCTGCCGGCGTACACCGTGCAAACGAAACGATCGTCAAAACGGGCCGAATGGGCAGGAGCTGCATTCGGTGTGACCGGCGCGGTACTGCTCTGCCTGAACATCGAAATGTCGCCTTACGGTTGGCACTTCCTGCTGTTGTCCAACATCTGCCTGATTGCCGAAGCAGTCCAGACCAGGGCACTTGGCAGATTGGTGATGCAAATTGTCTTCATGGTCACGTCGACCACCGGAATCGTGAGGTGGATGACGTGACGACACGCTGCGATTTCCATCGGGCGCCGAAGCCCACAGGTCGAACTCTCGCTGGGAACGTCGGCCTGGCCGGTGCAATCGGCGGCGGATCGGCTATCGAAGTCACAGCCTTCGCGGGAAAACACTTCGGTGGCTCGCGGGTTGCGATTGAAACGCAGGTATACGAGCGTCATGTCGGATGGCCCAGCAAGGCGATTCGCACGCACGCTCTGTACCTGGAGGAGGGCGCACGGCTGGACGGGCTCATCTCTGCAGCAACTCGCGCAGGGCGTCATGAGATGCCGGCAGAGTTCGCGTACTCGACTGTGGATGCAGATGGCGACACAGTGATTCCGCAACGTCAAAGTTTCACGCTCATGCGTGTTGACGATGGCGACCGCACCGGCTGGCTGATCACTCAGTAGTCGTTTTGCGATCCGGGGCTTGCCCCATAACTCAAATGCAAACGCATTGGGGCTCCTTCAAAAGGGGCCTTTCTAAATGGCAGTCAGCGATGCGCTGCCATTTGGAAAGGCTTTAAGGCCAACGAAATCGAATGAGAGCCGCAAGGCTTTCACGATGCGCTCCGGCGGCTTTGTCCGCCGGACGTGCCGAACAATATTTCCACCTTGTGGGGACTCGCTTCTCCCACAAGGGGAGAGTCGCGTTCTCGCAATTCCTCAACGAATTGGAGAAAACGATGGGTACTTCCCATATCAAAAATCAGTCAACGGATTCTTCCGTATGGCTGGCAGGTTTCAGCATCGACGACTTCATGGTCCCGTCCAAAAAGACGGAGATTGCGCAGGTTGCAGAAGCTGTCACCAAAGTCGTGCTTGACATGGCGACAGTTGATCTGGACGACGGGGGCTTGCCTCTTGAAGAATCAGAGCAGACGAACAGCTCAGCTTTCGCGGAAGTGATTGCTGAATGGGGCGTCAAGGATGATCAAGACCAGGACTGGGCGGACCGCAAGGTCCCTTGGCCCCAGCTTGACCCCGACTCGTTTAAGCCTGCAGCGAACGCTGAGCGCCGTATTGAGGACAACCTCAATGCGATCAAGCTCATGCGGGAGATCCAGGCCACGGGCCGACCAGTCGACGACGCGGACAGGGCCTCCCTGCTTCGCTACTGCGGCTGGGGTGGTTTGGCCAAGGTTTTCGCGCCAGATGGATCTACGCCTCACGGCTGGGCCCACTACCGCGACGAGCTGGAGCTGCTGACGAGTGAGAAGGAGTTCACTCAAATGCGTTCGTCGATCACATCGGCGTTCTTTACCGATCCCGCGCTGGTCCGTACAGCATGGGACATCGTGCGCCACCTGGGCTTCAAGGGTGGCAGGGTAATCGAGCCAAGTGCAGGGCCGGGCCATTTTTTCGCCGGCATGCCGGCAGATCTTGCCAACAAGAGCCAAATCAGTGCAGTCGAGCTGGATCCGATCAGCGCCGCGCTGCTGGAGACAGGTTTTGCCCCCTTGGGCGTGCAGGTTCAGTCCTGTGCACTCGAGAAAGCGAACTTGCCAGTGGCTTTTTACGACTGTGTGATTGGCAATGTGCCATTTGGCAACTTCCGGTCCCTCGATACGTCTACCGCTGCCTACGCAGACTGGAGCATCCACAATTGGTTCATGGCGAAATCCGTTGACCTGGTGCGCCCTGGTGGACTGATCGTCCTGATCACATCACGTCACACGATGGACAGCACCAAAAGTGCACATCGCAAGTGGCTCGCGGCGCATGCCGAATTGCTCGGGGCCTACAGGCTGCCGACAATGGCGTTCAAAGGCCAGGCAAACACCGAGGCTGTCACCGATCTCATGGTCTTCAAGCGACGTGAGATGCCCGACTTCAACGCGGGCGGGTGGATTGAAATGGCAAAGGCAACGGAGACGATGCTCAAGCCAGGCCAGCCAACCAGCTATTACAGCCCGTCGCGCGGAAATTGCACGTACGACCCGCAGATCAACAGCTACTACGTCCGCCATCCGGAGAATGTGGTCGGCCTGTTGGCATGGGAGTCAGGGAAGTTCGGCGAGAGCTTGAACCCGAAGTTCGATGGTGACATCGAGGCATTGGAAGCCGCGTTGTCCGAAAGGACTGCAAAGCTGCCGGCTCTGGTCTACCAACCAGATCAACGGAATCAGGAAGGAGTGGCCCCCAGCGGGCTGAATCGCTACAGCTTGGATGCGCACATTTCACCCGGTTCGTTCGTCCTGAAAGACGAAAGGATCTGTGTGTCAGAAGGCGCAGAGCTGCTGGATGTCGATTCGATGTACACCGGAACGGCGCGAAAGCGTCTGATCGGGATGATCGGGTTGAAGTCCAAAGTGGTCGACGTGATCGCGCATCAGGCACGGTCGCAGGACGATGTCCGGCTCGCTGAGCTGCAGAAGGACTTGAACCGTGAATACGACAATTTTGTCAGCGCCTGCGGCTACCTGAGCACGAGCGCCAACAGTCGCTTGATGCGTGCAGACCCCGACTGGCCAGTCATGCTGGCCCTGGAGGTCTGGAATGACGAGGAAGGTAAGGCTGAGAAGGCCGACATCTTCTCGATGCGGACCGTGGGACACAGAGCGGTTCCGGAGAAGGTGGACAACGTCAAGGACGCCATGCTGATCAGTCTCGCCCTATACGGGCAGATTGTCCTCAAGGACCTTTCGCTTCGCACCGGTACGCCGGTGATGCAAGTAGTGAAGGAACTGAGAGAACAGCAACTGGCGTTCCGAGATCCGGTGGCCGCGAAGTGGGTGCCGGCGGATGAGTACCTTTCGGGGCACATCCGGGACAAGATGATTGCTGCAGCAGCTGCAGGCCCTGCGTATGCGGGGAACGTACCGGCGCTCGAGGCAGTTTTGCCTCGTGACCTTGGACCGCTGGATGTGGAGGCTCGCCTTGGGGCGCCATGGATCCCAGTGGATGTGATTGAACAGTTTGCAACCGAGCTAGTGAGTGCCAAGGCGAGCGACATTACCGTCTCGTTTGAAGCGTCTACGGCGTCGTGGAGTCTCAAAACGTCGAACTGGCGTGTTGAGTATGTTGGCGACAACATCCTGCAGACAGTGAAATGGGGCACTAGCAAGCGATGCGCGCTGGTGCTGATTGAGGCAGCGCTGAACCAGCAGCCACCCACCATCACGGTGGAGTGCGACGGAAAGCGTGTGGTCGACCGCATGGCCACACTGAGTGCGAGGGAGAAATGGCAGGCGATTCGGGATCAATTCCGGGTCTGGATCTACCAGGACGCCGACAGGCGCGACCGATTGCTACGGATCTACAACGATCTGTTCAATCAGCTGGTCGAACGGAAATATGACGGCTCGCACCTGCTCCTGCAGGGGATGTCGTTGGTGATGGACCCATACGGGCATCAAAGAGATGCCATCTGGCGCATCCTTGTCAACGGTAATACGTTGCTCGGACACTGCGTTGGCGCTGGCAAGACGATGGTTTTATGTGCTGCCTCGATGGAGATGCGGCGGCTGGGTAAGGCTGTGAAGCCTGTCCATGTCGTTCAAAACTCAACCCTGGAGCAGTACACGGCCGAGTTCGTTCGCTTGTACCCACAGGCGAAAGTGCTGATGGCAAGCAAGGAAACTTTGCACGGCCTGAATCGTAGAACTTGGTGCGCGAGAGTCGCCACAGGGGACTGGGATGCCGTGATCATGACTCAGGCAACCTTCGAAAGATTGCCGCTTTCACCTGAAGTTCAGCAGTCATTTGTTGAACAGATGTTGTCGGAAGCACGCGCGTCAGCGCAAATGGCAACCGACTCAGGCGCTAAGCGTTCTCTCAAGGAGATCGAGAAGCGAATGAAGGACCATGAAGCCCGTTTGGAGCGAATGGTTCAGACAAAAGCGGATGTGGACTGCATCTGGTTTGACGAGTTGGGAATCGACGCGATCATGTATGACGAGGCGCACTCGGTAAAAAATTTGGGGAGAATCTCCAAGATGCCTCGCATTGCAGGGTTGCCGAACGTCGCGTCACAACGCGCGTTCGATGCATTCATGAAGACGAGACTGATCATGGCTGCGCGAGGGGGAAAGCAGGAGGGCATTGTCTTCGCGACTGCAACCTTCCTGACCAATTCGATTGCAGAGATGCATACCTACCAGGTATTTCTGCAGCCTGAAACACTCAAGAAATTCGGCTTGTACGAATTTGACTCGTGGAGTGCAAGCTTCGGCGAGAGCGTAACGGGCATTGAGTTGGCACCAGACGGAAGTGGGTATCGAATGAACACTCGGTACTCGCGTTTCGTTAACCTTCCCGAGCTGATGGCGATCTTCAGAGAGGTCGCTGACATCCGGACAAAACGGATGTTGAATTTGCCGACACCGGTGATTGTCGGGGGCAAGCCGCAGACGATGGTGGCCAAGCCAAGTGCAGAGCTACTTGAAATTGTGGCCGGGCTTGTGAAACGAGCCGATGCGATCCGTAACAGAGCGGTTAAACCCGAAGACGACAACATGCTTGCAGTCACCAATGACGGCCGCAAAGCCGCGTTGGATGTAAGAATGGTGAACCCCATGCTGCCAGCGAACCCACAAGGTAAGTTGGCGATTGCAGCGGACAACATGGTGCGGATCTGGAACGAGGGGCATGCGCTGAAGGTGACTCAGTTGGTCTTTTCCGACCTGGGCACACCGACGGGGTCCAGCTTCAACATCTATGCGGAAGTCAAAAGGCTTCTGGTAGAGAAGGGCGTCCCAGCGGCGGAAGTCGAATTCATACACAGCCATTCGAGCGACAAGGCGAGAGCCAAGTTGTTTGAGCGGGTTCGCGGAGGCGCAGTGCGCTTCTTGTTGGGCTCGACAAAGCTGATGGGTACAGGAACGAACGTGCAGATGCGTTTGAAAGCGATTCATCAATTGGACGGGCCGTGGGTCCCCTCGGATGTTGAGCAGCGTGACGGCCGGGGTGATCGACAGGGCAACCTGAACGAGAGCATTGAGCTGTGGCGGTACGTTACTGAGCGGAGTTTTGACGCGTACTCGTGGCAGCTGCTCAATACCAAGGCCAACTTCATCGAACAGGTGATGACGGCCGGCTCGGGATTGAGGACTATCGAAGACATCTCGATGTCGGCGATGACGTACGCGGAGATCAAGGCGATCGCATCGGGGAACCCCCTGGTGATGGAAAAAGCCGGGATCGACGCTGATGTGCAGAAGTACTCGCTGCTTCGCGGCCAGTGGGAAGAGCAACAGTGGAGGGCCAGCAGCAGTGAGCGAGCTATCAAGTCACGCCTGGCCCGGATCGACAAATTGATTCCGGCGATTGAAGAAGACGCCAAGCTGGCGATGGCAGTCAATGAAAAGACGGTGTTCGCTCCGGCTACCAGCATCGCCCAAAAGGCGGTGGATGCAGCAGGAAATGGGATGACAGGCCTCGCGGCCGCGTTCCGGGCACATTCCAACATGGGCGGCAACATTGCCGGTGGAAGTATTGAGATCGGCAAGATCGGGGGATTCGCAGTCGAGTACGCGAAGATTGCGGGACAAGCGATCATGTATGTGGTCGGTCCGAACAGCCAGGAGGAAATCCGGGTTGATAGGCCTCACATGAACGACCTCGGCGGGATGGCCAAAGCGGTGATGGAGACGGTTAAGTGCTTCACCACTGCCTCGGGCGAACTGAGGGCAGAGTACGGTCGCAAGACCAATGAGCTCGCCTCAGCGAAGCAACTGTTGGCCCAGGAGTTTGAGTATGCGGACCGCCTGGCGGCACTGCTTGAACGTCAGCGTGAGATAAACGCTGAACTGGATCTTGATAAAGACGCCGCGGGAACCCAAACCATGGCGGCCGAAGCAGGTTAAGCCTGTTTCAATAGACTTGCCACATCGTCAACCTTGAGCCCTCTACTTTTCGAAGTAGGGGGCTTTTTTTTGGCATTCTTTTTCCGGGATAGCAGTCATTGCAGCTGTTGACGACCACTCAGCGCCATTCCGCTAAACGCTGACCACCTCGCTGATGTTGACCATCGAATGTCGCCTTTGGAGAAGAGGCAACTGCCGCTACGGGCTCATTGCGGTCCTTCAAATTGGCAGGCTTCTACCCAAACTCACGACGCACAACATCAAATTTCACAGGAGACCCGGTTTATTTGCCGCTGCGTTGCTGGTTTAGGGTAAGCAGGCGGCGCAGGATTAGTTCGTCCGTCCACTGCGGGGTGTAGTCGCTCCAGCCGTAGGCGGCAGCCACGGCTTGGTCCAGCGTTTCGTGCGCCAGGGCCAGCCACGAGGGACGGGCGTTGTACAGGTTGGTGAGGGTTCGCTTCTTCAGGTCGGCCTCATGGCCGGGCCTGGGCACGGGGCGCCGGGGAAAACCGGCGGCTTGTTCTTCGGGTGTGATTTCCCATTCCGCCCACTCGGGCGGGTTCAGGTAATGATCACGCAGCCTAAGGAGTTCTTTCGCTGCGACAGCGATGGCCTTTGCTTTTTCGCTGTCTTCGTAATCTGAAGCGAGGATATTGGGTGTCAAGCCTTCGGGAAACGGGAAAGTTTCAAAGCAAGTTGTGTGCGTGTACCGCGGGTCATTGCCGACGCCCAAGCTCGTGCCTCGCCTTAGAGCCCAAACTTCGTGAATGCGAGATTGAAGCACTCCCATGGTGGTGTCATCATCACGGGCGATAACTACAAGCGCATCACCGGGCGTAACGGCAGCTTGTGTCCAGGCGCAGAGATGGTGCTTTGATACTCGCGTGATAGAGATGTAGCGCGATAGTCCGTTGAGTGCGGCGAACATCTCCGGCCTTGGCCAAGCGAATTGCCACCAGGGATACTTCTGGAAATTATTAAAGCGGTCTGTATGCGGGCGATGCAAGCGCACATTCGAGATAGCAGCAAACGGTTTCTCAAACATAGCGGAGGCCTTTTCATCGCGGCCTACGAAATTGACGATAAACCTATCGGACGGGCGCGACGTGATGTCATCCGCAATCAAATAGGGACGAACAACTGCGGCCATAGGTTCCCCGTTCATCGTGGCCGGCTCGTGCAATATTCTTCTGGCTTCGCGTCCTTCCAGATTGAAGCTGGCATCAGGTAGGCCAAGCTTTTCACGAAGCGTTTTTTTCACGGCCGCCGATGGCGTTACTCCCTGAAATGACTTGTTCAGGTTTTCATGCATTTTTGATGCTTTCGTCACATCGATGTCTGCATTCAGGTCTGCATGAATGGCGGGGACTTCAAGCCCATCAAGCATGGGCTTCATGGCGCTTTGTCCGAAGCCTGTCATGGACACACGCACGGCAGCGCCGTTGTCCCACCATTCTTCATCGCTCCACGCAAGAAAAATGCGTGACTTCTCCAAAATGCGATTGAGTACCTCGCGGTTCGCTCCGCCGCGTATGGAGTTAGTCGAAACCAGGCCCGCTGCATGCAATTTTCCAGCTTCCATCTGCATTCGTGCTTTCTCGAACCAGAAGCAAACAAGATCTGCACCATCCAGCTTGTTGTCGTGATAGGCTAAGCGCACCGCGTCCACATAGACATCTCCCAATTCCCCGCGCATTTTCTTGTTGCCTATAAAAGGTGGATTGCCGACGATGACATCCGCCTCAGGCCACTCTGCTTGGCTACCATCAGCATTCACCAACGCATCACGGTTTTCAATGCCGTCCAGTGGCTTCAGAATTGGGTTCAAGCTGTGAGGCCAGCCGTTTTGCCGGGACCACTGGATGTCGCCAATCCAAACCGTGACCCGGGCCAGTTCGGCGGCGAACTCGTTGATTTCCAGGCCCAGTATGTTGTGCGGACCGGTCTGCAAACTGACCTCTGCTTGCAGGCCCAGTTCCTGCGCCTCAATTTGAGCGCGCTTTTCCACGTCGCGTAGCGCTTTAAGCGCGAGATATAGAAAGTTGCCGCTGCCGCAGGCGGGGTCTAGCACACGAAAGTTGGCCAGGTGCAGCAGAAAGTGTTGATAAAGCTCTTGGCCCTGTTGTAGTGCGTCGTTGGAGCGAAATTTCTTGCCGCGCGTTTTCACCATGCCGAACTTGGGTGCGAACTTGGCGATTTTTCTGCGTGTGGACTCCCATTCGGCCAACAGCGGCTCGCGCACCAGCGGCTCGACCAGCTTGGCGATGGTGCCGGTGTCGGTGTAGTGCGCGCCCAGCGCCGCGCGCCTGCTGCCGAGACCCCGCTCAAATAGTGTGCCGAAAATGGTAGGGTCAATCGCGCGCCAGTCCATGTCAGAAGAGGCTGCGCGAAGTGTTTCAAGATCGCTGGCAGTCAGCGCGGGGACGGCAACGCGCCGGAATAAGCCGCCGTTGAACCATTCAATGTCATCGTTGCCGTAAGCGCCTTTGGGCTCCTGCATAGCCATGAACAAGGCAGCAATGCGGTTAGCGGCCTTGGCTACGTCAGTTTTTGCGCTCGCAAGCAGGCCCGTGAAGATTCTTTCGGGCAACAGTCCTTCGTCTTCAGCGAACATGCAGAACAGGCATTGCACGAGGAAGTGCGCTACCTTGTGGCTGTCTTGCCCACGCTGGCGCATGGCCTCGGCCAGTCCGGCAAAACGCTGGGCGGCTTCTTCGGTGACGGCGGCGGTTGATTTTTCAGGCCGCAACTTCAGCGGGTCGGTGAACACCCATTTGAGGATTTGGCGCTTACTGTCGTCCACCAGTTCTTCAATGCGTATTTCACGCGGCTCGTCGGGGTAGCCGGTGAAGGCCGTGTGGATGATGATGCGCTCGCGGTCGCATACCACCAAGAGCGGCGGGCTTTCGAGTTGCAGGGAGTAGTCGGTGAGTTGTTTGAGGGCTTTGTCGAGGTCACGGCCTGGCTTCTTGTTCTCCCACGCAAAAAACCCCCGCTTCCACACATCGGCCCAGCCATCGCCTCCGCTGGACTTCTTGGCACCGCGCTCGAAGCAGTAATCGTTGGGGTCGCGCGGCTTGTCAACGCCAAGCAGCTCACACAAATCATCAAAATGGGCCTGGGCCCCGGCGCGTTCGGTGAGTTTGTTGGACTGCCAGAGGGCGATGAATTGGACAGGGGACATGGAATTTCTATCGCTATGACGAATTGCAGCCCGTGCTTGGGCCGGCAAAGGTTACCACTGAATCAAGCAAGCGTTGACCTGCTCGTGAGAAGGTGAACAGTTGTTGACCCGCGGACCAAACAATATTTATCAGCGTTTAGCCACTACACCTGGGTGGTTGACGGCACGCCAGACGCGCTGAGCAAGTTTCAGCAGTTTCGCGAGCACGAAATGGCGGTGGGGCCGTTTCGTCAGGGGTTGTGCGAAAGCCCAGCTAGAAGCGGCCAGCATGATTTTCCCGCACGCCAACCGCGCCGCAAGAGAAAATGGCCAGCAAGGCGGGCGCGCTCACCGCATGGCAGCTGCGTCGCGCTCTATGACGACCTGCCGGGCCAGCTGAAGCGCAGCTGCGGTACGTTCAGGGTGGGTCGCAATGTTTTCTTCCCACTCCGCCAGCCATGCGCGAAGCAGATCCATCGATTCGAATGTGGCCAGGACCGCACGCGGGAGGCGTGGATGTAGTGAGCCGATCGTCAGCGAATAGGAATCGGCGTCAATTGTCATAATGGGTTGGTCGAGGAATTCGAGCCAGTTTGCCAACTTGGCCGCTGCAATTTCCTTCGCGCTTGCAAGATCGCTCGCGGTGCCGTACCAGGTACTTCTGTCATGGGCACCTCCGTCGAGACACCGAACGTCGAAGGATCCATCGCCGCGGGTGACCGCAAAAGGTTTGAGCCACCATTGCGCAAGTTCACTTGCTGGGCGATCTTCGTTGGGGGTGTAGTCAAACATCGGCCGCAGGACGGGGTCTACCGGCAGTTCACGCTCCGATGCGGCCGCCGGCACAGGCCCCGCCGCATTCTTGCCTTGCGTTACGGCATGCCAGCTTGCGAACCCGAATTCGCGGGCCACGACGTCCAGGGTGGCGTTGTAGGAGGCGTTTGTAGTTTTTGCGCGCCGCTTGGCCTCGCGCTTGATGTTGGCCAGGAGGGTGGCAGTAGGATGCTTGCTCATCTCGTTCTTCCTTAAGCGCTGTCTGGCAGCCCACTTGCCCCGCGCTGGAGTCGAGGTTGAGTTCGAGGAAGAAAAACGGCTCGCCGGAGCGAGTTCACCATGTGGGCGGTTGGCGCCGTTCAACGCCAAACCGCCATTCTACTGTCGCGCGCTAAGCACGAGTTTCCCCGGAAGGCAGCCTCTTCAGGCAACCCGGGAAAGGTGTTGGTCTATTTCAGAGTCGACGTCTTGATTTTTTGCCGGGCCTCATTCAGGGAGTTCAGGCCCTTGTCGATATCGACGGCTTCAATCGCACGGTTGATTGCATGGAATTGAAGCTCAACAGCTTTGTCCATGCTTGCAAAGGGATTTGTTTGGGTCGACAAGCCATGACCCTGACTCGAGCCAATTTGCAGATCTCTATCCTGTAGCGATACGGAAGCCCATCCGATAGACACGCCGTTAAGCACAGTCCCCTGCGCAGTGATATGAAGTCCAGCGTTCGCCTTTTCGAGCTTTCTACAAATGGCGTCGTAGTCTTTGAAGTCCCATCCCTTTTCTTTGATGAGTGTGATGACTTGTGGGTTGGTGGAAAACACTCTCACCGTGCAAGCTGCATATGCACCGAGGCACGATGCAGCAAGTGCAAAGCCGATAAATAGTTTACGCATCTGGGGGATCCTTCTGGTTTATGGGAAAAACTCTGGCAGTTCATACTATTGGCAATGCCCCTGATTCCTTTCCTCGAACAGAGCTGCCTTCCTACTCCGCTTCATTCACGTCAGGTGGACCTTCGTGTGGGTCTTTCGGACAGACGGAAGGGTGGGGTTGCGCGGTGTACGTGCCTTCAATGCGCTGACAAGTTCCCTTTGCGGTTGATGCCTGTTTGCCGAACGTTGACCGTCCGCAGTGTTTCGCGTGCCTCGATCAGCAGGTCGACCAGGGCCTTCAGGCGCGCGCCGGAAACCTTGGGCTGATCCTGATAGATATGGTCGGGCAGCTCACGACCTGAGCGGGCGCTGTTGAACTCCAAAGGGTTCTCCTTGTACAACTGACGCGCCATGTTCAGGCGGTGGAGGTCCTGCAGATCGGCAATCCTGGCCAGAACTGGAGCTAACGACTGGAGAATGCGGGAGTACTGGATCGGCGTGATACCGAGCGTTGAGTAGATCTCCTTCAGGCCAGCGCTTCGGCCGATCAGCCGTACCAGCAAGGCGGTACCCAAAAACGTGTTCAAGTCCCGATCGTGCTGGCTCGAGTTCGCTGCGCCAAGCTCCGCGCGCACCACCATCAGGGCCTCGGCGCGTTCAGCGCTCCGTTTGTGCTCATGGGTTGTCAGAATTCCGATGGTGAGCAGCTCCCCTCGCTGGCGCGGGCTTAGACGGCCAGAAGAGGCGGCTGTGATTTGATCAGTTGCCCACGTGGCAAGGTGTTTGGGCGTGTTCGTGTCGATCACGCCGCGAAATGCCGGGCACTTCGCCGTGGCCACCTTGAATGCTTGGGCAGTGGCCCACCAGCTGTCCTGGCTCGTCGGGACTGGCGCTTCACCAGGGCGGAGCCAGGCTCCAAAGCTGAAGCCCGGGAGCTTGCTCGCGATAGTCCGCATGCGGCCCGATGTCCCGCGTGCCATAAAGCATTCCAACAGGCGTCGCTGCCACTCGAGGAGCTCGGGAGCCGCATCTGCTTGGGGGGTGAAGCTGCCGGTGGTGGAATGCAGTTTCAGCATCTCGTTGACCATCGCATCGTCGTCGAGCATGGTGCCGCGGCCGGTGTTGGGGGCCCGGTACAGGGCGAGGTCGATGTTGTAGTGCTCGAGCAGGCTGCGCGAGATGTCGCTCAGACGCCCTTTCTTGTAGCTATTGACCTGGTAGCAGAACCAGTTGCGCAGTGACCTCAGCTCCGTGGTGTCCGGCGGCAGCGTCACACCGTTTTCTGCCACCCAGGCGCCCGCCCAGTGCCAGGCGTTCTCATATTCGGCGGGAACTCCCCGCGACGTGGTCGTGAGGATCTTCTTGATGCGGTTGATGGTTCCGGGGTCGTCGCTGAAGCGATCCACGACCTCCGCGCGCGCGAGTGCCGGCGTCTCCGCCTGGCGGTCATGAAATTTTTGCGCACCACTGAGGGTGTCGAGGGAAACAGCGTTGGCGGTGGACGCGAGTGAAGTGCGTTGAGTGGACATGGCGAGACTCTCCAAATTTAGTGTGAATCGAACAAATGCGATTCCCCAAGTGCTTTGCGGCGAACAATGCGGCGGCCGTAGCGCATCACGCGGAGTGATGGGCAAAGGACTTAGGGAATCGTCGGCGGCTCGCCGAAAAGATGAATAGAAGGGGGCGTGCCGGGATACGGGTAAAAATGATACTTAAGCAAAAAAGTAGCAAAAGTTCAAGTTGTTATGCTCCGGACGAATTTAACCGAACCTTCCCT
>NZ_NCJH01000038.1 GCF_002278925.1 Polaromonas sp. 39-63-25
CTCGGCAAAAGCGGGGTCTCGCTCGAACTCGCCTTCGGCTCAGACAATCGCGAGCCCTGATCCGCTTTTACCTGCGCTCCTCGGCCCAGCCCGACGGGTTGGGAGAAATACAAATACAAATACCAATACCAATTCGGGGAGACGAGGACGCGCAAAGCGCGTCCTCGCCGGAGCCCGATTGCGAACCCGAACCCGCTTCTGGTCCCACCACCCTTCTGGCTGCGCCGAGGAGCGGAGGTCCAGACGGATCAGGACGGGCGATTGTCTGAGCGTAGCGAGTTCGAGCCCGGCCCCGGCTGGACCGAGCACCGCAGGTTGCCCCCGTAGCGCCAGCGAAGGGGGACGCAGACAGCAGGGTCGCCTTTTCTTTGCTTACTTTCTTTTGGCGACGCAAAAGAAAGTGAGTTGCCGCCGGGCAACCCCCGGCCAACAGACGCATGCGAACAACAAGCGCCCGATCAAACACGCGGCCGAAGCGCAACCTTCCCCAACGGATACGCAATGACTCCACAAACAAGACCCCTCGACGGCATCACCGTCATCTCGCTCGAACACGCGATCGCCGCGCCGTTCTGCACCAGGCAGCTCGCCGACTTGGGCGCACGCGTGATCAAGGTCGAGCGACCCGGCGTCGGCGACTTTGCGCGGGCCTATGACCAGCGCGTGGACGGCATGGCCTCGCATTTTGTCTGGGTGAACCGCTCCAAGGAAAGCCTGACGCTGGACTTGAAGCAACCCGGCGCACTGGCCGTGCTCAAACAGCTGCTGGAAACCGCCGACGTGCTGGTGCAAAACCTCGCGCCGGGTGCGGCCGCGCGTATGGGCCTGGGCTATGACGACCTCCGTGTTGCCAACCCGAAACTGATCGTCTGCGACATTTCGGGTTATGGCGACGACGGCCCTTATCGCGACAAGAAAGCCTACGACCTGCTGATCCAGAGCGAAGCCGGTTTTCTGTCGGTGACCGGCACGCCCGACGAGCCCTGCAAGGCGGGCAACTCGGTGGCCGACATTGCCGCCGGCATGTATGCCTACAGCAGCATCCTGGCTGCGCTGCTGCAGCGCGGCAAGACCGGCCAGGGTTCGCACATCGACGTGTCCATGCTTGAGTCGCTGGCCGAGTGGATGGGTTACCCTATGTATTACGCCTACGCCGGTGCCCCACCGCCACCGCGCAGCGCGGCATCCCACGCGACCATCTATCCCTACGGTCCGTTTGCGGCCGGTGACGGGGGCACTGTCATGCTCGGGCTGCAGAACGAACGCGAATGGGTGATTTTCTGCAAGGTCGTGTTGCAGCAGCCGGAGTTGGCGACCGATGCGCGGTTTGACAGCAACGCGCGGCGCAACGAGCACCGCGAGGCGCTCAAGGCCATCATCCTTGCGGCCTTTGCCGGCATGAGCACCGCCGAGGTGACCGCCCGGCTCGACGAAGCCCAGATTGCCAACGCCCGCATGAACAGCATGGCCGAACTCTGGGCGCATCCGCAGCTCAAGGCGCGTGACCGCTGGCGCCAGGTGGCCTCGCCGGTCGGCGACATTCCCGCGTTGCTGCCGCCGGGCCGCATCAACAGCTTCGACTACCGCATGGACCCTATCCCAGCCGTCGGCCAGCACACCCGCGCCATTCTGCGGGAGCTGGGGCAGGGCGATGACGCCGTTGCCGCGCTGCAGCAGACGGGCGCTATTTAATTGATAGCTGCTTGCGCTTTATCCATAAGGACTGGAGCCATATTGGATGCATGAATTTCCATTGACTGTCATTGCGGGCTTGACCCGCAATCCATGTGGCACTTTCCCGCGACCGTGGGTCTTGTTGCATGGATCCCGGATCAGGTCCGGGATGACAAGGCAGAAGTCCAGAAGTCTGGAATCGTGTCACGTTTGATTTTTGAGACTGAGGAACAGAGATGACCCCAACCGCTACCAGCCCCACCGCCCAACTCGCCGCCTTCGCCGCCGGCCTGACTTTCGACGCCATTCCCGCGCCCGTCGTGCGCAAGGCTGAAGACCTGCTGGTCGACTGGTTCGGCTCGGCAATTGCAGGCAAGGGCTCGCGTCCGGTCGAGACCATCACGCGTTTTGCCGCCAGCATGGGGCCGACCGGCGGCGTGGCCGAAGTGCTGATCAACCGCAGCCGGACCAGCGCCTACTTTGCCGCCATGGCCAACGCGGCCGCCTCGCATGTGGCTGAGCAGGACGACGTGCACAACGGCTCGGTGTTCCACCCCGCCACGGTGGTGTTCCCGGTGGCGCTGGCGATGGCGCAGTCCTTTGGCAGCAGCGGCAGGCAGATGCTCACCGCCGCGGTCGCCGGTTACGAGGTCGGCATCCGTGTCGGCGAGTTTCTGGGGCGCTCGCACTACAAGGTGTTTCACACCACCGGCACCGCCGGCACGCTGGCGGCCGCGGCCACGGCGGGCAGCCTGCTGGGCCTGAGTGCGGCGCAGATGCAGCACGCCTTCGGTTCGGCCGGCACGCAGTCGGCCGGGCTCTGGGAGTTTTTGCGCACGGCCGCCGACTCCAAACAGTTGCACACCGCTCACGCGGCCGCCGCCGGCCTGATGTCGGCCTGCCTGGCGCTGGACGGTTTTACCGGCGCGGCGCAGATTCTCGAAGGCCCGCAAGGCATGGCCGCCGGCATGTCCAGCGATGCTGATCCCGCCAAACTCACCGACGCCCTGGGGACACGCTGGGCCACGGCCGAGACCTCCTTCAAATACCACGCGTCCTGCCGCCACACCCACCCGGCGGCCGATGCGCTGCTGCAGGTCATGCAGGTCCATCAGCTGGCACCGGCCGACATCGCCAGTGTGGTCACCCATGTACACCAGGGCGCCATCGACGTGCTGGGCCCGGTGCTGGACCCGGCCACGGTGCACCAGAGCAAGTTCTCCATGGGCACGGTGCTGGCCTTGGTCGCACGGTTCGGCCATGCCGGCCTGGTCGAGTTCGACAAACATTTCCGCGAAGACGCGACCACGGTCCTGCGCGACCGGGTCACGATGCTGCTGGACGCCGAGGTGGACGCGGCCTATCCGCAGCGCTGGATTGGCAAGGTCACCGTCACCACGCTGGATGGCCGCGTGCTGCAGGGCAGGGTGGACGAACCCAAGGGCGACCCCGGCAACACCCTGAGCCGCGAAGAAATCACCGCCAAGGCGCTGCGCCTGGCCGCCTTCAGCGGCGGCGCCACACCGGGCGAGATGCAGGCAGCCATCGATGCCTTGTGGCAGGTCGCGTCATTGCCGCGCGTGGGTTTGCTGCTGGAAGGCGAGGCATGAGCGAGTCCGCCGGCCAGCCGCTGGCGCTGGCCCGCTCCTTCCTGTTCGTGCCCGCCACCCGGCCCGAGCGCTTTGCCAAGGCATTGGCCTCGGGCGCCGACGCCGTCATCATTGACCTCGAAGACGCGGTCGCCCCCGGCGACAAGGCGCAGGCGCGGCAAGGGCTGGCGCAGGCCTGGGCTGGCCTCGCAATGGCAGAGCGCGCACGTGTGCTGGTGCGTGTGAATGCAGGCAACACGGCCTGGCATGGCGACGACCTGAACCTGCTGGTCGGGCTGGGCGTGGCGGGCGTGGTGCTGCCCAAGGCCGAACATGCGGCCCAGCTCTCGCATGTCGCGGCGGTGCTGGGCTCTGCGTGCGTGCTGGTGCCGCTGATTGAATCGGTTGCCGGCCTCGATGCCGCCGACACACTGGCGCGTTGCCCGCAGGTGCTGCGGCTGGCCTTTGGCAACCTCGACTTCCAGGCCGATGCCGGCCTGGCTTGCGGACCCGACGAAGCCGAGCTGACGGCGGTTCGGCTGGCGGTGCTGCTGGCTTCGCGCCGCGCGCAACTCCCTTCACCGATTGACGGCGTGACGGCGGACACGCAGGACGCGGCGCAACTCGCGCGCGATTTGCTGCGCAGCCGCAGCGGCGGCTTTGGTGCCAAGCTGTGTATTCATCCCGCGCAGGTGGCGGCGGTCAATGCGGCGTTCACCCCCAGCCCGGCCGAGATCGACTGGGCGCGTCGTGTGTTGGCTGCCAGTGAGGCCGCAGGCGGTGCGGTGGTCAGCCTCGACGGCCGCATGGTGGATGCGCCGGTGTTGCTGCTCGCGCAGCGCACGCTGGCCCGTGCAGCCGATGTATCTCATGGGCATGGAGGGCCTGACCGTGCCTGAGAAGGGTTTGTCCGAATGTTTTCTGGAGCCACTCGCCGCAAGATGGGCGCTGTACCTCCAAGCGGCGACACGGGGCATTTCCCCAGTGGGAGACCCGACGGGACGCGCCGCGCCGCTGCTGAAAAACCATGCCAGGCATCGGTTTGTACGTATGGTGATCGAGCGCTGACAAGCCTATATTCCCATCCAGACGGATGCTCAATCCGCACCTTTTTTTAACCAGGAGACATCATGAAAACAATCCATCGTTTGCGTCGCACCCTTCTTGCCACGGCGCTTGCCGCCGGCGCCCTTGCACTGCCGTTCGCCGCATCGGCCCAGGCCCCCATCGTGATCAAGTTCAGCCACGTGGTGGCCGAGCAGACACCCAAAGGGCAGGGCGCACTGAAGTTCAAGGAGCTCGCCGAGAAAAAACTCCCGGGCAAGGTGCAGGTGCAGGTGTTCCCGAGCTCGCAGCTGTTCGGTGATGCCAAGGAACTTGAAGCGCTGCTGCTCGGCGACGTGCAGTTCATCGCGCCGTCGTTGTCCAAGTTCGACCGCTACACCAAGAAGATCCAGGTCTTCGATCTGCCTTTCCTGTTTGACGACATCGAGGCGGTGGACCGCTTCCAGTCCGGCCCGCAGGGCAAGGCTTTGCTGGAGGCCATGAAGGGCCGTGGCCTGCTTGGCCTGGGCTACTGGCACAACGGCATGAAGCAACTGTCCACCAACAAGGACAAGCTGGTTCGCCCCGATGACGTCAAGGGCCTGAAGTTCCGCATTCAGGCCTCCGACGTGCTCGAGGCACAGTTCCGCGCGCTGGGCTCCAACCCGCAGAAAATGGCGTTCGCCGAGGTCTATCAGGCCTTGCAGACCGGCGTGGTCGATGGCCAGGAAAACACCTGGTCGAACATCTATTCGCAGAAGTTCCATGAAGTGCAGAAGACCATTGCCGAAACCAACCACGGAGTGATCGACTACATGGTCGTCACCAATGTCAAGTGGTGGGACGGCCTGCCGGCCGACGTGCGCAAGGGTCTGAGTGAAGCCATGACCGAAGCCACTGCCCATGCCAACAAGCTGGCGCTGGACATCAACGAAGCCGACCGCAAGAAAATTGCCGACGCAGGCAAGGCGAAAATCCAGAAGCTGTCCAAGGACGATGTGGCCGCCTGGCGCAAGTCCATGGAGCCGGTGTGGAAGAAGTTCGAAGGCGACATCGGGCGTGACCTGATCGACGGCGCCCTCAAGGCCAACAAGTAACCACAAGGAAAGGGCCCGCCTTGCGGGCCCTTTGTACATCTATGCGTTGGCTGGAACATTTGGAGGAAGGCCTGATTACCTTCCTGATGGCGGCGATGACCCTGGTCACCTTCATGCAGGTGATTGCGCGTTACGTTTTCAACTACAGCTTTGTCTGGGCGCTGGAACTCACCGGCGTCATGTTTGCGTGGCTGATTTTTGTGGGCATGTCCTACGGCGTGCGCGTCGGTGCACATATCGGCGTCGATGCCGCGGTCAAGCTGCTGGGCAACCGGCCGGCCCGCGTGGTCGAGTCGATCGCGGCCTCGCTGTGCATCGTGTATGCCCTGATCGTTGCTTTCGGAAGTTACCAGTATGTCTACAAGATTTACAGCGTCGGCATCCTGATGCAGGACATTCCCATCCAGACCTGGATACCGCGCATCATCCTGCCGCTGGGTTTCCTGCTGCTGGCGTTTCGCTTTGCGCAGGTGCTGTGGCGGCTGGCTAGCGGCCAGGAAGCCCATCTGCTCGGTGACGAGGCCCAGGACGCGCTCAAGCTCAAGGAAGAACCGGCCGTCGGCGAGGTGCGTTCATGACCATCGCTGCACTGTTCATCCTGCTGCTGGCCTTCATGGCGCTGGGCATGCCGATCGCGGTGGCACTCGGCCTGTCGTCCATCCTGACCATCCTGGTGTTTGCACAGGACTCGCTGGCCTCGCTGACGCTCAAGCTGTTCGAGACTTCCGAGCTGTACACCTTGCTTGCCATTCCGTTTTTCATTCTCGGTGGCAACTTCATGACGACGGGCGGCGTGGCGCGCCGCATGATCCGGTTTGCCAACGCCTGCATCGGGCACTTCCGGGGTGGCCTGGCCATGGCGTCGGTGCTGGCCTGCATGTTGTTCGCAGCGGTGTCGGGCTCATCGCCCGCCACGGTCGTTGCGGTGGGCGCCATCGTGATCGCCGGCATGGTCAAGGCCGGCTACCCGCAGAATTTTGCGGCGGGGGTCATCTGCAACGCCGGCACGTTGGGCATCCTGATCCCGCCCTCCATCGTGATGGTGGTCTACGGCGCCGCCACCGAGACCTCGGTCGGCAAGCTCTTCATGGCCGGCGTCATACCGGGCATCATGCTCGGCCTGATGCTCATGCTGGCCATCTACGTGCGTGCCCGCATGCTCAATCTGCCGCGCCAGCCGCGTGCGCCCCTGGGCGAGATCCTGAAGGCCGGCCGCGACTCGCTCTGGGGCCTGCTGTTGATCGTCATCATCCTGGGCGGCATCTACGGCGGCATCTTCACGCCGACTGAAGCCGCGGCCGTGGCGGCCATCTACGCCTTCTTCATCGCCGTGTTCGTGTACCGCGATATCGGCATGAAACAGGTGCCCAAGGTATTGCTGGACTCCGGCAAGGTCACCATCATGCTCATGTTCATCGTGGCCAATGCGCTGCTGTTTGCACATGTGCTGACGACCGAACGCATTCCGCAGACCATTGCCGAAACCATCATCGGCTGGGGCATGCCGGCCTGGCAGTTCCTCGTGGTGGTCAACATCCTGTTGCTGATCGCCGGCATGTTCATGGAGCCGACCGGCATCATCCTGATCATGGCGCCCATCCTGTTTCCCATTGCCACGCGGCTGGGCATAGACCCCGTTCACCTGGGCATCATCATGGTGGTGAACCTGGAGATAGGCATGGTGACGCCGCCGGTGGGACTGAACCTGTTTGTCACCGCGGGCATCACCAAAATGTCCATTCTCGGCGTGGCGCGCGCGGCCCTGCCGTGGACGCTGGTGCTGCTGCTGTTCCTGATGATCATCACCTACGTACCAGCCATCACCATGTTCCTGCCCAACATGCTGTTCTGAGCCGCGCCCGGCCTGCCGGTGAACCGATGAGCGCCGCCCCCTGGGCGGCGTTTTTCATGGAGGCTTGATATCAAATCGGCCTCCAGCCCAGGCGGGGCAAGCGCGAGCAGCTATCAAAACAGGAGTGAATCTTCGTAGCTGCGTGGTCGGTAGCCAAGTGAGCCTCGCAGGGCATGTATCGTCAAAGCAGCGTCGCGTACAGGTCCCGCCACTCCGGATTGGACTTCTCGATCATCGCCAACTTCCACTCTCGCTTCCAGTTCTTGAGCTGCTTTTCCTTGTGGATGGCCGCTTCGATGGATGGTGTGATCTCGAACCACACGAGTTGATCAACAGCGTAGCGGCTTGTGAAGCTCTCGACGGTTGCATTTTTGTGTTCATACACGCGGCGAACCAGATCGTTAGTAACGCCGATGTACAAGGTGCCATTTTTCCCGCTGGCCATGAGATAGACGAAGTAGTCCATGGCGCATTGTTGCTGGAATTGTGATCCCGGCCCCCAGCCTGTCATCCTGGCTCCCGTTTGTCATCCCGGACTCGATCCGGGATCCATGTTGCATGAACCACGGTCGCTGGCGGGCGTAGCATGGATTGCGGGTCAAGCCCGCAATGACAGGCGGGGGATGCCTTGCGGAGTTGTCATCCCGGACCTGATCCGGGATCCATGCGGCGCAGACCACCTGCGCTGGGGTGCAGATCTGGGCGGCGTCAAGTCGAATGGCACTTGCATAAGCCGCGAATACCGGGAAACCCGCCAGCCGGGATGACAGCCTTTTTGAATTATGTAAGTTCCATTCGGGTCATGTCCGCAACGGCCACCCCGGCCTCAGCCCGGCTGCGGCGTCTTCGGCGTGTAGTCGCAATACGGCGCTACCGCGCACTGCCAGCACAGCGGCTTGCGCGCCAGACACACATAACGCCCGTGCAGGATCAGCCAGTGGTGCGCGTCCACCAGGTACTCGGGCGGAATGCGCTTGAGCAGTTTCAGCTCGACTTCCAGCGGCGTCTTGCCCGGTGCCAGCCCGGTGCGGTTGCCCATGCGGAAGATATGCGTGTCCACCGCCAGGGTCGCCTCGCCAAACGCGGAGTTGAGCACCACGTTGGCCGTCTTGCGCCCCACGCCGGGCAGCGCCTGCAGGGCCTCGCGGCTGCGCGGCACCTGGCCGCCGTGGTTCTCCACCAGCATGCGGCAGGTTTCCATCAGGTGTTTGGCCTTGCTGCGGTACAGGCCTATGGTCTTGATGTAGCCCTCCAGCCCTTCCTGGCCCAGGTCCAGAATTTTCTGCGGCGTGTTGGCCACCGGGAAAAGTTTGCGTGTGGCCTTGTTCACGCTCACGTCGGTGGCCTGGGCGCTCAGCAGCACGGCCGCCAGCAGCTCGAACACGCTGCTGTATTCCAGTTCGGTCACCGGCAGGGGGTTGGAGGCTTTGAGCGTGGCAAAAAACGGGGCAATGTCGGCGGTTTTCATGCCCTGCAGTGTAGGGGCTGCCCGCGAAGGGGCGGAGGAACTGGAGGTGTTTCAGGTGACCCGGGGCCGGCGTGGCGCCTGGAGCATGCAGGAAAACCCGTAGATACCCTCAACATTCCAAAAGGATTGCCGTTATCCATGAAAGCAGCTGTCAACAAGCTGTCAAGTGCGGGTGGCTGCGATACGGGAACCGTCCTCTTGTCGGAACGAGGCAGACGAGGTGGAGGCTCTGGTGACTGCTTGCAGTGCTTGCGAAAAATGGGGTTTACAAGTTGTCCGGCAGTCCGGATTTTTTAGAGATCAAGGAAATTCAATCATGAAAAAACTGTTCCACGGAATCGTGTTCGGCCTGTTGGCACTGTCATTCAACATCGGGGCCGTGGCTGCCCCGGACAAAGGAACGGCCGAAGAAGCCACCGCGCTCGTCAAGAAGGCAGCCGCGTACATGAAAGCCAACGGCAAGGACAAGGCTTTCGCAGAAATCAGCAATCCGAATGGCCAGTTCAAGGACCGCGATCTGTACATTACCGTCCTGGACATGAACGGCAAGGTGCTCGCCCACGGCGCGAACGCCAAGCTCATCGACAAGAGCCTCATCGAACTCAAGGATGTCGATGGCAAATATTTCGTCAAGGGCTTTGTCGAAGTAGCCGGCGGCAAGGGCAAAGGCTGGGTCGATTACAAGTGGCCCAACCCCATCACCAAGGCCGTCGAGCCAAAATCGTCTTACGTCGAAAAGGTCGACGACATCATCTTCATGGGCGGCATCTACAAATAAGAACCGTCCATGCCGCATGACGGCGCCATTCCATCGGATGGCAGAGGCCGCCATGCGGCAGCACAGGCTTTTTACAAATTGACAATGGACGGGCGTGGTTGATTCGCAGCCGCCCCTGCCGCGTTGCATGCCTGCTTTCCGCAGGAACCAACAGTACGTTAGCTTTGGAGTGATCATGAATTTACGTAGTTTGCGTATCGGCGCGCGTCTTGGCATCGGGTTCGGCATCATCCTGATGATTCTTGTCCTGGTGCTCGTTACCAACACCTGGATCGGTCTGCAAAACAGGACGGTAATGATCGAGGGGCTGGAGAAAGCCAATGCGAAAAGCGCATTGGCCGCCACCATGCGCAGCGCCTTGCTCGAAGGCGGGATCGCCATACGCAACATCGCCCTTCAGTCGGACGTCGGTGCCATGCAGGCGCAGGAGGCAAGGGGCAAGGCTGAACGCAAGCGTTCCGCCCAGGCGCGCGACAAGCTGCTGGCAACCGACCTCTCGGAAGCCGAAAAGAAAATGGTCGCCGAGATTGCGCGGCTCGACAAGGAGATCGAGGCACCCTTCCTCGAGGCTGTCGCACAGGCCCTGGCTTTCGATCCCGAAGGCGCGGCAAAAATCATTGCCGGCCGCATTGAACCGGCGCACCAGAAAGCGATGGTCGAGATCAACAAGCTGGTTGAATTGGAGCAAGCCAACGTTGTTGAAACGCTGGACGAGGCCGTCGCTGCCGGAAAGCAGCTGTCGGTTCTGCTGTTTGGCCTGGGTCTGGCCGCATTGACCATAGGCGCCGCGTTGGCCTGGGTCTTTACCCGCAGCATCACCCATCCGCTGCGCGAAGCCCTGTTGCTGGCGCAAGCAGTGGCTGGTGGCGACCTGACGTCGCGGGTCAAGGTGACAGGCAAGGATGAAGTCAGTGACCTCATGCAAGCCCTCGGGGGCATGAACGACAGCCTGGCCAAGGTGGTCGGCGAAGTCCGCAGCGGCACCGACACGATAGCCACAGCCTCCAGCCAGATCGCCGCCGGCAACCACGACCTGTCGTCCCGGACCGAAGAGCAGGCCAGCTCCTTGGAAGAAACCGCCGCATCGATGGAAGAGCTGACCAGCACCGTCAAACAAAACGCCGACAACGCCCGCCAGGCCAACCAGCTGGCAGTGACCGCCTCCAGCGTGGCCGTCAAGGGCGGCAGCGTCGTTGCCGAAGTGGTGGGCACCATGGGCGCCATCAACGCCTCCTCCCGAAAGATCGTCGACATCATCGGCGTGATCGACGGCATTGCCTTCCAGACCAACATCCTGGCCCTGAACGCCGCGGTCGAAGCGGCCCGGGCCGGCGAGCAGGGCAGAGGCTTTGCGGTGGTGGCCGCCGAGGTGAGAAACCTGGCCCAGAGAAGTGCGGCAGCGGCCAAAGAGATCAAGACCCTGATCGACGACTCGGTGAGCAAGGTTGAAGAGGGCAGCAGCCAGGTGGCCGAGGCCGGCAAGACCATGGACGAGATTGTCGACAGCGTCAAACGTGTGACCGACATCATGGCCGAGATCACGGCGGCCAGC
>NZ_NCJH01000001.1 GCF_002278925.1 Polaromonas sp. 39-63-25
CTGTGATAAGAAGGATTATCGCAATAGGATGCTTGTTAGCACAACATTTTCGCCAAATTTTTGCTGACGCCTTTCACAAAACACATGTGAAATGGCAGGCAGGGCAACCAATATCTGCATTACTCTCCAGCAACCCCGCTCGATCCCCATTTCACTTTCGCGAGCTCAGCGTACGGCTGAGCCGACCTTTGGAGTATGAGCGCATTGTCAAGCACCAAAATACAGGCTTCAAGGCGCCTTTCCATTCTCTGCACAGAGGAGATTGACAGCCTTTTTGGCATGCCGCACTTCACCGAAGGTGAACGTCATATCCACTTCGATTTGAGCCTCGAAGAGCGAGCGACCATCGACGCCGCGCGCACCATCACGGCGGGCGTCCATCTGGTACTGCAACTGGGTTACTTCAAAGCCAAGGCACAGTTTTTCGTTGTCAACCTTGACTACGTTCGACCTGACATCAACCATATCCTGACCCGCTATTACGCCGGCAGGTTGATGAACGAGGTGGGACCCTTGTCCAAGCCCACCCGGCTGACCCAGCAAAGAATCATCCTTGGGCTTTTAGGCTATCGCCTGTGTGGTGGCGATGAGAAGCAGGCGCTGATTGCCTTGGCACAACGCTCGGCGATGCTGTCGACCCAGCCCAAATTCATTTTGCGTGAAGTGTTGGAGCACCTGTCAAACCAGCGCACGGTCGCGCCGGGGTACACGTTTTTGCAGGATCTGGTGAGCCAGGCTGTCATCGATGAGCGCAAGCGTGTCACCAGAAAACTGGATGCCTCGCTGCCCGCCAACCTCCAGCAATCTCTCAACACCTTGCTGCATGCGGACGACAAAATCCATCTGATCAATGTCCTGAAACACGAGGCGAATGATTTCAGCAACAAAGAGCTACGCCAGGAGGTGGATCGCCGAAAGCAGTTGGCCCCCTTGCATTCCTTCGCCCAAACATTTCTGATCGATGCCACCTTGTCCAGTGAGAGCATCAAGTATTACGCCGGGCTGATCCAGTTCTACACCGTCTACAAGCTGCGCCGAATGGACGCCTCCACGGTGCGCCTTTATCTGCTGTGCTTTGCCTTCCACCGGTTTCGCCAAATCAACGACAACCTGATCGAAGCGTTCATTCACCTGGTTGGGCAATTCGACAAGCAAGCCAAACTGGCGGCAAAGGCGGCCATGCTGCAGGCATCAGAGGAGGCCACCAGCAATTTGAAGGCCGCCGGCGAAGTGCTGGGCCTCTTTGTGGATACGTCAATCGCAAGTGATTGCCCGTTTTCCGCGGTCAAAGAACGTGCTTTCGGCTTGCTGGAGCCGGCGGCCTTTCCGTCGGTGACCAATTACCTGCGAAACGTCGCCTTTGACAAGCTCGACTATGAGTGGAGCTACTTCACCAGGTTGTCGCCAACCATCAAACGCAACTTGCGCCATCTCTTTTGTGACGTCGATTTTGCGGGACGGCTGGAGGATGCCCCGCTGGTGCGGGCGATCTCAGTGATGCAATCGCTGCTGCGCCAGAACAAGTCGCTTCGGCAGGCAGATTCCTCGAAGTTCCCCGAAGCCGTGATTCCCCTGGGTCTCAAAAAGCACCTGTATGTTGAATCCGTCGAGGGCGCAGAAAAGCACAAAACTCTGGACGTTGATCGCTACGAGTTTCTGGTCTACCGGCTGTTGCGCAACGCGCTGGAGTCCGGGGACTTGTACGTCAATCACAGCAATGAATTCCGCCAGTTTGAAGACGACCTGATCAGCGATGCCCGCTGGAGCCACAAAGACGCCGTCCTTGCTGAAATCGGGCAGCCCATTTTGCAGTCACCCATTGCAGAAACGTTGACCGGGTTGCGCACGAAGCTCGAAGACCGGTTGGTGGCGGTCAATCAGCGCGTGTCCGACTGCGTCAATGCGTATATCAAAGTCGTCGGCCAAGGGGAGAAAAGGCGCTGGTCATTGATCTACCCAACGGCCCCGGAGACCGGCAACGGACCGTTTTATAGCCAGTTGCCTGGAATTGGCATTGTCGATCTGTTGCGCTTTGTGAATGGGGAGACGAATTTCCTGGACGACTTTAGGCATGTGCTCGATCGCGGTGTCAAGCATGCGCCGGACACCCGCGAAATCTTGGCATGTGTCGTGGCGTTCGGCACCAACATGGGTTTGGGCAAGATGGCCGAGGTCTCGGGCATGAGCCATGCCGCGCTGATTACCACCGCACGCAGCTACTTGCGGCCGGAAACCGTGCACGCTGCCAATGACGCCATCAGCAATGCCACGGCCGCGCTGTCGGCCTTCAAGCTCTTCAACATTCGTGAAGAGTTGCATTCCAGCAGTGATGGTCAGCGGTTCGGAACCCAGATCAACACCTTCAATTCCAGGTATTCGCCCAAGTATTTTGGATGGGACAAGGGCGTGAGCGCCTGCACCGTCGTTGCCAACCACGTACCCATCAACGCCAAGATCATCGGCACCCATGAGCACGAAAGCCATTTTCTGTTCGATCTGCTGTACAACAACACGTCGGACATAAAACCCACTCGCCACTCGACTGATACGCACGGCACCAACCAGGTCAATTTCTGGATCCTGCATGCCTTCGGCTACAGCTTTGCGCCGCGATACAAGACCTTGCAAAAGAAAACGGCATCGCTGGTCGGCTTCAGCCTGCCAAGCCAGTACCCGGCTGACATGCTGATACGACCCGCCAACAAGGTCAACGAGGACCTGATCGTCAGTGAGTGGCCCAACATCCAGCGCATCATGGCGTCCCTGGCGCAAAAGGACACGACCCAGACCACGATCGTTCGCAAACTCAGCAGCTATGCCCGGCAAAACAGCACCAAAAAGGCCCTGTGGGAGTTGGACAACATCTGCCGCAGCATCTACATTCTGGATTTCATTGACGATGTGGAGTTGCGCCAGAGTGTGCAAAAGGCTCTCAACCGGGGTGAGGCCGATCACCGGTTCCGCCGGGCGGTAGCCTTCATCAACGGCGGGAAGTTCAAGGTCCAGACGGAAACCGAGCAGCAGGTCTGGAATGATTGCGCACGGCGGATCGCGAACGCGGTCATTTACTACAACACGGCGCTGCTGTCCAAAGTGTACGAACAGAAAGTGGCGGCCGGGGATCTGGACGCCATCGCATTCATCCAGGGGATGTCGCCGGTGGCGTGGCAGCACGTGAACATGTTCGGGTCGTTCGAGTTCAGCGACGAAGATCCGGACATTGACATGGAAGCGCTGGCCGCCAGGTACGCTGACTCGGTTTTCTGGAGCAACGCCACACAACCGGGACAGCTCGATCTGTTTGATTGAAATTTGGCCGGCCCTCAGAGGAGAAATCCGCTCGTTTTACCTTTTCGAGGGGATGGGCACATTTAGCCTCGTTGGAAATACGCGCCTCCTTCAGGCTCATACCTCGTTGGACAAGGCTGAGTATTGACTTCACGCCGACATTCCTCTAATATGGCAACTGCTATATAGCAATTTGAAAGATAAACCGCTGCTTCGGGCGGCGAAGGAGACAACTTTTCATGATCCGCGCAATCATCCTCAACAACGGCGACAACGTCGCCACGCTGGTTGACCCCGGGAAAAAAGGCGAGGCGGTCACCCTCACCGGTGAAGCTACCGGAAACGTGACTCTGGCTGCCGACGTCGCTTTCGGCCACAAGCTCGCCACCCGCGGCATAGCCAAGGGCGAGCCCATCCTCAAGTACGGCAAGGTCATCGGCCAGGCCACCCAGGCCATCGGCCTCGGCGACCACGTCCACACGCACAACGTCGAGGCCCTCCGCGCCCGCGGCGACAGGAAGGAATCCAAATGACGTCCACTTTCTGGGGCTACGAACGCGCCAACGGCACGGTCGGAACCCGCAACCTCATCGCCGTGATCTCCGTGATGGACAACTGCAACCCGGTCACGCGTGCCATTGCGGACGCTGTGCAGGGCACGGTGTACCTGCCTGGCTCGTACATCCGCGGCCAGCTCGGCAAAGACCGCGAAACCACGCTCAAGGTCACGGCCGGCCTGTGCCTGAATCCGAACATCGCGGGCGTGGTCGCCGTCGGGCTGGAGCCGCGCACCACACGTGAACTGGTCGATCTGCTCGCAGCATCGGGCAAGCCCGTCGAGTCAGTCGATATCCAGTTGGCAGGTGGAACGATCAGCTCCATCGCCGCCGGCACGCGCGCCGCAGCGCGCATGGCCCGCGATGCATCGAAACAGCGGCGTCGCGAATTCCCCCTGTCGAAGCTCTTGCTCGGGCTGGAATGCGGCGGCTCAGACACAACCTCGGGCCTGGCCTCCAATCCATCAATCGGTGTTGTTTCGGACAAAGTGATCTCCGGTGGCGGCACAGCCATCATCACTGAGACTTCGGAGTTCTTCGGCGCCGAGCACCTTTTCGCCGAGCGCGCCAGCAACCCCAGCGTGCGCGACCGGTTCCTCAACGAGATCAGCACACTCGAAAAGGAGATCATGGCGCTGGGCATCGATCTGCGCGGCTCCAACCCCACTCACGACAACATCCGCGGCGGCCTGACGACCATCGAGGAGAAGGCATTGGGTGCAATGGCCAAGGCGGGAAAGTCGGAACTGGTGGGTGTTCTCGGCTACGGTGACGTCCCGGACCGCAACGGCCTGCATTTCATGTCCGGCCCGGCACCAGCGGTCGAATCGATCACCGGCCTGGCGGCTGGCGGCTGCCAGATCTGCATGTTTTCCACCGGCGTCGGCAACCCGATCGGCCACCCCGTGGCGACCGTCATCAAGGTTAGTGGCAACCGTAACACCATCGAAGCGTTTTCCGACAACGTCGACTTCGATGTGTCCTCGATCCTCGAAAAGAATGAAAGCATCAGCTCCGCAGGCGGCAGGCTCATGGAGTACATGCTGTCTGTGGCGAGCGGCGAGCTGACCACCTCGGAGGTGCTTGATACGCGTGAATCAGCCATCAGCCGATTCGGTCCATCCATGTAACACGGCGCCAAGGAGACAAACATGCATCAAATCAAGAAAATTGCGAGCGCAGTCCTTCTGCTTGCCGCGTCCGTAGCCCATGCGCAGAACTTCCCTGACCGCCCTGTTCGCGTGATTTCGGCGTATCCGCCCGCGGGCGGCGTCGACATCACGGCGCGCATCGTAGGCGCCGAATTGACCAAGCGCCTGGGACAGCCCGTGATCATCGAGAATCGCGCGGGCGCCGCGGGCACCATAGGTACTGCAGCGGTTGCGCGGGCGACCGCCGACGGCTACACCATCCTGATCACTGCGAACCCGTCGATCACAATCCTGCCGCAGTTCTCCAAGGTCGACTACGACCCGACAAGAGACCTGATTCCCATTGCAAAGGTCGGCGTGGCGCCCACCATCCTCGCCGTCAATACCGAGTCGCCCCTGCGCAACATGAAAGACTTCCTGGAGGCCGGCCGCAAGAAGCCATCGAAGGTCTCAGTCGGCGTCCCGGGTGCCGGGTCCACTCCGCAGATCGAGCTGACCCTGCTTGGCGAAGCGGCCCAATCCGACATCACTATCGTTCCGTACCGCGGCGCCACCTTCATCGTGTCCGACGTCCTTGGCAGCCAGATCACCGGTGGCGCCATGGCCCTGCCGGCGATCGTGCCGCAGATCAACGGCGGCAAGATGCGCGGCTTGGCCGTGTTCTCGGAAACCCGCTCTTCGGTTCTTCCTGACGTGCCGACCGTTCGCGAAGCCAGCGGTGTGGCGCTGGATGTGTTCCCGACCTGGTACGGATTTTTCGCGCCTGCCGGCAGCCCGCCAGAAGCTATCATGCGGCTCGAGAAGGACATCCTTGCCGTGATGAAGGAACCCAGCGTGATCGCCAAGTTGAAGAAGGCTGGGACCGATGCGCTGCTGACCGGCTCGGTTGCGTTCGGCAAGGAAAATGCGATCGAGGCGGCGCAACTGAAGGCGGCGGTTGAGAAGACCAAGATCAAGATGCAGTAGGCGAAACGAGACTACATGCCACGCTATCGTGCCGCTGACCTGATCCGCTGGGCCGGCGATATCCTGCAGACCGCCGGTGTGCCACCGCAAGACGCGGGTCACACCGCGCGCTTGCTGGTGCGAAGCGATCAGCGCGGTTACGGCACACATGGCCTGGCGCGCCTCACCTCTTACATCGAGCGCCTCGGGGACAACGCGTTCAATGCCCGACCCGATTTCGATCTGCAGCGCAACGGGGCCGCCTGGACGGTGGACGCGGACGGCGCGCTCGGCCAGGTGGTGGGGATGCATGTGCTCGATGCTGCGCGGCCCTACCTGCAAAACGAGCCGCTGCTGTGGGTCACCGTGCACCACACCGGACACCTGGGTGCGCTGGGCATCCTGGCACTGGAAGCAGCCGAAGCCGGCTTCATCTGCCTGATGGGGCAGCGTACGCCGCCCCTGCTCGGCCTGCCGGGCTTTCATCGTCGCGCCATCGGCCACAATCCCTTCGCCTTCGCCGCTCCCGCCGGTCCCGGGCGTGCGCCGCTGGTTTTCGACATGGCTTGCAGCGTGGCCGCGCGGGGCCATATCCTGCTGGCCGCGCGTGAAGGCAAGCCGGTGCCGGCTGAATGGGCGCTCGACCGCCAGGGCGCGCCCACCACAGACGCAGAAGCGGCCGCTGCCGGCATGCTGCAGCCCGCCGGCGGGTACAAAGGCATGGGGCTGGCGATGATGATCGAATGCATGGCAGCCGCTCTGGGCGCGAAGCCGGATGCAGCCAGCGGTACCGCAATGCAACTGGCCGCCGGAGGCGCGGTGAGCCGCGAGAGCGCCTTTTTCCTGTTCCTGAACCCCGCCGTGGCCGGGGACGGAGAAGCCTTCACCAGCTACATGCGCCACTGGATCGACTACTACTTGGAAAGCGGCGACGGCGAGGCGCGCGTTCCAGGGCAGCGCGGTGAAACCCTGGAGATGGCATCGTCCACCTCCGGCCTTGCTTACCCCCCAGGGGTCGATGCGGAGCTGCAGCGCCTGGCCGAAAGACTGGCCATTGCGCTGCCGCCGCCGCTGGCGCCGGAACCCTGACCCCCCACACAAACGAGGAACACATGCTGGTTACTTCCCATCTTGAAAAGATCGACCGCTTCGAAGCGGCCATGGCCCGCCTGGACCCGCTGGACGACTTCGAACTGTGGTTCTGGAGTGCCATGGTGTCCGGCACCAACGCCGTCAACGCCGCGCTGCACCTGGCCCAGGTCACTCCAGCTGAGCATGCTTACCCGTCCCAGCCCGGGGTGTACTACGTGCCGGATGCACAAGGCCACCGGCCGGCCCTGAAGGAACTGGGCGACGTGCTGCACGTTGGCCGGCCCCCCATCAAGGCGCCCGTCCCACCCGACATCCACCGAATGATGGAAGCCATGGAAAAGATCGAAGCCTTCCGTGACCCCTGTACCCGCGGCGACATGCAGCCCAGCGCGGAAATCGTGCGAGAGTGCGATGCCGCCTACCGGGAGTGCACGCACCTGCTGCGCAAGCGCCTTGAGGAGCACCAGTCATGAGCCCCGAGCAGCACCGCCAGAAGGCACTCAAGATCGAACGCTCGCTGGCCAAACTGACGCCGGAGCTGGTGGAGATACGCATCGAGGCTGCCATGTTGGCTGGCACCCACTGGCTCAACGCCGCGCTTCACCACCTGGGCGCCAATAGCGCCGAGAGCGACGTCATGCACACCTACATGCTCACCGTCAATGAGTTCCGGCGGCTCTCGGCCGCCGACGCGCAGCTGGTCGCCATGCTGGCCGAGATCGAGGACCTGCGGCCCCTGCACGTTCGAGGCGACGTGTTAGGCGGGCGAGAAGCCGCCGACCATGCTTGTGCGCTGCTGGGGCGCATACGGCAGATCGCAGAGAATCCGGTTGTTCCAGCCAACTCCAGTCTTTGATGAACCCCGTGACCACCAAGATTCGCCACATCGCCGACGCAATCCTCACCGACATCTCCACCGGCCGCCTTCGCAACGGTGACCGCATTGAATCCGAGCGCAAGCTGACCCAGGTGTTCGGGGTCAGCCTGGGCACCGTGCAGCGTGCGCTCGAAGAGCTGGCCCATCGCGGCGTGCTGGCACGCGAACACGGGCGCGGGACTTTCGTTCGCGTCATCGGCAGCTCGGTGGACGCACGCTACATCCGGTTCCGCAATCCGGCCGGAGAGGACATGCCGGTCTTCTGGCAGATCCTGGGACGCCGCAAGGTGAAGACCACCGCCCGCCTGGCCCAGTTCTTCGGCGCCAACGAGTCGCTGATCCGAATCGACCGCAGCATCGACGTCAACCGGCAATTCGTGCTGATCAGCCAGTTCTTCCTGACGGAGGCGAACTTCGAGGCGCTGACGCGCGGCGAAGATCTGAAGGACAACGTCAACTTGCGCAAATTCCTGTCGGAGCGCCTGGCGTTGCCCACACTGCGGCTGGAGCAGTTGGTCGGCTTTGAGCGCATGCCGGCTGAAGTAGCGCGCCTTCTCAAAGTTCGCGTGGACGAGCCGTGCTTTGCGATGGAGCTTCGCGGTTACAGCGTCAGCGACCGTCCTCTGTACCTGCAGCGAATCATGGGTGAGCCCTTCGAAGGTGCATCGCTGCTGATAGATGTCAATATGTAATGGCCCGCGGGCATCCTCGGCCCCATGGCCGTCCTTGCACCTAGTGTGGCGTTGTTGCACGGATGCCGCTGTCGGCGAAGTTACCCCAACCCCGCGCGGCTTATGCCCCTACAGCTGAAGTGCGGACGGAATTCGGGCGTCCAGCACCCAGCATGCGGTTGAGGACAGCTACCGCGACGCCTGCCTCGGTACGCTGGCCCCGCCAGTCACGCGCGCGAAGCCTGGGTCCGATGATCGCCTTGTAGCGGCCCATCGTTGTTTCCACCAGCGCGCGTGTGCCGTAACCGCAGGCTTCTTGCCAGCCCAGTCTACCCAGACTCTGGATCATGAGCAGGTGCGTGTCTCGCCGTGTTGGTTCAGTTTCAAAGTGCGCGCTTGGCTGCGCGGTTACGCGCGGCTGTATGACGACTTGAATTTGTGGGTCACGTTTCGCAATGGTCTCGTAGGTCGGCTCGCCGTCATAGGCCCCATCGGCAGTGACTTGGCCAATCTGCTGTTCGATTTGGTCGAACAGTGGTCCCACCTGGGACTGGTCATCAACGTCCTGCTCTGTCAGCATTGAGGCCACTATCAGCCCCGTGTTGGCATCCACCGCCAAGTGCAGCTTTCTCCAGCTACGGCGCGCTTTGGCGCCATGTTTTTCCTGCAACCATTCGCCCGCACCGACCGAAGACCTTCAGCCCGGTGCTGTCGATCAGGATGTGTGCAGGCTCTGCAGGTAGTGCGCTCCGCTTGGAAATCGACCCCAAGCTCATGGCGCGCCGACTCACAGTGCTGTGATCGGGGGCTTTCAGATCCACGCCAAGCAACTCAAAGATCGATGCCATCAGGCCTTCGGTTTGTCGCAGCGGTTGGCGAAACACCAGGCGTAACATCAGGCTGACTTCGATCGCCAGATCCGAATAGAAACTCTGTCCGCCACGCGTGGTGCGTGGCAGGGCTGCCCAAAGATCAATTGCTTCAGGAGTGACCCACATGGTCAGGCTGCCGCGCGCGCGAAGTGCCGCATCGTACTCACGCCAGTTGCATACCGTGAACTTCATCTTCGGAATATGGTGGCGGCACTTGGCGTTGTGTTTGTTGGGCATGCAGTTGGTCAGCTGTTTTGATCAGGGCCGACGAGCCTAACAGGCCGCCGCCGGGCATCCGTGCAACAACGCCTATTGAAGCCGCCCGAAATGATCATGTCTTTCTTGCGATCCAGCAGCACCAGGAAGCCATCTTCGTCGAAGCGGCCGATATCTCCGGTGCGAATATAGCGTTGTCCGATCCTGTTGTACCACTCGGCCTCAGCCGTTTTTTGCGGCTGTTTGTGATATTCGGTCATCATGGCTGCAGAACGACCCACTACTTCCCCTGTACCGCCTTGCGGGACTTCGTTACCCTTTTCGTCGATGATGCGCACGTCGTTACCGGGTACAGGTTGGCCAACAGTGTGCAGCTTGTGCGGAAAGTCATGCGCGGCCAGCATGCACGTCCCGCCCCCTTCGGTCATGCCGTATAACTCCACCAAGCCTCCAGGCCAGCGATTCAGGACCTCGGCTTTCAAGGCTGCGCTGAACGGCGCACTCGTGCAGAACTTGCGCTTGAACGACGAGAGGTCATAGCTGTCGAAACCGGGATGCGCCATTAGGCGCTGGTACTGCACTGGAACCATCATACTGTGGGTTACGCGATGCTTTTGCGCGAGTTCCAAGTACTCGACGACATCGAACTTCGTCATCAGCACGACGGTGCCGCCTAAACCGACCGTGGGAAAGAAACTCGCCAGCGTAGTGTTTGAGTACAGCGGCGTCGACAGCAGCGTGACGGCCTGGGGCCCGTAGCCGTTGAGCGTGCCGCGCCAAATAGAGGGTCGGCAGGGATTCATGTAAAAAACCGCAGAAACAAACCTAACTCATTGTCAGAATTGAACATTTAGCTTGCTCCGGCATCGTTAAATTGACAACTCGCTTTGTTTGTCATAACATACAGACATTGGTTCAATTCGGGAGATCAACATGAGTATTCATACGTTTTCTAGCCGCGACTTCACACGTGACGTGTCAGCGGCCAAGCGCGCGGCTGTGGATGGCCCTGTGTTTATTACCGACCGTGGGCGCCCTGCATTTGCGCTGCTAAAAATCGACGACTATTACCGCATCGCCGGTCAAAGCGAACTCTCGCTCCTCGACGTCATGGATCGCATCCCCGGTGGGGACGGCATCGATTTCGATCCGCCTCGTCTCAATCTCCACATCCATGGCGCATCGTTTGACTGAGGGCTCTCAATGTTCGTTCTGGATACCAACGTCATTTCCGAGCTGCGCCATGGCAAGCCCCATCAATCTGCCGAGGTGCGGGCCTGGGCCGCAGGGCAGCCGAGCAGCAAGCTTTTCCTGTCCGCCATCACCATCCTTGAGTTGGAAATAGGCATCCAGGCGCTGGAGCGACGCATGCCGCCTCAGGGTAGTGCGCTGCGAACCTGGCTTACTGGAGTGCGTGTAGCGTTCGCTGGCCGAATCTTGCCATTTACCGACAACACCGCGCCGGTGTGCGCTTCACTGCATGTACCGGACCCACGCTCAGAGCGTGACGCAATGATCGCTGCAACGGCGATTGAGCACAGCTTTACAGTGGTGACACGCAACGTGTCAGACTTTGTCGATACGGGCGTAGCGCTCGTAAACCCTTGGCTTACGTGAGCAATGGCAATCGTACCGTGGTATGTAATACGAAATTTCATACCACCGGCGTCTCAACAGCAAGCGGTAGATATTGACTTGTCACATTGGATAATGGTGAGTTATCAAATGTGAGTTGGTTGAGTTCACAAAAAACCAAGCATGGATAAGGACTTAAGCTTGTTTCTGCGGTTTTTTACATGAATCCCTGCCGACCCTCTGGTCGGTTGTCCGCCGTCCACAAGACTTGGGGGGATTGCCGATCAGTCGTTGAGCAACTGAGCGCTTCGCGCTCAAGCCAGTGGGCGGCCCTTGGGGAACTCCTCCGGCTTAATCGCTTCTGCGTCATCGACCGCCGCAGGGTCCTCGAGCAGCACGGGGGACGGTGTGCTGGAGACAGAGCGCTCCAGCATCTCGGTCATTGCGTGGGCAATCTGGGCCCCCGACCAGCTGCCGTTCGCGCGATACCACTTGCGGCCCCAGTTGAGCGCGCCCATCATCACGAAGACCGCCAGCTTTGGGTTGCAGCGCACGATACTGCCGTCCGCGATGCCTTCAATGACGAATTGGCGCAGGCCCTGCTCGAATCGGTCGCGGCGCTTGACGATCGCGCGCATGTGCTCCGGCTTCATTGCGTTTTCCTCGAGCAGGACAACGTAGCCGCCCTCGGCGCCGAGCATCATCTCAAGGTAGTGGCGCAGCGTCAGTGTGAGCCGCTGCAGGCCGGTGCCGGCACTCGCTGCCTTGTGCAGGCTTTCGAGCGCGCTGTCCATGGCCGCGTCGTGACAGTAGTAGAGCAGGTCTTCCTTGCTCGGCACATAGGTGTAGAGAGCGGCCTTCGTCACGCCGAGCTTCTTGGCGATCTCGGTCAGCGAGGTGCCATGGTAGCCGCGCCGGTTGAAACAGGCAGCGGCCTCGCGTAGCAAGACCTCGCGCTTGCGATCGAATTGCGCGCTGGCAACCGGTACTGCATCCTTCCAGACGGACATCAACGACTTCTTTCCCGACCCCGCCACTGTCTTGGAGGGAGCCGTATAAATATCAAATTATATAACGGACCCCACGAGAGGTCAGGCAGCTAACCAATGGGTTACTCTGTTGACGCGCGGGTTAGTTCATGTCTAGAATCCCCTTTGTCGCGGTCTAAGCGTCGAATCGGGCGGCCCAGGCTCTCAGGGTCGACCAGGCCGGACAGACCAGTTTCGCGGACGGCTTGTCCGCCTCAACATCAGGAGACGACATGGTTATCTACAGGAAATTCTCGGCAAGTGCCGCGTTCGCAGTTCTGGCCTCGGCCGCCTTGCTTGGCGCGCCGACTGCCTCGCTCGCCGCTGACGTCAAGGTCGGCACGACCGGCCCGCTGTCCGGCTCGCTATCCCTCCTCGGCCAGGGCGTGCGTGACGGGATTCAGGTCTACTTCGACTACATCAACGAGCAGGGCGGCGTCAACGGCCGCAAGATTCAGTTCATCTCGGAGGACGACGCCTACGAGCCCATGCGCGCGGTGGCTTCCGCGAAGAAGCTGATCGAGCAGGACCGCGTTGTCGCGCTCGTGGCGCCGGTGGGCACGCCCAGCAACGCGGCGATGGTTCCCTATGTCGAGGAACGCAAGGTTCCTTTATTCGCCCCCTATGCGTTCAGCCACACGCTGACCACGCCGGTCAAGCGCTACGTCTTCACGACGCTGCCCGAAGTTCGGGTCCAGGCGAGCCTGCTTGGCGAGTACCTCGTCAAGCAGCTCAAGCACACCAAGATCGCGGTGATCTACCAAAATGACGACTTCGGGCAAGACGCCGTCATCGGCCTGGAGGCGCGGATGAAGAAGCACGGCGTGCCGCTCACAAAGCTGCCGTTCGACCGCGGTTCAACCAACTTCAGTGGCGTCGTCGCGCAGGCGCGTCAGTCGGGCGCGGAAGACGTGGTGTTTTTCGGCATCCCACGCGACGCGGCGCTGATCATGAAAGAAGCCGCCAAGATGGGCTGGAAGCCCCAGTTCAGCGGCCACAACGCGCTCGGCGACCCGCAGACCTTCACCTTGGCCGGTCAGCAGCTCGTCGACGGAGCCATCGCGGTTGCCGTGATGGAGCCGCTCGATTCGGCCAAGCCGCAGGTGGCCGAATTCCTTGCGCGCCAGAAGAAGTACCTGCCCAAGACCACGCCGACGACCTACAGCATGCACGGCTATAACGCGGCGGCGATCTTCGTCGATGCGCTCAAGCGGGTGCAGGGCGAGCCGACGAGTGAAAAAATCGTCGCCGAACTCGAGAAGATCAAAGGCCTGAATACCGGCCTGATGGGCCCGGTGACCTTCACGTCCGGCGATCATGCCGGGAGCCAGTCGGCCGCCTTCATGCGCGCCAAGGACGGCAAATGGGCGATCGTGACCGAATGGATCACCTCAAACTGAGCGCCGACAAGCGCGCGCCCCTGGGCGAGGCGCTGTCGGCGGTTCGTGACGACCACCGTGTTGCGTTCGGCGGCATGACGCTGTACCGCCGACCGGTGGCCGCCGCGCTCTCGCTGGCCGCCTCGGGGCGTCGCGGGCTCGAAATTGTCTCGCTCACCGGCGGTATCGAGACCGATCTGCTGATCGGCGCCGGTTGTGTGCGACAGGTGCGAAGCTGCTATGTCGGCCTCGAGGTCGTGGGCTTCGCGCCGCACTTCACACGCTGCGTGCAGCAAGGCACCCTGGAGATGGTCGAGGAAACCGAGTACACGCTGAGCTACGCTGTGCAGGCCGCGACGATGCGTGTGCCATTCCTGCCGATGCGCGGCGAGCTCGCCCGCACCGACCTGCTGCGCGTGCGTCCCGACCTGAAAACCTTCGCCTGCCCGTTGACAGGCGCGAACCTGATCGCGGTGCCGGCGCTCAATGTCGACGTCGCGATCCTTCATGCAACGGCGGCCGACCGCTTTGGCAACTGCCATCTCCACGGCCAGCTCGCGCTCGACCCGCACATATCGACCGTCGCAGATGTTGTCATTGTCACGGCCGAGCGCATCGTCGAGACGGCCGAGCTGCGGGCGATGGGCGGCGTGCAACTGAGCGGCGTATTCGTCACGCACGTGGTCGAGGCGCCTGGCGGGAGCCTGCCGACCTCGTGCGTTCCACGCCACCGCCTGGACCTCGCCGCGGTCCTGGACTATTCCGACGCGGCGGCCGATCCCGCGACGTGGTCGCGCTGGCTCGCCGATGCGATCGCCCGGCAAGCGCCGGTGGAGGCCTGCACATGAGCGCCAGCACGACACGCGCGGCCAGCGACCTGCTTCTTTCTCCGCGGGAGCGCAGCCAGACCGACCAGATGGTCGTGACGATGGCGCACCTGATCGAGGATGGCGACTTTCTCGCCGAAGGAATTGGCACCTTTCTGCCGACAGCCGCCTACATGCTGGCCAAGCACGCTCACGCGCCGCATTGCACGAGCCTGTGTCCGAACGGCAACTCGCTGATGTCGGGGACCCGCCAGCTCACGCTCGGCCACGATGAGTTCGACACCGTGACGCACGCCGAGGTCTGGCTCGACTACATGCAAATCAACCTGATGTTCATGCCGACGATCTTCCTGGGAGGCCGGCCGCGCTGGACCGAGTTCATGCGCCCGGCGCAGATCAATCCTATGGGCGCCACCAACAACGTCTGCATCGGCGAGCACGCGCGCCCGAAAGTGCGTTTTCCGGGCGCTGCGGGCATTCCCGATGCCTCGACTGCAGCGCGCCGTTTCTACTACTACACGCCGCGCCACGCACGTCAGGTGTTCGTGCCGACGCTTGATTTTTGCAGCGGTGCCGGTCACCCGGGCAGCGCAGAAGGCAACCCGCGCACGGTGGTCGTCGTCACCAACCTGGCGGTGCTCGCCAGCGGGCCTTCCGGGCGCCTGCGCGTGACCCATCTGCACCCCGGCGTTAGCCGGGACGAGGTGTCCGAGGCCACTGGCTTCGACCTTGACTGGGCCCCCGACCTCGTCACTTCCACGCCGCCGACCGCAGACGAAATCGAGCGCCTCGACCGCACGATCGACCCGCGCGGGCTGCGGTTCCTTGAGGTTCTGACCGGTGCGCCCCGCCGGCAGCGCCTGCGCGCACTGGCGGGCGAGGATGTCGCATTATGATTTCGCAACTCATCATCGGCGGACTCGCGTCGGGCAGTCTCTACGCGCTGATCGGCATCGCGATCGTGCTGGTGCTGCAGGCCACCGAGGTGCCCAACTTCGCACAGGGCGAGATGGCAATGTTCGCGACCTTCATCGCCTACACGCTGCTCACCACTTACGGCCTGTCCTGGTGGTTTGTCTTGCCGTTGACCCTGGTCTTCGCGGCGGTGCAGGGCGCGGTCGTGCAGCAAATCGTGATCCGGCCGCTGCTGGGTGCGCCGATCATCAACGCTGTCATCGCAACGCTCGGGCTCAACCTCGCGCTGCACAGCGTCGCCGGGATGATCTGGGGCAACCAGACGAACGTGCTGCCGAGCCCGGTGGCCAACCTCCCGGTGTTCGAACTCTTCGGCGTCAACGTATCGCCAGACAGCGCGCTGACGATCGTCGTGTCGGTCGCCATGATCATCCTGTTCACGCTGGTTTTGCGTCACACCCGCGCCGGGATCGCGTTGCGCGCGGCGAGCCAGAACCAGTCGGTGGCCAAGTTGATGGGCATCGCGGTGAGCCGCTCATTCGCGATGGCTTGGGCGATGGGCGCGATGGCCGGGGCGGTGGCCGGCATCCTGGTCGCGCCGATACTTTTCCTCGACGTCAACCTGATGGGGGCTCTGCTGATCAAGGGCTTCGCCGGGGCGGTGCTCGGAGGCCTGTCGAATCTGGGCGCGGTTTTCATCGGCGGCCTTTTGCTCGGGATCGTCGAAAACCTGCTGGGCGCCTACGTGTCGGGAACATTCAGCGAGGCGCTTTCGTTCACGCTGATCATTGTCGTGCTGATCGTCGCGCCGAACGGAATCTTCGGGCGCGTCAAGCGGCAGAAAGTCTGATCGATGGTTCACCCTGAAATTCCTTCCTCCGCCCGACGCGACCGCCTGCTGGTGGCCGGCGTCGCGGCCTTCGTCGGCGCAATGTCGCTGTTCGGCGGCGGCTACGTCGTCTACCTGCTGAACCTGATCGGCATCTTCGCGCTGGTCGCGATCGGCCTCAATATCCTGACCGGCTTATCGGGCCAGACAAGCCTGGGCCACGCCGGTTTCTTCGCGATCGGCGCGTACGCATCCGGCATCCTGACAAGCAGTTTCGCGCTGCCGTTCTGGCTCTCGATTCCGATTGCCGGCGCTATCGCGACGCTGATTGGCGCGATCATCGCGCTCCCGGCGCTGCGGCTGAAGAACCTGTATCTCGCGATCGCCACGCTCGGCTTCGGCATCGTCATGCAAAAGCTGATCTTCGAGTGGCGCACGGTCACGGGCGGCGGCGCCGGTCTGCAGGTTCCCACGCCGACAATCTTCGGGGTGGGACTGGCCGAAGGCAGCCGCATGACCTGGGTCATCTGGGCGACGTTGCTGGCCGGCACCTGGGCCGCCTCGCAGCTGGCGAGCGGACGCACAGGGCGCGCGCTGATCATGCTGCGAGAGAGTGAGGCCGCGGCCGGCTGCACCGGCATCCACGTGGCCCGCTACAAGGTCGTGGCGTTCGCGCTGAGCGCCTTCTACACCGCAGTCGCCGGCGGCCTTTACGCGAACCTGGTGCGATACATCAACCCCGAGAGCTTCTCCGTGAACATGTCGATCATGTTCCTGGCGATGATCGTGATCGGCGGACTGGGAAGCGTGCGCGGGGCCTTGCTGGGCGCCGCCTTCTACGTCGCGGTACCGGAAGCGGTACGCGGCTTCAAGGACGCGCCCGGACTGATCTTCGGCCTCTCGCTCATGTTCGTGATGATCCTGCTGCCGGGCGGACTCATCAGCATCTTTCGCAAGCGCAGAGCGGAACTAGCATGAACACTCCACACGTCCAGGCGCAGGTGCAGGAAAGCGCCAATGCGACGCTCACGGTGAAGGGGCTCGGCGTCGACTTTGGCGGCGTGCGGGCGCTGCAGGACGTCACGCTCAGCGTCGGTGCAGGTCAGATAGTCGGCCTGATCGGCCCGAACGGTGCCGGCAAGAGTACGCTGCTGAACTGCGTCTCGGGCATCACCCGGCCCACCACCGGCACGATTGAGCTCGGCGACGCCGCCCTTGTCGGCTTGCGGGCTGATCAGATCGCGATGATGGGGCTGGGCCGCGTTTTCCAGCATCCGCAAGTGATCCCCGAGCTGAGCGTGCTCGATAACCTGCTCGTCGCGTCGCACCGGCGCCTGCGCTTTTCGGTGCTCGCCGAAATGATCGGCTTGCCCGTCGTGCGCCGTGCCGAGGACGAAGCGCGCGCCAAAGCGCTCTCGGTCGCCCAGCGGATCGGCCTGTCCGGCAGCCTGGACGTGCTGACCGGCAGCCTGCCTTACGGCCACCGCAAACTCCTTGAGCTCGGCCGGGTGATCCTGATGGGGGCGCGCCTGCTCCTTCTGGACGAGCCGATTGCAGGGCTCAACGAAGCCGAGATCGAGCACCTCGCAGACCTGGTGCTCGCGCTGCGCACCGAGAGCGGACTGTCGATCCTGCTGGTCGAGCACAACATGGGGCTGGTGCGTCGCCTGTGCGACCGGGCGGTCGTCCTCGATGCCGGCCAGGTCATTGCCGAAGGCACGCCGGATGCAGTGCTCAACGACTCGCGGGTGCTGCTCGCCTATCTCGGCGAGGTTATCGACGATGCTTGAAATTTCTGGTCTTTCAGTTGACTACGGTCCCATCGCCGCGTTGCGAGACGTCTCGCTGCGCGTTGGCGAAGGCCAGCTCGTGGGGATTCTTGGCGCCAACGGTGCCGGAAAAACGAGCCTCCTGCGCACGATCAGCGGCCTGGTGCGCGCGCGCTCCGGTTCGATGCGCCTGTACGGTCAGGACATCGGCACGGTCAAGCCGGATGAAATCGTTCGCCGCGGCATCGTCCACGTGCCTGAAGGGCGCGGAATCTTCCCAGACCTGACGGTTCGCGAAAACATCCTGGTCGGCGCGCATTCGCGCCGCGCCGGCGCCGAGATCACGGCCGATTACAAACGCATGCTCGAGATGTTCCCGTCGCTCGCACGGCGCGAAAAGCAGGACGGCTCGACGCTCAGCGGTGGCGAGCAGCAGATGCTCGCGCTGGCGCGCGCGATGATGGGCCGCCCGAAGTTGCTGCTTGCCGACGAGGTCAGCCTCGGCCTTGCGCCGGTGATCACCAAGCAGGTCTTCGGTCACCTCCAGGCCTTGCGCGAGCAGGGCATGACGATTCTCGTGGTCGAGCAGAACGCGCACCTCGTGTTGAAGATGGCCGACTACATCTACGTGCTCAAGCAGGGCCGGGTCGCGCTCGAAGGCAAGGCTGCCGACATGGCGTCGCACCGCGAACTGACTGAAGCCTATCTCGGCGAATGAACTGAAAAGGGTGGCGCCCATGCGCGACTACGAGCTTGAAGAAAGAACCATCGGCCGTATCCTGGCCGACAAGGCCGACCGGATCGGTGAGCGCACCTTCCTGATCTGGCAAGGCAGGAAGATCACATATTCCGAAATCGAAGCGATGACCAATCGCTACGCGAACGGCTTTACCGCGCACGGCATCGGCCATGGCGACCACGTCGCGGTGATGCTGCCGAACTGTCCCGAGTTCTTCGGCGTCGTCTGGGGCCTGGGCAAGATCGGCGCGGTGGCGGTGCCACTGAACACCGCCGCCAAGGGCGACATGCTGCGCTACTTCATCGACCAGTCCGATGCGACCTGCGTCGTCGTCGACGACGAATGGGTCGACCGGGTGTCGGCGATCTCGGACCAACTGCCGAAGGTGCGCAGCTACATCTACCGGGGTCCACGGCCGGTCGCGCAATGTGGTGTCGGCAGCGCGGCGGCGCCGGCGCGCGCGCTGGGCGAGCTGGAGTCGCCCGACGCATCGCGGCCGCCGCCCGAGCGTGTGCGCCACGATGACCTTCACCTGATCATGTACACCTCAGGCACCACCGGGCCTTCGAAGGGCGTGATGTGTCCGCATTCGCAGGGCCAGGCAGTGGGACGCGCGCTGGCCGCCGACTTCGGCTACCGGCCCGATGACGTGCTCTACACATGCCTGCCGCTGTTTCACGGCAATGCCATTTGGTACACGTGCTACGCAGCGCTGTGGGCCGACGCGGCGATCGCGCTGTCGCCGCGCTTTTCCGCGAGCCGCTTCTGGGACGAGATCCGCGACAGCGGCGCCACCCAGTTCAACACGCTCGGCGCCATGACCAACATCATCTGGAAGTTGCCGCCAGGTCCGCATGAGCGGGCAACCAGGCTGCGCCTCTGCATGACGGTTCCGGTCCCCAAGGAGATATACGCCGAGATGCAGGCCCGTTACGGCATCACGCTGACCTCCGTCTATGCCATGACCGAGAACTTCGCGATGACCCGATTCACCCCCGACGACCCGCCGGAGAAGGCAGGCTCGGCGGGTTCGAGCCGCGGCGCCTGCGACTTGCGCATCGTCGACGACGAGCAGCACGACCTGCCCGCCGGAGAAGTCGGCGAGATCTGGATGCGGCCGCTAATCCAGGGCGCCATGATGAAGGGCTACTACAAGATGCCGGCCGAGACAGCGCGCGAGTTTGTGGATGGGTGGTTTCGCACTGGCGACCGCGGCTACCTCGACGCCGACGGGTACCTCTACTTCGTCGACCGCAAGAAGGAAGCGATCCGCCGGCGCGGCGAGAACATCTCGGCCTACGAGGTCGAGCTGATTCTGTCGCGCCACCCGTCGATCCTCGAGGTCGCTGCGATCCCGGTCGCTTCCGAAATGAGCGAGGACGACGTGATGGTGTACGTCGTCACGAAGCCGGGCGAGAGCCTGACGCATGCCGACGTGGTGCATTTCGCGGCCGAGCACATGAGCTACTTCATGGTTCCGCGCTTCGTCGATTTCATTGACGCACTGCCGAAGACGGCGAGCGAAAAGATCGAGAAGTACAAGCTCAAGCAGGACGCGCAGGCACGCCGCGCCGAACTGTGGGACCGCGAGCGCGAAGGCATCGAGGTCAAGCGATGAGGCCAACACGCGGATCCCTGCAATGAGCGATGGCGAGCCTCTCGTTGTCAGCCGCGACGGACCTGTCGGAATCGTCGAGCTGGCGCGTCCCGGCAAATTCAACAGTCTCTCGATCGCGATCACCAAAGGTTTGCAGGCCGCGCTCGACGGTTTCGAAGCACCCGGCTGCGGCATCCGCGTGGTGCTGGTGCGGGCCCAGGGCAAGAACTTCTGCACTGGCGCCGATCTCGACGAGGTGCTCGGGCTGCGCGGCGAGGCGCAGCAGGTGCGCAGCTTCATCGGCCCGGCGCACTGCGCATTGCGGCGCCTCGAATCGAGCCCGCTGCCGGTTGTCGTCGCCTGCCAGGGGCTCGCGCTGGCTGGAGGCCTCGAGCTGATGATGGCCTGTGACGTCGCCTTCGCTGCGGCGGACGCGCGCTTTGGCGATCAGCATGCGCAGTACGGCCTGCTGCCGGGGTTCGGTGGCAGTCAGCGCCTGACGCGCATCGTCGGCGTGCGACGCGCGCTGGACCTGTTCTTCAGCGCGCGCTGGATCGACGCCGGGACCGCATTGCAATGGGGCCTGGTGAATTACGTCGTCGAGCCCGAAGCGCTTGCCGACGCGGCGCTCGACTATTCGCGAACCCTCGCGACGCGCAGTCGATCGGGTCTGGCAACGATGAAGCGGCTGGCGCGCGCCAGCCTCGAAGGCTCGCTCGATGCAGGGCTCGCGCTGGAAGAGGCGTCGGTCGTTGACGGCCTGCTGCACGAAGATGCCAGCGAGGGCCTTGCGGCGTTTCGCGCGCGGCGTACGCCGCGCTTTGGCGCCTAGTCGAAAGACAGGGCGCTGCCCGGTACGCCAGCCGATGAACCCGCTCGACAATCCGTCCGCAGCCTACCTGCACGCTCTGGCCTCGCACGCCGGCATCGACGCGGCCGGGGTCGCGCCGCCGGGAGATTGCCGGATCGAGATCGAAGGCCGCGCGTTTCACTACCTCGACTGGGGCCCGGCCGATGCGCCGGCCATCGTCCTGCTGCACGGCGGCGGCCAGTCTGCGCACACCTGGGACGCCTGCTGCCTTCTGCTGGCGCGGCGTTACCGATGCCTCGCGCTGGACCAGCGCGGTCACGGCGACTCCGACTGGTCGGAAGAGGGCGCCTACAGCTTCGACGACCACGCGCGCGATGTGGACGGTTTCATCCAGGCACTGCGGCTGCACGCGCCGATGCTGGTCGGGATGTCGATGGGCGGTATCAACGCAACCGCCTACGCGACGGCGCACGCAGCGACACTGCGCGGCCTGGTTTCAGTCGATGTCGGGCCCGATGTGCGCTTCGAGGCCGTCGAGAGGCTCATGCGCGGGCTCGGTGCGTACCGCTTCTTCGCGGACCCGCAGGACGCGGCGACGCGCCTTTCTGCCCTCGGAGCGCGGCGGCCGCGCGCGCTGCTGGAGGCGACGCTGGGGCAGAACCTGCGGCAGGACGCCGAGCAGCGCTGGACCTGGAAGTACGATCCCCGCACGCTGAGCGAACGCACCGCTGCCGAAATACTCGACCCGCGTCAGGCGCTGTGGGCGCGGCTCGCTGCAATCACCTGTCCGGCGCTGGTGATCCGCGGTGCTGAAAGCGAGATATTTGCACCCGCCGATGCCGAACGCTTCACGCGTGCGCTGCCGCGCGGAAGATTCATGACGGTGCCGTCGGCACGCCACTCGGTGCAGACCGACAACCCCAAGGGGCTGGTCGCCGCGATAGAGGCGTTCGACGCGAGCCTGTGATCGGCTCGCGTGCATGCCAGAGGCGCGTGTACGGCGTCTCTGGCATCGGTGCTCACCAGCGGTCGAAGGTCGGCGGGCGCTTCTCGTTGAAGGCACCCATCCCTTCCTTCCACTCGTCGCCGCCGACCAGGATCGACAGCGCCTCGATGCCGAAGCGGCGTGCGGTCCGCAGGTCGGCGTCTTCACTGACGTAGATGCTGCGCTTGGACTGCGCGACCGCACGCGGCCCGAGCTGACGCAGTTCGACGGCGAGGTCGATGGCAGTCTTCAGCAACTTGTCGCCCGGTACCACGGCCGAGCACAGGCCCCAGCGATCGGCGGTTGCGGCGTCCAGGTGGGTTCCACGCAGGATCCAGTCGAGCGCCTTGCCGCGGCCGACGTAGCGCAGCAGCTTTTGCACGCCGCCCGCGCCGGCGACCGCGCCGATCTTCGTTTCGGGCAGGCCGATCTTCGCGGTCTCGGCGAGCACGCGGAAGTCGCACGACAGCGCCAGCTCGCAGCCGCCGCCCAGCGCAAAACCGTTGACCGCGGCGATGGTCGGAAAGCTCAGTTCCTCGAGCCGATCGAACAGCACCGCGATGCGCGCGAAGTACGGGTCGCGCGACGCGAACGGGTCAAAGATGGAGGCCTGCGGACCGGAGAAGTAGCGCAGGTGCGCGCCGCAGCAGAACGCGCGCTCTTGTCCCGTGACGATCAGCGCGCGTGTGCTTTCGAGGTCGACGAGGTCGAGCGCCTGATCGAACTCGGCCAGGAACTCGTGCGACAGCGTGTTCATTTGCGCGGGCCGGGTCAGCGTGATGCGGGCGACGGCGCGTTCGACCCAATCGAGCGTCAGGGCGCTGCCCGTGAACGTGGGGCCTTCAAAGGAAGTGGACATGTCAATCTCCAGAGGAAGTTCGGGGGAGTATACTGCGCCGGCCCAGCGGTTTCAAAAAAACTATCCAACCGGTCAGTCACCTAGGCTCGTGGTCAGTGCACCTTGCCACAGTTATAAATCGAAAAATAGAATTCAAAAAGTGACCGAACGGTTAGTTTATTGACCAAATGGATTGACTGCTTTATCATGAAGCAGTCGGCCGTTGGGCCGTCGAATGGAAGCACGAGATGGATGTGTATGTGATGGGGGTGGCAATCCACCCCGCCGCCGACGTAATCGGCGACACGCGGCTCGAGGAGATGGCGTATCGAACGGCTCGGGCCGCACTCGACGACGCCGGCGTCGCGCGCGCGCAGATCGACCATGTCACCCTCGCGGCCTGTGACGAGATCGATTCGCGCGGCATCACGAGCATGCTGCTTGCCGCCCCGTCCGGCGCGTACCTGAAGGACGAAATGCGGGTCACTGACTCGGGGTTGACAGGGCTGCACCTCGGCGCGATGCGCGTGGCCTCGGGCCATCTGCAGCTGGGTCTCGTGGTGAGCTGGAACCAGAGCTCGGTCAGTCCGCTGGAAAACATCGCGCAGATGCGCGCCGAGCCCTTTTTCCTGCGCCCGGTGGGCCTCAACTTTGCAATCGCCGACGGCCTGTTCGCCAGCGCGGTGGCCGCGCGCCACGGCATCACGGAGCGCGCGGTCGCCGAGCGCGTGTGCCAGCGTCTTGCCGCAGCGGCGAAAAATCCGCGAGCGGTGCGCCGCGCGGTGCTCGACCCGGACGCGATCGCCGGATCGCCGCTTCTTGCCCATCCGCTTCGCAGCGCGCACCGCGCGCCAGTCACCGACGGCGCGGTCGCGATGGTGCTCGCTTCGAGCGACTGGGTCCGCGCCAACCCGAGCAATCGCCCGCTGGCGCGCATTGCCGGCGCCCAATGGGCGGTCGATCGCTACCAGCTCGACGCCGACCGGCTCGCCGGCCTCGACGTTTTCCGTGCGACGCTCACCGACGTGCTCAGACGCGCCGGGCTGTCTGGAATTGACGCGCTCGACCTGGTCGAGCTGGAGGCGCAAAGCGCATGGGCCGACGTCGCGCTGGTTGACGCAATGAATGCGGGCAGCCGCGTCGCGGTCAATCCATCGGGCGGGGCCTGGGCCCAGAACCCCTACTTCTGCACCGGCCTGGTCAACGCGGCCGAAGCGGTCATGCAGGTTGCGGGCCGCGCCGGCGCCCACCAGGTCACCGGCGCCAGGCGCGCGCTGGCGCACGGCACCTCTGGTTTCGCCCAGCAGACGCACGGCTTCGTCGTTATGGAAGGAATCCAGGCATGAGCGCGCAAAACGTCGCCATCATCGGTGTCGGGCAGACTGCGTTCCGGTCCCGCTTCGACAACAAGACCTATCCCGAGCTGGCGCAGGAAGCGGTTGTGCTTGCGCTCGCCGATTCGAATCTTCAGCCCGAACAGATCGACGCGGTCGTGTTCTCGATGGCGCAGACGACCTTCATGGGCGTCGCCGACGCTGACAAGTGGGCGGTCGACTACACTTGGGCGCAAGGCAAGCCGTTCATGCGCGTCAACAGCGGGGGCGCGACCGGCGGCTCGGCGCTGCAGGCCGCGCATGCGCACGTAGCCTCGGGCGAATACGGCACCGTCCTGGTGGTCGGCGCCGATCGCATCACCGAGACACCGGACGCGCAGTTCGTGCTGAATCTGATCTGGGATCCATTCTACGAGCAGGACTTCGCGCTCACCACGGTGACGATGACGGCGCTGGCGACACAGCGCTACATGCACAAGTACGGCACGACCGAAGAGCAGTACGCCAACGTCGTGGTCCGCGCGCGCCGAAACGCGCTGAACAACCCGTCGGCGCACCTCAAAGGCGCGATCGACATCGCCGCAGTGATGGCCTCGCCGCGCATCGCCTGGCCTTACAAGCTGTTCGACATCTGCCCGCGCTCGGCCGGTGCCGCCGCGGTGGTGATCAGCAACGAGACGCTGGCGCGTGAGCGCTGCAGCCGACCGGCGTTCATCACCGGCACCGCCGGCGTGGCCAACACCGTGTTCATGGGCGACCGCATGGGCCCGCACGCCGATACCGATTTCGCCGATTTCAACGAACTGAAGCAGGCTGCCCGCGAGTGCTACCGCCAGGCCGGAATCACCGACCCGATGAGGGAGATCCAGGCAGTCGAGATCTATGACCCGTTCAGCTCGTTCCAGTTTCCGCAGCTCGAGTCGCTCGGCTTTTGCAGGAGCGGCGTCGCGCAGAGCCTGAGCGACGAGGGCGCGTTCGACATGGACGGCCAGCTGGCCGTCAACCCGTCGGGCGGCACGCTGTGCTCGCATCCCATCGGCGTCACCGGGCTCGTGCGCGCTGCCGAGGCGGCGCGCCAGGTCATGGGGCGGGCCGGCGACATGCAGGTGCCGAACGTGCGCAATGCGCTCGCCACCGCCATCGGCGGCTCGACCCAATTCTTTACCGTCACGATGCTCAGCGACGAGCCGCGCCGCCTTCAGGCTTGACAGGAAACCACATGAACACCAAAGCCGCGACCCCAACCCCGGCCTCCCACATCGTCCACGACGAGTGGCACATCCGCTACAACTACCCGATCGGCGAGGTCGGCGCGAAGTTCTTCGACGCGCTGAAGGAAAAGCGCATCGTGGCGACGAGCTGCAGCGCCTCCGGCCTTACCTACCTGCCGCCGCGCGAATACTGCGAGCGCAGCTTCGAGCGCTGCGACGGCTACGTTGACGCCGGGATGCAGGGCACGATCGAGGCGGCGACGGTTGTCAGCGCAGCATTCGACAACCTGCCGCCGCCGCCCTATGCGATCGCGTTCGTGCGGCTTGACGGCGTCAGCACCGCAATGGTCAACTTCGTGCGCGGCATGGACCTTTCCGATGTGCCGGCCGCAGCCGCCGTCCTGAAGCCCGGCACCCGTGTCAAGGTCGAGTTCATCGACCAGCCGCAGGGCAGGATCACCGACTTTCACTACATGCTGGCGGATTCATGAGCACCATCGTCACCCGCGTCGACCGGCACGCGCCTGCATTCAAGGCCAACGCCGCACACTACGAGGCGCTGCTGGCCGAGCTGCGCGCGCGCCACACACACGCGCTTGCGGGCGGCGGCGCTCGCCTAGTGCAGCGCCACCACGAGCGCAACAAGATGCTGGCGCGCGAGCGCATCGACCTGCTGCTCGATCCGCTGTCGCCGTTTCTCGAGCTGTCGCCGCTTGCTGCCTGGGGCCTCTACGACAACGCCGTGCCCTCGGCCGGCATCGTCACCGGCATCGGCGCGATTGCCGGCACGCCGTGCATGCTGATCGCCAACGACGCGACGGTGAAGGGCGGTTCGTTCTTTGCCGAGACGGTCAAGAAGCATGTGAGGGCGCAGGACATCGCCGCGCACCACAAGCTGCCGGTTATCTACCTGGTCGACTGCGGCGGGGCTTACCTGCCCGAGCAGGACCGCGTGTTTCCCGACAAGGATCATTTCGGCAACACCTTCTACCGCCAGTGCCAGATGTCGGCGGCCGGCATTCCGCAGATCGCCGCGGTATTTGGCGGCTGCACCGCCGGTGGCGCCTATATTCCGGCGCTCTCCGATGAGGTCGTGATGGTGCGCGGGCAGGCCCGTATCCACCTGGGCGGACCGCAGATCGTGAAGGCCGCGATCAACGAGATCGTCGACGGCGAGACGCTCGGCGGCGCCGAAATGCACACCCGGGTCTCGGGGGTTTCCGACTATCTGGCCGAGAACGAGGCGCAGGCGCTCGTTCGCGTGCGCGACATCGTCTCCAACCTGAACCGGCCGCGGCCGCTGTTCGGCGCGGTGCGCGAAGTCAAGCCGCCGCGCTACGACATCGCCGAGCTGAACGGCATCGTTCCGCCAGGGCTGAAAGAGTCGTACGACGTCCGCGAGGTCATCGCGCGGCTAGTCGACGACTCGCAGTTCCAGGAGTTCAAGCCGGAGTACGGCGCATCGCTTGTCTGCGGCACGTCCACCTGGTGCGGTCATCCGGTAGGCATCCTCGCCAACAACGGCGTGCTGTTCTCCGAGTCGGCGGTCAAGGGCGCGCACTTCATCGAGCTGTGCAACCAACGCCAGATTCCACTTGTTTTCCTGCAGAACATCACCGGTTTCATGGTCGGTACGGACGCCGAACGCGGAGGCATCGCGCGCCACAGCGCCAAGCTGGTCTATGCAATGGCGACCGCGCGCGTACCCCGCCTGACAGTGATCATCGGCGGCTCGTTCGGCGCCGGCAATTACGGCATGTGCGGGCGCGGCTTTGACCCGCGCTTCCTCTTCGCGTGGCCGAACTCGCGCATCGCGACGATGAGCGCCGACGTCGCCGCGACGGTTCTAACCGACCTGCGTCGCAGCAGCATGAAGGCAAGTGCCGACGACGCCGAGATCGCCGAGATCGATCGCACGACGCGGGCCCAGTTCACCGAGCAGAGCGATCCGTACTACGCGACCGCACGGCTCTGGGACGACGGACTGATCGAGCCTTCCGAAACGCGCGAGGTGATCGGGCTGTGCCTGGCACTCGCCGCCGCCGAGCCGCCGCAAACCGGTCCTTCCCCTGTCTTCCGAATGTAGGCGCCACATGTTCGAATCAGTCCTCATTGCAAACCGTGGCGAAATCGCCTGCCGGATCGCTCGCACTTGCAGGCGCCTGGGCATCCGTTCCATCGCGGTCTATTCCGACGCCGATGCCGGCGCCCGCCATGTGCGCGAGGCCGACAGCGCGGTCCGCATCGGCCCGCCCGACGCGACCCGCAGCTACCTTGACGCCGACGCGATCATCGCGGCCGCATTGGCCTCGGGTGCGAGCGCAATCCATCCCGGCTACGGCTTTCTCTCCGAAAGCACCAGGCTCGTCGAGCGCTGCAACGACAACGGCATCGTCTGGATCGGTCCACGTGCCGAGGTCATCGAGAAGATGGGCTCGAAGATCGAGTCCAAGCGCATCGCGGCAAGGGTCGGCGTGCCTTGCGTGCCCGGCTATCACGGCGACAACCAGGAGCCGCAGCATCTGCTTGCGCAGGCGCACGAGATCGGTGTGCCGTTGCTTATCAAGGCCAGCGCCGGCGGCGGCGGCAAGGGCATGCGCCGGGTAGACGACCTCGCCGAATTCGTCACGCTGCTGGGCCTGGCGAAGCAAGAGGCGCTGCGCGCGTTCGGCGACGAGCGGGTGCTCATCGAAAAGCTGATCCTGCGGCCGCGCCACCTCGAAGTGCAGCTGGCCGGCGACCAGCACGGCAACTTGGTGCACCTGTACGAGCGCGAATGCTCGATTCAGCGCAACTACCAGAAGGTGATCGAGGAAGCCCCGGCGCCGCGCCTGCCAGTGGCGGTGCGCACTCAACTGCTCGACGCCGCCGTCAAGCTCGGCCGCGAGATCGGCTACGACTCGCTCGGTACCGTCGAGTTCGTTCTCGGCGAGGGCGCTGAAACGCCGTACTTCCTCGAGATGAACACGCGGCTGCAGGTCGAGCACCCGGTCACCGAAACCGTGACCGGTCTGGACCTCGTCGAGTGGCAGATCCGCATCGCGCTCGGCGAGCCGCTTCCGCTCGAACAAACGGCGATCGCCGTCACGGGGTGGGCGATCGAGGCCCGCATCAACTGTGAAGACCCGGCACGCGGGCACCGCCCCGAGCTCGGTACGGTCGGCCGCTATGTCGAGCCGAGTGGGGCGGGCATGCGCACCGACAGCGGCGTCGCCGGGGGCTCCGAGATTCCGTCCCAATACGACTCGATGGTTGCCAAGCTGATTGGCTTCGGCGCAACGCGCGCGGAGGCGGTTGATCGCCTGCGCGACGCGCTGGCCGGCTTTGAAGCCGCCGGTATCGGCACCAACCAGTCGTTGCTGCGCGCGATCGTAGATCACCCGATGTTTCGGGCCGGTCGGTTGACCACAGGCTTTTTGGGCGAAGCATTTGCCGGCGGTTGGACGGGCGACGTTTCAGCGCTGCGTGATGCCCGCATCGCCGCGGCGCTGTTCGCGCTGCGCACGAGCGCTGCGATCTCAGACACGGGCAGCGCACCCGACTACTGGCAGCGCCAAAGCGGATACCGCTTCATGGCGGCGGCCGGCCGGCGCGCCGAGGCGCGGCTGCGCGTCGACCTCGAGGGCGAGACCGTCGCGCTGGCGATCGCCCGCGATGGCGACGCCTGGCAAGTGCGCTTCACCGACGAGGCGCCGCTGCGGGTTCGCGCCGAGTGGCCGGCCGCCGACCAGCTGGTGCTGACGCCGGCGCACGGCACGCCGCGCCGCTTCACCATCGGCCCCGACCACGACATCACCGTGGTCAACCACCTGGGCATGCGCTGGCGTTTTCAAGTGATCAGCGAGGTGCGCGCGCTCGCGCGCGTTGCCGCGCGGGAAGGCACACAGGCCAGCGAGGTGATTTCTGAGATGCCTGGCGCGATCACGACGATCCACGTCATGGCAGGCGATGCGGTCGAGCCCGGCCAGGTGTTGGTCGTGATGGAGGCAATGAAGCTGATCTTTGAGCTCGCCGCGCCGCGCGCCGGCACCGTGGCTGCCGTGCGCTGCGAGGTCGGCGAGATCGTGCCGCGCGGGCAGACGCTGGTGCAGCTCGAGCCGCTGCCGGTGGTCGAGCCGTCCGGCCCGCCTGCCTGAACTTGACTGACGAAGGAGAAGCCATGATGCGCGGACTGTATTTTGAGGAATTCACCGTCGGCATGCGTTTCGAGCATGCGTTGACACGCACTGTCACCGAGTGGGACAACATCCAGTTCTCGACGATGACGTTGAACCCACAGCCACTCCACATCGACGCCCACTTCGCGGCGAAGACCGAGTTTGGACGGCCGCTCGTCAACAGCCTGTTCACGCTCGGGCTGATGATCGGCATCTCGGTCGCCGAGACGACGTTGCGGACGACGATCGCCAACCTTGGCATGAAAGACGTCCTGTTCCCGGTGCCGGTCTTCCATGGGGACACTATTCACGTGACGACCGAGGTACTCTCTCTGCGCGCGAGCGGCTCTCGCCCGGAGGCCGGCATTGTCGAGTTCATGCACCACGCCTGGAATCAGGACGATGTCGAAGTCGCGCGCTGCACGCGTTCGGCCTTTATGCATCGGCTTTCGAAGTGAGAGAAATGAGTAGGGCGCGCTCCTGGCTGTTCGTTCCGGGGGATAGTGCGCGCAAGATCGAGCGCGCTCTGGGCAGTGACGCCGATGCGCTGATATTTGACTGGGAGGACGCGGTCGCTCCGGCCGCGAAGGGCGCCGCGCGAGAGGTCACGGTGGCCGCGCTCGCGGCGGCGCGTCCGCTCAGGGCGCGCTGCTGGATCCGCCTCAATGCGCTCGATTCGCCGCACTTCGCGGACGATCTCGCCTCTCTTCCGGTTGCGGCGATCGCCGGCGTCGTGTTGCCGAAGGCCTGCGGCCTGGGCGACCTTGAACGCCTGGGCGTCGCGTTGGACGCGGCTGAGTCCGCGGCCGGCCCGCGCGCCGGCGACCTCGGCGTTGTCGCGATCGTCACCGAGACGGCTGGTTCGGTGCTGGCGCTCGGCGAGTTCCGGCGCCCGGTGCCGCGCCTCGCGGCGCTGATGTGGGGCGCCGAAGACCTGGCCGGCGACCTCGGGGTCGCCCGCAACCGCGACTCCAGCGGCACCTATCGCGCGCCGTTTCGCCTAGCACGCAACATGACGCTGCTAGCGGCTGCCGCCGCCCAATGCAGCGCCATCGACGCGGTGCGCGTCGACTTCCGCGACCTCGACGCACTCGCCACAGAATCCTGCGAAGCGCGTGCGGACGGCTTCACCGCCAAGGCCGCGATCCACCCCGACCAGATCGCGCGGATCAACCGCGCTTTTGCGCCGACCGACGAGGAGCGCGCGTGGGCCGAACGGGTCGTCACCGCCCTCGCGGGCGGCGGCCTTGCGATTGTCGACGGCAGGATGGTCGACGCACCGCACCTGCGGTTGGCACGACGCATCCTTTCCTGAAACCGAGGACACCCGACATGCCGAACGGATCGATGGCGGTCATTACCGGGGGCACGGCCGGCATTGGGCGCGCCTGCGCCGAGGCGCTTCTTGCCGCCGGCGCGCGTGGGGTGCTCATCAACGGTCGCGATGCCGGCCGCGCTGAACGTGCGCGGGTGGACATCCAAGCGCAATTTCCCCGGGCCCGCGTCGCTGTTGCACTGGGCGATGTCTCCAAGGCCGAAGTCGCCGAGGCGGTCATGGCCCAGGCAATCCAGCAGCTAGGCCGCATCGACGTCTTGGTGAATTCCACTGGCGGCAACGATCTGCCGCGACTTCTCTTTCGCACGCCGCCTGCCCAGATCCCCGGCATCTTCGAGCGCTGCCTCTTCGCGCAGATTCTTAGCTGCGCGGCCGCGTTGCCGTATATGCGCGAGGCCGGCGGCGGTGCGGTCATCAACATTGCGTCCGACGCCGGGAAAATCCCCACGCCGGGCGAAAGCGTCATCGGCGCGTCGATGGCGGGCATCATTATGTTCACGCGTGCGCTCGCCGTTGAAGGCAAGCGCGACGGAATCCGCGCCAACGTTCTGACACCGTCGCTAACCAGCGGCACCGAGCACTATGACAAGGTGATGGCGGACCCGTTCGCCGGCCGGCTCTTCGCCAAGGCAGAGAAGATGGCCGCGCTCGGCGTCGTCAGCAAGGAGGAGCTCGCCGGGCTGGCGGTCTTCCTCGCCTCTTCTGCAGCCGCAAAGATCACCGGCCAGGCCATCAGCATGACGGGGGGTATTTCAGCGCTGTGAAGCCGCGCGGGGCAGACTGCACCGCAAGTGCAGGAAAATGCGCATGTGTATGTGTATGTGAATCAACAAATTGGCACCAACGCGGGCGCCGGTCACATACTCGGCCCAGCCCTTTTCAACGGAACGGGCCACCAGGCCGTCGAGCTCGTCTGTGATGTCGCTTTCAAACTCCAGAAAGCGATGCGGCTTGCCCCGGAAGTTCGCCTCGACAATTTCATGTACTTTCCAGGCCATTGCACGGCCTCAGCGCCATTTGATTCGGAGGTGCGCAGCGAACGTTGTCCAGCACGCCGCGCAGCGCCACCGGCCTGCTGATGTCTCGACCCCGCCCGTTTCAGGCCTTGTGGACTTGCATGGGCCGGAACACAGGCGATATCGACCCGAATTCAGGTCCAAGGTGCCCGGCAGATCCGCCGGCGCACGGCGCGCGGCTGCCGTAGAGGCAATGGAAGGTATTGGCATGGGTGGAGAAGTGATAACGCGGTGGAAGAGGGGGGGAAGAAGGGGGTAGAGAAAAATTGGACGAAAAAAAACGGAGGTCCTTGATGGACCCCCGTTTCCTGTGTAAATGCAGATTTCGACACTAGCCTGAAGCTACCGCGAGTTCGAGACCAGAGGCTTGCGCCCTTGCTTTCGCACGCTGGTAGAGCGGCGTTTGACTCACCGGAGAGTTCCGCATGGCACGGAGCCACGCGCATCTGGCGCAGCCACGGCCTCAAACCGCATTTGAGCAAGACCTTCAAAGTCTCCAATGACATCCGCTTTGAGGAGAAGCTCACCGACATCGTTGGGCTGTACATGAGCCCGCCTGAGCGTGCCGTGGTGTTGTGCTGCGACGAGAAGAGCCAGATACAGGCACTGGACCGCACACAGCCGGGACTGCCGCTCAAGCGCGGGCGCGCCCAAACCATGACCCACGACTACAAGCGTCATGGAACGACCACGCTGTTTGCGGCGCTCAACATTCTCGATGGCCAGGTCATCTCGCAATGCCAATCACGCCATCGGCACATCGAGTGGCTGAAGTTTCTCAAGCAAATTGATGCCACTGTCACACCTGATTTGCAAATCCATGTGGTGCTGGACAACTATGCCACCCACAAACATCCCAAGGTATTAAAGTGGTTGGCCAAGCGCCCTCGCTTTCACATGCACTTCACCGCAACCAGTGCGTCGTGGATGAATATGGTGGAGCGCTTTTTTAGAAATCTCAGCGAGGATCGACTCAAGCGTGGGGTCTTCAAAAGTGTTGACGAGTTGGTTGCAGCAATTGAGCTTTTCGTGCTCGCTCACAACGAGGAGCCAAAGCCATTCATCTGGACTGCAAGCGCTCGAGACATTCTGGAGAAAGTCATGCGGGCGAAGGCAAAACTCAAAACAGTTCAAACAGAGTGAAACACTACACTAGCGCTGTGCTGCTCGGCGGCGCTGCAGTGCGCCAGGAACTCCGTGGTCGCGCGGCCCAGCCGCTTTTCGCGGTGCAACACGATGGCGAGCTTGCGGGTTGCCTTGGGCAGGCGTGTTCGCAGTTCGACCAGGTGCCCGTCTTCCACGCTTTGCGTCACTGCGTAGCGAGAAAGGCAGCCAAGGGCATCGCTCGCCGCCACCACGCGCTTGACCGCTTCGGTGCTGCCGAGCTCGAAGCCGACGTGCACCTGGTCCAGGTTTTTCAACAACCACTCATCCGTGATCTGACGCGTGCCCGAACCGTGCTCCCGCAGCACCCAGGTGGCATCAGCAAGCTGTCGAGCCGTTGCGCAGCGATTCGCCAACTCATGGCCCGGCGCGGCGAGGATCACCATTTCGTCATCAAGCCACGGCTGAACGACAAGGTCAGAATGCGTCTGCGCCCCCTCGATGAAGCCGATGTCGACGTCGAAGCCAGCTACCGCGGTAATCACTTCACTCGTATTGCAAATGCGCAGATGGACATGGCTTTTGGGGTGCAGCTGCGTCCAATGCGAGATCAAGCTCGGCAACAAGTATTCGCCTATTGTAAAACTGGCGGCCACCCGCAAGGGTGCTGCGTGTTCGTCCATGAAGAGAGCTTGCACTTCGGCCGCTTGTTCGACCAGCGCTTGGGCCTTGGGCAACAGCGCGCGCCCGTTTTCGTTGAGCAGCAGGCGCCGGCCGATGCGGTCGAACAGTTCGATGCCAAGAGCGGCCTCGAGGTCAGACAGCGAGGTGCTAGCTGCAGATTGCGAGCGTGCAATCCGGTCGGCCGCCGCACGTGTGCTGCCGCCGCGCGCCGTGGCCAGAAAGACTTCGAGCTGACGCAGGTTGAGGCGCAGGCGCTGGAAGGATTGCTGATTTGATTTATCGATCATTATTAACGTTATTATCCGCTTTTTTCTTTAATGACTTTTAATTATTATTTAATTCATTGAGGGCCATAACCCTCCCACGCGTAGCCCACGTGCGCTGTTCGAAAGAGGTTTTGCTGTGTTCAATTTCCTGTCGCCAACGTCAGCCGCCGACACGGCCCGCCCCGCTTGGTTGCCGCTGCACCTGCTGCAACTTTTCCCGGGTGCCGCCTTGTCTTGTGTGATTGCGATGGCCGCCACCCTGGTGTCCACGCTGCACGGCGGGCCCCAGTTCTTGTATGCGCTGTTCTTTGGCGTGGCTTTTCACTACCTCAGCCATGACGCCAAGACCAGACCAGGTATCGAGTTTTGTTCGCGCACCGTGCTGCGCCTGGGCGTCGGCCTGCTGGGTGCGCGCATCACCGCGTCCCAGATTGCCGGGCTGGGCTGGTCGACCGCCGCCATTGTGGTTGCCGCCGTGGTGACCACAATGCTGTGCGGCAGCCTGCTGGGACGGCGCCTGGGCCTGACGCGGGCGCAGGGCGTGCTGTCGGGCGGCGCCGTTGCTATTTGCGGCGCTTCCGCGGCGCTGGCAATTTCGTCGGTGCTGCCACGCAACAAGGAAAGCGAGCGCTTCACCCTGATGGTGGTGGTGACGGTGACTGTGCTGTCCACGCTGGCCATGGTGGCCTATCCCCTGATCGCCAAAGTATTGCATCTGCCGCCGGAGTTGGCCGGCCTATTCCTTGGCGGCACCATTCATGACGTGGCCCAGGTTGTCGGCGCGGGTTATATGCTGAACCATGAAACGGGTGACTACGCCACCATCGTCAAGCTGTTCCGGGTGTCCATGCTGGCCGTGGTCGTGGTCGTGGTATCCAGTATGTTCAAGAAGGGGCGTGAGCAGTCTGAAGACGGCACGGTCGCAGCCAGGCAGGCGCTGGTGCCCTGGTTTCTGTGGGTTTTTGTGGCCCTGGTGGCTCTCAACTCGATGGGTGGAGTACCTGTGGCCGTTCAGGAGGGCCTGAGCAATGTGTCCCGCATTTGCCTGGTCGTCGCCATTGCTGCCCTGGGTATCAAGACGTCTTTCCGGCAATTGGCCCGCGCCGGATGGAAACCGTTCACCCTGCTGCTGGTTGAAACCCTGTGGATGGCCGCGTTTGTGCTGGCTGCCATTTACCTGAGACCTTGAGCGGACTCCCGGCGTCCGCCAGACCCCCGTGCCTTTCCCGTTCCATGTTGCCATTAATCAAAAGAGAGACAAAACATGGGCGTTGTTGGCGTGGTTCAAAACCCCCGGTTTTCGGGTAACACTGGCGTGGGCGTTGTTGCACGGATGCTCGGCGGCGGCCTGATAGGCTCGTCAGCCCTGATCAAGACATCTGACCAACCGCATGCCCAACAAACACAACGCCAAGTGCCGCCACCATATTCCGAAGATGAAGTTTTCGGTGCGCAACTGGGCTGAGTACGACGCGGCACTTCGCGCCCGCGGTAGCCTGACCTTGTGGGTCACGGCTGAAGCGATGGATCATTGGGCAGCCCAGCCACACAGCACACCTGGTGGGCAAGGTTTCTACTCGGATTTGGCGATCAAAACCAGCCTGAAGTTGCGCTTGGCGTTTCGCCAACCGCTGCGACAAACCGAAGGCCTGATGGCATCGATCTTTGATCTGCTGGAGCTGGACCTGAAGGCGCCCGATCACGGCACGGTGAGTCGACGCGCCATGCGCTTGAAGTCGATCTCCAAGCGGTGCGCACTGCCCGCAGGGCCTGCACACATCTTGATCGATAGCACAGGGCTGAAGGTCTTTGGTGCGGGCGAATGGTTGCAAGAAAATCATGGCCAGAAGTCACGCCGTAGCTGGAGAAAGCTGCACCTGGCGGTGGATGCCAATACTGGGTTGATCGTAGCCTCGATACTGACAGAACAGGATGTTGATGATCCGTCCCAAGTGGGTCCACTGCTTGATCAGATCGAACACAAAATTGGCCAGGTCACTGCCGATGGTGCCTATGACGGCGAGCCGACCGGTTTTGTCGCATTAGCAGTCCCAGCCAAGGATGGCGTTATGCTGACAGCCTGAAATTCAATGGTTGGGACGGGCGATGTTGAAGATGAAGGGGAAGCGATTTCCGAAGGAAATCATTCTGCTGTGCGTCCGTTGGTACGCAGCGTACCCACTGAGCTACCGCAACCTGGAAGAAATGATGCAGGAACGTGGTGTGTACGTGGATCACTCCAGTGTCAGCCGCTGGGCGATCAAGTTTTTGCCGTTGCTGGAGAAGGTATTCAGAAAGCACAAGCGGGCAGTCGGCGCCAGTTGGCGTATGGACGAGACCTACATCAAGGTTAATGGTCAGTGGAAGTACCTGTATCGTGCGGTGGACAAGGAAGGCGCCACCATCGATTTCCTGTTGCGTGCCAGGCGTGATACCGCTGCGGCGACCCGGTTTTTCGACAAAGCGATGCGCCAAAACGGCTTCAAGTCATTCAGATCTGCCAGCGCAGTCCTGGCGGGTATTGAGCTGTTGCACATGATCCGAAAAGGCCAAATGAGCACCGAAAAAGGAATGGGACTTTCGTTCGCCAAGCAGTTTTATGCACTGGCAGCATAAGTGCGCCCGGGGCCAGCGCGCGCTTGAAGAATTCGCCCAAATTTTTTCCTCGACTGGCTAATGCGACAAAACCAGAAAAGGCCCCTTGAACGTCAGTGATTCAGAGGGCTAACCATTTGTGGGAGGTTTGGCACTACGATCCGTGGCGTATGCCTTGGCAGTCATTGGTGCCATGTTCTGATCGCTCATTGAGCAGCGTTACGTGCTGGCCGTAAGCAATGGGATGGACGCTCCCACCTAAACGGCATCGCAATGTGCCAAAGTGGAGGTGTTTACCCGTCCAGACTCTGACCTGGTGAACACGATGTTGGATGCTGCCATCGAGACGGTAGCCACCGCAGGAGACCGGCCTGTCGTTCACTCTGATCGTGGAGCCCACTATCGCTGGCCTGGGTGGCTCTCAAGGATGCACAACGCAAAGCTGATTCGTTCGATGTCGCGCAAAGGATGCTCACCCGACAACGCCGCATGCGAGGGCTTCTTCGGACGATTGAAAACGGAACTGTTCTATCCTCGACGCTGGCAGGACATCACTGTGGACCAATTCATCCAGATAGTTGACTCATGCATCCGCTGGTACAACGAAAAGCGCATCAAAATATCCCTTGGCTCACTCAGTCCTCTTGAATACCGGGCGAGCCTTGGAATCACCGCATAAACCAGTCCAAGTATTACGCCGCACCCCCATGCTGTAAACCTGCCATATGGGCCACTTTCAAGCACTTGCCCGAGAGCGCAGCGGCAGCGCCACCAGCCCGCGATAAGCTGGCTTGTCGCCCCAGCGCGGCGCGGCATCGGCCAGGCTGAGCCCGGGCCATCTTTTGAGCAACTGCCAAAAGACCATTTGGGCCTCCATCAGCGTGAGCGCCGCGCCCATGCACACGTGCGGCCCCGAGCCGAAGGCCAGCGAAGCGCCCTGGCCGCGCGTGATGTCCAGCGTGTCGGGATCCCGGTAGCGGGCCGGATCGCGGCTGGCCGCGCCAATCAGGGGCAGCACCAGCTCGCCGCGCCGCAGCTGCTGGCCATGCAGCACCAGATCGGTGGCCACGCGCCGCCCGGTGTACTGCACCGGGCTGTCAAAGCGCAGCAGCTCGCGCACCGCGCCGGGCAGCAGCTCGGGTTCGCGCTGAAGGCGCTGCCACTGCGCCGGATGCGCGAGCAGCGCCTGCACGCCGCTGCCCAGCAGGTGGCGTGTGGTCTCGTGGCCGGCAAACAGCAGCATTGCGCATTGCGCGAGCAGCTCGGCGCCATCGTGGATCTCGCCCCTGGCCTCGGCGGCGACCAGCCGGCTGACCAGGTCGTCGCCCGGCGTCTGGCGCTTGAGCGCCAGCAGGGATTCAAAGTAACGGCTCATGGCCACCAGGCTGGCCTGGGCACGCCTGGCCTGATCGCGCGAAGGCCTAGGCTCGCCAATGAAGCTGGCCAGGTCTTCTGACCAGGCCATGAAGTCTTCCTGCGGCCGCTCGATGCCCAGCAGCAGCGTGATCACCCGCACCGGCAGCGGACGGGCCACCGCCTCGATGAAGTCAAACGTGTCCAGGTGCTCTACCTGATCTACCCGGTCGAGCAGCTCGGTGACCACCTGCTCAATGTGCGGCGCCAGCCCTTGGAGGATGTCGGGCCGAAAGCCGGCATTGAGCACCTTCCTGATGCGCGGATGGTCGGGCGCGTCGAGAAACAGCAGCGCGCGGGCAAACAGCTGCTGAAAGCCGCTCAGCTCGCCCGGGGCGCCCTCGCGGCCCTTGACCCAGGTGCCGGTGCGCTGCGCGGAAAAGCGCGGATCACGCAGCACCAGTTCGACATCGGCATGGCGCGTGAGCAGCCAGGCGCCGCCGAAAAACTCCTCGCTCCAGTGAATTGGTCCGGCCTCCCGCAAGGCCCGGTAGGTCGGGTAGGGATTGGCCAGGAACACGGCATCCACGAGGGGCCGAGCCAGCGCGAGCGGTCTCGGCTCCGCGCCCCTATCGCCCCTATTTGCTGCGCTCATGGTCACTGCGCTGTAGGCGCTGCAGGGCGCGCGCCCTGGACTTTCAAGCCCAGGCGCTCAAACAGCTGGCGATCACGGTCAGCTTGCGGGTTGCTGGTGGTCAGCAGCTTGTCGCCATAGAAAATCGAGTTCGCGCCTGCAGCAAAACACAGCACCTGCAAGGCTTCATCCATCTGTTCGCGCCCTGCGGACAGTCGGACCATGGTCAGCGGCATGGTGATGCGCGCCACGGCGATGGTGCGCACGAACTCGAACGGGTCCAGCGGCGGGGCATCGGCCAGCGGCGTGCCGGGCACGGGTACCAGGTTGTTGATGGGAACTGATTCGGGATAAGGGCTGAGGTTGGCCAGCTCAGCGATGAGTCCTGCGCGCTGGAGCCGGCTTTCACCCATGCCGACAATGCCGCCGCAGCAGACGTTGATGCCGGCTTCGCGCACATAGCCCAGGGTGTCCAGCCGGTCCTGATAGGTGCGGGTAGTGATGATCTCGCCATAGAACTCGGGCGAGCTGTCCAGGTTATGGTTGTAATAATCCAGACCCGCTTCCTTCAAAGCCTGAGCCTGCTCGGCCTGCAGCATGCCAAGCGTCATGCAGGTTTCCAGGCCTAGCGAGCGCACGCCACGCACCATCTCGGTCACGTTCTCCATGTCACGCTCTTTCGGGCTGCGCCAGGCGGCGCCCATGCAAAAACGGGTGGCGCCCTGGTCTTTGGCGGCCTGGGCGGCCTCCATCACTTCGGTCAGCGGCATCAGTTTGGTGGCATCCACGCCGCTGTCGGCGCTGGCCGCTTGCGGGCAGTAGCCGCAGTCTTCGGCGCAGCCGCCGGTCTTGATGGACAGCAGCGTCGAGAGCTGCACCTCGTTGGCATCAAAATTTTCGCGATGCACCTGCTGGGCGCGAAACAGCAAGTCCATGAACGGCAGCTCGTACAGGGCCGCCACGTCAGCGACTTCCCAGCGGAGCGGGGCCTTCGGTGCGTTGGAAGGTGCGGGCGCGCGGCGCAGGGACGAAACAGGAATGGTGGTAATGGTAGTCATGCAGTTTTCTCAGGTGAAGAAGGTGGGTACGAAAGGTCGTTAAAGGGGTCGCTACAAAAGGGATGCAGTGAACACCCTTTTGAGGGCCACAGCGTCCAGGTGGGCCGCCACGGCGGCGGGTGTTGGTGTGTCCAGCCAGGGCACCACGCCCAGGCAGGGCGTCTGGTGGCGGCGCGTTATTTCATGGTGCAGGCTGGCCAGGTTGCCTTCGCTGTGCGCCATGTCGGGATCAACGGTATTGGCAATCCAGCCGGCCAGCGGCAAGCCACGCGTCCGAATCGCCTCGGCCGTCAGCAGCGCATGGCTGATGCAGCCCAGGCGCAGGCCGACCACCAGAATCACTGGAAGGCCTATGACTACCGCCAGGTCTGCCGTGTCCCATTCGGGGCCGAGCGGCACGCAAAAGCCGCCCACGCCTTCAACTACGACGACATCGGCGCATCTAGCCAGATGGCGGGCGGCGGACAGAATCGTCGCCGGGTCGATCAACCGGCGCTCCAGGGTGGCAGCAATCTGCGGCGCGCAAGCGGCCTCGAACTGCAGCGGCCCGACTTGCGTCTCGGTGAGTCGCACCGAGCTGGCCTGGCGCAAGGCCTGCACATCCTCATTGACGCGCTGCCCGTCGATGAGCGTGGTGCCGGCCGCCACGGGCTTCAAGCCCGCGCTGCGCCAACCTTGCTGCGCGCACCAGTGCAGCAGCGCGGCGCTGACATGGGTCTTGCCTACGCCGGTGTCGGTGCCGGTGACAAAGCAGCCGTGCAGCGCTTGAGGGCTCATGCCGGGTGCGGTCATGACAACTCCCGGGCGGCGCAGGCCAGGCCATCGACCAGACGCTGCACGTCCCGGGCGCTGTGGCTGGCGCTGAGTGTAATGCGCAGCCGCGCCGTGCCCACCGGCACCGTGGGCGGGCGTATGGCCGGCACCCACAGACCTTTCGCATCCAAGGCCGCCATCAGTGCCAGCGCGGCGGGATTGTCGCCGACTATCAACGGCTGGATCGCGGTACTGGAGTCGGCCAGTCGCCAGCCCAGCGATGGGTGTGCGACGATGAGGGCGGCGAGCTGTGTACGTAGCTGAGTAATCCGTTGCAGCAATTGCGCACGCCGCTGATCACCCTCGGCGCCGCTGATGATGCGTAGGCTCTCGCGCAACGCATGGGCCACGGCGGGTGGCGCGGCGGTGGTGTAGATATAAGGACGGGCGGACTGTACCAGCCAGTCGATGATGGTCGGATGCGCGGCGACAAAGGCGCCGCCTACACCGGCTGCCTTGCCCAGCGTACCCATGTAGATCAGGCGTTCGCTGCGCAGGCCCAAATGTGACAGGCTGCCCCGGCCCTGGGCGCCGAGCACACCAAAGCCATGGGCATCGTCCACGATGAGCCAGGCGTCAAAGCGCTCGGCCAGCGCCATGAGCGCCGGCAGATCAGCCAGATCGCCGTCCATGCTGAAGACCGCATCGGTCACGATCAGCTTGATCGGTGTCGTGCAGCGTTCCAGCTGGCGCTCCAGCACGGTGAGATTCTTGTGGGCGTAGCGCTGCATGGTCGCCCTGGCCAGCAGGGCGCCGTCGATCAGCGAGGCATGGTTGAGCTTGTCGGCAAAGATGGTGGCGCTGGCATCGCCCAGGGCGGTAAGCAGCGCCACATTGGCCAGGAAACCGGTGCAGAAATACAGCGCCGCGGCATTCGGAATGCAGGGTTCCAGCCAGGCAGCCAGGTCGTCTTCGAGTCCGGCATGGGCGCGCGAGTGGCCGCTGATCAGGTGCGAGGCGCCGCTGCCCACGCCGAACCGCTGCGCGCCCTCGGCCAGCGCCTGGACCAGGGCCGGGTGATTGGCTAAGCCAAGATAGTCGTTGCTGCCAAAGACCAGCAGCTCGCGCGCCGGCTGGCCGCCCTGGCTGACCCATTGCCTTGGCGCGCACGGCGACTCGGCGATGCGGCGCAGGCGCTGCAGGCCCTGGGCTTCGCGCTCAAGCCGTTGGCGGTTCAGGTGGTCTATCAGCATCGCAAGCATTCAGAGTTTGGCTCAAGACATCGTCCAGCGTGGCCAGCAGGCGCCCGGCCAGCCAGTTCGACAGGCTATCGTCCAGCAGGTAGGGTGGCATGAGGTACACCGTGCGCCCTATCGGGCGAATCAGCAGTTCGCGCTCGCGGCCCGCCAAATGAAAGCGCTCGGCAAAGCGCGTTCCGGTGAGCGCCTCGCGCACATCAAAAGCCCAGATCATGCCGATCTGGCGGAAGTGTTCGATGCGCGCATCGGTTTGCAGCGGTGCCAGCGCGGCCGTCAACGTTGCGGCCCGATGCCGGTTGCGCGAGAGCACACCGTCCTGCTCGAAGCGGTCGAGCACTGCCAGCGCCGCGCGGCAGGCCAGCGCATTGCCGGTATAGGAGTGCGAATGCAAAAAACCGCGCGCCACATCATCGTCCAGGAAGGCTTCATAGACGCGGTCGCGCGCCAACACCAGCGACAGCGGCAAGTAGCCGCCGCTGATACCCTTGGACAGGCAGACCAGGTCGGGCCAGATGCGAGGTTGGCCGGGCAGTGCGGCTTGTTCGAAGGCGAAAAAGGTACCGGTGCGCCCGCAACCCACGGCAATCTCGTCGGCAATCAACAGCACCTCGTACTGATCGCACAGCGCGCGCGCGGCGCGCAGGTAGGCCGGATCGTGCATGGCCATGCCGGTGGTGCCCTGCACCAGGGGCTCCAGAATGAGAGCGGCAATCTGCTCGTGACGCGAGGCCAGCAGAGCCTCAAGCTCCGCAGCTGCGCGACTGGCCACGTCAGCGGCGGACTCACCCGGCAGCGCCTGGCGCGCATCGGGCGACATCACCTGGTGCGAGCGCATCAGGAGCGGGTCGTAGGCATCGCGAAACACCGCCACGTCGGTCACGGCCAGCGCGCCCAGCGTCTCGCCATGGTAGCCCTGGCGCAGGCAGACAAACTCGCGCTTGGTCGGGCGTCCCCGGTTGCGCCAGTGATGAAAGCTCATCTTCAGCGCAATCTCCACCGCCGAGGCACCGTCACTGGCGAAAAAGCAGTGGCCGAGCACGCCATCGGTCAGGGCCGACAGGCGCTCGGCCAGCTCGACCGCCGGTGCATGGGTGCAGCCGGCCAGCATCACATGCGGCAGGCGGTCAAGCTGCTCCTTCAGTGCGGCGTTGATGCGTGCATCGGCATGGCCGAACAGGTTCACCCACCAGGAAGAACTGGTGTCGAAATAGCGCCGGCCGGTATCGTCGAACAGCCAAGGGCCTTCGCCCCGCAGGATGGCTAAAGGCGGCACGGCGACTGCGCGCTGCATCTGTGTGCAGGGATGCCAAACAGCAGCCAGGCTGCGCCGGGCCAGGTCTTGGTACTCTGTTGGTGCTTGAAACCCCTTCATCATCGATTCTTCAAATTTCCACAGCGACCGAAGGCTGCCGAGCGTTGAACTGGAGGTCTGACATGCGGTTAAGCGCATCCTGATACGCGAGGTCCGCACAATGGGTGTCTGCGGCGGACAGCCCGAGCTCGGACAGCAGGCCGTCCTGCAAGCCATAGACCCAGCCATGCACAGACAACGGCTGACCCCGCGCCCAGGCATCACGAACGATGTGTGTCTGGCACACGTTTTGGAATTGCTCGGCCACGTTCAGTTCGCACAACCTGTCTATTCGGTCTGCCATGGGCAGCGCCATCAGCGTACCCTGGTGTTTGGCATGAACGGCCCCCACATGTCCCAGCCAGTTGTCGACAAGGCCAAGTCGCAATCCCTCGACAGCCGCATGGATGCCGCTGCAACCGTAGTGCCCGACCACCATGATGTGGCGCACCTTCAGGACCTCCACCGCGAACTGAATCACCGACAGGCAGTTCAGATCACCGCTTGCCACCACGTTGGCAATGTTTCTATGGGTGAAGACCTCGCCAGGGGCGAGATCGAGAATCTGATTCGAGGGAACACGACTGTCCGAGCAGCCGATCCAGAGGTAGGCCGGTTTTTGCTGGCGCGCTAGACGCTGAAAGAAATCGGCATCGCCGCAACACATGCGGGTCGACCAAGCCCGGTTTCGGGCCAGCAAAGACTCGACGGTCACGGCTATGCCTCAACTAATTGATGAACACTTGGTGCACTATAAAAAGCCTCAATTCGGGATGCTCGGATATGTGACCTAACGTCGCTTAATTCAGCGGTCCGCCACATGATGCCCACGTATATCTGCTGCATTTGTGCCACTTTCATTCTGATCTCTGGTTTAACACTTGGCGGTCATACACGTAATTCCACATGCCGCCAATACGATATTCAGGCTGTGACGCGAGTCGTTTCGCCGTGGCGGCTCAAATAGGACGTGCGGAACTCTCGCGTCAATTCGAAGTGGGGCGGCAGTGCCCGGCCGTTGGGCAAGGTGAGCCATACACGCAACAGGTGACGACGCTCGGCAGGATCCTCGTAGTCCTCGTACTTGCTCCGCGCGTGCAGGACCGAGTAGTTGTTCGCCATCTGCACGTCGCCGGGCTGCATGCTGAAATTCATCTGAATCGCGGGATCGTTGCAAATGTCTTCCACCAGTTGAACCGCCTGCTCCTGCATCTCGGTCAGGCGCGGGACGTCCGGGAAACTCTGCGCGGCCAGCAGATAGCGACGCTTGTACAAGGCGCTGAGGCGGCCATCAAAAAAATTCAAGATCGGCGAGGTCTGCACTTTCAGTCCGGTTGGATGCTGATCCCGGGTATCGAAATGGAAAGGCTGTTGCAATACCTCGATGAGATCGGGGCGGCGCGTCAGCACTTCGTTGTAGAGCTTCGCAACGCTGACGAGTTTGCTGACGCCACCCGACTTCGCGGTCTTCAGACAAAGCAACATGAAGGCGTCGCCACCATCATTGTGAAAGGTCAGCTCATCATCCGTCTGATAACTCCGAACCGAGTTGGTGCTGTCGACCCGCAGACCTGTATTGGTGACGTTGTGCATACGATTGCCGAGCCGATCCTGCTTTTGAGGGTCACCGAGGTGGACGGCCATGGCCCAGAAGACCATCCTGGATTCTTCCAGTGAGTAGCGATCTATTGGCAGCCCGCGAAGCAAGGCGAAGCCGCGACCACCTTCAAGCTCGGATCGGATGGCTTCGAAACGCCGCGCGATGAGCGGCATGGGAAAGTCGTCGCGGCCCAGCTCGGTGAGCGCCATTTTTCTCTCTCGAAACGCCTTCAGCATGGCATCGATCTCATCCACTTCAGCCGGCTCAACGTGTTGAATCCAGTCGGTACGGTCGTTCAACTCAGCAACGCTCCACACCTCCGGACCGCCCAACAAACGCTCTGTATTGCCACTCATCTTGTCCACTCCAGTTAGGCACGCGTAGATGAGTTCGGGGGTGAAATGCGAGCGCGGAAGGCCTCCACCACGCGAAGTGCGGACAGGCCTTTCGCCGCCTGGGCGAGCTCGTCATAAACGGGCACGCCGCTCTCAATGGCCCGCAGGCGATAGTCGCGCTTGCGCTCCTCGGTTTCGGCGTCACCGTCCGACCGCAGGACCAGCGCAATGTGCATTCCGGTGCGGTCCGTTTCGCGCACCCGCAATGCCGCCTTGATGATGTTACCGAGCATGTCCACGTGCCTGAACCCAAGGATGACAGTCATGTTCACGTGGATCACCAGCACATCGGCGACGCCGCTGGCGGCAACCGCGGAGATGATGCGCTCCGCGACGCGGCCCTCGTCCTGTTGCAGAGCGCCCGCAGGCACATCGATGGGGTTAGCCACGGAGGCACCCGCGGGAAGGGACAGAGCCTTCAATGTCGCCAACGTCTGCGAATCGAACGCGGCGATCGAGAAGCCTGCTCGGTCGAAAGCGTCTGTGCCAAGCACGCTGGTTCCCCCGCCGTTCCCGAAGAGGACGGCGCGGCTGGATGTCGTGGCGCGCGGTGTGAGGCACTGCAGCGTCAGCAACGTATCCAGGAATTCATCGAGCGTGTCCACCAGCGGCATGCCCGCCTGCCGGGACAGCGCTTCCCACGCGCGTTGGCTGCCAGCCAGTGCGCCGGTATGCGAAGCCGCTGCACGCTGGCCCTGGCTCGTCCTGCCACCCTTGAGTAGCACAATCGGCTTGCGCGCGTTGGCCCGGCGAAGCACTTCGAAGAGGCGTCGACCCTCGCGTGTGCCTTCTAGGTAGAGCCCGATCACTTTTGTCGTCGGGTCTTCGAGCATGTACTCCACTAACTCCGCGGCGCCGAGGTCAGCGGCATTGCCGATCGTCACAAGGCCACTGAACCTTAGGCCCCTGCTTTGGCCGCGCCGGATGATGTCGATACCCAGTCCACCGCTTTGGCAGACGATGCCGACGGGCCCTGGCTCGGCGAGCGTCTTCTCGGTAAACGTCACCCTCGCTGCGGGCGAGTACACCCCCAGACAGTTGGGCCCGATCAAACGCGTGCCGGCCTCGCGCGCCGCGGCGACGAGATCCGACTCCAGCGCGGCGCCGTCCTCAGTCTCGCCGAAACCGCTGGACATCACCTGCGCAAATTTCACCTTACCGCGGCCGCTGCGCAATACATCGGGCGCGATGCAAGCCGCGACCGCCACATAGGCGTAGTCAACCTCGCCCGGCACATCCGCCAGGGAGCGGCACGCCTGCAGGCCTTCGACTTCGGCAGCCGTGGGATGAATGGGAACGATGCGCCCAGCGTAGCCGAAGTTGCGCAGGTTGCGAATGAAGCGGTTCCCCCCGCTGACCGTGGTCGCGGACGCCCCGACAACCGCAATCGTCCGGGGGTGAAACAGGGGTGTGAATTGTTCGAGAGTGGTCATGCCTTGGCACCGGTGTTCTTCAGTATGAAACGCGCATCCACGGCCACGGCCGATTGACGCGAAACGATAAGGGGGTTGATGTCAATCTCAGCGATTTCGTCCTCACCGCTCACGAGCAGGCCGCCCTCCCCGCCAACGCACAGCAGCACTTCGACGATCGCATCGATGTTCACTGGTTCGCTGCCGCGCGCGCCGTGCAGCAGCGCGGCCCCCTTCAATTCGTCGAGCATGTCGCGGGCGTCGCGCTCCGTGATGGGGCATATCCGGAAAGCGACATCCTTGAGTACTTCGACGAAGACACCGCCCAGGCCCACCATCACCATGGGGCCGAACTCGGGGTCCATCGTGCCGCCGACCACCACCTCCACGCCTCGCGGCGCCATCTCCTCGACCAGCCACGCTTCCGCCTGGATATCCCGTGCGCGCAGCGACTGCGCCAAGTCGGCGATGGCCGAGGCGACATCCGCACCATTGCGCAGATTCAACTTCACGCCGCCCACGTCGCTCTTGTGGATGACGCCGGTGGCTACCACCTTGAGTGCCAGCGGCGGCTTGAGGTCCGCTACGGCGGCATGAGCGTCCATTCCCGCCTCGATGACCACCGACCGCGGCACGCGAATGCCGACGGCACGCAGAATATTCTTTCCGGTGGGCTCGTCGAGCGCGTGCTGCCCGTTTTTCCGCGCCGCCCGCAGCGCCATGGCCACTTGTTCGTACATCTTCGCTCCCCGTCAATGACTCATCAACATGAGCGGCACGCCTTCGATCACGACCTGGCCTTCCACCACCAGGATCTTGTCCACCGTTCCGCTCATGGGCGCGAGCACGGGAATTTCCATCTTCATGGATTCGACGACGGCCAGGGTGTCGTCTTCGGACACCACGTCACCCTCCTTCACCAAAACCTTCCACATCGAGCCGTTGATTTCAGAAAGCACCTTCGTTTGCGACATGTCTTGTCCTGTTCTGTTATTTAGAAAGTTGTGGGCCAGTTGGCGAGCAGGTGCTGTCCGACAGCCTTGCCCTGCCGCGTGCGATGCACCTCCAGCAGGCGCGCCAGCGTCTCCCGCGTGTCACGGGGGTCAATCACCGCCTGTGTCTCGTAGAGCGCCGCGAGGCGCCACGCGGACGTATCCTTCGACAACTCTTCGACGAGCTGGCGGTAACGTACCGGGTCATCTTCTTCCTTCACACCGAACAGCGCGCTGGCGCCGACCGAGGGCGCCATGAAGCCGAGATCGGCGGTTGGCCAAGAGATGACTTCATCCGAATTACGACCGCCGCCCATGTTGAGGTAGGCCTGCCCATAGCTCTTGCGCATGATCACGGAGATCTTGGGTACCGTGACAAGCGCCAGCGCGTTCATCCAGTTCATGATCCGGCCCGGGGCCGCGCGGCGTTCGCCTTCCACGCCGATCAGGAAACCCGGTTGGTCGACCATGAAGACCAGCGGGATGTTGAACGAGTCGCACAGCACGAGGAAGCCGATGACCTTGTTGCATGCATCGACGTCGATGGCGCCGCCCTTGAAGAGCGGGTTGTTGGCCACGATCCCGACCGAGCGGCCTTCGATGCGCGCCAGCGCTGTGCAGATGGAGCGCCCGAAACGGGGCTTGAGCTCCATCATGCTGCCGACATCGACGACAGTTTCGACGATCTTCCGGACGTCGTAGACCTTTGCGCTGTCCTCCGGCATCAGATCGACAATGCGGTGGCCGCGTCCGTCCGAACCTTCTGGCACGGGGTGGACGGGGGGCGCCTCGTTCTGGTGGCTGGGCAGGTAACTGAGCCATTTTCGAATGTGGGCAAGCGCCTCCTCGTCCGTCTCCACGACGGCATCCACGAGACCGGACGTTTCGGCATGCATCTTCCAGCCGCCGAGATCTTCAGAATCGATTTCCTGGCGGATCGCAGCGGACGTCACCCGGCCGCTGGCAACGGCCATCGTGGCGCCGCGCCGCATGACGACGAAATCCGACAGGCAGGCGTACCATGTGGAAGAACCGTAGCATGCGCCGAGCAAGGCACTCACCCACGGGGACTCGCGCAGGCGCCGGTATTCGTAGGCATCTTGGCCTAGGAGGGCGCGGCCCTCCGCACCCATGCGATCCGGCATGCGCGCGCCGGTGGATTCGCCCAGCATGATCAAGGGCATTCCCGACTTCGACGCCACCTCGCGCATGTGGCGTATCTTCTTTCCGTTGATCACCGAGCTCGAAGCGCCGAGCACAGTGAAGTCGTTCGAGACCACGGCGACCTGGCGGCCCTCGACCTTGCCGAAGCCGGCAATCTTCGCGTCGGCCGGCGTACGGTCGCGCATCTCCGCGCGGTGGGATGTCGCGAACAGGCCGCTCTCCGCCCAGCTGCCTTCGTCCAGCAGCACCTCGAGCCTTTCGCGGGCGTTGAGGATGTTCTGTTCCTTGCGCTTCGCGAGCTTCTCGGGACCACCCATCCCCAGCGCCTTTTTCCGTGCCAGCTCGTACTCGGCGATCATCTGCTCATGTGTCATATTGTTTCCTTGTCCGTTCAAAGCATGTGGCGCATCGGGTGTTCCGCGTACATCGTGTCCCGCACGAACTGCGTGCTCACCTCGGCCTTCGCGAAGGCCGGCTCCGCGAGGAGCCTCTGGTGGAATTCGCGGGTCGTCTTGACGCCGGAGATATGCAGCTCCCGCAGCGCGCGCTGCATTCGCGCAATCGCTGCCTCGCGGGTTTCATCCCAGACGATGAGCTTGGCAATCAGCGAGTCGTAATAAGGCGGCAGGTCGTAGGAGGCATAGGCATGCGTGTCCACGCGCACGCCGGGACCGGCGGGCAGTTCGAATTCGGTCAGTTTGCCGGGCCGGGGCATGAAGCCCTTCTCGGAGTCCTCGGCATTGATGCGGCATTCAATGGCGTGGCCGTGAAAACGGACGTCCGACTGCCGCAGCGGCAGGGGCTCGCCCGACGCGACGCGCAGCTGGAGCTTCACGAGGTCCACACCGGTGACCGCTTCGGTGACGGGATGCTCCACCTGGATCCGGGTGTTCATCTCGATGAAGAAGAACTCGGAGCCCGCCGCGTCGACGATGAATTCGAGGGTACCCGCACCTTTGTAGTTCACGGCACGGGCGAGCTGGCAGGCGGCGTGGGTCATGCGCTTGCGCAGGTCTTCGGAAACGATGGGCGACGGACTTTCTTCCAAAAGCTTCTGGTGGCGGCGTTGGATGGTGCAATCGCGCTCCCCGAAGTGGATGACGTCCTTGCCGTCACCCATCACCTGGACTTCGACGTGGCGCACGGGGGAGATATATCGCTCGATGTATACCTCGCCACTGCCGAAAGCGGCTTTCGCTTCGGATGACGCACGCTCCAGCCCTTCACGCAATTGCTTCTCGTTTTCCATCACGCGCATGCCGCGCCCACCGCCGCCGGCTGACGCCTTGACGAGCACTGGGTAACCGATTTCCGCGGCCAGCCGAGCTGCCTCCTCCACGTCGGCGACCGGGTCGGGCGAGCCTTGCACAACCGGAACGCCGGTTTCCATGGCAAGCTTCCGCGCCGCAGCCTTATCTCCCATGAGCCGGATGGCGCTCGGATCGGGACCGACAAAAGTCAACCCCGCAGCCAGCACAGCTTCGGCAAATCCCGCGTTCTCCGACAGGAAGCCATAACCTGGATGCACGGCATCCACCTTGGACGTGAGCGCTGCCTGAACGAGTGCGTTCACATTGAGATAGCTCTCCGTCGGCGAGGGGCCGCCGACGCAAACGGATCGGTCAGCGAGCCTCACAGCCAACGAGTTTTCGTCGGCGGTGGAAAAGGCCTGCACCGTTTCGATGCCGAGTTCGCGGCAGGCGCGGATGATGCGAACGGCGATTTCACCGCGATTCGCAATGAGGACACTTCGGATAGTCATGACTTAGTTCTCTGGTTAAAAGTTGTTTAGTCGGCGCGGCCAACGGCCGTGCCGGATCGAACAGGCGCAGGGGGAATCACTTTGCGAGTCACCAGATCGGCCAGCAGAGAACGGAACATTGCCGACGTATCCAGCACTTCGTTCCATCCGGCGCGCCGCGCCTTGGCCAGGCTGGACACCTGGTCGTACGGGGTGGTGTAGGCCCAGTCCGCATAACTCCAGTTCACGAGCTGGTCCAGCGCGTAGGGCTTGAGCTGGTACTTCTCGCACATGCGGGCCCACAGCGGCCCCTTGTCCGCCATCACACGGGTCAACGTGATCTGCTGTACGTCGCCGGCTTCCATGCCGAAGTAGCCTGCGATGTCGGGCCAGAGGTTCTTCCAGCGTTCAGGCTCGCCGTTTGTCATGTTGAAGGCCTGGTTTTCGCAGGCCGTGCTCGTAGCGGCCCATTCCATCGCTCGGGCGAGCAACCTTGCATCAGTGAACTGGTACAGCGCTCCGAACGCTTCTGGGCACCCCGGAAAGCGCAGCGGCAGGCCGAGCTCCCTGGACAGCGTCGCGTACAGCGACAGCGCCATGAGGTGGTTCATCGGGCTGCCCGCCGAGAAGCCGCAGATGCAGTGCGGGCGCAGCGCCGACCAACTCCAGCGCTTGCCGTATTGCCGCGCTTCGAGCCAATCCTGCTGGTCGTAATAGAAGTTAGGCGGCATGTGGCGCGGATCGTCCTCGCGCGTCGGGGTGCGGAAGGGGCCCAGATGATTACCGTACCACTTGGTGCCCTGCATCAGTTGCACATGGGCAAGTCGCGGAGCCACTCGCTCAAGGGTTTCGACCAGGTTGACGACCATGGCGAGGTTGGGCGCGACCTCTTCGGCGGCGGTCGCCCGCGGCGCGTAGGCGGTGAAGAACACGTGCGTCGCTTCGCCCACGTCACGCAGCTTCGCTGAGCAGTCCCCGACATCGAGCAGGTCGACCTGTACGTGCCGCACGCCGGGCTCGGCGTCGGCAGCCCTGCGGGAGAGCGACACAATGTCCCAATCCCCGCCGGCGCGCAGTTGCTCGACGAGCGCGCGTCCCACAATCCCCTGGGCTCCAGCAATGACGGCGATTTTATTAGTCACAGTCCACCCTCAATCGACGTTCAGCAGCTTCGCTGCATTGGTCCAGAGAATCTTGTTGATGATGTCCTTGCGCCAGCCCATGTCTAGGAAGTCGCGCAACGAGTCCTGGATGTCGCGCACTGGGTAGGCGGTACCGAACAGCGTTCGGTCCTCAAGGAACAGGTTCGCGCCCTTCACGTAGCTCTCCGCACAGATCATCCCCGCCGTGCTGGCATAAAGATCCGGAGAAACATAGATGTTCGGGCAGGCGAGCGCCACGACGACCATCTCGTCTGCGTAGGGCCATGCCGCATGGGAAACGATGAACTTCACATCCTTGTAGCGCTGGGCCGCCATCTGGATCGATGTCGGGCGGGACCAGGTGATCTCGTGCCCGGCAAGTGCCGACAGGAGGCCGGACAGCGAAATCGAGACCGGTAGCTTGAGTTCCTGCGCGAGCTCGTACACCGGGTCGAGCGACTTGTCGTCGGACCAGCGCGGAACTTTCCCGGAGCCCGGTTCGATCGATATGCCCTTCACGCCACGCGCACTGGCGAGCTCGCGGATTTCCGCAAGACTCTCGGGAATCGCCTCCATGTCCACGCCGAGGAACCCCAGGAAGCGATTTGGATAGGTGTCCAGGAGCTCGACGATCTCCTTGTTCGACACGCCGCCCAGGTTCCCGGCGCCGCTCGAGGCCCGGCCCATGGCGACCCCGTACTTCACGCCCGCAGAATCCATTTCCTGGAAGAGAATGTCCACGTCTTCCAGCCAGGCGGAACGGGCGCCTTTAAACGATATGCAGTGGCGCGGATAGTGCATAGCGGTCCGGAACACAGACCCTTTCGTCCACGCGTAGACAGGGGGGCGCAAGCGCATGTCGATGATCGGGGGAAGCATCATAAGTATGTCCTCTTGTCTAGTAGATTCGCTTGCAGATCAAGGCGTAACGGTTGGTAACGCCACGTTCGTTCGCCTCGGCCTGGGAGCGCTGCCCATCGGAGCTGCTGCGCCAGCCGACGGTCGCGTCGATGTCGGTGCTTTCAATCAACGCGATGTACTTGCGGGACCCTTCGGGGCCATCCACGACTTCATAGCGCTTCACATCGGTCACGCCACGCGTACGTTTTACCTCTTCGTAATGGGGGCCATGCATCCAGGCATCGGCCTCGGCCGGCGCGTCGTACATGACGACCACGGTTCCGCTTCGCTTCATCAGGTTCTCCTGGTTGTTAAACGATCTGTCGCGCCGGCGCGTGCCGCGTCACCGCGATGCGCGCGCCGTTGCGTTCAAGTTCAAAGTGAGCGAGTACCGGCCGCTTGGCGAGCTCCTCGATCAGGCGCGGCACGGGCCCGCCCGCGGGCAGCGTGAGCTTGAGCGGTTTCGCCGCGTAGGTCTTGTCGACGTCGTCCGCCGGGAACATGTAGCGCAGCAGGCGCTCGTCGTCGGACATGTTCGGGTAGGCCTTGCGTAGTCCCGCGAGCGCCGGTTCCATCGGCTGCGGCTTGAGCGGAATCCTCTTCGAGCCATGCGAGACGATCCGGTCCAGCGCCTGAGGGTTGACTGGCCCAAGCAGCTTGCCGAAGTGCCCCAGCGCGTACATTTTCACTTCGTCGGGCACAACGCGATAGCGCTCGCCATTGACGACGTTGAGCATCGCCTGCACGGCAATGATCTGGGAGAACGGCGTCACCATGATCGGCCAAGCCAGGTCCTCGCGGACCCGGGCGATCTCCTCGAGGATCTCTTCGAATCGGCTTTCCAGCCCGGACTGCTGCAGCTGGAAGCGCCAATTCGCCATCATTCCGCCTGGCATCTGGTGCTTGTAGTGGAAGGCGTCATACTCCATCGGAGCGCCCCGGGGAAATCCTTCCCGATCAGCCAGCACCTCGAGGTACTCGCTCACCTCGTCGATGCAGCCGGCCTCCAGACGCGTCCAGAAGCCCGAGAGCTCCAGGTTACGCAGAGTCCCCTGCGTGGCGGGTTGCGCCGGACCACTGGCGAGCGGTGCGATGGATGTGTGCAGCTGGTCAACGCCGAGGCGAACCGCTTCGAGATACACCAGCGGCGCCAGCCCGGTATTGCAGTGGCTGTGTAGTTCCAGAGGCACTTTGCCGATGACGGCCTTCAGGGCGGGTACCAGGGTGCGGATGCGGTCCGGCGTGAGCAGGGCGCCCGAATCCTTGATCATGATCCCGTCGACGCCGCAGCGCTCCACGAGCTCGCGGGCAGTGCGAGCATAGAGCTCGTCCGTGTGCAGCGGGCTTTCGCAGAACACCAGCGCTCCGACGGACTGGATGCCGACCTTCTTCGCGTGCCGGATGCTCACCGCCATGTTGTCCACGTCCAGCAACGAATCGAGCGTGCCGACGACCCGGAAGCCGCTCGCGGCCAGCCGCTCGATCCACAGCTCCACCATGTCGTCGGGTGCGAGGCCGAAACCGGTCAGACTCTTGCTGCGGCAGTAGCCCCTGAGCGGAGTGCGCTCGAACTTCTTGCGGAAGTGGCGTGCCTTCTCGAAGGGATCCTCGCGCAGGTATCGCACGCACACATCGAACTGGACCGGCGCCATAAAATCGATCATGTCGAAGCCGGCGCGGTCCATGGTTTCCGCAACCGGGTCCATCATGCCCGCGGTCATGCGCGTCGTCCAAAGGCACTGCTGCGCATCGCGCAGGGTGGTGTCGATGATTCCGATCTGGCGCGTCATTCCGGCCTCACGCGAAAGAGCACGGCATCCTCTTCGACCATTGTCCCGCTCTCGACCAGGATCTCGACCATGGTTCCGGCGACACCCGCGGGCACGCTGTTGTACAGCTTCATCACTTCGAGAATGCAAACGGTGTCGTCCGGCCTCACCTTCGAGCCGACCTGGACATACGCCGGCTCGCTTGGCGACGACGCGCTGTAGAACCGGCCGAGCATCGGCGCGCGAATCTCGAGCAGGCCTGCATCGGCTACCGCGGCAACAGGCTTCACCACCGGCGCAGGCGCCGGGGATCGGGCCGGCTGACCCATCGGCAATGCCGTTTTTGGCTGATGGACGATCGACACTTGCTGCGGCGCAGCCGGCGGCGCCAGGCCACCCAGCGTGGCGTCGCTGAATTTGCGCACGTGCAACTTCATCCCCTCCACTTCCAGGTGGACTTCGATGTCGTTCAGTCGATCGACGATTTCGAGAATTCTCTCGACGTCATTCTGGGTCAGTTCGGCTATGGATTTCAAGTAATCACCTTCGTGTTATTTGTTGTGGATCGCCGAGACCTCGGCCACCAGGGCGCTTGTGTCCGGCAGGTTTCGCAGGTTGCGCAACATCTCGATGGAGCGCTGGACATGCTCGAGAGGCAACAGGTCGTCCACGCAGCCCCGATACTTCGGGATGCATTCATCGAAGCCCAGCAGCGCGGGAGGCTGGCCCTTGGCAGCTTTCGGTTCGCGGACGATGACTTCGCCGGTGGCCAGGGTGTAGGTGATGCGCGGCGTCCACCCAGTCGGGGCCCAACCCCAATCCTCACGCACGATGGTCTTCACCTTGGGGCGGAAGCTGCGGAAGCGCTCGTCCTCGATGCTCTTACGGGAAAAGCCCGAGGGCAACACGTCGTCCTCGATCATCGCGATGGCGACGGAATGGGGTAGGCTGAATTGCGACTCGATTTCCGTGCGCGGCTCCGGATGCTGGACCACAGTGGGGAAGAAGGCATTGACTTCCACGTCCACGTTACGGATGTCTTCCGGCCGCAGGCCCCGCTCGCGCTTCAGTTCGAACGTGGCCTCGATGATACGCTGCAGGTGATAGCAGCAGGGATAAGACTTGATGCCGATCTCGAAGATGCGATAGGGATTGCCCCAATCTTCCAGAATCTTCTCCGGCGCTTCCACCTTGCCGCCCGTGATCATGTTCATCAGCCCGCGCGGAGCCTCCAGGACGTCGAGCTGGCCCGTCATGCCTTCGGCAGCCATGAACGCCGCCGTGATGCCGTTGCGGGCGGAAAAGCCCATCTCCAAGATGTGCGCGGTGGTCCCCGTCTGGTAGCCGATACCGCCGCCCTGCGACGCGGCAATGCTGATGGCATGCGTCGTCTGCTTCGCATTGAGGCCCAGCAGTTTGGCGGCCGCCGCAGCCACGCCGATCGAACCGGCAAGGCTCAGCACCATGTAGCCGATGCGCCGCGCTTCGCGGCACGCCAGCCCTATGCGGGCCTGCGCTTCGTAGCCGGCCACGAAGGCTTCGATCACCCTCGATCCTGGAGAGCGCAGATGTTCAGCCAACGCGAAAATCGGCGGGAACAGGGTGTAGCTGGAGACCGCCTCCGGAAAACTGTCGTCCTCGTATTCTGTCGCGTGCGCAAACGTCCCGTTGGCCAGGCCCGCCAGTTCGACGGAAGCCTTGAAGCCGCCGCCCAGCACGGTGGCCTCCGGGACCCCACCCTGCCGCTTGACGTAGCGGATTGTCTCGGGTCCGCCCGTGCAGCGGTGCCCCGACACCATGGCCCCCAACGCGCTCATCGCCAGCGTCGCGCTATAGTCGATCGCGGCCTGCGGAAGCTCCTCTATCCGCGTGCCAGCCACTCGCTCTCCGATTCCTTGTGAGATTTCCATAATATTCAGCTCCTAGAACAAAAAGTATGAATCATATATATCTTTTTAGTAACCGTAGAAACCCTAATAAGGCTGACCTGTCTTATTGCCTTAGTGTTACTGTTTCACCAGCATGCAGTCGGCATGGGGAACTCAGTCGGGTTACGATATTCTTGGCGGCCCCAAGCGCCGAGGCCTTCCGGATCACAGGGAGTTCGAGCCCCCGGTGACGTCGACGAACTCATATTTTCCGGTGTACATCAGCGATCGGCGCAGTTCGACGGGCTGCTCGTCTAGCGTGGAGGCTACCCGCAGGATCTCCAGAAGAGGCGTCCCCAGTGCAAGGTCTAGTTTTTTTGCCGTTTCTGGATCTGCAGCAACGGCGCTGACCTGATCGACCGTCTTGACAACAGTGACGCCGAAAGCATTGCGATACAAGTCGTAGATCGTCGAGTCGCGACCGACGAACTGCGACCTCGTGAGGCCGCGGAACAGGGCTTGCGGAATGTGCAATCCGTCGAGCAGCATCGGCGTCCCGCCCATCATCATCAGATTGACAATCCAGAAAATGGGATCACCCTGCTCGATCTTGAGGAGCTTGGCGGTGTTTTCATTCGCACTGGCTTCTTCGAACCTGAGCGTCTGTACGATCGGGACTTCGCGCGCGCCATCCTTGCGCACGATGTGCCAGAACGAGTTGAGCATACGCGACGAGTCGAATGGGGCGAGGAACGTACCCCGGCCCTGCTGGCGCACCAGCACCTTGTCCGCAACCAGGTCCGCCATCGCGCGGCGCACGGTCCCCACACTCACCCCATACTGCTCGGCAAGCTCTTTTTCGGTGGGCAACGCCATGCCGTCCTGGATGTTTCCCCCACCAATCGCGCGTATCAATTCGAGCTTGATGCTTTTGTACAGGGGAAGGGCACCGTTTCCCATGTTGACCAGAACGTCCCGTTTAGTCCCGGAGGCGACGCGGCCAGCGAGCAATGGGTCTGGATCGACTCTGGATTCGGTGGACGTCAGTTTTGAATTGGGCATGCGATGAGACCTTGCAGAATTGGGAAGATCCGACGCACCGGTGCGAGCATGCCCGGCGTTCGGAAACACTGGTCATTTTCGCTCACTTGCTCGAAGCTTGACACCGAGCAGTCCTCTTTGAACCGAAACTGCTGTTCCACGTGTGTTCTTCCTTAGTAGTCCACTTCGGAAGTTCACACACGTATTGTTCAAGCCGCGAGCTTCAGAGGGTGGGTTTCGGGGTTCTGTCGCATTAAGCAATTAATGTCACAGAAGATCGTTGATTTTATTGATGAATTTCTATTGAAAATTGCTTAATGCGACAAAACCCCGGCGGGTGCGCTCCAGCAGGACGAAGGCCGGGTGGCAGAACGAATCATCTCTGCCGTCGCGGCGAGCGGCAGCGCTGACGTGCTGGTGATCCACGTCAACATGACGGTGATCCTTGGCTTTCGCCACGTCGACATGCTGGGCAACATCATTCGCGCCGTGCTGCGGGTGCGCGAGTCGGACGAGTCTGGCCTCCATGTCGCCCTTGTGCTGCGGTCCGACAGCGATCCCGAAACGGACGAGCGCAAGCGCGAATACCGGATGCAGGCGGTGGCCAGCGGCGTGCCGGTGTTCGACGAGCTCGCCCAAGCCGCACGCGGCCTGGCGACATTGCGTACGGTCGAGGCGCACCGCGCGAAGTTCTCAGCCGGCGCCGACTGAGAGGGTGGGCGCGGTCATTGGAGGCGGTGACGCAACCTACACGCCCACGCCGATCACGCCCACTTTCATGGACGAAGGCTGGGCTCGAGGTCGTGGCCGGTATATATCTCGACGGGACGCAGGGCGCGCACGGCCTTGAGGGCCGCTATCGCGTCGACGACGTTCACGAGGATGCCGTTCGGGACGAAGTCCGTGAAGTTTCGGTTCAGCGGGATCGCATCGGCGGCGATCACGGCGAGCCCATCCTCGCGCTGCACGGTGACAATCTGCGAGCCCGGCGTGTGGCCGCCAACGTGCAACAGCCGTACGCCGTCACGCAACTCGCGCTCGCCGTCCACGGCATCGACGCTGCCGGAGTCGAGCAGCGCGGTCAGCATCTGCTGATGGCTGAAGAAGCGTGAGGTCGCGGGATGCTCGTGAGCCCGCCCGCGGAAGAATTCGATTTCACCCCGTTGCACGTGGAAGCGCGCATGCGGGAACAGGTCCGCGGACGCCGCGTGGTCCCAGTGGAGGTGGCTCAGGACCACGTCGGTCACCTGCTCCACCTCCACGCCGAGCTGGCGCAGCGCGACGTCGACACGCACCGTGTCGCGCAGGCCGCGCCTTTGCGCTTCATCCAGCGGTGGGCCGGTGTCCACCAGGATGCAATCGTCGCCCCGGCGCACGAGCCATGCGCGATAGGCGATCTCCTGGGGGCCGCTGTCCTCGGAAAGATAGAAAAACCATGCGCGGTGCGCGGTCCGGCGACCGAGTTCGAGAGGGTAGATGCGCCAGTGCGCGGCCGCTGTGTCGGTCATGGGGAGGTCCTCATTAGGTGGAATTCGGTTCATCGAGCTTGCGGCGCCGCGCGAGCAGGATGGCCGGGCCGATGGTGGCAAGCGAAGCCATCGCCAAGAAGCCTAGGAGCCTGTCGGACTTGGGAATCGTCGGCTGCAAATCGACCGCAGCGGTCCATTTTTCACCGTCTTTTTGTCCCATAGTTGGGCTATGGGCCTGCAAATCCGGCAAAAACTGTCCTCGCCGGGGCCTATTTTCGCTTTCGACGCCCCAAGCCCGACAGGCTCCTAGCATCCCATTATCCGCCGCGCACGTCGCGCAGCGCGCCGACCAGCCATGATCCCGTGCCCGCGCCGAAGAATCCCAGCAGGTACAACTCCTGCAATTGCGCAATGGTGCGCAGCTTGGCCTCGTCCATGTTGATCACCATCTTTGGATGATCAAGCCACCAGTTCAACCGCAAATCCGCTGGCTCAGGCTCATTCTTGGGTGGAAATACGTGTCCCGGTCAGGCTCACACCTCATTGGACAAGGCTAGGACTTGACGCATGGATACAAGCTCACTAAAATTTGTCGACATTCTGTCAATTTGACAAAACCTGAAGGACGCACCTCCATGACCAGCCGTCGGACAACCCTGAAGATTCTCGGCGCCGCAGGTGCCGCCGGCGCATTTCCCGCCGCCTTGCTCCACGCCCAGACGTCGGGCAAAACCGTTCGCATCGTCGTGCCGTTTTCGGCTGGCGCACTGACGGACATCATTGCCCGCATCTATGCCGAAAAGCTCACGGGCCTGCTTGACCAGCCCGTGATCGTGGACAACAAGCCCGGCGCCGGGGGCATGACGGCCTCCCAGTACCTACTGTCGCAGCCCGCAGACGGGCAGACCCTGCTCTTCGTGTCTTCCGCGCATGCGGTGAACCCTGCGCTTCGCAGCAAGCTGCCCTATGACACCAAAAAGGACTTCTCAGGGCTGGCGTTGCTCACCAAGTCGCCGAGCGTCGTCGTCGTCCCGAACGATCACCCGGCCAAGACACTCGAAGAGTTGATCCGCATGGGCAAGCAGAAGCCGGGTTCGCTCACGTACGGTAGCGCCGGCGTGGGATCGGCCACTCACCTGGCCGGCGAATACTTCCGTACCGTGGCCGGCCTGCAGATGGTACACGTCCCCTACAAGGGCGTGCAGGAGGCGGTGAGCGCCGTCGCTGGCAAGCAGCTCGACCTGGCCTTCCCCCCGATCGCGCTAGCACTGCCTCTCATTAAGGGCGGGCGCACCCGCGCGCTTGCCGTGACCAGCCCGCAACGCATCCCCATGATGGCCGACACGCCGACCGTCGCTGAAACGGGCTACCCCGGGTTCGATTCCAGCATCTGGTATGCGCTCGTCATGCACGGCAACACGCCCCGGCCGGTGATGGAGTCGCTCGTGCAGCAGGTCAACCGGGTTTCCGCGATGCCCGATGTCGCCGACAAGCTGCGCAGGCAGGGCCTAGTGCAGGAGAAGCTCACGCTCGCCGGGTTCGATCGCTTCATTGCCGACGAGATACTCACGCTGGGCAAGCTGGTCCGCGACAGCGGCATCACGCCCGAGTAAGGGCCGGCACCGTCCATGGCCTTCTCGAACGTAATGCCGCTGCTGCACACGCTGCCGCTGCAGGTCGCGCAGCACCTCGGGGCGCGGATCATCGAAGGACAATATGAGCCCGGAAGCCGCCTGCGTGAGATCGAACTGGCGGACTCCTTCAATGTGAGCCGCGCAACGATCCGCGAGGCCCTTCGCGTTCTTGAGCAGAGGGGGCTGGTCCGGATCCAGCCACAGCGCGGCGCACACGTGACCCAGCTTTCCGCGAAGGAGCTCGACGATCTTTTCGAGGTTCGCGCATCACTGCTCGCGACAGGGTCACGGCTGGCGGCCGACCGGTGTACCGAGGAGCACGCCAAAGTGTTGCGCGCGCAGTTGGAGAAACTCCACGAAAGCGTCGGTGACCTTGATGCCTACACGCACGCCAGCAACGGTATGGTGGACACGCTGGTGCGAATGTCGGGCAATGAAGTGTTGGCTTCTTACATCAACGACTTCGCACAGCGCATCGGCCGTTATGTGCGCCTGAGCTTGGCGTCTGAGGCGCGCCGTAAGCGGTCGCTTGCGACTTGGGCTTTTGTCGTGCAGGCGGTGGTGCAGGGCGACGGCGAGGCCGCCGCCTTTCACCACCGCACACTGGCGCTAAACAACCGCAGTGCCGCGCTCGAGGAACTCCGCAATCAGCTGACAGGGGGCGCCGTGCCGGCAGCCCCAATCCCCAGAATTTCTTGAGAACGGTTTCGAGGAAGTAGGGTTGACAAACAAAATGTCGACATTTAAAATAGCATACGAGGCGTGTGATGTTGCGCGCCGCATAGCTGACCCCCGCGGGCAAATTTCAATAGTGGAGACTTAACAATGACCAAGATCACCGGCGGACAAGCCGTCGTGGAGGCGCTGCGCGCCGAAGGCGTGTCGCACGTATTCGGCCTAATCGGATCGGCCGGCATGGAAATCTTCGATGCCCTGTTCGATGCGCCCATGGTGCGCTTCATCGGTGTGCGCGACGAGCGCACCGGCGTTCACATGGCGGACGGCTACGCCCGTGCATCCGGCAAGGCCGGTGTCTTCTTGGCCGGCCAGAATGGGCCAGGTGCCACCAACCTCGTGACCGGCCTTGCACAGGCGCACGCCGCCTACTCGCCGGTGGTGGCTCTCGCCGGGTCCTTGTCCTCGGCGCACATCTATCGCGATGCCTTCCAGGAAGTGGACCAGCAGTCGCTATTCAAGCCCATCACAAAGAAGACCTGGACGTTGACCCAGACCTCCCGCATTCCTGAGATGATGCGCGAGGCCTTCCGCACCGCCCTCAGTCCCCGCCGCGGCCCCGTGTTGCTGAACTTACCGCGCGATCTGCTCGCCGAGGCCGCCGAATTTCCCGACTTCCATGGCCCGGAGGGGCGGCAGTTTGAAGGCGGCTTCACCGCCTCGCGCGAACTGCTAGCCAAGGCCGCCGACTTGCTGCGCGGCGCCAAGCAGCCGCTGATCCTGGCCGGCGGCGGGGTGAAGAACAGCCGATGCTACGAGGAGGTGCTGGCCTTGGCAGAGCGCCTTCAAGCACCGGTGGTCATGTCCCCTGGTCACGGCGACGCCATCCCCTGCAGCCATCGCCTGTATGGCGGCCAAATGGGGCCGCGCGGCAACCTAGTCGCGTCGGACCTGGCGCGCCGCGCCGACGTGATCCTTGCACTGGGCACACGCATCGGCTTCAACACCACCTTCTATTCCTACGACAACATCAACCGCGAAGCCCAGATCATCCAGGTGGAGGCGGATCCCGCCGCGATCGGCCGCTTCTTCCCGGTGAAGCTGGGCCTGGTTGGCTCTGCGCGCGAGATCGCATCGGATCTGGGCACATTGCTGCAAGGGCACACGGCCGGTGCTGACGCGCGAGCGTGGACGGACGCATTCATGGAAGCGCGAACAGCCATGCTGGTCAAGCGCGATGACGACGCGGGCGGCGGCGCCGACCCCCTGCAACCAGCCTTCCTGTTCAAGACGCTGCGCGATGTGCTGCCGGACGACACCATGTACACCATGGATGCGGGCACGCTGTGCCTGCAGGCGACGGACAACCTGCGCTATTGCCAGCCGCCGGCGCTATTCACGCCGCTGGACTTCGGCCTGGTCGGGTTTTCCTATGCCTGCGGCCTGGGCGTGAAACTGGCGTGCCCGGACCGCACCGTGGTGAGCCTGATGGGCGACGGCGGTTTCGGCATGGCCCACAGCGAGATTGGCACGGCGGTGGAGAACGGCATCAACACCGTCTGCATCGTGATGAACAACGGTTGCTGGGGAGCAGAGAAGGCCTACCAACGCGACTTCTTCGGTCAGCGCTACATCGGCGCCGACGTGCCCAACCCGCCGTACGACAAGCTGGCAGAGCTATGGGGCGCCGCCGGCTTCCGCGTGGAACGCGCCGCCGACCTGGCGAAGACCGTGGAGCGCGCCATCGCCTGCGGCCGCCCCGCCATCGTCGACGTACAGGTAGACCCGAACGCCCTGTACAGCTTCCGGCGCGACTCCTTCAAGCATCGCGCAACGTCACAGGGCTGAGCAAGTGGAACAGTTCGACTACATCGTCGTCGGGGCCGGTTCCGCGGGCTGCGCGCTCGCCAACCGCCTCACCAGTTGCGGCCGGTTCCGCGTGCTGCTGCTCGAAGGCGGGGGGCCCGACCGCAACGTCTGGATCCATGTCCCGCTTGGCGTGGGCAAGCTGCTGACCAACGACAAGTATGCGTGGCGTTTCGAGACCGAGCCGCAGGAGACCCTGAAGGGCCAGCGGATCTACTGGCCACGCGGCAAGGTGCTGGGCGGCTCAAGTGCGCTGAACGGCATGGCGTATGTCTGGGGCGATCCGGCGGAGTACGACAGCTGGCAGCAGCAGGGCGTGACCGGCTGGAGCTTTCGCGATCTGCTACCTTACTTCAAGCGGCTGGAATCCAACCTCCACAGCAAGAACCCGCTACGCGGGCGGGACGGGCCGGTGCGCATCTCCGACCGCGGCGCCACCGATACGGACAGGATCTCCGACGCCTACGTGGCCGCCTGCCGCGAGGAGGGTATCCCCGACACTCCGGACTACAACGCGGGCAGCTACGAAGGCGTGCGATACCTCGAGCAGACCGCCTGGCGAGGCCGCCGCTGGAGCGCCGCCGTGGCGTACCTGCATCCGGTGCGCAGCCGCGCGAATCTCGTCGTGCGCACCGGCGCGCTGGTGCGCCGCGTTCTGCTGGACGGCACCCGCTGCACCGGCGTCGAATATGACTGGCAGGGCCAGGTGCGCCAATCCGGCGCCGGTCGGGAGGTGGTGTTAAGCGCGGGCGCGATCCAGTCGCCCCAACTGCTCGAGCTGTCCGGCATCGGTGACGCGAGGCGGCTGCTGCAGGCAGGCATCCAGCCCCTGCACAACCTGCCGGCAGTGGGCGAGCACATGAGCGATCACTTGCAGGTGCGCTGCGCCTATCGCAGCAGCGTGCCAGAAACCATCAATGACCTGATGCGCAGCCCGATGTTCAAGATGCGCGCCGGCCTGCAGTACATCTTCACCCGACGCGGGCTGCTGGCGAGTACCTCGTCGACCGCGCATGCGATCACGCGCAGCCTCCCGGCGCTGCAGCGGCCGGACGTGATGGTCCGCATCTACCACATCAGCGGCAAGGACCGTTACTCGCGCAGCCCTGGCGCGGGAATCGATCCATGGTCCGGCTTCTCGATCGGCGGCTTCATGCTGTATCCGAAGTCGCGCGGCAGCATCCACTGCGTCTCGGCGGACCCCGCCGCGCCGCCGCAGATCCAGCCCAACTACCTGGAGAAGGAGCAGGATCAGGAGACCACCGTGAATCTACTGCGCCTGATCCGAAAGATAGCCGGACAGCCTGCGCTGAGCGGCGTCATCACCTGCGAAGAGCGTCCCGGGTCGGCGGTGGACGCGTCCGAGGGCCTGCTGGACTATGCCCGGGAAACCGGCCAGACCGCCTGGCATACCGTGGGTTCCTGTCGCATGGGTGCCTCGGCAGGTGACTCGGTCGTGGACAGCGCGCTCAAGGTGCACGGCATCCATGGCTTACGTGTCGCGGACGCCTCGATCATGCCGACGATCGCATCGTCGAACACCAACGCGCCCGCCATGATGATCGGCGAACGGGCCGCCGACCTGATCCTATCGGACGCCAGCATTCACTAGCAGGAGAATTACATGAACCGACCAAGAAACGTGGTGGCCACGCCGCTGTGCGAGGAACACATCGCCCGCGGTGACTGGAACCCGTTGTGGGACCAGCTGCGCGAGCTCGATCCCGAGTTCATGGAGGCCTACCTTGCATTCCGCAGCGTTCCACAACGCAATGGCCCCCTGCCTCAGAAGTACAAAGAAATGGTGCTCGTTGCCATCAACGCGGCTACTACGCACCTATATGCACCCGGGGTTCGCCGCCACATGCGCAACGCGTTTCAGGCGGGCGCCACGGTGGACGAACTGTTGGAGGTGATTCAGTTGACTACCGTCATGGGCATCCACTCGTGCAACCTGGCCGTCCCCATCCTGATGGAAGAGGCGGCTGCAGTGCATGCGCGGTCGGCTGGCAAGTAGAGGCATGGCCACGACGGCGCGCCGGCAGCCAGGCGCCTTCCTGCACGGCGGCTACCTGCAGGCTCGGGTTTTGTCGCATTAGCCAGTCAAGGAAAAAATTTGGGCGAATTCTTCAAGCGCGCGCTGGCCCCGGGCGCACTTATGCTGCCAGTGCATAAAACGGTTTTGTCGCATTAAGCAATTTTCAATAGAAATTCATCAATAAAATCAACGATCTTCTGTGACATTAATTGCTTAATGCGACAGAACCTCGGCAACACCATTTGGATCTACCTCGAGGTCGAACGGGAGTAGTGCCATCACGCGCCGCTAGGCAAATGATCGCTATCGGCTCCTCATTATTGATCCGGCCCGATGATGTATTAATTTCCGTTCGGGTTGAGCTTGTCGAAACCCTTCGACAAGCTCAGGGCGAACGGTTCATATTTCATAGGGCCGGATCAATAGTAAGTTTCTGGGCGTATGGCTAAATTATCTGGTCGGTCGGGCAGCGACCGCTTGTCCGTTGTCCGACCGCCGAGTCCCTAGACTTCCAACTGCTCAGCCAGATCGAGTGCATCCTCGACCCCGATGCCGAGGTACCTGGATAAGTCTCCAAAGCATCGCCGGTGCTAGCCTGGCGGGTATGCTCACAAGAGCTTTGTACTCAAGAGCGGCAAGGACGAGGATGTCGAAAGCAACGACAACAAAGACGACAAGAGTGAAGGCGGCAAGAGCGAAGGCGACACCAAGGACGCCAAAGACACCAGCAGCAACAACGTCGGCGCCGATTTCAAAGGCCAGACCCGTAGCAACGCCACGCACGAATCCAGCACCGATGCGGATGCGCGGCTCTACCGTAAAGGCAAGACCGCCAGCGAGCTGCGCTTCATGGGCCACACCCTGAGCGACAACCGCCATGGGCTGATCGCCAATGCGATGGTCACTCAAGCGGATGGCTACGCCGAGCGCGAAGCGGCCAAGGTCATGATCCAGGCGGCGTGCGAGGCCGCCGCCGACGAGACCATCAACATTACGCTGGGCGCGGACAAGGGCTAAGACGCCAAAGAATTCATTGACGCCTGCCTGGAGATGGGCGTCACGCCGCACGTGGCGCAGAACACGTCGGGGCGGCGCTCGGCGGTGCCCGATGCGATTGCCGCCACCGCAGGCTACGCGATCTCGCAGAACAAGCGCAAGCTTATTGAACAAGGCTTTGGCTGGGCCAAGACGGTGGGGCGCATGCGCCAAGTGATGGTGCGCAGCTTGAAGCGCGTCGACCAGATGTTTGTACTGACGATGGCGGCCTACAACTTGACGCGCATGCGCACCTTGGGGCAAATCCGTGCGCAGACGGCATGAGGGGCAGGAAATGCGGAAAACGGTCTAAAAAATCGGCGCAATTGATTAAAAACGACGAGAAATATCAAAAGCCACCGGCATGTGAAAAACCCCTTGCCGTCAGAGCGGCGGCGCGCTGGCGCGGGGAGTATTTCAGCAGCCTGCTAGATGTAGTTCATTAGTGACGGCCAAGCCTCGTGCAGGTCAAAAAGCCGAAATTGAAGCTGGGGTTTCCACTAATCACAAGCGGGTTAAACATATATATTATTCATCCAACGTCCTGGTGACGTGACTCTGGTCGGCCTCAGTCGAAATTCTTCAATTCTTGTAGATTAAAGGCGAAACATGAAAGCTCAACTCCTGAAATTTCTCTTGACGGTCGCGACCGCGGCCGGGTTTGCCATGGGTGGGACTGCCGGCGCCCTGGCCCAGAACGTCACCACGCTCAAGCTCGCGCACGGTGCCACGGCCGACCAAGCCATCGGCCAGGCCCTGCAGAAATTCGGCCAGCTCGTCGAGCAGAAGAGCGGCAAGGCCGCCAAGGTAGAGGTCCACCTTGCTGGTTCGCTCTACAACGAACGCACATCGCTGGAGGCGATTGTCAATGGCGCGGTCGATTTCGGCGGAGCCTCCAACGCGAACTGGGCGGCGTTCACGCGCACGCTCATGTTCATGGACCTGCCTTACGTCATCAATGACGAGCAGGCCTTTAAGCGCATGATGCATGGTCAGATCGGACAGGAAATCCGCAAACGGTTCGATAAGGACGGGTTCAAGCTGCTCATGATCCTCGACAACGGCGGCTTCCGGGACGTCGTCAACACGAAGCGGCCCATTCGTACGCCTGCGGACCTGAATGGGTTGAAGTTCCGCACCACGGCATCGCCGGTGGAAATCGCCATGTTCCGCACCTGGGGCGCGATTCCGACCGCCATCGACTGGGCCGAGGTCTACAACGCGCTGAGCTCCGGCGTCGTGGACGGCGAATTCGTGATGCCGACCTGGCTGGCCACGGCAAAGCACTACGAAGTCCTCAAGCATTCGACCCGTAACCGCGCGGTCATCGGCGTGCAGACGCTCGCCATGCGCAAGGACCGTTTCGACAAGCTACCGGCCAACATCCAGAAAGCGGTGCTGGAAGCGGCGACGGAGGCCGAGGCCTACGGCAACCAGCTCGATGAGGGCATGTCCGAAAAGGCGCGTGCCTATGCCGCATCCCTGGGGGTGCAGACGTACACGCCGACGGAGCAGGAGATGCAGCAATGGCGCTCCACCGGCCGCTCGATCTGGAAGGACTTCGACGGCAAGGTGGACAAGGACCTGCTCAAGATGGTGCTGGATAGCCAATCCAAAGGCTGATTCGCGAATTCGTATGACTCCTGCGGGACCGCACACGCGGTCCCGCTCACCAATAGAAATGCGACATGGAAATGCCCCATCCCGACAACGTCCAGATGCCCGACCCGGTGGTTTCCGCGAGGCCCAACAGGTACTCGTTCTGGAAGCTGGCGCTGCTGATCCCCGAAGCCCTGTGCGCCGCGGTGCTGGCACTGCTGGTGATTTTCCTGGTGATCTCGGTTTTCAGCCGCTATGCGATGGACCTGGGCCTCACATGGTCGGACGAGTTTGCGCGGCTGCTGTTCGCCTGGATGGTTCTCGTGGGTTTCGCGATCGCGGTGCGCCATCGGGCCAACGTCGGTGTGGACTGGCTGGTGTGCAAGCTCAATGCGAAGGGCCAGCGGGCCGTCGCCATCGCGCAGGACATCCTGATCCTCGCGTTCTCGGTTTTCTTCACGTGGCAAAGCTGGGTGACGGTGGGCTTCTCGCTCATGCAGCGTCTGCCTGCGCTTGACGTCACCATCGCGTGGCTCTACGCCAGTGCCCTGGCAGCGGGCGTGCTGATGGTCATTTACAGCGTCGCCAACCTCATCGACTCGCTACAGGCCCGTATGCCGCCGTCCCATGCAATCTCCAACGAAACCATGCTGATCGAGTGAGGCGCGTATCATGACCATCCTCATCCTCTCTGCCGCCTTCGTCGCCCTCGTGATGTTAGGCCTCCCGATCAGCTTCGCCATGGGGATCTCTTCCCTGGGGGCACTTCTCTATCAATCGGAACTTCCCTTCAATCTCATCGTGCACCGAACCATGATGGGCGTCGACTCCTTCGTCCTTCTCTCGATCCCGCTCTTCATTTTTGCGGGGACAGTGATGGAGCAGGGGGGTATTTCCGAGAAGCTCGTTCGCTTCGCGTACACCTTGCTCGGGCGCTTCCGTGGCGGCCTGCCCATGGTTGTGGTCGGCTCCACCATGCTGCAATCCGGCATCTCCGGCTCCACGGTCGCCGACGTTTCGGCGATGTCCGCCATGATGCTGAGGCCGCTGGAGGAGGAAGGTTACCCGCGGCCGTACAGCCTCTCGGTCATCGGTGCTTCATGCGCGTTCGCTATTCTCATCCCGCCCTGCATCCTGATGGTTATCGTCGCCGCGGTGGCCAACACTTCCGTCGTGGCGGTGTTCGCGGGAGGCATCCTGCCCGCCGTCGTGCTCGGCGTCATGATGCTCTCGTTCGTCCACATCCAGGCGCGCCGGGCCGATATGCCCGCCGGCCGAAAGTCGTCCCTGCGGGAAGTTCTCAAGGGCTTAGTCGATGCGCTGCTCGCGCTGGGCGTGCCCGTGCTCATCTTCGGGGGCATTCGCGCGGGCGTGGCGACGGTCACGGAGATGGCCGCGATCGCAGTGCTCTATTCGATGGCCGTCGGCGGACTGATCTACCGGCGACTCAGCTGGAAGCGTATCTACACCGCGCTCGTGGAGACTTGCGTCGCCACCGGAGTGATCACGATGCTGATCGGATTCGCGATGATCTTCGGATACCTGCTAGCCACGCAGGGCGTACCGGGGGCCATCGCGTCGTGGATCAGAGTTAACGAGATCCCGGCCTGGGGTGTGCTTGTCATCACCGCGCTGATTTTCGTGTTCATCGGCGCGGTACTCGAAGGCGCGCCGGCCGTTCTCATCTTCGTTCCCATCTTGCTGCCTGTGGTGCGCTCTCTGGGAATCGACATGGTGCATTGGCTCACGGTCGTCGTGCTGGCATCGGGCATCGGGCTGTTCGTGCCCCCTACGGGATTGGCGGTGATGGTCGCGTGCAGCGTGGGCAAGGTCAAGATGGAGCAGATGATCAGGCCCTTGTTGCCGTTCCTGCTGCTGTTGCTGGTCGGGCTGGCGCTGATCATCTTCATCCCCTCGATCTCGACCGCCTTGCCGCAGGCGATGGGGTTGACGTATTAAGCCTGGATGTCGAGTCCAGGGACGAACCTGCACGCGGTCAGTAATCGATGACAAGAGCGCTGCCTTTACCAGTCCGCTCCCGGAGTTCCGACTCCGCCTACAGCTGGGCCGTGGCCGCGGCAACTCTCGTCATGGCGTCTCTCAGCTTCGGAGCCGTGACATCGATCCCCATCCTGTTCGAGCCTATTGCCCGGGACTTCGGTTGGAGCCATAGCCGTGTGGCCCTTGTCCATGCATTTTCGATGGTCGGGGCAGGTCTAGGCTCTGTCGTCCTTGGCCGGTTGCTGGATCGCCGCGGCTTCTTCCTCATCGCAGTAGCTGGATCGCTGGCGACCGGCTCGGGCCTAGTTCTCGTCAGCAAGGCTGAGACGCTGTGGCAGATGATCATTCCGTTCGCGCTCCTTGTGGGCGGGGTGGGGCAGGGGGCTTTCTTCAGCCCCCTGGCCGCTGCTGTAACGCATTGGTTCGATCGGCATCGAGCGCTGGCAGTGGCGATCGCACTCAGCGGGCAGAGCGTGGGCGGCCTGCTTGTGCCGCCTCTGCTTCGGGTGGCGGCTGAAACCTATGGGTGGCGAAGCGCGTTGCAGGGCTACGGGGTGATCTGCTCCGTGGGCATGCTCGCGGCGGCTTGCCTCTATGCGGCCCGGCAACCGTCGCACGAGGGGGGGCCGCGGCTCGAGCCGTCGTCGACATCCGCGCGAGGCGCCAACCGAAAAACGTCCTTGCTCGCTGCTGCCCTGTTCTGCTCGAACACCGCCAACTTCGGCGTTGCGGGGCACATGGTGAGTTATGGGGAGCATGTCGGCTTCGGCCCGGCAGCGGCGGGATCCCTGATGGCGGCGCTATTTGGCATCACGCTCTTTTCAAGGCTGGGGGTGGGGCTCAAGCTGGCGCGTGGCGGTACCTACAAGGTGATGATGGCCACCTCGCTGTTGCATGCCGTCGGGATCTGGGTTGTGGTGTGCTCCTCGGCTCCATGGCAACTCGTTGTCGGGCTGCTTTGTGTAGGGCTGGGGTTCGGCGGGTACTTGCCCGCCTATGGTTCGCTCGTGCGCTCCATGTTTCCCGCGCAAGAGGCCGGCCGCAGGCTCGCCGAGTTCTACCTGCTTGGCTTCCTCGGCGCTGGCTGCGGTACGTGGATCGTCGGCGCATTGCGCGACCTGCGCGGCGGCTCGTTCGATATCTCGTTTTTCGCAATGGCGATGCTGTCCTCAACCGCTTGCGTGCTTCTTGGGAGTTGGCGGCGAGTGTAAGCCTGATTGTTCAATGGTTGGGCGCGTCCAATATCGCATCCAAATCGGCCATGACAAAGCCGTGCCCAGCTTCTGCGGCGATCTGCTTCAAGTCAGCGTTCATCCGGTCGCGATTCTGATTTCGCGCCCAGAACATGGGGCATCCTTCCCAGCGCGGAAATCCGTAACTCTGCACGAGCACCACGTCGACATCGCTGGCCCGCCGGGCAACGCCTTCGGCGAGCAGCAACGCCGCTTCGTTGGCCATGGCCAGAAACGCGCGCCTGCGGATCTCATCCGCGCCCGAGCGGCTTTCGTGTGATCCCGCAGCTTTGCTGACTGCAGCAAGCTCATCACGACGGCAGCACGTTGGCCGGCCAGTTCACTGCCTGCGAACAACCAGCCCGGCGTCCCATAGGCCCTATGTGTTTTCTTATGGCCGGGCTGAAGCATGGCCACCGGCGTCTCGTCAGCATGAAGCACCGCGTGGCTGAGAATCTCGTCCTTCAAGGCATCGACCAGCGGCTGCAACTGCACCCCGCACACGCCCAACGGTGCACGATGTTGGCGTTGATGCCGTGGGCCAGGGCCACGCCGGCCACGGACGCTCCGGGTTGGCGGCACTCCTGCGCGATCCGGGTCTTGATCTCTGTGCTGTAAACGCGTCTCTTGGGCCGATTGGCGTGAGCTTCGCTCGCCATGGTGTGCATGATCTTCATCGTGCACACTATCTGTAAGGCTGGCTGACATAGTTGCTCGGGCGATTTGAGTCAATTCACCCTTGACAATTCGAGCGCCTTACAGTAAAGTAAGGAAAAAGGATTTAATCATGTCAACCGCAACCCTCACATCCAAAGGCCAGATCACAATCCCAGTAGAGGTCCGCAATGACCTCAAGGTTGATGCTGGTGATCGCGTTGAGTTTGTTCAAATCGCGCCCGGCCGCTACGAGTTCGTGGCGGCTACCAGCGAAGTAACGGCGCTCAAGGGGATGTTTGGCCCAGCCAAGAAGACCGTTTCCATTGAAGCCATGAACGCGGCCATCGCACAGCGCGGGGCGGCGGCACGATGATCGGCCTCGATACGAATGTCCTCGTTCGCTACATCATGCAGGACGACCCCAAGAATTCGCCCAAGGCGACCAAGTTGATTGAGTCTCTGGACGGTGACAACCCCGGATACATCACCATGGTGTCCGTGATCGAGTTGTACTGGGTGTTGACCTCCTGCTACGAGTTGACAGGGGAGCAAGTTGGCCAAGCGTTGGAGGCGATTCTTCGGACCAAACAATTTTTGGTAGAGCGTGCGGATCAGGTAATGCGTGCCCTGCGAGTCTTTGGTGAAGGTAAGGCCGACTTTGCAGACTGTTTGATCGAAAGGTCTGCAACGGGTGCTGGTTGCGCCCAAACCATGACTTTTGATGTTGGCGCATCAAAGCACGCTGGCATGACTTTAATTGCCTGAAAGGAAAAAAGCACCATGAAAACGCAAAGCCCAAATAATTAGACGGACTGTAGACAGCCTGTATATGCAAGGCGTGTGCGCAAAAAAGGGTTGGAGCAAGCCACACGCTGCTTTCATGGTTGTCGAATACCTGACTTCAAAAGGGCATAGTCTTTTTGAGTTTATGGAGCAGCAGCCCGCGACCGCCGTTTAGGGGGCCGTGCCGGGATACGGGTCAAAATGATACACATCATGCCCCTACTCGAGTGGGAAGGCCTTGATCTCCGCGCCCCGGCAGCGCCACGCTACGCGGCAGGCAGGAAAATTTCGCGGCCTTCCCTTGCCGATTGCAGGATCGCCAGGCAGACCGCCAGGGTGTCGCGCCCCCAGCGCCCATCATGCACGGCCGCGGCCTGGCCTTGGACTGCGGCGACCATTTCATCGAGGACGTCGCCGTAGCCGGGCACGCTCTGTCCGGCAGGCAGCGCCACTTCCTGCACGCCGTCGTGGGTGTAAAGCAGCACACCATCGGCCGAAGGCCGGGCATCGGCCTTTTCGCAGGTCGCGATCAGTACGCCAAAGTGCGGCTGGTGGGGCCGGTGCGCCGACTGGATGGCCTTCCAAAACGGACTGCCGTAACCGTAGCGCTGCGCGCGGACCGCGGCTTCGGCCGTATCCGCGGTGCTTTGCCGCAGACTGCGCCGGCTGCTGGCGTGGGCCGCCGTCTTGGGCTGGCCCGACTCGCCAAGGTTCTGTCGCGTTGCCGGCTGATGAACGTGTTTTGAGTAGGAACGGATGCCAGCTCCTCAAACGGGACGGATTTGTCCTGCCAATGCATAAAACTGGTCAGCAAAAGACAGCTTGATGCAGCCTTGCAGCAGGAGCTGACCTTTACGGATCATGTGAGTGCGCGAATCATCATTGGAGGTATCGAAACCATGCACATGATCCGCAAGGGGCAGATGAACTGTCCCGAGGGATCAACTATGTCCGCAGCACAGCTGTTCTACAGCCTCGCTGTTTGATCACTAGGCCGGCGACGCCACTTCTTTCGGCCTGGCGCCACTATCGCGACAAAACCGGTTTGCCGCAGTGTGCTGCGGCGATCGAGTCGGGTTAGAGGGCAGCGGGGGGAAGCGGAGTCCACGCGCGGATCATGTCGGCCGCCTTTTCGCCGATCATCATGGCGGCTGCGCAGGTATTGGCCGACGGGATGGTCGGCATCACGGAGGCATCGACAACGCGAAGGCCTTGCATGCCGTGTACTCGCAATTGGTCGTCGACGACAGCCCCGGCATCGTTGGCTGGCCCCATGCGCGCTGTGCCGTTGAGGTGATAGGAGGACACGCCAAATCGACGCGCGAAGTCCAGCAGTTCATCGTCGCTGCGAACTTCGGCGCCGGGCAGCGATTCGGCGAGCGCGAAGCGCTCCAGCTCGGGCGTCTGCAGCAGACGGCGGGCGATCCGCATGCCACCGAGCAGCACTTCGCGATCGCGCTCGTCCTCAAGGTAGTTGGGCTGGATGAGCGGGTCGGTGAACGGGTCGGCGGATCGCGCCTCAACATAGCCGGCGCTGTGCGGCCGATGTTGCCAGACGCCGCAGGTCATGCCCGGGTACACGTCGAGCATGCCGACGTAGCCCTCCCGATAGCTCGCCGGCGCAAATACGCCTTGCAGGTCGGGACGCACCAGTCCCGGCCGAGAGTGCCAGAACCAATGGACCAACGACGGGCTCAACGCAAGGATGTTCGGCCGCCCGACCATCCAACGGGCAATCTGCGCCCATAACCGCGGGGCGCGCGACAACTCGTTCATCGTCGTCGCGCCTTTCACGCCGGCGACAAGCCGCACGGAGAAGTGATCGCGCAAGTTTGCGCCGACGCCGCCCAGATCGTGGAGCACGGGGACGCCGATGCGGCGCAAAAGTTCAGCCGGGCCAACGCCCGACTGCTGCAGCAGTTTCGGCGTGTTGATGGCGCCACCGCACAGCAGCACCTCGCGACGGGCCGACACCACTTTCGCGCTTTCAAGCTGCGTGCCGCGGACATACCTAACGCCGCTCGCACGCTTGCCGTCGAACTCCACCGAGATCGCGCGCGCGTTGGTGCGAATGCTCAGGTTGCCGCGGCTGCGCGCCGGCCACAGATAAGTGCGCGAGGTGCTCATGCGCCAGCGTCCGGCGATCGTGCGCTGGTAGTAGCCGACACCTTCCTGCGTCTCCCCGTTGTAGTCGGGATTGCGCGGCATACCGAGGCTTTGCGCACCGGCGATAAATTGTTCGCAAAGGGGATGGATCCAATCGATGTCGCTGATCGGCAGGGGACCCGCGCGGCCACGATAGCGGTCGTCGCCGGAACCAAATCGACGTTCGTTGCGTTTGAAGTAGGGCAGCACCTCTGCGTAGCTCCAGCCGCGGTTGCCGAGTGCCGCCCAGTCGTCGAAGTCCTCGCGTTGGCCGCGGTTGTAGACCAAGCCGTTGATTGAGGTCGAGCCGCCAAGCGTGCGTCCCTGCGGCAGCGGAACACGGCGTCCATTTGTCAACGCAGTGGGTTCGGAGGAAAACTGCCAAGTCCAGGCCGGGTCGAAAAGGACCTTAATGAAGCCGGCGGGAATGTGGAGAAATGGATGCCAGTCGGCGGAGCCAGCCTCGAGCAGGCACACCGTCGTTTGGCCGTCCTCGGTGAGACGGTTGGCCAAGATGGCACCTGCCGCGCCTCCGCCGACGATGACGTAGTCGAAGGTCTCAGATTCGCCCTTGTAGCGTGTCTGCATTTCAATGCTCCCCCAAGTAGGCCGCGCGGATCCTCGGATCGCGGCGAAGGTCGGCGCAGCGACCTTGCATCGTGATGCGCCCTGTTTCCAGTACGTACCCACGCTCGGCCACCGCCAGGGCTTGGTTGGCCATCTGCTCCACGAGGAGAATCGTGACGCCGCGCGCCGTCAGGCTGCGGATGACGCCGAAGATCTCCTTCACCACCAAGGGCGCGAGTCCTAGCGACGGCTCGTCTAGCAGCAGCAGCTTGGGGCGCGCCATCAGCGCACGGGCGATCGCCGCAGGCGATACGGCCCGGTGTCCCCGAAGCCAGACACCGACGCGTAGCGCTCGAACTCCAGCAAGTTTTCCATCAAAGCTCACTTTTCGCTTGAAGATGCGTGGTTCCCTCTCAAGTGTGGCGATCATCTTCTTCACCGGGAATGTCTTAACGGCGGGTAGGTGGCAAGTCAGTGCATGAGCTATGCGCGACTTCCGCGGCCATGCCAATCGACTCGCCCAGTGTCGGGTGAGGGTGAATGGTTTTGCCGATGTCCACAGCATTGGCTCCCATCTCGATGGCCAGCGCCACTTCTCCAATGATGTCTCCGGCGTTTGTACCGACTATGCCGCCGCCCAAAATCCTGCCGTGCCCGTGCGCTTCAGGGCTGTCGTCAAAAAGCAGCTTGGTGACGCCTTCGTCGCGGCTGTTGGCAATGGCGCGACCCGAGGCGGCCCAGGGGAACAGCCCCTTCCTAACCTTGATCCCCCGTGCCCTGGCCTGGTCTTCGGTCAGGCCTACCCAGGCTACTTCGGGATCGGTGTAGGCCACGCTCGGGATCACCCGGGCATTAAACGCGCTGCCTGCCAGTTCCTTGTTGCCCTGTAGCTCACCGGCGATGACCTCAGCCGCCACGTGCGCCTCGTGAACTGCTTTGTGTGCAAGCATGGGCTGACCAACGATATCGCCGATGGCAAAGATATGCGGGACGTTGGTGCGCATCTGGATGTCAACATTGATGAAGCCGTGCTCTGTCACCGTGACGCCTGCCTTGTCAGCAGCGATCTTCTTGCCGTTCGGTGTCCGTCCCACCGCTTGCAACACCAGGTCGTAAATACCTTCGGATTCGGCACCTTTTGGGTCCTCAAATCTCACTTTGATGCCTTCGGCCGTAGCGCTGGCGCCCACCGCTTTGGTCTTGAGCTTTATGTTGTCGAACCGGTACGCATTTTTCTTCTGCCAAACCTTCACGAGGTCCGTGTCGGCGCCTAGCATCAGGCTGTCAGACATCTCGACCACATCCAGACGCGCGCCCAGGGTGCTATAAACCGTTCCCATCTCTAGGCCGATGATGCCGCCGCCCAGAATAAGCAACCGCTTGGGAACCGTCTGGAGGGCAAGGGCGCCGGTAGAGTCCACTATCCGGGGGTCGTCGGGCAAGAAAGGAAGGCGCGCAGCCTCGCTGCCGGCAGCAATGATGGCTGTCCTGAAGACTATGACTTTTTTGACGCCGGTTTCCCCCTGGCCCGTGCCGGTGGTTTCATGCACTTCAATTTGTTTTGGCCCCACAAACGAACCGCGTCCGCGAATGACAGTCACTTTGCGCAATTTAGCCATGGCTGCCAGACCGCCAGTGAGCTTGCCGATGACTTTGTCCTTGTGGCTGCGCAGCTTGCCGATGTTTACATTAGGCGCATTGAACTCTACCCCCGCATCGGCCAGTTGCCGGACTTCGTCCATGACGCCGGCCACATGCAGCAGCGCCTTGGACGGGATGCAGCCCACATTCAGGCAAACCCCGCCAAGAGTTGCGTAGCGCTCCACCAGAATGACCTTGAGACCCAAGTCGGCCCCGCGGAAGGCGGCGCTGTAACCGCCTGGGCCTGAGCCGAGCACAAGCAGGTCGCAGGTATGACCCCCATCCTGCTCTTTGACGTTAGTGGAAGACATGAAAAATCCTTCGAGGAAAGTGGAAAGCGATGTCGTACCTTGCCAGGCAGCTCGGCGTAAATAAACGATGGGGATGGGCACTCATGAAGCCGTGGGTCTCCGTTGTTTTGTTCGCTCTACGTCAACTGCAGGCTACCGCCGCACAGCCAGGATGGGTGGGACGCCGGCCCTACCGGAATCGTGTGCAGACTAGTTCTTGTGCTTGCCCAGATAGATGTCCCGCACGCGGTCGTCCTCAAGCAGCTCTCTGCCCGTACCTTCCATCACCACCGAGCCCACTTCGAGAACGTATGCACGGTCGGAGACTGCCAGCGCCTGGTTCGCCATCTGTTCTACCAGCAGGATGGTCATGCCCCCATCTCTTAATCCTTTAATGATCTTGAAGATGTCGGCCACGATACGTGGGGCAAGGCCCAGCGACGGCTCGTCCAGCATCAGGATCTTCGGTTTGCTCATCAGGGCGCGGGAAATCGCCAGCATCTGCTGCTCGCCGCCGGAAAGTGTGCCTGCATACTGCTCGCGCCGCTCCTGCAGGAGGGGGAACATGGTGAAGCAGCGTTCAATTTCAGGGGCCAGCTCCGCCGCGGACTGCTTTCGGGCATAGGCACCCAGCATGAGATTGTCCAGAACCGTTTGATTCGGAAAAACCTGGCGTCCTTCCGGCACATGGCAGAGGCCCATCTTAACCCGGTTGTGTGGCATGACGCCGTCAAGCGACGCGCCATCGAACACGATGGATCCGCTGTTCGATACCTGAATCCCTGAGATGGCCCGCATCATCGTGCTTTTCCCTGCGCCGTTGCCGCCGATCATGGTGACGATTTCACCCTGATCGACATGCAGCGAGACGGACTTCAAGGCCTGAATCGTTCCATAGGATACGGAGAGGTTGCGAATGTCCAGAACACGAGTCATTTTGAGTGCTCCGAGGGGAGGCCGAGGTAGGCTTCAATCACTTTCGGATTCTCCTGAATATCTGCTGGCCTGCCCTCGGCAATAAGCACGCCATAGTCCAGCACGAAGACATGGTCGGAGATCGACATGACCAAATCCATGTGATGCTCAATCAGCAGGATCGACAGGCCAAGCTCTTTCAACTTCTTGATAACCGCCGTCAGTTCGACCGTCTCCGCAGGGTTAAGCCCCGCTGCCGGTTCGTCCAGCAGCAACAGTTGCGGATTGGTTGCAAACGCTCGAGCGATCTCGAGTCGGCGCTGCAACCCGTATGGCAGGCTGGATGCCTCTGAATCTGCAAGTTCGTTCATGCCGAAAAACTTGAGGATATGCATGGCCTTCCCCCGGATTGCGCGCTCCTCCGCGAGGCTGCCGGGAAGGCCGAATACATAGGAAAAAAAGCCTGTCTTCTGGACGGAATAAAACCCGACCATGACGTTCTCCAATGCGGACAGACCATGGAATAGCTTGAGGTTCTGGAAGGTCCTGCCTATTCCGGCGCGAGCGATCTCATTGGCCGACTTGCCGACGAGTTCCTTACCGTCGAAGACAATGCTTCCGGAATCAGGCGCAATCAGTCCGGACAAGAGATTCAACGTGGTGGTTTTGCCCGCACCATTTGGACCGATCAGTGAAACGATCGAACCTTGCCGTGTTTGAATGGAAACCTTGTTGGTTGGCACGACCCCGCCAAAGCTCTTGTGCAAATCCTTTGTATCGAGAAGAATCCCACCCAATCCGCCGGCTGCTTGACGGGGCTCAAGATGGATGGTGGACTCGTCCCCACCGCGCATGTCAGATGGTGGTGTCCGGCGACCAAAGAGCCTAGGGAACCGGCTTTCCAGCCAGCCAGCCAAACCATTGGGCATGGCATACAGCGCAAACAGCAGCAATAGGCCATAGGCGAAATGCTGGACCTCTGGCCATCGCGCCAGCATTGCATCCACGAGCGTCAGGACCACGGCGCCTAGGAATGAACCCAACGGTGTCTTTCCGCCGAAAAGAACGACGACGAGGAAGAATACTGACAGGTTGAAATTGACGAAGTCCGAATTGAAATACTGGTTCTGTTGCGCCATCAGGGCGCCAGCCAGGCCGCATGTCACCGCGCTCAGGACAAAGGCAAGGATCTTGAACCGGTAAACGCTGATGCCAACGCTTTCAGCCGCGATTTCGGAGGTTCGCACTGCAGCGAACCCACGGCCGAACCTGCCGTTCAGCAGCAGCGTTGTGGAGATGTGCAAGGCGAGCCCAAGAATTGCGGCCATAACCACCCACATGCGGATGTCGAAGGTTGTAGAGCCGATGTAAAGGCTGCCGATTCCGTTGAAGCCTTCCTGACCACGGAAAACCTCTGTCCATTCGGAGGCGACTTTCTCGATGAGTAGCCCACAGGCGATGGTCACCATGGCCAGACTCGGCCCCTTGACTTTAAGGGCGGGGATGGCAATCAATATGCCAAACAGTGCTGACAACAACATGGCGGCCCCCAGTGCAAGCCAGGGGTCGACTTGGTAGTTGACGGTCAGGATCGCAGCCGTGTAGGCGCCGACGCCAAAGAGGCCCGCGTGCCCGAGGGACTTCTGGCCGGTCTGGCCGACGAGGATGTTGAAACCCGTGGCGGCAATGTAGTACACACCGATGTTGAAGAGAACCGACAGGTAGAACTCGTTGGCGCCGGAGTAGGCTACGGCGATGACGAGACCCGTGATCAGCAATGCGGAAATCGTTGAACGGGTGCTCATACTTTCTCCGCATGCACCCGGCCGAGCAGACCGGCAGGCTTAAAGTAGAGGATGACGATGATCAGTGAAAACACTGCGATTTCACGCAGGTTGGAGTACCAAAGGCCGACCATGAATTCCAGGATCCCGATAAGGAATCCTCCAAGAATGCAACCACGCGGATTCTCGAGACCACCGAGAATCGCTGCGGAAAAAGCCATCAAGGCAATGGACGAGCCGACGAACACAGAAGCGGTAGCGATAGGGGCGATCAGCACGCCGGCGATTGCCGCCAATGCGGAACTGACGACGAAGACGGAAATCGCGATGGCGTCGGCGTTGATTCCCATCAGGCAGGCCGTGTTCTTGCTGAATGCAACGGCCATGACGGCTTTGCCGATGCGGGTTTTATGAAGGATCCAGTCAAAGACAACCATCAGGGAAAGCGTGGCCGCAAAGACCAGGATTTCCTGCGGTCGGATTCCCGCGCCGAAGACCCTGATGACCGAACTGCCGAACGGTGAGCCGAGCGCAATAGGTGCAGGGCCCCAGATCATCAGGGCGATGTTCTGGATGATGATGCCGAAGCCGATAGTACTCATCACCCAAGACAGGCCTCCATCGCCCACGAAGTGTTTGATGGCAACTAGATAAAGCAGGAAGCCCAGCACGGCAAGCACTGCCGCGCTGGCAAGAAGGGCAAAGAGATAAGAGCCCGCAGTGACGTCTTCTGGGGTTGGAAAACCTAGCAGCTTTCCCTGGCTGACGAGCAGGATCGCACTCACCCCGATCAAGCCCGCCAGCGACAAAAACGCACCCTGGCCAAAATTGAATGTCTTGGTTGTCGTGTAAGTCAGGCTAAAGCCGAACGCCACCAGCGCGTACACGCTGCCCAATGCAAGTCCGCTTAGGATCGCCTGCAAAATTACCATATCGATTCCGTCCGTTGTTACTTTTCGCCACTACATCAATCGGCGAATATTGCTCGCCTCGAAAAAAAGCGCCCGTCGGCAATGAAGCGACGCTGTGCTGCGCCAAGACCGGTACAGCACAGCCTCGCGCATCGCCGAGGGCGATTCAGGGAACCGCTAAATGGATTGCTCAATTGCGAAGATCTGCGGGAGTCAGGGACTTCGTGATCTCATCGTCAACGGAAACTACCTTGCCATTCACCCAGCGCACAAGCCGGAAGTCCTTATAAGACAGAGCCTCGTGATTCGACTTGCTGAAGGGCTGCGAATAGGTCTTGACCACACCGTCAATGTTTTGCAACTTCTCAAGGGCCGCCTGGACTTTGTCGCCGTCGGTGGTTTTCGCCTGCTCCATGGCAGCCGCCAGCATCTTCACCGAGTCGTAGGCGTGCGCTGCGAAGACGAATGTGGGCAGCTTGCCGTCCTTCGCGAGAATTCCGTCATAGAGTGCTTTCGCCTTGGCGGACGAACTCTCGGTAATGGACGCGGTAAAGACCATCTTCTGGGCAAGATCGGGGCCGGCTATCCGCACGAAAGGCGAGCTCAAGTTTGCCCACGACGCCAATGTCACCGGGAAGTAGTTGAGCTTTTCCATGCTGCGCATTACATGTGCATTGGAATCGGCCAGCGCATAGACGATCAGGGTGTCCGCCCCCGAAGCCTTGATCTTGTTCAGCTGGGACGTCATGTCCGTGTCCTTGGGCCCGAATTTTTCGGAGGCCACAGGCTCTACGCCATGCTTTGCAAGAATTTCAAGCGCATCCTTGGCGCCCTGCTGGCCGTACCCGGTCGTGTCAGCAATGATCGCCACCTTCTTCGCCTTGCTGGCCTTCACGGCATAGGCGGCCAGCAGCGTGATCTGGTCACGGTCTCGCATGGAGACGCGGAAGATGTAGTTGGCCGGCTCGGTCGCATATCGGTTGGTAATCTCGCTGGCGGTTGCCGAAGGGGAGATCGTCGGTATCTTTTTCTGCTGCGAGATATGCATCCACGCCAGCATGTTGCCGGAGTTGACGCCGCCTAGCATGGCTGCGACACCTTCGTTATTCACCAGTTCGTTGGTGTTCTGGATGGACTTGGGCGGGCTTCCTGTGTCATCCCGTGGCACGATGACCAGCTTCTTGCCCAGGACGCCTCCGGCTGCGTTGATTTCATTGGCCGCATAGCGTGCGCCCGCCAGTGCCGAGACGCCGAAGTCGGCCGAGCCGGTGGCGGACATATCGCTGTTGTAGCCGATCTTGATCTCCCCTTGGGCGAGTGCCATTGGGGTGATGAGTGCGGCTGCGAGGGTGGCAATGGCCACGCGTAGTGTTTTCTTCGTTTGCATTAATGTCTCCTTCATTTAACGGGAAAATACCCGGATTCGGTAGCTAGTTGCCCTTTGGCGGTCATAGCAGCATGGTGGTGGGCGATTCGATCAGCTGTTTCAACTCCTGTAAAAACCGCGCACCGAGTGCTCCGTCGATTACCCGGTGATCAGCGGACAAGGTCATCGTCATCGACGGCCTGGACTGGACCGTGGTTCCGCTAAGGGTGATCTGGTCCATGACTCTGCCGACAGCCAGAATGGCGCACTGAGGCGGGTTGATGATTCCGGCGAACTCGTCGATACCGTACATTCCGAGATTCGATATCGTGAAGCTGCCCCCCGTGAATTGAGCCGGTTGCAATTTTCCCTTCTTTGCGGCTTCGGCCAGGGAACGGATTTCTCTGGAGATTTCTCTCAGACCCTTGAGGTTCGCGTTTTGCACGATAGGAGTAATCAGGCCGGCATCGACCGAGACGGCGACGCTAATGTCGACGGTGTCGAGTTGTTCGATCCCGTCATCGCTCCATCGGACATTCATTTCCGGAACGTTCGAGAGGGCGCGCGAAACGCCAAGCACGATCAAGTCGTTGACCGATATCTTTTCTCCCTTTCCCGCTCCTGCCAGTCTGGCGTTAAGCGTGTGTCTGGCCTCGGTCAGCGCCGAGACGTCACAGGTTGTCTTGAGATAGAAATGCGGAATGGATTGCTTGGATTCAACCAATCTCCGCGCAATGGCCTTGCGCATGGCGGTATGCGGTTTCGTCCGTGATGCTGGCTTCGATACACCGACTTCCGGTGCTTTCGCCTCGAAATGTCCTGTCGCAGCGGGTGCGACGCCTCCTCGCGTTGACCGATCAATGTCGGCTCGCACAATTCGTCCGTTGGGCCCGCTCCCTGTCACCGTTGAAATATCCACGCGGAGCTCCCGGGCGATCCTCCTGGCTGACGGGCTGGCAAAGAACCGATGCGGGCTCACCGAGGCCAGTGATTCGGTAGGCCTGTGGGGCGGAAGGTTCTGCGTAGAACTTCTGACCTGACCGCCCGAATCCTCTTTCAGGATGGGCTGGTCCGCAGTGGGGGCCGCTTTCACGGGGACCACGGATGAAGAGTGTGGCTGCGGTGCACTGCGATTTTCCGCGGTGCCAAGCAGCGTCGCAATCACGCTTCCAACCGCGACATCGTCCCCACCGGCGGCGACTAGGATTGTCTCGAGCGTGCCACCATCGAGGGCTTCCAGTTCGACGATCGCCTTGTCGGTTTCAATTTCCGCGATGATTTCCCCGACCTTGATGTTGTCGCCCGGAGCTTTCAGCCACTGGATGATCTTGCCCTGGTTGGTGCCGGCGCCGATATTCGGCATCATGATGCTGATAGACATGGTGTTGGTCAGTGGTAGGAGACAGTTTCGATGTACGCAGCGGCATCGGAGATATCGGCCACGATTGCTTGCTGGGCACGAATGGCGTCCTGGTGTTGGAGCGCGTGGAGGAGGTCGCGATGATGAGAAAAAGAACTCCAGGCTTGGAGCTCCCGACCCTGTTTGTGCATCGTTTTCGCAAAGATCGGAGCCACCTTGAGCCATATGGATTCGATGATCTTCACCAGCATCGGCATCCGCGACGCGTTGTAGACAAGAAAGTGCAGCTTCCTATTGGCCTGGATAATGCGCCTGACATCCGTCTTTTCCGCCGAACCGAGACGATCAAATTCCAGGACATGGTTCTCCAGTGTCGCGAGTTCTTCAGCGGTCATATTGGTGGCAGCGTGCGACGCGGCCAGTCCTTCGACATGGCACCGAATGGTGACGATCTCCCTCAGCTGCGCAATGCTGGGCTCCGGTACAAAGAACCCCTTGTTGGGCGCCGACAGCCACGCCCCTTCCGAGACCAGCCGGCTGGCTGCTTCCCGCACCGGCATCGGGCTGGTATTCAAAGTTTGCGCCAGTGTCCGCAATGTCATACGCTCGCCTGGCTGGACTTCACCGTCAAGCAGCAGAAGCTTCAACTGCTGGTAGACATTGTCTGCAACGGTCTGCCGGGCTCCGACAGCGGTCAATGTGTCATACGACGTCATTTTTTTCCAATCAAACAGGTTCATGGCATGTACACGCCGCCGTTCACGTCGATCGTCGCCCCGCACATGTAGTTTGCTCCGTTTGTGCAGAGGAAGGCGATGGGCAGGGCGATCTCGCGTGCCGAGGACATCCGGCCCATTGGAATTCCGGAGGTGTCGATCGAAGTAGATGCGGTCATGGCTGTGACGGACGCGCCTGGAGCGACGCAGTTGACGTTGATGCCTGCCTGCGCGCCCTTTCTTGCCAGCCACTTGACGAGCGCGCTGACACCGCCTTTTGCGGCGACGTAATGCGGACTAGCCTTGAGGCCGCCCATGCGCGCTGCCACCGACGAAACAAGAACGATTTTTCCCTTGCCTGTATAGGCCATCTTGGCCATGGCCGGCCGAACCAGATTGATGACCCCTAACAAGTTGATGTCGACAACCTGACGAAAGACATCGTCCCAGTCCGCATCGTTCCAGTCATCCCACGGACAAAAGCCCGCATTGGCCACCACGGCATCCAGCCGCTCAAGTTCGTTGAGCAGTTTTTCAGTCGCAGGCCGGTCCCTGACGTCGAGCGCTCGGGTGATGACCGTAACGCCGCAGGACTTCCGCAGTTCCTCTGCGAATGCGAGGGGTTCATCCCTATCGAGAAGAACCAGGTGGGCGCCCATGGCCGCACAGACCCGCGCGGTCTCGCTGCCGATTCCACCGGCAGCCCCCGTGATCAGAATCGTTTTTTCCCGGAGGTCGTCAAGCACTTTGAAGCTCTCCCTGTGGAAACTCAAGCCCGCTGTCTGCGAACATCTCGCGCAGCATCACTTCAACGTCCTTGCTTCCAGCCAAGGCTGCCATTTCAAGTACCTGCGAGACGACGGGTGGCGCCCATTTACCAGTGACGCGCTTCACGGGCTGATCTAGGTAGTCAAAAAATCTGCGCTGGATTTCATCCGCGATCAATGATCCGAGGCTGGTCCCTCGCGTGGTCTGTTCGACGATCACGACACGACCGGTTTTTTTGACTGATTCCTCGATCGCCGCGTAATCGATGTCGCGCTGGGAGAGTGTGCGCAGATCCAGCACGTCGGCGCTGACGCCTAGCTTGTCCACCAGTTGGCAGCAGGGATCGACCATGGTCTGGGTCGTGATGATCGTTATCTGGTCGCCAAGCCGCAATCGTTTGGCTTTTCCGATTTCGACGTAGTAGTCTAGGTCGACAGGAACCAGGGTCTTCTTGCGGTGCAAGTCCTGCGGCTCAATCACCAGGACGGGGTCTGTGCAGCGCAGCGCAGAGTTCATGAGGCCCACATAATCGAAGGCATTCGATGGTGCAAGCACCTTCCACCCGGGGTACATGGCAAAGATGGCCGCCGGGTCCATTGAATGTTGCGACCCATAACCTTCCGCGCCGGGAATCCGGCTGCGCAACACGAGAGGGACATTGGCCGTCCCATTGAACAGGTGGCGTATCTTCCCAGCCTGATTCAATAACTGGTCCCCCGCGACGAGGAAGAAGTCGCTGTACATCAGCTCAATGATCGGCTTCAAGCCCGACAGCGCCGCCCCAGTCGCAAGTCCACAGAATCCGCTCTCGGTGATCGGTGTGTTGATCAGGCGGCCAGGGAATTTCGCGGCAAGGTCTTTGGTTGCGCCCACCGTGCCGCCTCGCATGTTGGCGACATCTTCGCCAAAAACGTGAATGGTTTCGTCCTTTTCCATGCGGGCGCCCACCGACTTCGATATGGCCTCGATGAACGACATGGGCACCATCTCGGAGTCCTTGAAGTCTTCATGCTCCCTGAACTCGACGCCCTCGAACTCGCGCATGTCGGAAGAAAGATGGTCGTCCACCGTGGAGATATCAGGCCAGAGGTTGGCGCGAATTTTTGTTGCAGAACCGTCGCCCTCGACGCAGCTTTCATAGGCTGCTTCTACGGCGCTTGTCGCTGCCTTGTCCAGCCGGTCCAGTTCGTCCGGCGTGAGCTGGTTTCTCTTGACGAGCTCAGTCTGCAGAAACGACCAAGGGTCACGCTTTAACCACGATTTTTCCTCGTCCTTGGTCCTGTATCCGAATGCGCTGCCGGGAATCGATGAACTCTGGTGGTAGTAGCGGTAAACATCCGCCAGGATGAAGACCGGGCGTCCTTCTCTTTTGATGTAGTCGCGAGCCCAACGGGTCGCATGCCATACCGCGACTGGATTCATCCCATCGACCCTGATCGCATCGATTCCGTGTGCGACAGGGCGCGTCAGAAGCTCTGTCTCATACGTCGATTGCTCGACGCTCATCGACACGGCATACTGGTTGTTCTCGAGAAAGAAGATCATCGGCAAGCGGTAGAGTGCCGCAAGATTGAGCGACTCGTGGGTTGCCCCCTGGTGCACAGCGCCGTCGCCAAAGAAGGTGACCGTCAATTGCCCTGATTCGCGGCGCTTCTCCGCAAATGCATGACCGCATGCGATCGGAATACCACCGGCAACAATGGCATTCGTCCCCATGATTCCGAGCTCGGCCTTGCGCAGGTGCATCGAGCCACCGCGTCCACCCGTCCAGCCGTCCTTGAGTCCAAGGATCTCATGCATCATGGCCTTGATTTCTCTTTGCATCGCTTCGTCGAGGCCATCGGTCAGCGGATCAAACTGGTCGTGATACAGGGCGTTAACCGCCTTCGCGACACATTGATGATGCGCCCTGTGGGTGCCATTGATGAGCGTGCCCGTCGGCAGCGCCGCAATGCAGCCCGCCGCGCCACCTTCTTGGCCGATACTGGAATGGGCAGGGCCATGCACCAAGTCCAGCTTGTCGAGTTGAAGGATTTTTTCTTCAAAGCGGCGTGCGACCAGAAAAAGCGTGACGATTCGAACTAGGTCGCTCTTGGTGAGGCTGGACCAGTCGTCTTCGCCAAATTCGTAAGTGCGACCTGAAGCCTTGGGCCTGATGTCAGTGAGTTTCATGGTGATTTCGTTAGTTCGAGGTTTCTTCAGACGTGGGCAAGCACGCCACCGTCTACGACGACGCTCGCGCCTGTCATGAAGTCGGAAGCGGGCGAAGCCAGAAATATGACGGGGCCGATCAGGTCTGCAGGCTCTCCCCAGCGGCCGAGCGGCGTGGTGTTGACCACCCGCTCGGCGTGCCCCGGGATGTCAATGCGGGCTTGGCGAGACAGTTTTGTGTCGATCCAGCCGGGCTGCAGAACGTTGACATTGATGCCGTCGGTTGCCCATGCGCAGGCGAGGGAGCGAGTGAGCTGAAGAACACCGCCCTTGCTGGCTGAATAGGCCGCAGTGACGGCGTTGGATGAGAGGGCCAGGATAGAGCCAATGTTGACGATCTTTCCTCGCCCGCTCTTTTGCATGACGGGGAACACTGCCTGGCACATATTGAATGTGCCCTTCAGGTTGACATCGATGATGCGACTCCAGAGTTCGTCGTCATAGAGTTCGGGCCGCATCCGGGTGTTGATGCCCGCCAGATTCACGAGGATGTCGACCGTTCCAAAGGCCCCCACAACTGCAGCTGCGATGTTTTCGCAATCGGCTTTCTTTTCAACGTGCCCTAGGTACGTTTCGACCGATGCACCCGCCGACATGAGCTCTTTCTTCTGGCTTTCGAGAGCGCTGGCATTGATGTCAACCAGCGCAAGTCGGGTGCCCTGTTCGGCCAGTGCTTTGCAAACCGCCATACCAATACCGCCGCTCGCACCGGTAACGAGAGCGACTTTTCCAGATAAATCAAACAGATTATTAATAGGTTGTGTCATGACGGAAGGTTTGGCTCCAAGGCGGTTGTTCAAAATATACTGATCCGAGATGTTAGATCTGTGATCTCAGTTAATTATCTTGCATGAATCTTTTTAGGGCAAGTCAGAATTCATTGGGGTTTACACGGGTAGAGGTCCAACTGGTTGCGGGTTTTTCCTGGCCGGCAGACGTAGGATCGGGACAGGTTGTGTCGCATTAGTGGAGTTGAGCCGAAAAGAGTTGCGTCGCTGAGCGGTTCTGTCGCGTTGCGGCCGCTGCTGAATTGGAGTTGCAAAGCGGTGCGCCTCGCAAGGCAACTTGGCAGAAAATGCGCCAGCTGGCAGTGGTAATTGCCTGCACCCGGGACATCTGGGTCACCCCGCAGGCCTAGTTCAAGCAGCGGTTTCAAACTGGATTGACAGCCATAATCCCGCAAGCTAACCTAGAAGAAGAGCGAAGAGCTTGCTATTGAATCGATGAAGTCGCCACTCCATTTGAAGAACAAGGTGATCAACAAGAACCGGCGGGTAACCTGCTGGTTTTGTTATTTTGGTGGTGTTGATTAGGCAGCGACCTTGGCCATCTGTCGGACATACGTAAGCAGCGCTGGCCAGGTGTTGACGATGCGGCAGTAACGGTGGCCAGCTGATGTTCACGCAGCAACGGTGGTCAGGAGTCGCCGAAACGGAAGAGTTGTTGACCATGAGTCGCTCAAAAGCCGCTTTAAAGCGCTACCTGGTCAACGTTGCTTCGCTGGTAATGGTCAAACTTGCTGCAGTCAGCCATAAAAGAGAAGGATTACGTCATATTTAGATCAAGGTTTACGTACTCGCTGTTTTGCTTAATTAATAGACAACGGATCTGCAATTCCGATCTGTCCATTTGACGTTTAACATAATATACATCGTGGAACATAAATAAGGCAGACCAAAACAGCAGAAAGCGCTGCCAAGCCCCGCCAGGCTTGAAAACCCCGGAATCAGCCTCTCACATTCAGCCGCTGTTTCAGCGCCATCCCCAACTCACCATTTGCCCGTGGCTTGCCGCTTGCGGATGGCTGCGGCGATGAGGTCTGCTGATTCTGTGCGGCTGACTCGCTGGGCAAAACCGATGGCTGTCAGGCCTTGCTGGTTTTTCAGCAAGGGATCGGCGCCGGCGTCCAGCAGCAGTTTGACGGCGGGCGTGGTGCCGTATTGCGCGGCCATCATCAGCGGCGTTGTGCCGTTGGGTGACTCGGCGTCAATGTAGGCGTGGTTTTCAAGCAGCAGGTCCATGATGGCCAGGTGCCCCTTGGTGGCGGCGTAATGCAGCGGTGTCCAGCCGGTCTTGTTGACGTCGGCATCCCGCTTGATCAGGGCGGTCACCATGTCCAGCTGGCCCTTGATTGCGGCCAGCATCAGCGGGCTTTCGTCGTTGGCATTAAGCGCGTTGACGTTGGTTTTGGGCCAGTCCAGCAGGGCCTGCGCGGCCTTCAGCGACGGTTCCTGGATCGCCAGGTACAGGCCGTGCTGGCCTTTGGGGTCGACGGTGTTGGCATCAAAACCGCGGGTCAGGAGTTGCCGGATGGCGCCCGGGTTGTCCTGCTTGATGGCCACGAAGAAATCTTCATAAGAACCGGCATTGACTGAAATAAATCCAGTTATAACAAATAGATAGGCGATTTTTTTAAAGTGATTGATGAGGTTTACTCTCATGCCAGAACTCCTGAAAATAGCCGCTCGAAGTTGCGGCTGGTGGCCTCGGCAATGGCTTCCACCGGCATCTGCCGGATCTCGGCGATCTGCCTGGCCACGTACGGAACATAGGACGGGTTGTTGGTTTTGCCGCGGTAAGGCATGGGCGCCAAGTAGGGGCTGTCGGTCTCGATCAGGGTGCGGTCCAGCGGCACAAACCGGGCCACTTCCCGCAGGTCGGCGGCATTCTTGAAGGTCAGAATGCCGGAGAACGAGATGTAGAACCCCAGGTCGAGCGCGGCCCGGGCCACTTCGGCCGTCTCCGTGAAGCAGTGGAACACCCCGCCGGCCCGCCCTGCTCCGTCTGCTGTCTCGCCCTCTTCCTTCAGGATGGCCAGCGTGTCGTTTGATGCGCTGCGGGTGTGGATCACCAGCGGTTTTTGTGTCTGGCGCGCGGCGCGGATGTGGGTGCGAAAGCGTTCGCGCTGCCAGTGCATGTCGGCGATGCTGCGCTCGCCCAGGCGGTAATAGTCCAGGCCGGTTTCACCGATGGCCACCACCCTGGGCAAGGCGGCGCGTTGCACCAGGTCGGCCAGGCTGGGTTCGGTCACACCTTCGTTGTCGGGGTGAACGCCGACGCTGCACCAGAAGTTGTCGTAGCTGGTGGCCAGCGTGTGAACGGTCTCGAACTCCTCAAGCGTGGTACAGATGCACAGCGCGCGATCCACCAGGGCTTGCGCCATGGCTTCGCGTATTTGCGGCAACTGGGCCTGAAGCTCAGGAAAACTCAGGTGGCAATGGGAATCGGTGAACATCGGCAAGGCTTTATTGGGTATCAAAAATGGCTGTAGCCCATACCAGACGGGCGCAGGCAGCTATCAAAAAGGAAGCAGCCCGAGGCCGGGCCTGCAACGGCCTAGATCGTCTGCGTCGGACGGTCGGAGGCCAGGTGGGCGCCGAGGATTTCCTCGATCTTGATCTTCAGCAGGCGGGACTTTTCGTCGTCGGGAAAACGCACGCCCACACCCTGGGTCCGGTTGCCGGAGGCCCGCGCCGGGGTAACCCAGGCCACCTTGCCCGCCACCGGGTAGCGTTGCGTGTCTTCGGGCAAGGTCATCAGCACATAAACGTCGTCGCCCAGCTTGTAGTCGCGCGCCGAGGGGATGAAAACGCCGCCTTCGGTGAACAGCGGGATGTAGGCGGCGTAGAGCGCGGCTTTTTCACGGATCGCCAGCTGGATGACGCTGGGCCGGACGGCGCTGGAACTGGCGGCGGTGGCACCGGCAGCACCGGGAGAACCAGCAGGAGGCGTTGTACTCATAAGCCTAGTTTATCGGGTTGACCGTCGGGCTGTCAGCAAGAAACCGCGCTTATTTTGAATTGAGTGCCAGCTGCGCGCGGCTGACTAGCGCTTCGAGCATCAGGCCGGGGTTGTAGGGGTGTTCCACGGTGCGCGCCGTGGCGGCCAGCTCCTTGGCCCAGACGCCCAGCGCGGCAAAGCCGGGGCCGGCGGCCGCGCCAGTTGCACCGGGTTTGCCGGCAGCCTGCACCGGCAAGTCGGCGTGGCGAAAAAACCGCGGTTCGGCACCCGCCCGGGTGGCCAGCATGTCGTGGCAGAGCTTTTGCAGCGCATCGACGGCCTGGGCCGGCCCGAAGTCGCTGAGCGCCCCGACCTCGCCCCGGGCCATGGCTTTGGGCAGGGCCTGCCAGTGCTGGGCTATGGTGCTGCTCGGTCCGGCCTGGGCGCGTTCCAGCGCGTCGGCGGGACGGCCACCGGCGGCCGCCAGCAGGGTATGCAGGTCGGCAGCGGCAGGTGCTTTGTCGGCCTTGCCTTCCGGCCCGGCGCGCTCGGCCAGCCAGGCCAGCGCCTGGTCAAAATCCGGCCAGTGCATGGTGTGACCCTGGCAGCGGCTGCGGATGGTGGGGAGCAACTGGTGCGCGGCCTCGGTGGCGAGGATGAACTGCACCGCACCGGGCGGCTCTTCCAGCGTCTTGAGCAGGGTGTTGGCGGTGATCGCGTTCATGCGTTCGGCCGGGTAGACCAGCACCACCTTGGTACTGCCGCGCGAACGCGTGAACTGGGTGAAGGTCACCGCCTCGCGCGCGGCGTCGACCTTGATTTCCTTGCTGGGCTTGCGTTTCTTGCTGTCCAGGTCGTCCTGGGTTTTTTCGTCCAGCGGCCAGCCGAGGCCCAAGGAAAGGGTTTCGGGCATCAGCATGCAGAGGTCGGCATGGGTGTGGACGTCGACCGCATGGCAACTGCCGCACACGCCGCAGGCGCCCTGCTCGGTGGCCTGCTCGCACAGCCAGGCCCGAGCCAGGGCCAGCGCCAGGTCGAACTGGCCCAGGCCGGACGGGCCGCTGAGCAGCCAGGCATGGCCACGCTGGGCCAGCAGGGTTTGCAGCTGGGTCTGCAGCCAGGGTGCCAGGGGTGGGCTGGGTGCGACGGAATCTCCACCCATCAGAGCCAGCCCTTGCCGGTAAACACACCATGCACCGACTGCCAGACGGCCTCGCGTGTCTGGCCGGCATCGATGCGGGCAAAACGTCCGGGGTCGGCGGCCAAGCGGTCGGCGTAGCCCTGGGCCACACGGCGGAAAAATTCCACCGGCTGGGCTTCAAACTTGTCCGGCACGCGGGCGCCGGTCAGGCGCTGGGCGGCTTCTTCGGGCGGCAGGTCGAACCAGACCGTCAGGTCGGGCTGGACAATCGCCGCAGCCTCTCCCTTTTTTCCAAGTTCATGAACAAAATCATGCCCCAGCCCCCGTGCATCCTGCGCCCACAGCTCCAGTTTTGATAGCACGTCGAGGTCGAAGCCGCGCCCGCCGCCCTGGTAGGCAAAGGTTGCGTCGGTGAACCGGTCGCACAGGACCACATCGCCGCGTGCCAATGCCGGGGCAATCACGGTGGTCAGGTGATCGCGCCGGGCCGCAAAAATCAGCAAGGCTTCTGTCAGCGGGTCCATCACGTCGTTGAGGATCATGGCGCGCAGTTTCTCGGCCAGCGGCGTGCCGCCCGGTTCGCGGCTCAGGGTCACGGCCCTGCCCTTCGCCTTGAAGGCCTCGGCCAGCGCGCTGATGTGCGTGGATTTGCCCGCGCCGTCTATGCCTTCGAAGCTGATGAAGAGGCCAGGAGCGACGAGCGGGGGAGTGCCCTTTTCACCAGCCGGGGCCGCGGAACCGGCTTCGCCGGGCCGCAGGCGCAGCGCCTCCTCGGGGCTGGAGCCTGCGGCTCCAAACCTGCCCGCGCAGGTTTGGACAGGCGACAGAAGCGAAGCCTCAGGCGAGCGGCGGCCTGCAAGGTGCAGCGACGACACGTCAGTGCGGAGCGTGGGGGCCATACCTACTGTCCGCGTTGAAACTTGTTGACGGCACGGTTGTGCTCGTCCAGGCTGCTGCTGAAGTGGCTGGTGCCGTCGCCGCGCGCCACAAAATACAGGGCCTTGCTCTGCGCCGGCTGCACCGCGGCCAGCAGGGCCGCCTTGCCGGGCATGGCAATCGGCGTGGGCGGCAGGCCGGTGCGGGTGTAGGTGTTGTACGGTGTGTCGGCCTGCAGGTCGCGCTTGCGCAGGTTGCCGTCGAACTGTTCGCCCAGCCCGTAAATCACCGTCGGGTCGGTCTGCAGCATCATGCCGATGCGCAGGCGGTTGCTGAAAACCCCACCGATTTCCGGGCGGTCCGATGGTTTGCCGGTTTCCTTTTCCACAATGCTGGCCAGGATCAGGGCTTCATCGGGCGTTTTCAGGGGTGTGTCCGGGCTGCGCAGGGCCCAGGCCGCTTCCAGGCGTTTGTCCATGGCGCGGGCCGCGCGTTTGAGGACCGCCAGGTCGCTGGAGCCCTTGGCGTAGGTGTAGGTGTCGGGGAAAAACCGGCCTTCGGGATGCACACCGGGCTTGCCCAGCTGCGCCATGATGGCCTCCGCGCCCAGCCCCTGGGTGTCGGGTTTGAGGGCTTCGGCTTTTTGCAGGGCGGCGCGCACCTGGCGGAAATTCCAGCCCTCGACCAGGGTCACGCTTTTGAGGCTTTCCTCGCCGCGTACCAGCATGCTCAGCAGCATGCGCGGCGTGGTGCCCGGCGTGATCTCGTAACTGCCGGCCTTGATCTGCCGCGCCTGGCCCGAGAGGCGAAACCAGGCATACAGCAACACCGGGGGCACATCGGCGCCGCTGGCGGCCACGGCTTCGGCCACGCGCTGGGCGGGGGTGCCGGGCTCGATCTCCAGGTCCAGCACCTGGCTGCCGGGCTGCGGTTTCAGGGTCAGGGGTTCGTGCAGCCACCAGCCGACGGCACCAAACACCACCAGACCGGCGACAAACGCCAGCACGAGCAAACTCATCAAGAAACGACGCACAACCCTGTTACCTTCCGGAAAACGATGGGTCTATGATAATTCAGCCATGTTGACCTTCCCTTCCGATTCCCTTGCTACTTCCCTGCCATTGACCACCGTGCCGTCCGGCGTTGCCGAACTGACGCACCTGGGTGTGATCCGTGTCGCCGGTGAAGAGGCCGCCAAATTCCTTCAGGGCCAGCTCACGCAGGACGTGGCGCTGCTGGGCCTGTCCGAAGCGCGCCTGGCTGCTTTCTGCAATGCCAAGGGGCGCATGCAGGCCAGCTTCATCGTTTTCAAACGCAGCGAGGGCGAGATCCTGCTGGTCTGCAGCCGCGACATCCTGCCCGCCACCCTCAAGCGCCTGTCCATGTTTGTGCTGCGTGCCAAAGCCAGGTTGAGCGATGCCACGGCGGAGTACACCCTCTGCGGACTGGCGGGTGATGCTATAGAAACCATAGCTGGCGGCGCACATCCCGTTTGGGCCAAGTTTGATTTTGATGCTGCAAACCTGGTCTTTCTTTATCCTGGCGCCGGCCAGCCGCGTGCCTTGTGGTGCGCTCCGGCCGGCACCCCGGCGCCTGCGGGCGCGGCGTTGCCGCTGGCGCACTGGCACTGGCTCGAGGTGCAGTCGGGCATCGCCATGATCACACAACCGATTTTCGAAGCCTTTGTGCCGCAGATGCTCAACTACGAATCGGTCGGCGGCGTGAGTTTCAAGAAAGGCTGTTACCCCGGCCAGGAAATCGTGGCGCGCAGCCAGTTTCGCGGCACGCTCAAGCGCCGCGCCTACGTAGCGCACACCGACGGCACGGCACAGGTGGGCCAGGAGGTGTTTCATGCCGCCGACGCAGAACAACCCTGCGGCCTGGTCGCGGCCTGCGCAGCGCACCCGGCGGCGGGTTTTGATGTGATCGTCTCCCTGCAGACCGCCGCTGCGGCCGATGCCGGAGGCGGGCGGCTGACTTTAGGCAGTGCGGCCGGGCCAGCGCTGGTTTTGCTGCCTTTGCCTTACCCGCTGCTGGAAGATATCTAGTGCGCAACGCGCGGCCGCTCCAAGCAAAACCAGCCGCTCCCCTTCCTCTTCATCAGCCGGGGCCGCGGAACCGGCTTTGCCGGGCCGCAGGCGCAGCGCCCCCTCGGGGGGCAGCGCAGTACGCGAAGCGACAAGCGTGGGGGCCTGAGGCGTGTGCCTGATCGCCTTTGCCATTGGTGCTTCACCGCGCTGGCCGCTGGTCATCGCCGCGAATCGCGATGAATTCCTGAACCGGCCCACGGCGCCGCTGGCACGCTGGACCACCGATGCGGGCAAGGAAGTGATCTCCGGGCGCGACCTGCGCGCCGGCGGAACCTGGCTGGGCCTGAGCCCCGGCGGGCGGGTGGCGATGCTGACCAATGTGCGCGAGCCGCACCCGGTCGCCGGTGAGCGGTCCCGCGGTGAGCTGGTCATGCGCTGGCTCGAAGGCGAAATGGATGCCGGCCAGTTCATGGCGCAAACCGACAGCGCGGTCTATGGCGCCTTCAACCTGGTGCTCGGTGACTTCCAGTCCTCCGCCTGGCACTGGCTCAGCAACCAGTCCGACCCCGACGGTGGCCCGGTCAAGGGCTGGCAGGCGTGCGCACTCAAGCCCGGTGTTTACGGCCTGTCCAACGGCGCGCTGGACACGCCCTGGCCCAAAACCCGCGCGCTGAAAAAAGCGTTGCACCAGGCGCTGGATTCCGACAGGCAAGAGGACCTGCAGGCAGGACTCTGGTCCGCCCTGCAAGACAGGAAGCGCCCCAGCGACGGGCACCTGCCGCGCACGGGTGTGCCGCTGGCCCTGGAGCGCGCGCTGTCGAGTGTGTTTGTCGATTTCCCCGAGCACGGTTATGGCACGCGTAGCAGCACGCTGCTGGTGGCGCGTGCTGAGGAAAGTGCTTCTCCTGCAGTTACATGGGCCGTCGAGGTCGATGAAATCACCCACACACACGGCCCTCGGCATGGCGCGCAGCGGGGGGCGGGCAGCCGCTGCCACCTGATCTGGCAGCAGGGCGGGACCTCGCCGTAAATTCAGGCGGCGGTATTTCTAAAGGGGCTTGACCATCTCGATGTGGGCAATGTCCACCTCATCGAAGGGCTCGCCGCGCGCGGTGAAACCCAGCCGGCTGTAAAACCCTTCGGCGCTGCGCTGGGCGTGCAGCAGCACCTCGGTGTCGCCGCGTTGCCGGGCCTGGGCCATCAGGGCGTGCAGCAGGTCGCGTCCCAGGCGGGTGCCGCGCAGCACCCGGCTCACCGCCATGCGCCCGATTTTTCCGGTGCCGGGGACGTGTTGCAGCAGCCGGCCTGTGGCCACCGGCTGGCCCAGGCCGTTGTAGGCCACGGCATGCACGGCGCTGTGGTCGGCTTCGTCCCATTCCATCTCGAGCGGAATGCCCTGCTCTTCTATGAACACTTCGGAGCGGATGGCACCCGCATGGGTGCCGAGTTCGGCCCAGGAGCCCAACTTGAGCGTGACCATGGGCTCGCCGGCCTCGTAGGCGGTCAAAATGCGGCGCAAGCCGTCGGGCACCGGCCGGGAAGTTTGCGTGACCGGGTCGGCAAACACGTAGATCAACTCGCCGGTGATCAGCAACTGCTCGCCACGGAAAATGGCACCGGTGAACACCATGGACGAGGTGCCGATGCGTGAGCACCTCATGGCAACGTCGAGCTGGTCGTCGCAATGCGCCGAAGCATGGAATTCGACGGTCGCTTTCTTGACATACAGCTCGCCTCCCAGCTGGTGCATGGCCTGTTCATACGGCAGGGCCAGCGCGCGCCAGTAGTCGGTGACGGCCGTGTCGAAGTACATCAGGTAGTGCGCGTTGAAGACAATTTTCTGCATGTCCACTTCGGCCCAGCGCACGCGCAGGCGGTGAAAAAAGCGGAAGTCCTGTCGTTTCATGAGTCAGTCTCTTTCAAAAAAGCACGGCGCAAGGCAGCGGCCGCGTCGGCATGGGCTTGCCGCGCCTCGGGAATAATGCGGCCCATCTTGATGAATTCGTGGGTGACGCCGCGGTAGATTTCCAGATCGACCGCCACGCCGGCCGCTCTCAGCTTGTCGGCGTACATCACGCCTTCGTCGACCAGCGGGTCGCATTCTGCCAGCCCCACCCAGGCCGGCGCCACGCCGTCCACATCGGGGGTGTTCAGGGGCGCGAAACGCCAGTCGTCGCGGTCGGCCGGGCTGCGCACATAACGGCTGAAAAACCAGTTGATCTCGCGCTCCTCGAGCACAAAGCCGCGTGCAAACTGGCGGTGTGAGGGGGTGTCCTGGTGTGCTGAACAGCCGGGGTAAAAGAGCAGTTGCAGGGCCAGCGGCAGGCCGGCATCACGGGCCAGCACCGCACACACCGCAGCCAGGGTGCCGCCTGCGCTGTCCCCGCCCACAGCCAACCGCTCACTGTCCAGACCCAGCCCGTTTGCATGGGTTGCCAACCACTGCAGCGCATCCTCAGCGTCATGGGCGGCCGTCGGGAACTTGTGCTCGGGGGCGAGGCGATAGTCCACCGACACCACCGCGCAACCCGCGAGGTGGCTGAGCTGGCGGCACAAAATGTCATGCGTCGCGATGCTGCCTATGGTGAACCCGCCGCCGTGGAAATACAGCAGCACAGGCAGCTTGTCGGTCGAGGGCGCGTACAGCCGGGCCGGCAAGGCATGGCCGTCGCGCGCTGGAATGCCGAAGTCCTCGACGCGCGCCAGTGCCGGTTTGGGAATTTCCAGCACGCCGGCGCCGGCTTCGTAGGCCGCGCGGGCCTGGGTGGCCGTCAGTGTGTGAAACGCCGGGCGCCCGGCCCGCCCCATGCGGCTGATCACGTCGCGCATGGCGGGCGTCAGCAGGGCGTGTGCGGCCTGTCCCCGCATTTACCGGGAAACCAGAAACATCGGCCGGGCGCCCGCTATCGCCAAAGTGACCATGATCCGGGTATGCATGCAAGTCAAGAGAGTCTCCAGCCGGTAAAGTAGCGTGTTCAGGTTGGGGCAGGAATACGCCAACCGCCCCGCATCGTACAACGCCGAAAGACAGCAAACCATGGCCTTCATTTACTACGTCACCCAGATCCAGTTCGACTACGGCGCGGTCAAGCTCCTCAAGCAGGAATGTGAACGTGTGGGCATCAGCAAGCCGCTGGTCATCACCGATGCCGGCGTCAAGGCGGCCGGCGTCCTGCAAAAAGCGCTCGACGCCCTGCCCGGCATGACGGTGGCGGTGTTCGACCAGACGCCCTCGAACCCGACCGAGGCCGCCGTGCGCGCCGCAGTCGCCGTGTACAAGGCCCAGGGCTGCGACGGCCTGATCGCCGTCGGCGGCGGCTCGGCGATTGACTGCGCCAAGGGGGTGGCGATTGCCGCCACCCACGAAGGCCCGCTCAAGACCTACGCCACCATCGAGGGCGGCTCGCTGAAAATCACCGACCGCGCGGTGCCGCTGATTGCCGTGCCCACCACCAGCGGCACCGGCAGCGAAGTGGCGCGCGGTGCCATCATCATCCTGGACGACCACCGCAAGGTCGGCTTCCACTCCTGGCACATCGTTCCCAAAGCGGCGATCTGCGACCCCGAACTGACGCTGGGCCTGCCGGCCAAGCTGACGGCGGCCACCGGCATGGACGCGATTGCGCATTGCATGGAAACCTTCATGGCGCCCGCCTTCAACCCGCCGGCCGACGGCATCGGCCTGGACGGCCTGCAGCGCGGCTGGGCCCACATCGAACGCGCCACCAGGGATGGCAACGACCGCGAAGCCCGGCTCAACATGATGAGCGCCTCCATGCAGGGTGCGATGGCCTTCCAGAAAGGCCTGGGTTGCGTGCACAGCCTGAGCCACAGCCTGGGCGGCGTCGATCCGCGCCTGCACCACGGCACGCTGAACGCGATGTTTTTGCCGGCGGTCGTGCGTTTCAACGCGAGTGCCGAGTCGATTCAAAAAGAAAACCGCCTGAACCGCATGGCGCAGGCCATGGGCCTGGCCTCAGGCAGCGACATCCCCGAGGCCATCAAGGACATGAACGCCCGCTTGGGCCTGCCCAAAGGCCTGGCCGAGATGGGCGTTCAGCGCGGGCAGTTCGACCAGATCATCGTGGGCGCGATGGCCGACCATTGCCACAAGACGAATCCGCGGATTGCGACGGCGCAGGAGTATGCGGAGATGTTGGGGGATTCGCTTTAATCAAGGTGCGCGTCTGAGGCGTGCGAGTTAGATGGGACTAAAAATACAGCCTTAACGCGTAAATGATCGAACCACCAACACTTGCGGCGAAGCCGCTTCCTGCTGTTGTGAGCCCGTGTCGACCTGTTAGCCGCGCATCCTTCAGTGATGTGGCGAAGGAGGATAGCGCGGCGACACCAGGCATGAACATAAGAAACCGGGGCGGACTGGAGGATGCCCGAGAACGACCCGAGAGCACAGCGAAAAAGTAGCTATCGTTCAATCCTCATTCTCCAGCGTCGGCTCCGTCATGAAGTTTTCGACCAGTTTGTCATCCTTGCACAGGTCGAGTGTCGGGCTGTAATACAGCACCTTCTTTTTGTCCGAGAACGCTTGGCCGAATGCGTGCCAGATCATGTGCCGGTTCCGGATTGCTACGAATGTCGGCTTTGCAGCTTCCGTATGCCCACCCCGGTCCCAGCGCCCGACCAAGAATCCGTGCTTTGTGAGCGGGAAGCACACCTCAGTGTTCGGTAGCCCGTGTCCGGGGCTGTATCGCATGTGCTCCGGCACCTTTTCTGGTTCAAGGAAGGAAAGTACGACCGGGTTGTTAGTGGTAATGAAGTGCTCGTGCTCGCCTGTCGTGGTATACAGCGTCCACTTCCGCTTGAACAGTAGTTCAAGAACTGTGTCGAGCAGCATGAGCTCAGTGCCAATGAGTCGCTCCCGTGGGACCTCGATGCGGAATCCGCCGCGATCGTGACGTGCCTTCACCTCTTCGTACGACGTGTCGTACGTCTTCCCTGTTTTGTCGCTCAGCCGCGCCATCTCGCTTTCCCAATACTCCTTCTTCGAGAGGGCGGCGCTCATCACCTTCTTGGCTACGCGCTCCTCGAAGTCGCGGAAGTTCTCTCGTCGCTCCGGGTGACGGACCGCTAGCAGCGCCATCAGGTTCAGCACGATGATCTTGTCCTCGCCTTCGAACTTCCCCGTTTCGACCACGCGGCGGATCGCCGCACATGCCTTGCCCTCGAAGTGGCCGAGCTCGTGCTCCAGTTTTGTTGGCGGATGGCCGCCGACCTCAAACCGCATGAAATCGCGCTCGCCGCAGACGTTCCGCACGTTCGTGTCATAAGAGCGCTTCTCCCGGAAGTCGCTTACGAACGTAAACCACTGCTTCTTCTGCCCCTTTCCTCGCTGGGTAGCGAACCCTTGAAGGTACGCCTGCGGGATGAAATGGTGGTGGCGGGCTTCTGTTGACATCAGGACCTTTTCACGTATCACCTGGCCCCGTTAACAGGTCGGAGTACTTGCGGTTCCAAAAGTGACGACAGACCTGCGGGCTAACGTGATCGGGCGGATCTATCGGGTAATGCTTGGCCTCATAGGCCTCGATTAGCGCGACCATCGCCTCAAAATGCTTGCCTGCTTCGCTGTCAAGCTCGGGTTCGTTTTCAAAATATGGCGCCACCAACTTCAGCGCAGCCTGGTAATCGGCGTCAGTGCGAATCGGGTGAATGGGGTAAGCATTCTTTTTCATGGTGGGTTTTCCATGGCGGCAGCTTCACGGATATCGTATCTTCAAAAAATGAACGCCATGTTTCCAGTCAATCTCCCGCCTCATCAAAGCACCTCCACCCGCCCCATATCCGGCTTCGCCAGCCACTCCTGAAACTCATCGGCCAGCTGCCGGCTCGCTGCCACCGCTGCGCTCCAGGCCTTGATGCGTCCGGGCAGGTCGGCGCCATAACGCAGAAAGTCGTTGCGGTCGGGCAGCTTGCGGTTGGGCAGGGTCTGGACCCAGGCCGGGTCGGGCGCCAGCAGCAGCATGTTGTCGAGGAAATGCGTGGCGCCGTGGCGCCATTTCAGGCCCTTGTCGAGCCAGCCGGGCACCACGGCTTTCTGGAAATGCGGGTACAGCACCAGGCCCGGTTTTTTTGAGCCATTTTGGCCTTCAGCCCCCGTCCCTTCTGCGTCACCAGCTATCAAATCAGAAGCATAGTTGAGGTGCAGGTGGTAGTCGGTGATGCCGCCGTCCCAGTAGGCGCCGGGTGGTGCGCCGGGAATGTTGTGCACGGCTTGCAGCATGAAGGGAATCGAGCAGCTGGCTTGCAGCGCGGGTTTGAAGTTGGCCTCGGTCAGTGCCAGCTGGCGCGTGCGGTAGTCGTTGGTGGCAAAAGGCAAGGGTGCGCCCTGGCTGGAAAACACCACGCGCTCCAGCCAGGCGCCCATGGCCTTGCGGCGCACGGTGTTGGTCAGGAAAGCGCCGAGGTAGCCCAAGGGCGTGCGCAGGCGGTGTTCACGTCCCAGCAGGTGGCGCCCGCGCGAGGTGACGATGTGCAGGCGGTAACGCGGGTGTTGCAGCACCTGCAACACGCGGCCGCCGTAAAAGTCCTGCAGGCTTAGTCCGAACTGCTCGCTGACCTGCTGCGCGCTGGGCCGCTTCTGGCCAGGCTGCCAATCGAAGTGCTGGCGGATGTAGTCGTCTTCCAGGCGCTGGAAGGCCGTCACCGGCTCGTCCAGGCAGGCGGTCGCCATGCGCCAGGCGCCTATCGAGGCGCCGACCAGGTGCACCTGCTGACTGCTGCCCGCGAGCCAGTCGCCGAAGATGAAACGGTCCAGCGGCCCCAGCACCAGGCCCTTGGGCCCGCCCGCCGCGCCCGGCACCACGCTCACGTCCTGCGGGCGCAGGCCGTGTTGTTCGATGTGGCGCCGGGCCTGGGGGCCGGCGTAAAGGCGTAGGGCTTGCATGGATGAATCGCGGTTGCTATGGTTTTGGTAGCTGCTTGCGCCCGTGTTGATTGGGCCAGATGCCGATTTGACATCAAAAGCCGGCACCCTGCAGCCGTCTGGGCGACAAACGTTATTTCTTCAGGGCGGCCAGCTTGCTGAAGGCTGATTCCATCGCTGTCGATGTCGCCGGCTGCGGCGCCCTGCCTTGCCCGCCACCATAGTTGCCACTGCGGTTCTGCCCCTGCCCCGGCCGCGCGCCTTCAAAGCGGTTCTCGCGCGTGCCTCCTTCCCTGCCCTGACGCGCCGGGGCGGCGTCCAGCTTCATCGTCAGGGCGATGCGTTTGCGCGCCACATCGACCTCGGTCACCCGCACTTTCACGATGTCGCCGGTCTTGACCACCTCGCGCGCGTCGGTCACGAACTTGTTGGACAGCTGGCTCACATGCACCAGGCCGTCCTGGTGCACGCCGATGTCGATGAAAGCGCCGAAGGCGGCCACGTTGCTGACCGTGCCTTCCAGCGTCATGCCTTCTTTCAGGTCCTTGATGTCTTCCACACCGTCGTTGAAACGCGCCACCTTGAAGTCGGGGCGCGGGTCGCGGCCTGGTTTTTCGAGCTCGGCAATGATGTCTTTCACGGTGATCACGCCGAACTGCTCGTTGGCAAACAGCTCGGGCTTGAGCGTTTTGAGCATTTCGGCGCGGCCCATGAGTTCAGCCACCGGTTTGCCGGTGTGCGCCATGATTTTTTCGACCACGGGGTAGGTTTCGGGGTGCACGCCCGTCATGTCCAGCGGGTTGCTGCTGGCGCGCAGGCGCAAGAAGCCCGCGCTCTGTTCGAAGGTCTTGGCGCCCAGGCCGCTGACTTTCAGCAGATCGGCCCGGCTGGCAAACGCGCCGTTGGCGTCGCGCCAGCGCACCACGGACTTGGCGACGGTCTGGGACAGGCCCGAGACACGCGCCAGCAGAGGCACACTGGCGGTGTTCAGGTCCACGCCCACGCTGTTCACGCAGTCTTCGACCACGGTGTCCAGGCTGCGCATCAGGTCGCTCTGGTTCACGTCGTGCTGGTACTGGCCCACGCCGATGGACTTGGGGTCTATCTTCACGAGTTCGGCCAGCGGGTCCTGCAGGCGGCGCGCAATGCTGGCGGCACCGCGCAGGCTGACATCCACGTCGGGCATCTCCTGGCTGGCAAATTCGCTGGCCGAATAGACCGAGGCGCCAGCTTCGCTGACCACGACTTTTTCAATCACCTGCCCGACCTTGGCCAAACCCTTGATCAAATCGGCAGCGAGCTTGTCGGTTTCGCGGCTGGCCGTGCCGTTGCCGATGGCGATCAGGTTCACGTCGTGTTTCTCGCAGAGTTTGGCCAGGGTGTGCAGCGAGCCCTCCCAGTCCTTGCGCGGCTCGTGCGGAAAGACGGTGGCGGTTTCGACCAGCTTGCCGGTCGCATCGACCACCGCGACCTTGACGCCGGTACGTATGCCGGGGTCCAGGCCCATGACCACACGTGGGCCGGCCGGCGCGGCCAGCAGCAGGTCGCGCAGGTTGTCGGCAAACACCTTGATGGCGACCTTCTCGGCTTCCTCGCGCAGGCGGCTGAACAAATCGCGCTCGATGGACAGGCTGAGCTTGACGCGCCAGGTCCAGGCCACACATTTGCGCAACAGGTCATCGGCCGCCCTGCCCTTGTGGCTCCAGCCCAGGTGCACGGCAATTTTTCCTTCGGCGATGCTGGGTTTGCCGGGCTCGGGAATTTCGGGCAACAGCAGCTTGGCGTCGAGGATTTCGAGACCGCGGCCGCGGAACACCGCCAGCGCCCTGTGTGAAGGCACGCGGCCGATCGGTTCGTCGTAGTCGAAGTAGTCGCGGAACTTGCTGTTCTCCAGATTGTTTTCATCCTTGCCGGTGACCAGCTTGGACGAGAGCAGGCCTTCGCTCCAGAGCCACTGGCGCAGCGACTGCAGCAGCGCGGCGTCTTCAGCCCAGCGCTCGGACAGGATGTCGCGCACGCCGTCGAGCACGGCCTGCACGGTGGTGAAGTCGTCGCCGTTTTCGCTTTTTTCGGCTTTCACGAAAGCCACCGCCTCGTCCGCCGGCACCAGCGCCGGATCGGCAAACAGCTTGTCGGCCAGTGGTTCGATGCCGGCCTCGCGTGCGATCTGGCCCTTGGTGCGGCGTTTCTGCTTGAAGGGCAGGTACAGGTCTTCGAGCTCCTGCTTGGTCGGTGCAGCCGCAATCGCGGCGGCCAGTTCGGGCGTCAGCTTGCCCTGCTCTTCAATGCTTTTGAGCACGGACTCGCGCCGCTCCTGCAGCTCACGCAGGTAACCGAGGCGGAATTCGAGCTCGCGCAGCTGGATGTCGTCGAGACCGCCGGTGACTTCCTTGCGGTAACGCGCGATAAACGGCACGGTGGCGCCGCCATCGAGCAGCTCGACGGCGGTCTTGACCTGGTGTTCCTGAACCTTGATTTCCGCCGCGATCTGGCGAATGATTTTTTGCATGGAGGGGAGTGATTCGTCGTAGGCTGTGAATGGGAGGACGGGCTGGCGCCGGGCAAGAGGCCGGCCTCAAACCGCGGCGTCAAGGGTCGGCATTGTCCCACAGCGGGAAGCCCTGGTCCTGACGGCTTTCCCAGGTTCCTAGACGTCGGCAGGCCCCACCGGTGCGCAGAGTTCCGGATCCAGCGGCAAGGTCAGCTGCACGCGGGTCCCGCTGCCGAACTTGCTCGAGATGGTCAGTTCTCCCCCAATCAGCCGTGCGCGCTGGCGCATGTTGTCCAGGCCCTTGCCGGCAGCCTCTGAGACCATGTCATGCGCGACGCCTGCGCCGTTGTCCCGCACCTCAAACTCCATGCAGCCCATGTCCGCGGCGTAGCTGCAGGACACGACCACCTTGGAGGCCTTTGCGTGACGCATCACATTGGACAGGCACTCCTGCGCAATACGAAGAACCTGCCGCGCCTCCTCGCCGCGAACGGTTTCCAGGGCACTGCATATCTCGACGTCCCAGACCATGTGGATGCCCAGCTTGTCGAGGGGGCGTTGCACCCTGTAGCGCAGGGAGCCCAGCGCTTCGACAATGTTCTGGTCCTCCGACTCGATGCCGTCCACCGTCAGTTTGATGTCCAGCAAACATTGTTCAAGCGCCAGACCCAGGGCTTGCTGTTCGGGCGCGCGGTGGTCCAGTGACGACAGGATGCTGACAATCTGGGAGGCCACACCATCGTGCAGGTCCCGCGCAATGCGGCGACGCTCGTGGCGGACGGCTGAGGCCGTCTCCCCTGTTTCCTGGCTGCTGCCGGCCCTGGAGGCGTCGCCCGTGCCCAGCAGTCTGAGGCGCCCGCGCCGGGTCACCAACTGCCAGACCACCAGCAGGAGCAGCACATAAAAGTGCCTGAAAAGGATGGCGCTGTCTTCTGTGGCATCTGCCAGCGTCACTTGCTGGATGCAAATGCCCAGGCCAAACATGCCGCCGGCCAGCGCCAACCAACCCGGGGAGCTGCGCGGCAGGTAGACGCAGGCCGCCATGGCGATGGTCAGCAGCATGGCCGACAGCAGGTTCATCACCATCCAGGGGGCGGGCACCTCTGCGCCGTTGGCGTTGCCGTTGTAATACAGCGCAATCGCTCCCGCCAGGACCTGTACCCCGAGGATCCAGTAAATCCTCGCGCTGGTCACATGCACCACAGTGAACAGGAAACAGGCGGCACTGAGGAGCAGGAACTGAAACCCGAGGTGGGCGACGTAAGCGACATGTGACGACTCTCCCTTGAAGCCCAGCCCCATGCTGACCAGAAAGTGGGTCAGCCATAGCAGCAGAGCCAGCCGCAAAGCCCCGGCGAGGGCCGCGCTGGAAAACCCGCGCTGCAACGGACCCGGGTGAGGGGATTCAAACCGTGCCGGCGATGGACGCACACGCTGGGCGTGCGGGGGGACCAGACCATCGGAGAATATGCGCGTGGACATGATGGTCCCCTAAAACAGGCCGCGATGCGCCGCATAACTGACCGCCTGAGCCCGGCTGCGCACATGCAGCTTGCGGTAGATGTTCTTGATGTGGGAGTTGATCGTCTGGCAACTGACGGCAAGCCGCGCGCCAATTTCGTTGCTGGTGTAGCCCGCAGCCACCATTTTCAGCACTTCCTTCTCGCGATCCGACAGCCTCTTGTTGCTCGTTCCGTTGGAAGAATGCCCGGGGTCCTGGCCATTTTGCAGCTTGTGCAACAGTCGCCGCGCGAGGTGGGGCGTGATGGAGGCGCCGCCATTGGCCACCTGCAGCACGGCTTCGGGAAAGTTGCCGAACCAGGAGTTCTTCACGAAGTAGCCTGTGGCGCCCAGTGTGAAGGCGCGCAAGGCATGTTCTTCGTCTTCCAGAGCGGAGATCACCTTGCTGGCCTCCCCTACCACATCGGTGCGCAGGTCACCCAGCAACTCCTGCGAGATCACCTTGCGGATGTGGGGGTCATCATCGATCAGCAGGACCCGCACCGGCTGCCCGGGCTGGCCGTTGAGGAAGTTGGGCCACAGCGAGGGGGGGCCCTCGTGTGCTGCCTGCAGGCCTGGTTGAAGTCCGCGAATATCGCGGGGCGTGGGCTGCAACGCAGCCGTGGTCTGGATGATGTTTTGCATAACTTCCCTGTACTGTTTTTTACCTACTCTTCAACGGAACCGGTGCAAGTGTGGAGAGTGGAGAGTGGAGAGTGGAAATCTGTTGCGTTATGACTCTCATTAAACAAATCCTGGATGGCGCCGGTGGCACCACCCCGTGGCCTCACTGAACACCCTTGCCCTTGACTGCTTGCCCACTCCCAAAATCTTGCTGAAAACCTTCGCTGATTCGTTACATCAGGTCACCTGGTTCGCGAGGCAGAAACATCGAACATCCGTGATTTTTTTGCGCAATGGAGCAATTAGGTCGCAAATGGGTGACCCCATTGATGTTTATTTCTGCGTGTTTCCTTGGATACAGCTTGTTACTGACTATTTCCCTTCGTCGAGGCATTTCACAAATTGATAGCGCTGTCCCCTTGCAGTGCCGTCGTTGCCACATCGATTGCTGAAAAGGGGAGACGGCTTTTCTCCCCCGATTGAACTACTCACGACTGGTTATTGGCGTAACCCTGAGTCATACCCAAACTCCACCTCGACAACGCCGAAAGAGCTGCAATTTCCACCTGAAAGAGCTGCTCTCCACCGCGAAGTCAATGTGGCTGGTCGCCGGACTCCCTGGCGACCAGAAGGTCTTAAGTCACTTTTTAAGGAAACTGTCATGAAAAAACTTGTACTCCTCGCCTTGTCCGCTGTTGCTACCGCTGCGATGGCCACCGGCCCGACACCTGCCAGCGAAATCACGATCAACGGCAACTCCGCCCAGATCGCTGTGCTATCAAGCTCCGGCGTCGTCAACACCGCCAACGGTGAAGACTCCCTGGCCCAGCAAAACCTGGCCAGCAATGCCGGTGATGTGACGGTCAATGGCAACTCGCTGCAGATCGTTGGTGCACGCAGCAGCTATGTGGGCAATACCTCGAACGCCAACACGGTGGCCCAGCAGAACCTGTCGTCCAACATCGGTGAAGTCACTGTCAACGGCAACTCGCTGCAGGCCACGCTGATGGACGCCAGCTATGTGCTCAACAGCGCGACCGGCCGTGATGCGACAGCGGTGCAGAACATTGCCTCGAACAATGCCTGCTTCGCCTGCACCACGACCAGCTCTGGCCACGGCCACGGCCACTGAGAGCGCCGTTCCAGGGCCTCTTTGGTCGTCGAATCCGCTGTCAGCCCAGGCTGATGCAACGGTTTCGCGGCGCGAAGGCCCTGGTGGGGCGTGCCGGGTCAGGCGGCGCCTGATCCGGCACTTTTCCACTTTCCTTTTCCTTAACGTGTGGAGATTCCGTCATGAAAACATCATCGCAGGTAGTGGGCGCAGCCACCATGGCCGCCCTGTTTCTGATGGGGTCCGCGTGGGCACAGAATGCGCCCGGCGAGGATCCGGTCATTCTGACCAAACGCATCTCGGTGCAAATGGCCCCGATCGGCGGCGCACGTCCGAGCTCGCCGCTGGAGTCCATGAACAACATGCCGGCATGGATGAAGGCCAAGGTCGCACGTTACGAGGCCAAGGCCAATTCCGATCAGAGCAACGGCATCTCGACCGAGGAGGACGCAACCCGCTCGGCCAGTTCCGACGGATTCAAGAAAACCTGCATCCAGGAAGTTGGCAGCACGACGGTGGCCAGTGCTGCGCCCGGTGCCCGGCAAAACGGTCTTTCCAGCAACCAGCAGATCGTGGTGCTCAAGGGTGATCTCGTGAATATCTGCAAGTAGCCGTCGCCACTGCCGCGCGGCCGACCAGGCATGCCTTCAGGCCGTCATTTCAAAATTTTCACAATCGTCGCGGGGAGAACAACATGAAACCATCCATCCGGCTTGCGCCTGCCAGGTCCCGCCTCAGCTCGCTGGCCCTCGTGCTGGGCCTCGCGGGCGCCGTCCTGCTGGCGGGTTGCGCGACGCCGGCCGATCCGCGCGACGATGCCAAATTCCAGTCCTATGCCAGCGCCACCAACCGGCCGGTGGTTCGGCCCGTGCGATCAGTCTCGAGTTTTTCCGATTCGCTGATGTGCATGGACTACCTGTTCCGTGAGGCGGAGATCTCCACCACGCTGATCACCAGCAAGCAGATCCCCGATTTTTCGACCCGGGTTCCGGTTGCGACGAAAGACATGATCATCACGGCGCTCTCGCAGATGTCCCGGCTCAGCAATGCCTTCCGTTATGTCGACTACGAAGTCGACATCGCGCGCCAGGACACGGTGCAGAACCTGACCACCATCCTGCTCAACAACAACCAGATCCAGCTGCAGCGCCCTGCCCTCTATTTCTCCGGCGCGATCGCGTTTGTCGACCAGAACGTCATCAACAACCGCTTCGAGGTGGGCACCGCTGCCTCGCGGCTGGACACCGGCTACAGCAAGAACCGCAACGCCACCATCATCGGGCTGGAGTTGCACATCGGCGACTTCCGTTCGCGCACCTTGATCCCTGGACTCGACTCCGCCAATGAAGTCATCATCGCGTCCGGCGGGCAGGGCCTGGACCTGGCCGGCCGGATCGGCAGCTACGGCGTGCAGTTCAATGTCGGTCGCGACTATGCGCAGGGGGCCGGTGCCGCCATCCGTACGCTGGTGGAGCTCGCCACCATCGAACTGGTCGGCAAATGGGCGCGGGTGCCTTACTGGCAATGCCTGACCCTGGAACAGACCCATCCCGACTTCCAGCGGCAGTTGCGCGACTGGTACGACCAGGGCTCGCCGCTGCTGCACAACAAGCTGGTACAGCGCTCGCTCATCAGCCATGGCTATCTGGGGCCAAACGGCACGCAACTCGATGAAAACAGCCCGGAGTTCCGGACAGCGCTGGGACGCTTCCAGGCCGATGCCGGCATGGTGGTGTCCGGCAGAGTGGATTTTCCGACCTACGAGCGTGCCCTGCGCCACTTCGTCTCGCTCGGCAAGGACGGCAAACTCGTGCAGATCGGCTGGTCCGCGACCAGCGACTCGCCGCAGGCCAACGCGGCTGACTACCAGCGCCCGGGCGGCACGAACCCCTACGGCCCCTCGGCCTATGGCAGCGCAGCGCCGTCCAGAAAGATCAGCCTGCAGATCGAAAACGTGCTGGTGGGACGCTCCGCTTTCGAGGTGGGCGAGCAGATCTTCCTGTCGGCGAGCCTGTCACGCGCGTCCTACCTGTACTGCTTCCTGCATGAAGCCGGCGGCAAGGTGATGCGCCTGCTGCCCAATGCCACGAATCCGAATGCCTTGTTGAGCGCCAACCAGGCGATCCGCATTCCCGACTGGATGAGCCCCACGCCCGGCTTCATCATGGATGCGACCAGCGCGGGCACCGAGCGCGCGGGCTGTTTTGCCACCGATGCCGACGTCGCCGGAAAACTGCCGCAGTTCCTGCAGGCCCCGGCACTGGTACCGTTGCGGCAGGCCACCAGCCTCGAGGACATCAACAAGGCGTTCGCCAGCAGTCTGGGACCGGATGGCTACACCTTTGCGGGTGTGCAGTGGCAGGTCGGGCCCAGGCGCGCCGCCGCGCCACCTGCAGCCGCGCGTTAGTCCGCTGCAGAAGCCGGCCATGTTGCGGTTCATCATCCGTGTCACCTGCTGCTGCCTGTGGCTGGGAGCGGTCCAAGCTGCCGGCAGCATCGCGCCGGAGCCGGCTTTCGACGGATCACCGCCGCCTGCGCCACCGCTGCGCGCGGCGGATCCGACGCCCGAAACGCTCAGCGCCACCGAATTGCCGCCGCCTGCGCTGCAGGCCGGGGAGCGACCCTCGGCGCTGGAGGCGGAAGTCGCGCGCCTGCGCTCACGGGCGCTGTCGGCGGAGCCGCAACCGGGCCGCGTTGCGCGGGAGCAGGCCCGCGCCTCCTGGCTGCTTGGCCTGCTGTATCTGCACGGCATCGGGGTGACAGCCAGTCCGGCGGAGGCCGCCGTGTGGTTTGAGCGCGCGCGTGCGCTGGGTGAGCCGCTGGCCGCCGCTGGCCTGGCCTGGTGCGAGATCGATGGCTGCCGCACGGCGCCCAACCCTGCAGAGGCGCAGCGCTGGATCACGCTGCTGCGCCGGGTGGACCTGCCGCGTGCCCAGTACCTGCAGTGGCTGGTCGACGAGCGGCTGTCGCCACTGCACCTGGCAACCCCGGGCTTGCGCGGCGAACCCGCTTCCGCGCCCCCCGCGCCTGACCGGCAACTGCTGCTGAGCGCGGCGCGCGGTGGCAACGTGCATGCCCGGATAGAACTCGGCTTCGAAAGCATCACTGCCAACCGGCCCGCGGAAGCGCTGGAGCATTTTCGCGCGGTCGCGTCCAGGTCGCAGGCGGCTTCTGCCAATGCAACCTTGCTGTCGGAACGGCTGCGCATCACACCGCCCGCCCGCAGTCCGGCCTCGGCCGCCGACGCCTTTGCACGGGCGCAGCGCAACCACCGCGGCGAAGGCCAGCCGGCCAATTTCGTGGAGGCCATCCGCCTTTACCGCCTGGCGCAAAGCCAGGGCAGCGAGCCGGCCAGAAGGATGCTGGAGCTGATCTTTTCCCGGCCCGGCCCCGACGGGCAGGTCGATGTCGCCTGGATGCAGCAGCTGGCCTACCTGAACCTGGTCAGCGGCGTGCCTGCGCTGGACAGCACCACGGTCCGCCGCGCGCTGCGCCGCGAGCCGACGCCGCTGTTTGACATGCTGCCCGCCTACCTTCGCAAGTAGCCAGGAAGGGAAAGCAAAGAGGCCCGCCGGCCCGATGGCGTGCAGGCCTTGTGCCGCCAAACTCCGCTACCATTTCGGGCATCAGCCCCGGCGGGGCGCGTCCACGGGAATGTGATGGCAGTCGAACAAGGCAGTGAGCTGGTCAAGGTGGTGGTGTTGCTGGCTGCCGGCGTGCTGGCCGTGCCGCTGTTCAAACGGCTGGGTCTGGGTTCGGTGCTCGGTTATCTGGCGGCCGGGCTGGCCATCGGCCCCTTCGGCCTGGGTTTGTTCAGCGAAGCAGGCACGATTTTGCACCTGGCTGAACTCGGCGTCGTGATGTTCCTGTTTGTCATCGGGCTGGAGATGCAACCGACCCGGCTCTGGACGCTGCGGCGCCAGATCTTCGGCCTGGGCTTGGCGCAGGTGGTGGTTTGCGGCGCCCTGCTCACGGCGCTGGGCATGGGCGCCGGGTTGAAACCGGTGGTGGCGTTCATCGCGGCCATGGGTTTTGTGCTGTCGTCCACCGCCATCGTGATGCAGCTGCTCGAAGAACGCGGCGACACCTCCACCCCGCGCGGCCAGCGCATGGTGTCCATCCTGCTGCTGGAAGACCTCGCCATCGTGCCCTTGCTGGCGATCGTGGCTTTTCTGGCGCCGGCTGCGAACGACGGCGCGGGTGTGTCGCGCTGGGTCAGCATCGGCGTGGCGCTGGCGGCCATCATCGGCCTGGTGGCGGTCAGCCGCTGGCTGCTCAATCCACTGTTTCGCGTACTGGCGCGGGCCAAGGCACGAGAAGTCATGACGGCCGCAGCCCTGCTGGTGGTGCTGGGCGCGGCCCTGGCCATGCAGTGGGGTGGCCTGTCGATGGCGCTTGGCGCCTTTGCCGCCGGCGTGATGCTGTCCGAATCCACCTTCCGCCACCAGCTGGAAGCCGACATCGAGCCCTTTCGCGGCATTTTGCTGGGCCTGTTTTTCATGGGTGTGGGCATGTCGCTGGACCTCAAGCTGGTGCTGGCTGACTGGCCGCTGATTCTTGGCGGTGTGCTGGCCTACATGGCGTTCAAGGGCATGGGCATTTACGCCGTGGCCCGCGTCACCAAATCGAACCATGGCGACGCCCTGCAACGTACCGCCATGATGGCCCAGGGCGGCGAGTTTGCCTTTGTGTTGTATTCGGCGGCGGCTGCGGCAGGCATCGTGGAGGCCAGTGTCAACGCCGTGCTGACGGCCGCCATCATCATCTCGATGGCGCTGACCCCGCTGGCGGTCATGTCGCTTCGCTGGCTCCTGCCCGCCAAGCCGGAGCAGGACATGGACGGTGTTGACGTTGCCCAGGACCTGCGGGGCAGCGTGCTCATCATCGGTTTCGGCCGTTTCGGGCAGATTGCCAGCCAGTCGCTGCTGGCGCGCGGCATCGACATTGCCATCATCGAAAACGACACCGACATGATCCGCGCGGCGGCCCAGTTCGGCTTCAAGGTGTATTACGGCGACGGCACGCGGCTGGACGTGCTGCACGCCAGCGGCGCCGGTCATGCCCGTGCCATTCTGGTCTGTGTTGACAAGAAAGAGGCAACCAGCCTTATCGTGGAACTGGCCAAGCATGAGTTCCCCCTGACCCCGGTGCTGGCTCGCGCCTACGACCGCCAGCACGCGATCGAATTGATCCGCCTGGGCGTGGACTACCAGCTGCGCGAAACCCTGGAGTCGGCCCTGACCTTCAGCAGTGCGGCGCTGCGCCAACTCGGTGTGCAGGAGGCCGAGGTTGCCGAGGTGGCCGAAGACATACGCCGCCGCGATGCCGAGCGCCTGCAGTTGCAGCTGTGCGGCGACATCAGCAGCGGCATCGACCTGATGCATGGCGGACGCTGGACACCGGCGCCGCTGACCAGGCCGAAGCAATCCGGCCAGGCACTCAACGAGCAAGCCGCCGAAGCGCTGGAGCCGGGCGGCTCACGCCCACCCGACCAGCCGGAGCCAGGCACCGACGCCACCAGGCCCGGCTGATTGCGCTGTTCTCCGCGCGTGCGGACAGGCTTTTTTCCTACAGACAGGGCCGGGCGCGGCCAGCATGATGAGAACTTCAATTTCTGGAGCCCGACCATGCGTATCCGAACCATTGTGTTAATCGTCGCCATTGTGCTGATGGCCGGTTTTGCCGCGCTCAACCTGGACGAGTTCAGCCGGCCCTCGATGCTGAGCCTGGGCTTCACCACCGTGCAGGTGCCGCTGGGCATGGTCATGCTGGTGCTGCTGGCGGCGGTGCTGCTGGTGTTTCTGGCGACGACGCTGTACATCCAGAGCACCCACCTGCTGGAAATGCGCCAGTCCACCCGTGCGCTGACGGCCCAGCGCGAGCTGGCCGACAAGGCCGAAGCCTCGCGTTTCACGGAACTGCGACAGTACCTCGAAGCCCAGGCCGTAGTGGCCCAGCAGCGCGAGGCCGCCCACGGGACGGTGCTGGCAGAACGGCTGGCCCAGACCCAGCAGGTGCTGATCGGCAAGATCGAGCAGTCCGGCAACACCCTGGCCGCCTACATCGGCGAACTGGAAGACCGCCTGGAAACGCGTGATGGCGTGCGTACACGCGTCGTGCGTACGGACACGCCTCCCCTGCTCTGATCTGCGACGGCATCGGGGAATTCACAAAAGTAAATTCCATCGGGCTACTTTTTCTTCGACTCCCCGCCTGGCAAAGTCCCTGGACGATTTCAGCACTTTGCAGGAACTCTCGACAATTAGCGAAGTACGTCGAACACATCGACATCAAGCTTCTTTGTCGGAGCCAATCCACTGGCCGCATCTACTGCGCCAACGTTCACGGTGCCCTGAAATTCATAGCACTCAACCAGGAATCGTATCGTCCCCGGAAAGCCCAACCGCATGGGCTGCCGCCGGCGCGGGGATCGTCACCTCTACCCGGGTTCCGTTTCCCCGCCCGCTGGTCACAACAAGCTTACCCTTCAGCAGGTGGACGCGTTCGCGCAACCCGGCGAGACCCAGGGACAGGGGCTTGCGCGGCCCGCCAGTGTCAAACCCGACACCGTCATCGACGACCGCAAACCGGATTTCTGTTGCGTTGCGCTCGCCGCTGACCTCGACATGATGGGCGCGTGCATGCTTCGCCACGTTGACCAGCGCCTCCTGCAGGATGCGGAATACCCCGGTGGCGTAGGGCTCCGGCAAGTCCAGGTCCCCTTCAAGCTGGACGGTGCAGGCAACCCCTGTACGGCCGGTGAATTCCTCGCCAAGCCACTCGATACTGGCGGCAAGGCCCAGGTCGTCCAGCAGCAGAGGCCGCAGGTCGGCCGCTATGCGGCGGGTGGCCGCCACGGTGGCGTCGACCTCGGCCACCATCCGCGCCACGTTTTGCGCCATGTCGGGGTTGCTGGTCCTTAGCGCACCACCCAGTTGCACAAGGTCCATCTTCAGAACGGCAAGTGACTGGGCCAGTTCGTCGTGCAGTTCCCGCGCGATCCGCGCCTTCTCCTGCTCGCGCACGTGGCTCGCTTGCGCGGCCATCTGCGTCAGGTCATCCCGCACCCGCACGGCTTCGGTGACGTCCCGGATGATGACCGTGTAGAGCCGGTCCCCGCCCCTGTCCACATGTGAAATGGACGCTTCGATCGGGAAAACCGTCCCGTCCATGCGCAGTCCGCTCACGACCACGCCGCCGCTCCCGCCCATCCGCCGTGAAGTCTCGCCCGTACGTCCGAACCGCCGCACCTGTCCCTCGTGTGCGCCGCGGTGCTCGGACGGAATGAGCATTCCCAGAGGCTGGCCCACGGCTTCGTGAAAGCTCCAGCCGAAAATCCGCTCTGCCGCGGGGTTGTAGATGACGATGCGCTGGGATTCGTCCACGGCCACAATGCCGTCCATGGCCGACGCGAGAACCGCGCTCCATCTGGCCTCGTTGCCGCGCAGTTCCGAGCTGGCGAGGGTCATGGCGGCCGCGAGTTGGTCAGCTTCCACAATGCCCAAGGGCGGCACGCTGACCGCTGCGCCTCCCCCAAGTTCGCGGGCAGCGTTGTTCAACATAGCCATGGCGCGGCCGATGCGCTGCGCGTACCACCACGCAGAAGCGGCGGCCAGACCCAGTACAAGCAGGACGGACACGGAGAACCAGAGCAGCGGCATGTACAACTCGCGCGCCAGTTCGGCTTTCGGCACACCCACCACCACCGCCCAGCCGGCATCGCCCGTAGATGAATAAAGTGTGCGAACCGGAATGCCTTCGAGGGTAACGCCATCAAAAGCGCCTTCCCGGGCGATTGACAGCGCGTGGGCGATGGTGCGGGAGGCCGGCGTACCGACAAACTTGTCGGACTCTATGGTACGCGCCACCACCACGCGCGCGGAGTCGACGATGGCGCCAATCCAGGTTGGCGGCAGGGCCTGCTGGCGCAGGAGATCATCGAAATGGCGAAAGTCGAGGGTCGTCGACAGGGCGTACCGCACCTGACCGTTGATACGCACAGGAACACTCACGATAGCCAGCGGCTCGCCCGACGCTGGTGCTTTGATTACCCGGGCTATCGGCCTGCCCCCCAGGATGACTGGCATGGCTGGCGCTTGGGCGCCCAGCGCCGGCAATGGTGCGCCATAGGGGCGGGACGTGTTGACGAGCTGCTGGCCACGCTCATCCAGCACGACGACGGTGCCCAGGCCCGTCGACACCTGGAACGACAGGGCCTGCTTATAGAACGTGGCGAGATCCTGGTTGCGCAGGGAGTCAGAAACAGACAGGGCGATCAGGCTGGCCTCGACCTCCCGAAGCCGGGAGTCGACCGCGACCGCAAGCGCGCGGGTCGTACGCAGCGCGCTGGCCTGCGCCTCTTCCTGTATGCGCATGGCCTGAAGGACGATGAACAGCAGGACGAGCAGCACCGCCGGACCCAAGGGCAGCGCGGCGAGCGTAAGCAGACGTGACCTCAGGGTCTGAGGTTTCCGCCATATCGTCTCTCCCTCCGGCACTTTGCGCATCATAGTCATGGGATTCTCATGCTGCCAACTCAAGAACGCATGGCATTGGTAGTAGTTAATGCCATTGAAACTGGCCCTGGTAGACCAATAGTACCCATTTTGGCTGACCCACTTGAGGTGCCCTGCTGGTTTTGAAAGCCGGAGGAAAGAGCCCGTAACCCATGGTCATCAGGGGACCGCGCCTTCGGTTGGTGTGAAAGCGGCGCTGTAAGAACAGCCATTTCCGCACGACAAACAGGGGTTACGACTCTTTAAAGGACCCAGGTCATGGCTGTTTCTGCTACAAAATTAATAGCTGCCTTCGCCCTTGCCGCATGGGCCAGCGCCACATCTGCCATGTCAAACCAGTGCGCAGCCAGCTCCGGCCCCCTGGTGACGCCGGTGCTGGAGCTCTATACCTCGGAAGGCTGCAGTTCCTGCCCGCCTGCTGACAAGTGGGCCTCGACCCTCAAGGGAAAAGACCTGGTGGTGCAGGCCTTTCATGTGGGTTACTGGGACTACATCGGATGGGTGGACCGGTTTGCGGCGCCTGCGCACACCACGCGCCAGCGGGAAGTTGCCAACAGGAACCGGCTGCGTAGCATCTATACGCCGCAGGTGGTTGTCAATGGCCGTGACTGGCCTCAGTGGCACGGGGCAGAGCAACGCATCAGCGGCCAGAAGGAAACCGCCCAGATTCGCATTGAGCTCAGGCAGCTTGCTGGCGATCAGTTCGAAGCCGTGGTCACGCCGGTCAACGCGGCGGCACCGGTGCCGGCGTGGGCGGCCTACTGGACAGTCACCGAGCACGGTCACAACTCGAAGGTAAAGGCTGGCGAAAACGCCGGTGAGTTTTTGAAGCATGATTTTGTGGTGCGGCAATACACCCAGGCCGGCGACTACCGAAGCGCCGATGCCGCCCCGAAAAAGCTGGCCTTTCGCAGCATTGCCGCCACGCCCGGCCATGATCGACAGGTCAATCTGGTGGTGTTTGATCCGCAAGGCGGCAAGACCCTGCAGGCCCTGAGCCTGCAATGCCCGGCCTGACCGGCACCTTCAGGCGCAGACGATCTTCGCGGATTCGGCCTCGGCTATCAGCCAGCGCACGAAATCCTGCGCATCGCTGTTGCCGGCTGAACGCGGCGCCATGTTCACAAAGTAGCCGAACCGCGACGCGGCCCCGCTGAATGGCGCCACCAGCCTGCCGTCGCGCAGCAGCTCCGCCAGCAGCGGCAGGCGGCCGATTGCCACGCCCTGCCCTGCGACCGCCGCCGCCACCACATCGGAGTACTGCGAAAACCGGAGCGTATTCTTCATGCGCATGTCGGGCAGCCCCATGACCCGGAACCAGGGCTCCCAGTCCATGGTCAGTGGCTGGCCTTGAGGCATGTCGGTGGCCAGCAGGGTGTGGCCTGCCAGGTCCGCCGGTTCCGTCAAAGGCAGGGCGTGGTTCTTCAGCAGCAGCGGTGAACACACGGGCGTCACGGTTTCCTCGAACAGGGAACTGCCCTCGGCATTTTCTATGGTCCTGAGGCGGACCGAGACGTCGATGCCGCTTCGTTCCAGGTCCAGCACTTCCAGCGTGGCGGAAATGCGCACATCAACGCCCGGGTGTGTGGCGGTAAAACGTGCCAGACGCGGAATCAGCCACAGCGAGGCAAAGCCCGGCGTGGTGGTGATGGCCACCTGCCGCGCGGTGGTGGTGGCACGTACGCTGGCGGTGGCATCGCGCAGGCGCTCCAGGCAATCGCTGACGGCACGCTGCATGAGCTTGCCGGCGTCGGTCAGCGCCAGCGCACGGTGGCGACGCTCGAACAGCGCGGTGCCCAGGTCGGCTTCGATCTGCTGGATCTGCCGGCTGACGGCCGATTGCGTGAGAAACAGCTCGGCGGCCGCCCGGGTGAAACTGAGCGTGCGTGCGGCGGCCTCGAAGCTGTGAAGGAGCTCCAGGCGCGGCAGTTCGCTGCGGCGAAAGCCTTGGGCAAGGACTGCCGGGGAAGCAGGTTTCACATTCTTTGGAGGCATGCCAAGGATTCCAAATGACCGTTTGAACGCTCTGGGGCCGGCCAGTATATTCATTTCCACACCGAATGTGAAAGCTTAAAAGGAGTGCCATGATGACCGACTCAAGCCCCCTGGACCTGACCCTTGCCCACCAGGCGATGTTCAGCGTGTCCGATGTCGCCGGCGTACAGATCACCTGCCACGAAGGCAGTTTGTGGGTCACGCTCGATGACGATCCGCGCGACGTCGTGGTGGACGCCGGCAGCAGCTTTCTGACGACAGAGCACCGCCGCGCGCTGATCTACGCGATGGAACCATCGTCGCTGCGACTGGTGATGGCCGCTGCTGCCGCCCGGCCACGCCGCGCCGGGCGTACGCCGGCAGCGGCCGAGGTCAAGGTGACGTTTGCACTGCAGCCGGCCTGAACACCACCGGCACAACGACAACCGGCATGCGCCGAGCGGGCGAAGCCCGACCACGCCCGGTCATTCAGATGGCCACTGCCGGGTGTTCGCCGTCCCGGCTCGGCTGCTGACCTGACGGGCCGCGATCGCCCGGCCTTTTCGGGCCCTCCCCTGCCTTTTTTATACGCCCGGTTACCGGCTTTACACCTCGCCATAAGCCGGTTGTCAGGCCGCGCGCCTGTCGAAAAAATGACGCCTTCTCCAAGCGCCGCCTCACGAATCACGGGGCTGCGCGCCTAAAACACACTGGCTGCTTCGACGCCGGGGATACCCCATTGAAGGGATTGGCAGAGCCGGCGGCGGGGATGACACTGGCCCCCGATAACGCAGGCCATGAAGCCCTGTCACAAGGACGGCTTCGGCGCCACGCGATGTCGAGCAGACGGGTGATGCTGGATTCATCCGACAGCGAAGGGAGAAAAAATCATGTCTCGATATCCAGAGAGATGGGCTCGCGCTGGTGTGCTGGTGGTGGGTCAATTCGCTTTTGCCGCGCAGGTGTCCGCCGGGGATGGCTTCCTGGTCATCACCCGGGATGTGCCTTACCAGTCCGTGGCCGCTCCGCGCCATACCGGGCAGGTCAGCGGCGTGCAGACCGCGCCGGATGTCCAGGTCAGGGCCATGTTGGGTGCCGGATCCGCGGTCCGTGCCGGCGCAGTCACCGAGTTGACGGATCACGAGTCGGCGGCGATCGCGGGACGCGTGCAGAGCCACATGGGCAGCGTCGCGGCCACCGTGCAGACGGTGACGGCGCAGGCCGGGTTGACGTCCGAAAAATTCACCGCTGCAGGGGGCGACGCCTTCGGGCCGGCAGGTGGGCTGGGTTCCTTGGCTGCCGGCTTCGGCGCGCAGGCGGGAGGCAGTGTGACCCGCGCCACCGGTGCACTTGGCACTACCCTGACCGGCGTCCTGCTGCCTGCCGGCGGAACCAGGTAGGGAGACGGCCATGATCCGCATTCAACCCAAACCAACCACGGTTCTGGCGGCGCTGGCCTGGCTGATCTCACTTCCTTGCTTGAGCCAGGGAACAGGTCCGGAACTGCCGGCCTATGTCACGCGCAGCGTGATCGATGGCAATGCGCTGAGCAATGTTCGCGGCCGATTCGCCGTGAACATGGCAGCAGGAGATTCAAACGCCCAGACGAATGCGGGCGCCATGGCCATTGGCCTGGACGGCGGCACTGCTGCGGCCCTGGTCGGTGTGCATCAGGCGACAGGATGGATTCGCGCTACCGCGCCGGATCTGTCCATCGCGGTGATCGGAGGCCGAGCCTTTGCGAACAGCTCGGGCGCAGTTTCCGTGAACCAGACCAGTGGCGTGGGGAACACCCAGGCCAACGGCATGGCGGTTGCAGTGGGCTTTGATGTGGAAGCAGCTTCAGAGAGCGTGCTCGCTGCAACTGCTTCCGGTGTGGGGCTGGCTGGCCCGGCCAGGGGCGCAAACATGAAGGCGGTATCGATCTCCGATTCCGCCTTTCGCGGTTCGCGCGGCCTGGTCCAGATCAACCAGTCTGCGGGGTCGGGCAACAGCACGGCCAACAACTTCGCCTTCCAGCTCCAGCTGGGGACGAAACCTTAAGACAGCTCTTAACTTTTTGGAGATCATTCCATGAAAACGCAAAAAATGAAGTCTGCCCGTCTGGCACTGGCGGTGGCCACATTGTTCGCCGCTCCGCTGGCTTTTTCGCAGGACGGCACCCAGGACAGCAAGTCCACTTCGGCAACCAGTGTCAGTACGGACAGCAGTTCCACGGAGAACCGCACCAGGGTCAACATCGAGAAAGACCTGCGTTACCGGCAGGAGGTCAACGTCAGCGGTAATGTGCAGGTCACCGGTGCGATCGGAGTCGACTCGAGTTCCGCAGCCGTGGTTGACGACAAGCAGATCAACTACCTCAACGAGGTGAACAACGACGAAGTCACGAACTCGTCGGTGGTCAACGGCAACTCCCTGCAGAACGCAGCAGGCAACATCGGCCTGAACGTCACGGCCGGCGACAACAACCAGCAGGCGAATTCTGCTGCGCTGTCCGCATCCGATGCCAGCTTCCTGTTCGGTTCGTCCGACGCTGAAATCTTTGCACGCCAGGATGTCCAGGCCAACCGGGCCATCAACTTCGGCAACACCAACGCGGCAACCCTGGCCGGCAATGCGTTGCAGAATGCGACCGGCAACATCGGAGTCAACATCTCCGCCGGCAACAGCAACCAGCAGAAAAACGACCTGGCGGCGTCTGTCGCTGTCGCACGCATGGCCACGGCAACGGTGGCGGTCAAGCAGATGAACGACCACAACGTCACGTCCAACACGCCCAAGCAGCGGGAAGTCGTGACCATGGTTCCGGTGGATCTTGCCTTCCAGTCCCGGGGTATCTATGCGGGCATCTCCGACCAGAAGGGTGACCAGTACCCCGACACCTGGAACGGCACCACCCATCCGGGCGGTAGCCAGACCGGGCACCTCGACCTCGACAGTGCTGTGCAGGGCGCGCAGAATCGCCAGGCCTCGTCCGGCCTGAACGCCAACGGCACACCCAATGGCGACTCCAGCGCCGGAGGCGCCCTGAGCTTCAATGAGCAGGGCGACATTGCCTTGAGCGGCTCGGTCACCGGCATGATTCCCGTCGTGACGCGTGTCAGCATTGCCACGACCAACACGTCTTCCCTGGGTGGCAACGCCTTGATGGGCGCGGCGGGCAATATCGGCGTGAACATCGCATCGGGCACCAACAACCAGCAATACAACGGTATGGCTGTGTCGGCGACCCACGCCGGTGGCACCAACGGCGGTGGCGGCGGCGGCGAGGCACTGCGCCGCTGAAGCTCCATTGCTGGATCAACCTTCGGCCGCCCTCCCCCGGCGGCCGAAGGCTTTCAACTGGACAAGGATGAACCGCCATGCCCCTGGCAAACCACAAATGGATCCCGCCTGCAGCGTGGCTGCTGGGCCATGCCCTGGCCAGCCTGACGGTGGCGGGCCACGCCGGCGCGGTTGGCCTTGGCGGTGTGATTCCCGGCGCGGGCGCCATCCACAAGAACGTCCTGAGCATGCGGGAAATGCGGTATGTGGACATGGTTCCGCAGAAAACCGACTTCAGTTGCGGTGCGGCAGCGCTTGCCACCATCCTCAATTACGCCTATGGCCAGAAGCTGACGGAAGACGAGGTCATCCAGGGACTGCTCCAGGTCAGTGATCCCACCATCGTCAGGGAGAAAGGATTTTCCCTGCTCGACCTGAAAAATTACGTTCAGGCCCGGGGCATGCGCGGCCGCGGCTACAACATGGCGCCCGAGATGCTGGACAGGATCAAGGTCCCCACCATCGTGCTGCTGGATATCCGGGGGTACAAACATTTTGTGGTGCTCAAGAAGACGACGCCGGACAAGGTCTACCTCGCCGATCCGGCGCTGGGCAACCGGGTCGTCGCCAGGCAGGAGTTTGTGAGCGGCTGGAACCGGGTGGTGTTCGCCATCATCGGCCAGGGCTTTGAACGTGACACCGTCCTGTTGCGCCCCAGCGAGCCGCTGACAGCACGCAGCACCATGGACACGTGGCGGCCACTGACGGATGCCCAACTGCTGGAGTTCGGTTTCTCCAGCGCAGAGCTTTTCTGAGGCCTTGCGCGACGAATGAGCAAGGCCATGGTCTTCGGTTGACGGACAGCACGCTGTCCTGAAGTTTGAGGGGAAATGTGATGACACGAACCATTTATTCATTGGCGCTTGCCGCGGCGCAAAAGGAAAAACCGTGGCGCGGCAGATCGCCGTCCACTGCGGGCGGCTGCAGGTCATGGCAACAACGTGCGCTGGTGGCAGCGTTGGCAGGTGCCCTCGCGACCCTGCCCCTGGCACGCGCCGCACTGCCGCCCGACCTGAAGGTATTTGATCATGCGACGGTCATTGCCGACGATGAACTCGGCCACATGCGCGGCAAATTCGTGGCGGCCGGTCAGGTCATGTACTTCGGCGTCGAAATGGTGACGCAGTGGCTGGCCTCGTCGGGACAGGCCATTACCGCGTCCGGGGTGTTGCAGATCAATCTGTCCGGCAACACGCCGCAGGTCAGCTTTGTGCCGACCATCACCGTGGAGCAGAAGGCGGCGATGGGCGGCGCTGCAAGTCAGGGCTCTGCGGTGGCCGGCGGCGGCGGTGGGCTGCAGGACGTCACCGGCGTGGTGCAGAACATCCAGGTGGCGGGCACCTCGAACGGCATCACCAACACCATAGGCATCAACGTCCAGAACGCATCGGGGCAACCCGCTCCGCAGCCCCAATCAACCGGCTTGCTCTCGGCGTCCACCACCACGGCCAGTGGCAGCGTGGCGTCCGTCGGGCTGGGCGGCAACGGCATGAATGTCGCCGTCGCCGTTCCGGACCAGGGACGGGCAATGCAGCAGATTCGCCAGGTGGGCATGGGCGGCGGGCAGGTGTTGCAGTCGGTGCAGCTGGGTGGGGACGTCAACCAGATTCACAACAGGATCAGCCTCAATGTCCAGATGAATTCCGCGTCCGGACCGGCATCCGCGGCGGGCAACCAGTTGCTGGGAATGAAGCTGATGCCGCAAAGCGGCGCTTTTTGATCCGTCCGGGCGGGCCAACCGTGCCAGTCCGGAACGCGCCCGGGGATCGCACGGGGCGCTGAAGAGGAAAGCGCCGCGTTGCGGCGGCCAGCTGGTTGGGTAATCGAAAAACTGATGAGGGAGATCTTATGCGACGTTTTTTTCCGCTGCGGCCCCTGGTGTTGACCTTGGCAGCCGGCTTCCCCCTGGCTTGCCTGGCGGACAACGATGGCGAAGTGGCCGAGCTGCGCCGGCAGATACAGGAATTGACCCAGCGCGTGGACACGCACCAGTCCTCGCTGCGGGTGTTGGCCGGGCGTTTGCAGCAGCTTGAGGCGGCTGGCCCGGGCCAAGCGCGCTTGGTGAGAACGGCAGCCGATGGCTCCCAGCCTGATGCGTCGGCAAGCCGGGACCCGGCTTCCGCGGAGGGTGGCGGCGCAGAGACGGTGGTCCGGGAAGCGCCGGCTTCGCGCAGTGCCGAGGCGGTTTACCGCGAACAGAGCGCCATGTTCGACCGCAAATTCACCCTGGAAACGGGCCTGAGTTATTCCCACTCAAACCGGCGGGACCTTTTTCTCAACGGCTTTCTGGCGCTGGATGCGATCTTTTTGGGACAGATCAATCTTGACCGCATCAAGGCCGACACCCTGACCTTTGACCTGACGGGGCGTTATGCGCCGACGGACCGGCTACAGTTCGACATCAACGTGCCCTATCTGTACCGTTACTCCGCCTTTTCCTCGGTCGGCGCGGGTTTCAGCACCTCGGCGGTGGCCGAGAGGAATGTCTCGAACGGCGATATCGGCGACGTCAATGCCGGCGTGTTCTACCGCCTGGTCCAGGAAAGCGCTGACCGCCCTGACACCGTGCTCAACTTTCGCATCAAGGCGCCGACCGGAACCAGCCCCTATGGCATCAAGTTCGAGGATGCGCCGGATTCCGGGGGCAACCTGAAACTTCCCGAGAAGCTGCCGACCGGCAATGGCGTGTGGGCGGCTTCGGCCGGCGTGAGCTTCATCAAAACGGTGGATCCGGCCATCCTGTTTGCCAACCTGGGCTACACGCACCACTTCGACCGCAGCTTCAGCGATATCAGTTCGGACCCGAACACGAGAACGCCGGGCAGTGTCCGGCTGGGGGACCAGTTTTCGCTGGGCGCAGGTTTTGCCTTTGCCCTCAACGAACGCATGAGCCTGAGCACCTCGTATTCGCACCGCTTTGCCAGAAAAGCACGCATCCGCCAGCAGGGACAGGACTGGCAGACCGTCAATGGCAGCGACTCCAGCGCCGGCGTGCTCAACTTCGGCGTGACCTATGCCTTGTCGGACCGGCGGTCCATGGTATTCAACCTCGGCATCGGCGTCACCGCCGACGCGCCGGACATCACCATCGGGGTCAAGTTCCCCTTCAGCTTCTGACCTTGCCGGCGTCGGTCAGCACCACAGCGCGATGGCAACGCTCGAAGCGGGCCGTGCCCGGCTTCAAGCGGTTGGATCTGCCGGGTGACCGCCGATCGGGTGAGGACCAACTCGGCTGCCTCGTGCGTGAAACCGAAAGGGAGGCCTGCCATGCTTGACGATTCAAGGCCCTTTTTCCCTGCCCCTTCCCCACCATGCGACGTTCGGTGTGTCCGGTGCCGCCGGCGTACAAATCCTCCGCCACGAAAAAACCAGCCGGAGGGCGGCGCGCCCCCGTAGACGGCTACCGTCCTGTGCCCCGGCCTCAGGAGCAGACGGCTTCGACGTTGTTGCCGTCGGGGTCGATCAGGAAGGCGGCGTAATAGGTCGGGCTGTAATCCGGACGCGGGCCGGGTCCGCCGTTGTCGCTGGCGCCGGCTTTCAGGCCGGCTTTGTAAAAGGCGTCAACGGCTTTGTGGCTGGCTGCACGGAACGCGATGTGGGTGCCGGGACCCTTGGCGCCCTGGGACGCATAAAGCCACAAGGCCGGTGCGTCGGCCGGGCCGATGCCGGCGTAGCTGTCGTCGTGCGAGCTCAGCACATGGCCCAGCGGTGCGAGAGCGGCTTCGTAGAAACGGATGCTGGCTGCGAGGTCCCTGACCTTTATGCCGAGGTGGTCGTACATGGTGATTTCCTGCTTGAAGAGTGGATCAAGCGGTCATCATCGAGCAGTGCGGCCATGCGGTCTTGGAGAATCTTGCGCTCTCCTTTCAGGCCTTTTCTCGCGGCCTGGCGGAAGGCACGCGGCGAGACGCCGGCCGCGCGGTGGAAGGTGCGCACGAAGTTGCTGAGATCGGCAAACCCGACGTCCAGCGCCACATCGGTGACAGGCCGGTCGCCGCTGGCCAGCAGCCGCGCAGCGTGGCGCAGCCGGGAGCGCACCAGGTACTGGTGCGGCGAGACGCCGAGTACTCGCGAGAACAGCCGCAAAAAATGAAACGGGCTCAACCCCGCCTGGCTGGCGGCGTGGGCCAGGGCGATGTCTTCCTGCGAATGGGTGGTGATCCACATCGCCGCGTCCACGGCGCGCCGGCGGTCTCTGGCGGTGGCGCGCTGCGGCGTTGCCTTGCGGCCTGTCACCACGTCTACAAAACGGGAGGCGAACCACAGACCGGCTTCGTCCAGGCCGACATCGCTCTCCTTGCAGGCCGCCGCCTGCGCCAACTCGCCCAGCACCATGAGTTCGGGCAAAGGCGGCAGGCCGCCGGTGCGCCAGGTGACGGCGTCGCCGCCGATCAGGTCGACAAAACCCGGCGAGAGATGGAAAGCCAGGCATTCGTCGCCGCAGACATGGTGGTCATGGGTGCACATGAACTCGTCGCCCGGGTGGCCCACCAGCACCGAGCCGGCGACCAGCTCATAACTCTCGCCGCGCGTGCGATAGCCGAAACTGCCCTTGCGTACGTACGACACCGAGTAGCCGCTGTGCACCTCGGTGAATGGCCTGGCGTCGGGACCGGTGCTGCAGCGGTAGTCAACGACCTCGATGGGGCCGGACTGCAGTGCGGTGGCGGTCAGCATGAACGCCTCTCCTTCAGGCCTCGCGCAAGGCCTTCTTGAGCTCCTCGCCAATCTCCGGCTTGTGCGCAAACGGGTTGGTCGGGTTGCGCGCCTGCAGGATGTCTTCCAGCCGCGTCTGCACCGAGCCAATGGCCTTGGGGTGGCTGTAGATGTAGAACTGGTTGGCGGCGATCGCGTCGAACACCTTTTGTGCCACGTCGGCCGCCGTCACCTTGCCGGAGCCGACCGCCTTGTCGCTCATGGCCTGGCCGATCAATTGGCTTTTGGTCGGCCTGGCGGCCGGCAGCTCATCGGGCCGGTTGCGCTGGCTCTGGCTGATGCCGGTGGGCACGAAGAAGGGGCACAGCACCGAAGCGCTGATCTGGTCGGTGACCAGCGCGAGGTCCTGGTACAGGGTTTCGCTCATGCTGACCACCGCATGTTTGCTGACGTTGTATATGCCCATGTTGGGCGCATTGAGCAGCCCGGCCATGCTCGCGGTGTTGACGATGTGGCCCTGCCAGGCCGGGTCTTTTTTGGCGGCTTCCAGCATCATGGGCGTGAACACACGCACGCCATGCGCCACCCCCATGAGGTTGACGCCGATGACCCATTCCCAGTCCTTCAGCGTGTTCTCCCAGATCAGGCCCCCTGCCCCGACACCGGCGTTGTTGAAGACAAAATGCGGCGCGCCGAAACGTGCCAGCACGGCGGCGCCCAGCGCTTCGACCTCGGCGGCTTTGGACACGTCGAGGCGGAAAGCCAGCACCTGCGCGCCGGCGGCGGTCATTTCAGCCGCGGCCTTGTCGAGCGCATCCTGCTGCACATCGGCGAGCACGAGGTTCATGCCGAGCCGTGCGCCTATGCGTGCGCACTCGAGGCCGAAGCCCGAGCCTGCACCGGTGAGAACGGCGGTTTTGCCTTTGAAGTCACTGATCATGTTTGCTCCTGAAATGAAAGGGGTCGCAGCATCTCCACATGCGGAATGCCGTCTTCGATGTAGGGGTCTCCTGCTTTCGCAAAACCGTGCTGCAAATAAAATTTCTCAAGCCGTGCCTGCGCGCCTATACGGATGGGCTGCGCACCCCACTGCTCAACTACGCAGGCGATGGCCTGGCGCATGAGCTCGTGGCCCTGGCCGCTTCCGCGCAGGATCTGGCGGGTGATCACGCGCCCTATGCTCGCTTCGGCAAACTTCACACCGGGAGGAAAGCAGCGCGCATAGGCTACCAGCCCGCCATCGGCGGTACCCAGAAGGTGCACGGCCGCGTGGTCTGCACCGTCCATGTCCTGATAGATGCCGGCCTGCTCCATCACGAAAACTTCCGTGCGAAGCTGCAGGACGTCATAAAGCTCGGTAGTGGTCAGCGCCGCAAAGGGGACAGACCGCCAGGTGATGCCGCTCATGCCTGGGCGACAGTCTTCATGGCATAACCGATGCGCGGGAAGTGCACATGCAGCGTGCCGGCGCGCTCGTCGGTGCGGCTCAAGGTGTAGTGCGTACGTGTCGCGGCGATCAGCTCACCTTCGGTGGGCTCGGGGCCGAAACTTTCGGCCGTGATGCTGACGCGGCTGCCCAGCGGAATGCCATGTTCGTCCTGGAAGGTGCTGTCAGTCAACAGGCCGTGGCCGACCGGCATGGGGTCGGCAGCTGCCGCTGCAGCGATGGCCTGGACCGCATCGAATTTTTCCATGCTGCCGTGGCCGATGGCGGCCATGCGGTCCATCCACTCGAGTACGGCCGGCGTGAGCTGCAGGATGTCGGCTACCACGGGCGTGCGCACCCGGGTGAACCACAGCGGGTGGTAGGCGGAAAAGTCGGCGATGCAGGGCACCTGGCCGAGCAGGAAAGGTTGTTCGTCGAGCATGTCCGACAAGCGCCGCAAGTAGGACTTGTAAGCCGCGGCTGCATCGGCCGGACGCAGCCGCGTCATGTTGAAACTCATGGCCTTGCGGTCTTCGCCGAAAGCCCTGGCGGCCTCGGGGGGCGCGCCGGCAAACATGTGCGCAGCGCCTTTGGGGCCCAGGTTGTGCGCCATGGCGGCCCAGAACAGTGTGCTGTCGGCCCACTGCGCGATGATGCGCGCCAGACCCTTGCCCGGCTCGGGGTAGAGCGAAGGCGCGGGCTGCAGGTGCTCGAGCACATCGGCGATCAGCGCGCTGTCGCAATAGATGTCGGCACCGACCTGCAAAAACGGTGTCTTGCGGTAGCCACCGGTTAGCGCCAGCACGTCGGGCTTGGGCATGATGCTGGGGATGATCACCGACTTCCAGGCCAGTTGCTTGTAGCCGAGGATGAGGCGGACCTTCTCGGAAAACGGCGAGGTCGGGTAGTGGTGAAGAATCAGGTCGGCCATGGGAGCTCCAGTTGACCGTCATCCCGGGCTTGACCCGGGATCCATGACGGTGTGCCAGGGATGGATTGCGGATCAAGTCCGCAATGACAGGAACACAAATTCATCGCGGCATGGCGCGGTTGATCAGGGCGTCGAAATCCACATCGGCGCCCAGAGTGCCGAAAGCCTGGCCCCAGTCGCCGCCCAGCCGTGAATCGCAGAAAGCCTCGAACACGGCGGCGGGCGCGCTCTGGTACAGCAGCGCGGCCTGCACGGCCAGCGCCACGTCCTGCGCCAGCCGCCGGGCCTCCATTTCGTTGGCCATCTCCTCGACACGGGTCGGCAAGGCCGCGGCCAGCCGGTCCAGCGCCGGGTGGGCGCCTTGGGCGGGTGCCAGTTCCTGCGCCAGTGCGGCGGCGGCATCGGCCTTGCGCAGTGCGCGCAACAGGTCCAGCGCCATGATGTTGCCGGCACCTTCCCAGATCGAGTTGAGCGGCATCTCGCGGTAGATGCGGGCCATGATGCCTTCGCCGCCCTCCTCCACATAACCGTTGCCGCCCAGGCATTCCATGGCTTCCTGCGCAAAGTGGCTGCCGCGTTTGCAGATCCAGAACTTGGCGACCGGCGTGAGCAGGCGCGCCATCGCCTGTTCGTGCGGGTCGGCGCTGTGGTCAAAGGCCCGGGCCAGCCGGATGGCGAGCGCGGTGGCCGCTTCGGATTCGAGTGCCAGGTCGGCCAGCACGTTGCGCATCAGCGGCTGGTCGATCAGCGGCCGGCCGAAGGCTTCGCGCTGCGCGCAATGGTTCAGCGCAATGCTCAACGCCTGGCGCATCAGGCCACTGGTGCCGAGTGCACAGTCCAGCCGCGTCATGGTGCCCATCTCGAGGATTTGCGGCACACCGCGGCCTTCCTCGCCGACCAGCCAGGCGGTGGCGCTATTGAACTCGACTTCGGAGCTTGCGTTGGCCTTGTTGCCGAGTTTGTCTTTCAGGCGCTGGATGTGGGTCGTGTTGAGGCTGCCGTCCGGCAGGACGCGCGGAATGAAAAAGCAGCTCAGTCCTGCGGGCGCCTGGGCCAGCACCAGGAAGGCGTCGCACATGGGCGCCGAGAAAAACCACTTGTGGCCGGTCAGGCGAAAGCGCTGGCCCCACCCGTCGCTGCCATCGGGCACGGCCTGCGTCGTGTTGGCGCGCACGTCGGAGCCGCCCTGCTTCTCGGTCATGCCCATGCCCATGGTCACACCGGTTTTTTCCGAGAACAGCTTGAGCGCCGGGTCGTAGGCACGGCTGGTGAGCCGGGGTGCCCAGTCGGCGTGGATGGCGGCGTTGTCGCGCAGCGCCGGCGTGACCGCGTAGGTCATGGAGATCGGGCACAGGATGGACGGCTCCAGCTCGGTGAAAAGCATGAAACCGGCGGCTCTGAGCACGTGGGGTGATGCGCCTTCGCCGTTCCAAGGCGTGCCGTGCAGCCCCGCCTTGGTGGCAGCATCCATGAGCACGTGATAACTCGGATGAAACTCCACCTGGTCCACCCGCCGGCCAAAGCGGTCGTGGCTGTGCAACTGCGGCGTGTGCGTGTTGGCCAGGCGCGCATGCGTTTGCATCTCCGCACTGCCAAGGTTTGCTCCCAGCGCACTCAGCTCCGCCGTCGCCAGCTGCGGCGCATTGAATTTCAGCGCATCGCGCAGGCCGCGGTTGGTGTCGAACAGGTTGTAGTCGACCAGCGGCTCGGGCTGGTTGAAGACTTCGTGGGTGACATTCATGGCATCCCTTTCAACGGCGGAGAAAATGCCGTGTCAGACCAACTTGACTAACTGCTTGCCGAAATTTTTGCCCTTCAGCAGGCCAAGAAAAGCTTCCGGAGCCGCAGCGATGCCCTGCGCAACGGTCTCGCGCGGCTTGAGCTTGCCGGTGCCAACCAGCGTGCCGAGTTCCTTCAGGGCCTCGGGCCAGACTTCCATGTGTTCGCTGACGATGAAGCCCTGGATTTTCAGGCGATTCGTCAAAATCAGTTGCGGATACGTCATGGGCAGCGGCTGGCCGTCATAACCGGCGATCATGCCGCACAGCGCGATGCGGCCGAAAGCGTTCATGCGCGTGAGCACGGCGTCCAGGATCATGCCGCCGACGTTCTCGAAGTAGCCGTCGATGCCGTCGGGACAGGCTTCCTTGAGCGCCTTCGACAGCGAAGCCGCGTCCTTGTGCAGCTTGTAGTCGATGCAGGCGTCAAAGCCCAGTTCATCGACGGCGTATTTGCATTTGTCCGGCCCGCCGGCAATGCCGACGGCGCGGCAGCCGCGCGCCTTGGCGAGCGCCCCGAAGGCACTGCCCACGGCGCCGGTGGCGGCGCTGACCACCACGGTCTGGCCGGCTTTCGGCTCAATGATTTTCACCAGGCCGTACCAGGCTGTGACGCCGGGCATGCCCACGGCGCCCAGGTAATGCGACAGCGGCACATGGGTAGTGTCGACCTTGCGCAGGGCGCCAGGCTGGGTTGCATCGACCACGCTGTACTCCTGCCAGCCGCCCATGCCGACCACCTTGTCGCCGACGGCGAACTTCGGGTTTTTCGACTCGACCACCTCGCCGGCCGTGCCGCCACCCATGACCTGGCCCAGGGCCTGCGGCTGGGCATAACTCTTGGCGTCGTTCATGCGGCCGCGCATGTAGGGGTCCAGGCTCAGGTAGTGGTGGCGCACCAGCACCTGGCCGTCCGCCAGCGCGGGCGTGTCGCTGCTGACAAGCTTGAAGTTGCTGGCGACGGCTTCGCCGCTGGGACGGTTGTCGAGAAGGATTTGCTGGTTGAGTGGCATGGGGGTGTCTCCTGGTGTGCTATAAATTTGCGAGCTACTGGCGCCCGTGGGACAAGGGCTGAAGCACGATTTGTCTTGTAAAAATATGTTTTTTCCACTAATCCGTCGAAATGACGGTCTGGAGGGCGTTCACCCCTTTGGGGCCTACGGGCAGGCGTTTGACGTACTTGAAGGTGCCGGTGGCATGCGAGCAGATACGGCCCTGGTCGTCGTACACCGTGCCTTCGGTGAAGGCCATGGTTGCTGTGCGGTGGATCAGCCGGCCCTTGGCTGTCAGCTTGCTGCCGTCACCGGGCGCCGGGCGCATGAAGCTGGTTTTCATCTCGATGGTGACCACGCCCATGTCCTGCTGCACACTGCGCGCCGCCGTTGCCATGACCACGTCCTGCAGCGTCATCAGTGCGCCGCCGTGCGTGACATGAAACGAGTTCAGGTGCTCGGCCAGGGGCGTGTAGTCGATCTGCGAGGCCCCGCCTTCGAACAGCACGAGCTCGAAACCGAGGTGATGGACAAAGGGAATCTCGACGCCGAATTTCATACTTGTTTTTCCTGTGGGTGTAGCGAGCGGGCGTCAGGCGAGGCGGACGGAGCGCAGGAACCGGAACGTACCCCGGCACGTGAGGATTCCGGGCACCGCCCAACGACGCATCACGCCTGCGCAGTAGCCCACGCTAGCCGCCTGTGACGGCGGAGACGCCGCCGTCCACGGCCAGCCACTGCGCGGTGATGTGTTTGCCGGCGTCCGACGCGTACAGCACACACAGGCCCTTGAGGTCTTCGTCGTCGCCCAGGCGCTGCAGCGGCGCGTGGGCGGCCAGTTTTTCCTCGCCCAGGGCCTTGAGCGTGCCCACCGTCATTTTGCTCGGGAAAAAGCCCGGGCAAATCGCGTTGACGGTGATGTTGTACTTGCCCCATTCGCAACCCAGTGCGCGCGTGAAGTTGATCACCGCCCCTTTGGACGTGTTGTAGGCCACGGTGGTCATCTCGGGCGGGTTGCCGCCCAGGCCGGCGATGGAGGCCACGTTGATGATGCGGCCGGAGCGCCGCGCGATCATGCTGTGTTTGGCGATGTGCTGGCTCAGGATGAAGTAGCCGCGGATGTTCAGGTTCATGACCTTGTCCCAGGCTTCGACCGGGTGGTCTTCGGCCGGCGCGCCCCAGGCGGCGCCCGCATTGTTGACGAGGATGTCTACATGGCCGAAGCGCTTGATGGTTTCATCGGCCAGCGCGCGGATGTCCGCTTCTTTCGAGCAATCGGCAGCGATCCAGTCCACGGCTATGCCGGCCGCCTTCAGCGTGGCGGCCGACTCTTCGAGGTCTTCTGCCTTGCGCGAACTCAGCATGATTTTGGCGCCGGCTTCGCCCAGCGCCTGCGCCAGCTGCAGGCCCAGGCCGCGTGAACCGCCGGTGACGAGGGCGGTCTTGCCGGTGAGGTCGAACAGCTGCTGGATGGTACGGGTCATGAGGGGCTCCTTGTTGTTGGGGAAGATGGGAACGAGTGTCGCGCAAAGCGCGCCTGCCGGCTGTCGCAGGCCGGACGGGTCAGTCGCTGCTGGTCAGGCGGGAACGCACGTAGATCAGCACAAAACCGATGGCCGCCGCGATGCCGCCAGCGACCACCATGGACCAGCCGAGGGCGGCATCCATGCGCTGCACCGACAGGCCCAGCACCAGCGTGAGCAGCCCGCCGTAAATCAGGATCCAGATCAGCTGCTGCAGCCGGGCAATCGACTTGCTCGACGTGGTGCTACCCGATTCCTTGAAAAATCCCATCAGAACGCCTCCTCCGGCAAGTCGGCACAGGTCAGGTCGCGGTCTGCAACCACCTGGAGCCAAGCGTCGATTTTAGGCAATTCGTAGTGATAAAAGTAGCGCACCGCGCCCAATTTACCGGCGGTAACAGCTATGGATTTTGTAGCATCGGCCTGCAGCGCGGCAAGCGCCACATCGAGCCAGATCCAGGCCAGCACGGTGTGGCCGAAGCCTTGCATATAAGGGACGGCGTTGGCCTGCGCATCCTGCGGGTTGCCGGTGGCCCAGGCGGCCTGGGTGGTCGTGCCGACCTGCTGCAGCGCCTGGCCCAGCGCCTTGGCATATGCCGCGAGTTCCGGCACCTGGGCGGCGCGCGTTATCGTGGCGCTGATACGCGCGGCCAGCAACTGCAGGCCCTTGCCGCCCTCCATCAGCACCTTGCGGCCCAGCAGGTCGGTGGCCTGGATGCCGTGCGTGCCTTCATGGATCATGTTCAGGCGGTTGTCGCGCCAGTACTGTTCGACGGGGAAGTCACGCGTGTAACCGTAGCCGCCGTGGATCTGGATGGCCAGTGAATTGGCCTCCAGACACCATTCGCTGGGCCAGCTTTTGGCGATCGGCGTCAGCACCTCCAGCAGCAGCCGGGCCTCATCGGCCGCCTGCGCTTCGGCGGTGTGCTGCTCGTCCACCAGGCGGGCGCAATACAGTTCCAGCGCCAACGCACCTTCGCAATAGGCCTTTTGCGCCAGCAGCATGCGTTTGACATCGGCATGTTCGATGATGCGCACCTGCGGCTGGGCCGAGTCCTTGCCCGCCGGTCCCACCGGCCTGCCCTGCGGCCGGTTCTTCGCATAGTCCAGTGACGCGTAGTACCCGGCCATGCCCAGCATGACGGCCGCCGTCCCGACGCCGATGCGGGCCTCGTTCATCATGTGGAACATGCAGCGCAGGCCTTCATGCGGCTTGCCGACCAGGTAACCGACGGCGCCTGCAACCGGTCGTCCTGAGCCTGCCGAAGGGACCGGGTATTTGCCTTCGCCGAAGTTGAGCAGCGTGTTCGTGGTGCCGCGCCAGCCCAGCTTGTGGTTCAGGCCGGCCAGCGCCACGTCATTGCGTTCGCCGGTCAGCTGGCCATCGGTGCCCACCATTTTCTTGGGCACGATGAACAGCGAGATGCCGCGTGTGCCGGGAATCAGCTTGCCGTCCGGCCCGGGGATCTTGGCCAGCACCAGGTGGATGATGTTTTCGGTGAGCTCGTGTTCACCGCTCGAGATCCACATCTTGTTGCCGGTAAGCCGGTAGCGCGGGCCCAGCGCCTCGGCTTCGAAGTTGTCACCGTCCGGCACGGCGCGTGTCGTGATGTCGCTCAGCGAGGAACCGGCCTGCGGCTCGGACAGGCACATGGTGCCGGAAAAACGCCCGGAAAACTCGTTGCGTGCAAACACCTCTTTCTGCGCTTCGGTGCCGTGCACCAGCAGCAGGTTGGCGTTGCCCTTGGTCAGCAGGCTGGAGCCTATGCTGACCGAGGCCATGGCGAAAAAGCAGTTGGCCGCCGCCTCGATGGTGTAAGGCAGCTGCATGCCGCCTTCGTCGTAATCCTGCGCGGCGCTGAGCATGCCGGAGCCGGCGTAGGCTTTGTGCGCGTCATGTGTGGCCTGCGGCAGAATGACTTTTTCGCCGTCGAAATGCGGCTCCTGGGTATCGACCAGCCGGTTGAAAGGCGCAAATTTTTCCCGCGCGATACGTTCGCAGGTGTCGAACACCGCGTCGAAGGTTTCGCGCGAATGGTCGGAAAAACGCTCGCGCTGGTTCAGCGACTCGGCGCCCAGCCACTGGTAGAGCAGGAAATCAAGGGTGGGTCTCAGGCTCATGGGTATCCGATCTGGAGGAAGTTCAGGTGACGCTGCTTTTGCCTGGCAGCCGGACGATCGTGCCTTGGGCCACGGCGCAGAGTTTTTCCTGGCCGCCCACCACCACAAACACGTCGCAGCGGCACACTGCCTGCGATTTGCCGACATGCACCGCCTCGGCGCGCGCAATCAGGCGCTCGCCGACCGCGGGCCGCACATAGTTGATCTTGAATTCGGAGGTGACGACGGCCCAGTCCAGAGTCGTGCCGCCGGCATAGGTCAGCGCGTTGTCGGCCGCGTAACTGACCACGCCGCCGTGCACAAAACCGTTTTGCTGAAGGATGTTCGGCGCTATCGGCACCTGAAGTTCGCAGCGCCCGACGGACAAGGCATGCAGCTCGGCGCCTATTAACACACTGAAAGGCTGCAGGGCCAGAAACGCCTGCCCTTTCTGAAGGAGCAGGGTTTCATCCATGCGTTGCCCGCCTCTTACAGGACTTCGAAAATGCCGGCCGCACCCATGCCGCCGCCAATACACATGGTCACGCAGACACGTTTGGCACCGCGGCGCTTGCCTTCGATCAGCGCGTGGCCGGTCAGGCGCTGGCCGCTGACGCCGTAGGGGTGGCCGACCGCAATCGCGCCGCCGTTGACGTTGAGCTTGTCCATCGGAATGCCCAGCTTGTCGCGGCAATAAATCACCTGCACGGCAAACGCTTCGTTGAGCTCCCACAGGTCGATGTCGCTGACCTTCAGGCCCAGGCGCGCCAGCACCTTGGGGATGGCGTAGACCGGGCCGATGCCCATTTCGTCAGGCTCGCAGCCGGCAACCGCAAAACCGAGGAAGCGGCCCAGCGGTGCCAGGCCTTTTTTCTCGGCCACTTTTTCATCCATCACCACCACAGCGCCGCCGCCGTCGGAGAACTGGCTTGCATTGCCGGCCGAGATCACGCCGCCGGGAACGGCGGGCTTGATGCCGCTGATGCCTTCCTTGGTCGTGCCTTCGCGAATGCCTTCATCCTTGCTGACCGTCACCTGCTTGGTGGTCAGGCCCATCACGGCGTCGGCCACACCCATGGTGACGGTGATCGGTGCAATTTCCGCGTCGAACAGGCCGGCAGCCAGGGCTGCCGAGGCTTTTTGCTGGCTGGCGGCGCCGTATTCGTCCATCTGCTCGCGCGAGATGCCGTAACGCTTGGCGACCTGCTCGGCCGTCTGCAGCATGTTCCAGTAAATCTCGGGCTTGTTCTTGACCAGCCACGGGTCGGCCAGCATGTGGGTGTTCATTTCCTGCTGCACGCAGGAAATGCTCTCAACGCCACCGGCCACATAAATGTCGGCTTCACCGGCAATGATGCGCTGCGCGGCCAGGGCAATGGTCTGCAGGCCGGACGAGCAGAAACGGTTGACGGTCATGCCCGACACGGTGATGGGGCAGCCGGCGCGCAGCGCGATCTGGCGCGCAATGTTGGCGCCCGTCGCGCCTTCGGGGTTGGCGCAGCCCATGATCACGTCCTCGACCTCGCCGGCCTCGATGCCGGCGCGCTGGATCGCGTGTTCAACCGCGTGGCCGCCCAGGGTGGCCCCATGGGTCATGTTGAAGGAGCCCTTCCAGCTTTTGGCCAGGGGGGTGCGGGCGGTGGAAACGATTACAGCTGAAGTCATGAAAATCTCCGTGAATTAATTGAACGTCTTGCCTTCGGCGGCCAGCTTGGCCAGCAGCGGTGCCGGTTGCCAGAACTTGGCGTCGTCCAGTGGATTCTGGGCAAAACGCTTCATGCTCTGCACCACGTTGAACAGGCCCACCTGGTCGGCGTAATTCATGGGGCCGCCGCGGTAGATCGGGAAGCCGTAACCCATGAGGTAGACCATGTCGATGTCGCTGGCCCTGGACGCAATGCCCTCTTCCAGAATGTGCGCCGCCTCGTTGACCAGCGCGTAAACCAGGCGCTGCACGATTTCCTCGTCGGAAATCTTGCGTGGCGTGATGCCCAGCGATGCGCGGTGGTCTTCAATCATCTTGACCACTTCGGCATTCGGAATCGCATCGCGCTTGCCGGGCACGTAGTCGTACCAACCCGCACCGGTTTTCTGGCCGAAGCGGCCCTTCTCGCACAGCAGATCGGCGGTCTTGCTGTATTTCATGTCCGGCTTTTCCTGGTAGCGGCGTTTGCGGATGGCCCAGCCGATGTCGTTGCCGGCCAGATCGCCCATTCGGAACGGGCCCATGGCCATGCCGAATTTCTCCATGGCTTTGTCGACCTGCGCGGGCGTGCAGCCTTCGTCGAGCAGGAAGCCGCCCTGGCGGCCGTACTGCTCGATCATGCGGTTGCCGATGAAGCCGTCGCAGACGCCGGACACCACGGCGGTTTTCCTGATCTTCTTGCTGACAGCCATCACCGTAGCCAGTACGTCCTTGGCGGTCTTCTCACCGCGAATGACTTCAAGCAGCTTCATCACATTGGCCGGGCTGAAGAAATGCATGCCGACCACGTCCTGGGGACGCTTGGTGAAGGCCGCGATCTTGTTGACGTCCAGCGTCGAAGTGTTGGAGGCCAGGATGGCGCCGGGCTTCATCACGCGGTCGAGTTCCTTGAATACTTTTTCCTTGACGCCCATTTCCTCGAACACGGCCTCGATCACCATGTCCGCGTCTTTCAGCTCGTCGTAGCTCAGCGTGGTGCTGAGCAGGCCCATGCGCTGCTCGTATTTGTCCTGCTTGAGCTTGCCTTTCTTGACCTGGGCTTCGTAGTTCTTGCGGATGGTGGCAAGGCCCTTGTCCAGCGCTTCCTGCTTCATCTCCAGCATCTTGACGGGGATGCCGGCGTTCAGGAAATTCATGGCAATGCCACCGCCCATGGTGCCGGCGCCAATGACAGCGATGGACTTGATCTCTCGTTTGGGTGTAACTTCCGGCACATCCGGAATTTTGGACGCGGCACGCTCAGCTGCGAAAATATGGCGCAGCGCCTTGCTTTCCGGGGTCCACATCAGGTTGATGAAGATCTCGCGTTCAAACAGCATGCCTTCGTCGAATTTTTTCTTTGTCGCAGCTTCCACGGCATCCACACACTTGACCGGGGCCGGGAAGTTTTTCGCCATGCCCTTGACCATGTTGCGCGCAAACTGGAAGTAGGCGTCACCGCCGGGGTGTTTGCAAGGCAGGTTGCGCACCAATGGCAAGGGGCGCGTGTCGGACACGGCCTGGGCAAAGGCCAGCGCTTCCTGGGCCAGTGATTCAGCGGAGGCAGCCATCCTGTCAAACAGCTTCTGGCCCGGGATCTGGGCCAGCAACTCACTCTTGACCGGCTCGCCGCTGACGATCATGTTCAGCGCCGGCTCGACACCGAGCGCGCGCGGCAACCGCTGTGTGCCGCCGGCGCCGGGGATCAGGCCGAGCTTGACTTCAGGCAAGGCCACGTTGGTGCCGGGCGCCGCGATGCGGTAGTGGCAGCCGAGCGCGAGCTCCAGCCCGCCGCCCATACACACCGAGTGCACTGCTGCTACCACGGGCTTGGACGAGTTTTCCACGGCCAAGATGACGCTGAGCAGGTTGGGTTCGGCCAGCGCTTTTGGCGAGCCGAACTCCTTGATGTCGGCGCCGCCGGAAAAAGCCTTGCCTGCACCGGTGAGCACAATGGATTTGACGGCCGCATCGGCGTTGGCTTTTTGCAGGCTGTCGGTGATGCCCACCCGGGTGGCATAACCCAGGCCGTTGACCGGTGGGTTGTCGAGGGTGATCACCGCGACACTGCCGTGGACTTCGTATTTGGCTGTCATTTGCTTTTCCTTTGTTGCGTGTTACCCGGCCGTTGGCGGGATCAGGTGATGATTCTCAAACGGTTTGGCGTCCAAAATAGTACGACCGTTCTATTTGCCATTGTAGAAGGCTGACCAGGCACCGCAAGCCTTGCCGGCGCCTGACTTGTCCCTGTCGTGACAAAGCCTGCCTCAGACTTCCAGCCACTCCTTGCGGGTGTAGGCGTCAGCGCGCAGGCTCTCCGGCGTGCCCTCAAACACGATGCTGCCATGACCCATGACCAGCGCCCGGTCTGAAATCGCCATGGCAATTGTCAGCTTCTGCTCGATCAGCAGTACCGAAATCCCCTTGGCCTTCAGGGTCTGCAGGTACTGGCCCACCAGTTCGACAATCTTGGGCGCCAGTCCTTCGGTCGGCTCGTCGATGATGATCAGGTCCGGGTCGCCCATCAGCGCGCGGCACAGCGTGAGCATCTGCTGCTCGCCGCCGGACAGCACGCCGGCCTCGGTGTGCTGGCGTTCCCTGAGGCGCGGGAACATCTGGTACATGTCTTCAAACGACCAGCGGCTGCCCTTGCCCTTGCCCTTCTGGCCCAGCATCAGGTTCTGGTGCACGGTGAGCGTCGGGAAGATGTCGCGGTTCTCCGGCACATACCCGATGCCCAGGTGGGCGATCTCATAGGCCTTCTGCCCGGTGATCCGCTTGCCTTTCCACTGGATGTCGCCTTCGCACTCCACCAGGCCCATGATGGCCTTGGCCGTGGTGGAGCGCCCCGAACCGTTGCGCCCCAGCAAGGCCACAATTTCACCGGGCTGGACGCCAAAGTGGACCCCGTGCAGAACGTGGCTCTTGCCGTAATAGGCGTGGAGGTTTTCTATTTTGAGCATGTTCAGTGTCCTCCCGCCTGGGAATCGGCCACGGCAGAGCCCAGATAGGCCTCCTGCACGCGGGGATTGGCGCGTACCGCTTCGGGCACGTCAAAGGCCAGTACTTCGCCATAGACCACCACCGCGATCTTGTCGGCCAGCCCGAAGACCACGCCCATGTCGTGCTCGACCGTGAGCAGGGTCTTGCCGGTCGTCACCTCCTTGATCAGGCTGATGAAGCGGCTGGTCTCACTGCGGCTCATGCCGGCGGTCGGCTCGTCGAGCAGGATGACGTTGGCGCCGCCGGCAATGGTGATGCCGATCTCCAGCGCGCGCTGCTCCGCGTAGGTCAGGTTGATGGCCAGCACGTCGCGCTTCTTGTCGAGCTTGATCATCTGCATGAGTTCCTCGGCGCGCTCGTTCGCATCGTCGAGGTCGGCCAGGAACTTCAGGAAGGTGTATTTGTAGCCCAGACTCCAGAGCACGCCGCAGCGCAGGTTCTCGAACACGCTGAGCTTGGGGAAGATGTTGGTGATCTGGAAGCTGCGCGACAGGCCGGCCCGGTTGATCTCGAACGGCTTCTTGCCGTCAATGCGCTGGCCGTTGAGCAGCACCTCGCCGCTGGTAGGCGCGAAGCGTCCGCTGATCAGGTTGAACAGCGTGGATTTACCCGCACCGTTCGGGCCGATGATGCCGACCCGTTCGCCGGCGGTTACTGCAAGATTGACGCCGCGGATGATTTCGGTCTTGCCGAAACTCTTGCGCAGGTCTTTGAGTTCAAGTGCGTAGGTCATATTGTTTTATGCAGGGCCAGAGCGCCGTTCACCACGGGATCAGCGTACTTCCGGGGGCATCCTTCGACAGGCTCAGGACGAACGGAAGGAAGAAGTGACAAGCGTGGGGGCTCATAGACTTTCCCTGCGCTTGATTTCTTTTTCAATGTATTCCTGGATCTCGCCCCACTCATGCAGGAACTGCCGGCGCGTGACCTCGAACAGCCCGAGTCCGGTCAGCATGACAAGTGCCGCACCGAACCAGCTGTTGACGCTTTTGGCATCCAGCGACACGCCCAGGAATTCCAGCTGGGACCCCAGCGTGGTGTTGAGCTGCAGGTGGTAAACCATTTCAATCATGGCGCCGGCGCCCAGCAGCAGAACCAGCGCGGTGACCGCCAGCGCCAGGTAGCTGACCCACAGCTGCCTGAGCTTGCCATACATCGCCACGCGCAGGTTCATCATGATCAGGCTGGCAATGCCGCCCGGGGCGTACATGACCATGAACAGGAAAATCAGGCCCAGATAAAGCAGCCAGGCCTTGGTGAACTCGGACAGCAGCACAAAGGCCAGCACCATGAGGATGGCGCCAATGATGGGCCCGAAAAAGAAGGTGGCGCCACCCAGGAAGGTGAACAGCAGGTAGGCCCCCGACCGTGCGGCCCCGACCACTTCCGCGGTGACGATCTCGAAGTTGAGCGCTGCCAGCCCGCCCGAGATGCCGGCAAAAAAGCCGGCAATGATGAAGGCGATGTAGCGGACCTTCTGGGTGTCGTAACCCACAAACTCCACGCGTTCCGGGTTGTCGCGCACGGCATTGAGCATGCGGCCCAGCGGGGTGCGCGTGAAGGCGAACATGGCGCCGACGGCGACGAAGGTATAGGCGGCGATCAGGTAATACACCTGGATCTGCGGACCGAAGGTGATACCCAGCCTGGCACCGCCGGTCACCCGGTTGCCTGACACGCCACCCTCCCCGCCAAAAAATTCCGGGATCATCAGCGACAGCGCAAAAACAAGTTCACCCAGGCCCAGCGTGATCATGGCAAAAGTCGTGCCGGACTTGCGGGTGGTGACATAACCGAACAGCACCGCAAACCCCACGCCGGCCAGCCCGCCCACCATGGGCACCAGCGACACCGGCAGCGGCAAGGAGCCGTTGCCGACACTGTTGAGCGCATGAATGGCCAGAAACGAGCCCAGGCCGGTGTACACCGCATGGCCGAAACTCAGCATGCCGCCCTGCCCCAGCAGCATGTTGTAGGACAGGCAGGCGATGATGGCAATGCCCATCTGGGACAGCACCGTCATGGCCAGCCCGCTGCCAAACATCAGCGGCGCAACGGCGAGAACCAGGGCGAACAGCCCCCAGGTGAGCCAGCGCCCGATGTTGAGCGGCGCAAATTGGTAGTGGTTTTTCATGAATCAGCCCTCCCGCTTGCCCAGCAGGCCGCGGGGCCTGAAGATCAGGATGAGCACCAGGAACAGGTAGGGAAGGATGGGCGCCACCTGCGACAGCGTGAGCTTGATGTAGGAGTTGTCAGCCACGCCTGCGCTGAGCGGCAAGCCGATCTGTTGCGCCAGGGTCGCCAGCGAATAGTCGAAAGCCACGGCAAAGGTCTGGATGACGCCAATCAGCAAGGACGCCACGAACGCCCCCGACAGGGAGCCCATGCCGCCGACCACGACCACCACGAAGATGACGGAGCCCACGGTGGCGGCCATCGCCGGTTCCGTGAGAAAGGTGCTGCCGCCGATCACGCCCGCCAGACCCGCCAGGGCGGAGCCCGCGCCGAACACCATCATGAACACGCGGGGCACGTTATGGCCCAGGGACTCGACCGCTTCCGGATGTGTCAGCGCGGCCTGGATCACCATGCCGATGCGGGTGCGGGTCAGCAGCAGCCAGACGGAAGCCAGCATCACCAGTGCGACCAGCATCATGAAGCCCCGGGTGGCGGGAAACGGCGAGCAGACAATCCGCACGGCAGCATCGGCTGCGCTGCACATCTCCGCAGGCGCGGTACCCCAGATCAGGCTCAGGCCCTTGACGGAATCGTTGATCAGGGTGAAGACAGGCCCCTGAAGTACGGCGGGCGGGTGGAACTCGACGGCAATGCGGCCCCAGATCAGCTGCACCAGCTCGACAATCACATAGGACAGGCCGAAGGTGATCAAGAGCTCGGGCACATGCCCGAACTTGTGCACCTTGCGCAAAAACTGGCGCTCAAACAATGCGCCCAGGGCACCGACCACGAGGGGGACGGCGACCAGCGCCGGCCAGAAGCCGACGAACTGGGCCACGGTGTAGCCCACATAGGCGCCCAGCATGTAAAAACTGGCGTGCGCAAAATTCAGGACGCCCATCATGCTGAAAATCAGCGTGAGCCCGGAACTGAGCATGAACAGCAAAAGCCCGTAGCTCAGCCCGTTCAGCATCGAGATGATGAAAAACTCCATTCCTGCCGACCTTCCTCAACGGTAAAAAATAAAAGAGCCCGATACGGCAGACCCGCTCGGGCTCTGTTTCAAGCGCTTTTGATTACGGGCGCTTCATCTGGCAGCTGGTCGGCGTGCTTGAGACATAGTTGGGGTATTCCTTCAGCGGGGCCATCGTCATACCGGTCTTCTCGGGGCTGTAGGGGTACTTGGCGTCTGCCTTTTGCCAGACCGACATGTACAGCGGTTGCTGCAACTGGTGGTCGGTCTTGCGCATTTCGACTTCACCGTTGAAGCTCTTGACCTTCAGGCCTTCCATCGCGGCGGCCACTTTCACCGGATCAGTGGATTTGGCCTTGGCCATGGCGGCGCCCAGCATCTCGAAGATACGGATGGTGGAGCCGGTGTAGAAGTCGTCGTTGTACTTGGCGTTGAACTCCTTCATCCACTTGTCCATCTGCCCACCCATGTTGTAGTGGTTGTAGGCGATCTGGTAGACGCGGCCGGCACCGTTGTTGCCCAGCGCGGTCGGGGTGCCCGTGACGCCGGCGTAGTAGGTGAAGAACTTGCCGGTGTAGCCGTTTTCATTGGCGGCCTTGATCAGCAGCGAGAGGTCGGAACCCCAGTTGCCGGTGATCACGGTGTCGGCGCCCGAAGCCTTGATCTTGGCGATGTAGGGTGCGAAGTCGCGCGTCTGTGCCAGCGGATGCAGGTCTTCGCCCACGATCTGGATATCCGGACGCTTGCGCGCCAGGGATTCCTTGGCGTATTTGGCGACCTGGTGGCCGTGGGAGTAGTTCTGGTTCAGCAGGTAGACTTTTTTGATGTCTTTCTGGTCAGCCATGAAACTGGACATGGCTTCCATTTTCATCGACGTGTCGGCATCAAAGCGGAAGTGCCAGTAGCTGCACTTGCTGTTGGTCAGGTCCGGGTCCACGGCCGAGTCGTTGAGATAAAGCACTTCCTTGCCGGGATTGCGCTCATTGTGTTTGGTGACAGCATCCGTCAGGGCCATGGCGACCGAGGAACCGTTGCCCTGAATGATGTAGCGCGCGCCCTGGTCGATGGCGGCTTTCAGCGCGTTCAGGCTTTCTGCGGGGCTGAGCTTGTTGTCGATGGGCGTGACTTCGAACTTCACGCCGGCCGGGTTGCCGGCGCCGCTGAATTTTTCGGCAAAAAACTGGTAGCCCTTGATCTGGCTGACGCCCACCGGCCCGAGCAACCCGGTCAGCGGGTCAATCCTGACCATTTTGACGGTCTCGCCCTTTTGGGCGAAGGACACACCGGCAACCATCATCATGGCTGACGCTGCAACAATTTTCATGGTCAATTTCATCAAATGTCTCCTTGTTAACTGATACAGGCAGAGTACAAGTTTTTGTGCGCTGCAGCGTAGGGGATTGCCCGTAAAAACCGGCCTGGCTATCGCGCAGGTGACAAAGCGCCGCGGCAGAAAAATCCGGACATTCTGCAGCGCGGAATGAACCGCGCAGCCAGGCCGGTTGCCGGCCGCGGCAAGGTTGGCGTCACAGGCCGGGCAAGGTGTAGTCCTTGAGCTGCTCGCGCAGGCGTGTCTTGAGCATTTTTCCGGTCGCACCCAGGGGAATGGCATCGACAAACACGACGTCGTCGGGAATCTGCCACTTGGCCGTCTTGCCTTCGTAGAAACTGAGCAATTCCTCGCGGGTGACTTCGGCGCCCGGCTTTTTCACCACGGCAATGATGGGGCGCTCGTCCCACTTGGGATGCCTCACGCCAATGCAGGCCGCCATGGCCACGGCAGGATGCGCCACGGCGATGTTTTCGATGTCGATGGAGCTGATCCACTCGCCGCCGGACTTGATCACGTCCTTGCTGCGGTCGGTGATCTGCATGTAGCCATCGGGGTCGATGGTGGCCACGTCGCCGGTCGGAAACCAGCCGTCCACCAGCGGGTTGCCACCCTCGCCCTTGAAGTACTCGGCGACGATCCACGGGCCCTTCACATGCAGGTCGCCGAAGGCCTTGCCGTCCCAGACGATTTCCTTGCCCTCGGGATCGACAATTTTCATGTCCACGCCGTAGATGGCCCGCCCCTGCTTCAGGCGAATCTTCATCTGCTCGTCTTTCGACATGTCCAGGTGCTTGTTTTTCAGCGTACACAGCGTGCCCAGCGGCGACATCTCGGTCATGCCCCAGGCGTGCAGCACCTCGACGCCGTAGTCTTCCTGGAAGGCGTGGATCATCGCGGGCGGACAGGCCGAGCCGCCAATGACCGTGCGCTTGAGCGTCGAGAATTTCAGGCCGGCGGGCTTCATGTGGCCCAGCATCATCTGCCAGACGGTGGGCACGCCGGCGGCGTAAGACACCTTCTCGGCTTCGATCAGTTCATAAATCGACTTGCCGTCCAGTGCCGGGCCGGGAAACACCAGCTTGGCACCGGTCAGCGCGGCTGAATACGGGATGCCCCAGGCGTTGACGTGGAACATGGGCACCACCGGCAGGATGGAGTCGCGTGCGCTCAGGCACATCACGTCCGGCAACGCTGCGGCGTAGGCATGCAGGATGGTCGATCGGTGGCTGTACAGCGCCGCTTTCGGGTTGCCCGTGGTGCCGCTGGTGTAACACATGCTCGAGGCCGAGTTTTCGTCAAAACTGGGCCAGTTGTAGTCCGGCGAGTGGGGGGCGATCCAGGCCTCGTAGCTGCTCAGGTTGGGAATGCCGCTGTCCGTGGGCAGCTTGTCCGCATCACACAGCGCGATGTAGTGCTTGATGGTCGTGCATTTCGCATGGAAAGCCTGGACCAGCGGGAGGAAGGACATGTCAAAACACAGCACCTGGTCTTCCGCGTGGTTGGCAATCCAGGCGACCAGGTCAGGGTGCAGGCGCGGGTTCAGCGTGTGCAGCACACGGCCGGAGCCGCTGACGCCGAAATACAGCTCGAGGTGGCGGTAGCCGTTCCAGGCCAGCGTGGCGACCCGGTCGCTGAACTGCAGCTTGAGCGCGTCCAGTGCGCCGGCCACCTGGCGCGAGCGGCGCGCCACGTCCCGGTAGGTGTAGCGGTGGATGTCACCTTCAACACGGCGCGAAACAATCTCTGCATCGCCGTGGTGGCGCTCCGCAAAATCGATCAGCGATGAAATCAGCAGCGGCTGGTTTTGCATCAAACCCAACATGGTTTTGTTTCCTTTCTTGTCCGGTAAAAATTCTGCGCCGTTAGGCAACCTGGTAACCGCATGCATGGTAACGCCCGCGACGCGGATTCCGGCCCCACCAGCGCCTCAATCAGCACCTCGGCGACAGCGCAGGGAAGGTGTCTCGGTTTTTCTTGACGTGCATCACGGTCGGGCAGTTGCCGGGCTCGCCACGCGAATGGCCATGGCGCACTGTGCACCGCCGCGTCCGGTGCCGGCAAGAGATGTCGTTGCTCCGACAGTTTCTAGGTACAAACCCCATGACGCCCGGACATTCCCCTACCAACCAGGGGGGTGCCCCGCGGCTGCGCAGACAATCGCCCCCATGTCACTCGAAGAAGCCGTTTTCCCGCACCACCGCTTTCTGCGCGGCCAGCCGTGGTTTGCCGCGCTGCCCGCCGACACCCAGACCCGCCTGCTGGAGCGCACCCTCACGATGTCGGGCCGCAAAGGCGAGGTCATGCTGGCGGCGGGGTCGCCGGTCAAGGGCTGGTACGCCGTGCTGTCAGGGCTGGTCAAGCTGCAAAGCACCTCCTGCGCCGGTCGGGTGTCGGCTTTTCTCGGGGTGCCGGACGGCGAATGGTTTGGCGAGGGCTCGGTCCTGAAAACCGAGCCGCGCCGGTATGACGTGATTGCCCTGCGCGACACCCTGCTGCTGTGCCTGCCGCGCGCCCAGTTTGATGACTTGCTGGCCCACAGCCTGCCCTTCAACCACTTTCTGGTGGCGCACCTGAACCGGCGCCTGGGCCAGGCCATGACCCTCATCGAGGCGGAGCGCCTGCGCTCCCCGGAGCAACGTGTGGCCCTGTACCTGACCCGGGTGTTCTGGCAGGGCCGGCGCCGGCTGGTACTGTCGCAGGAAGAACTCGGCCACCTGGCCGGGCTGTCGCGGCAGACGGTCAACCGCGCCCTCAAGACGCTGGAGCAGGAAGGCCTGGTGTCGCTGGAGTTTGGCCGTGTCGCCATGCTCGACGAACAGGCCCTGGCCGCATACGCTGTCCGGACCGAGGGATAAGGCCCCCACGCTTGTCACTTCGCGTACTGCGCTGCCCCCCGAGGGGGCCGCTGTGCCTGCGGCCCGGCGAAGCCGGTTCCGCGGCCCCGGCTGGTCGGGATCGAAGTCCACGTTCGCGCAATTCCGCTCGTCCTGAGCTTGTCGAAGGATGCCCCGACGCGCCTTTAACCCCACCGGCACGGGGCTGCTTGTGCCATAGGACAATGACCGCATGAACTCTGTCATCGGCGAGCCGCTTGCGGCGATCCCAGGCCTGAAATGGGCCAACCGCTTTGCCCGGCTGGGCACGGATTTTTATACCGACCGCCTTCCCAGCCCCCTGCCCGCACCTTATTGGGTCGGCCGCAACCAGGCCTTGGCCCGCGAGCTGGGTCTGGACGAGGCCTGGTTTGAATCGCAGGAAGCGCTGGCGCTGTTCACCGGCAACCAGGTGGCCGCGGGCTCGCAGCCTCTGGCCAGTGTCTACAGTGGCCACCAGTTCGGCCAGTGGGCCGGCCAGCTTGGTGATGGCCGGGCCATCCTGCTGGGCGAGATTTCCACCCCCGACGGACCGCAGGAAGTGCAGCTCAAGGGCGCCGGCATGACGCCCTACTCCCGCATGGGGGATGGCCGCGCCGTGCTGCGCAGCTCGATCCGCGAATATCTCTGTTCGGAGGCCATGCACGGCCTGGGCATCCCGACCACACGCGCCCTGTGTGTCACCGGGTCTGACGCCAGGGTCCGCCGCGAAGAGATCGAAACGGCGGCCGTGGTGACACGCACCTCGCCGAGTTTCATCCGCTTCGGACACTTCGAGCATTTCAGCTACAGCGACCAACACGGGCAGCTCAAGGTGCTGGCCGATTTTGTGATCGACCACTTTTACCCGGCCTGCCGCGAGAGCGCCCAGCCTTATGCCGCCCTGCTGCAGGCCGTCAGCGAACGCACGGCCCACCTGATGGCGGCGTGGCAAGCCACCGGCTTTTGCCACGGCGTGATGAACACCGACAACATGAGCATCCTGGGACTGACCGTCGACTATGGTCCTTTCCAGTTTCTCGATGCGTTTGACCCCGGCCACGTCTGCAACCACTCGGACACCCAGGGCCGCTACGCCTACAACAAGCAGCCCAACATCGCCTACTGGAACCTGTTTTGCCTGGGGCAGGCCCTGCTGCCGCTGATCGAGGCGCAGGGCCAGGCGCTGGCCGCGCTGGAGTCCTACAAGACCGTTTTCCCCGAGGCGCTGGAGGCCCGCATGCGCGCTAAGCTGGGCCTGGCGGATGCCCGCCCGCAAGACAAGGCCCTGATCGAAAACGCCTTCAAACTGCTGGCCGCGGACAAGGTGGACTACACCATCTTCTGGCGCCGCCTGTGCCGTTTCGGCACGCCGCAGGGGCGTGAAGCGGTGCGCGACCTGTTTCTGGACCGGCCCGCCTTCGATGCCTGGGCGCTACAGTATTCAGAGCGCCTTGCGCACGCCGATATTGGGCTGGTGGCCGATTTGATGCTTAAAAGCAATCCGAAGTACGTGTTGCGCAACCATCTGGGCGAACAGGCGATCCAGGCTGCGAAACTAAAAGATTTTTCCGGGGTCAACACCTTGCTGACCCTGCTGCAGGCCCCATTTGACGAACATCCCGGCCACGACAGCCATGCCGGTTTTCCGCCCGACTGGGCGGCCTCCATCGAAATCAGCTGCAGTTCGTAAGCAGGATTAAAGATCGTCTCGAAAGGTAGAACCATGCCCCCGAAAATCCAGAAAACAGATGCCGAGTGGAAAGCCCTGCTCGCCGAGAAGGGCGCCGAGCCCGGTGCTTTCGATGTGACCCGCCACGCGGCCACCGAACGCGCCTTCACCGGCAAGTACGACAAGACCTTTGATCCGGGCACCTACCGCTGCATCTGCTGCGACGCCGAACTGTTCGACGCCTCGACCAAGTTTGACGCGGGCTGCGGCTGGCCCAGCTTTTCACAGGAAGTCAAAGAAGGCGCGATCGAAGAACATGTGGACCGCGCCTACGGCATGACACGCACCGAAACAGTCTGCGCCAATTGCGGTGCCCACCTGGGCCATGTGTTCCCGGACGGTCCCACACCCACCGGCCTGCGCTACTGCATGAATTCCGCCTCGCTTGATTTTCAGAAAAAGTGACAAAGCCCCCACGCTTGTCGCTGCGCGTACTGCGCGAGGCCTTGCAGGCCGCGGCTCGCGAGACGCTTCGCCTCTGTCGCCTGTCCAAAGCTGCCCAAGCAGCTTTGGAGCCGCAGGCTCCAGCCCCTCGGGGGCGCTGCGCCTGCGGCCCGGCGAAGCCGGTTCCGCGGCCCCTGCTTGAAAAGAACGGGGCGTTGCCCCTGATAATCTGCCCATGAAAATTCTGTTCGATTTCCTGCCCATTCTTCTTTTCTTCGGCATGTTCAAGTACGCCGAGGCCAACACCGCCTGGTCGGCCCAGACGGCGACCGACTGGCTTGGCTTCATGGTCTCCGGCGGCGTGGTGGGCACCGCCGAGGCGCCGGTGCTGCTGGCCACCGTGGTGGTGATCCTGGCCACCCTGGCACAAATCCTCTGGCTGGTGGCGCGTGGCCGCAAGATAGACACCATGCTCTGGGTCAGCCTGGCTCTGGTGACCCTGCTCGGCGGTGCCACGATCTATTTCCACAGCGAAAGCTTCATCAAGTGGAAACCTACGGTGCTCTACTGGGTCATGGGCGGCGCGCTGCTGGTCGGGCAGCTGGTGTTCGGCAAAAACGGCATCCAGTCGCTGATGGGCGCGCAGATGACGCTGCCCGACGCCATCTGGCGCAAGGTCAACTACAGCTGGATCGCGTTTTTCGCGGTCATGGGTGTGCTCAACCTGTGGGTGGCGTTCAACTTCCCCACGGCCACCTGGGTCAACTTCAAGCTGTTCGGCGGCATGGGCCTGATGCTGGTTTTTGTGCTGGCACAGGCGGTTTTCCTGAACAAACACGTCAAGACCGAGCCATGATGCCCTCCACCCCATCTACCCCCTCCACCGCCCTGCCCGTACATGCGGCCTGGCTTGAGGAGCAGTTGCGCGAGCGCCTGAGCCCGAGCCTGCTGGAAGTGATCGACGAAAGCGCGGCGCATGCCGGCCACGCCGGCGCCAATGCCCAAGGCTTCGGCAGCCACTTTCGCGTGCGGATTGCGAGCCCGGCGTTTGCCGGGAAAAGCCGCGTGGCCTGCCACCGGCTTGTGTATGATGCACTGCAAAATTCCATAGACCAGGGCCTGCATGCACTGGCCATTGAAATCATTAAACCGCCCTGATTTGGGCACCCCGGAAACGGGGCCGCTTTCTACCCCTCCAAAGAGTCCCCAAGGAAACCATGAAAAAGCATCTTTTACTGGCAAGCGCGCTGACCGGCCTGATGGCTGTGGGCGCATCGGGTGCATTTGCCCAGAACATTGCCATCGTCAACGGCAAGGCCGTGCCCAAGGCCCGCGTGGACGCGCTGGCGCAGCAACTGGCGCGCTCCGGCCGTCCGGTGACGCCCGAAATGCAGGGCCAGATCAAGGAAGAAGTCATTGCCCGCGAAGTGTTCATGCAGGAAGCCGAAAAACTCGGCCTGTCGGCCAGCGACGACTTCAAGGCGCAGATGGAACTGGCCCGCCAGGCCATCCTGATCCGCGAGCTGTTCGCCGATTTCCAGAAAAAAAACCCGGTGACCGATGCCGACCTCAAGGGCGAGTACGACAAGTTCGTCGCAGCCAACGGCGGCAAGGAATACAAGGCGCGCCACATCCTGGTGGAAAAGGAAGACGAAGCCAAGACCATCATCGCCAGCCTGAAAAAAGGCGGCAAGTTTGAAGACATCGCCAAGAAGTCTTCCAAAGACGCCGGCTCCGGCGCCAACGGCGGCGACCTGGACTGGGCCAACCCGAGCAGCTATGTGCCCGAGTTTGCCGAGGCCATGACCAAGATGAACAAGGGCCAGCTGACGGACGTGCCGGTGAAAACCCAGTTCGGTTACCACGTCATCCGCGTGGACGACATCCGCACCGCCCAGCTGCCACCGTTTGAAGAACTCAAGCCGCAGATCGCCCAGCAGATGCAACAGCAAAAACTCGCAGCCTTCCAGCAAGGCCTGCGCGATAAGGCCAAGGTCGAGTGATCACCGGGGCAGGCTCAAGCGCCTGCCAACCTTGAAAAAAAAGCGGCTCGAGGGCCGCTTTTTACATCTGCCCGGGGCTCAGACCAGGGGCGGGTCGGTTTCCCTTGCTGCATGACGCGGCCCGGCGAGCGCAGCCATGAAAGTCTCGATCGTGCTGGAGGCCGTGGCGGCGTCGGCCATGAGCAGGCCGGGGTCGGCCTTGCCGCCCGGCAAGGTGGCCGGCAGCCCGGCCTTGTCGATCAGGGCGCGTGAGGCGCCCAGCACCAGCAGGGTTTTGCCGTGGCGGTACTGGTCCTTGATGAACTCCATGGTGTGCCCATCCCTGGCCAGCGCCGCCGCCGCCTGCTCGCCGTCGGGCAGCACCAGGGCGTCAAACAGGAAGCCGGGTTCATTTTCCAGGGAAGCGTCCGCCTCCAGGGTATCGCCTTCCAGCGTGGCCACCGGTCCAATGCGCGGCGCCACCAGGCGCGGCACGGCGCCCTGCGCAAACAGCGCGGCCTGCACTTTCGCGATCGAGTCGCCGGCCACGCCGGGCGCGACCAGAACAGCCACTTTGCGGCCCTGGATGGAGCCGTCACCGGGCCTGGCCAGCAGGGACAGCGTCGGCGACACCGTGACTTCGGGCTTGGCCGGCTTGGCGAGTGCCCGCGGCAGCGCCGCCGGCAAGGTCTCCATGCCCAAGCCGTCGGCCACCTCGCGCGCCAGCGCCTCCGAGGCATTGCGCAACGAGCCCACCATGCGTTCGCGGATGGCCGGCACGGTGACCTTGCTCAACTCGAAGCGGAAGGCGGCCGCGATGTGCGCCTGCTCGACCGGCGTCTGGCTTTCATAAAACAGCGTGGCCTGCGTGTAGTGGTCGGCAAACTTCTCGGGCTTGCCGCGCACCTTGGCCTGGTCCTCTTTGGCCTGCAGGCGGGCGGCCACCGACACAAAACCTTGCGCCGCACCGGCCTGGAAGGGGCAACCGCCGGCCAGCGAGTTGGGCTCATAGGCGACCCGGCCGCGGTGGATGGCCTGGCGGTGCATGCCGTCGCGCTGGTTGTTATGTACCTGGGCAATCGGCGCGTTGATCGGGATCTCATGGAAGTTGGGCCCGCCCAGCCGCGAGATCTGGGTGTCCACGTAGGAATGGATGCGCCCGGCCAGCAGGGGGTCGTTGGAAAAATCAATGCCCGGCACCACATGCGCAGTACAGAAAGCGACCTGCTCGGTTTCCGCAAAAAAATTGTCGGGGTTGCGGTTGAGCACCATGCGGCCGACCTTCTGCACCGGCACCAGTTCTTCCGGTATGAGCTTGGTGGCATCCAGGATGTCGAAGCTGAATTCCTCCGCCTGCGCTTCGGTGAAGATCTGCACGCCCAGTTCCCATTCGGGGTAAGCGCCGGATTCGATGCGTTCCCACAGGTCGCGGCGGTGGAAGTCGGGGTCGGCGCCCGAGATCTTCACCGCCTCGTCCCACACCAGGGAGTGCGTTCCGTATTTCGGCTCCCAGTGGAACTTGACGAACACCGACTCGCCCGCCTCGTTGACAAAGCGGTAGCTGTGTACCCCGAAACCCTGCATGGTGGCGTAACTGCGCGGGATGGCGCGGTCGGACATCACCCACATCAGCATGTGGGTGGACTCGGGCATCAGAGAGACGAAGTCCCAGAAGGTGTCGTGCGCACTGGCGGCTTGCGGCATCTGGTGGTGCGGCTCGGGTTTCACGGCGTGCACCAGGTCGGGAAACTTCATCGCATCCTGGATGAAAAACACCGGCATGTTGTTGCCGACCAGGTCCCAGTTGCCCTCGTCGGTGTAGAACTTCACGGCAAAGCCGCGCACGTCGCGCGCCGTGTCCTTGGAGCCGCGCTCGCCGGCCACGGTCGAAAAGCGCACGAACACCGGGGTGATCTTGCCGGCTTCCTTGAACGGCGCCGCCTTGGTGAAACGCGTCAGCGGTTCATAAGCTTCGAAAAAACCGTGCGCAGCCGAGCCGCGCGCATGCACGATGCGCTCGGGAATGCGCTCGTGGTCGAAGTGGGTGAGTTTTTCCCGCAGCACAAAGTCTTCCAGCAGGGCCGGGCCACGCAAACCGAACTTGAGGGAGTTCTGGTTGTCGGCGATGGCCACCCCCTGGTTGGTGGTGAGGACGCGGCCGGCCGAATCAACGCGCACGCGGTCCAGCGGCTCGATGGTGGCGTTGAGGCCTTCCGGCGCGACGCTGCCGGTTTTTTCGGAGCCGTTTTCCTCGGTCAGGGTGCTGCCGCCGGGCAGCCTCGACTCGGGCTTTACCGTGGCCCCGCGCTGGGGGGCGATGGCGTTGGCAAAGCCGTGCTCGGCAGCTTTGGTGGGGTTGTGCGGCATGGCCGCCACCAGGGACTCCACCTGAGCCATCTTCTCTGCGGGCAGGTCGGCACCGGTGTCGGAGGGCAAGTGCGCGGGGCCAGTGTCGGTGTTGCGTGCAGCGGCTTGGGCGCCCGGCTTGCGTTTGTCGGCCGGCGGATTGGTTTTGGGCATGGTTTTGATGATGTTGGTAGAGGCAAAATCGCCAACAATCACGCTAAGATTGCGCCCCGCTGCGCTGTGTAGGACACGGTCCTGAGCGCAGGACGGAAAACCGGAGGGTGCGCCCACTGGGCAAGCAGGCGACCCGCGGGGCTTTCCGGTTGACGAAGGCTGCGCCACACCTTCGCCACCGGCACCTGTCGCCGGGCTGGCTTTCCCTGGCCGGGCTTACTCGTCCGTCAGGCGGGTACGGCCGGTGCTGGCGCCTCCCAGGCGAAGCTGCTGCGGTAGGCATGCCAGCTCGCGTGGCCCAGCCAGGGGCCGACCACCAGCAGACCCAGCGCCCAGGGCAACAGCATCGCGCCCAGGACCAGCAGCACGATCAGCGCCCCCCAGACCAGCATGGGTCCTGTGCGCCCCGCCACCACCTGGATGCTGGCAATGCCGGCGGTGATGGCATCGGTGTCGCGGTCCAGGATCATCGGGATGGACACCACGCAGGTGGAAAACACCAGTCCGGCGAAAACGCTGCCCACCACGGTGTATACCGCGATGAACTGCCAGTTCTGGGGATTGAACACCGCCTTCAGCACGCCGGCCGTGCTCGGCATGCCGGTGTTGAAAAACACGGCAAAAACGACCAGCGAGGCCCTGCCCCACAGCAGTTCCAGCAACATCACCACCAGCACCAGCATGCCCATGCTGCCCAGGTGGCTGTCCCAACAGGTCAGCGAGGCGCCCAGGCTTTGCGGCAGCCCCTGCTCGCGCCGCCGGCTGGACTCGTACAGCCCCATGGCCAGGAAGGGGCCGACCAGAAAACAGCCCGACACAAAGGACATGGTGTACTGCGGCAGGTTGCGGAACACCGCGCCCAGCACCACGGCCATGAGCCAGAAACAGATGCCATAAAACAGCGCAATGCCGCGCGCCGCCCTCAGGTCGCGCCAGCCGGCGCGCAGCCAGCGCACGGGGTCGCCCAAGCGCAGCGGCTGCAGTACGCGAACCTGCGGCGCTGGCGGCATGGCAAGGGCGGCGGTGGTGGTGGACTCGGGGGGATGGGCAGAGGCGTTCATGCGGCATTGAACCGCGCGCAGCGCCCCGGCGCATCAGGGCCAACCCGGGGCAAGCCCCGGGTGGCATGCTGAGATGCTATCTTTTAAATAGCAGTCAGCGCACATCCAAAAAGGGCTGGAGGCCTATTTCACCCATTTCCTGGCATTGCGCCAGATCTCCATCCACGGGCTGGACGCGCTGATGTCCTGGTCCGTCCAGCTCAGCTGCACATTGCGGAACACACGTTCGGGATGCGGCATCATGGCGGTGAAGCGGCCGTCGGCGGTGGTTACGGCGGTCAGGCCGCCGGCACTGCCGTTGGGATTGGCCGGGTAGGCTTCGGTCGGCTGGCCGTGGTGGTCGGTGAAACGCATCGCGGCAATCACCTTGGCGGCGTCGCCACGGTAGGCAAAGTTGGCATACCCCTCGCCATGCGCCACCGCAATCGGCAGGCGGCTGCCGGCCATGCCCTGCAGGAAGAGACTCGGTGAGTCGAGCACTTCGACCAGGCTCAGACGGGCTTCGAAACGCTCGCTGCGGTTGGTGGTGAACCGCGGCCAGGCCTCGGCGCCGGGAATGATGTCGGCCAGCTCGGCAAACATCTGGCAGCCGTTGCACACGCCCAGGCCAAAGGTGTCGGGGCGCCCGAAAAACGCCTGGAACTGGTCCGACAGCGCGGGGTTGAAGGTGATGGAACGGGCCCAGCCGATGCCAGCGCCCAGGGTGTCGCCGTAGCTGAAACCGCCGCACGCCACCACGCCGGTGAAGTCGGCCAGCTGCGCGCGGCCGGTCTGCAGGTCGGTCATGTGCACGTCGCAGGCCTCGAAGCCGGCCTGGGTGAAGGCGTAGGCCATTTCCACATGCGAATTGACGCCCTGCTCGCGCAGCACCGCGACCCGGGGCCGCGACAGGTTCAGCGCCGGCGCCTGCGGGCGCTTGGCCGGGTCGAACGTCAGATGGACGTGCAGGCCGGGGTCCAGCGGATCGCCGGCCGCCGCATGTTCGGCATCTGCGCAGGCCGGGTTGTCGCGCTGCTGGTTGATTTTCCAGCTCACGGCGTCCCAGACCTGGTGCAGGTCCTGCAGCTTCGCGCTGAAGACCGCCTTGGTATCGCGCCAGACCTGGATCTCGCCCTTGCCCACCTCAAGCGAGGCATGTTGTGGCCGGGTCTTGCCGATGAAGTGGCTGAATCTGGACAGGCCGTGTTCGCGCAGGGTCTGCATCACGGCATTGCGTGCCTCGGTCCGCACCTGGATAACGACACCCAGTTCTTCGTTGAACAGAGCCTTGAGCGTGAGCTCTTCCCGGCGCGCGCCGACCTGCGACGCCCAGTTCTTGCTGTCGCCGGTGTCCATGCGGCTGTCGGAAATGCCGTCGCCTTCGAGCAGCAGCATGTCGACGTTGAGCGAGACGCCCACATGGCCGGCAAAAGCCATTTCGCAGACCGTGGCCAGCAGGCCGCCGTCGCTGCGGTCGTGGTAGGCCAGCACCTGCCCCTGGGCGCGCAAGGCATTGATGGCCTTGACCAGGTTCACCAGGTCTTGCGGGTCCTCGAGGTCCGGCACGGCGCCGTCTTCGAGCTCGAGTGTCTGCGCCAGGATGGAGCCGCCCATGCGGGCCTGGCCCTTGCCGAGGTCGATCAGGATCAGTGTGCTGTCGGCCTCCGATGCGTCGAGCTGCGGCGTCAGCGTGCCGCGCACGTCGGCCAGCGTCGCAAACGCGCTGACGATCAGAGATACCGGCGAGGTGACCTTTTTGCTGGCGCCATCGTCGCTCCAGACCGTGCGCATGGACAGCGAATCCTTGCCGACCGGAATCGACACGCCCAGGGCCGGGCACAGTTCCATGCCGACCGCCTTGACGGTTTCATACAGTGCGGCGTCCTGGCCCGGCTCGCCGCAAGCGGCCATCCAGTTCGCAGAAAGCTTCACACGCGGCAGCTCGATCGGCGCGGCCAGCAGGTTGGTGATGGCTTCGGCCACCGCCATGCGGCCGGAGGCGGCGGCATTAACGACGGCCAGCGGCGTGCGTTCTCCCATGCTCATGGCTTCGCCGGCAAAACCCTGGTAATCGGCCAGCGTCACCGCACAGTCGGCCACCGGCACCTGCCAGGGCCCGACCATCTGGTCGCGGTGCGTCAGGCCGCCCACGCTGCGGTCGCCGATGGTGATCAGGAAACGTTTGGAGGCCACGGTCGGGTGGCTCAGGACGGCGATCACGCTTTTCTGCAGGTCGACGCCTGTCAGGGCCAGGGGCTTGATCTCATTGCGCACGGACTTGACGTCGCGCAGCATCCTGGGCGGTTTGCCCAGCAGCACGTTCATTGGCATGTCCACTGGGGCTGCGGCCTCCTTGTCGGAGAGCACCAGTTGTTTCTCTTCCGTCGCGACACCAATCACCGCAAACGGGCAACGCTCGCGCTCGCAAAAAGCCTGGAACTGCGGCAGCGATTCCGGCGCAATCGCCATCACATAACGCTCCTGGCTTTCGTTGCTCCAGATTTCCTTGGGCGACAGGCCGCTTTCTTCCAGTGGCACGGCACGCAGATCAAAACGTGCGCCGCGCCCGGCGTCGTTGACAAGTTCGGGGAAGGCGTTGGACAAGCCGCCGGCGCCCACGTCGTGGATGGCCAGGATGGGGTTGGCGCTGCCGAGCTGGGCACACTGGTTGATGACTTCCTGGGCACGTCGCTCGATCTCCGGGTTGCCGCGTTGCACCGAGTCGAAGTCGAGTTGCGCCGCATTGGCGCCCGAGGCCATGGAACTGGCCGCGCTGCCGCCCATGCCGATACGCATGCCGGGCCCGCCGAGCTGGATCAGCAAGGTGCCAGCCGGGAACAGGATTTTCTTCGTGAGGCCGGCGTCAATCGTGCCGACGCCGCCGGCGATCATGATGGGCTTGTGGTAACCCCAGCGCTGGCCGCCCACGGTCTGCTCGTACTCGCGGAAGTAGCCGGCCAGATTCGGCCTGCCGAACTCGTTGTTGAAGGCCGCGCCGCCCAGCGGGCCCTCGGTCATGATCTGCAGCGGGCTGGCGATGTGCTCCGGCTTGCCATACCCCTCACCCTTGCCGTCAAACAGGCGGGACACGGTAAAACCGGTCAGGCCGGCCTTGGGGCGGGAGCCGCGCCCGGTCGCGCCTTCGTCGCGGATTTCGCCACCGGCACCCGTCGATGCGCCAGGGAAAGGTGAAATCGCCGTCGGGTGGTTGTGCGTTTCCACCTTCATCAGCACATGGGTCAAGACATCGTTCGTAGCGCTATAACTTTGATAGCTGGTAGCGCCCACCCCTTCTGGGCTGGAGGCCGATTTGGCATAGAAGCGCTGGACCGGCAGGCCTTCCATGACCGAGGCGTTGTCCGAATAGGCCACCACCGTGTGTTGCGGGTTGAGTTTTTCGGTGTTGCGGATCATGCCGAACAGGCTTTTGTCCTGGGCCACGCCGTCGATCGTGAAATCGGCGTTGAAAATCTTGTGGCGGCAATGTTCGCTGTTGGCCTGGGCGAACATCATGAGTTCGACATCGGTCGGGTTGCGCTGGAGCCCGGTGAAGGCGGTGACCAGGTAATCAATTTCGTCGGCTGCCAGCGCCAGGCCGAACTCGCTGTTGGCCGCTTCCAGTGCCGCCTTGCCACCGGCCAGCACGTTGATGGTCTGCAGCGGCGCGCCCTGCAGCTCGGTGAACAGGCCGGCAGCCTGCGCCCGGTCGGTCATCACACTTTCCGTCATGCGGTCGTGCAGCAAGGCGGCGACCTGGTCGCGCTGGGCGTCACTGAGGGCCGTCTTGCTGAAAAAGCCCGATTTGAGGGTCAACCGGTATTCGGTGATACGTTCGATGCGCTTGATGGCCAGCCCGCAGTTGTGGGCGATGTCGGTGGCCTTGGAGGCCCAGGGCGAGACCGTGCCGAAACGCGGCGAGACGATGAACAGCAGCGCTTCATCCTCGTTCGCGGTACTCGCTGGGCAGGGATCGCCGTAAGTCAGCAGCGCCGCCAGCCGGGTTTTGAGTGCTTCGTCAGGCGGTGACCCGATGGCCACCAGGTGCACGAAGCGGGCGCTGATGCCCGCGATCTTGCCCTCGATGGCTTGCAGGCGCGGCAGGAGTTGCTGGACGCGAAAGTCGCTCAGGGCGCTGATGCCGTGGGCGTCGCCCTCGAAAGTCGTCAGATGCAGGGTCACGGTGGCGGTGGCCTTGTAGTGGGAGGTGGGCAGCTCACAAGCTGTTTTGGGGTTTAGCACCGCCTGCAGGCGCAGAAGGCTGGGGGAGTCGCGTTAACCCGTAATTTTATCAGTGAGTCGGTGCCGGGCCGCGGCCGGCCGGGCCCGCCAAAGACCGGGCAAAGAGGGGTGCCATGCAGCGCCGGTGTGGCAGTGGGATAATCTCCCCATGAGTATTACGTACAAAGACGCAGCAGGCATCGAGGGTATGCGGGTCGCCTGCAAACTGGCTTCCGAGGTGCTGGACTACCTGACGCCCTTCGTGAAGGCCGGTGTCACCACCCGGGAAATCGACAAACTCGCCAACGACTACATGGTCAATGTGCAGGGCACCGTGTCGGCCACGCTGGGTTACCAGCCGCCCGGTTACCCGCCCTACCCGGCTTCGTTGTGCACCTCGCTGAACCACGTGGTCTGCCACGGCATTCCCAACGACAAGCCCTTGCGCAAAGGCGACATCATGAACATTGATGTCACCGTGATCACCAAAGATGGCTGGTTCGGCGACAACAGCCGCATGTACATGATCGGCGACGTGTCGATTGCGGCCAGGCGCCTGTGCAAGGTCACTTACGAGGCCATGTGGCACGGCATCATGCGTGTCAAACCCGGTGCCCGTCTCGGCGACATCGGGCATGCGATCCAGACCTTCGCGGAAAAACAGGGTTTCACCATCGTGCGCGAGTTCTGCGGCCACGGTATCGGCAAGCGTTTCCACGAGGAGCCTCAGGTGCTGCATTACGGCCGCCCCGGCACACTCGAAGAGCTCAAGCCCGGCATGACTTTCACGATCGAGCCCATGATCAACGCCGGCAAGCGCGACATCAAGGACGGCCCCGAAAAAGACGGCTGGACCATCGTGACGCGCGACCACTCGCTGTCGGCGCAGTGGGAGCACACGATCCTGGTGACCGAAACCGGCTATGAAGTGCTGACGCTGTCGGCTGGCAGCCCGGCCATTCCTGACTTTGTGCCACAGCCGGCGCCGCAGGCGGCCGCGGCGAAGGCCGAGACCCCCTCGACCGCCGATTCGGCCGCCTGAGCCGGCTGCGCCCCGCGCCCTCCCGCGCCCACAGCGCCTGCTGCCCATGCTTTCCGCGCTGCCCCCTGCTTCGTCGTCCACCACCGAACCGGCCCGCTTGCGCGAGCATTACCGGGCCGGCAAAAAAGCTCTGCTGACCTCGCTGGCCGGCAGCGGCGCATCCACACGAGGCATCCGCAGCCTGCTGCGCAAGCTGGCCCGGCACACCGACGACACCTTGCGCCAGCTCTGGCAACGCGCCGGATTCCCGGCCGGCTACTGCCTGGTGGCGGTCGGCGGGTTTGGCCGGGGCGAGCTGTTTCCGCATTCCGACGTCGACGTCCTGCTGCTGCTGCCTGACGATGCCCGGGTGGACAGCGATGCGGAGCTGAAGACCCGGATCGAGAGCTTCATCGGCAGTTGCTGGGACACCGGCCTGGAGATCGGCTCCAGCGTGCGCACGGTCGGCGACTGTGTCGAGGAAGCCGCCAAGGACGTGACGGTGCAGACCTCGCTGCTCGAAGCGCGGCTGCTGGCGGGCTCCAGAACGATGTTTGCTGCCCTGTTGAGGCAGCTTGAGGGCGTGCTGGACCCGCAGGCCTTTTTTGTAGCCAAGACACTGGAGCAGCGCCAGCGCCACAACAAATTCGAAGACACGCCCTACTCCCTGGAGCCCAACTGCAAGGAGTCCCCGGGCGGACTGCGCGACCTGCAGGTCATCCTCTGGGTGGCACGCGCGGCCGGGCTGGGCAAGTCCTGGGACGACCTGGCGCGTAACGGGCTGGCCACGGCCTTCGAGGTCCGCCAGATCAAGGCCAACGAAGCCCTGCTGAGCCTGATACGCGCCCGCCTGCACCTGCTGGCCGGCCGGCGCGAGGACCGCCTGGTGTTCGACCTGCAGACCGTGGTGGCCGAGTCCTTCGGTTATGCAACGGTGACCCACAGCGACACCGGACGGGTGGTCTCGCGCGCCAGCGAAGCGCTGATGAAGCGCTTTTACTGGACCGCCAAGGCGGTGACCCAGCTCAACCAGATCCTGTTGCTCAACATCGAGGAGCGCCTCAACCCCAGCGGGCAGGCGCCGCAGCCGATCAACGAACGCTTCCTGAACAAGGCCGGCATGATCGAGGTGGCCAGCGATGACCTCTACCTGGCCCACCCGCACGCCATCCTTGAGACCTTTCTGGTCTACCAGACCACCGTGGGTGTCAAGGGCCTGTCGGCCCGCACTCTGCGCGCGCTGTACAACGCACGCGGCGTGATGGACGCGCGCTTCAGGCGCGATCCGGTCAACCGCGACACTTTCCGGCAGATCATGCAGCAGCCCACGGGCATCACCCATGCGATGCGCCTGATGAACCAGACCTCGGTGCTGGGCCGCTACCTGTGGGTGTTCCGCCAGATCGTCGGGCAGATGCAGCACGACCTGTTCCACGTCTACACGGTGGACCAGCACATCCTGATGGTGCTGCGCAATGTGCGGCGCTTTTTCATGGCCGAACACGCGCATGAATACCCGGCGTGTTCGCAGCTGGGGGCCGGCTGGGACAAGCCCTGGATCCTGTACATCGCCGCCCTTTTCCACGACATTGCCAAGGGCCGTGGCGGCGACCATTCCGACCTCGGCCGCAAGGACGTGCGGGTGTTTTGCCGCCAGCACGGCATTGCCGCCGAAGACGCCAAGCTGATCGAGTTCCTGGTGGGCGAACACCTGACAATGAGCCGCATTGCCCAGAAGGAAGACCTGAGCGATCCGCAGGTCATTGCCGGGTTTGCCAAACGTGTCGGCAACGAGCGTTACCTGACCGCGCTTTACCTGCTCACCGTGGCCGACATCCGCGGCACCAGCCCCAAGGTGTGGAATGCCTGGAAAGGCAAGCTGCTCGAAGACCTCTACCGCTACACGCTGCGCGTGCTGGGCGGGCGTGCGCCCGATGCGGACGCCGAGGTCGAGGCCCGCAAGCGCGAGGCCCTGACCATCCTGGCCCTGCATGCCGAACCCTTCGAGGCGCACAAGGCCCTGTGGGACTCGCTGGACGTCAGCTACTTCATGCGCCACGAGGCCGGCGACATTGCCTGGCATGCGCGCCACCTGTCGCGCCATGTGGGCACGGCCAAATGTATTGTGCGGGCGCGCCGCTCGGCCGCCGGCGAAGGCCTGCAGGTACTGGTGTACACGCCTGACGCGCCCGACCTGTTTGCCCGCATCTGCGGTTATTTCGAGGAAGCCGGTTTCAGCATCCTGGACGCCAAGGTCCACACCGCCAAGCCCACCAGAGGTACAAGCGGTTATGCGCTGGACACCTTCCAGGTGGTCAGCCCGACCCTGGCCGACCACTACCGCGAACTCGTGGCCATGGTCGAAGCTGACCTGGACCGCGCCATTGAAGAAAATGGCCCACTGCCGCCGCCGGGCAAAGGCCGGGTGTCGCGCCGCGTCAAGAGTTTCCCGATCACGCCGCGCGTGGACCTGCGCCCCGACGAAAAAGCCCAGCGCTGGCTGCTCAGCGTCTCGGCCAGCGATCGCGTGGGCCTGCTGTATTCGATCGCCCGCGTGCTGGCCCGCCACCGCATCAACCTGCAACTGGCCAAGGTCACCACCCTGGGCGAACGTGTGGAAGACACCTTCCTGATCGACGGGCCGGAGCTGCAGCACAACAAGGCGCAGATCGCCATCGAGACCGAACTGCTCGAAGCCCTCGGGGCCTGAGCGTACCAGCAGTCACAGGCCGGTTCGGCCGCTTTCCGTCCATCCTGGGCCCCATGCTTGAAGAATATTTACTTATTTAAATCAACAGGTTAAACGATTTTCTTCATGTTACACATGATCACTGTTTGAGGCTTGTGATGGGCTGCCAGAAGCAGACAATGAACGAACAGCGGACTGGCAGCCAGGAAAAAAATGGTGGCCAGCCCCGCAACCGGACATTTCACCGAAGGAGCTTGCCATGCATGCCCAGACACACACCCTGTTGACCCGTGAGCAGCAGTTGCACGCCTCGGGCGAATGCGACGACGACGGCCGGCCCCTGGCCCGTCAGGTCTTTTTTGAACCCGACAACTGGCTGGTGCCCGAGAGTTATGACGACCTGCTGGCCGCCCACGCGGCCTGGCTGGCCGACCGGCCCGAGCAGCGGGTGCTGGTTTCCGGCCACAGCTACGGCACCGGTAGCCACCGCTTTTTCTGGTTGATGGGCGACCGCCGCGCCATGGCCGTGCGCTCGGCGCTGATCAAGGCCGGCGCCGGATGCAAGCAGGTGCTGATCCAGAGCCGGGGCGCGGCCCGGCCGCTGATCGAGCTGGCCGGTGAAGAAGTCGCGCAGTACCGCCGCCGTGTCACGCTGGACTACCTGGACGCCCGTATCGAGACCACGCCGCCGGTGCCACCCGAAGGTTCCGCCGCTTGGTGGCGCTCGGTGTTCGGTTCCGGCGGCAAGGCGCGCCTGCCGGCCGACCGCCCAGCGACTCAGGCCGGGTGAAACCCCACTTGGAAAGACTCAGTCGTCCTCAGACGCATCCAGGCCCGGGAACAGCACCTCGGTGTAGCCGAACTGCGTGAGGTCCCGGATGCGCATCGGGTACAGCACCCCCATCAGGTGGTCACACTCGTGCTGCACCACCCGTGCGTGAAAGCCATCCACCGTGCGGTTTATCGGATCGCCGTAAGGGTCGAAGCCGGTGTAGCGGATGCTTGAGAAGCGCGGCACCACGCCGCGCAGGCCGGGCACCGAAAGACATCCCTCCCAGCCGTTTTCCATGTCGTCCGACAAGGGCGTGATGACCGGATTGAGCAGCACCGTGCGCGGCACCAAGGGCGCGTCGGGGTAACGCGGATTCACCGCATCCGTGCCAAAAATCACCAGCTGCAGGTCCACACCGATCTGCGGTGCGGCCAGGCCGGCACCGTTGACGGCGCGCATGGTTTCGAACATGTCGGCCACGAGCAGGTGCAGTTCATCGGTGTCGAAACCCGTCACGGGCTGGGCCACCCGCAGCAGGCGCGGGTCACCCATTTTGAGAATGTCGCGTACGGTCATGAAAATCCTGTGTGCTCTGTCGTCAAAACGTCGAGCATACAGAAAGAGAAAGAAAGAAGGCGGGACGGCCGTGTTGCCCGCTGCACGGCAAAATGGGGAATGTCCGAACCATCCCGCCGCCAGCCGGCCCTTCCCGCCGAGCCGGCCGCCCCGCTTCCTCTGGTGACGCGCTGGACGCTGCTGGTTCTGGCGCTGCTGAGCCTGGCCCTGGGCGTGATCGGCATCTTTGTGCCGGTGCTCCCCACCGTGCCTTTTGTCCTGCTCTCGGCCTGGGCGGCTGCCCGCAGCTCGCCGCGCCTGCTGGCCTGGCTGGAAAGCCATACCTCCTTTGGACCCATGCTGGTCGAGTGGCGCCGCGGCGGTGTGGTGCGCCGGCGCGCCAAATGGGCGGCCACGGCGGTCATGGGCGTGAGCGCCGCCATCATGCTGGTGGTGGTGCAGCACCGCTGGGTGGCCGTGCTTGCCATCGGCTGCATGGCGGGTGTGCTGGCATGGCTGTGGCGCCGGCCCGAACAATTCAGTGACGAAGCTGTGCCGCCGGAAACCTGAACGGTTCAGTCGGCTGGATCCGCCAGCATCGCCAGCAGGGCTGCTTCGTCGATGATGGCCACACCCAGCTCCTGCGCCTTGGTCAGCTTGCTGCCGGCTTCCGTGCCGGCGACCACAAAATCGGTTTTTTTGCTGACCGAGCCCGCCACCTTGCCGCCCGCGGCTTCCACCCTGTCCTTGGCCTCGTCGCGGCTCAGCGTCGGCAGCGTGCCGGTGATGACAAAGGTCTTGCCGGACAGCGGCTGCGGCGCGCGTGCCGCCGGTTCGCCCTCCGGCCAGCTGACGCCGCAGGCGCGTAACTGCTCGACTACCTCGCGGTTGTGTGGCTGGTCGAAGAAGGTGCGTATGCTCTGGGCGACGATGGGGCCGACATCGTTAACCTCGAGCAGTTGCTCCTCGGTCGCGTCCATGACCGCGTCGAGGCTGCCGAAATGGCGCGCCAGCTCTTTGGCCGTGGCTTCGCCGACATGGCGGATGCCCAGGCCGAACAGGAAACGCGGCAAGGTCGTCTGCTTGGACTTTTCGAGGGCCTCGAGCAGGTTGTTGGCGGATTTGTCAGCCATGCGCTCCAGGCCGGCGAGCGCCGTTAGGCCCAGGCGGTACAGGTCTGGCAGGGTGCGGACTACGCCGGCGTCGACCAGTTGCTCGACCAGCTTGTCGCCCAGACCCTCGATCTCGACCGCGCGCCGGTGCGCGTAATGCAGGATGGCCTCCTTGCGCTGGGCACCGCAGAACAGGCCGCCGGTGCAGCGGTAGTCGGCTTCGCCCTCTTCCCGCACGGCGTCCGAGCCGCACACCGGGCAGGTGCGCGGCATGGTGAACTGCGGGGCGTCCTGCGTCCGTTTGTCGAGCAGCACACTGACCACCTCGGGGATCACGTCGCCGGCGCGGCGCACGATCACCGTGTCGCCGATGCGCACGTCCTTGCGCCTGGCCTCGTCCTCGTTATGCAGCGTGGCGTTGGTCACCGTCACGCCACCGACAAACACCGGCGCCAGCTTGGCCACCGGCGTGAGTTTGCCGGTGCGGCCGACCTGCACGTCAATCGCCAGCACCGTGGTCATCTGCTCCTGGGCGGGGTATTTGTGCGCCACAGCCCAGCGCGGCTCGCGCGTCACGAAACCGAGCTTTTTCTGCAGCGCCAGGCTGTTGACCTTGTAGACCACGCCGTCGATGTCGTAAGGCAGTTGGTCGCGCGCACGACCGATTTTTTCGTGGAATGCTATCAATTCAGAAGCGCCTTGCGCAGTCTGCGTCTGGGCTGCAACCGGAAAACCCCATGATTTGAGGGTCAGCAGCAACTGGAAGTGAGTGTCGAAGTCGGGTCCGCCCTCTTCAGGCGGCGTGACTTCGCCGACGCCGTAGGCAAAAAAGCTCAGGGGGCGCTGCGCGGCAATCGCCGGGTCGAGCTGGCGCACGGCACCGGCCGCCGCATTACGCGGGTTCACAAAGGTTTTTTCACCCTTCGCACCTTTTGCGATTTTTTCGCGTTGCCGCTCATTGAGCGACTCGAAATGGTCGCGGCGCATGTAGACCTCGCCGCGCACTTCCAGCACCGTCGGAGCATCCTTGGGCAGGCGCAACGGGATCTGCCGGATGGTGCGGATGTTCTGCGTCACGTCCTCGCCGGTTTCGCCGTCGCCGCGCGTCGCCGCCTGCACCAGCACGCCATGTTCGTAACGCAGGTTGATCGCCAGGCCGTCGAACTTGAGTTCGGCCACGTATTCCACCGGTGGATCACCCTCCCCCAGTCCGAGCTCCTTGCGCACGCGTACATCGAAATTCTGCGCACCCGTCGCCTCGGTGTCGGTTTCGGTGCGGATGCTCAGCATGGGCACGGCATGGCGCACGCTGGCGAACTGGTCCAGCGGCTTGCCGCCCACCCGTCTTGTTGGCGAATCCGGGCTGGCCAATTCAGGGTGCTGCGCTTCCAGCGCCTGCAGTTCCTGGAACAGCCGGTCGTATTCGGCATCCGGAATGGCCGGCTCGTCGAGCACGTAGTAGCGGTGCGCATGTTCGTTGAGCTGGTCGCGCAGGATGGCGATACGTTCGGCAGGCGCCGGCGCTTTCCGCGGCTCGGACGGCGCAAACATGTCAGGGGTGACCATGGGAAGAAAATTCAGGAGAACAGGCGCCGGCCCAGCGCAGAGCCGGCCGGCATGTCGCGGCCTTCCAGCGTGTCGTAGAGCTGTTCGAGGTCGGCGTGGATGACTTCCATGGTCTCGGGCCGGATCGGCTGGCCCTGGTCGTCGATGATCACGCCGTCCATGCTGGTGGCCAGCGTGATCGCGGCCTCGCACATGCGCACAAACGGTTGCTCGGACCGCAGCACCTGCGGCACATCCAGTGACAGCGTCAGTTCGCGCAGGGCGGTCTGCTCCGGGTCTTCGGCCATGGCCGCCTGCGTGTCGAAAGCCAGGCCCAGGATGGGCGCATGGCCGGACTCGCTGGCCGGCAACACCATGCGGCCGGGGATGGACCCGGTGACAAATCCGAGCTTGGCGGCGCTCTGGTGAACGTACCCGGGGCTCCAGGCGGTGTTTTTCGCGCGCAGCGTGAAGCTCAGCTGCGCATCGTGGGCGCTGGCAAAGTTGTCCAGTTCACGGGCCCGGGCGACCTCGTCGAGCATGTCGGGGAACTCGGGCTGGCCGTCAATCGCATCGGCAAAGGCCTGCGCCTTGATGACAAACTCTGAAAACTCGATCTGGTTCAGTGCGCCCGTGCGGTTGGCCAGCTGCACGCCGGCCTGGAAGGCGCTGTAACGCTGGCCGGCGAAGGGGGTTTCCCAAGCCCCAGTGGCGACATTCAGGCCCTCCACCGCAAACGGCTTGCTGCCGGCGCGGCGCGTGGAGGGCATGGCCGCCAGAGCGGCTTCGCCCGAGACCGGCGCGTCCACCAGAATCGGCGCCATGACGTCGATCAGCGCATCGAGCCCGGGTTTTTTCTCGGGCACGGTCAGGGCGGTCAACACGTCGAGGCTGGAGTCGCGGTCAAAACCGGGCTCCTGGCGCTCCGGCGCTGCGTCCAAGGAAGGCTCGCCGACCGGCTCCACTGGCGGGTTTGCCGCCGCCGGGTCGGGCGTGGCGCGCCGCGGCAGGTTTTTGCGGGCGGACCAGGTGCTGTGGGCCACCACGATCGCAAGAATCAAACCGCCGAGTATGGCCAAACTGATCTGGAGTGTGCTCAAGACATGACCCCCACGGTCGCGCACTTCGTGTCGCTCTCGAGGCCTTGCAGGCCGCCGCTCGCCAGAGGCTTCGCTTCTGTCGCCTGTCCAAAGCTGCTCAAGCAGCTTTGGAGCCGCAGGCTCCAGCCCCTCGGGGGCCGCTGCGCCTGCGGCCCGGCAAAGCCGGTTCCGCGGCCCCTGCTTGACTGGGAAACCCTCAGTGAGCGTGCTTTACAGACATTCGTCATGCCGCCTCCGCGAAACCAAGCGCTGCTTCCATGTCGACGGCCACGATGCGCGAAACGCCCTGCTCCTGCATGGTCACGCCGATCAGTTGTTCGGCCATTTCCATGGCGATCTTGTTGTGGCTGATAAAGAGGAACTGGGTTTCCTTGCTCATGCTGGCCACCAGCTTGGCATAACGCTCGGTGTTGGCGTCGTCCAGCGGTGCGTCCACCTCGTCGAGCAGGCAGAACGGTGCGGGGTTCAGTTGGAAAATCGCAAACACCAGCGCAATCGCGGTCAGGGCCTTTTCGCCGCCCGACAGCAGGTGGATGGTCTGGTTTTTCTTGCCCGGCGGCTGGGCCAGCACCTGCACGCCGGCGTCGAGGATTTCCTCGCCGGTCATCACGAGTTTGGCGTTGCCGCCGCCGAACAGGCGCGGGAACATCTCGCCGAAATGGCGGTTGACCGTCTCGAAGGTGGTTGACAGCAGGTCGCGCGTTTCGGCGTCGATCTTCTTGATCGCATCTTCCAGCGTCGTCATGGCCTCGTTCAGGTCGGCCGACTGGGCATCGAGGAACTGCTTGCGTTCGCGGGCGCTGCTGAGTTCGTCCAGCGCGGCCAGGTTCACGGCGCCCAGGGACTGGATGTCGCGGTTGATGCGGTCGATCTCGCCCTGCAGGCCGGTCAGGCGCACATTGCCGGTCTGGATGGATTGTTCGACGGCAGCCAGGTCGGCCTGCGCATCGGCCAGCAACTGCGCGTACTGCTCGAAACCCAGGCGCGCGGCCTGCTCCTTGAGCTGGAACTCGGTAATGCGCTGGCGCAGCGGATCGAGTTCGCGCTCGAGCTGCAAGCGGCGCTCATCACTGGCGCGCAGCTTGGTGGTCAGGTCGTCGTACTGGCTGCGTTTGGCGCCGAGGTCGGCTTCGCGCTCGAGCTTGACGTTGAGGGCGTCCTGCAGGCCAGCCTGGGCCGCGGCGTCCGTCAGGCGCGAGAGTTCCTCTTTGGCGCGTTCTTCCTCGCCGGCAATCGACGCGGCCTGCTGCGCGGCGATGTCGATGGAGCGCGTCAGCTCGTCGCGGCGCGAGGCCAGGCTGCGCAGCGCAAATTGCGCTTCCTGCGACTGGCGCTCGAGGGCGCGCTGCTGCTCGCGTGACTCGTTCAGTTTGCGCTCGGCCTCGATGACGCGGTCGTCGAGCTGGGCGTGGCGCTCCTGGCTGTCGGCCAACTGCATGTCCAATTCTTCAAAGCGGCCTTCGGCCGTCACCCTGCGCTCCTGCAGGTCGTTCATCTGCGCGTCGATTTCAGCGAGGTCGCCGGCAATCTGCTCGCTGCGCGCCCGGGTCTGTTCGGCCAGCTGGGTCAGGCGCAGCACCTCGACCTGCAGCTCGTGCGTGCGGCTCTGGCCTTCGGCGGTTTCGCGGCGCGCCGTGGCCAGGCGCTGCGCCGCATCGGCGTAGGCGGCTTCGGCGCGAATCAGGGCACTGCGTGCCTCGTCGCTGATCAGGGCCTGGGCACGCAGCTGTTTTTCGAGGTTTTCGATTTCCTGCGCCCTGGCCAGCAGGCCGGCCTGCTCGGAATCCTGGGCGTAAAAACTCACGCTGTGCAGCGTGACCGCGTGGCCACTTTTCACGTAAATGACTTCACCGGCCTGCAACTGATGGCGTGCCGCCAGCGCTTCATCGAGGCTGGCCGCGGTCAGGCAGCCGTGCAGCCAGTCGCCCAGCAGCGCCGTCTGGCCGGCATCACCGAGGCGCAGAAAATCGGCCAGGGGTTTGAGGCCGCTGGCGGAAGCGCTGGCCGGTGCGGTGGCCGTTGGCGGTGAATAAAACGACAGTTTGGCCGGCGGTGTGTCGCGCCCGTCTGTGCCCGCAAAACCACGCACCATGTCCAGGCGCGAGACTTCCAGCGCGCCCAGCCGCTCGCGCAGCGCGGCTTCGAGGGCATTTTCCCAGCCCTGCTCGATGTGGATGCGGCTCCACAGGCCCTGCAAGCCATCAAGGCCATGTTTGGCCAGCCAGGGCTTGAGCTTGCCGTCGGTCTTGACTTTTTCCTGCAACGCCTTGAGCGCTTCCAAACGCGCCGACAGCTCGGCCTGCCGGGCCGATTCGGTGTTCACGGCCTGCTGTTTGTTGCGCCGGTCTTCGTCGAGCTGGGGCACGCTGTCGGTCAGCTCGTGCAGTCTGGCCTCGGCTTCGTCCTGCGCTTCCTTCGCCGCGGCGAACTGGGTGTTCAGATTGACGAGGCGCGCTTCGTCGGGTGCGTTGAGGGCGTTTTTGTCCGCGGTCAGGCGCTCGTGGCGCAGGCTCAGGGTGCGTGACTGTTCCTCGATGTTGCGCTGGTCGGCCGCCAGCACCTGGATCTGCTGCTGCACCTGGCCTACGCTGGTGCGCTGCTCATTGGCTTTGGATTGCGCGGCACGCAGCGCTTCTTCGAGGGCGGGCAACTGCCCGGCCTGGTCTTCGCTCTGCGCGGCCAGCAGCTCGGCCTGCTCTTCAGCCTGAATCGCCCGCTCGGTCAGGGTTTCGGTTTCCAGCGCGGCATCTTCCTTGCGCGCGGCCCACTGGCTGGTCTGTTCCTTGAGTTGCGCCAGGCGCTGCTCGACGCGTTGCCGGCCTTCGACCACAAAACGGATTTCGGCCTCGAGCCGCCCGACTTCGGCGCTGGCTTCGTACAGCTTGCCCTGAGCCTGGTTGACCTGGTCGCCGGCGGCGTAATGCGCCTGGCGGATGGTTTCCAGGTCGGCTTCGATATGGCGCAGGTCGGCGATGCGGCTTTCGAGGTCGTTGACCGACTTGGCGGCATCGGCCTTGACCTTGGCCTGGTCGGCCTCGCTTTCGGCGCGTTTGAGGAACCAGAGCTGGTGCTGCTTGAGCGTGGCGTCGGCGTGCAGCGTGTTGTAACGCAGCGCAACCTCGGCCTGTTTCTCGAGTTTTTCGAGGTTGGCATTGAGCTCGCGCAGGATGTCCTCGACGCGGGTCAGGTTCTCGCGCGTGTCGCTCAGGCGGTTGGCGGTTTCGCGCCGGCGTTCCTTGTACTTGGAGACACCGGCCGCTTCTTCGAGGAACAGGCGCAGCTCTTCGGGCTTGGATTCGATGATGCGGCTGATCGTGCCCTGGCCGATGATGGCGTAGGCGCGCGGGCCCAGACCGGTGCCGAGGAACACGTCCTGCACGTCGCGCCGGCGCACCGGCTGGTTGTTCAGGTAGTAGCTCGAGGTGCCGTCACGTGTCAGCACGCGCTTGACGGCAATTTCGGCGAACTGGCCCCACTGGCCGCCGGCACGGTGGTCGGCATTGTCGAACACCAGCTCGACGCTGGAGCGGCTGGCCGGCTTGCGCAGATTGGTGCCGTTGAAGATCACGTCCTGCATGGATTCGCCGCGCAACTCGCTGGCCTTGCTTTCGCCGAGCACCCAGCGCACGGCGTCCATGATGTTGGACTTGCCGCAGCCGTTGGGGCCGACCACACCGATCAGCTGGCCCGGCAGCACGAAATTGGTCGGCTCCGCGAACGATTTGAAGCCGGATAACTTGATTGAATTGAGACGCACGGCGGACCCTGTTTTTATTCCTGGCGCTGGGAGATGCCTGAAGCTAAGCTGTTGATTTGCATGGCATTTTTCTGGAACGCCCGGCTTGCTTCAGGCAATGCACAGCCCGCAATGTTACCCGAGCCCGACGCCCGGGCCGCTGTAAAAAATGGTGACCGGGGCCATGCGGGGCGCAGTGGCGGTGGCGGTGCCCCCTTCCGTGCCCGGTTCTTGCCGGAATTCATGCATCAAAATGGCCTCCAGCCCTTGTCTGCCATGCGCAGTCAGCTATTTTTTTCGTAGCAAATCGGCTGTTGAGGCTGGCCAGCCGCCACCCGCGTGGTGTTCACACGGGATAATCCGGGCCATGAATCCATTGTTGAAACGCCTGCAGCCCTACCCCTTCGAGCGGCTGCGCCAGCTCCACGCCGACGTGACGCCGAACCCGGCTTACCGCCCCATCAGCCTGGGTATTGGCGAGCCCCGGCATGCGACGCCGGAACTGATCAAGGCCGCCCTGAGCGCCAGCCTGGCCGGGCTGGCCAGTTACCCGGCCACCGCCGGCGAACCGAAACTGCGCCAAGCCATGGCCGACTGGCTGCAACGCCGTTACGGCCTGGCGCTGGACCCGGCCACGCAAATCCTGCCGGTCAACGGCTCGCGCGAGGCCTTGTTTGCGCTGGCACAGACGGTGATAGATCCGACGCAAGCTGGTGCGACGGTGGTCAGCCCGAACCCGTTTTATCAAATCTACGAGGGCGCGGCGCTGCTGGCCGGTGCGGACACCTGGTTCGCACCCAGCGACCCGGCGCGCAACTTCGCGGTGGACTGGGCCGCCGTGCCGCAGGATGTCTGGGCAAAAACGCAGCTGCTGTTTGTCTGCTCGCCCGGCAACCCGACCGGCGCGGTCATGGGCCTGGACGAATGGAAGCTGCTGTTTGAACTGAGCGACCGCTACGGCTTTGTGATTGCCTCGGACGAGTGTTACAGCGAAATCTATTTCCGTGAGGAGCCGCCGCTGGGCTCCCTGCAGGCCGCGGCGCAACTGGGCCGGCACGACTTCAAAAACATCATCGCGCTGACCAGCCTTTCCAAACGCAGCAACGTGCCGGGCCTGCGCAGCGGCTTTGTGGCCGGTGACGCGGCGCTGATCAAGCCTTTTCTGCTGTACCGCACCTACCACGGCAGCGCCATGAGTCCCATCGTGCAGGCGGCCAGCATCGCCGCCTGGAACGACGAGAAACATGTGGTGGAGAACCGCGCGCTGTACCGCGAAAAGTTTGCCCGGGTCACCCCTCTGCTCGCCAGCGTCATGGACGTGGCCCTGCCTGACGCCGGCTTCTACCTGTGGGCGCAGATTCCGGCACGTTTTGGCAACAACGACCCTGCGTTTTCGCGCGAACTGCTCGCTCTTTACAATGTGGTGGTGTTGCCCGGCAGTTACCTTGCCCGCGAAGCCCGGGGCCACAACCCCGGTACCGGGCGCATCCGCATGGCGCTGGTGGCTGAAACCGCTGAATGTGTTGAAGCTGCCGAAAGAATCGTTCAATTTATCCAATCCACCTGATCTGAAAAAAATGAATCAAGACCAACTGCAAAGCATCATCAACGCCGCCTGGGAAGACCGCGCCAACCTCTCGCCGCAGGCTGCGTCCAAAGAGGTCCAGGAGGCGGTGGAGCACACGATTTCCGAACTCAACGGCGGCCGCCTGCGCGTCGCCACGCGCCAGGGTGTGGGCCAGTGGACCACGCACCAGTGGATCAAGAAGGCCGTGCTACTGAGCTTTCGCCTGAAAGACAACGTGCTGATGCGCGCCGGTGACCTGGGGTTTTATGACAAGGTGCCGACCAAGTTCTCGCACCTGAGCGAGCAGGAAATGAAGGAAAGCGGCGTGCGTGTGGTGCCGCCGGCCGTGGCCCGCCGCGGCAGTTTCATCGCCAAGGGCGCGATCCTGATGCCCAGCTACGTGAACATCGGTGCCTATGTGGACGAAGGCACCATGGTGGACGCCTGGGCCACCGTCGGCAGCTGCGCGCAGGTCGGCAAAAATGTGCACCTGTCCGGTGGTGTCGGCCTGGGCGGTGTGCTCGAACCCCTGCAGGCCAACCCGACCATCATTGAAGACAACTGCTTCATCGGTGCGCGCTCCGAAGTGGTTGAAGGCGTGATCGTCGAGGAAAACTCCGTCATTTCCATGGGTGTCTACATCGGCCAGAGCACGCCGATTTATGACCGGGAGGCGGATACCGTGACCTATGGCCGCATTCCGGCCGGTTCTGTTGTCGTGTCGGGCAACCTGCCCAAGGCCGGCGGCAAATACTCGCTGTATTGCGCGGTGATCGTCAAGAAGGTGGATGCCAAGACCCGTGCCACGACCAGCCTGAACGATCTCCTTCGTGACTAATGGCCCCCACGCTTGTCGCTTCGCGTACTGCGCTGCCCCCCGAGGGGGCGCTGCGCCTGCGGGCCGGCGAAGCCGGACCCGCGGCCCCGGCTGGTAAAGACAGGGCTGCGGCTTGTGTCTTGTGTCTCCTCTGAATGATTGATTGATCGGAACCGACGATGACTGCGCAGACCATGAGCACGATGGAACGTATCCTGCGTTTGATGGCCGATAAAAAGGCCTCCGACGTCTATCTGTCGGCGCATTCGCCGGCCCTCATCAAGATCAACGGCGAGGCCATTCCGATCAACAGCCAGATCCTGCCGCCGGACGCGCCGCGCAACCTGCTGGCGGAGGTGTTGCCTCCCGAGCGCATCGAGGAGCTCGAAGAACTCGGTGAGCTCAACATGGGCTTTCCGCTGGCCGGCGTCGGCAATTTCCGCATCAGCGGTTTCAGGCAGCGCAGCACCTATGCGGCCGTGATCCGCTACGTGCCCGGTGAGATTCCGCCGCTCGAGAGCCTGAACGTGCCGCCCATCCTGGCCGACCTGATCATGGAAAAACGCGGCCTGCTGCTGATGGTGGGCTCCACCGGCGCCGGAAAAAGCACCACCCTGGCGTCCATGATGGACCACCGCAACGCAACCATGCCGGGCCACATCCTGACGATCGAAGACCCGGTCGAGTTTTTGTTCACCAACAAGAAGTCGGTGGTCAACCAGCGCGAGGTCGGCAGCGACACGCAGTCGCTGCAGGTGGCGCTGAAAAACGCGTTGCGCCAGGCGCCCGACGTGATCCTGATCGGCGAGATCCGCGACCGCGAAACCATGTCAGCCGCGATTGCCTATGCGCAGTCGGGTCACCTGTGCCTGGCCACCATGCATGCCAACAACAGCTACCAGGCGCTCAACCGCATCCTGAGTTTTTACCCGGTCGAGGTGCGCAACACCATGCTCGGCGACCTCGGCGCGGCCATGAAAGCCATCGTCTCGCAGCGCCTGCTGCGCACGCAGGCGGGCGGCCGCGCGCCGGCAGTGGAGGTCATGCTCAACACCAAGCTGATCTCCGAGCTGATCGAAAAAGGCGACTTCTCCGGCGTCAAGGAAGCGATGGAAAAGTCCATGGCCGAGGGCTCGCAGACCTTCGAGCAGGACATCGCCAAGCTGATCGTTGACGGCACCGTCACGCGCAAGGAAGGCCTGCTGCATGCCGACTCGCCGACCAACCTGATGTGGCGCCTGGAAAACGACTTCGCCATGGCCGCCAAGGCGGCACAAGAGCCCGAAGAAGATGAGGACGACGAAGCCTCCTTCACAGAGATCACGCTCGACGTTCGTCACGACACCAAGACCGGCAACACCGGTTATGGCAACCTGTAAGCGCAGCCCCGGGGTCCTCCTTTTTCCTTCGTTTCCTTTTTCATGTCTTCCACACTCCGACTTGCTGAACAACTGATTTCCCGACCCTCGGTGACACCCGACGACGCGGGTTGCCAGGCCCTCCTGGCCGCGCGTCTGCAGGCGCTGGGTTTTGAATGTGAAACCATCGTCAGCGGGCCAGAGCACTTCCGCGTCACCAACCTGTGGGCAACATTCAAGGGTTTTGGCCCTGTAGCCCAGACGGGACGGGCGCAGGCAGCTCCTGATTCGATAGCACCCAGAACCCTGGTCTTTGCCGGCCACACCGATGTGGTGCCGACCGGCCCGCTGGAGCAGTGGACCAGCCCGCCCTTCACCCCCAGCCACCGCGACGGTGTGCTCTACGGGCGCGGCGCCGCGGACATGAAAACCTCGATCGCGGCCATGGTCGTGGCCGTCGAGGAATTTCTCGCGGCCACCCCGCAGCCGAATCTCTCCATCGCCTTCCTGATCACCAGCGACGAGGAAGGCCCGTCGGTGGACGGCACGGCCGTGGTGGTGCAGCAGCTCAAGGCGCGCGGCGAGGTGCTGGACTACTGCATCGTCGGCGAGCCGACCTCGGTGGACCAGCTCGGCGACATGATCAAGAACGGCCGCCGCGGCACGCTGAGCGGCAAGCTCACGGTCAAGGGCGTGCAGGGCCACATCGCCTACCCGCACCTGGCCAAAAACCCGATTCACGACTTTGCCCCCGCGCTGGCCGAACTGGTCGCCACCGAATGGGATGCCGGCAACACCTTTTTCCCGGCCACCAGCTGGCAGGTGTCGAATGTGCACGGCGGCACCGGTGCGTCCAACATCATCCCGGGCGAGCTGGTGGTGGACTTCAACTTCCGCTTTTCGACCGAATCGACCGCCGACAGCCTGAAAGCGCGGCTCGAGGCCATCCTGCAAAAACACCAGCTCGACTACACGCTGACCTGGACCCTGGGCGGCCAGCCCTTTCTGACCACGCCCGGCGAGCTGGTGCAGGCCGTCAGCGAGTCCATACGCGCCGAGACCGGTCTGCAGACCGAACTCTCGACCACCGGCGGCACCAGCGACGGGCGTTTTATCGCCAGCATCTGCCCGCAACTGATCGAGTTCGGCCCGATCAACGCGTCCATCCACAAGATCGACGAACACGTGCTGGTCAGCACGCTGGACCCGCTCAAAAACATCTACAGGGGCGTGCTGGAGCGCCTCGCCGGCCAGTGAGCGCAGCGCCTGCCCCGACGACCGTCATCGCCTTGGTCGAGTACTGGGCCGACCGCCTCGAGGCCGCCGGCCTCACCTTGGCCGACGGTTTCGGCCAGGGCACGCTGACCGCTTTCGACGAAGCCGCCTGGCTGGTGCTGTGGTCGCTGGGCCTGCCGCTGGACGAGCTCGACGAAGAGGAAAATACGCCTGTATCCCCCGCCGATGCTGCAAAGGTTGCTATCCTTCTGGAAGCACGCATCAACACCCGCAAACCCGCCGCCTACCTGACGCGGGAGGCCTGGCTGCAGGGCGTGCCCTTTTATGTCGATGAACGCGTGATCATTCCGCGCTCGCTGATTGCCGAACTGCTGGTCGATGAAAGCATCGACCCCTGGCTCAGCGCGTCCACCCACCGTGTGCTGGACCTGTGCACCGGCAACGGCAGCCTGGCCATCCTCGCCGCCATGGCGTACCCCGACGTGGCCGTCGATGCCGCCGACATCAGTACCGACGCGCTGGCCGTGGCCCGCATCAATGTGGACGTCCATGAGTTGCAGTCGCGTATCACCCTCATCGAGTCTGACGGACTGGCCGCCTGCCCCGGCCCGTATGACCTGATTCTGTGCAACCCGCCTTATGTCAACGCGGCCACCATGGCCGCCCTGCCGGCCGAATTCAGGGCTGAACCGGCCCTGGCGCTGGCCGGTGGCGCGGACGGCATGGACTTCATTCGAAGCCTTTTTCTAAACGCGGCCGGCCATATGAGCGAAAATGGTGTTTTGGTGCTGGAAATCGGCAACGAGCGCGAGAATTTTGAACGCGCCTTCCAGCACCTGGAACCGCTCTGGTTTGAAACCAGCGCCGGCCCCGACCAGGTTCTGCTCCTCACGCGCCAACAACTGGCTTGAGACTTGCGTCTCGGGCCGTCATTGGGGCGCAGCGCGCCGACTGGCTATTTTTCTTGTGTCTGCTTGGTTTAAATGATTACCCTTAAAAACGTGGTGCTGCGTCGCGGCGCCAAAGTGATTCTCGACAGCGCGTCTGTCACCCTCAACCCCGGCGAAAAAGTCGGCCTGGTGGGGCGTAACGGCGCGGGCAAGTCCTCGCTGTTTGCCATGCTCAACGGCACGCTGCATGAAGACGGCGGCGAGTTCTACATCCCCGCCCAGTGGCGCATGGCGCAGGTCGCCCAGGACATGCCCGAAACCGAACAAAGCGCCACCAGCTACGTGATTGAAGGCGACGTGGTGCTGCAGGCCGCGCAGGCCGAGGTCGACGCCGCCGAAGCCAGCGGTGACGGCGACCGCATGGCGCATGCCTACATGGAGCTCTACGACTCGGGCGCGCACGACGCGCCGGCCAGAGCCCAGGCGCTGATCCTCGGCCTGGGTTTCAAGCTCAGCGAGCTCGACAACCCGGTCAACAGTTTTTCCGGCGGCTGGCGCATGCGCCTGCAGCTGGCGCGCGCGCTGATGTGCCCCTCCGACCTGCTGCTGCTCGACGAACCGACCAACCACCTGGACCTGGACGCGCTGGTCTGGCTGGAAGCCTGGCTCAAGCGTTACCAGGGCACCATGCTGGTCATCAGCCATGACCGCGAGTTTCTCGATGCCGTGACCGATGTCACCGTGCACATTGAAGGCGCCAAGCTGACCCGTTACGGCGGCAACTACAGCAAGTTCGAGGATCTGCGCGCCGAGCAGATGGCGCTTCAGCAGGGTGCCTTCAACAAGCAGCAGGACAAGATTGCCCACCTGCAGAAGTTCATTGCCCGTTTCAAGGCCAAGGCCAGCAAGGCCAAGCAGGCGCAAAGCCGGGTCAAGGCGCTGGACCGCATGGAGAAAATTGCGCCGCTGCTGGCCGAAGCCGACTTCACCTTCGAATTCAAGGAACCGGCCAACCTGCCCAACCCCATGCTCTCGATGCAGCATGTCGATTTCGGCTACCCGCCGCCAGCCGATGCGCCCGCAGGCACACCACCCACGGTCATCGTGCAGAACGTCAGCAAGTCGGTGCTGGCCGGCCAGCGCATCGGCATCCTGGGCGCCAACGGCCAGGGCAAGTCCACCGTGGTCAAGACCATCGCGCGTGCGCTGGCGCCCATTAGCGGCGAGATGACCGAAGGCAAAGGCCTGAACATCGGCTACTTCGCGCAGCAGGAGCTCGACGTGCTGCGTCCGGCCGACAATCCGCTGGAACACATGATCCGGCTGGTCAAGGAAGTCACCGCCGCCGGCAAGATAGGCAGCCAGCCAACCCGCGAGCAGGACTTGCGCAGCTTTCTGGGCAACTTCAATTTCGGCGGCGACATGGTCAAGCAGGCCGTCGGCAGCATGAGCGGCGGTGAAAAAGCCCGCCTGGTGCTGTGCATGATCGTCTGGCAACGCCCCAACCTGCTGCTGCTCGATGAGCCGACCAATCACCTGGACCTGGCCACACGTGAAGCCTTGTCGATGGCGCTCAACGAGTTTGAAGGCACGGTCATGCTGGTCAGCCACGATCGCGCTCTCCTGCGAGCCGTGTGCGACGAGTTCTGGATGGTCTCGCGTGGCGGCGTCGCGCCGTTCGACGGCGACCTCGACGACTACCAGCGTTACCTGCTCGACGAAGCCAAACGCCAGCGCGAAGAAGCCAAAAAATCCACCAGTACCGCTGCACCGGCTGCAGCCGCTACCAAAACAGTAGCTGCCAGCGGAACAGCAACGCCGGCTGCAGCCACTTTTGACGCCAAAAAACCGGCCAGCAAGAAGGACGACGCGCAGCGCCGGCAACAGCAGTCGGACACGACCAAGCCGCTGCGCAAGGAACTGGAAAAAATCGACGCGCGCATGCAGTCGCTGAGCGCGGAACGCGACAGCCTGCAGGCCTCGCTGGCAAGCACCACCGCGCCTGCGGAAATGGCCCAGTCCGGCAAGCGCCTGAAGGTGATAGCCACCGAACTGGGCACGCTGGAAGAGCGCTGGCTGGAACTCACCGAGCAGATCGAAACCTCGCTGGCCTGAGTCGGCGTTGGGCGCACGGGTTGGGCTTGCGGCTCTAACCCCGCCGGGCATTTCGCGCTAAAGTGCACTCATGCCCACCGCCCTCCAGATGGCTTCCGACGACGCGGCCCTTGCGGCCGCGGTGATTCGCAGCCGCAAGCTGCTCAACAAACGCGCCATGGTCGCTGCCGCGGCCAGCGCCGTGCCGGTGCCCGGCCTCGACTGGGCGGTCGATGCCGCGATGCTGTCGAAGCTGATTCCTGAAATCAACCGCGAGTTTGGCCTCACGCCGCAGCAGCTCGACCAGCTCGATCCGAAAAAGCGCGACCAGGTCCAGAAAGCGGTCACCCTGGTCGGCTCGGTCCTGATCGGCAAGTTCATCTCCAGAGACCTGATCCTCAAGGCTGCCACCAAAATCGGCATGCGGCTGACCACCAAACAACTCGCCAAGTACGTGCCCTTCGCGGGTCAGATCGTTGCCGCCACCGTCGGTTATGCGGCCATCCGTTATCTGGGCGAGGAACACATGAAAGACTGTATTCGCGTGGCGCAGCAGGCGCAGCTGGAAGTGCCTCTGCTGGGCTACTCTGCCTGAATATCCTTTGCCGGCCACGCAGCCGTGAGGATATTGCCGATGACTTGAAACGAAGTAAGGATCAAACACCAGGCAAAGAAAAAGCGCCTGACTTTGCAGTCAGGCGCTTTAAAAATTTGGTGGGGCCTGCGGGGGTCGAACCCACGACAAACGGATTAAAAGTCCGCTGCTCTACCAACTGAGCTAAGGCCCCAAGGATTTCTCCCTGGTCTGTACTGCGTAATGCAGAACAGCCTCAAATTATAGCGTCATTTTTTGGCTCTTTAAAAAACTACTCAGCAATTTTGTTGAGCACCCAACCTGCAGCACACAAACCGAAGGCCGATGTCACGCTGACCACCGATCCATAGCCATGACAATTGAGGCTGCCATCGCCCGATGCATCGTCCTGAATCTCGCATGCATCCAGCGCAGCGTCAGCCCCCGAGGCCAGGGCCGCGGGCTGCATCACCGCCTCGCGGCTGAACACACAGGCCACACCGATCTTTCCCTTGCGCGCCGCGCCCTGCTCCCTGCGCAGGCGGTAACGCAGCTGTGCGAGCAGCGGGTCGTGCGTGACCAGCGACAGGTCTTCAATATCAACCTTGTGCGCGTGGCGCTTGCCACCGGCAGCACCGACGCTGATGAAGTTGACTCTGTGGCGCATCGCCCATGCGGCCATGGCGGTTTTGGCCCGGACCTGGTCGCAGGCATCGATGACCGACACCGCGTTGCTGCCGTGCGCATCCAGCCCTGCAATCATCGGCCAGTTGGCGGCATCGACAAACTCCTCGATGCAATGCACCACACACCCGGGATGGATGTGCGTTATGCGTTCGCGCATCGCCTGGACCTTGGCCTGCCCCAGTGTGGTGTCGAGCGCGTGGATCTGGCGGTTGATGTTGGACTCGGCGATGTGGTCCAGGTCAATCAGCGTCAGCCTGTCCACGCCGCTGCGCGCCAGGGCTTCGGCGGCCCAGGAACCCACGCCGCCCAGGCCCACCACTACCACATGGGCCGCGCGAATTTTTTTTGCGCCTGACACGCCATACAGACGCGCCAGCCCGCCGAAGCGCCGCTCCAGGTCGGCAGGGAGTTCAGAAGAAATTTCAGTCACAGGCAATTTCCCGCCGGGACGCCCCAAGGGAAATCAGCCCCCTCGGGGGGCAGCGAGGACACGCCAGTGCCGAGCGTGGGGGCCATCAACTTTCCAGCCGCCAGATCTGGTATTTCAGCCCCGCCACAGCACCGGCGATGATGGCCGCGACAGCCACGAAACTGGTGGCGCTCAGCGTGGAGATGCCGGACAGGCCCTGCCCGATGGTGCAACCCATGGCGGTTACGCCGCCCACCCCCATCAGCACGGCCCCGACCAGGTGATTGGCGGTGTCTTCGGTATTTCGAAAGCCTTCCCAGCGGAAGCTGCGTGACAGCAGGGAATACAGCGCCGAGCCAACGACCACGCCAAACACGGACACAACACCCAGCGTCAACAATTTGGTCTTGTCACTGAAAAATATCAGCCAATCGATGGTGTAGGCCATCGGAGCCACAAAACTCAGGGCTTCCATGCGGCCGGAATTGGTCACCAGAAACGTCTCCTCCAGCGTTTCCGGATGCTCTGCGACATAAGCCATGTGACCGCTGAGCCACCACATGGCGGTAATCAGCAGGCCAATGCCGAGTCCGGCGAGCAGGTTGTCAAAGCGGAGAAACTCCGGGCCGGCCAGCGCCCAGACGATCAGGCCCCCACCCAGCACCCCGGCCAGCACCAGTCCGGCCAGCACCGGTGACACACCAAGCAAACCGGTCGCCCAGTTGGACAAGGCGGCGTTGCCGGAAAAATCGATGGCCACACGATCTACCGTGGCCACGCGCAGCACCGCCGTGATGCCCTTGAGTGTGGCAAATGCGGCCACCGCCATGACCACAAACACCACCAGTGATTTGAGGTTGCCGCCACCTATGCGCACCAGCGTCTTGCTGCCGCAGCCCGAAGCCAGCACCATGCCAAAGCCGAACAGCAGGCCGCCGACCAGCGCGGACAGCCAGATGAAGCGGTTCGAGGCATATATCGCTTTGGCCGGGTCGATCAGCCCGGCCGCGGCCAGGCCGTAAAAGCCGATCATGGCCACGCCGATGGCCATGCCCCACACACGCATGCGTGTCCAGTCACCCATGTTGACAATGTCGCTGACCGCACCCATGGTGCAGAAGTGGGTTCGCTGGACAACGGCGCCGAACAGCACCGCCAGAATGAAGGCCGCCCAGAGAACCTGGGCGGTGAGTGTGTTGAGCTGGGAGATATCCATCGCCCGATTTTAGGGGCTGGGCAGGAAGTGCGCTGCCCTGCCGCCTGCGAAGTCTCTACTTGAGCCTGGCCAGGCGTTCCTTGGCGACCGAAGCGGCTTCCGACTGCGGGTAGGCCTTGAGCAGGTCTTCCAGCGTCTTGCGCGCCGCCTTGACGTCCTTGAGCTCGACCTGGCAGTTGGCCACGGCAAGCACGGCTTCGGGGGCGCGCATATGCTCGGGGTCGGCGGCCACCAGCGCGCGGAAATTGACCAGCGCGTCGCGGTAGTTGCGCAGCGCGTACTGTGCGTTGCCGAGCCAGAACAGCGCCGGCGCCTTGTAGCCGCTTTGGGGATACCGCTTGAGAAAATTGGTGAAGGCGGCCTGGGCCGGCGCGAACTCGCCCTTGCGCAGTACTGCCAGCGCAGCCTCGAACTCCTGCTTTTCTGCCGGGTCTGCCACGAACTCACGGCCGTCAACACTGACCTTGGATGGCTCGAACCGGCTGAGCCGGTCATTCACGCCCTGTGACAAATCCTTTTGCATGCGCTGGACTTCGGCGAGTTCGCGGGCAAACTGCTCGTCCTGCCCGCGCATTCTGGCCAGTTCGCTGCGCAACTGGTCGATCTGGCTGGACAACTCGAGCAGGCTGCGGCGCAGCTGCGCGGTTTCATCACCGGACTTGCGCAGCTCGGTCGTTGTGGCATCGAGCCGCTGGCGCAGTTCAAGAATCGCCTTGCGGGCTTCATCATCCTCGAACAACGCCGCATGGGCGTTGAACGCCATGACGCAGGCTAGCGCACACGCCACGGCTCCCAGCGAAGTCCGGAAGTTCTTCAAGGTCATGGCTGCAACTTAACGGTAGTTGAATTCGGCGCGGCGATTTTTGGAGTAGGACTCTTCATCCGAGCCCGTCACGGCAGGTTTTTCCTCGCCGAAGCTGACCGCTTCGACCTGCGCATCGGTGGCGCCCAGCAGGCCCAAGGCGCGGCGCACGGCCTCGGCACGTTTCTGCCCCAATGCCAGGTTGTACTCGCGGCCGCCGCGCTCATCGGTGCTGCCTTCAATCACCAGCTTGCGGGCCTTGTTGGCGCTGAGGAAACGCGAATGGGCTTCCACCGTCGCCTGAAATTCCGGCTTGATGACAAAACTGTCGTAGTCGAAGTAGATCACGCGGGCTGCACCGGGCGGGCCAGCGAGCGAAGGATCGGTGGCACCGATCAGGACAGGCGCCACATCGCGGCCGGTCACGCCGGCTGCGTCGCCGGTTCCCGGTGCGGTGGTGACCGGGGTCCGGTTTTCGACAGGCACCTCATTGAGTTTGACGCCCGAGCTGCAGCCGACCAGTGCGGCGCTCAGGGTGATGATGGAGGCGAGTGAGATCAGGATGCGCTTCATGAATGTGTACTTTCCGTAAAAAATAAAAAGGGGTTGGGATCAAGGTGACTGGTTACCTCTGGAAAGGTCCCCAGTCAGGCTCACGTATGTCTCCGGCGGCGCCGGTCAGGCGGGCTTTGATCTTGCCGTCCAGGGTGGTGGTCAGCAGGGCTTCCCTGCCCTGTTGCTGGGTGGCATAGACGATCAGCCGGCTGTTCGGCGCAAAACTGGGGCTTTCATCGGCGCTGGTGTCGGTGATCGAGATGGCGGTTCCCTTGCCGAGGTCCATCAGGTGCAGCTTGAAGGCGCCACCTATGCGTGAAATATAGGCCAGCCAGCGGCCATCCGGGCTCAGGGCCGGCGATATGTTGTAACTCCCGGTAAAGGTGACACGTTCGATATTGCCGCCGCCGGCTCCCATGCGGTAGATCTGCGGCGAGCCGCCGCGATCACTCACGAAATAGACGTATTTCCCGTCCGGTGAAAACGCCGGCTCGGTGTCGATGCTGGCCGATTGGGTCAAGCGGCGCGCCTCGCCGCCTGTCGCCGGAATGGCATACAGCTGCGAGCCGCCATCCCGGCTCAGCGTCGCGACCAGCTGGTTGCCGTTGGGCGCCCATGCCGGCGCGCTGTTGGAGCCGCGGAAGTTCGCCAGCAGGCGGCGTTTGCCCGAGGCCACATCGTGGGCATAAATCACCGGCTTGCGCGACTCGAACGACACATAAGCCAGCTGCGCGCCGGTGGGCGACCACGCCGGGGAGATGATGGGCTCGGGGCTGGTCAGCGCCGACTGGGCGCCTTCGCCATCGGAGTCGGCCACCCACAGGTTGTAACGCGGGCCGACCTTGGTCACATAGGCGATGCGGGTGGAGAAAACGCCTTTCTCGCCGGTCAGTTTTTCATAAACAAAGTCGGCAATGCGATGCGCCGACAGGCGCAGGTCGCCCTGCGGTATCACGTAGCTTTGCCCGCCGAGGTCCTGCCCGCGCACCACGTCCCAAAGGCGGCAGCGAACGTCGAAGCGGCCATCGGCCAGACGCGTCACGCTGCCGGTCAGCAGAGAATCGGCGGCGCGCTGGCGCCACACGGACAGGTCGGGCCGGGAGTTTTCGTCCAGGTTCTGGCCGGCAGTATCGACCGCACGGAATTGGCCGCTCCGCTCCAGGTCGGCCTGCACAATGGCGGCGATTTTCTGCGGCGACTGTGCATCACCGCGAAAGCCGGCAATGGCAATCGGCAACTGGGTCAGGCCGACGCCCGACACCTCGACCCGGAACTGGGACCAGGCGGGTTGTACCGCCAGGACGCCCAGGCTGCCGGTCAGTCCGGCGATGAAGCTGCGACGGCCTGTTGACAGGCCCCGAATCGAATAAAGGTCAGGTTTTTTGAGGTGCATTTTTCTGGTTCAAACAATACAGGGTGAAGTACTTGCCGAATGCGGCTTGGGCCTGCATGGCACACACGGCAAAACCCATGCTGCCGTCGAGGATGCCGAGGCGAAAAAAATAGCTTTTGACGAAAGCGACCACACCCGATATTACCGCCCTCGGCATGGAGCTGGACCTGCCGCGCGCATGCGCCTGCGTGGCCCAGGCCAGGCTGTATTGCTCCAGCTTGCGCCAGTAGTGGGCGGGTGTCGGGTAACTATAGTGAAGCAACTTGGCGTTCAGCCGTGAAACAGCGCCGGAGCTCAGGATCACGCGCTCATGCACCAGATCGTCGCTGAACCGGGCCTGTCCGCGCCGGAAAAGGCGCAACACCGGGTCAGGCGTCCATCCACAGTGGTGAATCCACTGGCCGCAGAACTGGGTAAGGCGGGGAATTTCAAAGGCGTCGGCCGCGCCATGGAGGACCGCTCTCTGGATCTCTGCGGCCAGCTCGGGCGTCACACGCTCATCCGCATCGATGGACAGCACCCATTCCCCGGTGGCCAGGCCCAAGGCGAGATTTTTTTGCGGACCAAAGCCGGGCCAGGCTCCGGTTTCGGTCACTTCCGCCCCGAAGGCTCTGGCAATGGCGCGCGTGTTGTCGGTGCTGTCGTTGTCAACCACGACCCACTGGTCGGCGAACCGCACGGACTCCAGGCATGCCTGCAAATTGGCCTCTTCGTTTTTCGTGATGATGATGACAGAAAGAGTCATGGGAGCGCAGGTGTTGGTGAGGTTCGCAAGCCAGCCGCCCTAATTTAACGCTCCGCAAACAAGCTGTTGATTGTGGGCGCTGCCAGCGGAGGTATTTGTAGGAAATGGCCGCCAATTGTTCCACGATAATGCAGGCTTGCTCACTTCACGGTCCTGATGCGGCGCCCATGCCAAATATCGCAGCCCTTTCCCGCACCGTCACTGCTGACCTGTTCCCGGCTCCCGGTGGGGTGTCTGCGACTGGCTGCCAGATGCACATGCGCCTGGCCGTGGTTGCCCCGGCCAGGGCCGGCGACGAGGTTCCGGTTTGACGACCGGCCCCGAGCAGACCGCCGCTGCCGCCACGGGTGCGGTGTCACCGGCACCCATCGGCCAGCGCCTGCGCCGCATCTGGCCTTATTTCAGCCAGTCACCGAGCGCCTGGGCCATCGCCGTTGGTGCCACCGTGGTGGCTTCCGCCACCGAGCCGCTGGTGCCCGCCCTGTTGCAGCCCCTGCTGGACAAAGGTTTCCGCAAGGGGGGCATCGATATCTGGATGGTTCCCGTGTCGCTGCTGCTGCTCTTCGGCGTGCGCGGCTTCGCGGGTTTTCTTGCGCAAATTGCGCTGGCCAAGGTCACCAACATCGGCTTGCTGGAATTGCGCAAGGCCATGTTCCGCAAGCTGATGACCGCCCGTCTGGACCTTTTTTCGAACCAGTCCGCCAGTGCGCTGGCCAACACCGTGGTCTACGAGGTGCAAAACGGCTCGTCCATGCTGGTCAACTCGTTGATGGGCCTGGCCCGGGACACCCTGACCCTGCTGGCGCTGTCCAGTTACCTGCTTTACCTGAACTGGCGGCTGACCCTGATTGTCACGCTGCTGATTCCGGCCATTGCCTGGGTCATGCGTGTGCTCTCCAGCCGCCTCTACAAACTCACCAAGGCCAGCCAGGCGGCCACCGACTCGCTGGCTTATGTGGTGGAGGAAAACGTGCTGGCGCACCGCGATGTCCGGCTGCATGCGGCGCAGGAGAGCCAGGCCACGCGTTTTGCGCAGCTCAGCGATGCCTTGCGGCGCCTGTCCATGAAATCGGTGGTGGCCTCAGCGGCCATGACCCCGGCCACGCAGATGCTGGCGGCGGCGGCCCTGTCGGCCGTCATTTCTGTCGCCCTGCTGCAAAGCTCCACCGACACCACCTCTGTCGGCTCGTTTGTGGCTTTTGTGACCGCCATGCTGATGCTGGTGGCACCGATCAAGCACCTGTCGGAGGTCGCCAGCCCGATCACACGCGGCCTGGCGGCGCTGGAACGCGGACTGGACCTGATGGAGAAAACGCCTGACGAGCCAGGTGGCGATTTTTCGAAACCGAGGGCGGAAGGGAAGATCAGTTTCATCAATGCGCGTGTGGCCTACAACGACGATGGCGCGCCCGCGGTGGACGCGCTGAACCTGACCATCACCCCCGGCGAAACCGTGGCCCTGGTCGGTGCTTCAGGTGCGGGCAAGACCACACTCGTCAATCTGCTGCCGCGTTTTGTCGAGCCCACCTCCGGAAGCATCGAGCTCGACGGCCATGAACTGCGTGAATGGCAGATCGACGCATTGCGCGGCCAGTTCGCTCTGGTCAGCCAGCACGTGGTGATGCTCAACGACACCGTGGCCGCCAATGTGGCGCTGGGCATGGCGATGGACAGGGACAAGGTGCTGGTCTGCCTGAAGGCTGCCAACCTGGAACGTTTTGTGGCCGAGCTGCCGCGGGGCGTGGACACGCTGGTGGGCCACAACGCCACGCAGCTGTCGGGCGGCCAGCGCCAGCGCCTGGCGATCGCCCGCGCCCTGTACAAGGACGCGCCGGTGCTCATTCTGGACGAAGCCACCTCGGCGCTGGACACGGAATCCGAGCGCGCGGTGCAGGAAGCGCTGCAGCGGCTGATGCGCAACCGCACCACGCTGGTCATTGCGCACCGCCTCTCCACGGTCCAGCACGCCAGCCGCATCGTGGTGATGGATGCCGGCCGAATCATCGAAACCGGCACACACGCCGAACTCATTGAACGCGACGGCCCCTATTCCCGCCTCTACAAGCTCGGGCTGTACGACGCCGATCTATCGCAAAGTCCCCCCGTGGCGCAACTTTCATGACAATTTCCATCAGTGGTTTCACCTTCATCCGCAACGGCGTCGAGCTGGGCTTCCCGTTTGAAGCCTCGATCCGCTCCCTGTTGCCGCTGGTCGACGAATTCGTCGTCGCGGTGGGCCGCGGCAACGACGAAACGCTGGCGCGCGTGCTGGCGATTGGCGACCCGAAAATCCGCGTGATCGAAACCGTCTGGAACGAACGCATGGCCGACCGCGGCTTTGTTTACGCGCAACAGAAGATGATTGCGCAGTATTCCTGCACCGGCGACTGGGCCTTCTACCTCGAGGGCGACGAGGTGGTTCACGAGGAGGACCTGGCCGCGATCCGCGCCAGCGTCGAGAAGCACCATGGCAACCCGGCGGTGGAAGCGCTGGTCTTTGATTACCACCACTTTTACGGCTCCGCACAGTGGGTCTCGGTCAGCCCCGGCTGGTACCGCCGCGAGTGCCGGCTGATCAGGAACACCATCCGCTCCTACGCGCCCGACGGCCAGTACTGGCTGGTGACCACCGAGCACAAGCGACCGCGCAACCCGCAGGCGGCACTGGCCAACGCCCACATCTACCACTACGGCTGGATTCGCCGCAATGAGGACATGCAGAAAAAGCTCGACCAGGTCAGCAAGTACTGGGCCGACTCAACGACCATGCAGATCAAGTACAGCCAGTTCGATGCGCGCGCCCTGGAAGCTTTCAAGGGAACCCACCCGAAAGTCGTGCAGGAATGGCTGCTCACGGGCGCCGAGCAGGACCTGCAGATCGACCCGGCTTACCAGCCGACCCGCAAGGAAAACAAATACCACCTGATGCGCAGAATCGAGTTGCTCACCGGGCGGGACTTTAGCCGAAAACACTTCAAGCTGGTGGCCTGAGGGCCTGAACGCAGTTTGTCAGCGCTGCTCCGCGGCCAGCGTGGCGAAATACACCGCTTCCTGCTGGCGCGCAATCGCCGGCCACTGGTAGCGGCTTGCAAACGCCCTCGCCTGGCTACCCAACTGCTGTCGCAGCACCTCGTCGCCGAGCACTTGCTGGAGGGTGCCGGCCAGTTTCGCAGCATCCTGCGGATTGTCCAGCAGCAGCGCATCGGCGCCATGGCTGAGCAGGCTTGAAATACCGCAATACGCCGCACTGCTGACCACCACGGGCAGGCCGTGCGCCATGGCCTCCAGGACCACCATGGCAAACGTATCCTCCAGCGTCGGGTGCACCAGGCAGTCCGCGGCGCGGTACGCAGGCGCCACGTCCTGCAGCGAACCGAGGAAAAACACGCGCCCGGCCACGCCCTCCGCCTGCGCCTGCCGTTCAAACACCGGGATCTGCCCCGGGTTGCCCACCACCGCCAGCACCACGTCCGCCGGCAGGTCGCGCAGCACCCGCAGCAGCGTCCCCAGGCCCTTTTTGCGGTAGTCATTTCCCACAAGCAGCAGACAGCGTCCCTTGGGCGGCAGGCCCAGCTGCATGCGGGCCGCACCTTGTTCCGGCGCACCGGCGGGTGCCGCGGGCAACACCACCCCCGGTGTGATCACGGTGGTGACGGCCAGCGTGCCGGGGTAGGTCGCGGCCAGAGTGTCGCCCAGGCTGGCCGACGTCACCACCACGCAGCGCCCGCCCCGGGCCGCGACACGCAGGCGCTCCAGCCCCAGGTAGGTCAACAGGCGCGGGCTGCTCCAGACCTTGGCCCAAGCCAGCACGCGCCGCCAGCCGGTCCGGCCATGAAACAGGTTGTATTTCACCGGCAGCACATGCACGGTCTGCACCTGGCCCTGCCAGGTGTTTTCATGGGAGTGAACAATGTCGAAACCCCGGCGCGTGGCCCACCAGGTGGCGGTCGCGTACCAGAGCTGGTTCACCCAGCGCGGCTTGCGCAGCGGCATGGAAACGGGGTGGTAAATCACGCCCGGCGCGTGGTGCCTGATCTGCTGCGCAAACACATGGATCTCGTGGCGCTGCGCGAGCTGTTCCACCAGCGCAATCGAATACCGCTCCGCCCCACCCCCGGCCGGGTCAAAAACACGGTTCAGCACCGCAATACGCAGCCTGCGTGGCGCCTCAGGCTGAACGGATGAGCCGCTCACCTGCGGTCCCGGTCTTCGTAGGCCGTCGCCACCTTGAGCCAGAACACCGCCAGACTGGTGGAACGCACGACGGGCACCCGCGGCAACTCCATCAGGTCGTTCCGGGCGGAGCTGCGGCCACGCTGCGTCGTAGTGACGGTCTGGAACCCGGCCTGGCGAGCCATGGCCACGTGCTGCGGCGCGTATTCACCGAAGGGATAACAAAAATGCCGCACGGAGGTGGCCAGCAGCCCTTCGAGTGCTGCCCTGTCCCCGGTCATTTCATCGAGCGCGGTGGGGTCGTCGCTTTGCAGCAGACGCGCGTGGTTTTGCGTGTGTGATCCGACCTCCTGGCCCCCGGCCACCCACAGGCGCAACTCGTCCGCCGTCATCAGCGGCACCTGCGCCATGCCTATGCCCTGGTCCCACTCGTTGGTCTTGCCCAGCAGCCCGCTGACGGCATAACAGGTCGATGAAAACCCCTGACGCTGCAGCACCGGCAGCGCGTGGGTCAGGTTGTTGCGGTAACCATCGTCAAAGGTGATGCCCACCACCTTGCCGGTTTTTTCACCGCGCAGATAGGGCAGCAGCGCGCTCATCGACAACCCCTGGTAGCCCAGCAGCTTCAGCAGGGCCATCTGGCGCGAAAAGGAGACCGGCGAAACGTAGAGGCTGCGGAAAGGCGCACCTTTGGGCGGCGCTTCGCTGATCTGGTGGTAGACCAGAATCGGTATCGGGCGCTGGGGGCTGGCGGGCGTGGCGGGCATGCAGGACAGGAGGCAGTGCTTCAGAGCAGGACGATATCGTACTGTTCCTGCGCCATGGCGGCTTCGGACTGCAGCGAGATCGGCTTGCCGATGAAGTCGCTCAGGCCCGCCAGGTGCTGGCTTTCCTCGTCGAGAAACAGCTCGATCACCTTGGGCGAGGCAATCACCCTGAACTCCCGGGGATTGAACTGGCGCGCCTCGCGCAGGATCTCGCGCAGGATGTCGTAACCGACGCTGCGCGCCGTCTTGACCACGCCCTTGCCCATGCAGGCGCTGCACGGTTCGCACAGCTGGTGCGCCAGCGACTCGCGCGTGCGCTTGCGCGTCATCTCGAGCAGGCCCAGCGCCGAAAAGCCGTTGACGCTGGTCTTGATGCGGTCGCGCGCGAGCTGCTTCTGGAACTCCGCCAGCACGGCGTCGCGGTGGCTGTCACGCAGCATGTCGATGAAGTCGACGATCACGATGCCGCCCAGGTTGCGCAGGCGCAGCTGCCGCGCAATCGCCTGCGAGGCTTCCAGGTTGGTCTTGAAAATCGTGTCGTCAAAATTGCGCGCACCGACAAAACCGCCGGTGTTGACGTCCACCGTGGTCAGCGCCTCGGTCTGGTCGATGATCAGGTAGCCGCCCGACTTCAGGTCCACCCGCCGGCCCAGCGCCTTGGCAATTTCCTCGTCGATGTTGAAGAGATCAAAAATCGGGCGCTCGCCGCTGTGCAGCTGCAGCCGCTGCAGGGTCGCCGGCATGAACTCCGTGGCGAACTGCCTGAGTTTGTCGAACTGCTCGCGTGAGTCGATGCGTATGCTCTGCGTGGTTTCCACCACCATGTCGCGCAGCACGCGCTGCAGCAGGTTCAGATCCTGGTGCAGCACCGAGGTTGGCGGCAAACGTAGCGCGGCGTCCTTGATGCGGGCCCAGGTCTTGCGCAGGTAGGCGATATCCTCACCGAGCTCCGCATCGGTGGCGTCCTCGCCATTGGTGCGCAGGATGAAGCCGCCGCCCATGTCGCCGGTCAGGGCCTGCAGGCGCTGGCGCAAGTCCTCGCGCTGTGCGGCGGGAATTTTTTGCGACACGCCGATGTGGTTGTCCTGCGGCAAAAACACCAGCAGCCGGCCGGCGATGCTGACCTGCGCGGTCAGCCTCGCGCCCTTGGTGCCAATCGGTTCCTTGAGCACCTGCACCATCAGCGACTGGCCTACAAACAGCTGTTTTTCAATTGGCTGCAGTGCTGCCGCGGGGGTAGCCGCGTTGTCGGCATCGGCATGCCGGCTGTTGATGCTGCTCATCAAATCCGCCACATGCAAAAACGCGGCGCGTTCCAGGCCGATGTCGATGAAGGCCGACTGCATGCCCGGCAGCACCCGGACCACCTTGCCGAGGTAGACATTGCCGACCAGGCCGCGCTCCAGCGTGCGCTCGACATGCAGCTCCTGCACCGCCCCGTACTCGACCATGGCCACACGGGTTTCCTGGGGCGACCAGTTGATCAGGATGTCTTGTTGCATGGTGTCTTCTTGTGGGGCGCTTTTTATATTTTCAGGCCTGCGGCTTGCAGCAGCAGCGCGGTTTCATGCAGCGGCAGGCCCATGATGCCGGAATAACTGCCGCTCATGTGCGAGATGAACATCGCCACCCTGCCCTGGATGGCGTAGGCACCGGCCTTGCCCAGCGGCTCGCCGGTGGCGACGTAGGCGCGGATCTGGGCCCGGCTCATGGGCGTAAAAGTCACCCGTGACACGCTTAGCGCCTGAACCCGCTTGCGGCCCTGCTGCACCGCCACCGCCGTCAGCACCCGGTGGGTTCGTCCGGCCAGTTCAGCCAGCATGCTTTCGGCATGGGCGGCATCGTCAGGTTTGCCATAGATGCGGCGCCCCATCGCCACCGTGGTGTCGGAACACAAAATCGGTGCCGGCGGCAAACCGCGCTGTTTCAGGCGCGCCACGGCGGCGTCAAGCTTGAGCTGCGTGACGCGCTGGACATAAGCGGTCGGCGCCTCGCCAGCCAGCACCACCTCGAGCGCCTCGCTGTCTTCGCCGGCGTCAGGCAGCAGCAGTTCGCAGGACACGCCCAGCTGCTCCAGCAGCTGGCGGCGGCGCGGGCTTTGAGACGCAAGGTAAATGAAGTCGTTCATGTTTGAAGTCCTGAGGCAAGCCACATCCCCGATTCAGCCCAGCGGGGGCCGCGGGTCCGGCTCCGCCGGCCCGCAGGCGCAGCGCCCCCCCGGGGGGCAGAGAGTTACACGCAGTGAACGAACGTGGGGGCCCATTATTCCCTGTGATAGGGGTGGTTGACCGTGATGCTCCAGGCGCGGTAGAGCTGCTCGATGAGCAGCACACGCACCATGGCATGCGGCAAGGTCAGGTCCGACAGGCGCAGGCGCTCGTGGGCGGCCTGCTTGAACGCGGGGTCCAGCCCGTCCGGGCCGCCGATGACGATGGCCACGTCATCGCCGCCCAGTTGCCAGCCCGTCAGCCTGGCCGACAGCGCCACCGTGGTCACGGCAGTGCCGCGCTCGTCCAGCGCGATGATGCGTGTGCCTTTGGGAATCACGGCTTCAATACGCTGGCGTTCGGCCGCCAGCAGGTTTTCGAGGGTCTTGGAGGCGCGCGGCTCGGTCTTGACAGCCTTGAGTTCGACCTTGAGTTCAGGCGGAAAACGCTTGGCGTAGTCGTCGTAGGCGGTTTGCGCCCAATCGGGCACTTTCTGCCCGACGGCGACAATCGTCAGCCTCATTTGCTCCGGGTCGTGGTTTTCTTCGCAGCGGGTTTCCTGGCAGTCGTCTTGGCTGCTGCTTTTGCAACCGTTTTCTTCGCCGCGACTTTTTTGGCGACTGGAATCTTGACGATCGGTGTTTTTGCCGGCGCCTTTTTCACCGCCGCTTTGGCAGTCGATTTGGCAGCCGCCTTGACAGGCTTGGCCGCAGGCTCCGCAGCCGGTGCCGCGGCATTGCGCTTGGCGGTCCAGTCGGTCATCTTGCCGACGCGGCCCACGTAAGTGCCGTCATCGGTCCGGGCAACCACTTTTCTGGCGGCAGGTTTGGCCGCAGCCTTGCCCGACGATTTTGCACCAGCGCGCGACCTGGCAGGCTTGGGCGCTTCCTCGACGTCGGGCTTGGACGCCTTGACCAGCGGTGCCGGTGCGCCGAGCTTGAGCTTGACGGGTTTGTCGCCCCACAGTTCTTCGAGGTGGTAATACTGGCGAATCGTCGGCTGCATGATGTGCGCCACGGCGGCGCCGCAATCCACAATGATCCACTCGCCGTTTTCCTCACCCTCGATGCGCGGCTTGGCAAAACCGGCGTCACGCACGGCATCACGGACACTGGCGGCCAGTGCCTTGGTCTGCCGGTTGGAGCTGCCCGAGGCGATGATCACGCGCTCGAACAGCGAGGTGATGTGCTCCGTGTCGAACACCTGGATGTCTGCCGCCTTCACATCTTCCAGCCCATCGATGATGGCTCGCTGCAGTTTCTGGACGTCTTTTTTCGCAGCGGTGCTGGCGGTGTTGGCAGGGGTGGAAGTCATGCAGTGGTTTGCTTCAATGAGTGAGTGGACGGGAATTACGGGGAAATGTAGAGATGATGGCGCTCAATATAACGCGCAACCGGCTCCGGAACCAAGTGGGTCCAGCCCTGCGGGCTGGCGCTGCCTGAACTGATTTGCCGCCGGATGTCGGTGGCACTGACGGGCATCAGGGGCATTTTGAGGGTCAAAACCGCGTGCCTGGCCTGATTTTCAGGGTCAAAACCAGCACCAGTGCTTGTCGAACCGGCGCGGTTTGCTATACAAATTATAGCTATTTCCAGAATCGCCTGCCAGCGGTGCCATGTCTTCAGGGCGGCGAACTGGTCGTTACCAATGACCAGGTAGAGCTGGGCACCGGGGTTTTCGGCCTGCAGGGCCTCCAGCGTGTCGATGGTGAAACTGGGGCCGGCACGCCGGATTTCCCGGTCGTCGACCACCACCCGGTCCAGCCCGGCAAACGCCAGCCGGGCCATGGCCAGCCGGTGTTCGGGCGCGCTGAGCGTTCGGGTCTTGTGCCAGGCCTGGCCGGTCGGAATGATGTGCAGCGCATCCAGCGCGAGCTGCGCCGTTGCAGCCTCTGCCAGCGCCACGTGAGCCAAATGCGGCGGGTCAAACGCGCCGCCAAAAATGCCGATACGTTTTGCGCCTGTTGACGGCTCAGCACTCAAAGCCAGTCCCGCCTGACCAGAAATTCTGTGGTCAGCCGCGCCTCGGCCGAGCCGGCTTCGACAGGACGCTGGTAAGACCAGGCGGCCAGCGGCGGCATCGACATCAGGATGGACTCGGTGCGCCCGCCCGACTGCAGGCCAAAGTGGGTGCCGCGGTCCCAGACCAGGTTGAACTCCACATAACGGCCGCGGCGATACAGCTGGAAATCGCGCTCGCGCTCGCCGTAAGCCATGTCCTTGCGGCGCTCGACAATGGGCAGGTAGGCGGCCAGGAAGGCGTCGCCGACCGAACGCATCATCGCCAGGCTGCCCTCGAAGCCGAGTTCCTGGAAATCGTCGAAAAACACGCCGCCTATGCCGCGCTGCTCGTCGCGGTGCTTCAGGTAGAAATACTCGTCGCACCAGGTCTTGAAGCGCGGGTACTTGTCCTCGCCAAACGGGCCCAGGGCGTCCTTGCAGGTCTGGTGGAAATGCACCGCATCCTCCTCAAACCCGTAATACGGCGTCAAATCCATGCCGCCGCCGAACCAGTAGGCCGTCGGGCCCGAGGCCGGAGTCGCCGCGATCATGCGCACATTCATGTGCACGGTAGGCACATAGGGGTTGCGCGGGTGAAACACCAGCGACACACCCATGGCCTCGAAGGGCGCGCCGGACAGCTCGGGCCGGTGCTGCGTGGCCGAAGGTGGCAGCCTGGGGCCGCGCACATGCGAGAAGCCGCAGCCGGCGCGTTCAAACACCCTGCCCTGCTCCAGGATCCGGGTGATGCCGTCGCCCTGCAGCGTTTCGCCGGGGTCCTTGTGCCAGGGGTCGGCCACAAAGGGCTGGCCGTCGAGTGCGGCGACGGTGCTGATGATGCGCTCCTGCAACTCCAGCAAGTAGCTGCGGACATGGGAAGAATCGGTCATGGTGGTCATTTCACGATGGTATCGGCCTGGGGCAGGCCTGAATTGATCAAACGCACGGGGGCCGCGGCGCCGGCCCGAAAGCCGCGGAAGTCCTGCAGGGACTTGGCCATGCGCTCCAGGTCGCGGTCTTCATCGCCGGTCAGCCGCACAAAATCGCGAAAGACCAGGCGTTTGCGTGAATAGTCGAGTCCGGCCAGGCCCACCGGCACATCGGCTTCCAGCGCCAGCCGGTAAAACCCGCTGCGCCAGCCTGCGGTAAGCCGGCGTGTTCCTTCCGGCGACAGGGCCAGCCAGAAGTACTGCCCGTCGGCCTTTTGCTGTTTCATCATGGCCGTCATCTGCCCGACCACGCCCTGGGGTGCCGAGCGCCTGACAGGCACGCCGCCCAGCCAGCGCAGCCACGATCCGAACAGCGGAATGAGAAACAGCGTGTCCTTGCCCCAGAACTGCACCGGAATGCCGACCGCCCACTTGAGCAGCACGGCGATGGGGAAATCCCAGTTCGAGGTGTGCGGGTACACCACAATCACGCCCTGCAGCGTCGGCAGGCCGGCAAAATCCACGCGCCAGCCGAGGGCCCTGACCACCGCCCGGGCCAGCCCGCTCCCCTGGAACTGCACGGGATGCGGCGGCTGGAAATCCATGCCCATCAGGACTTGATGGCCCGGAATCCGATGTCCCTGCGGTACTGGGCGCCGTCGAAATGAATCGCCTGCGTTGCCTCGTAGGCCAGGTGCTGGGCCTCGCGCACGGAGCTGGCCAGCGCCGTGACACACAACACACGACCGCCGGAGGTCACCACACCGGCCTTGATACCGCCCGCAGCCGTCGCGGTGCCGGCATGGAACACCACCACATCTTCCGGCGCCTCGGACGGATGCACCACCGGCAGACCGGTGATCAGGTCGCCCTTGCGGGGCTGTAGCGGGTAGCCGTGCGCGGCCATGACCACGCCCAGCGCCACGCGGCGGTCCCATTCCAGCTCCACCTCGTCGAGCCTGCCCGAGGTGGCCGCCATCATGACCTCGAACAGGTCGGACTTGAGCCGCATCATGATGGGCTGGGTCTCGGGGTCGCCCATGCGGCAGTTGAACTCCAGCGTCTTGACCTTGCCGTCGGCGGAGATCATCAGGCCGGCGTACAGAAAGCCGGTGAAGGGAATGCCGTCTTTTTCCATGCCCCTGATGGTCGGCAGGATGATCTCGCGCATGGCGCGGGCATGCACCGTGGGCGTGACCACCGGCGCCGGCGAATACGCCCCCATACCGCCGGTGTTGGGGCCCTGGTCGGCGTCCAGCAGGCGTTTGTGGTCCTGGCTGGTGGCCATGGCGGCCACGTTCTTGCCGTCGCACATCACGATGAAACTGGCTTCCTCGCCCTGCAAAAACTCCTCGATCACGACACGCGCGCCGCCGGCGTTGTGCGTGACGCCCAGCGGGTTGAAGCTCGGGTCGGGGGCCAGCATGAACTCGATGGCTTCATGCGCCTCGTGCAGGCTCATGGCCACCACCACGCCCTTGCCCGCGGCCAGGCCGTCGGCCTTGACCACAATCGGCGCGCCCTTTTCGTCCACATAGGCATGGGCCGCCGTGGCGTCGGTGAAGGTTTCGTACTCGGCCGTCGGAATGCCGTGGCGCTTCATGAAGGCCTTGGAAAAGGCCTTCGAGCTTTCCAGTTGCGCGGCGGCTTTGGTCGGACCGAACACCCGCAGGCCGTGCGCACGGAATTCGTCGACGATGCCGGCGGCCAGCGGCTGCTCCGGGCCGACCACCGTCAGTACTATCTTTTCTGTAGCTGCCCACGCCCGCAGCGCCTGCACATCCGTGATATTGATGTTCTCAAGGCGAGGGTCCAGCGCGGTGCCCCCGTTGCCCGGCGCGACGTAGACCGCCTGCACCTTGGGGGACTGGGCCAGTTTCCAGGCCAGCGCGTGCTCACGGCCGCCGCCGCCAATAACAAGAACTTTCACGGGAGGTTCAATCTAAAAAACAGCAGGTAGCTGAGGTAAATAATAAGAAGCAGAACGATGCCGAAGATGACCTTGACCGCCGCCTTGCTGCGGCGCTGGAGTTCCAGGGCCTGGTCGTTCACGGTGCCGGCCTTCACGATGTTGGCGCGGGTATCCTCCACCAGCGACTTCTGCATCGTCAGCGATTCCTTCTGCAGCGCGATGGCTTCCGCGCGCAGCCGGTTACCCTCCTGCAGCAGTTGCTCGATGCGGGCCAGCCGCTCTGACGAATCCGTAGGGCCGTCCATGGTCATGTGTCGAGTGAGGCGTTGTGAAACACGTCCTGCGTGTCGTCCAGGTCTTCCAGCACGTCCAGCAATTTCTGCATCTTCTGGCCCTCGGCCCCCGTGAGCTCGATGGTGTTGTCGGCGCGCATGGTCACTTCGGCCACTTCCGGCACCAAACCGGCCGCTTCGAGCGCGTTCTTGACAGCTTCGAACGCCGTGTAGGGCGTCAGCACCTCGATGGCGCCGTCCTCGTCGGTGATCACGTCGTCGGCGCCGGCTTCCAGCGCCACTTCCATGATCTTGTCTTCGTCGCTGCCCGGGGCAAAAATCAGCTGGCCGCAGTGCTTGAACTGGAAAGCCACCGAACCCTCGGTGCCCATGTTGCCGCCGTATTTGGAGAAGGCGTGGCGCACCTCGGCCACGGTGCGCACCTTGTTGTCGGTCATGCAGTCCACGATGATGGCTGCGCCGCCTATGCCGTAGCCCTCATACCGGACTTCCTCGTAATGCACGCCTTCCAGGCTGCCGGTTGCCTTGGCAATACCGTATTTGACGTTTTCGTTGGGCATGTTGGCCGCCTTGGCCTTTTCCACCGCCAGGCGCAGGCGCGGGTTGGTGTTCAAGTCGCCGCCGCCCATGCGGGCCGCGACCATGATCTCGCGCATGACACGGGTCCAGACACGCTGACGCTTCTCGTCCTGGCGACCCTTGCGGTGCTGAATATTCGCCCATTTACTGTGACCAGCCACGGAAATCCTTTGGAATTGATTTAATCTACAAACCGCATTTTACTTTTTCACTTGGAGGACACCCCATGGCCGAGCCCTTTTTGATTGCCAGGAATGCATCCACCCACTGTGAGCTGCTTCCCGGGCTGGCCAACCGCCATGGTCTGATCACGGGCGCGACCGGGACCGGCAAGACGGTGACGCTGCAGGCCCTGGCCGAAAACTTCTCCAAAATCGGCGTGCCGGTCTTCATGGCCGACGTCAAGGGCGACCTGGCCGGCATCAGCCAGGCCGGCAACATGGGCGAAAAAATGGCGGCCGTGCTCAAGGAGCGCGGCATCGACAAGCCCGTGCCCCTGGCCTGCCCCACCACGCTGTGGGATGTGTTCGGCGAACAGGGCCACCCGGTGCGCGCCACCGTGTCCGACATGGGGCCGCTGCTGCTGGGCCGCATGCTGGGCCTGAACGAGACCCAGGCCGGCGTGATCAACCTCGTCTTCAAGATCGCCGACGACAACGGCATGCTGCTGCTGGACCTGAAAGACCTGCGCGCCATGCTGCAGTACGTGGGCGACAACGGCAGCCAGTTCACCACCCAGTACGGCAACATCAGCGCCGCCAGCGTGGGCGCCATCCAGCGCGGGCTGATGCAGATCGAAACCCAGGGCGGCGACAAGTTCTTCGGCGAGCCCATGCTCGACATCAGCGACTTCATGCAGACAGTTGACGGCAAAGGCGTGGTCAACATCCTGGCGGCCGACAAGCTCATGAACTCGCCGCGCCTGTACGCGACCTTTCTGCTGTGGATGCTGTCCGAGCTGTTCGAGCAGCTGCCCGAGATCGGCGACCCCGACAAGCCCAAGCTGGTGTTTTTCTTCGACGAGGCTCATCTGCTGTTCGACGAAGCGCCCAAGGCGCTGATCGAGCGTATCGAGCTGGTCGTGCGCCTGGTGCGTTCCAAGGGCGTCGGGGTCTATTTCGTCACGCAGAACCCGCTGGACATTCCCGACTCGGTGCTGGCGCAGCTGGGCAACCGGGTGCAGCACGCACTGCGCGCCTACACCCCGCGCGACCAGAAAGCCGTCAAGGCCACGGCGCAGACCATGCGGCAAAAGCCCGGCCTGGACATCGAGACCGCCATCACCGAGCTGGCCGTGGGCGAGGCCCTGGTGAGTTTTCTCGACAGCAAGGGCCGCCCCAGCGTCACCGAACGCGCCTATGTGCTGCCGCCGGGCAGCCAGATCGGCCCGATCACGCCGCAGCAGCGCCAGGCCCTGATGCAGGGTTCGCTGGTAGCCGGGGTGTATGAAAAACACGTGGACCGCGAATCGGCCCACGAGATGCTCAAGGAGCGTGCCGAAGTTGCCACGGCCGAGGCCGCCAAAGCCGCCGGCGGCGGCGCGGCCGGGCAATCGGCTTCCGGCGGCATTCTGGGCGGCCTCAACGACGTGTTGTTCGGCAGCACCGGCCCGCGCGGCGGGCGGCGCGAGGGCCTGGCCGAAAGCATGGCCAAGTCGGCCGTGCGCACCATGGGCTCCACGGTGGGCCGTGAGATCATCCGCGGCGTGCTGGGCGGCCTTTTCGGCAGCAAGAAGCGCTGAGCCTTTTACCTTTCAACCAACCAGACAACAGAAACCCAAGGTATTTATGAGCAAGGTTCACCTGATCGACCACCCGCTGGTGCAGCACAAGCTGACCCTGATGCGCCGCAAGGACGCTTCCACCAACACCTTTCGCACCCTGCTCAACGAGCTCAGCAGCCTGATGGCCTATGAAGTCACCCGCGACATGCCGGTGCAGGACGTCGAGATCGAGACGCCGCTGGAAACCACCACCGGCACCATGATCGACGGCAAGAAGCTGGTGTTTGTGTCCATCCTGCGTGCCGGCAACGGCATCCTGGAAGGCATGCTCAACGTGGTGCCTGGCGCCCGCGTCGGCCACGTCGGGCTGTACCGCGACCCGAAAACCCTGGAGCCGGTCGAGTACTACTTCAAGATGCCGCAAGAGATGGAAGAGCGCGACATCGTGATCGTCGACCCCATGCTGGCCACCGGCAACTCGGCCATTGCCGCCGTGAGCCGGCTCAAAAAGCTCAAACCCAAGTCCATCAAGTTCGTCTGCCTGCTGACCTGCCCCGAAGGCATTGCCGCCATGCAGAAAGCCCACCCCGACGTGGACATCTACACCGCGGCGATTGACCGCCAGCTCGACGAACACGGCTACATCCTGCCTGGCCTGGGTGATGCGGGTGACCGCATCTTTGGAACAAAATAGGCCTCCAGCCCAATAAATACGGGCGTAAGCAGCTACATTTTTAATAGCAAATTCATGTTTTATGAGTCTGCTGGGCCTGCCCCCGGCCTTCCCGCTTGGGGGCGATGAAGCCGAACCGCAAGGGAGAACGTTGATGCGCAGCCGCCCCCAGGACAAAGCCGACCCGGCTTTCCTCGATGAAAAAACCGCACGCAAACAGGCGGAACGGCAGGTTTTGCTGGACGCCTTGAGCGGCGGCCTGGAGGCTGAAGCCATCGAATGGACAGCCGGCAGCGCCATCGCACCCGCACTGCTGGCCAGCTCGCGCATCCAGCTGCGCCCGTGGAAAGACGCCGACCGTGAGCCCTTTGCCGCCATGGTGGCCGACCCTGAAGTCATGCGTCACTTTCCGGCAACGCTGACCCGCGAAGAAAGCGACGCCTGGGTGGGCCGGGCCATGCAAAAGATCAACGAGCGCGGCTGGGGGTTCTGGGCCATCGACTACCTGGCTGACGGGGCACCGGCGCCCACCTTCGCCGGCTTTACCGGCCTCAACATTCCCGACCCTGAACTGCCTTTCGGCCCCTGCGTGGAAGTGGGCTGGCGGCTCGCGCCGCCCTTCTGGGGCCTGGGCCTGGCCACCGAGGCCGCGCGCCTTGCCGTGCGGGCCGGCTTCGAGTCGGTGGGCCTAGAAGAGATCGTCGCGGTAACGACGCTGCGCAACACCCGCTCGCAAGCCGTCATGCGGCGCCTGGGCATGCAGGAAAGTGTTGCCGACGAATTCGACCACTATGCCTTCCCGGCTGACAGCCCCGAGAGGCGCTGCTGCGTGTACCGCTTGTCCCGCGCGCGCTGGTCTGCCAACAGCCTGGCCGGGAACCTTCAGAACCAAAGCTGAAAGGCGCAAGGAATGATGGATCTCCTGATTACCAACGCCGCCCTGCCCGACGGCCGCACCGGCATGTCGATTGCCGTGCAAAACGGCAAGATCACCGAAGTGACTGAAGGACCGATCGCCGGCGCGCAGGCGCATGAAACAGTCGACGCCGGCGGCTACCTGCTGAGCCCGCCCTTTGTCGACCCGCATTTCCACATGGACGCCACGCTGAGCTACGGCCTGCCGCGTGTCAATGAAAGCGGCACGCTGCTCGAAGGCATTGCCGTGTGGGGCGAACTGAAACCCACACTCAAGCCAGAGGCCATCATCGAACGCGCCCTGACCTACTGCGACTGGGCCGTGGCCAAGGGCCTGCTCGCCATCCGCAGCCACGTGGACACGAGTGATGCCAGCCTGCTGGCCGTGGACGCGCTGCTGGAAGTGAAAAAACAGGTGGCACCCTACATCGACCTGCAGCTCGTCGCCTTCCCGCAAGACGGCGTGTTGCGCAGCAAGGGCGGTGTGGAGAATCTGAAGCGTGCACTCGACAAGGGCGTGGATGTGGTCGGCGGCATTCCCCACTTCGAGCGCACCATGGCCGAAGGCGCGGCCAGTGTGAAGCTTCTTTGCGAAATCGCCGCCGAACGCGGCCTGCCGGTCGACATGCATTGCGACGAGTCCGACGACCCGCTGAGCCGCCACATCGAAACCCTGGCCTTCGAGGCGCAACGCCTGGGCTTGCAGGGCCGCGTCAACGGCAGCCACTGTACCTCCATGCACAGCATGGACAACTACTACGTGAGCAAACTGATTCCGCTGATTGCCGAGAGCGGCGTCAGCGTGATCGCCAACCCGCTGATCAACATCACCTTGCAAGGCCGCCACGACACCTACCCCAAACGCCGAGGCATGACCCGCGTGCCCGAACTGATGGCCGCCGGTGTGAATGTCGCCTTCGGCCACGACTGCGTGATGGACCCCTGGTACGGCATGGGCTCGGGCGACATGCTGGAAGTCGCACACATGGGCCTGCATGTGGCGCAGATGACGAGCCAGCAAGGGATTCGTGCCTGTTTTGATGCGGTGACCGTCAACGCGGCGAAGGTGATGCACCTGGAAGGCTATGGCATCGCACCGGGGTGTGATGCGAGCTTTGTGTTGCTGCAGGCGCGGGATGTGGTGGAGGCGATTCGGTTGAGGGCTAATCGGTTGAAGGTTTGGAGGAAGGGCGTCCTACTCGCGGAGACACTCAAAGTCACGGTTGCTTTACGGCTGACACAACGGCCATCGACAACCTGTTTTGTGACTTGACGTCGGGCCGGGCACTGTCCGGTAGCCCGCCTTCCGGGCCCTTATTCATGAAAGGCAGATAGCCTCCGGCAGAGCGACCTGCCGACGACACATCTAATTTCCTCATCGAAGGACCGTAAATATGACACTTAACATCGTCCAACAACGTCTTGACGGCCTGCTCAGTTCCTCGAAGCCTAAGGTTGTGCTTCTGACTGGGGGATGGGGTGCAGGAAAAACATTTCAGTGGAAGCAGTCCCTCAAAAAAGCTGCGGCCGACCATAACAAACCAAGGTATGCCTATGTGTCGCTATTCGGACTAAGCAGTTTGGCAGAGATTCGAAAACGAGTGGCAGAGGAAATCGTTTCCCAAGTGACACTTCCAGGCAATAGCGGAACGGTGGGCGAAGTAATCGAAAGAGAAGGTTATGCGCTGAAGCCGATGCAGTTACTCAAGCTCCTTCCAGCTATTCCAGTGTTAGGAAAACTTGAAAGTTTGGCGAACGAATTGTCGTTCTCTGCGGTACGTAAGGCCGTAATCTGTTTCGACGACTTGGAGCGCGCAGCTCCTTCCCTGAGGCTCGCCGATGTATTTGGCCTAGCCTCGTTCCTGAAGGAGGAGAGAGACTGTCGAGTGCTTCTAATTTCAGATCAAGATAAGCTCAATGGCGAAAAGAAGGACGACTTGACGCTCTACACTGAAAAGGTCGTTGACGAGCTAATTCACTTTGCACCAGCCGCTCAGACAGCGTGTGAGATTGCTTTGGGCGAGCAACCTACGGCAGTGCGCCTACTTCTGCAGGAAAGAATGATATTCCTTGGCGTGTCCAACATCCGGGTTATCGCTCGACTTGCGGCGATGGCCGACGAGTTGCAAGCACTCCTGGCCGGACTGCATGAAGCTGTAATCAAGGAAGTTGTTCACTCCTTGGCCTTGTTTGGGGCAGCATACTTTTTGCCAAAGGATGGATTTCCACCTCCGAGCTTCATTCGAGAATATGACACGGACTGGAGGCACTACCTGAAGAGTGATGACCAAACGACGCAAACAGAGGAAGAAAAACTGCAAAGTGTCTGGCGAGAAAAACTTGGCAGCTACGGATATTCCGAGACATCGGCACTGGATACAGTGATTTCCCATGGCGTCGAGCGGGGCTATTTTGATCAAGCCACCGTATTGAAGCTCGCCACCGAATTGTCGGGAACCGCTGAAGAGTTAGCGCAACGCGCGACTTATTCGAACAGCTGGACAAAATTTTGGCACTCAGCGAGCGGCGACAGCGCAGCACTTCTACAAAGTCTTCGCGTCATCACCGACGATTCGCTTCGAGTGATTAGCGCGAATGACCTGTACAACGCTTGCGAAGTTTTCAAGGAAGCGTCTCAAGAAGATGCGGCCAACGCGCTTTTGGAAAAATTCATTGCTGTCAATCAGTCCCGACCAGGAGTTTTCTCAGACGCGGATGGCCCTTTCGGGCACATTTATAACGAGGCGTTCGCACAAAGACTTAAGGCGGAAGCCATCAAACATGCGCAGATTTCCAGTGCACAGGAAGCGTTAGATGCGATCGATTTTTCCAGCGGATGGAATTCCAAAGACGTTACGCGGGTCTCTGAAGTTGATTTCTCTGAGCTAGAAGCGCTTCTTTTGGCATCCGAAGGCCGAGTTTTCACTAAACGACTAAAAACCCTTCTGAACATCGGAACCGGATCAGATGCCAGTAGCAAAGAAAAGCAAGTAAGAGAAAACACAATCGATTGGCTTCGAAAGTTGACAACTTCCGATCCAATCCTGGCTATTCGACTGCGCAGGTTTATCCCGACCCGGTAAGGGTGCACCGGAACTTTTGTTGCATTTCTCCTCGTTCCTGCGTTCCCAATAGAAGGCGCGGGCCAGCACAGCGCGTTTGCATATCGCTCGTCAAATTGGAGAGTTCAGCAGGTACAGTGACCTTACCAACCAATCTCCATGGACCCCACCCACCTCCACCAACTCGCTGTCGAAGCCATGCGCACCCGCGGCCTCTTGCCCGAGTTCTCTCCGCAGGCATTGCTGGAAGCAGAGGCCGCGCGCCAGACCGGCCCCGAACGCAATGGCGACATCCGCGACCTGCGGCACCTGACCTGGTTCTCGATCGACAACGACGACACGCGAGACCTCGACCAGCTGAGCGTGGCCGAGCCGCTGCCTGCGGGCGCTGCGCACCTGCTGGTGGCGGTGGCCGATGTCGATTGCCTGGTGCGGCCCGGTGGCGCGGTCGATGACCATGCGGGTGCCAACACCACCTCGGTGTACACGGCTGCGGGCATTTTCCCCATGCTGCCCGAGGTGTTGTCCACCGACCTGACCTCGCTGCACGAAAGCCAGGAGCGGCTGGCGGTGGTAGTGGACATGCAGGTGGCCGCAGACGGCACGGTGTCGGGGTCAGACATCTACCGCGCTGTTGTGTTGAACCACGCGAAGCTCACGTACGACGCGGTGTCGGCCTGGCTGGGCGGCGACGGGCCAGCGCCTCCGCAAATGGCCAGCGTGCCGGGCCTCGAAGCGCAGGTGCGCCTGCACGACACCCTGGCTGGCAAGCTGCGGCAGTGGCGCCAGTCGCGCGGTGCGCTCAATGTCAACACCATTTCCGCGCGGCCGGTGTTCAAGGACGGCCAGCTGGTCGACCTGCAGCCTGACGAAAAAAACCGCGCCAAGGATTTGATTGCCGACCTGATGATTGCGACCAACGGTGCGACGGCGCGTTTTCTGGTGGATCAGGGTTTCCCGTCGATACGCCGGTTTTTGCAGGCACCGCGCCGTTGGGACCGCATCGTGGCCCTGGCCGCAAGCCATGACGTGCAGTTACCCGAACAGCCCGATGCACTGGCGCTGGACCGCTTCCTGAGCGCCCGGCGCGCGGCCGACCCGGCCGGTTTTTCCGACCTGTCGCTGGCGGTGGTGAAGATGCTGGGCTCGGGTGAATACGTTGCTGCACCGGCGGTGGCCGGAGGCACAGCCACAGCAGGAGGCAATGGACAGGGCCACTTCGGGCTGGCCATCAACGACTACGCGCATTCGACCGCGCCGAACCGCCGCTTTCCTGACCTGGTGACGCAGCGGCTGCTGAAGGCGGCGCTGGCCGGCGAGCCGCCGCCTTATTCCGCCGATCAGCTTGACGAGATTGCCCGGCATTGCACGCTGCAGGAAGACAACGCCAGCAAGGTCGAGCGCCAGGTGCTCAAGGCCGCCGGCGCGTATTTGCTGCACGACCGTATCGGCGATGTGTTCGACGCCCTCGTGACGGGCGCGGCGGCCAAGGGCACGTTTGTGCGCATCAGCAGCCCTTTGCTGGAGGGCCGGGTCGTGCGGGGTTTTGAAGGGCTGGACGTGGGCGACACGGCACGCGTCAGGCTGTTGGCGGTGGATGCGGAGAAGAGCTTCATCGACTTCGAGCGCGCCTGAGCGTCATTGCCGACCTGGCGGGGAATGTAACGCCCTGTGAAGACTCTTGTAGCGGGGGCAAGCAGCGCCATCTGGGTCAAAGCGGCCCGCCGGCCTTGCCCCTCACCACCTCACTCAAGGAGCTTCCATGTTCAAACGCCTGCCCCTGCTGTGGGTTCTGTTGCGCGGCGACGCCCGGCAACTGTGGTTCGCCTTGCGCCACCCGCAGGCGCCGGGCTGGCTCAAGTGGGGCACGGCGGCGATTGCGCTCTACCTGATCTCGCCGATCGACTTCATCCCGGACATGCTGCCTTTTTTTGGGATTGCCGATGACCTGGTGCTGGTGCCGCTGGCCATCCGCTGGCTGCTCAAACGCCTGCCGCCGGAAATCGCCGCCGCAACCACGGCACAACGCAGCGCCGGCTGAGCGCCGCCGCGCTGGTGTAATGGGCGGTCGCCCCAAGAGGCTCAACCGCTGGCCATCGCCAGGCTTCCGTTTATGCCCACCCGCTCCTCTTCGCTGACCATCCCCCTGCCCTCAGGCGGCACCACCTCTGGCCTGCTGCAGGTCCCGGTCAAGGCCGAAGCCTGTTATGTGTTCGCCCACGGTGCCGGCGCGGGCATGGACCACGCCTTCATGGCAGCCATCGCGCAGGGGCTGGCGGAGCGCGGCATCGCCACCTTGCGCTTCAACTTTCCGTACATGGAACAAGGCTCCAAACGCCCGGACCTGCCGGCCGTGGCGCACGAGGCGATTCGGGCAGCGGTGGCGGAAGCGTCGCGGCAACTGCCCAAGGTGCCGCTGTTTGCCGGCGGCAAGTCTTTCGGCGGCCGCATGACGACGCAGGCGCAGGCGCTTGAGCCGCTGCCCGGTGTACAGGGCATTGTGCTGGTGGGCTTTCCGCTGCACCCGGCCGGCAAGCCCTCGACCGAACGCGCGGCGCACCTGGCCGGCGTCAAGCTGCCCATGCTGTTTTTGCAGGGCACACGCGACGGCCTGGCGGAGAAGGGCCTCATCACGCAGACCACGGAAAGTCTTGGAAAACGCGCCACCCTGCACATCGTCGAAGGTGCCGACCACGCCTTTCATGTGCTGGTGCGCTCGGGCCGCAACGATGCGCAGGTGCGCGAGGAACTGCTCGACACCATGGCTGCGTGGATGAAGAAACGCTGACTTGCGGGCAGCCGCTCACGGCACACGCACGGAAACGCCCGGTTCGCCCGCAAGACGTCGCTGCGCGGCGGTAAACAGCCGACCGCGGATCAGCTGCAGCGCCTGTCCTCGGCGTGAGGTCTCTGGCGAAGCCGTTGACGTGGCCGCAATGACGAGGTCCAGCGGCGGATACACCCAGATGAACTGACCACCAAAGCCGCTGGCCATGAAGGTTTGACGCGCCGCGCTGGACGGCACCACCCACCACATGTAGCCATAAGACAAGGAGACAGGCGGGCCGCCGGCATTTTGCGGGTGGGTTGCCGCCATGACATAGGCCTGTGGAACGATTTGTTTTCCGCCCCACACGCCGTTCTGCAAAAAAAGCTGGCCGAGTTTGGCCATGTCCAGCGTGCGCAGGCCCAGCCCGCGGCTGTAGGCGGGCTCTGCAAACACCAGGGGTGTCACCAGTTGCTCGCGCGCATAGTCCGCCAGAGGCATGCCGGTGGCCCGTTCGAGCACGGCCGACAGCATGGGAATCAAGGCGTTGTCATACGCAAATGCCGCGCCCGGCGCGCTGCGCAGCGGCCGCGCCCAGGTGTCCTGCGGCCGGCCTGCGGCGGCTGTTCCGGTGGGGTCATTCACCTCAAACCCCGCGCTCATGGTGAGCAGATGGCGCACCGTGATGGTCGCCGCGCGCGGATCGGGGTTCAATGCCGTCCATTCAGGCATCAGCGCCAGCACGGGCTGATCCAGGCCGGCAATGCGGCCCTGCCCCACGGCAATGCCCACCAGTGCCGACAAGGCGCTTTTGGCGACGGAATGCACATCGCGCAGGATGGCCGGGGCACCATCGCGGTAGAACTCGAACACTGTCCGACCGCGCAACACCACCACCACGCTCTGCACGTCGCCCATATGTTCGGAAATGGTTTCGCCCACCCCTTTGAACGCTGCGGCATCGAGCACCTGCTCTGCCGGAGACGACCCGCGCCACTCGGTAGGTGACTGCGCCCAGGCCAGCGACGTGACGCCCAACAGCAGACTGAAGCACCACATGCAAGAACGGCTCATGGGATTCCCCCGAGGTGAAGACGGGCAAAGTGTAGCGGGGGAATCTGCGCGGTGAGGCGGGCTAACATGGCGCTTTGACAGAACAACAAGGACTCCCGCATGGCACACCTGAACCCCGTCCCCCTCGCAGACATCAAGGAAGACGACATCCGCGAGCGTTTCGAGCACTACAAAAAAACGCGCGGCTTCACACCCAACAGCATCATGACCATGGTGCGGCGGCCCAACATCGTGCGGGCCTTCATGGCGCTGAACCAGGCCGTGTTGTACGAAGGCACGGTACCGGAAGAAACCAAGATGCTGGTCAGCCTGGCCAGCAGCTATGCGGCCGGCTGCCTGTACTGCCAGTCGCACATGACCAACCTTTCCAGCATCTACAAGGCCTCGGACGCCAAGATCGCCGCGCTGTGGGACTTCGAGAACAGCGACTTGTTCAGCCCGGCAGAACGCGCGGCCATTCGCCTGGCGCTCAAGGCCGGTGCTGTGCCCAACGAAGCTTCTGCGGAAGACTTCGACGAACTGAAGAAACACTACAACGACGAGCAGATCGTCGAGATCGTCGCGGCCATCGCCCTGTTCGGCTACCTGAACCGCTGGAACGACACGATGGCCACCAGCCTCGAGCCCCTGGCCGCCGAAGTGGCCGAGCGGGCGATCGGGGCGGTGGGCTGGGAGAAGGGAAAACACGGCTGACAGGCCGGGTGCCAGGACGCATGCCCACAGGCAGCGCTCTGCCGCTGGTGGGGAATCGGCCTAACGAACGAATGCCTGGACGCCCACCAGCACCACGATGATCCCTGCCAGAATCAGGGAGACGCCCTTCCAGAACAGCAGGGGATTGCGCTCCAGCAAGGGCGGGCGCGTCTTGTCCAGAAACGCCCTGTTGGGGTGCCGCAGGTCGTATAAAAACTCCGACAACTCGTCGTAACGCCGGGCAGGGTCCGGATGCAGGGCCTTGCGCAGCACGCCGTCTATCCAGGCGGGTATCTCGCGGTCGTCGTGCAGCGCGGAGTCGTAGCGCAGCCTGTTTTGTGCGGCCCGGGTTCTGCATTTGGCCACTTCGGCGCCGTAAGGCAGTCGCCCGGTGAGCATCTGGTAGGTGATGACGCCCAGTGAGAAGATGTCCGAACGTGTGGTGCCACCTTCGCCCAGAAAATATTCGGGTGCGGCGTACTGGGCCGTGCCCAGCACGGGGTCCGGCTCGCCGGGTGCAGCCGCCTCCGTGAGGCTGGCCACGCGGGTGGACCCGAAATCGATGATTTTCACCGTGCCGGTCCGGTCGATCATGATGTTGTCCGGCCGCAGGTCCTGGTGCAGCATCTCCAGCCGGTGAAAGGCGCGCAGCCCTTTGGCAATCTGCTCGACCACGCCGCGCACGGCTTCCAGCTCGGGCCTGGGGTTGTCGATCATCCACTGGCTCAGGGTCTGCCCGTCAATGTATTCGGTGGCCACGTAAACGTAGTGGCGCTTTCGGGTCGGTACATAGGGCTTGAGCACATGTGCATTGTTGATGCGCCGGGCAATCCACTCTTCGGTCAGAAACCTTTCCAGGTAGGCCGGGTCGGCCTGCAGGTCGATCGACGGCGTTTTCAGGATGACCTGGGCGCCTGTTTCACCGTCCACCGCCAGGTAGATGTGGCTGCGGCTGCTGCCATGCACTTCGCGGATGATGGTGTAGCCGTCAAATGCCGTCCGTGCATCCAGGATGGGCGGTAGCGGCAGGCTGGACAGCTGCTGGAGCACCTCGCCGGCGTGCTGGCGGGGCAAGGCATCGACCCGCACGATCTGGGCCGTCAGGTTGTCGGTGCTGCCCTGCTGGAAGGCTTTCTCGACGAGGGATCTGGCGGCCGTCTCCAGCCCGTCGGGTTCACCGGCACAGATGTGGATGATGGCAGCCATGTCGTGCTCGCTGACATGTTCGTACACGCCGTCTGTGGCCAGCAGAAAAATGTCGCCCTGCTCAACCTGCTGGGTCTGGTAGTCGATTTCCAGCTGCGGTTTGATGCCAAGCGCGCGGCCCAGATAGCTCTGGCCCTGCGAGATCCACACGCGGTGGTCGCTGGTCAGTTGCTCCAGCGCCCTGCCGCGCAGGCGGTAAATGCGTGAATCCCCCACATGGAAAATATGCGCGGTGGTGGACTTGATGACCATGGCACTCAGCGTGCACACATAGCCCTTGTCCTTGTCGTAGCGGTACTGGCTTTTCTGCGTCTGCGCATGCAGCCAGGAGTTAGTGGCGCTCAGGATCCGCTCGGCCGACGTCTTGACGGACCAGGCCTCCGAGGTGCAGTAATAGTCTTCGAGGAAACCCGTGACGGCGTACTGGCTGGCCACGTCGCTGACCGCGCTGCTGCTGATGCCGTCGGCCAGCGCAACGGCAATGCCCTTGGCGCTCAGTTGCGGCTCTTTCGGTACGTAGATGCCGTGGAAATCCTGGTTGATTTCCTTGCGGCCCTTGTCCGAATACTGACCTGCCGATATCTTCAGTTCACTGGACATGGAGGTTACCGAAAAAGCCCCCGCGCATCCTGCGTGCGCGAGGGCTTTTGTTGTTGAGACGGATTATTTGAAGGAACGTGTCGGTCCGGTTTTGATGTGCGTGGCATACAGCGTCAGGCCGGTGAAGGCCAGGCCGCCCACCAGGTTGCCCAGCACCGTCGGGATTTCGTTCCAGATCAGGTAGTCCATGATGGTGAACTTCGCGCCCAGCAACAGTCCGGACGGGAACAGGAACATGTTCACGATGGAGTGCTCGAACACCATGTAGAAGAACAGCATGATGGGCATCCACATCGCGATCACCTTGCCGCTGACCTGGGTGGAGATCATCGCCCCCACCACGCCGGCCGACACCATCCAGTTGCAGAGCATGCCGCGCACGAACAGTGTGAGCATGCCGTTGGCGCCATGCGCCTGGTAACCCAGCGTGCGGTTCTCGCCGACCACGCCTATGGCGACGCCCACCGCGCTGGGCGGTGTGGAAAAGCCGTTGGTGACGTAGATCGCCATCATCACCGCCACCGTGAAAGCGCCCGCGAAGTTGCCGACGAACACCAGGCCCCAGTTGCGCAGCACGCCCTTGAGCGTGACGCCCGGGCGCTTGTCGATCAGTGCCAGCGGGCACAGCACGAACACGCCGGTCAGCAGGTCGAAGCCGAACAGGTAGAGCATGACGAAGCCCACCGGGAACAGCACCGCACCCAGCAGCGGCTGGCCGGTCTGGACGTTGATGGTGACGGCGAACCAGGCTGCCAGCGCCAGGATGGCACCGGCCATGTAGGCCCGGATCACGGTGTCGCGGGTGGACATGAAGATTTTGGATTCACCGGCATCCACCATCTTCGTCACAAACTCTGAAGGCACTAAATAAGACATGCAATTTCCTTGGTCCGTAGTAACAAGACAAACAAGACAAAAAAAAACGTCCACTTCCAATGCCTCAAAAGATGAGACAGAAGTGGACGCCGTTATCCGTTTGAATCAGTGCGCAGCGACTTGCCGCGCCTTGATCAGGCCGCTGTTAGCCTGAGTCACCCAGGAACAAGCACATACTGTGCCACCAAAATGAAGCGTGGCGCCGGCCAATCCGCCCACCGGCGGGGAATCCATACACCGCGTTGCCCCAAGGCAGTGCGTTCCTGCCATCCGTTAATCACTTTGGTGCGATCTGATGGATTGCTGCAACCCCGGCGGTTCAGTGAGCGGGAGGTGGGGACGTGCGGTGCGGCGGCAACACCGGGCGTTCTTCAATAAAAGTTTCATGGCGCTGACATGTTGGTCCAAAACAGTACGAGCTTCTACGTTTTACTTCTGGAGAATCTTCATGGATCGCCGCACATTCTTGAATTCAAGCACCGTTTTGGGAACCTCGGCCCTGGCGCTGCCCCGCCTCGCCCGGGCGCAGACCGCCCCCGCCGTCATCACACGAGACGCCATGCGGCCCCAGATGGCTCATGGCATTCAAAGCGGCGATCCCAAGTCCGACGGCGCCATCATCTGGACCCGTAGCGACCGGCCTGCGCGCCTTTGGCTGGAGTGGGCAACGACCGCCAGTTTTGCCAACGCCACGCGGGTGCGTGGGCCCTACCTGATGGGCGACACCGACTTCACCGGTCGTGTGGACCTGGCGGGCCTGCCAGCCGGCCAGGAAATTTTTTACCGGGTGGTGCTGCAGGACCTGCACAACGAGCGTGTGCTGTCTGAACCCATGGCCGGCCACCTGCGCCTGCCCGCCGGCGCAGGAGCCAAGGCTGCGCGCGACGTGCGTTTTACCTGGAGCGGCGACACGGCGGGGCAAGGCTGGGGCATCAACGAGGCCTGGGGCGGCATGAAAATCTACGAGCAGATGCGCAAGGTCAGCCCTGACTTTTTCCTGCATTGCGGCGACACGATTTACGCCGATGGCCCGATCCAGGCCCAGGTCAAACTCGCTGACGGCTCCCTGTGGAACAACGTGGTCACCGAAGAGGTCAGCAAGGTGGCAGAAACACTCAATGAGTACCGTGGCCGCTATCGCTACAACCTGATGGACGCCAATGTGCGCCGCATGGCGGCGGAAGTGCCGCAGATCTGGCAATGGGACGACCACGAGGTGGTCAACAACTGGTCGGACTCCAAAGACCTCGCTGCCGACAAGCGTTACACCGAAAAGAACGTGCCCCTGCTGGTGGCGCGCGCCACCAAAGCCTTTCATGAATTTGCGCCCCTGCGCCGCACCGCCGACGTGGAAAGCGAGCGTGTGTACCGTCATCTGCCGCAGGGCCCCCTACTGGACATGTTTGTGGTCGACATGCGCAGCTACCGTGGCCCCAACACCCACAATCTGCAGACCAGCGAGACCGAAGAAAGCGCCTTCATGGGCCGCCCCCAGATTGCCTGGCTGCTGGACGGCCTCAAGCGTTCGAAGTCAGTCTGGAAAGTGATTGCCGCCGACATGCCCATCAGCCTGCATGTGGCTGATGGCAAAGACGCCGACGGGCGCGCCCGCTGGGAAGCCGGTGCCAACGGCGACGACGGTGCCCCCATGGGCCGCGAAGTTGAAATTGCGCGCCTGCTGAGGGAGATCAAACGCGCCGGCATCAAGAATGTGGTGTGGCTGACTGCCGATGTGCACTACACCGCCGCGCATTATTTTGATCCGGCCAAGGCCAGGATCAATGACTTCTCGCCGTTTTGGGAATTTGTGTCGGGGCCGCTCAACGCCGGTGGTTTCGGGCCCAACAAAACCGACGCGACCTTTGGCATGCAGGTGATGTACCAGAAAGCCCCGAACGAAGTGAATGCACCACCCACCAACGGCATGCAGTTTTTTGGTCAGGTGGACATCGACGCCAAAACCCGAGCCATGACAGTCACATTGAAAGATCTGGCCGGCGCGTCGCTCTACACCAAGACACTGGCACCGCAGCGAAGCTGAAGCAGACCGGCCAAAGCGCCGGTCTGCGCCGCACGCCCAGTTCATGGAGGTCACCAATCCCGCTGCAACAGCCGCCAGCGGCCGGTACTCCAGTTCGGGCGCCGGCGGCAGGCCGGTGACCTTCAGGATTCCTTTCTGGCCGAGCGTTTCGTGCTCGACCAGCGCGGCGAGCTGCAGGCGGCGCTGGGTCAGCAGGCGCCTGGCCTCGGCGTGGCAGTCGTTGATGATGCGATGAACCTCGCTCTGTCAGAACTGACAGGTTCGTTGTCAGGGCGCTACAAAATAAATCACATTAATGATGAAAGTCCCAAGCACAAGTTTCGACGGGGTAGCAATCTTGTTATCGCGCACTGGAAAAGCCGCATGTCACAAATGGCGGGTTGAACCTTGCAGGCATGCCCCCAATTACGTGTTGTCGGTCTGAACGCCGAAACATAGTAAAAGCACTTTTTTCTTGAAGCTGCTGTTGATTTCCTTCTCGCACTCAACTCGTGTAGGACGAAGGAGCAAGTCGCCAACAAGAGGCCCTGCGGAAGGCAAACTGTCACGATGACTCAAGCACACAAAAAATCCATTTCCCGCCAAGCCGCCGCAGGCCTGATGGCTGCCACTGCCCTTGCCGGCAGCGCCATGGCTACGTCGAGCGACTCGGGCGCCGCGGCGCTGCAGGCCAAATACACCGCCCTCGCCCCCCAACTGGCGCGCAACGAGTTTCAAAGGCCGCTGGTCATCGAATCCACCGAAGCCGCCAATGCCGTGAGCGGCAATGCCTATGCGGTCATCAACTACCCGTTTTCAGCGGTCACCACGGCTTTCAAAAGCCCCGACAACTGGTGCGATGTGCTGATGCTGCACCTCAACACCAAGTTCTGCCGCACCACCGGCGGCAACGGCAGCCCCACGGGACTGGAAGTCAGCATCGGCAAGAAGGGCCCGCAGGAAGTCAAGGACGCCTACACCCTGGCCTTTGACTTCAAGCTGGACAGCGCCACGCCGGACTACATGGCGGCGCAGCTCAACGCAGACAAAGGCCCGCTGGGGACCAACAACTACCGCATCAACCTGCGGGTGGTGCCGCTTGCCGCCGGCAAGACCTTCATGCACCTGCAATATTCCTATGGTTACGGCATGGCCGGACGCATGGCCATGCAGGGCTATCTGGCCACGGTCGGCAGCGGCAAAACCGGGTTCACCCTGGTGAACAACCCGGCCGGTGGGGAAAAAACCTATGTGGATGGCATGCGCGGTGCGGTGGAGCGCAACACCATGCGCTACTACCTGGCGATTGACGCGTACATGGCGTCACTGGCGGCGCCGCCTGCCGAGCAACTTGAAAAACGCCTGCAGCAATGGTTTGACGCCACGGAACGTTATCCGCGCCAGTTGCATGAAGTCGAGCGCACGGCTTACCTCACGATGAAGCGCAACGAACACCGGCGTCAGCAGGCGGCCGAATAAATCCGGCAGGTTCGACTCTGGCAGCTGCAGGGCCAGACGTCAGCGGGGGCACCGTTGCGGCGCCCCACCCTTCCTGTACTTTTTACTTGCGCAACAGCTGGCGCGCAGCGGCCATGTCGCGGTCGTAAAGCGCCTTGGCCTCGCGCCGGCAGGCTGTGCGTTCGGCGGCAGCCATCTTGCTGCATTCCTCGAGGTAAAGCTTGTAGCCACCACCGGCTTCATTGATGGCGGTGCGGTATTTCTGCTGCGGCGTGCTGTCGGCGACGGCGCCGCGTTCGAGCAGCCGTTCCTCCATGGCCACAGGCTGGGCCAGAACGGCGGAGCCACTGACAAGCAGCAGGGCTGAAACAACAAAAGCGGAGAGTTTTCTGGTCATGGTGCGTCCTTGAATGACTGAATAAATGAATAGATGGCGAGGCTGACAGGGCTGGCGTTTTATTTCCGGCCCGAACTGTTGGGCGTGTGCTGGTGATCCAGCGGCGGCTTGTCGGGCATGTTGGTCGATTCAATGCGTGCCTTCACGCTGGCCGGGCTGTTGGCGGCTTTTTCGGCCAGGGCCTGCTGACTGCCACTGGCTGGCTGGGGCCCCTTGGGGGTGTTTTGCGTCGGCTTGTGGCCGGACAGGGCGGGATGATGGTTCATGACTGCTCTCCTTTGTTGCCCGCTGGCTGGCAGCGGTATTGAGGTTCCTTGCCCAGCCTACTGCCGGGTGACGCGCAAGCCCGTCAGCGCGAAGGTCCGCTGCCTGTAGGACAGTCGGACCCTTCTGCCGGTCTTCAGGGCGTAAAGAGAAAAGGCCGCCCGCCCTGCCCGCCTGGGTCAAGGCGATGCGCCGCCCGTAGATCAAGGGCGGGCGGTCATTTGCCCGCGAATTTCACCACCCGGAAACCTGGCGGTGTGGATGTTGGCGTACCACTTGCCAGCCATCAGGTCGGCAACCTGGGCCGGTGTCAGCGTGGCCTGGCCGGACATCGGGCTGGTGATGGGGCCGGTGAAAGGCAGGGCCGCGCCTGCATTGGCGCCCACTGCGGCCGGGCCGTGAAAGTGGCCTGCGGTTGCAGGGCCGCTCAAACCCGTGTAGCTCAGTTGCCAGCGCAACAGCTTGGTGTCCTTGTTCAACACCGCATCCACCTGGCCGCTGGCGTTGGAGGCCACCGGCGGCACCTCGTTGGCGCCGCGCAGTTGCGTCGTGAATGCAAGCAGGTTGGACTGCGACGACGGCATCATGCTGCAACCGGAAACCAGAACCACCGCGGCTGTGGCCGCGAGGGTGGAACGAAATGCGCGGCGACGGGGAATCATCATGCTTGTCTCCAGTGGAAGGACGAAATTTCCATCTTAGGACTGGGCGGCAGAGGGCGCTGTAGGACGCCGGCTTGATCCAAACCGCGGGCCAGGTGTCGCCTTTGCACGATCATTTTCTGAAACGATGAACAAAAAAGCGCCCCAGCCCAACAGGTACGAGCGCAGATAGCTATAAATTCCATAGCACATCAGGCACATCCACCGACCGCTGCGGGCCTGCGCCGTCGTCCTACGGCAGCAACGGACGGCTGCCGACAGCGCCCTGCCGCCCCTGCGGATTAAGGTCAGACACTGGGTCACCCGCGTAATGGAGAGTTCAGCATGGCAAGCAGGCATCAGCACCTTCCGGGCAAGCCCGGCAGCAGCAGGAGGCGATAGCCATGGCTTCACGCGCCTTGTGGAAAGGAGCCATCAGTTTTGGCCTGGTGCACATTCCGGTGTCACTGCATTCTGCGACCGCCGACAACGGGGTCGACTTCGACTGGCTGGACAAACGCAGCATGGACCCGGTGGGGTACAAACGCATCAACAAGAAGACCGGGAAGGAGATCACCAAGGAACACATCGTCCGGGGCGTGCAGTACGAGGACGGCCAATACGTGGTGCTGAGCGACGAAGAGATCTCGGCGGCCTTTCCCAGGACCACCCAGACGATAGAGATCGAGAGTTTTGTCGCCAACACCGACATCCCTTTTGTCTACCTGGAACGCCCCTACTACATTGCGCCCATCAACAAGGGCAAAAAGGTCTACGCGCTGCTGCGCGACACCCTGCTCAAGACCGGCAGGGTCGGCATTGCCCGGGTGGTGATACAGACCAAGCAGCATCTGGCCGTGCTGGTGCCGTCCGGGCCCGGGCTGATTTTGAACCTGCTGCGCTGGGGCACTGATATCCGCGGCTGGGACGAGCTGGACTTGCCGCCAGAAGGCGCCAAGGCGGCCGGCCTGTCCGAGAAGGAGTTGTCCATGGCCCGGCAACTGGTTGACGACATGACCGACACCTGGAAGCCGGAGCAGTTCAAGGATTCGTTCACCGATGCCATCACGGCCCTGGTCCAGCAGAAGGTGAAGCAAGGCAAGGTCGAAACCGTCGAGCAACCGGAAGCTTCTGATGCATCAACAGGCACTGGGGGCGCAAAAATCATCGACCTGACCGAGCTGCTGCAGCGCAGCCTGCATCACAAGGGCGGCACAGCCGGCAAGACCACGGCCAAAACACCGGCAAAAACATCGGCCAAACCCGCAAGCACCGCGCCGGCCCGCAAGCCGGCCGCCAAAACCGGCGCCGCGAGCCGGCGCCGCGCCGCCTGAACCCGAAGCCGGCCACACACATCCATGGCTGCCGATGACCCACTCCAGGCCTACCGCGCCAAGCGCGACTTCAAACACACACCGGAGCCGGTCACAGGAGGCACACGCTCCCAGGCCCGCAGCTTCGTGGTCCAGAAACATGACGCGAGCCAGTTGCACTACGACTTCCGGCTTGAACTCGAAGGCACGCTGAAAAGCTGGGCCGTCCCCAAAGGTCCCAGCCTGGACCCCGGCGTCAAACGCATGGCGGTGCAGGTGGAAGACCATCCGCTCTCGTACGCCAGCTTCGAGGGCACTATTCCCGACAAACAGTACGGCGCAGGCAATGTCATCGTCTGGGATCGCGGCACCTGGCTGCCTGCCGGCGACCCGGTCGCGGGGCTTCAGAACGGCAAACTCAAGTTCGAGTTGGAGGGCGAAAAACTCCGGGGTCACTGGTCACTGGTGCGCATGCATGGCAAAAGTGGGGAGCGCCAGCCGCCCTGGCTGCTGATCAAGGACAAGGACGACGCGGCCCGGCCGGCCGCCGAGTACGACGTGTTGCAGGCACTGCCCGACAGCGTGATCACCGGCACGCCGCTGACGCCACGCAAAAGAGCGGCCGCCAAAAAGGCTGCAGCCAAAGCCGCCTCCACCGGCAGCGCTGCCGCCAGCAAAAAAACCTCCGCGAAACCCCGCCTGCCGCAGGGCGCCATCAAGGACGACCTGCCGCAAACGCTGGCCCCTGAGCTGGCGACGCTGGTCACCCAATTGCCGAGTGACAGCCAGGACTGGGTGTACGAGATCAAGTTCGACGGCTACCGCCTGCTGACACGCGTGGAAGGCCCCTCCATCCGCTGCTTCACGCGCAACGGGCACGACTGGACCGCCAGGCTGCCGGCACTGGTGGAAGCCCTGTCTCGGCTGGGCCTGCGCTCCGGCTGGCTGGACGGTGAAATCGTGGTGCATGGCAAGAAGGGCGTGCCTGACTTCGGCGCGCTGCAAAACGCTTTTGACAGCGGCAGCACCGCGCAGATCGTCTATTACGTTTTCGACCTGCCGTTTTATGAAGGCTACGACCTGCGGCCGCTGCCGCTGCTCGAGCGGCGCAACATCCTGCGGGCGCTGGTGCAGGCGGCAGCGCCGGGCGCGATCCGTTTCAGCGAGACCTTTGAGGCCGGCACGCAGGACCTGCTCGACGCTGCACGCAGTCTGGGGCTGGAGGGTGTGATCGGCAAACGGGCGTCATCGCCCTATGTGTCGCGCCGCTCGCCGAGCTGGATCAAGCTCAAGACACAGCTGCGCCAGGAGTTTGTGATTGGCGGCTACACCGATCCCAAGGGCTCCCGCACCGGCCTGGGCGCCCTGATGCTGGGTGTGTATGACGACCAGGGCGCCCTGCGTTATGCAGGCAACGTGGGCACCGGGTTTGACGACAAAACCCTGCAAAAGCTGCAGGGCAAGCTGGCTGCGCTGGCGACGCCCCGCCCTGCTTTTGCCGGACTGCCCGCCTCGGTCAAGGGCCACTGGGTCCAACCGGTGCTGCTGGCCGAGGTCGTTTTTGCACAATGGACGCACACCGGGCGCATCCGCCACGCCGTGTTCCAGGGTCTGCGCACCGACAAGGACGCGCGCAAGGTTACCCGCGAGTCGGCGCAGCCCATTGAGGACCTCATGCCCACGAACAAAAAACCTGCGGCAGCGCCAGGCACCGCAGCCGCCAAAAACCGCAGCACAACCCGCCCGGCCGCGGACACCGGCACGCTGCGCGTCACCCATCCCGAACGCGTGGTGGACCCGGACACCGGTATGACCAAACTCGACCTGGTGCACTACTACGCGCTGGTGGCACCGCTGATCCTGCCGCATTTGCGGGCCAGGCCGGTGGCGCTGGTGCGGGCGCCGGACGGTGTCCAGGGCGAGCTGTTCTTCCAGAAACACGCCGAGGCGACGGCCATCCCCGGCCTCAAGCTGCTGGACCCGGCGCTGGACCCCGGCCATGCGCCCTTGCTGGAAATCACCACGGCGAAGGTGCTGCTGGCCGCCTCCCAGCTCAATGTCATGGAGTTCCACACCTGGAATGCCACCACCCGGTCCATGACCAAACCCGATCGCATGACCTTTGACCTGGACCCGGGTGAAGGTGTGTCGTGGGCGCAGATCCGCGAGGCGGCCCAACTGGTCCATGCGCTACTGAAGGAACTCGGCCTGCCGGCGTTTCTCAAGACCAGCGGCGGCAAGGGCCTGCATGTGGTGGTGCCGCTGAAACCGGCCTTCAGCTGGGACACGGTCAAGGATTTCTCGCAGGCCATCGTGCGGCATCTGTCCGCGGTGATCCCCGAGCGTTTTGTGGCCAAAAGCGGGCCGCGCAACCGCGTCGGGAAAATTTTCCCCGACTACCTGCGCAACGGTTTCGGCGCCACCACGGTCTGTGCCTGGTCGCTGCGGGCCCGGCCCGGACTCGGTGTGTCGGTACCGGTCGGCTGGGACGAGCTGGACAGCCTGAGCGGCCCGGCGCACTGGACGGCGGCCAACATCGCCGATCGTGTGGCCACCGGCAACTCGCCTTGGGAGGGCTACGAACAAGCCCGTTGCACCCTGCCCGCCGCCATGAAAGCGCTCGGCTTCAAGGCGGACAAACCGGTCGCATCACCGAAGCCCTCTCGGGCGCGGGCATCTGCCTAAAAGCTGCAAAAACCGACAAGGGCCGACGAAGGCCGATGCCGCGGTGTAGGACCGCCTTGACAAGCTCACGCGCGCCTTCCTGACAGGCGCTTGGGTTGCAACCGGCTTCGCGCGCGACTGATCCCGGCGTATCTTCATGCCAAGTTCCGGCGGCTTGCAGCTTGCACTCTGCGCGGCCGGCGGTCTGGACACTCGATGATTTTTTCGGGAACACGCCATGAAGCATTTTTTGACGGCACTGCCTGTACTTTTTGCACTGACCCTGCTCACCGGGTGCCCGCAGTCGAAGGTGCCCGACAAACCCTCGCTGGTGCCCGAGCCCAAGGCGGCCCTGAACATCATGAACACCCCCCAGAGTTACTCCTTTGAAATCTGACACTCCTTCTGCGCCCTGCCATCCCTGGCGCCGATCTTTAGCCGGTGTGGCTTTGGCCGGCCTGGCCGCCCTGTTGTCCGCATGTGTGGCGCCGGGCTCCCAGCTGGAGTCACCGCCGCAGACCGTGCAGCTCGACGGTCATGCCTACCGGGTCGAGCAGATCACGGCCAGCACCTGGTCGGCGCAGGCGCCGCGCCACCTGCCTGATGGCCCCCAGAAAAAGGCCAACCTGGTCCGGGCCATTGAAAAGGCCTCGAGCTGCAAGGTGACCGACAGCAGTTATGGCGCCGGGGGCGTCGCACTCAACGCCCAGGTGGACTGCGGCAGCAGGCTGAAGAACTAGACAAATCACGCTCCAGCCCTCATCCGGCCTGCGCAAACAGCTATTGAATCAATAGCAACTCCAGGCCTCGGACAAAGCTTTACACCTTCGCATCCGCAGCAGACGCAACTTTACGCGTCGTGCGGTATGGCGCTGCAGGCACCCCGCCACACTCGCATCAACAACCCAAGGAGATCTTCATGATCGTCAACCACTCGCTCAAAAAAATCATGCTTGCCATCGTGCTGGCCGGTGCGGCTGCTGCACCGGCCATCGCACAGGTCAGCATCAACATCAACCTGGCACCACCCCAGCCGCAGTACGAGGCCGTCCCCGTGCTTGCACCCGCGCAGGTCTGGGCACCGGGCTACTGGGCCTGGACCGGCGAGCGCCATGTCTGGGTACGCGGTCGCGCCATCCAGAAGCGCGACGGCTACCGCTGGGCGCCGGACCGCTGGGAGCAACGCGGCGACGGTTATCACCGCCAGCCGGGCACTTGGGTGCGCGATGCCAACTATGTGTACGTCAAGGATAAAAAGGACAAAAAGGACAAGTACGAGAAGTACGAGAAGTACGACAAGCGCGACAAACACAATGACAAACGGCACGGCAACGGGAACGGGAACGGCAAAGGCCACGGTAACCGTGACTGATACCTGACCCCGCTGTCATGACACAAAAAAAAGCTGGCACTTGTGCCAGCTTTTTTGTGGGTGAAACGACCGATCAGGAAGCCGTCTTCAGCGCATCACGCAGGGCCTTGACCTGGTCGTGGTTGCGCTGCACGCCCTGGGCCTGGCGCTCCACCAGGGTCCTGATCGCCGGGGGAAGATTTTCCTTGAGGGCATTGCGGTAGCGGGCCTTTGCCGCGTCCTCGCCGCGCTCGCATTCGTCCAGCATGGCCAGATCGGTGTAACCGCTGAGCGTGCCGCGCACCGACACCCAGCCGCGATGCATGGCACCGCTGGTCGTACCGCCTTCTTCGGGCTCGCCGCCCAGCTGGCGGATCTGCCCGGACAGCTCGGCAGCCGCACCGCGGCATTCGTCGGCATGACGCCGCAGCAGGGTTTTGAGGTCCTGCGCCTTCACGTGTTCGGCGCATTCGGTGAAACCGTATTCACCGTCGCGGCAGGACTCCAGCAACTCGTTGAGCGTGTCGATCACGTCGTCGTTGTCGGCGATCTCGCCAGTCAGCGTGCGCGATGAGAGCTGGTCGTCCACCCGCGCCCAGGCGGCGCGGCTGGCCGCCTCGGCTTCGGGCCAGCTCAAGGTCGAGCGCTCTTTGCGGTTGTCCCAATGCACGGCCAGGTCGCTTTGCGCATCGTCAAACGTACCGGTGTAGTTGCTGCGCCCGTACAGGCCCAGGCGGTAGGCCGGTGCATAGTCGTCATAGCTGCGGCTTGCATCGTAGTAGGCCTCCCGGGTGTACTGCTCGCGCCAGTAGGCTTCTTCAGCGGTGGGGTTGATGGCTTCGGCCACCGCCTTGCCGCCCAGTCCGCCGGCCACCGCGCCAACAACCGCTCCGGCCGCAGCGCCCACCGGCCCGCCCAATGCGCCGACGGCCGCTCCGGCGGCAGCGCCGCCCAGGGCGGCACCCACGCCGGTACCCACCGGGTGGGCGCCCGGTGCGTCAGTGATCGGGTCCAGATTCAGGTTCTTGTCGTGTTCGTCAAGTGACATGGTGAAGCTCCTTCAGGGGTAATGGGATGGTCCGTTTGTGGACTGGAAACTGCGCCGGTGATGCCGGGTGTCTTGCGATCGCAGTTTTTCAGTTCAGGAGGCCATCGTGGTACGCGCTTCAGGGGCTCGCGGTCAGGCGAGGACAACCCGGCCTGTAGGAGAGGACGCCGTGCAGGGCGCCCTGCAGAAGATGCCGCGCCGCATGCGCCGGCACCAGGTTCAGTCGGACACCAGGCTCAGCCAGCCAGCTCGGGGTAACGCCGGAAAATGCCTTCTTCGTTGAAGGGGATGCGTCGCTCGCTGGCGAGGTAGGCGGCCACGCGCCGGTGTTGCGCCACCCGCGCGTGCAGGCCGGCCACCAGCGGGGCTTGCTGCAGGGCGCGCCCGGTGGCCAGCGGAAAAGCGTACAACAGGCCGGCCACCAGCTGGAACAGCGACAGATCGGCGTAACTCAGGCGTGCGCCCACCAGGCAGGCGCTGCTACCGGGGTTGCGCGCCAGCACGCTTTCGAACCAGGCGAAAAATTTCGGAATGCGCTCTTCACGAAAAGCCTTGGCCCGCCGCACGGCCTCTTTTTTCTGGTCTTCGTAATACAGGCCGGTGGAGATCGGGTGATGGGTGTCGTGGGCTTCCATCACCGCGTCGGCAATCGTCAGCTGCAGCTGGTGTGTCCACAAACGCTGCAATTCATTTTTGGCCACCAGACCCAGGCGCGGGCCGAGGTAGAGCAGGATCGCCGCGGTCTGGCCGATGACGGCCTTGCCGTCCACCAGAAAGGGCGGCGCAAACGGCGGGTGCACGACCTGCGGGCTGTCGAGGTAATGCATCATGGCGGCGACGCCCTGCCCCCGGCTTTCGGGACCGCGCGCCACGTCCACGTAGTCGGCGCCGGCCGCCTCCAGCGCCAGCCGGACAAACTCGCCGCGGCCCTGGATGGTGGGCCAGTAGTGCAACTCATAAGGCATGGAGGTCTCCTTGTATCACCAGGCATTCATGAAAAAACAGGCTTTAGCCCTTTACCCATGGGCGCTGGCAGCTATTCAATTCATAGCAAATCACGTTCAATCCGCCTTCGCAGCCAGCCGCCAGAGCGAGGTGACCTCCGCCGCCCTGGCGACATGCAGGGCATCGCTGGCATCGGCGGCTTTCGGATGCTGCGGCTTCACGTCTACACGTGACAGCACCTGCAGCCCCGCCGCGGCGATCCAGTCCAACAGCTCGCTGCGCGAGCGCAGACCCAGGTGTTCGGCCAGATCCGACAGGATCAGCCAGCCTTCCCCGCCCGGCGCCAGATGCGCGGCCAGCCCCTGCAGGAAACCGCGCAACATGCGGCTCTCCGGGTCGTACACCGCATGCTCGACCGGCGAGCTGGGACGCGCCGGCACCCAGGGCGGATTGCAGACGATCAGCGGCGCGCGGCCGTCGGGAAACAGGTTGGCTTCCTGCAGCGTGATGCGCCCGGCCAGGGCCAGCCGTGCCAGGTTTTCCCGGGCGCATGTCAGCGCGCGCGGGTCCTGATCGGTCGCGATCACCTGCTGCACACCGCGGCGCGCCAGGATCGCCGCCAGCACGCCGGTGCCGGTCCCGATGTCAAAGGCCAGGCTGTTGGTGAGGGCGGCCGGCGGCAAGGGTGTCTCGGCCACCAGGCTCAGGTACTCGCCGCGCACCGGCGCAAACACGCCGTAGTGCGGGTGAATGCGCGCTCCGCCCAGCGCGGCGATCTCCACCCCTTTCTTGCGCCATTCGTGCGCGCCGATCAGGCCCAGCAGTTCGCGCAATGAGGCCACATAGCTGCCCTGCGCCGCGTCGCCCGGGCCATACGCTTCGCTGCAGGCCTGCGCGACATCCGGCGCCCGCCGCAGGCTGATGTGATGCGCCCCATCGAACTCGAGCACCAGCATGGCCAGCGTGCGCGCACGCTGCGACTGGGCCTGGCGGTGCTGGTTGAAGGCGTCGAGCGGAGAGACCGCGGCTGCCTCAGCCCTGGCCTTGGCTTTCTTGATCTTTTTGGGCTTGTCGATGCGCCTGGCCAGGGCCTGCAGCAATTGCCGCGCATTCTGGAAATCCCCACGCCACAAAATGGCCGTGCCCTCGCTGGCCAGGCGAAACGCCGCGTCCGCGGTCAGGGTGTCGTCGGCCACCTGCACCCGTCTGGGTGGCGCCGCCCCGCTTTCGGAACGCCAGCGGGCTGAGCGGGCTTGGGCCTCCTCGACCCAATGGATGCGGGCCGGCTCGCTCATGCGGGGGCTTTCGATGAAAGAACGGAGGTGGGGGCTTTTGCCCGGGCTGGCAAACGCAGGAAGAAAAAAGGCATCGGACAAACCCGGTCGGTGAACAGACCGCCATTATCCCGCGCTGTGCAGCAAGCACGCCCTTACAGAGGCTTAGCGACTGTCCTTGCTGTCGCCGCCGGTCAGCGGCGCAAGGTCGGACGAGTAGGTGCGGTCACCGATGGCCATCTCACTGCTGTTTTGCCAGGCAGACTCAAAAGCCGCCAGCTCCTGCGCCGTCGCGCGTTCGTAGCGACGCAGGTTCGAGGCCCGCATCGCCTCGGGGCTGATGGCGTCCGGCGCGGCGGTGGCTTCGGCGCGCTGGGGATCGAAGCCCTTGAGCTCCTCGTTGACCCGCCAGTACACAGCCGGCACGCCCAGGCCATAACGGGCCAGTGCGTTTTTTCCGATGACGGCGCCCAACGCAGCCAGGTTTTTTTGCTGCCCCTGCTCGCTTTCCATGAAATCGGTGGACAAGTCCACCATCACGACGAAGCTGTGACCGCGCTTGTCGGCGCGTACGACCTTGAAGCGGTAGCTTGCACTGAGGATGCCCCGGCTTTCCATGGTGGCCTTGACCGAATCAAAAAGCATCTCGCGGCGAAACGCCATGCGTTCGTCGAGATTCATTTTGACGGGGCCAGTCTCCGGTCCCGAACCGCCTTCCTTGTGGCCCTGCGAGGAAGAGAATAAGTTTTGGAAGAACGACATGGCGTGCTGAATGTTGAATGACGTGTGCCAACCCTGTTGTCAATCTAGTTATGTTGCCTATGGTGTTGTCATGAGGGCTTTTCTGGGGGGAAGCCGCCCTTGACAACATAAGCATCGTATGCTTTTAGTTACAGCTTGTCATCTTCTGATACACGGTAATCTGACGGTACGCGGCTGTGACAAATGTCAGGAAACAGGTCCTAAGGCGTCAAAACCTGCATTTCAGTAAAACTTCTGGTTTAGCACCGCGCGTCGCCAGCCGTCGGTTTTCTCCGACATGGCAAAAAGCCTGCGCCCGATAGGTGGGGCGAGCGTCCTTGCAGATACTTGCCCATCAACTTCTGGAGGAAGCAATGTCTTTTGCGCTTTATATGGTCGGTTTCGCAATTTTTATGGGTGGTCTGGTCTGGGGGGCGTTCGAAGCCGGCGTCCCCCCTGTCTACATTGGCATCGGAGCGCTCGTGATTCTGGGCATAGGCATCTTCAGCGCTGTGGGCCGCACCCGCAGCAAGGATCCCTCTTGATGAAAAACCTGTTGGCGAATTGAGCTGGCAATGCTGGCGGGCCTTCCGCCACGGCGCCATCACAGGGGCGCCCATCGTGCCTGTCACGCCCCGCTTCGAGCGGGGCTTTTTTATGCCCCTGCGGGCAAGAGGCCGACACAGTCATGACGCAACAGTAGGCGCTGTCCCACAGCTTCATGCGGGCTGCACCGATACGGCACCCCCACCCACGGCCCAATGCTTGACCATCGCGGCGCCAATGGGCCGCGATGCCATCCCTCCCCTATCAACGCATCGGCTCTTGTTTGAAGGACACGCCATGAAACTCACCCACATCAGAACCTTTTCTGCCGCCGCAGCCGCGCTTGCCTGCATGAGCCCGGCATTGCTGATGGCCCAGATGGTTGACAACCCGTCAACCTACATCATGCCCAGCATCAGCGTGGTGGATCCTGATGACCGATTCAACGGCGGCAAGAATTTCAATGCGCTGGGCCTGCGCCTCGGTAAAGCGGTGTCGCCGTCATGGGACATCCAGGGGGGCGGCACGCTGGGCCGGTCGACCGAGAACGGCATCCGTTACGAGCAGGCCACACTGGGCGTCGATGCCCTGTACATGTTCAACCGCAGCAACTTCCGCCCCTTCCTGCTCGCCGGAATTGGCGCGCAGCGCGACAAACTGCCCACAGCCAGTGCCACCTCGCCTTACCTGAGCTTGGGCGCCGGCTTCCAGGTGGCCCTGTCCGAGCAGTGGTTCATGCAGGCCGACCTGCGCCGCAGCCGCGCTTACGTTCGCCACAACACCTTCGGCGCCGACCACCTCACGACCAATTCGCTGAACTTCGGCCTGAGCTACTACTTCGACAAGCCAGTGCGCACCCAGGTGGCGCAGTACACACCACCGCCGGCACCGGCGCCTGTCATGGCACCCCCGCCTCCACCGCCGGCCGCCGCGCCGGCACGCTTTGAGCGTGTGACCCTGTCGGCCACCGAACTGTTTGCCTTCGACAGCGCCCAGTTGCGCATGCCGCAGACCAAGCTCGACGAGATTGCACAGGTCCTGGGGGCCGGCCAATACAGTGGCAATGTCACCGTGACCGGCTACACCGACCGTCTGGGTTCGGACGCCTACAACCAGAAGCTGTCGCAGCAGCGCGCCGAAGCCGTGCGGAACTACCTGACCAGCAAGGGCGTGGCGGCCAATCGCCTGACAGCCGTCGGCAAGGGCGAAGCCAACCCGGTCGTCACCTGCAATGACCGCAAACGCACGGACCTGATCAATTGCCTGGCACCCAACCGCCGTGTTGAAGTCGAGGAAATCGTCATCGAGCGCCGCGTCAATTAAGCGGGCCTGACCACAGGAAAAGGGTTCCGGGATTCTCCCGGAGCCCTTTTTTTTGTCCCGTTGCCGTCATCAGGACGGCTTGGCGCCCAGGCCCATGGCTCGGGTGATCACTTCCTTCATGATTTCGTTGGTGCCGCCGTAGATGCGCTGCACGCGTGCGTCGGCATAGGCACGGGTGATCGGGTACTCCCACATGTAGCCGTAGCCGCCGAAAAGCTGCACACACTCGTCCATCACCTTGCACTGCAGGTCCGAGCACCAGTACTTGGCCATGCTGGCCGTCGCGGTATCGAGCTTGTCATCGGCGAGCAACTCGGTGCATTTGTCCACAAACACGCGTGCCACCTGCACTTCGGTCTGCAGCTCGGCCAGGGTGTAACGCGTGTTCTGGTAACTGGCCACCGGCTGGCCGAAGACCTTGCGTTCCTTCACATAGTCGACCGTCCAGCCGATCGCCGCCTGCGCCGCAGCGACCGCACCGATCGCGATCTGCAGCCGCTCCCAGGGCAGTTGTTCCATCAGGCAGATGAAGCCACGGTTTTCCTGGGCGGTACCACCCAGCAGGTTTTCCGCGGGAACACGCACATTGTCAAAAAACAGCTCCGAGGTGTCCTGCGCCTTCAGGCCCAGCTTCTTCAGGCGTTTGCCTACCGCAAAACCCGGCATGCCGCGCTCGACCAGCAGTAAGCTGGTGCCCTTGGCGCCGGCCGCGGGGTTGGTCTTGGCCACCACAACCACCAGGTCGGCATGCCAGCCGTTGGTGATGAAGGTCTTGCTGCCATTGAGCAGGAAGCTGCCGTCGGCCTGCTGGAGGGCCGTGGACTTGACGCCCTGCAGGTCGGAGCCGGCCGACGGCTCGCTCATGGCGATGGCGCCCACCATCTCGCCGCTGGCAAGTTTGGGCAGGTATTTTTTCTTCTGCGCCTCGGTGCCGTAATGCAGGATGTAGGGCGCCACAATCTCGCTGTGCAGGCCGTAACCGATGCCGGAAAAGCCCGCGGTGCTTAGCTCTTCCATCTGCACCACGGAATACAGCTTGTCGGCGCCAGCGCCGCCGTATTCCTCGGGCATGGTCATGCACAGGAAGCCGTTCTCCCCGGCCTTGTTCCAGACCGCGCGGTCCACATAACCCTGTTCCTCCCATAACGCGTGGAAAGGTGCAATTTCCTTGTCCATGAAGCGGCGAAAGCTGTCTCGAAAGGCCTCGTGGTCGCTGCTGAAAAGTGTGCGTTCGATCATGGGGTCACCTGTTGGAAGAAGTCAAAGAGTAAAAAGCAGATGGAGGGCTGAGCGTGGGGGCCATATTTATGCAAAGCATTTGCTTGGTGAAATGAATATACTCGTTCCTGCGGCTTTTCGGCGCAGAAACCGGCACCTCCCCTTGCCGGCACTGCCCTCCCCCCATTCAGCAGGAGCACCCCATGACCGAAGCATTCATTTACGACGCCATCCGCACCCCCCGTGGCAAAGGCAAAAAGGACGGCAGCCTGTACGAGGTCAAGCCGGTCAACCTGCTGGCCGGTGTGCTGACCGAGCTGCAGCGCCGCAACAACTTTGACACCGCGCAAGTCGATGACGTGGTGATGGGTGTGGTCTCGCCGATTGGCGAACAGGGCTCCGTCATCGCCAAGGTGGCTGCGCTCAAAGCCGGCTGGGACTTCCGCGCCTCTGGCGTGCAGATCAACCGTTTTTGCGCCTCCGGCCTGGAAGCCGTCAACCTGGCCGCGCAGAAGGTACGTTCGGGTTGGGAAGAGCTGGTGGTGGCCGGTGGCGTCGAAAGCATGAGCCGCGTGCCCATCGGTTCGGACGGCGGCGCCTGGGCCCAGGACCCGGAGACCAACAGTGCCACCGGTTTTGTGCCGCAAGGGGTTGGGGCCGACCTGATCGCCACGATTGAAGGTTTCAGCCGCGCCGATGTCGACGCTTTTGCGCTGGAGAGTCAGAAGCGCGCGGCCCAGGCCCGGGCGGCCGGCCATTTCGACCGCTCGGTCGTGCCGGTAAAGGACTTCCTCGACCAGACCATCCTGGCGCAGGACGAGTTCATCAAGCCGCACACCACGCTGGAAGGCCTGGCCTCGCTGCGGCCGGCTTTTGAACAGATGGGCGCCATGGGTTTCGACCAGGTCGCCCTGACCCGCTACCCGCAGGTCGAGCGCATCCACCATGTGCACCACGCCGGCAACTCGTCGGGCATCGTGGACGGCGCAGCGGCGGTGCTGGTCGGCTCCGAAGCCGCCGGAAAAATCCATGGCCTCACGCCGCGCGCGCGTATTGTTGCGGCGGCCCTCAGCGGCGCCGACCCGACCATCATGCTGACCGGCCCCATGCCGGCGGCTCGCAAGGCGCTGGCCAAGGCCGGCTTGGGCGTAGACCAGATCGACCTGTTTGAAGTCAACGAAGCCTTTGCCGCGGTGGTGATGCGTTTCATGAAAGAGATGAAGGTGCCGCACGACAAGGTCAACGTCAACGGCGGCGCGATCGCCATGGGCCACCCGCTGGGCGCAACCGGCGCGATGATTTTGGGCACCCTGATCGACGAGCTGCACAGGCGCAAGCTGCGTTACGGCCTGGCCACGCTGTGTGTGGGCGGCGGCATGGGCATTGCAACGATTGTGGAAGCCATTTAAACCCTGTCATGCCGGGCTTGACCCGGCATCCACAGCCCGCCGACATATGACATTCACCCAACATGGATTGCGGGTCGAGCCCGCAATGACAAACAGATGAAAACAATCAAGTACGAACTGACCGACGGCATTGCCACCCTCACCTTCGACGAGGAAGGCTCACCGGTCAACACCATGTGTGCCCAGTGGCAGAAAGACCTGACCGAAGCCACTGCACAGGTGGTCAAGGACAAGGACGCGATTCGCGGCATCGTGCTGGCGTCCAACAAAAGCACCTTCTTTGCCGGCGCCGATCTCAAGGCCACGATGCGCCTGAAGGCATCGGATGCCGCGGCGGTGTTCCAGGAAATCGAGCAGACCAAAAAGAACTTCCGCACGCTGGAGACCCTGGGCAAGCCGGTGGTCAGTTGCCTCAATGGCACGGCGCTGGGCGGCGGCTGGGAAGTGGCACTGGTTGGCCATTACCGTATTGCCGTCGATGACAAGAAAATCCAGTTCGGCCTGCCTGAAATCACGCTGGGCCTGATCCCCGGCGCCAGCGGCATCACCAAGATGACGCGGCTGCTGGGCCTGATGGGCGCGCAGCCCTATATTCTGGAAAGCAAACTGTTCAACCCGCATGAAGCGCTGGAGCTTGGCCTGGTGCAAGAACTGGTGCCGAATGCCGCCGCGCTGCGCCCTGCGGCGCTGGCCTGGATCGCGACGCATGATGGCGCCGCCGCGCCGGCGCACCACCCCTGGGACGACAAGAACTACAGGATGCCTGGCGGCACGCCGGCCAACCCCAAGATCGCCGGCATGCTGGCCGTGGCGCCGGCCGTGCTCAAGCAGAAAACACGCGGCCTGTACCCGGCCCCCGAATATGCGCTGGCCGCCATGGTCGAGGGTGCGCAGGTCGATTTCGACACGGCGCTGCGCATCGAATCGCGTTACCTGGCCCGGCTGATCGTGAGCCCGGTGGCCAAAAACATGATCAACACCTTCTTCTTCAACATGAACGCGATCAAGTCGGGCCGCTCGCGTCCGAAAGATGTCCCGCGTTACAAGCCGCAGAAAGTCGGCCTGCTCGGCGCCGGCATGATGGGTGCGGGCATTGCCTACGCCCAGGCCAGCCGCGGCATCAGCACCGTGCTCAGGGATGTGAGCCAGGACAAGGCCGATGCGGGCAAGGCCTACAGCGCCAAACTGACGCAGGCACGCGTGGACAAGGGCCGCATGAGTGTGCCCGATCAGGCGGCCCTGCTCGCGCGCATCAGCGCCACCGACAAGGTGGCCGACCTCGCCGGCTGCGATCTGATCATCGAAGCCGTGTTCGAGCGCCGCGACCTGAAAGCCAAGGTCACGCAGGAAGCGGAGCCCTTGCTGGCACCTGGCGGCTTTTTTGCGTCCAACACCTCCACCCTGCCGATCAGCGGGCTGGCCACGGCGAGCTCGCACCCGGACAAATTCATCGGCATCCACTTTTTCAGCCCGGTGGACAAGATGAAGCTGGTCGAGATCATCCGCGGCAAGCAAACCGACGACGACACCGTGGCGCGTGCCTTTGACTATGTGCAGGCCCTGGGCAAAATTCCGATTGTGGTCAACGACTCGCGCGGTTTTTATACCAGCCGCACCTTCGGCACCTTTGTGATGGAAGGCGCGGCCATGCTGGGCGAAGGCATTCCCGCGGCAGCAATTGAAAACGCCGGCATCCAGTGCGGCATGCCGGTGGGCCCGCTCGCCGTGCTCGACGAAACCGCGCTCTCACTGAGCGTGCATGTGCTGGACCAGACCCGCGCCGACTACGTGGCCGAAGGCAAGACCTACATCGCCACGCCAGGCGAGCTGATCGTCGAGCGCATGGTCAAGGAGTTCGACCGCAATGGCCGGGCCGCAGGCGCCGGCTTCTACGACTACCCCGAGGAAAAAGGCGCGAAGAAAACCCTGTGGCCTGAACTCAAGCCCCTGTTCGAAAAACCCGATGCGGCCTGGGCCATCACCGACCTGAAAGACAGGCTGCTGTACCGCCAGGCCGTGGAGACCGCGCGCTGCCTCAGCGAAAACGTGCTGACCAGCGTGCACGACGCCAACATCGGCTCCATCTTCGGCATTGGTTTTCCCGCCTGGACCGGCGGCGCGATGCAGTTCATCTACAGCATGGGCGTGGACGCCTTTGTGCAGCGCGCCGGCGAACTGGCTGCCCAGTACGGTCCGGGTTTTGCGCTCAGCGACGAGGTCAAGGCCACGATCAGAAAGCACCAGCCGGTTTATTGAGGGTTGATTGCGCTGCGAGGCCGGCCAGCAGGCCGGCTTTCTGCACCTTGCCCAGCGCGGTTTTGGGCAAGGCCTCGCAGAACACGATGCGCTTGGGGTGTTTGAAGCGTGCGAGCCGGCCCTCGAACAGTTGCAACACCTGCGCCGCGTCGAGATCCGCGCCGGGGGCTTTCACAATGACGGCAACCACCACCTCTCCCCAGCGCGCATCGGGCTGGCCGACCACCGCGGCTTCCAGGATCTGCGGGCAGTCGGCCAGCAGGTTTTCAATCTCGGCCGGGTAGACGTTTTCGCCACCGGAGATGATCATGTCTTTCGAGCGTCCCACCACCTCGTGGAACCCGGCGTCATCGCAGCGCGCCAGGTCGCCGGTGTGAAACCAGCCATCGGCAAAAGCCGGGTTGTTGTCATCGGCCCAATAGCCACACATCACATTGGGCGCACGTACGCAGATTTCACCGACCTCGCCCGGGGCCACGGTTTCGCCCTGCGTGTTGACTAGCTTCACGTCCACATGCAGCCCGGCCTTGCCCGCCGCACCGACGTGCTGCATCGCATCGGCACGGCGCAGGTAGATGGAGACCGGGCCGGTTTCGGTCGCGCCATAGACCTGGCCAAGCGGCACGCCGCGCGCATGGATGGCCGCAATCATTGAGGCCGGAATCGTGGACGAGCCCGCTGCCAGAAAACGCAAGGATGAAAGATCGGCTGAAGCGAAATCCGCATGGTCCAGCACCGCGCGCAAGGTGGCCGGCACCATCAGTGACAGCGTGGGCCGCCGCCTGGCCACATCGGCCAGCCAGGCCGCAGGGTCAAAACGCGCGTGCAGGGTCACGGTTGCACCGGCATGCAGGGCCGGCAGGGTCTGGATGCACAGGCCGCCGACATGAAACATCGGCAGCACACTCAGCACCTGGTCAGCCTGGGTGAGATCATGCGCATGGGCGGAAATCACGCAGTTCCAGATCAGGCCGGATTGCGTGTGCAAGGCGCCCTTGGGCCGGCCGGTGGTGCCCGAGGTGTAGACCAGCAGCACCGGCGAGGCGTACTCCCCCGCGAGGACGCCGGCGTCGGCATCGCCGCCGCCATCCGCGGCCAACCCGGCGGCAGGCAGCAGGCGGCAGCCCTGGACCGCGGCCAGCGCGGCAGCCGCGCCGGCGTGGGCGCTGTCGCTGACCAGCAGGCTCACCCCCGCATGACCAAGAATGGCCACCTGTTCGGGTGCGGCCAAGCGGTAATTGAGCGGCAGCAGAATTGCCCCGACGCGGGAAAGCGCAAACAGCAGCACCAGCAGGGCCGGGTCATTGAAGCCCAGCCAGGCCACCCGGGCGCCCGGCTGCACACCGGCAGCCAGCAACACCCCGGTCGCGCGTTCAATACGCTGCCACAAGGCGGGATAGGTAACGTCTTCCCCCGCCGCATGGATTGCCACCTGCTGCGGCGAAAACTGCGCGTGCCGCTTTATGATCTGCGCGAGGTTCATTCCGATCCCGGCTTACAGCACGGCCTGTTCGTCCTGTTCACCAGCCTCGTAAAGGCATTCACGCCCGAGCCGGTCGATGCAGAGTTCCGCGGTCCAGGGCAGCATCAGCGAGCCGCAACGCGAATCGCGGTACATGCGCTCCAGCGGCAGGGTCTTGAGCATGGACTGGCCGCCGCAGGTGCGCACCGCCAAGCGGCAGATCTCGTTGGCGTTTTCCATGATGGTGTAGTGCGCCGCGTACAGCCCGAGACGGATTTCCTTGGAAGGATCGACGCGGGCGGCGCGGGCATTCTGCAGAAAGATGGCGCGCGTCTGCTCCAGGCGCACCTTCATTTCCGCGACCGCGATCTGTTTGGTCGGGTACATGCGGCGCTTGACCGGCGGCGTGCCGGGAACCTCGCCGCGCAGGTACTGCACGGTGAAGTCGTAGGCTGCCTGGCAAATGCCCATGTAGGTCGGCGACAGGGTCGCAAACATGTGCGGCCAGCGCAGCGCAGCCTGGGCATACAGGCCTTCGGGAATCAGGCGCTCGACCTCAGGCACAAACACGTCCTGGAACACCAGTGTGCGCGACACCGTGCCGCGCATGCCCAGCGGGTCCCAGTCGCCGGTCACACTGACACCGTCCGAGTTTTTGTCAACTGCCAGGTAGAGCGAATCGCGCTGGGTCGCACCTGGCTTGTCCAGCGTGCACAAAATGCCGTAGTAGTCAGCCGCACCAGCCAGCGAGGCAAAAATTTTCTTGCCGTTGACGATGTATCCGCCTTCGACCTTTCGGGCCAGGGTGCCGAAAGGCGCCTTGCCGGCGGCTGCGGCACCACCTTCGGAAAACGGCTGCGAGTAGACCTTGCCCTGCTTCACCACCCGCTCGTAATGCACCTTGCGGTGCGCCTCGTGGTTGGCACGCTGCTCGGGCGTCATGTCGAGGTCGTCGGCGATGAAGCCGGTCCACATGGTGGAGCTCACATGCATGTTCAGGGTCAGCGCGGTGGCGCCGCAATGCCGGCCAATTTCTGCGGCGGTCATCACATAGGTGGCGAAGTCGGCGCCCCAGCCGCCGTGTTCTTCGGGCACACAGATGCCAAGCAGGCCGGCTTCGCGCAGGTCGGCGTAGTTCTCGAAGGGGAAGACCGCATCGCGGTCAATCTGCTGAGCGCGTGGCGCGAATTTTTCGCGCCCGAGACGGGCGGCGATGGCCAGCAGTTCGGTCTGCTTGGGCGTGAGTTCGGTGTAGTCGCCGGCAATCGAAGGCGGCAGGTAGCGGGCGGCAGGAGGTGGGGAGACAGGCAGTGCAGACATGGGTCGGTTCCTCGGGTCGGGTCAGGGCAGAAAATGTTGTTTCAGAAATGTCAGGACAGCGTGGTTGAACAGCTCGGGCTGCTCGATGTTGGCGATGTGGCCCACCTGCGGCAGGCAGACGTAAGCCGCGCCGGGAATGCGGCTGGCCATTTTTTCGACCACGGCGGGCGGCGCGTTGAGGTCCAGCTCACCGGCCAGGCACAGGGTGGGCACGGCGATGTTGCCCAGCGCAGCCAGCCGGTTGAAGGACACGATGGCCGACAGCGCGGCGCGGTAACTTTCCGCGGGGACGCGGGCCATCAACGCGGCGGCTTCGGCGATTCGCGACGGCTCGGCACCGGGTGCAAACATGGTCGGCACCAGTTGGTTGGCCAGGCCCGCCATGCCCAGCCCCTGGTCCAGCGGCGCAAAACGGCTCTGCAAAAACTGCTGCTGCCAGGCGCCATCGGCCTTGCCGAAAGCCGGCGAGGTGCTGTAGAGAATCAGGCCGTGCACCAGCGCAGGATGCAGGGCCACCAGTTCCTGCGCAATCATGCCGCCCATGCTGTGCCCCAGCAGCACATTGCGCCTGGCGCCCACGTGGGTTATCAGGTTTTTCAAGGCATCGGCCAGCAGCGCGTTGGTGCAGGGCGACAGGGGTGCTGACGCGCCGTAACCCGGCATGTCCCAGGCTACCGTTCTGAAGCCCCCACTCGCCAACACCGGCTGGTTGCGCGCCCAGGCTTCCTTGCCGCCACCCACGCCGTGCAGCAGGAACACGGCGGTGTCGCCCTCCCCCTGCTCAAAATAAGCCGGCATTCCCATGGCTCAGGCCAGCTCGCCGGTCAGTTGCCCGGCGTCCACGATCACCTGACCGTCCAGCGCTACGGTGCAGCCCCGCAATGGCAGATCGAAATGCCCCAGCGTGTGACGCCCCGCCACCTCGTTGGCGCCTGTCGAATACAGGAAGTTGCCCGCAAAGGCACGCAGCTCGGTGCCGTTGAAGTCCTTCTTGTCGTACAGGGCCATCGCATCCCAGCGCGCCTTCGGGTTCATGCCCCAGCCCACATGCGAGACGGCGTAGGCTTCGCGGTCGCCCCAGGCGGCCCAATAGCTGCGCATCAGGTCGGCATCCACATGCTGGCCGGCAATGTCGGTCACAAAGTCGTTTTCAATCGTCAGCACCACGGCTTGTTCGAGATAACGTTTGAAGGTCAGGTTGACATCGCCGGGGGCCAGCACCAGCCGGCCGTTGACACTGCCCTGGGCCGGAAAGGCCAGGCACAGGCCGCCCGGCCAGTGCGAGATGGTGCCGGGCCGGGCCGTGTAACCCCAGCCGCCGCCGGCCTGCGCCCCGACCAGCGAGATGGTCAGGTCGGTGCCCGCGGGCGAAGTTACACGCATGGCCTTGGCGTTGCGCAGCCGCTTGATGCCGGCCTTGACCTTGGGCTCGAGCGCCGGATCGGGCAGGCAACGCTCGAGGATTTCGGGGTGTTCGTTGGACACCATGAGCACGCGCGCGCCGCCCTTCAGAATGTCGGGCAGCTCGGCCGCGTGCAGCAGGCCCTCCACAGTCAGGTCGGCCACAAAGGTGCTGGCTGCGAGGGCCTGCACGACAGGCGCGAGCTGGGCTATAGCGTCCGAGGCGCCGGTCGAACGCACCGGCACCGGCGCGGCCAGCCGGGGCGTGGCCAGCACCAGGTGAAAGGCCCGCGCACCGAGGCGCGCCAGCGCCAGCTCGGCAAGCTGCACATTGACCGGCCGCGACTGCGTTTCGGACAGGATGGCCGCCGTATCGCCTGCCTTGACGCCACACAGCGCAAAGGTCTCGGTAAAGCAGTCAATCCATTTGGCTTCGATTCGTTCCTGCAGCATGAAAACTCTTTCTTAAAGGCGTGAGCCGAGCGCGAAATACCCGCCGGCATGAAACAGCAGCGGCGCCGCCTCGGACAGCGTAAAGCGCTCGACTTCGGCAATGAACAGGCAATGGTCGCCGGCGATTTGCCGCGAGACCGTGCGGCATTCGAACCAGGCGCTGGCGCCATGCAGCAGCGGCAAGCCCCAGGCGTTTTCCGCATGCGGCACTCCCTCGAACTTGTCGGCCTGGGGCGAGGCGAAACGGCGCGACACCTCCACCTGGGCTTCGGCCAGCACGTTGACGACAAAACGCTCGGCCTCTTCAAAGACCGGCAGGCTGGGCGAACTGCAGCGCAGCGACCAGAGGATCAGCGGCGGCTCCAGCGACAGCGCCGAAAACGAATTGACCGTGAGCCCGACAAAGGGACCGTTGCCGGCGCGGGTGGTCACCACCGTGATACCGGTGGCGAACTGGCCCAGCGCGATGCGCAGGGCCCGGCTGTCCGGTGCCGCAACGGGAACAGGGGTACCGGAATCCGGGGTGGCTTGCAGGGCAGCATTCATTCGTCGCATAATATATGAATATTCATGCAATACGCAAGCGCATCAACCCGGCCTCCAACCCGACCTCTTCTTTGGCGAGGCACACCGTGAGCCGCTCCCGCAAACCGGCCGGTGCGCCAGCGGCTGCCAGCCGGTTTATCGACGGCTATCTGTCCTACCTGCTCGCGCGGGCCAGCCACACCGTGTACAGCGAGTTCCACGCCCAGGTCCAGGCCGCCGGTTTGAGCCAGCTGGAATGGCGGCTGCTGGCCACCTTGTCGGACGGTGACGGCCTGACGATCGGCGAGCTCGCGCGCGAAATCCTGGCCCAGCAGCCGACACTGACCAAACTCGTGCAACGCATGGAAAAAGCCGGCTGGGTGCGGCGTGGCGAAGACCCGGCCGATGCACGGCGCACCCTGGTGTTCGAGACTGAACAGGGCCGCGCCACCGTGGCTGCGCTGCTGGCCCAGGCCAAGGCGCACGAAACCTCGCTGCTGCAGGACTTCAGCGAACGTGACGTCACGGCCCTGAAGAAGATCCTGCGCACCCTGATCGGCCGCGGCGACGGGGGCTGACCCCCGGTTGCCGGGTCGGCGCCGATTACTTGACTTTGTCAAGTAATTGATAAATCATGGCAGCCATGACACCGCGTACCGCTTCCACTTCCGTCTCCGCCGCCCACGTCAAGGCGGTTCGCCGCTTCAATCGCTTCTACACGCAGCGCATCGGCGTGCTCGACCCTTATCTGGGCAGCGAGTTTTCACTGACCGAGGTGCGCGTGTTGTACGAACTGGCGCATCGCGACCAGCCCACGGCCACCGAGCTGGGCCGCGACCTTGCGCTGGACGCGGGCTACCTCAGCCGCATCCTGCGCCGCTTCGAGCGCCAGGGATGGATGGCCCGCACGCCCTCGCCCGCCGATGCCCGGCAAAGCCTGCTGCAACTCACCGAGGCCGGCCACCAGGCTTTTGCACCGCTGCAGCAACGCTCGCGCGACGAGGCGGCCGCCCTGCTGTCACCGCTGGCCAGGCCGGCGCAGCAGCAGCTGACCCAGGCGCTGGCCACCGTGCAGCGCCTGCTGGCGCCTGACACGTCCCCTGCCGGACAAAACGTCGTGCTGCGCGACCCGCAACCCGGTGACATGGGCTGGGTGGTGCAGCAGCATGGCGAGGTCTACGCCCGCGAGTACGGCTGGGACAGCACGTTTGAAGCGCTGGTGGCGGAGATCGTCGCAGGCTACGTGCGCCAGCACCAGCCCGAGTGGGAGCGCTGCTGGATCGCTGAGGTCGACGGAGAGCGGGTCGGTTCGGCCTTTGTCGTGCGCAAGTCCAAAACCGTGGCGCAGCTGCGCCTGCTGATCCTGACGCCCCAGGCGCGCGGACTGGGCCTGGGCGCACGCCTGACCGATGAATGCCTGGCCTTTGCGCGCAGCAAGGGTTACAAAAAAATGGTGCTCTGGACCAACAGCTGCCTGGACAGCGCACGCGCCCTGTACGCCAGGCGCGGCTTCAAGCTGGTCAACAGCGAGCCCTACACCGGTTTCGGCAAAGACCTGGTCGGCGAGACGTGGGAACTACGGCTGTGAACCGCCCGCCGCCCCGGTGAAGCTCAACCTGGCCCTGCTGGCCGCGGCCGCCACCGGCGTGCAGGTTGGCGCAGCCATCGTGGCCTCGCGTTTTGTCGTGGCCGACGTCCCGCCGCTGACCTTGGCCCTGCTGCGTTACGCGATTGGTTTTGCCTGCCTCCTGCCTTTTTTCTTGAAGTCTTTTCTGGCACCAGCCCTTGGTGGACAAGCGCGAGCAGCTATTAAAAATATAGCAATTTCAGACTGGCTGGCGATGGCCGGGCTCGGCACCGGCCAGTTTGCGGTGTTGATCGCGCTGCTCAATTACGGTCTGCAGCACATCGGTGCCGCCCAGGCGGCGCTGATTTTCAGCCTGTTCCCGCTGCTGACCCTGCTGCTGTCCAGCGCCCTCGGTCGCGAACGCATTTCGGCCGCGCTGCTGGCCGGCGTCTTGCTGTCCATCACCGGTGTGGCGCTGTCGCTGTGGCCCAAACTCCAGGCGCCGCACCCGGGCCACTGGTGGGGTGAGGCGGCGGTGCTGGCCAGTGCCGGCGTCGGCGCACTGTGCAGCGTGTTGTACCGCCCTTACCTGCAGCGTTACCCGACGCTGGCGGTGTCCAGTTTTGCGATGCTGGTATCGGTGCTGTTTCTCGGCCTGCTGGCCCTGACCGAAAACTGGCCCACGCGGGTCATGGCGCTCGGCCTGCAAAGCTGGACCGTGGTCGCCCTGATCGGCATCTCCAGCGGCATCGGCTACTTCTGGTGGCTCTACGCCCTCAAGCACGAGTCGCCGACGCGGGTCACCGTGTTTCTCGCACTCAACCCATTGACAGCGGCCCTGCTTGGCGTGCTTTTTCTCGGTGAAGCCCTTTCCCCGTGGTCGGCAGCAGCTATCTTTTTAATAGCGTCCGGTTTGTGGCTGGCGACCCGCGGCGCGGCGCCGGCCCGGCGATAATCGGGCCATGAACGCACCGCCCGGCACGCAAGAAACCACCCGCCCGCAGCCGCAATCCCTGACCGACCTGTTTGTCTCCTTCACCCTGCTGGCGCTGCAGGGTTTCGGCGGTGTGCTCGCCGTCGTGCAGCGTGAACTGGTCGAGAAAAAACGCTGGATGACGCGTGAGGAGTTCGTTGAGGAATGGGCCGTCGCGCAGATCATGCCCGGACCCAACGTCGTCAACCTCTCGCTGATGATTGGTCACCGCTACTTCGGCCTGCGCGGCGCCATGGTGGCCCTGGCCGGCATGCTGACTGTGCCGCTGCTGGTGGTGTTGCTGCTGGCGCTGGTGTATGCGCAGTTCGCCGACAACCCCGGCGTGGCCGGTGCCCTGCGCGGCATGGGGGCGGTCGCAGCCGGACTGATCGCCGCCACCGGCCTCAAGCTGATGAGCGCCCTGGCCAGGCACCCGCTGGGCCTGCCGCTGTGCATCGCGCTGGCGCTGCTGTGTTTCACCGCCATCGCCTTGCTGCGCCTGCCGCTGGCCTATGTGCTGCTTGGCCTCGGCGGGCTGGCCTGCACGCTGACCTACCGCAAGCTCGCGCCATGAGCCTGAACCTGCAATGGACGGACTGGCTCGGCATGTTTGTGCATTTCCTGTCGCTGTCGCTGCTGTCGATAGGCGGCGCCATCACCACCGCACCCGACATGCACCGCTACCTGGTGGACCGGCAGCACTGGCTGACCGATCCGCAGTTCAACGCCTCGGTGGCAATTGCGCAGGCCGCGCCCGGCCCCAACGTGCTGTTTGTCGCGCTGATGGGCTGGCAGGTGGGTCTGAACGCGGGCGGCCCGCTGCTGGGCCTGTTCGGTGTGCTGGTCACCATGCTGGGCATCATGCTGCCCAGCACCACGCTGACCTACCTCGCCGCCAGCTGGGGCCACCGCAACCGCAACCTGCGCTGGGTGCGCGCCTTCAAGCAGGGCATGGCGCCCATCGTGATTGCGCTGCTGATCGCCACCGGCTGGATCCTGGCCAGCGCCAACGTCACCGGCCTGAAAGACTGGCCGGTGGCGCTGCTGACCGTGGTGACGGCGCTGATTGTCTGGCGCACCCGCATGCATTTGCTGTGGCTGCTGGGGGCCGGCGCCCTGCTGGGCTGGTTCGGCTGGATCTGAATAAAAACGGGCTTGCGCCCTTGCGGACTGGGCGCCAGAAGCTATCAAAAAGAGAGCTGCTGGCGACGCGCTCAGCTGCGCTGGCGCAGCGCCTCGTAAAGGCAGACACCGCTGGCCACCGAGACGTTCAGGCTCTCGACAGCGCCGCGCATCGGGATGCGGACCAGCTCGTCGCAGGTCTTGCGTGTCAGCTGGCGCATGCCCTCGCCTTCGGCGCCCAGCACCAGGGCCACCGGGCCCTTGAGGTCCACGTCGTAGATGGTTTTTTCGGCATCGTCGCTGGTGCCTATGCACCAGATATTGCGTTCCTTGAGCTCGCCCAGGGTGCGCGCCAGGTTGGTCACCATGAAATAAGGCATGGTTTCGGCGGCGCCGCTGGCCACCTTGGCGACTGTGGCGTTGATGCCGGCCGCATGGTCCTTGGGCGCAATCACCGCGTGTGCACCGGCCCCGTCGGCCACGCGCAGGCAGGCGCCGAGGTTGTGCGGGTCGGTCACGCCGTCGAGCACCAGCAGCAGCGGCGACTCTTCGCCGGCGGCTTCGAGCTGCTCCAGCAGTTCGTCCAGCGACTTGACCTGCGGCACGGCATCGACCCGCGCCACCACGCCCTGGTGACCGTGGCTGCCGCACATCTTGGCCAGCCGCAGCCCGTCCGACTCGATCAGCCGGATGCCGGCCTCCCGGGCACGGTCGACAAACTGGCGCATGCGGGCGTCGCGCCGCGACACGTCGAAAAACACCTCGAAAACGGATTGCGGGGCGGTTTTGATGCGCACGCCGACGGCATGGAAGCCGAACAGGACTTTGGGGGAAGAAGACATCCCTCGATTATCGCTGCACCACCTGTCTCCTGACGGCAGGAGTCACTGGAGGGATGGGCGGCAAGGGGGAAAGCCTAAAATGGTAACGAGATGTTTTTTGAAATGGGGACGTCATGGGTTTACGCCTTAAGTTCAATCTGGTGCTGGTGATCGTGTTCCTGGCCGGCTTTGCGGCCACCGGCCTGGTCTCGCGCCAGCTGCTGCAGGACAACGCCCGTGAAGAGGTGTTGCGCAATGCGCGCCTGATGATGGACACGGCGCTGTCCGTGCGCGCCTACACCGTCGAGCAGGTCAAGCCGCACCTGGACAGGCAGCTTCAGGAGGTGTTCCTGCCGCAAAGCGTACCGGCCTACGCCGCCACCGAAACCCTGGGCCACATCCAGAAAAAATACCGCGATTACGGCTACAAGGAAGCCACCCTGAACCCGACCAACCCGCGCGACCGCGCCACCGACTGGGAAGCCGACATCGTCCAGCAGTTCCGCCAGAATTCCGAGTCGAAAGAGCTGGTGTCGGAGCGCACGGGCGGCACCGGCCGCATCCTGTACATCGCCAAACCCATCCAGATCAGCAACGCGGCCTGCCTGCAGTGCCACAGCGTGCCGGCCGCGGCGCCCGCCAGCATGCTGAAAATCTACGGCGAGGCCAACGGCTTTGGCTGGAAGCACAATGAGATCGTGGGCGCCCAGGTCGTGACCGTGCCCATGGACATTCCCGTCCTCAAGGCCGACCGCGCCTTCAAGACCTTCATGGCCGCCCTGGCCGCCGTGTTTGCCGTGGTGTTTGTCGCGCTCAACCTGATGCTCAGCTGGCTGATCGTGCGCCCCATCCGGCGCATGTCGCTGGCGGCCGACAAGGTCAGCACCGGCGACTTCGACGTGCCGGAGTTCTCCGACGCGGGGCGCGACGAAGTCGCGGTTCTCGGCAGCTCGTTCAACCGCATGCGCCGCAGCCTGGAAAAAGCCATGCAGATGATAGAGCGGGGAAACTGAACCCATGGACCTGGCGCCGGCCTCCGCCAACCCGCCCTGCGCGGCGGGCGTGGACACGGCCGCCCTGCCCGAGGGGCACACCGTCTTCGAGTACCGCATCGAAAAAATGCTGGGCGGCGGCGGCTTCGGCATCACCTACCTGGCACGCGACATCAACCTCGAGCTGCCGGTGGCCCTCAAGGAGTATTTTCCGGGCGACCTGACCTCCCGCGCGGCCGACCTCTCCGTGCGTGTGCGTGTGCCCGAGGCCGAGCAGCAGTTCCACTGGGGGCTGGAGCGTTTTCTCGACGAAGCGCGCGCGCTGGCGTCCTTTCGCCACCCCAACATCACCCGTGTGCTGCGTTATTTCAGGGAAAACGGCACGGCCTACATCGTCATGGAGTACGAGTCGGGCGACCCGCTCAAACGCTGGCTGGCTGACCAGCCGATGCTGGACCAGGCCGGGCTGCTCAGGGTGATCCATCCGCTGCTGGACGGTCTGGAGGCGGTGCACAGGCTGGACTTCCTGCACCGCGACATCAAGCCTGACAACATCTACATCCGCGCCGACGGCACGCCGGTGCTGCTGGACTTCGGTGCCGCGCGCCGCACCACCGGCGGGCGCGATCTGACGAATATCGTGAGCCCGGGTTTTGCCCCCTTCGAGCAGTACCACAGCAAGGGCAACCAGGGGCCGTGGAGCGACCTCTATTCGCTGGGCGCCGTGATGTACTGGATGACCACCGGGCAAAAACCGGTGGAGTCCGCCGCACGCGTGCAGGACGACACCATGCCGAGGGCGGTGGACATCGGCAATACGGCGGTATTCGGCGAGGCGCTGCTGCGCGCCATCGACTGGGCGCTGAGCCCGAGCGAGGGCCGCCGGCCGCAGAACGTCGCGCAATTGCGGGCTGCGCTGGAGGAAGCCGCACCCCGCCCCGCCGGTCTCGTACCCGCGGCTGGCCACACGCCTGCGGCCACGAGCGCGGGCCCGGAGAGCCAGACTCCGGCCCTGGCAGCCGCCGCGCTGCGCAGGAATGTGCTGGGCACCGTGATGTTTCTGAATCTGGTGGCCTCCTCGAAACATCCGGTGGATCAGCAAATGGCGCTCAGGGAGCGCTTCAACGAACTGATCCTCAAGGCGCTCAAGGGCGTGGCCGAATCCTCGCGCATCGTGATGGACACCGGCGATGGCGTCGCCGTCTGCTTTCTCGGCGACCCCGAGGAGGCGCTGCAATCGGCGCTGCTGCTGCGCGGGCTGCTGCTGCAGAAGTACGGCCAGATGCTTGCGGTACGCATCGGACTGCACCTGGGGCCGGTGCGCATGGTGCATGACGCCCACCAGCGTATCAGCGTGGTCGGTGACGGCATCAACGTGGCCCAGCGCATCATGGACTTTGCCCAGCCCAACCAGATCGTGGTCTCGCGGGCCTACCACGACGTCATTTCGCGCATCATGGACAACGCCGCCGGCATGTTCAGCGCCATGGGTCCGCACCTGGACAAACACCTGCGTTCGCACGAGATCCATGCCGTTCTGGACCGGCCTTCACAGCCGACCCCTGTCGCGCCGGCGAACAGCGGGTTTGAAAACACCGCCTCGTTCGCGGCCCTGGCCACGCTGACGCCCGAAGCGGTGGCCGACATCGAGGCCGAACTCGCCAGAAGCATCGGGCCGCTGGCCAAAGTCCTCGTCAGCAAGGCCGTGCCGCGCACCGTCAGTGCCCAGGGCCTGCGCGACCTGCTGGCGGTGTCGATTCCCGATCCGGCGGCGCGGCAGCTGTTCGTCCAGCCGAAAAGCCACAAGACCCAACCCGTGCCCCACCCGGCCAGCGGGACAGACCGCTCCGGCACGCTCAACCCCTTCAGCCGGCCGCGCGCAGACCACAGCCGGCCCGTCAGTTCGCGCAGCGGTCCGGTATCGGCCCTCTCCTCCCCCAACTTCAGCGATGCGCAGCTCGCGCAGGTGGAGCGGGCCCTGAGCCAGTTCATCGGCCCGCTGGCGAAAATGATCGTGAAGAAGGAGTTGGTCCGGCATACCGCGCTGGAGACGCTGGTGCAGGCCCTGGCCACCGAAATCGACCGGCCGGCCGACCGCGCCAGCTTTCTGGCGGCGATGCAAAAGCTCTAGGGCCGAGCCACCTGTCCGCCGTCCGGATTGCTACTTTATCAATAGCACTCCCCGTACGTCAATCAAGGGCTACGGCCTATTTTGACCTCAAACCGCAACGACCTGGCCGGCCTCGATGGTGATGCGCCGCTCGCAGCGCGCAGCGATGGCCGGGTCGTGGGTCACGAGCACCAGCGTGGTACCCAGTTCCTGGTTGAGCTCGAACATCAGCGCCATGACTTTTTCGCCGGTGGCAAAGTCCAGGCTGCCGGTGGGCTCGTCGGCCAGCAGCACCGCCGGTTGCACCACAAAGGCCCGGGCCAGCGCCACCCGCTGCTGCTCGCCGCCCGACAGCACCTTGGGGTAGTGGCCCAGGCGTTCACCGAGGCCGACGCGCTTGAGCATCTCGGTGGCCTGCGACCGCGCGTTCTTCGCGCCCGACAGTTCCAGCGGCAGCATGACGTTTTCCAGCGCATTGAGGTTGCCCATGAGCTGAAAACTCTGGAACACAAAACCGACCTTCTGAGCGCGCAGCGCCGCGCGGTCGTCTTCGCTGAGCGCAAACAGGTCCTGGCCGGCCAGCCGCACCGTGCCCTGGGTGGGCGTGTCCAGCCCGGCGATGATGGACAGCAGCGTGCTTTTTCCCGAACCGGAAGCACCGACAATGGCGGCAGTCTCCCTGGCCGCGAGTGCGAAGTCAATATCGCGCAAAATGGTCAGCGTGCCCGTCGAGTCGCTCACGCTCTTGAAAACATGCTCGACGGAAATAATTGAAGATGAACGGTCTCCCGCCCCTGCCGCGAAGGTGGACGGCGCCGGAGAAACAGGAACAACGGGTTCAAACATGCCAGCCTTGTCGGATATTTGGGGAATTATTTTTGGAATGACTCGCCCTGACTTTACCAAGCCCGGGCGGCGCGCGGGTCTGCTGGGCCTGATGCTCTGCACTTTCATGCTGGTATTGCCGCAGAACGGGCAGGCCCAGGCCGTGGCCCAGGCAGCAGCCGGCGCCGGCCCGACGATTCTGGTGGTCGGCGATTCGCTGAGCGCCGAATACGGCCTCAAACGCGGCAGCGGCTGGGTCAGGCTGATGGAGCAGCGCCTGGCCGCCGAAAAAATTCCGGCCCGGGTGGTCAACGCCAGCATCAGCGGCGACACCACCTCGGGCGGGCGCTCGCGCCTGCCGGCCCTGCTGAGCCAGCACAAGCCCGGCGTGGTCATCATCGAGCTGGGCGGCAACGACGCCCTGCGCGGCCTGCCGCTGGACATGACCGAAGGCAACCTGCGCGCCATGACGCAGGCGGCGCAAAAGGCCGGCGCCCGGGTGCTGCTGGTGGGCATGCAGGTGCCGCCCAACTACGGCAGCGACTATGCAGCGAAGTTTTCCGGACTGTTTGCCAAGGTCGCGAAAGACCGCAAGGCGGCGCTGGTGCCTTTCCTGCTCAAGGGTGTGGGCGACACCGAGGACGCTACCCGGCTGTTCCAGGCCGACCGCATCCACCCCAACGAGCAAGCGCATCCGCTGATGCTGGCCAATGTCTGGCCGGAACTGGGAAAACTTCTCAAGTGAGCGTCGATCGCATCACGGCCCAAGAGGCGCTGGTCCGCCTCGCCGACTTTTCGACCATCATCGACGCCCGCAGCGAAGGCGAATACGCCGAGGATCACCTGCCCGGCGCCGTCAACTGGCCCAGCCTGAACGACGATGAACGCAAAATTGTCGGCACGAGTTACAAGCAGATCAGCCAGTTCGAGGCGAAAAAGCTGGGCGCCGCGCTGGTTGCCAAAAACATCGCGGCCCACATCCAGCGCGAGGTGCTGGACAAACCGCGCGAATGGCAACCGCTGGTGTACTGCTGGCGCGGCGGCAAACGCAGCGGCTCGCTGGCACTGATCCTGGACCAGATCGGCTTCAAGGTCACCCTGGTGGACGGCGGCTACAAGGCCTTCCGGGCAGCCCTGGTCGCCGACCTGCCGCAACTCGCCGCCCGCTACAGCTACCAGGTGGTGTGCGGCACCACCGGCAGCGGCAAGACCCGGCTGCTGCAGGCCCTGCAGGCCCAGGGCGCGCAGGTGCTGGACCTGGAGGCGCTGGCGAACCACCGCAGCTCGGTGCTGGGCCTGATCCCCGGCGTGCCGCAACCCAGCCAGAAGGCGTTTGACAGCCTGATCTGGGCCGCGCTGCGCAGCTTCGATCCGGCCCGTCCGGTCTACATCGAGAGCGAAAGCAAGAAGGTCGGCAACGTGGCCGTGCCCGAAGGCCTGATCGCCGCCATGCGCGCCGCCCCCTGCCTGCAGCTGGACCTCGCCGAAGACGAACGTGTCGCGCTGCTGCTCGAGGACTATGATTTTTTTGTCAGGGACATCGCATTTTTCTGCGAACGCCTGGGCGCGCTGACCGAGGCCCGCGGCAAGGACACCGTGCAGGACTGGCAGGCGCGTGCGCGCGGCGGCGACGTGGCATCCGTGGTGCGCGAGTTGCTGGTCAGGCACTACGACCCGGTGTACCTGCAGTCGATGCGGCGCAACTTCAGCCACTACGAAACGGCCCGGGTCCTCGCGCCACGCGACCACACGGCCGCGGCGATGGCCGAGCTCGCGGCCAGCATGCTGGCCAGCTGAAACGCAGGCGCCAACAAACAGGCCCCGGAAGAACAGCTGCCTGTCCCTGCGGGGCCTAGTGGCCGCATCGGCTATCAAAAAGAGAGCTGCTTGCGCCGGTAAATCAAGGGCTGGCGCCCGATTTGATTCAAATTTTCAGAGATCTCCGCAACCTCAGGGTGCGGGATCGGCCGGTGGCGGTGTGCCGCCCGCGTCGTCGCCATCGGGCGTATCGTCATCGGGCAGGTCCGGTTTGCCTTCGGCCTTGCGCTTGAGCTTTTCTTCTTTCTTCTTCTTTTTGGCCAGCTCTTTCTGACGTTTTTCGTAGGAATAATTGGGAGTTGCCACAGCGTGCTTTCTTCAGGAATATGTCCTAACTGTACTGCATCGCCGCCAGCGCGTTCGCCAGGTCGGCCTGCAGGTCGGCCACCGCCTCCAGCCCGACCGAAAACCGCACCAGGCCGCCCTGAAAGGGCCAGGGCGTGGTGCGTATCGCCGGCACGTCGTAAGGCGCGCACAGGCTCATGGGACCAGCCCAGCTGTAGCCGAGCCTGAACAGCTGCAGGCTGTCGCAGAAGCGGTCCACCTCGGCTTGCGGATAGCCGGCCTTGAACACGATGCTCAGCAGGCAGGCAGCGGCCGTGCAGTCGCGTTGCCAGGTCGCATGGCCGGGCGAGCCGGCCAGCGCCGGGTGCAGCACGGCCTCGATCTGAGGTTGCTGCTGCAGCCAGACCGCCAGCGCGCGCGTGGCGCTGTCCTGCGCGGCGTAACGCAGGGCCATGCTGCCCAGCCCGCGCAGCACCAGTTCGGCGTCGTTGCCGGCCACACCGTAACCGACGCGCATATGGCAGAAATGCACCAGGTGATGCAGCGTCTCGTTGCGCGTGACGACCGAGCCCATCAGCACGTCGGCGCCGCCGCTGGGGTACTTGGTCAGGGCCTGGATGGAGATGTCGGCGCCCAGTTCAAAGGCGTTGAAGGCGATGCCCGCCCCCCATGTGTTGTCCAGCGCCGTCACGATACCTTGCGGATGCACATCGCCGTGCGCCTTGACGGCCGCCACCAGCGCCGGCAGGTCCGGAAACTCCAGCGTGATCGAGCCCGGTGCCTCGAGCCAAACCAGGCGCGTTGAGCCACTCAGTTTGGCGGCCAGGTCGGCGGGCTGCATGGGATCGTAATAACGGAAGCGGACGCCCCAGCCGGCCAGCTCATGCTGCGCAAAGGTCTTGTTGGGACCGTAGGCGTTGTCGGGAATCAGCACCTCGTCGCCGGCCCTCAGCAGCGCCATGTCGACCAGCGCCACCGCCGCGAGGCCGCTGGGCACCAAGGTGCAGAACTGCCCGCCTTCGAGCGTGGCAATACGTTCCTCGAGCGTGAAGGTGGTCGGTGTGCCGTGCAGGCCGTAGGTGTAGCCGGTCTTGTGTTTCCAGTCGCGCTGGCGCAAGGCCGCCACATTCGGAAAGATGACCGTCGAGGCCTTGTGCACGGCGGGGTTGACGGCCTCGAAACCGGCGGGCGGTTTGTAGGGGTGGTGGATCAGCTGGGTGGAAATATCGCTCATCTGCCAATGTTAACGGCAGGCGATGGTGGGCAATGCGGCTGAGCGCCCTCCCATTCAAGCAGGGGCCGCGGATCTGGCTCTGCCAGTCCGCAGGCGCAGCGCCCCCTCGGGGGGCAGAGAGCGACACGCAGTGCGCGAACGTGGGGGCTCTAGATCTTCCATTTTTCCATCAGCTGCGCGGGCCGCAAGGCATCGTAGCCCTCGAAGGGCTGGTGAATCCATGGGTTGGTCGGCAGGAACTCGACCGAATAATCCGGCTGGAAGGCGGACACGCCCTTGGTCCAGATCACCGCGCTGCGCAGTTCGCTGATCGGTTTGTAGTTGTTGCGCAGCTGGTGAATGACGGCGTTGAGCGTGTGGCCAGTGTCGGCCAGGTCATCGACCAGCAGCACCTTACCGGCGATCTCGCCCTTGGGGGTGGTGATGAAACGTGCGATATCGAGGTTGCCCTGCACCGTGCCGGAGTCGGCGCGGTAGGAGCTGGTGGACATGATGGCCAGTGGCTTGTCGAAAATGCGCGAGAGGATGTCGCCGGGCCGCATGCCGCCGCGCGCCAGGCACAGAATGGTGTCGAACTGCCAGTCGGACTGGTGGATCTTGATCGCCAGTTTTTCAATCAGGTTGTGGTACTCGTCATAACTGACATAAAGGTGCTTGCCGTCTTCGGTCAACATGAAAATGCTCCTGATTCAATAGCTGGTTGCGCCCGCCCCGACTGGGCTGGAGCACGATTTAACTGAAAACCCTGCAAAAAACGGTCAGGCCACGAACGGATGGCGCAACAAGATCGTGTGGTCGCGGTCGGGGCTGGTCGAGATCATGTGGATCGGCACGCCGGTGACTTCCTCGATGCGGTGCAGGTAGCGCTGGGCCGCGGCCGGCAGCTTGTCGTAGTCGGTCACGCCGACCGTGCTTTGTGTCCAGCCCGGCAGGGTTTCGTAAATCGGCTTGCAGCGGGCAATTTCTTCTGCGCCCATGGGCAGGATGTCGGTAATGTGGCCGTCGAGTTCGTAACCGGTGCACAGTTCGAGTTGTTCAATGCCGTCGAGCACATCGAGCTTGGTGATGCACAGGCCGGACAGGCCGTTGACCTGCGCCGAGCGCTTGAGCAGCGCCGCGTCGAACCAGCCGCAGCGGCGGCTGCGCCCGGTGGTCACGCCTTTTTCCGCACCGACGGTGCTCATGTGGTAACCCGGCGTGCCCGGTGTTTCCCAATCGAGCTCGGTCGGGAAAGGCCCGCCGCCCACACGGGTGCAGTAGGCCTTGGTGATGCCCAGGATGTAGTGCAGCATGCCGGGGCCGACACCGGCGCCGGCGGCCGCATTGCCGGCCACGCAATTGCTGGAAGTCACAAACGGGTAGGTGCCGTGGTCCACGTCGAGCAGCGTGCCCTGCGCGCCTTCGAACAGCAGGTTCGCGCCGTCACGGTGAGCGTCGTTGAGTTCGCGCGAGACGTCGGCCATCATCGGCTTGAGCAGTTCGGCGTGGCGCATGGCCTCGTCATAGACGGGCTGAAACTCGATGGCCGGCGCATGGAGGTAGCCGGTCAGCACGAAGTTGTGCAGGTCCAGCAGCTCGCGCAGCTTGGCGGCAAAACGCTCGGGGTACTTGAGGTCCTGCACACGCAGGGCGCGGCGGGCGATCTTGTCTTCATAGGCCGGGCCGATGCCACGGCCGGTGGTGCCGATCTTGACGGTGCCGCCGGTTTCGCGGCGGGTCTCGCGCGCAATGTCGAGTGCCGCGTGGAACGGCAGGATCAGCGGGCAGGCTTCGCTGATGCGCAGGCGCGAACGCACCTCGACACCGGCTTTTTCCAGCCCTTCGATTTCTTCAAACAGCTTGGCGGCCGACAGCACCACGCCATTGCCGATGTAACACTTGACGCCGGGACGCATGATGCCGCTGGGGATCAGGTGCAGGGCCGTCTTGATGCCGTTGATGACCAGCGTGTGGCCGGCATTGTGGCCGCCCTGGAAACGCACAACCCCCTGCGAGCTTTCGGTCAGCCAGTCCACCAGCTTGCCCTTGCCTTCGTCACCCCACTGGGTACCCACGACCACCACGTTGCGGCCGGCGGTTGCGGCGATTGTCTTTGTCATCTTCAGTCTGCTTTCAGGAGGGGTTGGTTATGCGGACGGCGCGGCTTCAGGCCGGCTTGTTGCCCAGCGGCTGGACCTGCCACTGGCCGGCCACGCTGGCCAGTTCGCGGTCACAGTCAAATTCATCAACTTCGTGCTCATGGCCGGGCAACACGCAGGCCACGGTTTCACCGCCGGCGCGCAGTGCGGCAATCGCGCTGCGCAGCCCGGCTTCTTCGCCCCAGGGGGCGCGGATGGCGGGACGCAAGGGTTTGGGTGACAGCACGCTGACCAGTTCTTTCAGGTCCAGGCTGAACCCGGCGGCCGGACGGTTGCGCCCGAACACAGCGCCGACCTCGTCATACCGGCCGCCGCGCACCAGCTCGGCGCCCTGGGCGCCGCCCTGCTGGCCGTGGCCATAAATCGCAAAACGGGTGCCGCTGTAGTAGGCATAACCGCGCAGGTCAGCCAGGTCAAAACCGATGCTGACATTGCTCGCCAGGCTGCTGACATGGGTGGCGAGCCACTTCAAATTCTGCAGCGCCTTGAGCGCTTCGGGCAAGGCCTTGAACGCTTTTTCGGCCTCAAGCAATACCTTCTCGTCGCCATAAAACTGCAGCAGGGCGAGCAGTCCCTGGCGTGCCGCGGCGGGCAACTCGCCGTTGAGGCTGGCGGTCAGGCTGGCCAGCTCACTGGCGTCCTTGCTCGCCAGCGCGGCATGAATGCGTGCCAGCATGGCGGCACTGACTTTGGCCCCTGCCAGCAGGCTGCTCACGATACGCACATCGGCCATATCCACCGACAGCTTCGTGACGCCGGCGGCACTCAAGCCTTCCAGCGCCAGCAGCTGGGCTTCGAGGTCGGCTTCCAGCCCGGCATGGCCGTAGATTTCAGCGCCGAACTGCAGCGGCTCGCGTGTGGCGTGCGGGCGGTCGGCGCGGGTGTGCAGCACCGGGCCGCAGTAACACAGGCGGGCCACGCCCTGGCGATTGAGCAGGTGGGCGTCGATGCGGGCGACCTGAGGCGTGGTGTCGGCACGCAGGCCCAAGGTGCGGCCCGAGAGCTGGTCCACCAGCTTGAAGGTCTGCAGGTCCAGCGCCTCACCGGTGCCGGTCAGCAGGGATTCGAGATGTTCGAGCAGCGGCGGCATGACCAGCTCGTAGCCGTAGCTGCGCGCCGTGTCGAGAAACAGGCGACGCAGCTCTTCGATGTGACGCGCCTCGGAGGGCAGGACATCGGCAATTTGATCCGGCAATTGCCATGATGACGACCAGGCGGGCATGTATTTATCGTGGGCTGTTAAAAACAGGATTTTACCGGGCTTGGGGCCTGTTTTCGGCCCGCGTCGGCACACAGATGCCCGGCGGGCTCAAATACAGGCGCCAGACCGCCGTGTCAGCGGCTGCTGGTCAGAGCAGAAAGGCCATCCACGCCAGGCCTGCAACGATGCTGCCCAGCCCGAAAAAGCGGATCTGCCCGTCCGTGAGTTGGAGGATCTTCTCGAACATGCCGCGCCAGCCGCGCGGCGAGAAAAACGGCAGCAGCCCCTCGATCACCAGCATCAACGCCAGTGCCTGCCAGATCGTGCTGCCGTCCAAGAGGGACCGTTATTTTTTGCCGGCCGGGGCCGTGCCGCTGCCGGAGCTGCGCATGGCCTTGAAGAAGTCGGACGAAGGATCGATCACCATCACGTCGCCCTTTTTGTCGAAGCTGGCCTTGTAGGCGTCCAGACTGCGATAGAACTGGGCAAACTGCGGGTCACGGCCAAAGGCGTCGCTGTAAGCCGCGGCGGCCTGCGCATCGCCCTCACCCTTGATTTTCTGCGCTTCGCGGTAGGCATTGGCGATGGTGACCTCGCGCTGCCGGTCGGCGTCCGCGCGGATTTTCTCGCCCTCGGCAGCACCGGTGGAGCGCAACTCATTGGCGACCCGCTTGCGCTCGGCCTCCATGCGGCGGTACACCGATTCGGTGATGGCTTCCACATAGTCGACACGCGTGATGCGCACGTCGATCACGTCAACGCCCCAGGGCTTGGCGCCGCGCACGACTTCCAGCACCTCGGCTTTCACGTCGGCCATCAGGGCTTCGCGTTTGAGCGACAGCAGGTCCTTGACGGTGCGCTTGTTGATGGCTTCCTGGAAAGCATTGCGCACGACCCGGTTCAGCTGGTTGGCACCGGCACGCTCGTCCAGGCCCACATTACGGATGTACTCCGAGGGCTGGATGATGCGCCATTTGACAAACCAGTCGATCACCACGCGCTGCTTCTCGGCAGTCAGCATCGGCTCGGCATCGGTGCTGTCCAGGGTCAGCAGCCGCCTGTCGATGTACGACACGTTCTGGAAAGGCGGCGGCAACTTGAAGTTCAGGCCGGGCTCCAGGATGACTTCCTTGATCTGGCCCAGCGCGTACACCACGCCGAACTGCCGTTGGTCGACCACAAACAGCATGGAACTGAGCAATGCCAGCGCCACCAGCATCGAAGAAGCAATAAATCCAACTCTATTCACGGCAGTTCCTTAGCGTGTTTCGCGGTCGCGGGTGCGTGAGGTGTCACGGGCCCGCGTATCGAGGGTCGAAGTGGACGGAGCGACCGGGGGCAAAGCCGCCGAGCCGGCCGGCTCCACGGTGGCGGTCTTGGCTGCCGTGGTGGCCTGCATCAGCTTGTCGAGCGGCAGATACAGCAGGTTCGAGCCCTGGCGTGACTCCACCAGCACCTTGGTCACATTGCTGTAGACCTGTTGCATGGCGTCGGTGTACATGCGGTCGCGTGTCACCTGGGGCGCCTTCTGGTACTCCGCCAGCACCGAGCGGAAGCGCTGCGCATCACCCTGGGCCTGTGCCACCACCCTGGCCTTGTAGGCCTCCGACTCTTCCTTGAGGCGCGATGCCGAACCGACCGCGCGCGGAATCACGTCGTTGGCATAGGCCTCGGCTTCGTTTTTCGCGCGTTCGCGCTCCTGCCCGGCCTTGAGCACGTCGTCGAACGAGGCCTGCACCTGCTCGGGCGGACGCACACCGCTTTGCTGCAAGTTGATGCCAACCACTTCAACCCCGACCTTGTAGCGGTCCAGGATGGTCTGCATCAGGGTGCGCACGCGCGGCGCGATCTGGTCGCGTTCCTCGGCCAGCGCAGAGTCCATTTTCATCTTGCCGACCACTTCGCGCACCGCGGTTTCAGCCGCCTGCACCACCGTGGCAGCTGGATCACGCGTCTCGAAAAGATAGGCACGCGCGTCGTTCAGGCGGTACTGGACCGCAAACTTGATCTCGACAATGTTCTCGTCTTCCGTGAGCATGGCCGACTCACGCAGGCCGGTGGCCTTGATGATGGTATCTCGACCCACGTCAACGGAGCGGATCTGGGTCACCACGACGACTTCATGGCGCTGCACAGGGTAAGGCAGGCGCCAGTTGAAGCCGGCGCCCACGGTCGAGTTGTACTTGCCGAACTGGGTGATGACAGCCTGCTGGCCCTCCTGCACGATGAAAAAGCCGGTACCCAGCCAGATCAGCACAGCCACGCCGGCAATCAGGCCGACACCGATACCCGCACTTTTCATGTCGGGCTGGAACCCGCCGGGGCCGCCCCCGCCTCCGCCGCCCAGTCCACCGGTACCGCGGCCGCGTTGCCCGGCATTTTTGGCGCCGCCAAAAAGACCGCCGAGCTTGCGGTTGAAGTCACGCCACAATTCATCGAGGTCGGGCGGGCCCTGGTTGGGGCCCTGACCCTGGCCCTGCGGACGGTTTGGCGCCGGCGGCCGCACAGGCGGCACGTCATCGCGGCCGGCCTCCGGCTTGGACTCGTCGGGCGGGGCCTTGTTGTCGTCGTCGCGGCCCCAGCGCGGATCATTCAAATTGAACATTCCTCGGGCGCGTTGCCGCAGCCTTGCCGGCAGGGTCGTCAGCGTCTGTAACACAGGGTTCAGGTTCATGAAATCGAGCTCACTTTTTTATGATTCCCACATTGTGCCTAATCAGGCCACGGCCTCATCGATTGGGGGGATATCTTCGACGGGCGCCTGCGACGCATGCCGGGCCAGCAACTCGCGCAACAGGGGTACACCCTCGCCCGTCTGTGCGCTGACAAAAACCCGGTCCACACGCCTGCCCGTGTCCGAAAAGGCGTCCTTGATCTCGAAACTGTCACTTAGCTGCAGTGGCCGGCGCGATTTTTCAAGGGCGTCGAGCTTGTTGAAGACCAGAATCTGCGGCACGTCGGCCGCGCCGATCTCGGCCAGCACGCGTTGCACCTGCTCGATCTGCTCGAGATGGTCCGGATTTGCGCCATCGACCACGTGCAGCAGCAAATCGGCGTCAGCGGCCTCCTGCAGGGTGGCGGCAAACGCATCGACCAGGCCGTGCGGCAGGTCACGGATGAAGCCGACCGTGTCCGACAGCGACACCGATCGGGCAGCGTCGCCAAGGTACAGCTGCCGTGTTGTGGTGTCCAGCGTCGCAAACAACTGGTCGGCCGCGTAGGCGCGCGCCTTGACGAGGGCATTGAACAGCGTCGACTTGCCGGCATTGGTGTAGCCGACCAGGGAAATCGTGAAGGAGTTGCGCCGCTCACGCTGGCGCCGCTGGGTCTGGCGCTGCTTCTTGACCTTGGTCAGGCGCTCCTTGGTGCGCTTGATGGACTCGCCGATCATGCGTTTGTCGAGCTCGATCTGCTTCTCGCCCGGACCGCCGCGCACGCCGGCGCCGCCGGTCTGACGCTCCAGGTGCGACCAGCGCCGTACCAGACGCGTCGACAGGTACTGCAGGCGCGCCAGCTCGACCTGCAGCTTGCCTTCGTGGCTGCGCGCGCGCTGGGCAAAAATCTCGAGAATCAGCAAGGTGCGGTCATTGACCGGCAGGCCAAGCACCCGTTCCAGATTGCGCTGCTGGGCCGGGCTCAGGGACTGGTCAAACAGGATTTCGCTGGCGCCCGTTTCCAGCGCGAGCATCTTGATCTCGTCGGCCTTGCCGCTGCCAATGAACAGCGCTGCATCCGGCGCCCGGCGCTTGCAGACCACACGGGCAACCGGCTGCAGGCCGGCCGTCTGGGCCAGCAGGCCCAGCTCTTCCAGGCCGGCATCAAAATTGGGGAGGCCCAGATCAACCCCGACCAGAATGGCCAGAGGCGCTGCCGCCGGGGAGAGGTCCTGGGAACTCAGCTGGCTGGGCTTTCTTGGGATTCTGCTGCAGCAAAATTGACTGCACGACCAGGAACAATGGTCGAAATGGCGTGTTTGTAGACCATCTGGGTGACGGTGTTGCGCAGCAGGACCACATACTGATCGAAAGATTCGATCTGACCCTGAAGCTTGATGCCGTTGACGAGGTAAATCGACACCGGCACATGCTCGCGGCGCAAAGTATTGAGGAAAGGGTCCTGCAAAAGCTGACCTTTGTTGTTGCTCACGATATTTTCCGTGTTCAAGAGTTGGTAGGACTTCACCTTACCACAGCCAAACGGCGGCGGCTGTCATCCTAAGGCGAATCTTTGCCCGCGAAGGGGTTGCTGGACGACTTCATCTGGATGCGCAGCGGCGTGCCCACCAGATCGAACTCCTTGCGGAAGCGCCCTTCCAGAAAGCGCTTGTAGGCGTCGGTGACGTGTTCCAGCGAATTGCCGTGAACAATGATGATGGGCGGGTTCATGCCGCCCTGGTGCGCGTAACGCAGCTTGGGTCGGAACATGCCGGCCCGTTGCGGGCTCTGGAACTGCACCGCCTCGAGCAGCAGGCGGGTCAGCACTGGCGTCGACATCTTGCGGTTGGCCGAAGCATGGGCCTGGACAATCGATTTCCAGACCGGGCCCAGACCCTGGCGCTTGATCGCTGAAATATTGTGGATGGTGGCGAACTTCAGGAAGGACAGCCGCGTTTCGATGGAGCGCTGCAGGATTTCCTTCTGATAGGCGTCCACCGCATCCCACTTGTTGACGGCCAGCACCACCGCGCGCCCGCTTTCCAGGATGTAGCCGGCAATGTGGGCGTCCTGGTCGGTCACGCCCTGGGTCGCATCCAGCAGCAGCAACACCACATTGGCGCTTTCGATGGCCTGCAGGGTCTTGACCACCGAGAACTTTTCAATCGCCTCGAACACCTTGCCCTTGCGGCGCAGACCGGCGGTGTCGATCAGCTCGAATTTCTGCCCGCCGCGCTCGAAGGGCACGGAAATGGCGTCGCGCGTGGTGCCGGGCTGGTCAAACGCCACCAGGCGCTCCTCGCCCAGCCAGGTGTTGATCAGCGTTGATTTGCCCACATTGGGGCGGCCCGCCACCGCCAGCTTGATCACCGTCGGGTCGCCAGGCTCGCCCTCCTCGTCCGGATCCGGCAGGTTCAGCGGCTTCAGCGCCATCTCGACCAGGGTGCGCATGCCCTGACCGTGCGAGGCGGACACCGGCAGGACCTCACCCAGCCCAAGCTCGAAAAACTCGGACAGGTGCACGCCCTCCGTCATGCCTTCGGCCTTGTTGGCGGTCAACACGGTCGGCTTGCCCAGTTTGCGCAGGTATTTGGCGATCTCGTGGTCCTGGGCATTGACCCCGGCGCGCGCATCGACCACAAACACCACGACGTCGGCTTCAGCCACCGCCTGCCGGGTCTGCTTGGCCATTTCCTTGTAGATGCCATCGACGGCCTTGGGCTCGAAGCCGCCGGTGTCGATGACGATGAACTCCTGCGCGCCCAGATGGCCATTGCCGTAGTGGCGGTCCCGCGTCAGGCCGGCATAGTCGGCCACGATCGCATCACGCGACTTGGTCAGGCGGTTAAAAATCGTCGATTTGCCCACATTGGGGCGACCGACCAGGGCAATAACAGGTTTCACAAGAGAGCATTCAGGGCGGAGAAACAAGCCTCCTGGGAGGGCAACGAAGTGACAAGCGTAGAGGCCACCTCTCTACCAGCCGGGGCCGCGGAACCGGCTTCTCCGGGCCGCAGGCGCAGCGCCCCCTCGGGGGGCAGCGACGACACGTCAGTGCGGAGCGTGGGGGCCACCATCTACTCGGGCGCGAAGCCGAAAACAGCGCCTGAACGCGTGACCGCAATCAGGATATTGCCGGCCAGCACCGGTGAGGCCGCCACCGGCGAGCCGTCGGTCACGAGGCGGTTCAGCGGCGAGCCGTCCGCACGGGACAACAGGTGTACAAACCCTGCGGCGTCGCCGATGGCGATGGAGCGGCCCACGACCAGCGGCGCGCTCAGGCTGCGGTAACGCAGGCTGTCCGAACTCCAGGCCCTTTCCCCGTCGCTACGGCGCCAGGCCAGAACCTTGCCGTCGGCTTCGGTGCCAAACACCAGGCTGTCGTCGCCATCGATGCCCTGCGCGCCATTGGCGGGCTTGGTCCACAGCAGGACGCCGCGCTGGGCATCGACACAGCCGACGCTGGCCTGGAAAGCCCGGGCGCAGACCGTGTTGCCGGTGCGGCTCACGGTGCCCACCAAGTCCACCAGGCGCTCCACATCATTGATGCCGCGCGGCGAGGCAATCGGGGCCTCCCAGCGGATGCTGCCGTTGAGCGGATTGAGTCCTGTCAGGCGGCCGGCCAGGCCCACCACCAGTGTGTCGCCGACGGCGAGCATGACACCCGACTGGCGCAGCACCAGCGGTTCGCTGGGGCGCTGCTGGGACCAGAGCTTGCGCCCGGTCTGACCGTCAAAGGCATTGACCGACCGGTCGGCCGCGAGCACAAACACCCGGCCGCCGGCCACAAACGGTGCGGTGAAGGCCTGGGCCGCCAGTTTCTGGCGCCAGATTTCCTTGCCGCCCGACACGGCCACCACTTCGTTGGTCCGCGTGACCACAGCGGCCACCTTGCCGTCGCTGCCCACGCCGGCTGCGATCGGCGCGCCGACATTCGTGCGCCAGAAGTCGCGGCCACTGCGTGCGTCCAGCGCCACCACGGTGCCGTCGGTGCTCGCCGCCACCACGGTATCGCCCGAGACGTTCACCTGGAGCGGGAAAGAAACCTCGCCGATACGGGCGGTCCAGACCTGTTTGGCCGGTACCAGCGCCACCACCGGCTGCAGTTCAGCCGGCTGCGGCTTCTTGACGGAGCTGCTGAACATCGAGCAGCCTGCCAAGGATGCTACCAAAAAGATAGCTGCAGGCGCTTTCAGCGTATGGGCCAGAGGCCGAAAAGACTTGAAAATCACTGCTTGACCTCCGGTGCGGACGCGGGAGAAACTGCAGCGGCGGCTGCAGCAGGGGCCAATGCCGCCGACGGGTTCAACCCGAGCGCATTGAGTTTGACTTCGACCAGGCGCCGGTACTCGGTGCGCTCATCCATGCCTTTCCAGGCTTTTTCGTATTCGGCCCGGGCTTCGTTTTTCTTGCCCTGTGCGGCGAGAATGTCGCCGCGGCGATCCGCCGCCAGCGCAACAAAGTCCTTGGGGAAGGCACCGGTGAGCTGCTGCAGGGCCTCGTCGTAGGCTTTGGCTTCCAGCAGCAAACCCGCCAGACGCAGCTTGGCAATCGCCTGGTAACCTTCATCGGCGCTTTTGCCGGCCACCCAGCTCAGGGAAACCTTGGCGGCATCGATGTTGCCCTTGTCGTAATAGGTCCTGGCCGCCAGCAGGCCGGCCTGCTGGGCAAAGGCCGTCCCGGCAAAACGCTCCTTCATGTCGGCCATCGCGCGGTCCAGCCGGCTGGTGTCTCCCGACTGGGCGGCACGTTCGACCTCGTCGTACATCACGGCCGCCTTGGCGGCCTGATCGCGCTGCCAGTAGTTGTAGCCGTTCCAGGCTGCAAAAGCGCCAAAAATGACAATCAAGCCCCAGGTAATCAGGTCACCGTATTGCTTCCAGAAGTGTTTCAGCTCGTCGAGCTGCTCCTGTTCTTCCAAATCGAGATGTTTTGCCATAGAGCTCTGCTGGTTCCGCCAAATGAATTGTGTTGATTGTAGGGGTCGCTGTCAGACGCCAGCGTGCAGGCTGTGCGCCCACGGGGCCACGGTCTCCAGCGGCTGCAGGGTTTGTGCCTGGGCGGCCTCGACCTTTTCGCCGCGCAGGGGCTTGACGGCCACGCTGCCCTGCGCGAGTTCAGCCTCGCCAAAGATCAGGGCGAACCGGGCGCCGCTGGCGTCGGCCTTCTTGAACTGGGATTTCATGCTGCCCATGCCGTCTGCGGAGGCGCCGGAGGCCGCATGCATCTGCACGCTGACGCCCAGGGTACGCAAGGCCTGCAGGGTTTTCAGCACCACCGGCAAAGCCGATGCATCGGGAACAATCGCATAAGCATCCGGCACCGGCAGATCCGCCGCCCCGCCCTGCTCCCTGATCAGCTCGAGCACCCGCTCCACGCCCAGCGCCCAGCCTACGGCGGGCGCGGCCTTGCCGCCGATCTGCTCGATCAGGTAGTCGTAACGGCCGCCGCCGCAGATCGTGCCCTGCGAGCCCAGGCTCTCGGTGATGAACTCGAACACCGTCAGGTTGTAGTAGTCCATGCCGCGCACCAGCCGCGGGTTGATGCGGTAGGCGATGCCGTTGGCCTCGAGAATGGCCTTGACGCTGCTGAAATGCGCCAGCGATGCTTCGCCCAGAAAATCGATCAGCCGCGGCGCGGCCTCCACCAGGGCCTGCATTGTCGGGTTTTTGGTGTCCAGGATGCGCAGCGGGTTGCTGTGCAGCCGGCGTTTGGCTTCTTCGTCAAGCTGGTCCGCGTTGGCCTCGAAATAGCTGATCAGCGCCCCGCGGTGCAACTTGCGTTCTTCGGGCTGCCCCAGGCTGTTGAGTTCCAGCCGCACGTCCTTCAGGCCCAGTTCTTTCCACAAGGCATCGGCCAGCAGGATCAGCTCGGCGTCGACTTCGGCGCCGGGAAAGCCCAGCGCTTCGGCACCGATCTGGTGAAACTGCCGGTAGCGGCCCCGCTGCGGACGCTCGTGCCGGAACATCGGGCCCATGTAGTACAGGCGCTTGCCGCCGTCGTACAGCATGCTGTGCTCGGCCACGGCCCGCACCACACCGGCGGTGTTTTCGGGCCGAAGTGTCAAGGCTTCGCCGTTGAGCCTGTCCTCAAACGAGTACATCTCTTTTTCGACAATGTCGGTCACTTCGCCGAGGCCACGCACAAACAGCGCCGTCGGCTCGACGATAGGCGTGCGGATGTTGCGGTAGGCATAACGCGCCATCAGCGAGCGCACCTTGCCCTCCAGCCATTCCCAGCGCGCCGAATCGGGCGGCAATATGTCGTTCATGCCTTTGACGGCAGTCAGTTTTTCAGCCATGGATATCCGTCAGGCGACCTGGGCAACGACTGGCGTGCCAAAGCGCTTTTCAATGTAGTTTTCGACAATGGTCCGGAATTCCTGCGCGATCCGGTCGCCGCGCAAGGTCACACTTTTTTCGCCATCTATGTAGACCGGCGCGGCCGGTGCTTCACCCGAGCCCGGCAGGCTGATGCCGATGTCGGCGTGTTTGCTTTCACCCGGCCCGTTGACGATGCAACCCATCACCGCGACCTTGAGTTTCTCGACGCCGGGGTAGCGGGCCCGCCAGACCGGCATCTGGGCGCGCAGGAAATCGTCGATTTCCTTGGTCAGTTCCTGGAACGTGGTGCTGGTGGTTCGGCCGCAGCCGGGACAGGCAGTGACGCTGGGCACAAAGCTGCGCAGGCCCAGCGCCTGCAGGATTTCGGAGGCAATCAGCACCTCTTGCGTGCGCGCTTCGCCGGGCTGCGGCGTGAGCGAGACACGGACGGTGTCGCCGATGCCTTCCTGCAGCAGGATCGACAATGCCGCGGCAGACGCCACCGTGCCCTTGGTGCCCATGCCGGCCTCGGTCAGGCCGAGGTGCAGCGCATAACGCGAGCGCCTTGAAAGTTCACGGTAGACCGAGATCAGGTCCTGCACGCCGCTGACCTTGCAGGACAGGATGATCTGGTTTCTGTCCATCCCCATCTGCTCGGCGAGTTCGGCCGAACCGACGGCCGAGGTGATCAATGCCTCGTACATCACCTGTTTCGCGTCCCAGGGCTGGTCGCGGCGGCTGTTTTCGTCCATCAAGCCAGCCAGCAGTTCCTGGTCCAGGCTGCCCCAATTGACACCGATGCGCACCGGCTTGTTCCAGCGGACCGCCGCTTCTATCATCTGCCCGAACTGACGGTCGTGTTTATCGCCCTTGCCCACATTGCCGGGGTTGATGCGGTATTTGGACAGCGCCTCGGCACAGGCCGGGTAGTCGGTCAGCAGGCGGTGACCGTTGTAATGGAAGTCGCCGATCAAGGGCACGTCGATGCCCATGCGGTCGAGCTGTTCGCGAATGTACGGCACCTGCGCCGCAGCCTCCGGCGTGTTGACGGTGATGCGGACCATTTCTGATCCGGCAATCGCCAGCTCCTTGACCTGGATGGCCGTGCCGATCGCGTCCACCGTGTCGGTGTTGGTCATGGACTGCACACGCACGGGCGCATCGCCGCCCACCGTGACCACACGCGAGCCCCAGACCACACGCGCCTGGGACGACACGCGCGCCTTGGGCGCGGCCGACTCCACGGGAAAACATGCTGTCACTACTTCACCTCAAAACGTGCAACGTTGTCTTTGCTCACAGCACCCAGGTCAAAGGCCTTGCCCCGCACCTCGACCTGCGTCGCATCGACCCGGCCCACCACAGCCGCCAGCGGCAGGACGCCTGATGCCCCGGCTTCTTCACCGGCAGCCAGGGTACGACGCAGAACGACCGTACCCCTGGCATCGGTGACTTCGACCCATGACTCCCCTTTGGCCTTGAACACGATGATGCCGGCCGCTGCGGGCGACACGGCCACCGACACAGCCGTGGGCGGCGGCGCGACAGCGGAAGGCTGCGGTGCCAGCACAGGGGCGGCCGGCGCCATGCCTGCAGTGGTAGCGGGCTGGTCCGCACTGTCGGTCACGGGGGGCTTGTCCACTTCGAGCAACTCGGTCCTGGCCATGGCCACCCCAGACAGCGCGCCCGACGGGGCCGCAGGTGTGTCGGCAACGGCGGGCGACGGTGTCGCCGGCTGGGTGGCGGTGCCGGGCTGCTGGACGGCGGGCAGGAAGATCAGGACCAGGGCACCCAGCAACAGCAGCAAGCCCGCCAGAACGGCAGGCCTGGAAATCTGCGCCAGCAGGGAGGGACCGGGTCCATCACCCGGGGAACGAAACGGGGTGTTGATGGGCGCACTCTGCTGCCCGAGACTGGGCTTGCCGGTTTGCGGCAACAGCGCCAGCACCTGACCCGCATCGATCTTGAGGGTGCGGCAGACGCTTGCCGCAAGCGCGCGGACAAACACGGCATCCGGCAGCAGGTCCAGCCTGTCGGCCTCCAGCGCTTCGAGTTTTTTGACCGGCACCTTCAAGGCCACAGCCAGAGCCGCGATATGCAGGCCTGCCGCCTCGCGTGCCTGCCGGATCAGGGAGCCGGCACTGACCGCGGGCCCGGCATCTGCCTGGCCCTGCAGGACGTGGGGCGGCGAGTCTTGCTGGGCCATCGCAGCACTACCCGGCAGCTGGCCGTCGGCGTCAGTCATTGAAGGCTCCTCTTTCGTAAGCTGCGGCCTCGCGTGACTGGCCGAAGCGTTTTTTAAGCTGATCGGCCAGCTGCAGCATCGCTTCGCGATTGCCCAGGCTGCGCTCCACCTTGATGCCTAGCCACAGGGTTTCAGCTCTGGCCAGATCGCTGTTATTCACGCGACGAATGTAAAACTGCGCACGCGGCAGATCGCCGCGCTGGAAAAGCGCACTTGACAGGTGGTAGCCGGTAATAGGGTTGCCTGCATCCAGCTCATACGACTGCAACAGGCTGCGCTCACCTTCAGCCGCTTGGCCTGCACTGATCTGGCAAATGCCTTGTGTCATCAGTGTTTTGGCCTGGCCGCCGTACTGAGGCATGGCGATAGCGCGCCCGAACAGCGCGATCGATTCGCTGTAACGTTTTTGCTGGCACAGCAGCCAGCCATAGTTGTGCAGCACATCGCCGTCCCGTGGATTGAGCGCCATGGCCCGCCGGAAACTGTCCTCGGCGAGCGCGTTGTCATTCATGCGCATGTAGACCAGGCCGCGCAGATTGTAGGCATCGGCATAGGTCGGGTCGGTCACCAGCGCCTGCTTGAGTTCGTCGAGGGCGACGTTGGTCTGCCCCTGCTGAAAATAGTTGGCGGCGAGCTCCAGGCGGATGCGCGCGCGTTTGCGCACGTCCGGCTCGTCCGACTCCGTCATGATTTCCCCGCGCCCGCTCGCGGCGCCCGGGGCGGAGCCCGGTTTGCCGGCACAGCCGGCGAGCAGCACGGCCGCCCAGCAGACAGACATCAACAGGACATTGCGGACACGCTTCATATACCGACCTCTCTGGAGACTATCTTGATGCCCTTGAGCATACCTTGCCTCTGCGTGGCCATGCGCTGCTGGACACCGGTGCGGTCCTGCACATCGCCGGCGAGCTGGCCGCAGGCAGCGTCGATATCGTCGCCCCGGGTTTTTCGCACGGTGGTCACGATGCCGGCATCCATCAGGATTTTGGCGAAAGCCAGCACCTGCGGCATGTCGGAGCGTTTCAGGCCGGAGGCCGGAAACGGATTGAAAGGGATCAGGTTGAACTTGCAGGCCAGCCCTTGCAGCGAATGCCTGCGCATCAGTTCCACCAGCATGCGCGCATGTTCCGGCTGGTCATTGACGCCATCGAGCATGCAATATTCAAAGGTGATGAAGTCCCTGGGTGCCGCGGCCTGGTAACGCGTGCAGGCCTCGAGCAGTTCAGAGATCGGGTATTTTTTGTTCAGCGGCACCAAGTTGCTGCGCAGTTCGTCTTCCGGCGCATGCAGCGACACCGCCAGCGCGACCGGGCAATCCTGCGCCAGGCGGTCCATCATGGGAACCACACCCGAGGTCGAGACGGTCACGCGCCGGCGCGACAGACCATAGGCATGGTCGTCCAGCATCATGCGCAGGGCCGGCAGCAGCTGCGCGTAATTTTGCAGCGGCTCGCCCATGCCCATCATCACCACATTGGAAATGACGCGCTCGGTTTTGCCAAGGTGTTTGCGCAGAAAGTGTTCGGCATACCAGAGCTGGCCGATGATCTCGGCTGTCGTCAGGTTGCGGCTGAAGCCTTGGTGTCCGGTGGAGCAAAACCGGCAGCCGACAGCGCAGCCGGCCTGCGACGAAATGCAAAGCGTTCCGCGGTCGGCCTCGGGGATAAAAACGGTTTCAATGACATCGCCGGCACCGACGTCGAACAGCCACTTGATGGTGCCGTCAGCCGAATCATGCCGGGATACCGGGTTGAGGCCCTGGATATGGGCCGCACCGGCGAGTTTTTCGCGCAGGGACTTGGCCAGATCGGTCATCTGGTCGAAATCGGTCGCGCCTTTCTGGTGAATCCAGCGAAAAAGCTGCGTAGCCCGGAAACGTTTTTCTCCGAGCTGCCCGCAAAAGGCGGCCAGACCTTCCAGATCGTAATCAAGCAGGTTGGCCGTCATTGCATGGAAATCCGCGCTTCAGCGCGAATAGATGTTCATGCCCGCGAAGAAGAAGCTGATCTCCACCTGGGCGGTTTCGACGGCGTCGGAGCCATGCACGGCATTGGCATCGATGCTGTCGGCGAAATCGGCGCGAATGGTACCGGCGGCGGCTTTCTTCGGATCCGTCGCACCCATCAGGTCGCGGTGTTTCAGGATCGCGTTTTCGCCTTCCAGGGCGGAAATCATGACGGGGCCGGAAATCATGAACTCAACCAGGTCCTTGAAGAAAGGACGCTCTTTATGCACGGCATAAAAGGCTTCGGCTTCGCCGCGCGACAGGTGCGCCATCCGGGCAGCAACCACTTTCAGGCCGGCAGCCTCAAAGCGTGCATAAATTTGACCAATGACATTTTTTGCCACTGCATCAGGTTTGATGATGGAGAGAGTGCGTTCGATCGCCATGAGATTTCCTTAACCTTGATTTTCTGGGATTTATTCAAATCGAATAAAGCCTCTGATTTTAACCCGCGGGCAATGGCCCTTGAGCAAAAGTGCGTGTGAATACGCCGGTGAGTTAACGGTTTCCGCCGCGGTTGCCGCCCCCGCTGCGATTTCCGCCGCGGTTTCCACCCCCGCCACCGCCACCGCCACCGCCACCTCCTCCTCCGCGCCGCGGGCCTGAAGGACCGCCACCGCCCGTGCCGCTGCCACCGCGACGCTGGCCCTGGCTCGGCGCCTGCCGCTGGCGGGTAAATGTTTCAGCGCCGATATAACCAAATGAGGTTTTCATCGGGTCGGGCTGTGCCCCGCCGGGGCCCTTGTCGCCGCGGTCGCCGCGATCACCGCCCCGGTCGTCGCGGCGCTTCGGCCCCTGTCCGCCGGTATTGCCCCCGAATTTTCCGGACGGACCGGACCGGGGACCGGCGCCGGGGTTGCCCCCATTGCCGCGTCCACCCTTGGCGCCGCGACGACGGTTGGGGTCGCGTGGCGCTTCGTTGCGATTCAGGGGGGGCTGGAGGTCCAGCGGATCATGGCCGGCCTCATCGCCATGATCGTCTGGCTCGGCGGTCCGGCTTTTTTCCGGCATGGCCTGCGCATCCGGTGCCCGGGGGGTGCCGTTGTCGGGGCGTCCCCGTCCGCCGCGTGAGCGGTCATTGCGGCGCGGCCCGCGCCCTGGACGGCCCTCGCCGGAGCCGGCTTCCCCGGCTGCCCCGGCTTCTCCCGCGTTCCTGTTGACTCCACGCGGATCGGCGCGCGCTTCCGAACGCCCAACAGCGCTGGTCAATGCGTCAATGTCGCGCTCGTCGAGTTCGACAAAGGCGCCGCGCTTGAGGCCGCGCGGCAGCACCACGGCGCCGTAACGGATGCGGATCAGGCGGCTGACGGCGTGACCCACCGCTTCGAACATGCGGCGCACCTCGCGGTTGCGACCCTCTGAAATCGTCACGCGGTACCAGCAGTTGGCGCCCTCGCCTCCGCCGGCTTCAATCGTGCTGAACTGGGCCAGGCCGTCGTCGAGTTGCACGCCATCGAGCAGGCGTTTTTTCTCTTCGTTGTTCAGCGCACCCAGCACACGCACGGCGTACTCGCGCTCCAGGCCAAAACGGGGATGCATGAGTTTGTTGGCAAGTTCGCCGGAGCTGGTCAGCAGCAAAAGCCCCTCGGTGTTCAGGTCGAGCCGGCCTACCGATTGCCATTTGCCCTGGAACAGCTTGGGCAGACGGCGAAACACCGTGGGCCGGTTTTGCGGGTCATCATGCGACACCACCTCGCCGGAGGGCTTGTGGTAGGCGATGACCCGCGGCGGCGGCGGGTCGATGCGCACCCGGATCGGCTTGCCATTGACCTTGACCGTGTCGCCAAACTGGATGCGCTGGCCAATGTGGGCCGGTTCTCCATTGACGGAAATCCGGCCCTCCAGAATCAGCTGCTCCATTTCCAGCCGGGAACCGAGCCCCGCCTGCGCCAGCACCTTGTGCAGCTTGGGCGTTTCAGGCTGGGGCAGCAGCACGCGCTTGGGAAGCTCGAGCGCCACGTCCTCCTCTTCGTCGGCATCGAACTGGCCGGTCACCACGTCTTCAAAACGCGCCAGCGCCGGCGTCACCTGAGCCGCACGCTCGGGCCGGCCCGGCGCCGCGTTCGCCACATCGTCGGCAGGCGCCGTCTCGACCGCTATCAAATCAGGAGCTCCCTGCGCAAGTGAATCGGGGGCTGGCGGCACAATGGGCTCATCAACCTGGGGGGTGGGAGCGGTGGCCGGAGCCGGATTGTCTTTTTGATTCATGCGTTTGCGTTCAGGCGTTGGGATCGGTGGCCGTGAGGCTGGTTAACGGAGCGTCCTGGGAATGGCCGGCATCCGCCGCATCGGAAAGTTCTGCGACCAGCAAGCCGGTCCCGGGATCGTCCGGCAAGCGGGCATCCTCGGGAGCCGCCTCGTCGCCTGTCACAGCCGCCGGCATGCCAAACTCGATCTGATCGAGCATGGACGCCTGCGCCGCCGTGGTGTCCATGACCGGCAGCTGGTCCAGCGACTCCAGCCCCAGGTCGTCGAGAAACTGCCGCGTCGTGGCGTACAGCCCCGGCCGCCCGACGGTTTCGCGGTGGCCGATGACCTCGACCCAGCCCCGGTCCTCGAGCTGCTTGAGAATCATGCTGTTGATGGTCACGCCCCGGATGTCTTCCATGTCACCGCGGGTGACCGGCTGACGGTAGGCGATGATCGCCAGCGTCTCCAGCGTGGCGCGCGTGTAGCGCGGCGGCTTTTCAGGGTGCAGGCGATCAAGGTACTCGCGCATCTGCGGCCGGCTCTGGAAACGCCAGCCGGTCGCGACATGCACCAGCTCCACCCCCCGCCCGGACCAGTCGTTTTGCAGATCCTCCAGCAGGAGCTTGAGGGTGTCGGCGGTCAGTGCCCCGTTGAACAAAACACCCATTTCACGCAAAGGCAGCGGCTGCTGCGCGCAAATAAGTGCCGTTTCGAGGACGCGCTTGGCATCCGTCGTATTCATGGTCTTGGTTCCGAAATGATTCGAGATAAAGGCGCCTGGCGGCGCAGTTCACATTCATGCGCAACCACAACATCGGGGCGCGCCATGCGGCGGGTAGCAGAAAACTACTGGATTTGATTGTATCCCAGCCCCAGCTGGCCAAGCGCCGCGGCCAGATCCGCCGGCAGCGGCGCCCTGAACTCAAGGGCTTGGCCGGTCACCGGGTGAGTGAAAGCCAGGCGGCAGGCATGCAGGGCCTGTCGCGCCATGCCCGCGGCAGGTTTGCCGCCATAAACCTCGTCCGCCACCAGCGGATGGCCGATGGAGGCCATGTGCACCCTGATCTGGTGCGTCCGGCCGGTCTGCAGCCGGCAGCGCACCAGGCAAAACGGCCCTTCGTTTTGCAGCAGGTAAAAGCCGGTCGAGGCGGTTTTGCCGGCCGTTTTTTCCAGGTCCACCACCGCCATGCGCAGGCGATTGCGCGGATCGCGGCCTATCGGCGCCTCCACCTGGCGCGACTTCGGTCCTTCCCACGCGCCGTGCGCCAGCGCGATGTATTCCCGGCTGACACTTCGTTCGGCAATCATGACCACCAGCTGGTCCATGACCTGGCGCCTGCGCGCCACCACCATGAGGCCGCTGGTGTCCTTGTCCAGCCGGTGCACAATGCCCGCGCGCGGCAGCAGGCTGGCCTGGGGGTCGCGCGCCAGCAGCCCGTTGAGCAGCGTGCCGCTCCAGTTGCCGGGCGCCGGATGCACCACCAGGCCGGCCGGCTTGTTGAGGACCAGCAGATGCTCGTCCTCAAAGAGAACCTCCAGCGCCATCACCTCCGGCTTGAAGGCCTGGCTTTGCGGTGTGGGTTTGAGTTCGATCTTGAGGTTGTCGCCGGCCTTGACCCTGGCCGAGACCTTGGTCACCGTGACGCCATTGAGCTGCACCGCGGCAGCCTCTATCAGTTGCTGCAGATAGCTGCGGGAGAACTCGGGCACAATGCCAGCCAGTGCCCGGTCCAGACGCGCGCCGTGGCTCTCCACGGGAACACTGACCTCGCGCAACTCGGCATCGGCGGCCGTCTCGCCCTCCCCCAGAATGTCCTCCACCAGCGTGCCCGCCGCAGTGGCGCTCGATATAATCAGTTTGCTTTGTACAGAATCAGTCATTAACAGGATCAATTGCGATGTTTTCCACCAAATTATCGGTTGTTCCAGCCACACGCCCCGTGGCAGCGGCCATGCTTGTCTGTGCATTCGTCCTTTCGGCATGTTCCTCCACCGTGAAGGACCCCACGGCCAACTGGAGCCCGAACAAGATTTACACGGAAGCCCGGGACGAAGCGAATTCCGGTGCCTACGACAAGGCCGTCCCGCTGTTTGAAAAGCTCGAAGGCCGCGCGGCCGGCACGCCGCTGGCGCAGCAGGCCCAGCTGGAAAAGGCCTATGCCCAGTTCAAGGGTGGCGAGCAGGCACAGGCCCTGGCGACGCTGGACCGCTTCATGAAGCTGCACCCGGCCAGCCCGGCGATCGACTATGCCCTGTACCTCAAGGGCCTGGTCAACTTCAATGAGAACCTGGGCCTGTTCAGCTTCCTGTACAAGCAGGACCTGTCCGAGCGGGACCAGAAGGCCGCCAAAGAGTCCTTCGAGTCCTTCAAGGAGCTGGTCAACCGCTTTCCCGAATCCAAGTATTCGGCCGACGCGCGCCTGCGCATGAACTACATCGTCAACTCCTTGGCCCAGTACGAAGTCCATGTGGCCCGCTACTACTACACCCGTGGCGCCTATATCTCCGCCATCAACCGTGCGCAGACTGCGATCGCGGACTACCGCGATGTGCCGGTGCTCGAAGAAGCCCTGTTCATCCTGTACAAGTCTTATGACGCCCTCAACATGACCCAGTTGCGCGACGACACCAAACGCGTGATGGAAAGAAGCTTTCCCCAGAGCGAATACCTGTCCAAGGGCTTCAAGTCGGTGGATGGGCCCTGGTACAAGTTCTGGTAAGCAGATCCAGCCGCTCGTTCAACTCCTCTTCCGAGGCCAGGCGCTGCATGGGCGGCAGCGCACGCAGCAGCCGCTTGCCGTAACCCATGGAAGCCAGGCGGCTGTCGCAGACCACCAGCACGCCCTGATCGGTCTCGCGGCGAATCAACCGCCCCGCGCCCTGCTTCAGCGCCACCGCGGCTTCCGGCAGGAAATAGTCGTTGAAAGCGCTTTTGCCTTCAGACTCCAGTAGCCGCGATCTGGCCTCCACCATCGGATCGTTGGGCGGCGGAAACGGCAGCTTGTCGATGATCACGAGCTGCAGCGCATCCCCCGGCACATCGATGCCTTCCCAGAAAGAGGCGGACGCCACCAGCACGCAGCCACGCCCGCCATGGCTGTCGGCCTGGCGGAAACGCTCAATCAGGGTCCGCTTGGGCATGGCCCCCTGCACCAGTACCTCGATCTCGGTCGAATTCTCAAAGCTCGCCTGCAAGGCATCGCCAATGGCGCGCAAGGCGCGCAAGGTCGTTGTCAGCACCATGGTGCGGCCGCCCAGCCGGCGTGCCCAGTCCGCCGCGGAGGACGCCACAGCAGCCGTGTGGGTGGGCTCGCCAGGCTTGGGGAAGTTTCGCGGAATGTAAAACGCCGCCTGGCGCGCATAGTCGAAAGGGCTGCCCACCTGCAGCGTCGTGGCGCCGGTCAAGCCGCAGGGCTGCGTGAACCAGCTCAATTGCGCATCGTCGCCCAAGGTCGCCGAGGTAAAGATCCAGGTTTTGGCAGCCGCCTTGTCGTCGGTGAACACCCTGGCCTGGATAGCCTGGGCGATGTCCAGCGGAGACTCCACCAGCCGCAGTTGGGTGCCCACATCCAGCCAGCGGACACCGCCGGGCTCGGGCGCAAGACCAAAAGCGCGGGCGCGCGCTTCCAGTTCGGCAGCGCGCTCGTGCAGGCGCACGAAGTCCGGTGCGATCTCACTGACCGTGTTCAGGGCCTCACAGGCGCCAGCCAGCGCGGTGCTGACGGCCGCCAGCGCCTCTCCCCATTCGACGGGGGCCAGGCCTTCGGGCGCAGCATCGGTCCAGCGCAGCTTGCTGCCCGGGTAGGCCTTGCCCACACACAGGCGCAGGTCACGCGCGGCATGTTCGGTCGCGCCGGCCAGTGCCTGCCAGTCCAGCAGGCCGCGCGCCAGCTGCAGCCCGGTGCCCAGCATGTCGCGCGCAAAATCGAGCAGTTGCCCGGTCGACAGGTTTTTTCCCAGAAACTGCACACCGGTTTCATTGAGCTGGTGCGCCTCGTCAAAAATCGCAATGCGCACTGTAGGCAGCAGTTCGGCTACGCCCGATTCGCGCACCGCCAGATCCGCAAAAAACAGGTGGTGGTTGATCACCACGACGTCGGCCGCGAGCGCTTCACGGCGTGCATGGTTGACGTGGCAGGCACGAAAACGCGGGCACTGGACCCCGAGGCAGTTTTCGCGGGTCGAGGTCACCCAGGGGATCACCGGCGAGCGTTCGTCCAGCCCTGGGAGTTCAGCCAGATCGCCGGTATCGGTTCCGCGCGCCCACTCCTCCACCTTGGCCAGCGCGCGAAGCGAGCTGCGCTCCGGAAAGTTCGCGTCATGGCGGGCCATCTCCATCCGGTGCAGGCAGAGGTAACTGCCGCGCCCCTTGAGCAAGGCGGTGCTGACCGGCACGCCCAAGGCCTTGACCAGTGCCGGCAGGTCACGCCCGAACAGCTGGTCCTGCAAGGCCTTGGTGGCGGTGGACAGCAGCACCCGCTCGCCGCTGAGCAGGGCCGGCACCAGGTAAGAGAACGTTTTTCCGACACCGGTGCTGGCCTCCACCACCAGCGGATAGGCGCCTTCGATGGCGCGCGCCACGGCCAGGGCCATGTCGGTCTGGCCGCTGCGCGGGACAAAATGCTCGGCCGCGCGCGCCAGCACACCTTCGGGGGCAAAAGCCTCCAGGACTTGCGATTCCAGGTTCATCAGGCGGGTTCGGGAGGGTCGAGGGCCAGCTCGAGCTGGGAGATCAGGTCGCGCAAGAGCAGGCGGCGTTTTTTCAGGCGCCTGAGCATCAACTCGTCGATCGGCACGGCATGTGCGGTGAGGTCCACCAGGGCATTGAGATCCGCATGTTCGATCTTGAGGTCTATGAGGCGACGCTCCGGGGAGTGCAGGTTGAAGTCCAAGTTTTTTGATCCGGGGGGCAGCTTCATCTGATAATACGTTGATTACGGAGATAAATCGAGTCCACATGACTCGGCCATTTCAATATGTCCAAAGGTTATCGAATCACGGCGTCAACCGGTATCCATAAGGGAGACCGCGACTACCAGCAGGACCAGGTGGCCCTGCTCAGCCATCCGCGCATCGCGGGCTGCATGCTCGGCATCGTGGCCGACGGCATGGGCGGTCGAAGCGGCGGACGCAAGGCGTCCGACCAGGTCATGATGACCGCTAAACAGCTGTTCGAGCGTTATGCCCCCGACACCGACGATGCGGTGGCCATGCTCAAACAGCTGGTGGAAGAGGCCCACACCGTGATCAAACTCACCGCCATTTCCGCCGAACAGGAGCCGCACAGCACGCTGGCTGCGTTCCTGATCAACCCGGGTGGAGACTGCCACTGGGTGCATGCCGGCGACTCGCGCATCTACCATTTCCGGGGCGCCAAGCTGGTCAAGCGGACCACCGACCACTCGTATGTCCAGACACTGGTGGACAAAGGGGAACTCACCGAGGAAGAGGCCAACGTGCATCCGCAGTCCAACATCCTGATGGGCTGCTTGGGCACCGAAGAGGTGCCGCCGATCAGCCAGCACTACATCCCCCAACTCGGCCCGGGCGACTCATTGATCGCCTGCAGCGACGGTGTCTGGCACTATTTCAGTCCCAGTGAAATGGGCTCGGCCTTGTCCATGCTGTCGCCGCGCGAGGCGACCGAATTCCTGATTCAGAAGGCGCGGTCGCGGGCCCATGGCGGCGGCGACAACCTGTCGATGGTCATCGTCAAGCTCGAGGCCCTGGCCTGACCCTGACTTAAGCTCAGTCAGGTGCAGGCAATGACTTGGCCGCCGGCTTGGTCTGCTCGCGCAGCCTCTGCTCGCGGGTCGCTTTTCTCTCCTGCGCTTCCTGCTGCTTGTCTTTGTAAATCTGGGCCTCTTTGGCACTGGCGGCCTGCTTGTCGGCGCGCGCCTTGGCCCTCTCCTTGGAGCCTTGGTCCTTGCCTGCAGCCTCTGCCGCATTGACTGCTTCGTTCTGCTTCAAATCGAAACGTTCGCTGGCCTTCTGGCGCGTACGCTCTTCCCGGGCCTTGGTGTCTTCCAGCGCCGTGGCGCGGCGCTCGGCGGCTTGCCGCTCGGCCTCGGGCGATGATTTTTCCTCGGTCTGGCGAATCTGCTCGGCCGCCTTTTGCCGGCGCTCCTGCTCGTTGAGGGCAACTTCCCTGAATTTCAGGTCAGCCATCGCCTCGCGGCGCCGGGGTTTGATGGCATTGAGGCAGCTGTTGACAAAAAACTTCTTGTAACAGGCGTCTTCTTCCGCATCAAATGCCGCCTCCAGGGTGGCGCGCTCGGCGTTGATGCGCTGCCGTTCGCGATTGGTGGCGGCCGACAGCAGTTCATCCTGGGTTTGAGCGCTTGAGGCGAAACCCAGTGTGGAAAGCAGCAGGAAAAGAAATAGTTTCTTCATGTCAGGGTGGTATCCACATTTCGGCGCTCCAGCGCCAGAAACTCGGCAGACTGCATTTCATTGAGCCTTGAGACTGTCCGGGGAAATTCGTGGGCCAGAGGGCCTTCTGTATATAACGCTTCAGGAGCGACTTCTGCCGACATGATGAGTTTGACACGCCGATCGTAAAGAACATCAACCAGCCAGGTAAAGCGACGCGCTTCGGACGCCATGCGTACCGGCATGTGCGGTACGTCGCTGAGCAGCACCGTGTGAAACTGGGTGGCGATTTCCAGGTAGTCATTTTGTGAACGCGGCCCGCCGCACAGGGTTTTGAAATCGAACCAGACGACGCCGCCTGCCTTGCGTCTGGCGTGGATTTTCCGTGATTCGATGTGCAGCACCGGCGATTCGTCGTGAGACTCCGCCAACCGCTGAAAAGTTTCCTCCATCTCCGCGTCGGCCCGCGGCCCCAGCGGCGTGTGGTAGAGCCTGACCTGCTCGAGCGTGCGCCGGCGGTAGTCGGTCCCGTTGTCCACGCTGATCACTTCGAGGTGCTGCTTGAGCAGCGCAATCGCAGGAAAAATGCGGTCACGGTGCAGGCCGTTCGGGTACAGGTCGTCGGGATGAAAATTGGAGGTGGTGACAAAACCCACGCCGTTGTCAAACAGCGCCGCCAGCAGGCGGTGCAGAATCATCGCATCGGTGATGTCGGCGACGTGAAACTCGTCAAAGCAGATGAGGCGGTAACGTTTGGCAATACGTTTGCCCAGTTCGTCGAGCGGATTGACCGTGCCCTGGAGGTCGCGCAGTTCACGGTGGACTTCGCGCATGAACTCGTGAAAATGCAGGCGCGTCTTGCGCTTGAGCGGAACCGCGTTGTAAAAACAGTCCATCAGGAAGCTTTTGCCGCGCCCCACCCCGCCGTGCATGTAAACCCCGCGCGGAATATCGGGCCGGTTGATCAGCTTCTTGAGCGGATTGGAACGCTTCTCCTTGAACGCCGCCCACTCGGTGGCGCAACGCTCCAGCGCGTCCACCGCCCGCAACTGGGCGGGGTCACTGGTGTAACCCCGCGTCTTCAGTTCAGACTCGTAATCCGAACGCACCGACCCTCGCGGGACGACCATCAGCCGCCGCCGGGCCGCCCCAAGGCGGCTGGGCCCCCTTGGGGGGCAGGGACCCACACGAAGTGGGGGAACGTGGGGGCAAACATCGTCAGAAATTCAGCGTCCGCTTGTCGACGGCCAGCGCCGCCTCCTTGGTGGCCTCGCTGAGCGACGGATGGGCATGGCAAATCCGGGCGATGTCCTCGGAACTGGCCCTGAACTCCATGGCCACCACACATTCGGCGATCAACTCACTGGCCATCGGACCAACAATGTGCACGCCCAGAATTTCGTCGGTGGCAGCGTCCGCCAGCATTTTCACCATGCCGGTGGTATCGCCCAAGGCGCGTGCGCGGCCGTTGGCCATGAAGGGGAAGGTGCCGGCCTTGTAGGCCCGGCCCGCGGCCTTGAGCTGCTCTTCGGTCTGCCCCACCCACGCGATCTCGGGGTTGGTGTAAATCACCCAGGGAATGGTGTTGAAGTTGACATGGCCGTGCTGGCCGGCGATGCGCTCGGCCACCGCCACGCCCTCTTCTTCCGCCTTGTGCGCGAGCATGGGGCCGCGCACCACATCACCAACAGCCCAAACGTTGGGCAGGTTGGTTTTGCATTCCTCGTCGACCACGATGGCGCCACGCTCGTCGAGCTTCAGGCCCACGGTTTCCGGCGCCAGACCGATGGTGTTGGCAGTCCGGCCGATCGAGACAATCAGCTTGTCGACATCGAGCGTCTGGGCCTCGCCCTTGGCATTGGTCCAGGCGACGGATACGCCTTTTTTGCCGGACTTGATCTCGCCAACCTTGACGCCAAGCTCGATTTTCAGGCCTTGCTTGACAAAGGCCTTGTGCGCTTCCTTGGCAATTTGCTGGTCCACCGCACCGAGGAAAGTTGGCAGGCCTTCCAGAATGGTCACATCGGCACCGAGGCGCCGCCAGACCGAGCCCATTTCCAGACCGATCACGCCGGAGCCGATGAGGCCCAGCTTTTTGGGCACCGCGCCGATGCGCAGGGCGCCGTCGTTGGACAGAATATTTTCTTCATCAAAAGGTGCGCCGGGCAAGGCGCGGGCGTTCGATCCCGTGGCCACGATGACGTGTTTGCCGGAGAGGGTTTCCTCGGCGGCTCCAGCCACCTTGATGTCATAAAGACCGTCCTTCGCCGCGACGAAAGAGCCCCGGCCATGGAAGAAGGTGACCTTGTTCTTCTTGAACAGGTAGACGATGCCGTCGTTGTTCTGCTTGACGACCGTGTCCTTGCGCGCCACCATCTTCGCGACGTCCAGGCCCAGGCCCTTGACCTCGATGCCATGGTCGGCAAAGTGGTGAGCGGCATGGTCGTAGTGTTCGGACGATTGCAGCAAGGCCTTGGACGGAATGCAGCCGATGTTGGTGCAGGTGCCACCCAGGGCCGGTCCACCCTTGGCGTTTTTCCACTCGTCGATACAGGCCACGTTGAAACCCAGCTGGGCGGCGCGGATGGCGGCAATGTAGCCGCCGGGACCGCCACCAATGACGATCACGTCGAATTGTTTGGACATGTATGGCTCCTCAGATGTCAAACAACAGACGTGCCGGATCTTCCAGCGCTTCCTTCATCGCCACCAGACCGAGCACGGCTTCACGGCCGTCGATGATGCGGTGGTCGTAGCTCATGGCGAGGTAGTTCATCGGACGGATCACGATCTGACCGTTCTCCACAACTGCGCGGTCCTTGGTGGCATGCACGCCCAGGATAGCCGACTGCGGCGGGTTGATGATAGGCGTCGACAACATGGATCCGAAGGTGCCACCGTTGGAAATCGAGAACGTGCCGCCGGTCATTTCTTCAATGCCCAGCTTGCCGTCCTGCGCTTTTTTCCCGAACTCGGCAATTTTCTTTTCGATGTCGGCAAAACTCATCTGGTCGGCATTGCGCAGGATGGGCACCACCAGGCCGCGCGGCGAACCAACGGCGATGCCGATGTCGAAGTAGCCGTGGTAGACGATGTCATTGCCGTCGACCGACGCATTGATCACCGGGAATTTCTTCAGCGCATGCACGGCGGCTTTCACAAAGAAACTCATGAAGCCGATCTTGACGCCGTGTTCCTTGGTGAACTGGTCCTGGAACTTCTTGCGCATCTCCATGACGGGCGCCATGTTGACCTCGTTGAAGGTTGTCAGGATGGCATTGGTCGATTGCGATTGCAGCAGACGCTCGGCGATGCGGGCACGCAGGCGGCTCATGGGCACGCGCTGCTCGGGGCGGTCACCCAGGCCGCTGGCCTTGGCAGGTACCGCCACTTGAGGCAAGGAAGTGGTTGGAGCGCCCGTCGGTATTGCGCTGGCAGCTACTGATTTAGGAGCAGACGGGGCGCCGCCGGCCACCGCACCCAGCACGTCGCCCTTGGTGACACGGCCGTCCTTGCCGGTCCCGGGAACCGAGCCGGAGGCCAGCTGGTTGTCGGCCATCAGCTTGGCCGCTGCGGGCATGGGTACACCGGCCATGCTGCCCCCAGCTGCGGCGGGCGCGGCTGCCGGGGTGGCTGCGACGGCGGCCGCAGGCGCTGCTGCGGCAGGTGCAGCAGCAGAGGCCTTGCCTTCGGTGTCGATCCGGGCAATCAGTTGTTCGGCCGTGACCGTGCCGCCGTCGGCGACCAGGATCTCGGACAGGACACCGGCGGCAGGCGCGGGCACTTCCAGCACCACCTTGTCGGTTTCGATCTCGATCAGGATTTCGTCGATGGCGATGGAATCGCCAACTTTTTTCTTCCACTGCAGCATGGTGGCTTCCGCCACGGATTCGGACAACTGCGGGACCTTGACTTCTACGATAGCCATTTGAATTCTTTCGGGTTGTGGGTTCGATGGGGTGCGCCGGCCGGCGCAGCCCTTTTCCATTTGTTTATTTGGTCAGGACAAAGCCCTTGAGCTTGCCGAAGGCGCCGTCGACCAGCGCTTTTTGCTGTTCCTGGTGCAGGTGCGAATAACCCACGGCCGGGGATGCCGAGGCCGCACGGCCCGAATAACCAAGCTTCTGGCCTTCGGCCATGTTTTCGTGGATGTAATGCTGCACGAAGAACCAGGCGCCCTGGTTCTGCGGCTCGTCCTGGCACCAGACGATGTCGGTGACATTCGGGTACTTCTTCAGCTCGGCCGCGAAGGCCTTGTGCGGGAAGGGGTAGAGCTGCTCCACACGCAGGAGGGCGACGTCGTCGACACCCTTTTCTTCGCGCTTCTTGGCCAGGTCGTAGTAGACCTTGCCCGAACAGGCGACCACACGCTTGACCTTGTCGGCCTTGAGCCCGCCGCTGTCGGGGATCACCGTCTGAAAACCGCCCTTGGTGAACTCGGACAGCGGCGAGGTGGCGTCCTTGTTGCGCAGCAGCGACTTGGGCGTCATGATGACCAGCGGCTTGCGCAGGTTGCGCACCATCTGGCGGCGCAACACGTGGAAGATCTGGCTGGCCGTGGTCGGCTGGACCACCTGCATGTTGGTGTCGGCCGACAGCTGCATGAAACGCTCCAGGCGCGCCGAGCTGTGCTCCGGCCCCTGGCCTTCATAGCCGTGCGGCAGCATCAGCGTGATGCCGTTGACACGGCCCCACTTGACCTCGCCCGAGGCGATGAACTGGTCAATCACGACCTGTGCGCCATTGGCGAAGTCGCCGAACTGGGCTTCCCAGATCACCAGCGTGTTCGGATCGTTGGAGGCATAGCCGTATTCGAACGCCAGCACCGCCTCCTCCGACAGGATGGAGTCGATGACCACAAACGGGGCCTGGTTCTCGGCCACGTTCTGCAGCGGCACATAGGTGCCGGTGTCCCATTTCTCGCGGCTCTGGTCGTGGATCACCGAATGGCGGTGGGTGAAGGTGCCGCGTCCGCAGTCCTCACCGGACAGGCGCACCGGGTAGCCGCTGGCCACCAGCGAGGCCAGCGCCATGTGTTCGCCCATGCCCCAGTCCACCGGAATGTCACCGCGGCCCATGGCTGCGCGGTCGTCGTACACCTTCTTGACGAGCTGGTGGGCGGTGACCGTCGTCGGTATGGTGCTGATCTTTTCGGACAGGCGTTTCCACTCGGCCATCGGAATGGCGGTGTCGCCGGCGTCGGTCCACTTCTTGCCCAGGTAGGGGCTCCAGTCCACCGCGTACTTGCTCTTGAAGTTGGTGATGACCGGGTCGAAGGTGCTTTTACCGGCGTCCAGCGCGGCGCGCACGGCCTTGACCATGTCGTCACCCAACGCCTCGCCCATGCCCTGGGCCGCCAGCTTGTCGGCGTACAGCTTGCGGGTACCGGGGTGTTGCGCAATTTTCTTGTACATCAGCGGCTGGGTGAGCGCCGGCGTGTCCTGCTCGTTGTGGCCGAGCTTGCGGAAACAGATGATGTCCACCACGACGTCCTTCTGGAACTCCATGCGGAACTCGAGCGCGAGCTGGGTCGCCAGCACCACGGCTTCCGGATCGTCGCCGTTGACATGGAGCACGGGCGCCTCGATCATCTTGACGACGTCGGTGCAATACAGCGTGGAGCGGCTGTCGCGCGGGTCGCTGGTGGTGAATCCGATCTGGTTGTTGATCACGATGTGCACCGTGCCGCCGGTGGAGTAACCCCGGGTCTCGGCCAGGGCCAGGGTTTCCATGACCACGCCCTGCCCTGCGAACGCAGCATCGCCGTGCACCAGCACCGGCAACACCTGCAGGCCCTTGGGGTCGGCGCGGCGGTCCATGCGGGCGCGCACCGAGCCTTCGACCACCGGGTTGACGATTTCGAGGTGCGAGGGATTGAACGCCAGGCTCAGATGCACCGGCCCGCCGGGGGTGGTGACGTCGGAGCTGAAACCCTGGTGGTATTTGACGTCGCCGCTCGGAAGGTCTTCAGGGGCGGTGTGCTCGAACTCGGCAAACAGGTCGGCCGGCACCTTGCCCAGCGAGTTGACCAGCACGTTCAGGCGGCCGCGGTGGGCCATGCCGATCACGATTTCCTGCACGCCGATGCTGCCGCCGCGCTGGATCAGCTCGTCCATGCTGGCGATGAAGCTCTCGCCGCCTTCGAGCGAGAAGCGTTTTTGCCCGACATATTTGGTGTGGAGGAAGCGCTCCAGGCCTTCCGCCGCCGAGAGGCGGTCCAGGATGTGGCGCTTTTTTTCCGGCGTGAAGTTGGGCTTGCTGCGGATGGCTTCGAGTTTTTGCTGCCACCAGCGCTTCTGGTTCTGGTCCGTCATGTACATGTACTCGGCACCGATGGTGCCGCAGTAGGTCTCGCGCAGCGCATTGAGCAGCTCGCGCAGGCTCATGGTTTCCTTGCCGAAGAAGGTGTTGCTGGTGTTGAACACCGCTTCCTGGTCGGCATCGGCGAACCCGTAGAAAGACGGGTCGAGCTCGGGAATGTTGTCGCGCTCGGTGCGTTTGAGGGGGTCCAGGTCGGCCCAGCGGGCACCGACGTTGCGGTAGGCGGCAATCAGCTGCTGGACGGCGGTGCGTTTGCGTCCCCACTCGGAGTCGGCGGTGGAAGCACCCACCACACGGGTCACGCCCTGCTTGGCACGTTCGGCGAAAGCGTTGACAACCGGCAGGTGCGGCACGTCCCTGGCGTTGCTGCCGTCAACGGCGGGCACATTTTGCAGGGCGTCGAAATACTCGCGCCAGTTGTCGGGCACGCTGCCGGGGTTGGCAAGGTAGTTTTCGTACATCTCTTCGACATAGGGCGCATTGCCGCCGAAGAGATAGGTGTTGCCTTGATAGGCCGAATAGACGGACGACGCCGCCGGGCTTGAACTCATTACGCTGACCTCCGTTTCCCTTGGGGAAACATTAGCTGGCCACAGCAGGATGTGGCTGGTTGATTAACCTTCCGCAACACGGCTTGACCGATTAGCGGATGCGACTGTGGCAAGGAAGGGCCTTCAGAAACACACTTGATTGTGCCACCGAATGCCGAAATGACGAAACCAGGGCCCCCCACCGGGCGCCCGGTTTTGTCATGCATCTGTCAGTTGACGGCTGGACCCAACGCCAGGCGTCCCAAACCACGCCGGCAGACCGAAACATCGGCAGGCGTGGAGAAAGTCACTGTAATAAATGCTGCTTTTGTGTTACCGCGTGATATAAAACCTTCGGCGTCCAATGGTTTTTCCTGGGTCCGTTGCCTATGTCATTCAAACGCTTCATTTTTCTGCTGTCTGTTGCCTGGTTTTCCGCAACGCTTGCCGGCGCGGCGCATGCCGAAGCCGACGTACTGGTTCGTGAATCGCTGGCGCTGGTGGAAAAGGGCAAGGCGCAACAGGCGTTTGACCAGCTCGCCGCTGTGGAGGAAAAACGCGCGGGCGACCCTGACTTTGACACCGTCCTGGGCATTGCCGCCAATGACACCGGCCAGTTCACGCGTGCCGTGTTTGCGCTTGAACGGGTGCTGACGGTCCAGCCGGGCAACTCGCGCGCCCGCGCCGAACTGGGCCGCGCCCTGTTTGCGCTGGGCGACAACCAGGCCGCGCGGCAAGTGCTGCAAGAAACAAAACGGGACGCCATCCCTGCCGAGGTGGCCCGCAAGATCGACGAATTCCTGCAGGCCATCGACCGCAATGAAGAGGCCGCCAGGTCTTCTGTCAGGGCCTATGTCGAAACCGTCGCAGGCATCGACAGCAATATCAACAGCGGTCCTGGCAATGCCAACGTCGCCGTGCCATCGCTCGGGGGACTGATACTGACCCTGGGCCCGACCAGTGTCAAATTGAAGGACGATTTTTACAGCCTGGGCGCCGGCGTCTCCGGACGTTTCGTGATCGACCCGCGCCTGTCGCTGATTGCCAGCGCTTCCGGCAACTACCGCTTCAACAACGACTACAACGATTTCGACACCCGCCAGTTTGACGTGAGCGGCGGGGCCAGCTACCGGGTCGGCAAGGACGAGTTCACCGCGGCAGTCCAGATCGGGACCTATACCGCCGACAACACCACCGTGCGCGACCAGCGCGGCTTGGTGGGCGAATGGACCCACCGGCCGGACGCCGCCAGCCAGTGGACCACCTACCTGCAGCTGTCCACCCTGCGTTACCCCGGCCAGAATCTGCGGGATGCCAACCGCCATGTGCTGGGCACGTCCTACGCGAGGGCGTTTCGGGGCGGGCTGGTGGTTTTTGGCGGCTTGTACGCCGGCACCGAAAACGAGCGGGCATCCGGCGTGCCGCATCTCGGACACCGGCTCGCAGGCCTGCGCGCCGGTCTGCAGCAGTCCATCAACGCGGACGTGGACCTGTTCGCCAACGCCGGGTATGAAACGCGCCACCACGGCGGCGCCGACCCGTATTTCCTGGTGAACCGCCGTGACCGGCAGACCAACCTGAATCTGGGCCTGACCTGGGTTCCTGTCGTGAGCTGGCGCGTGACACCGCAGCTGTCGCTGCTGAGGACAAACTCCAACATCTCCATTTCAGATTTCAGCAAGCGCGTGCTGTCCGTGACCGTGCGCAAGGATTTCTAGGCAGACGCACCCGCCGTTGCCGTTTCCCCCCCCCGCTCCGCCATCCAACGATCCGCCAGGGCCCACATCATGAAACCACACTTCCCGCTGAAAAATGCCGCCCTGCTGACGGCACTGGTGAGCGCCTGGCCGCTGCAGGTACATGCGCTGGCCGGGATCGCCCAATTCACTGCCGGTGAAGTCAACGTCCGGCAGGCGGATGGCAAGACCATCGCCCTGGCCAAGGGCGGCAGCATCGACAGCGGTCACGCCATCGTCACTGGTGGCAACGGCCGGGCCCAGGTCCGGTTCACCGATGGTGGCCTGGTTTCACTGCAGCCCAACACCGAGTTCAAGATTGCCAACTATGTGGACCAGAACAACCCCAAGGAAGACCGCTTCCTCGTTGACCTGCTGCGCGGCAGCATGCGCGCCATCACCGGCCTGATCGGCAAACGCAACCGGGACAACTACCGGCTCACCACCACCACCGCCACCATCGGCATCCGCGGCTCGGGCTTCAAGGTCGGCTACAACCCGGATGGCTCGCTCGGCATCACCAGCGAGCTGGACAAAATTGAAGTCTGCAACCAGAGCGGCTGCATAGGCCTGGTGGCAGGAGAGTCGTTGAAGGTTCTCGACAATGTGACGCCACCGGTGCGTACCAGCGAACAGCCCAAGGTCGAGACGCCCGTTACCACGAAGGATCCTGTCGTTGTGGGCGACAAGGTGGACCAGGCGGGCAAGATAAAAGTTGTGACCGAAAAAGTGGAAGCAGCAACCACCACAACCACCACCAAAACAACTACCACCACAACGACGTCTCCTGTCGAGCGCACCTTCACGGACATCCAGGTCGCGGCAGTCGGCGTCAACAGCGGCTCGGCATACACCCTGACGACCAGCACCGGAGCCACGACCGTTTTCAGCGACAACAAACTGCTCAAGCTGCAGGACACCGGGGCCAACACGCCGAAGTGGTCGGAAGCCGGCACAGCGCAGCCGGTGACCAGTTTCAAGTCTGTCGGCAATGTGAGTGACGCCAACTTCATCGGCTGGGGAATGTGGACCACCGGTCAGAAAGAAGATCCGAGCGTCCTCTCGCTGGACAACGTGCACTACGTCGCAGGACGGCCCACGTCACAGACAGAACTTTCCGCACTGTCCTACAGCGGCGTTGCCAACTACACGCTGGCGGGCAACACGGCCCCCACGCAAAACGGTATTGCCGGCACGCTCAACAGCGCGACCTTCTCGGTCAATTTCCAGACGGGCTATACCATCTCGGTGGCCATCAACACCTCGTTCGGCAACTTCACGGACTCGGCATCCGGCAGCACGCCGTCCTTCAATGGCACCTATATCAAGGGCATGTTCGTCGGCACCAATGCCGCGTATGCGGGCCTGACCTACGCCAAGAACCCCGGGGCCGGCTTGATCACCGGCGCGGTGGTTTTCAAGAAGTAGCCTGACTCCGGTCGCTGGCGACCGCGACTGCGACTGCGACTGCGTGACTCCACCTGCTCCACCCGCGCGAGGCCGCTGAAACAGTTGGAATGCTATATTTTTTATAGCTTATGGCGCACGCGCCAGAAGGGCAAGCACTACTTTTTCATCAAAAAGCCAGCCCGGGCGTTCAAGCCGCGCCCATCAGGTCCCGGATCTGCTGCAGTGCCGCCGGGTCGTCCATGGTCGTCAGGTCGCCCGCATCTCGTCCCTCACACACGGCCTGGATCGCACGCCGCAGCAGCTTGCCGCTGCGGGTTTTCGGCAGCACCGACACAAAACGCACCCGTGAAGGCCGCGCCAGCGCGCCCAGGTCCTGGTCCACGCGCTTCATGATCTCGCCTTCGAGCTTGAGCGCGGCACTGCTGTCCGTCAGCACGCCGCTGTCCTTGGGCACCACAAACGCCATGGCCACCTGCCCCTTGAGGCTGTCAGCCACACCCACCACCGCGACTTCCGCCACGCCGGTGTGCCCGGAGATGCTTTCCTCGATCTCGCGCGTGCCCAGGCGGTGCCCCGCCACGTTGATCACGTCGTCGGTGCGGCCGAGGATAAAGTAGTAGCCGTCCTCGTCCCGAATGCCCCAGTCGAAGGTGCTGTAGACCATCTTGCCGGGCACACTTTTCCAGTAGGTGTTGACGAAGCGCGCATCGTCTTTCCAGATCGTCTGCATGAAGCCCGGCGGCGTCGGGCCCTCCAGAACCACCACGCCCTTTTCGTTCGGCTGTGTCAGCTCTTCGCCGGTCGACTCATGCAGCAGCTTGACGTTGTAGCCGTACATCGGAATGCCGGGGCTGCCGAATTTGCTGGATTTTTTCTCGACCGCATTGGCAATCGTCAGAATCGGCCAGCCGCTTTCGGTCTGCCAGTAGTTGTCGATGATGGGCACCTGCAGGCCCTCGCTGATCCAGCGTGCGGTCGGCTCGTCCAGCGGCTCACCCGCCAGAAACAAGGCGCGCAGGCTGGACAGGTCGTATTTCTTGAGCAGCGCCGGGTCCTGCTTCTTCAGAACGCGCACCGCGGTCGGCGCACTGAACATGGCCGTGACCTTGTATTTTTCAACCAGGCGCCACCAGATGCCGCCGTCGGGCTGCTTGTCCAGGCCTTGCGTCGGCAGGCCCTCGTACATCAGCGTCGCCATGCCGGCAATCAGCGGGCCGTAGATGATGTAGCTGTGGCCGACGACCCAGCCGATGTCGCTGGTCGAGAAATAGGTTTCACCCGGCCGGCCGTCGAAGATGTGTTTCATGCTGGCGGCCAGCGCCACCGCGTAGCCACCGGTGTCGCGCTGCACGCCTTTGGGCTTGCCCGTGGTGCCGCTGGTGTAGATCGTGTAGCTGATGTCGGTGGATTTCATCCACTCGCAGGGCACCTGGTCATCCAGGTGCCTGACGCGCAGATCCGACCACAACTGGTCACGCCCGGCCACGAGCTGCATGGGCGAGAGCCCCCGGTCCACCAGCAGCACCGCCTCGGGCTTGTGGCTTGAGAGGCGAATTGCTTCATCAAGCAGCGGTTTGTAGGGCACGATTTTGCCGCCGCGCGATCCCGCGTCGGCGCCGACAATGACCCTGGGCGTCGCATCCTCGATGCGGGAAGCCAGCGAGCCGCTGGCAAACCCGCCGAACACCACGCAGTGAATGGCACCTATGCGCGCGCAAGCCAGCATCGCAAACGCGGCCTCGGCAATCATGGGCATGTAGATCAGCACGCGGTCGCCCTTTTGCACGCCCAGTGCTTTCAGGCTGGCCGCCATGCGCTGCACTTCGACATGCAATTCGGCAAAGCTGTAGGTTTTTTCAATGCCGGTTTCGGTCGACACGTAGATCAGCGCCGCCTGGCCGGCCCGGTCTTTCAGGTGCCGGTCCACCGCGTTGTGGCACAGGTTGGTGGTGCCGCCTTCAAACCAGTGTGCAAACGGCGGCTTGTCGTAGTTGCAGACACGCGTGAAAGGCTGCTTCCACTCAATCAGTCTGGCCTGCTCGGCCCAGAAGGCGTCGGGCTGGTCTATCGACTGGCGGTAAAAATCGGCGTAACTTGTCATGCGCTGTCTCCAGTTTTTGGTTTCACGATTCAGATTTTGACCACGATGCGGCCGCGGACCTTGCCCGCCATCAAGTCGGCGGCTTTTTCCGCAGCCCGGCTCAGCGGCACTTCTTCCACAATGGCTTCGAGTTTCGCCGGGTCCAGGTCCGTCGCCAGCCTGTCCCAAGCCTGCTGGCGGCGCGCCAAGGGGGCCATCACGCTGTCGATGCCGGCCAGCGTCACGCCACGCAGGATGAAAGGCAGCACCGTGGCCGGAAAATCCGCGCCCTGGGCCAGCCCGCAGGCCGCCACCACGCCGCCGTAACGCGTTTGCGCGCAGGCATTGGCCAGCGTGTGCGAGCCTACTGCGTCCACCACCGCGGCCCAGCGTTCCTTTTGCAACGGCTTGCCCGGTGCGGCCAGCTCGGCCCGGTCCATCACGGTGCCCGCGCCCAGCTGTTTCAGATAACTTTCCTCACTGGCCTTGCCCGTGGCCGCCACCACGTGGTAACCGAGCTTGCCCAGCAGCGCCACCGTCACGCTGCCCACGCCGCCGGTGGCACCCGTGACCAGCACCTCGCCGTCGCCGGGCTTCAGGCCATGCTTTTCCAGCGCCAGCACACACAGCATGGCCGTGTAACCCGCCGTGCCAATGGCCATCGCCTGCCGCGTGGTGAAGGCGGCCGGCAACCTGACCAGCCAGTCGCCCTGCAGGCGCGCCCGCTCGGCCAACAAGCCCCAGCGCGTCTCGCCCAGGCCCCAGCCGTTGTGGATGAAGGGGTCGCCGGCTTTCCAGTCCGGGTGGCTGGATTCGAGCACCGTGCCCGCACCGTCAATACCCGCCACCATGGGCCAGTTGCGCACCACCGGGCCCGTGTTGGTGATGGCCAGCCCATCCTTGTAGTTCAGGGTCGAATACTCGACCTCCACCAGCACATCGCCGGTGGGCAGTTCGGCCTCATCAAGGGAAACAAGCGCGGCAGAAAAGCCGGCGTCGGACTTGTTGAGTTGCAGGGCTTTGAACACGGCTGTCTCCGGTTATTTCCAAACTGAATTCATAATTATTTATAACAGACTTGCACGGGGCTGACAGGGTCTTTCAGGACAGCCCGATGACGCCGTTGGTATGCTGGAAGCGGCCAGCTCCGATAAAAAGCGAGCCCACGGCCGTGGCGGGAACAGCAACTGGGACACTCGCCGTCGGAAAAAGTGGGAAGACCCAGCCGCGGAGCCCACACCCCGGGGGCGGGCAGGGCTCCTCGACGACGTTAGAACTCCAGCGTGCCGGCGATCGCCTTGATGCCGGCCTGAGCGCATACCTCATCAACTTCGCCGCCAGGGGCGCCGGAAACACCGATGGCGCCATAAATGGAGCCGCCGCCCTCGATCAGAAGACCACCGCCCACCGCAAGCATGCGTGACACGCCGCGAATGCCGCTCATGGGCTTGCCGGCCTCGGTCTGCGCCGCGAGCGCCAGGGTGGACGTGCGAAAACTGACGGCCGTCCACGCCTTGTTGGTGGCAACGTCCACGGTGTGCGGACCCGCGAAACGGTCACGCAGAAAGACCTGGGTCAGGCCGGCACGGTCAACCACGGCAACGCCGACCTGGTAGCCCTGCGTGCGGCAAGCCTCCATCGCCGCCCTGGCTGCTGTCAGCGCCGTTTCCGGCGTGAGCGACTTGGTCTGAAACGTTGCCTGTTGTGCAAAGGCGAGGCCGGCCAACCCGAAGAGTACAGGGGCCAGAAAGGTTGAAGTACGCATGGATGTATCTCCTGCAGATGGCTGGGTTGACGAATAGACGGGACTTCCATAGGCCTGGCGAGCCGCGCGGGAGAGTTCCAGCTTTTCATCCCCCACGCAGGAAGGACAAGTCCACCGCCATCTTAGCGGTCGGAGCCGATTTGGCCAAAGCCGCTTCACCAGCTCCGCCACCGGGAGTCAGCGTGTCACTTGTGCGCGATGGGCTTGTCCGTGAAGAGATAGTCCTTCATCTCACTGGAAAACTTCGGATCCTTCCTGCGGATCCACTCAAGCACCATGGCCGCGTGTTCCTTTTCCTCGTCACGGTTGTGCTGCAGGATGGCCTTGAGGTCGGGGTCCTTGCAGGCATCGGCGCGCTGGTTGTACCAGTCCACCGCTTCCAGCTCTTCCATGAGCGAGACGATGGCGCGATGCATGTCCCGCGTTTCGTCGGACAGTTCGTTGACGGGTTCGTGGTAACCAACACTGGACATGGCGTTTTCTCCTGTTGCCAAGACTTCTTATAGCAGACCCCGGCCGGCGGACGGTGATCAGGGGTCGGGCCCGGCAGCTTCGCCGGGCGAGTCCGGCGCGCCCTACTTCACCAGCGCCAGCATGTCCCTGAACGCCGGATGCTCCGCGGTGCGCAGCCACTCGAAGGCCACCATCTCGGTCGTCACCAGTTCGGCACCGGCGCCGGCCAGGCGGTCGAAGGCGGCGTCGCGGTTGCGTTCAGTGCGCGAGCTGCAGGCGTCGGTGACGACCCAGACCTCGAACTCTTCTTCGAGCAGGCCCAGTGCGGTCTGCAGCAGGCACACATGCGCCTCGCAGCCGGCCATCACGATGACGCCCCGCCCTTCTTCTTCCGCTGGCGCGGCTTTCTGCAGATGTTTGGGCAGGCTGCGGGCGTTGCCTCCAGCGGGGGCCTTGCGCGCGGGCGGCCGCAACCACTCGGCCAGGCCGTCGTCCACGGCACTGAAATGCATCTTGTCCAGCGTCCGGCCGCCGGCCGCCGCGATGGCGGCAGCGACCCCGGGCACGTTGGGCCCCAGCTTGTCGGGCGTCTGCGCCGTGCCCCACACCGGCACGGCCATCAGCCTGGCCATGCCGGCCAGGCGCAGCGCATTGGCAAGGACAAGCTCACCTTCAAAAATGGCGGGCATCAGACGAACCTGGTAGTCCACCAGCACGAGTTGGGAGTCATCGGCATCAAGCAACATGGTTATTCCTGAAGGTTTTGTTCAAAGAGGGCTTTCCGACAAATGCGGCAAGAGCAGCAGGGTCTCTTCGCCGCAAGCCAGGCAATGTCAGGGCGTCGGCGGTTGTTGCGGCAGTTCCGCAAACTTGAGCAGGCGCGTCGCCAGCAGGGTCTCGGCCAGGAAACACAGCAGTGCGAACAGGAAGCAGGCCACGCCCGAGAGAAAACACACGGTGGCGATCTTGAGCGTGGGCAGGTCGCTGGTCTCGCCGAGAAAGAGCAGCACAATGGTCAGGCCGATCAGGATGGCGCAAAACGTCAGCAGGGCCAGGCAGCCGTTGACCAGCCAGCCGCGGTGCCGCAGCTCGCCGAGTTCGGCGTACATCCTGGTGGCCCGGGTCTCCTCGACCCCACCCGCTTCCAGCCGGTTTTCCAGAAAACGCGCACGGTCGATGATGCGGGCGAGGCGGCCGGCCACGGCGGCGATCATGCCGGAAACGGCCGTGAGCAGGAACACGGGGGCCACAGCGAGCTGTATGCCGTGGGTGACCGTCGCAAGGTCGGGGGCAAAATTCATCCAGGGCTCCGTCAGCATCAGGGGGACGCCCGTATTCTGTCATGCAAAACGCCGCCGGCAGCCCGCGCGATAGCAGCCTTCCTACGCAACAGTCGTCACTGTCCGACAGCACGCCCCGGCAGCGTCCATCACACTGACAGCCATACCGCTGCAAAATGCCTCGCCAAGCCAAGGAAATCTGCATGTTGCCCCACGGCAGGACAACATGTCCCCGAAGCCACGTTCAGGACCAGCCGCCGCCGGTGCTAGCATCATCACGTACCCCTTTCGACCCTGATTGAAGACGCATGAAACTCCCCGACACCCTTACCGAGAGCGTTACCGAGAGCGCTTCCACCCCAGCTCCAGCTCCGGCCCTCCTGCGGGAAGAGGCTGCCCGCTACGCCCTGCTGCGCCGCATCGCGCCGGCCATCCGCCACCACATGGCCGGCACACTGCAACCCATCGGCATGATTGCCGCCATTCTCGACCGGCGGCTGCAGGCAGAGACACCCGACCTGGCGGTGCTGCGCGACAACAGCAAGTCGATCAGCACGCTGTCGCGCTCGGCATCCACTGCCAGCATGAACCTGATCACCTGGGTCGTCCCCAAGGAAAACGGCAGCATCGCGCTGGAGGCCGGCATCGAGGAAGCGCTGGGCATGCTGGCGACCGACCTGGCTTTTCGCGGCTTCACGGTGACCAACCAGGTCAATGCGCCCGAGGTGACCACCTCTGTGTTTGCGCTGCGCACCGTGTTCACCGCCTGCCTGATTGCGCTGACCGACGCGGCGCAGGCCCCCGCCAGCGTGGTGCTCAGCAGCGAACCCGCCGGTGACCAGACCCGGGTCTGCATCATGGTCACCCGCACCGAGGGCATGGCGGCGCCGGACGAGGGCCGCGGCTACCGCGCCTTGGGCTGGGACGATGTGCAGGCGCTGGCGGACGCCGAGCAGGTCAGCATCCGCTACAGCGCGGCACACGCCGACATGCTGTTCAACAGGATTGAACAGGCGCTGGTGACCGGCTGAAGCAGGCGTCGCATGCTCTGCTTTTGGTAGCGGCCGGCGCCCATCAAATAAGGGCTGGCGGCCATTTTCACCATTAACCCCTGAAAGAAAGGCTGGCCGGCATGCCCGTCCGGCCACATGGACGCGCGTCTTGACGCTCGCAATGGTTATGCTTGGAGGGACAGAACCTGGTACGCACGGCCAGCCTTCATCGTCACCAAGTCCTGCTCCAGCCTTCCCGTCCCCACCCTGCTCCCTGCCTTCATGAACAAAAGCGGCATTCTTCTTCACATCGCCGGCCTGTGGCTGCTCTCGGCCCTCGACGCTTCCGGAAAATGGCTGGTCATGGCCGGCGTGTCGGTGCTGATGGTGGCCTGGATGCGTTACGCCGTGCATACCGTGCTGATGACGGCCGTGGTGCTGCCCTCGCGCGGCCGGGCCATCTTCCGGACCAAGTCGTTGCCGCGCCAGCTGGTGCGCGGCCTCCTGATGATCACTACCACCGTGTTGTTTTTCTCGGTGCTGGGCCGCCTGCCACTGGCCGAGGCCACCGCCATCAACTTCATGGCGCCCCTGTTCCTGATGATGATGGCACCGTGGCTGCTGCACGAGGCGCACCGGCTGCACCGCTGGCTGGGCGTGCTGGCCGGTTTCGCCGGCATGCTGATCGTGGTGCGGCCCGGTTCGCAGTTGGACCCGATCGGTGTGGCGCTGGGCCTAGCCACGGCCCTGGCCTTTGCGTTTTTCCAGATCGCCACCCGTCGCGTGGCCCACGACGATCCGCTGACAACCAACTATTACGGCGGCCTGTTCGGCACCATCACCCTGACACTGGCCCTGCCCTGGTTCTGGACCACGCCCGACCTGTCGCCGTGGCAGTGGCTGCTGCTGGTGTCCACCGGCCTCACAGGCTTTCTCGGGCACTGGCTGCAGATCGCCGCCTTCCGCCACAGCCCGGCCACCCTGCTGGCGCCCTTCAGCTACCTGCAAATCGTGGCCGCTGCCACGCTGGGCTGGCTGGTGTTTGGTCAGGTGCCGGGCCGGACCACCGCGCTGGGCATCACGCTGATCTGCCTGGCCGGCCTGGGCGTGGCGCTGACCGAAGCACGCATGGCCTGGGTCCGTTCACGCGCGCTGCGCGAGGACCGCTGACACCTCAGGCCTGAAACAGCGGCAGGTCGGCTTTTTTCAGCGTGCGCAGCACGAAGCTGGACTTGCTGTGGCGTATGCCCTTGATCTTGTAGAGACGCTCGCGCAGCAGGCGCTCGTAGTCGCGCGTGCCGCTGACGGCGATGCGCAGCAGGTAGTCGTAGTCGCCCGAAACCAGGTAGGCCTCGATCACCTCGGGGATTTTCGCCAGCGTTTCGCCGAATTTTTCCAGCGTGTTGTCCGAGTGGCTGTCCAGCGTGACCTGCACCAGCACCGTGTCGCTGAGGTCCAGCGCCGCGGCGTTGATGCGCACGGTGTAACCCTCGATGACGCCGGACTCCTCCATCTTCCTGATGCGGGTCCAGCACGGCGTGTGGCTCAGGCCCACCGCCTGGCCGATCTCCTGCAGGCTGGCACGGGCATTGGCCTGCAGCACCTGCAATATTTTCCGGTCTGTTTTATCCATACAGCAATATTTCCTTCGTTTTTCGATCTATAAAGGAATTATTACTTAATCATCGGTGAATCAGAAGAAATACAGAAGCACTTTCTGCGGCGCCTGGCCGATACTTCTTTCTGGCAAGCACATTTACCGGTGTGTGTTGCAAGGCAGGCGCAGCAAGGGGTTACCGCCCGTTGTTGCGCCTGGGCATGTCTGCCGCTGCCGCAGGCCGTCTTACCGGACTGGCACTCAGGCAAACTTGCGCAGCGCATCCAGCGCCAGCCCGGCGCCAATGCTGCCGAACAGATCGCCCTCGACGCGGCGTGCCTGCGGCAGCAGGGCCGCGATACGCGAGCGCAGCAGCGGCACGCTGCTCGAACCACCGGTAAAAAACACCGTGTCCACCGCACCGGCCGGCACGCCGGCATCACGCAGCAGACCGCTCACGCTGCGCTCCACCGTGCCGACCAGCTCGCCGATGGCGGTGTCGAAATCCGCGCGCTGCAACACCAGTGTTTCACCGGGGGCGATGCGGCCCAGGTCCATGGACGTTCGGGGCGCGTCCGACAGCGCGATCTTGGCTTCCTCCACCTGCATCGCCAGCCAGTGCCCGGCGCGTTCGCTCACCAGGTTTTGCAGGCGCGCGAGTTTGCCCTTCTCCTGCGCCTCGCGGTGCAGCTCGCCGATCTGCGACCCCGCCTGCCGGGTGTAGGCGAAGTTGATGGTGTGCCAGGTCGCCAGGTTGAAGTAGATGGACGACGGCATCAGCAGGCCATTCCGGAGCCGGCTGCCCAGGCCCAGCATGGGCATCACGCTGGTCAGGCTCAGGACCTTGTCGAAGTCGGTACCGCCTATGTGCACGCCGCTGCTGGCCAGGATGTCGTCACGCCGATCGGCCCGGCCCGCGCGTTCGGGCGCCAGGCGCACCAGCGCAAAGTCCGAGGTGCCGCCGCCGATGTCCACCACCAGCACCAGCTCTTCGCGCGTGACCTGCGACTCGTAGTCAAAGGCCGCGGCAATCGGTTCGTACTGGAAGGCAATGTCGCGCAGACCCACGGCGCGCGCGATCTCGGCCAGCGTGTTTTCGGCCTGCCGGTCGGCCGCGGCGTCGCCGTCGACAAAAAAAACCGGCCGCCCGAGAACGGCGCGGGTGAAGTCACGGCCCGCCGCGTGTTCTGCGCGGCGCTTGAGTTCGCCGATGAACTGCGCCAGCAGCGCACGAAACGGCAGTGCGCGACCGGCCACCTCGGTCTGCTCGTCGATCAGCGAGGTGCCGAGCAGGCTTTTGAGCGAACGCATCAGTCGCCCTTCATCACCCGCCAGGTAATCGGCCAGCGCGGCGCGGCCGTAACTGATGTGCCCGTCTTCGGCGTGAAAAAACACGACCGATGGCAGGGTGGCCTTGCCGTCCTCCAGCGGCAGCAGGATCACCTGCCCCGGGCCAGCACCGCCGCAGCCCGCGGTGGAGTTGGAGGTTCCGAAGTCGATACCGCAGGCATCGATCAATGCAGGAAAAGCGCCCGCCATCAGGGCTTGAGGAAGCCGCCGTCGGCCCAGGCCGTGGCGCTGGCGCGGCTCAGTTTGAAGGCCGGCGACACACGCACCTGTGCGAGTTGTTCGCCTGCCTCGTCATGCGCGCTCAGCATGGCAGACGGGTTGTCTTCATCGGGCACGATGTCCAGTGACACGGTGATACGCGCATCGCGCGAGTCCACTTCCAGGCTCTGGTGCAGGGTGGCATGCAGCTGCTGCTCATGGCGGCGCACAAACTCCGACGCGGTCTTGACCAGGGTGCTGAAGGCCGGGCCGTCGAGCGGCTTGGGGTTTTTCTTGTCGCGCCCCATGGTCCAGGGGCCCACCAGCGCGGGCTCGGGTTCGCCATCCTTGATCATGGCCACCGCCCAGCCGTCGTCGTCTTCGTTCTTGAGCACGCGGGCGGTCCAGCCGTCGCCGCACCACAGGCGCGGCTGCTGGACAGGGGTGTCGGGATCGGGAAGATGGTCGGAGGAAGAAGGGTCGGACGGGAAGCTGGCGGTATCGGTCACAGGGGGTCGTTTCAGTCAAAAAAAAAGCGCTGCGGTGCGCTGTCTGCAGGCGTCCATTTTACCGCCTGCATCCCGCAGCCCGACCCCGCGCCGGTCGGCTGTTCTGCCTTGCAGAATACGCTCCCCGCGTAAACCTTGATGACACGCCGACAGCGGGCCGCTACGCTTGAAACTTCAGATGTTCTGCAACCTCCGGAGACTTATCAATGACCAACCGCCGCGCGTTTATTGCCAGCACCACAGCGGCCGTGGCCGGTGTGGCCCTGCCCACCCTGGCCCGTGCGCAGGCCTATCCCTCGCGCCCCATCAAATACATCTGCCCCTGGCCGGCAGGCGGCTCCACCGACGCCGTCATCCGTTCGCTGGCCGAAAGCGCCGGCAAGACCCTGGGCCAGACCATCATTGTCGAAAACAAGCCGGGCGCCGGTGGCATGCTGGGCGCCATCGAGATGCTGGGCGCCAAACCCGACGGCTACACGCTGACGCAGATACCGCACGGCGTTTTCCGCATTCCGCACATGCAGAAAGTCGCTTACGACCCGCTCAAGGATTTCACCTGGATCGCCTGCCTGACCGGCTACACCTTTGGCCTGGTCGTGCCCGCCGACTCACCGATCAAAAGCATCAAGGACCTGGTGGCCTACGCCAAGGCCAACCCCGAAAAATTCACCTACGGCTCGACCGGCACCGGCACCAGTCCGCACCTGGCGGTCGAGGAGTTTGCGCAGCGCGCAGGCATCAAGCTCACCCATGTGCCGTTCAAGGGCAACGCCGACAACATGCAGGCCATCCTCGGCGGCCACGTGATGGGTGCGAGCGACGCCACCGGCTGGGGCCCGCACGTGGAGTCGGGCAAGCTTCGCCTGCTCGCCACCTACGGCAGCAAACGTACCAAGCGCTGGCCCAACGTGCCCACGCTGACCGAACTCGGCTACGACACCGTGTCGGACTCGCCCTTCGGTGTGTGCGGCCCCAAGGGCATGGACCCGGCCATCGTGGCGACGCTGCACGAAGCCTTCCGGAAAACGTTGAACGACCCGGCCGTGCTGGCCACCTTCGACAAATACGACCAGTCGGTGATCTACATGAACACCGCGCAATACACCAAGTTCGCCCGCGAAACCTTTGTCGCTGAAAAAGCGACGATAGAGCGGCTGGGCATGAGCTTCAAGGGCTGACCCCGGCCGGCCCGCCGGCGCTTAATTGGCAGGCAAACTGTCGCAAGCCACGACTGGCAAGCCTTTCGTGGCTTTTTTGCGTGCTTATCCACAGATTCGTGCACAGGATGGGTGGGCAACCTGGGTACCGCATTGGCGGGAGCACCCGGCGCAGGGCATGCCTGCGGGTAAAAATACCGCCCTTGGAGAAAGCCACCTCACCTCAAGATTTATGGCTTTATGTTCACTTTGTTTCAATTTGCCCTGCATCGAGCATGAACCCCTTGTCCACAGAAGGCTTGCAACGGCGAGCCCCTGCCCAGGGCCGGCCTGCGTTATGCTGACCATCTCCCTTTTTCCGGTGCCGACATGACCTTCCAACCTTTCCAGATCCTCCCGGCCATGCTTGTGACTGCCACGCTGCTGTTGACCGCCTGCCAAGACACGCCCGCGCCCGACGCAAAGGCCAAAGCCGGCACCACCGCTGTGTCCACCGCCGTCGTGGCCGCCGAGGCCAAGGGCTTCAGCGTCGGCTCCACCATGAGCACCCGCACGGTTTATGTTTTTTTTGATCCCCAGTGCCCGCATTGCAACGCGTTGTGGGTGGCCGCCAAACCGCTGAAGTCGCAGGCGAAATTTGTCTGGATTCCCGTGGGCATCCTCAATGCGTCCAGCACGGCCCAGGGCGCAACCTTGCTGGCCGCGAAAGATCCGGCTGCCGCCATGGATGAACACGAAGCGTCCATGCAAGCCAAAGGCGGCGGCATCAGTGCCGGCAGCGACATCGCGGCGCAGAAAGAGATCGTGGCGAAAAACACCGCACTGCTGACCCGCCTCGGTTTTGGCTCGATCCCGACTATCATCGGCACCCACGCCCAAAGCGGCGCGCTGGTGACGCAGGAAGGCTCCATGCCGACCGCGGCCCTGGCCGCCCTGCTCGGGCTGCAGGTGCCGGCCGCGCAGTAGGCAAGCTTTTTTATAACAAAAAGTGGCTCCAGCCCAATAACGACGGGCGCAAGCAGCTCTCTTATTGATAGCTTCTCGACCGCTGCGCCTAAAACAGAACGCGGCTACGGATGGTGCCCGGCACCCCGGCCAGTTTGACCAGCGCCATGTCCGAAGAAGCGGCGTCGATGTCGATCACCACATAACCGATGGCTTCGTTGGTCTGCAGGTACTGCGACGCGATGTTGATGTTGTTGTCCGAAAACACGCGGTTGATCTCGGCCAGCACACCCGGCACGTTGCGGTGGATGTGCAGCAGCCGGTGTTTGCCGGGATGCGCCGGCAGCGCCACCTCGGGGAAGTTGACCGAAGAGGTCGAGGTGCCGTTGTCGCTGTACTTGACCAGTTTTTCCGCCACTTCGACGCCGATGTTTTCCTGGGCCTCCATGGTGGAGCCGCCGACGTGCGGCGTCAGGATCACGTTGTCCAGGCCGCGCAGCGGCGACTCGAACACGTCCTTGTTGCTCTTCGGCTCGACGGGAAACACGTCGATCGCCGCACCGAGCAGTTTTTTCTGGCGCAGGGCTTGGGCCAGCGGCTCGATCTCGACCACGGTGCCGCGCGAGGCATTGATCAGCACGCTGCCGTGCTTCATCGCGGCAATCTCGGCCGCACCGATCATCCACTGCGTGGCCTGGGTCTCGGGCACATGCAGGCTGACCACGTCGGACTGCGCCAGCAGATCCGTGAGCTTGCCGGCCTGGCGCGCATTGCCCAGCGGCAGCTTGGTGACCACGTCGAAAAACACCACCTGCATGCCCAGCGCCTCGGCCAGCACCGACAGCTGCGTGCCGATGGATCCGTAACCGATGATGCCCAGCGTCTTGCCGCGGATCTCGAAAGCGTTCTCGGCCGACTTGAGCCAGCCGCCGCGGTGGGCGACGGCGCTTTTCTCGGGCACACCGCGCAGCAGCAGGATGGCCTCGGCCAGCACCAGCTCGGCCACCGAACGGGTGTTGGAAAACGGCGCGTTGAACACCGCAATGCCGCGCTCGCGCGCCGCATTCAGGTCAACCTGGTTGGTGCCTATGCAAAAGCAGCCGACCGCCGCCAGTTTGATTGCATGGGCAAACACGTCGGCAGTCAGCTGGGTGCGCGAACGGATGCCGACAAAATGCGCGTCGGCGATCTTGCGCTTGAGCTCGTCGCCTTCCAGGGCCCCCGTGAGGCTTTCGATCTGCGTGTAACCCGCCGCCTGCAGCACCGCCACGGCCGAGGGATGGATGCCCTCCAGCAGGAGAAACTTGATCTTTTTCTTGTCGGTCGAGGTTTTGCTCATGGCGCTCAGGCGGGTTGTGGAGCACCGAAGTATGAACCAAGGCCTGCGTGCGAGTCGCCCGGGGCGCTTTTGCCCGCACCGCAAAAAGGTTGTCGCAACCGCGCGGTCGCGGTTTGTCAGTCCACCGGTGCGGGCGCCTCGCGCGCCAGCGCCTGCCGCCGGCTGGTGAACTGTGCCAGCGCCACACCCACCAGTGTCAGCGCGGCACCGGCCAGCTTGATGCTCGTGTACTGCTCGCCGGCAAACAGCCAGGCCACCAGGCCGGCGACCGGCGGCATCAAATACATCAGCGGCGCGGTGCGGGCCACGCCGCGCACCGCGTTGACCCAGCCCCAGACCAGCCAGCCCAGAAAGGCCGACACCGTGACCGACCAGACCAGGCTGGCCCACACCGCCAGCGAGGCGTCGCCCCACGGCGCCGACAGGCCGGCCGGCAGCGACAGCAACAACACCGGCACGCTGCCGAGCAGGGTTGCATAGGCCATGGTCACGACGCCGCCATGGCGCTCGATCAGCGGTTTGGCGGCCACCGTGTACCAGGAGAAAAAACTCGCCGCGACAAGCAGGAACAGATCGCCGCCGGTGGCACGCCAGTTGCCGCCCAGCAGTTTGTCGGACAGGAAAATCAGCACGCCGGCAAACGCCACGGCCACGCCGACGATCTGCGCCTTGTGCAGTTTCTCCACCCCCATGAAACGCAGGATCAGCAGCGTGAAGATGGGGCCGCAGGCCAGGATCAGCGAACTCGAAAACGCCGTGGACCAGTGGATGCCGTAAGTCACCATGCCCACGTGCAGGAAATGCCCGGCAAAACCCAGGCGCGCGAGCTGCCAGAATTCGCGGCGCGTGATGCGCGGGAAACGCGTGCCGAACCGCCAGGCCAGCAAGGCCAGTGCACACAGCGGCATGATGAGGTAGCGGGCAAACAGGAAGCCGCCGGGGCCGACCACGTTGAAGACAAACTTCTGCAGCGAAAAGTTGATGCCCCAGATCACCACCAGCACCAGCGCAGCGGCCAGGGCGATGGACGCACGGCGGAGTTTTTTCTGTTCGGGGGTCATCGCGCCGTGTTCCGTGAAAGTTTGGGGTCAAACAGGCCTGTAGCCCAATGGATGCGGGCGCAAGCAGCTATCAATTTGGAAGCACACCAGCTTCCGGCCAAAGCTGCAGGGCCGCCGCCCCGGCGCCGGACGGGGGCTTCAGAAGTTGCTGCCGACCAGCGCCTCCAGCCGGGCCGGATCTACCGGCTTGGTGAAATGGTGGTCAAAGCCCGCCTCCTGCGCCTTGCGTTTGTCTTCGGCCTGGCCCCAGCCGGTCAGGGCGACGATGACCGGGGCAGGCGCCTGGCGGAGCGCGCGAATCCTGCGGCAGGCTTCGTAGCCGTCCATGCGCGGCATGCCGATGTCCAGAAAAATGATGTCTGGCCTGAAGGTCGCGGCCGCCTCGATGGCCTCGGCGCCGTCATGGGCGGTGCGCACCTCGTGCCCCAACATGCCCAGCAGGCTCGCCAGCGTCACTGCAGCATCGACATTGTCGTCGGTGACCAGAATGCGGCGCGGCTCGAAAACGCCTGCGGGGTGCCGGACCGGCGCCAGCGCCGCAGCTTGGGCCGTGCCTGACTCTGCCGCGGCCGGCGTGGCTGCGGTGTCGGCCATGGGCAGCCAGACGATGAAGCGGCTGCCGGGGCCTTCACTGCGGCTTTCGGCCCGAATGCTGCCGCCGTGCATCTCGACAATCTTGCGCACCAGCGTCAGGCCGATGCCCAGCCCGCCCTGGGCCTGCGGCGTGGCCGGGCTGGGCTCGCCCTGAACGAACATGTCAAAAATGCGCGTGCTCAGGTGCTCAGGCACCCCGATGCCGTTGTCCTCGATGCTGACCGTCACGCCCTGCGCGTCGGCGCTTACGTGCAACTCCACGGCGCCGCCTTCGGGCGTGTATTTGGCGGCGTTGTTGAGCAGGTTGGTGAAGGCCTGCGACAGGCGCACCAGGTCGGCCGTCAGCACAATCGGCTGGTCCGGCATGGTGACGGTGAACACGTGCTGCCGCTCGAGGAGGACCGGCCGGCTGGTCTCCGCCGCACTGCTGATGGCGTCCGCGAGCCGGATCGGCTCGAGGTGCAGCCCCAGCTTGCCGCGGCTGATGCGGCTGACATCGAGCAGGTCGTCGACCAGGCGTGTCAGGTGCGCGATCTGGCGCTCCATGATGGCCCGGGTGCGCTCCAGGACAGCCACGTCGTCCGCTCCCAGCCGCAGGATTTCCGCGCTGGCGCGCAGCGGTGCCAAGGGGTTGCGCAACTCATGGGCCAGCATGGCGAGGAACTCGTCCTTCATGCGGCTCATCTGTTCGGCCTCGCTGCGCGCGGCGCGCTCGTTGTCGAGCAGCTTCTCGCGTTCCTGCGCGGCCTGCCTGGCCACTTCATACAGCCGGGCGTTGTCGATGGACACGCCGGCCTGCGCCGCAATGCCAGTCACCAGCCTTTCGGCACGTTCGTCGAAAACACCGGCATCCGGATGGCCGAAAAACAGGCCCCCTATCACCTCCGCAGAACCCGACGCCACAGGCACGGCCAGGTAACTGCGGATCGGCACCGTCCCCGGCTGGGCCGCGGCCTCATAGCGCGCGTCCTTCGTCAGATCGTCGAGATGGACCAGCGGCGCGCCGCTGAGCGTGAGGTCGAACAGTGCACCGGCCTGCGGCAGGCCGCAGCTGTCGAAGTCCTGCTCGGCGATGCCGGCCACCGTTCGCAGAAAAGGGCTGTCGCCGCTCCGGGCCGCGGTGTTGTAGAAAAAGACACCTACTTTGGCGCCGCTGATCTCCGTGGCCGCGTCAATGACCGCCTGTGCCAGCATGCGCACGTCGAGCTTGGCCGTCAGGATGGTGCCGGTCTTGTTGAGCAGTTCCAGCACCCGGGCCTTCTTGCGCAGGGCATCCTCGCTGCGCCGCTGTTCCGTGATGTCGCGGAAAACCCAGACCCGCCCGACATGCTGGCCTTCCACGATCTGGATCTTGGAAGAACGTTCGTAGACCCGGCCATCGCGCAGCTGGAGCAGGTCAAAACTTTCCGCCGGCGAGTGGCGGTAGATCTCATGGACCCGGTCCAGATAGTGCTGCGCATCGTCGACCTGCCGGCTCGCCACGGCCAGCAGCCGTTCGTGGTCGCGAAACGCCATGAGTTCATCGGACAGCCCCCACATCCGGACGTACAGCTGGTTGAAGCCCGTGACGTGGGCGTTGTCATCGGTGACCAGGATGCCGTCGCGGCTGGCCTCCAGGGTGGCCCGAACCATGGACAGCGACAGCGCCAGCTCCGTCGTTTTCTGCTCCAGCCCGTCCCTGGCGGCCACCAGCACACCTTCGGCCTGCTGGCGCGCCCGCAGAATGCTCTGCGCGTTCTGCAGGGCAACCGAGCGCAGCAGGCGGTCTTCGTCGTCGGAGGCCTGCATCATCGTCCTTCTTCAGGCATCTCTACCCCGGGCCGGATTGGTGACAGCACGCCGGCGAACACACGTGGGTCCGGTTTGAGGCGCAAGCGCCGTGAATGACTGCCAATCGGCGGGGTCGGAATATGCATGGTGCTTTACTATAAGGAAATCTGCCCGGTGCCGATGTAGGCAAAACGCGGATTTTGAGGGTAAAGCCGGCTTTGCACACCGTCGCAGCGTCGCCAGCCTGACGCCCCCGATATACACCCCCTCACCCGAAAGGAAGACCTTGAAATTCAAAATGGCTGAAAAGTCGCTTTTTGCCATCCTGCTGCGCTCGCCATGGTGGATCAGCTTTGCCATCGCCGTCGCCTTCGGGCTGGCCTCCAAGGCCCTGCTGCCCGCGCAGTATTTTGTCTTTGGCGCCCTCGGCGGCCTGCCCTTTGCCGTGATCGGCGTGATCGCCGCCTGGAAGCAGTTCAGCGCACCCAGCACCGCCCATGTCGAGGGCACGCTGGCGCAGCTGGAGGCCATGACCTGGCGCGATTTCTCGGCCGCCGTCGAGCAGGCCTTTGTCCGCGAGGGATACGCGGTGCGGCGCCTCGACGGCGCGGTGGCGGATTTCGTCCTGGTCAAGGCCGGCCACACCACGCTGGTCGGCTGCAAGCGCTGGAAAGCCGCCCACCTGGGCATCGAGCCTTTCCAGGGTCTGCAGGCCGCGCTGGGCGCCCATCAGGCCGACAGCGCCCTGTGCATCGCCACCGGACAGGTGACGGAGAAGGCGCGCCAGTTTGCGGCCGAGCACCAGATCCGCGTTTTGCAGGGCACCGAACTGGCCCAGCTGCTCAAGCCGGTGCTGGCGAAAACCGCTAGTACTGCAGCACGGAAGTAGCGAAACAAGATGAAAGTGATGACTTCGTGCCCAGGGCAAGGCGCAAACCGCAGCGAAGGCTGTGCGCCTTCGCAAGGATTGCAACGCCGCCATGGGTGCGAAGGCGCGCTTTCATGTGTCGATATTTTCGGGTTGCAGTACTAGAGCCTGAGCCCGGATTTGCTCCTGTTTCGCTCCTGTTTTTATAGCTACCTGCGCAGGTGCTTATTGGGCTAGAGGCCTTTTTCGCTATAAGACCCCAGCCAGCCGGGTTCAGCGCTGCCGCACGGCCTTCATCACCGGGTAGGCGCTGGCCATCCACAGGTACATCAGCGCGCCGGCCAGCAAGGCCGCCGCGGCGATTTCCAGCGACAGCGTGAAACCCTCGCCCAGGCTGCGGCTGTGCCGAAGCAACACGGCGACCAGCGGCGGGCCGGCGATCTGGCCGATGCCGTACATGGCGGTCAGCAGGCCCATGTAACTGGCAGCCGCGGCCGGCCGCAGCCGCCGCACCTCCTGCATGGCAAAAAAGGTGATGGCGGTGAACGGAATGCCCAGCAGCAGGCTGCCGATGGCGAAACCGGCGAGGTTGGGGCTGAACACGCTGGCCGCGATGCCCAGCGCCTGCACCGTGTAGGCGCCGGCCAGCAGGTAGCGGAAGTCGCCGGTGGCCGGAATGCGGGTGGCCAGCAAGGCGCCGGTCACCACGCCGAGGCCGAAGATGGGCCAGAAAAAATCGATCCAGACCGAGCCCGGCATGGCTTCGCGCGCGATCACCGGCAAAAAAGTTGCGGTGATGATGTAGCCAAAACCGGCCAGCCCGTAAGCCAGGGCCAGCAGCAGCATCTGCCTCCTGCCGGCCGGCGCATGGCTGGTGGCTGGCGTGCTGGGCACTGCGTTGGCCGCACTGCCGCCCTGCCCTTGCCCCCGCTCCTGGAAAGTGCGCCACACGGCGGCCGTCAACACCGCGGCGAGTACGCCGAAAATCAGCCAGCCGGTAGCAGCCTTCCACTGCAGCGCGACCATGGCGCTGGCAAACAACCCGCTCAGGGCGATGCCCGCGCCCGGGCCGGCGTACATGATGCCGCCCAATGCCGGCGCATCCAGCCGGGCCAGCTGCGCCAGGCACCAGCCCGAGGTGTAGACAAACACCAGCGCACTGGCCACACCGGCCGCAAAACGCAGCAGCGGCCAGACGGCCGGCAGGTGCAGGGCCATGCCCAGCGTCAGCAGCGTGGTGGCGACCAGGCCCGCACGCACCCAGCTCGAGGCGGCGACGGCCGGCAGGAAACGCAGGTGTTTCCAGATCCAGGGCTGGAAGGTGCACAGCAACGCGCCGACAAGGTAACCGAGGTAATTGGCGCTGGCCAGCCAGCTGGCCGACGGCAGGTCGATCACGCCGTCGCTGAGCATCATGGGCAGCAGCGGCGTGAAAGCAAACCGGCCTATGCCCATGGCCGCGGCCAGCGACAACATGCCGGCGATGGCAATCGCCCAGCGACTCACGGGCGCCCGGCTCAAGGCTTGCTGCCTGCGGCCGGGTTTTGCGTCAGCGCAATGCGGCGGCGCAGGCGCGCGGCCGCCTCCGAATCACTGCCCTTTTCCGCGAGCTGCAGCTGCACGCCCAGCCAGGCCAGCAGCGGCCTGCGCCAGCCCTGGCCGGAAGCCGTGTCCACCGCCTGCTGCAGCACCGCCGGACTGGCACGGCCGGCGCGAAACATCACGCCGGCGGCGACCAGTTGCGACAGCGGGTCGCTCATGGCTTTCAGCGCTGCCGCATCGGCACCGGCGGCGGCCGCGGCACGTTGCGGTGCAGGCAACAAGGCCACGTCCTGCGGCTGCAGCCGGCCGGCGAGGTAGTCGGCATAGGCGCGTTCGGCGGCCGGTGCGTCCGGTCGCAAAACCTCAAACCCGGCACAGGGTTCCAGCACCAGGCTGGCCACGCGGCTGGCACAACGCAGCAGCTCGGCCCGCGCCATCAGGTCGCTGCGGCCGGTGCTGGAGAGTTCGCTGCGCACGCGCGCGAACTCCTGCGCCTCGACGCGCGAATTGCCTTCGAGGTAGGCGGCAACCGCGCGTTCCATCGCGGTCTTGGCCTCCATCTGCCAGTCGGGGGCCTTGGGTCCGCTGCTGCAGGCCGCCAGCAGCGAGAGGGCCAGCACGGACAGGACAAGTGAAAAGAGTCTCATGGCAGCTTGATCTCCGTGTCGCGGGCAAACGGCCACTTGCGGTTGATCTCGTTGATCAGGCCATCCACCTTGCGCAAGCTGGACTCGACCTCCCCGCGCAGCGCCCCCAGGTCGTCGGTGGCGGCCCGGGCGTTGGCGCCCACGGCCTGGGCTTCGACGAGCACCGCGTCGACTTTTTTCAGGCTGGTGCGCGCTTCGCCGAGCAGGGTGTTGAGCTGCACCACCGTGGCCCGCGCTTCGGGCATCACGCCCTTGGCGCCGAACACCTGGGTGTCGGTCTTGGCCGCCAGGCTGTCAAGTTTGGTCAGCAAGGCGTTGGTGCGGTCCAGCGTGGCAATCAGCTTTTTAGCCTCGGCGTCGTTGCCCAGCAACACGCTCAATGCGCCGCCCGGGCCGTTGAGCCTGTCCGTCAGTTTCTGGACGTTGGCGAGGCTGGCACCTATCGCGCCGCCACTGCTCGTCAGGCTGTTGAGGTTTTCAATCAGGTCCTTGGCGGCGGCCACCAGCTTGGGCACTTCGGCGCCGGCGTCGCCGCGCAGCACTTCGCGCACCGCGCCGTCCGGCAGCAGCGGGTCCTTGAGCATGCCGGTGTAGGCGCGGATGTTGGTGCTGCCCACCAGCCCGCGCACCAGGGTGAACACACTGGACGTGCGCAGCCAATGCGCGTCCTTGGTCGGCACATCCACGATGATGCGGGCCTTGCCGTCTTCAGCCAGCTCGATGCGGCGCACGCGGCCAATCGGAAAACCCGAAAACGTCATGTCCATGCCGACCACCACGCCTTCGGAGTCGTCGGACAACAACACCAGTTTCTGGGTGCTCTCAAAGGCGCCGCGCGCATACAACACGTAAAGCGCCGAGCCCACCACCAGCGCCGCCATGAAGACCAGCAGCATCAACGCCTTGAACTCGAGGTTGGCAACCGGCGGCATGGCCACGCTGCTGCCGGGCGGCGGCTCCGGCGGCGCAGGCGGGGATGGGGGTGGCAGGGGTTCGCTCATGACTTGAAAGGAATGGAGGATCCGGACGGAATGTTGGGGATGTTGGTTAGTAGTAGTTGCCCACGAGAGACACCACCTCGATGATCAGGATGACTGCAAACATGCGCACCAGCATGCGCAGTTCGGCACTGGCGCGAAAACGCAGCTCGGCCGTGTCGTACAGGGCCGACGCCATCGGAATCAGCGACACGGCCAGGCTGAAAAACAGGGTTTTCAGCACGAAGATCAGGGTCACGTCGGGGTTGAACACCTGGCCGAAAAGCCGGGTGTACACCGCCACGCCCGATAGCGTGAAACCGTAACTGGCCAGGTAGGCCATCACCAGCGCCACCACGCAGCTCAGCGCGGCCAGCGTGATGGTGGCAAAAATGCCGGCCGTCACACGTGGCAGCACCTCCTGACGAACCGGGTCCAGGCCGCGCTGCTGCATGGCCTGTAGCTCCCCACGCTGGCGCAGCAGCGACAGCTCCACCCCGCTCGCAATCGCACAGCGCAGGGCCACGAACATGGCGGCCGTCAGCGGAATCAGTTCCAGCACCAGCACGCGAATGACGACCTGCAAGGCGTACTGCGACAGGCCGTAACTGAGCGCGGTGACGATGACGATGCGCGTGATGACCACGGTGATCAACGCACACATCAGCGTGAAACCCAGCAGATTGGGCGCGGTGTTGAGATAGATGTGGCGCGCCAGCGACCGGCGGTTGTCGCGGGCGTAACTCGACGGCGACAGGGCCAGCACCAGGATCAGCGCGCCGAGATGGATCAGGCGCCACCAGCCCACCAGCCAGTTCCGCGCCCTGTGGTTCAGTTCTGCCATCGTGCCGCGCCGACCAGCCAAGGGAGTCATTGGGCCATGATACTGCGCACTGCGTACATCAGGCGAGCGGCCCCGCTTCGAGCGGGAGCGATCCGTTGGGAATGCCTGCGGACAGGTTGAGCGCCTGCGCGCAGCGCGCCACCTCGTCGCGCTCCCCCTGCCACAAGGCGCTGAGGTAGGCCCGGTAGGCCGGGTGCCAGTCGCCGGCTTCTTCCAGCCTGTCCAGCGCACCGCCGGCGGAGATCAGGCTCTGCAGATGCGCCGCCACCTCGGTGGCCAGGGTGCAGGCGGTGTTGATGACCCGATCGGCATCTTCGTCCTGGGGCGTCAACGCGGTGATCCCGAACAGGGAAAAGACCTGTGCCAGCATGGCCTCGGAAGCGGCGTCGAAAACCTCCTCGCCGGTGGCCGGGTCCAGCGTTCTTTCGGCGGGAAAGGCGGCCTGCCCGGCGGCCGCCAGCAGTTGCTCGCGAAACAGTGCACTCATGCGTGTGGTCTTCCATGTCCGTGATTCGCAGCCGGAACGGCGGCGATGGCCGAAAGTTTAGGGCATGCGGGGCGTGACTGCTGGTGCCCCGACCGGTGGGCCCAGCAAGGCACGGCAGTAAGCCAGGAAGTCATCCATCTCGCTGGCCTTGTCGAAGACTGCGTCGGCCCGCAGGGCCAGGCATTTGCGGCGCACCTCCTGGCTCAACTGGCTGCTCAACACCACCACCCGCTGGTCCTCCCGGCGTGTGATGCACCAGTTGAGCGCCCCGACGCCGCTGCCCTGCCGCAGGTACAGGTCGACCACCGCAAGATCCCAGGCGCTGTCATGGGACGAGAGCCAGTTGGTTGCGGAGACTTCGTTGTCGGCATAAAACAGCACCTCCACCCCGGGTATCTCCTGGAGCGCGTCAACCAGCAGGTTTCGCAGGGCCATCTCGTCCTCGATCACGAAGACTCTGAGGGACCGCGATGCGCCCTTGTCGCCGGCATCGTCCACCCCGGTCACGCGGGACACCGGTGTACTGGCGCGCGGCAGTAGGGTGATGTGCTGGACATGAGCAATTGTGACCATCAGGCCTCGATCCATGCTGAAAAAATCAGTGTAAGTTGGCGTCGAGCGGCTGCAATTGATCCAGCACAAGACTGTCCGGCAGGGTCCTAGCCAGCCGGGGACACCCGGACGTCGATGTAGATATCTTCCAGCGCACCGGTGTAACCCTCGAAAGCGAGCAGCCGCGCTGCAGCTTCCGCACGCTCCCAGCGCACGATGGCCTGCTTTTCTTCCAGTGAGAGATCCGTCTCCGTCGCCTCGTCCTCGCGGGTCTTGGCCTGCACCCAGGCGCGGCGCGCCTGCGCCACCTGCTCCGGACTGCCGAGCTGATGGACCAGGGCTCGGTCATACCGCTGCTCGATGAGGCGGCATTGTTCCTCGGGAAATTCCGTGTTGTCCACCAACCGTATGAGGTAACTCATCGCATCCTCGTTTCCCGGGAAGCTGCAGGGACGTTCATTCATCACGGCAGGCCCGTTGCCGCCGTTTGCACAACACCCAGTGTTTGAATTTAAATGCATTGTCCAGGGCGTGCACTGATACCCCTGTCAACTCTGACAGGGGTGGCGGGTAAACACGGAGAGTTTCCGCAGGCTACAGAACGACCGGGTTTTCAGCAGGTGCCGCGCTTCGTGCGCGGTCCTGGCCTGGCCACCGATCAGCCGGGGCGTGGCCAAACTAACCGGAAAGCCTGCGCTTTGAAGTAAAAATGGTCTCCAGCCCTCATGGGATGGGCGCAAACAGCTATGCTATTCATAGCAATGAAGTGACGCTGCGGCGCAGCGTCAGCGTCAGGGCGCCGGGCAGTTCGCCATCAGCTCCCCGAGCCTCACCGCTGCGCCCGGTGCCCAGTCCGGGTTGAAGTGGCACGGTCCCTTGGGAAACAGCATCACCACGGTGGAGCCGAGTAAAAAGCGGCCCATTTCGTCACCTTGCGCGAGTTCCACCGGTGCTTGCCCGTCGTAGCGCCACTCACGGACCTCTTTCGTCCGGGGCGGGTTGACCACGCCATGCCAGACCGTGGCCATGCTGCCGACAATGGTGGCGCCCACCAGCACCAGCACAAACGGCCCGCGCGCCGACTCGAAAACGCAGACCACGCGTTCGTTGCGCGCAAACAGCCCGGGCACGCCGCGCGCCGTGGCCGGGTTGACCGAAAACAGCTCACCCGGTACGTAAATCATGCGCTGCAGGCGCCCGCCCGTGGGCATGTGGATGCGGTGGTAGTCCTTGGGGCTGAGGTAAATCGTGGCGAAACTGCCGCCTTCGAACTGCGCGGCCAGCGCGCGGTCGCCGCCGACCAGGGCGGTGGTCGAGTAGTGATGCCCCTTGGCCTGGAAAATCCGGTCGCCCTCGATCGCGCCGAACTGGCTGATTGCACCGTCCACCGGACAGATCAGGTCGGCAGCGGCCAGCGGCCGTACGCCCGGCTTGAGCGCACGCGTGAAAAATTCGTTGAAGGTCGGGTAGCTGCCGATGTCGGGGTTGGCGGCCTCGCCCATGTTCACGCCGTATTTGCCGACAAACCAGCGGATGATGCGTGTCGTGACCGCCCCGCCCCGCATGGAGGCAATGTGGCTGCCGAATTCCGTCAGTGCCTGCTTGGGCAGGAGGTATTGCAAAAATACTTCAAATCGTTCGGACACGCGGGCTCACTGTGGTCTGGAGAAGCGCCCATTCTATAGAGGCAGGCCCTGCATCAGCCCGGTTGCAGCCGCAGCAGGCGGCCGCGCGGGCTGTCGGTCAGCACATAAAGCAGGCCGTCCGGGCCCTGCCGCACATCGCGAATGCGTTCACCGCCGCCCTCGAGCAGCTTGTGTTCGCGCACGACCCGGCCCTTGAAGGGCGCGCTCAATTCGATGCGGTTGAGGTAGCCGAACTTCAGCGACCCGACAAACAGGTTGCCCTGCCAGGCCGGGCCGTAACGCCCGCTCGTCAGAAACACCATGCCCGACGGCGCAATCGACGGCACCCAGTAATGCAGCGGCTGCTCCATGCCGGCCCTGGCAGTGATGCCCTCGCCCGTCTTGCCGCCGCCGTAGTTTTCGCCGTAGGTGATGACCGGCCAGCCATAGTTGCGGCCGGGCTGCGGCAGGTTGATTTCATCGCCGCCCTGCGGGCCGTGCTCGTGGGTCCAGTAGCTGCCGTCGGGCGCCAGGGTTGCGCCCTGCATGTTGCGGTGGCCATAACTCCAGATTTCCGGCAAGGCACCCGTCCGCCCGACAAAGGGGTTGTCTTTCGGAACGCTGCCGTCCTTGTTGATGCGGACCACCTTGCCGTGGTGGTTGTCGAGTTTTTGCGCGTCCTGCATGCGCGAATAGCGGTCGCCCAGGGTCAGGAACAAGGTGCCGTCGGGCTTGCCGTCCTGGTGGGCTTCGACGATGCGGCAGCCAAAATGCGCGCTGCTGGAAAGCTTCGGTTTCTGGCTGAAAAGCACCTGCACGTCTTCGAGCCGGCTGTTGTCAGCGGCCAGGGTGGCACGGGCCAGCGCCGTGCTGTTGCCGCCGCCCGAGGCGGCCGGCTCGGAAAAGCAGATGTAGATCCTGCGGTTGGCAGCAAAACCGGCATCCGTGATGACATCGAGCAGCCCACCCTGTCCGCCGGCGTCGATGGCGGGCAGACCAGCCACGGGCGGCCCGAGCCTGCCATCGGCCTCCACCACACGCAGGCGGCCTGGCCTTTCCGTGACCAGGAAGCGGCCCTGCGGCAAAAATGCGAGGGCCCAGGGGTTTTGAAGGCCCGTGGCGACGGCCTCCGGTCGCACGGTCTGCGCCTGCGCCCCTGCACCGGAAAATGCTACTAAAACAGTAGCACAAAAGGCAAGAGAGATAAGGGGTAGGTGCATATTTCACTCCTTGATTCGGGCAAAAGATCCGCGCGACGGATAGTGCCGGGCCTTGCGGCAATATGCCACTATCGCCTTGCCTGTACACGCCTGCGGGTTTCCCCGAACAAGGAGCGACTTTTCAGTTCTCAAAAGCGCTCATTGTCGTAAATCGTTACAAATCAATGGCTTACCGTCGCAATCTAGAAAAAACTTTAGCTTGACGTAGGACTTGTCCTTCAGTACTCTAGCGCCCATGCGTACCCCCCTGCTCCTCACCTGCCTTCTGCTAGCTGCCACCGCGCAGGCGGCACCCGGCCATTCCGGTGACGACATGGACAAATTCCTCGCTGACAAGGGCCTGCTCAACCGGATCGACCAGGTGCGGCAGTCGGTCAGCCACAAGGCCTCCGAACTGGTGGTCAACGCCATGGGATTCCTGGGCGTGCCTTACCGGCGCGGCGGCAACACGGCCGAGTCCGGGGTGGATTGCAGCGGTTTTGTGAAAGCCATCTACGAGCAGACCGTGGGCCTGGTCTTGCCACGGCGCGCCGAGCAGCAGGCTGCCGCCACACAGAACATCGACAAAAATGAGCTGCAACCCGGCGACCTGGTGTTTTTCAACACCATGAAGCGGGCATTCAGCCATGTCGGCATTTATGTCGGCGAAGGCAAATTCATCCATGCGCCCAAGCCCGGTGCCCAGGTGCGGGTTGAAAGCCTGAGCGTCGCTTACTGGGCCCGCCGCTTCGACGGTGCGCGCCGCGTCCAGGGCACCGCCCAGGCCAACGCGTCCGGCGAATAAGCGGCCGGCCGGCCACGTCCGGCTTCTCGCTCTTCTTCGCCCTTCTCTTCTTCTCTTTCCCGTCTTTCTTCCTGCCTGCCCTGCTTCGGCAGACCGGCCTCAATCGGCCTTGACGCCGGCCCCCCGGATCACCTTCGCCCATTGGGTCGTTTCCAGCGCAATAAACGCATCGGACCCCTCTTCATTCCGGGCCACAGTCCATGCAGCGGCCACCGGGTTTGCCCCGAAAAAGGACGCGGCTGAGCCCGGGCTGACACCTGCACGACGCTCGCTGCTGCGCAAGGCAGAATGCGGCGCAAGATGGCCCCATCCGGTATCCTTCCAAAGCCACCACGTTCAGGAGCTTCCATGACTATCCAGCGGTCCCGTTCGGGCCTTCTCGCTGCCCTCGCCGGGCTTGGCGCCCTGCTGCTGACATCCGGGCTGGCGTTTGGCTGTATCACCGATCGCCCCGCACGCGCCCAGATCCTGGTCAACATGGACCCCTGGAAGCGACAGGCCGTCGATACCGACACCCCCGTGGAACACACGCTGCATGCGGGAGACCTCGTGACCGTGCTGCTGCCGGCCAAGGCAGTCGTCACCGCCATCGAGGCCCCGGGCGTCGCTGAACCCGCCCTGGTGGCACTTGAAGAAACGCGTTACCTCGCCCTGTCTGACCAGGGCGGCGGCGTCGCTTTTCCCGATGTGCGGGTTGCCAAACTCACGCTGCCCAGCGGACCCGGCACCGGCATCCGCCGCTTCGGCGCAGCCCACGCGGGCCGTGTGTATCTGCGCGTCAGCCACGCCGGGCGCATCCAGTGGGTCCGTCTGGACATCACCACGGCTGTCGAGGTCCCGCGGGGTAAAGTGGTCATGGGAAATGAGGCCACCGCCGTCGCCAGACAGCCGCTAGGCGTGGGCGGCTACGACACTCTGGAACTCGAATTACCCGGACAACCCGGCGACGGCTGGTCGGTCACCCCGGCGCAAGACGTCGGCTTCCAGCTCGTGTCGATCGACAGCGTCCCCGCCTTGACGCCGCAGGCCGGCGCAGAGTCTGCTCCCCGGGTCAGGCTGCGCTTCGTCAAGGCCTCGCTGACCAACGGCAGCCCTGGTTTTGAGCTCAGGCTTGACGTGAAAAACCGGTCCAGCCAGTACAACTTCACGATCCACCGGCAGGCAACGCCGACCTGTTAGGGGTTTCTTTTCCCAGTTGTCCGTTTCGCAGCCTCTGTCCGGTCCCGGTCCGGCCGGTGGCGTTGGCGCACTTCGGCAGAACAAACCTTGTTTTTCAGCCTGGCACGCTCCCAGCAACGCTCACTGGCCTGCCCCGCGCTGTTGTCCAGGCAGGCACGCAGCAGCGCCGAGGCCATGCGATGGCAAGTTTCAAACTCATTCGGCGTGGGCGAGGCAAAAGCCAGCGGCAGGCAGCAGCTTCCCAGGAGAAGCAGGCCCCGACACGCCTGAATCATCGTCGCTCTCATCTGTTATTCCCCGGTAAAACCAGCATCAAGGGATTTTCCCGATTAGTTTCAAGGCTGATATCCTTGCTTCGCAGCAACCCTCTTTAACGGACTTTGCTTCCCAAGCCCCTACCTTATTACGCTGGCTGCACGGCAGGAAGTTTGCTGCACAGCGCAAAGCCCCGAACGGGGTGATGGACTGAATCAATTACCACAATCACAAAAGATTGCAATCGACGTTGGGCTATGTCAGCTCGCTGACGTTCGAGAAAAATCCAGACCGCGAAGCGCCGGCCTGTGCGGCACGAGGCGCGGGAACAGGCCTGGCCGGGCGGTGCATCGCTCAATCAGCCATGTCCCACACATCACTTGTGCACAGACTTTTATACATGTAGTCGATGCGGTCCCAATCCCAGCTCGACTTGATCGTTTTCCCCCAAAACGTCGTCAATGTCCGTCCGTGGGAAATCGCCCTATTGATCAGATCGATCTGGGCATGGCACAACTCGACAATCAGTTCAGCTGAATACGGTTCGCCGTTGCGCAATGTGCCGGTGATCAGCGCGAACGGATTGATGTTCTTCAGGTACCAGCCGCAGAACATGACCAATGCCCGCTTGTGATCATCCCCGCCCTTCCAGTTAAGGCGCCGTCTTGCCGTGGATTCTTCGTGGGTGTCCTGATGCAACATAAGGACGCCCCATTTTTCCTTCTGGGCAAAAAAATTGATCATGTTGTCGGAGTAGAGCCGGGTTTCATTGCCCTGCTTATGGAACACGTCAATCACGTATTCCGAATACAGGAACATTTCAATAGCGATGCGCAGATCATTCGGATCAAGCACGCTTTTTTTCCAGCCGTAGTGCGCTTCGATGGCTTTTTGCACGTCACTCGCGAAGCCGCGAATGACCGCATTCATGAACAGGTGCTGGTTTTTTTCCTGCCCCCGCACGATTTGGCCGGATTTACGGAGGTACGCCTGTTTGTGCGCTTCCAACTTGTTCCCGGAATCGACGAAATCTTCACCAAAAATCCTGTCCAGCACATGTTTCGTGGCGTCTTGCATCAGTGTCAGCGTGGCGGCGGACAACGCGGTTGCAATGGCGGCGACGTGCGCCACCTTGGAAAGGTGCGACAGATCCATCAGGACTGTGCCGTTTTCATATTGCTCCAGCCTTTCGGCGAACAGACGGACGGCAAGTGGCTTGTCATCGCCTTTGAGGGGTGCGTACTTGCTTGTTGGATCGTAGTTATCGCTCCTGAAAATGCCGACCACTTTGGACGCCACCTTGCCGACAACGCTGAGCGGCGGCGGCGCCGCGCTCAGGGCATCAAGAACAGTCGAGATCAACTTCAGCCTGTCACCGGTCTTTTTGCTGTCTTTCGCCACCGTGTCGTCGAAATTCCTGTACGCGACCATGATTGCGGTGTTCAGGGTCGTATAGTTGAACAGCAGCCAATGGGCATTTTGGTCTATGGCGTTCTCAATACCCCTTCTCGCCTCTGACCAGGCTGTGGATATTGCTGCGTTGTTGTCGAAGCTCTTGGCGACGAGCTCACGATTACTGCTGCGTATGTTGGTCCGCACCTGCTGCATCGCACCTATCAGTTTTGTTTTTAGCACTTCGCGGGCAGCATCATCGAATTGTCGGGTTGTCAGGCTGACAGGGGCATTGGTTCGCAACTGCGGCTGCGCAGTCAACCTGACTTGATCTACCGGGACGGGCACTATTGGCCGGGCGGCTGCCGCGGCCCGGACGGCAGCAATGGCGTCGTAGACACCCTTGACGCGCTTGATGAGTTCCGAGTTTCCCGATCCGCCGGCGGAGAATTGGGCTTTGATGTCCTTTTCGATGCCTCCGTATATACCGGCGACGCTCTTGACCTGGACTGCGGTGAGGAAATTCAATGCGCGGAACAGGTTTCTGCTGTCCCGGTTTTCATTGTTGCTTTCGCTAAAACGCCCAAATTCGAGGATGGATTTTGCGTCGCTATGGTCCCAGCTGTCGAACTCCACTTCGAGGTCCCTGATACCGTCCTGGGGGATACTCGCACTTAGAAAACCGAGTTTCACTTTTTGCCAGGCTGCGCTCAGGTCAACAGAATTCTTGTTCATGGTGTAAAGATTTCTACGCTTGAAGTTCCGTCACTATATTTTACATTTGTGATAGGTGGTTACAAAACAAGCCGTGCCATGGCATCCGGATAAGCCTTGGCGCCGACGGTTTTGGTCTTGAGCATGATGTTGTCGAAACGCGGGGCGTTCATCTTCTGCCAGACCTTGACGAGGTCGCGGTCGGCGCCCTGCATCAGGCCATCGAGCATTTCGGCCGCCGGCGCCCAGGCAGAAAGGTTCATCGATCATGCCCGCGTTCGCGGCGTCGAGCCCCAATACCAGAACCTGACCTCACCGCGCGAGGATTGCACCAGCCACTGGGTCACCGAGTAGCGGCAAGGACGTCGCCACGGCTGTGGGTGCTGTGGTGGGCGCTCTGGCTTGGCCCAGCGCGCCACAGACGGCCGCGTCCTGGCGGTAGACACGGCGCAAGTCGGAGGCCGCCCCGCCTGGCGCGTAAAAGTAGTCTCGGCGCAGGGCGAAGTCAGGGTGATCCCCATTGATGTCGCCAGCGTGAACGATACTGCTGGCCTCGACGCGGCTGACGCGAGAAGACACAGCCTGACTCAGGACCAGTGCCTTGTTAGACATGATGGTGATCAAAATGACGAGGCGGCAAAGAATTGAGTGCCGGAGGATTGATATCCGTGATGCCCGAGCACACCCTGTTCCCTCTTGATCTCAGCCCGCTGTCCGGTTACGCCCAATGTGAATCCAAGACGGTTTGCGATTGCGCCTATGACGTTCTTGCGAAGGTGCACGTTCTGCTGGAGTTCCTGTCTGCCAAGCTGAAGGACGCGGATTGGCAGAAACTGAATTGACGGAGAGCTTGCGGGCCTACGACGCCGGCGCGATGTCGGTCCACCAGCCTTCAGGCGGGTGGATCTCGGCGATGAAATCGGTGAACGCCCTGAGCCTGGACATCTGGTAGCGGTTGCGCAGGTAGACCACGTGCACAGGCGAGGCCAGCGCCACATGGTCCACCAGCACGGGCTGCAGCCGGCCTTGGCGCACCAGTTCATAGACCAGCGGGTCGGGGACCTGGGCGATACCCAGGCCCGCGACCGCGGCGTTGGCCGCGGCCTCCAACGATGACACACTGAGCCGGCCGGCTGGCGCGTGCATCTGGCGCCGGCCTTCGCGCTCGAACACCCAGTCGGCCGTCCGGCCGGTGGTGGGCGAAACGAAGCCGATGCATTCATGCGAGTGCAGCGCTTCGGGCGAGCCCGGCAGGCCGCGCTCGGCGACGTAGGAAGCGCTGGCGCACGTCACCCAGTGCAGCGTGGCAATCGGGCGCGCCACCAGGTTCGCGTCCGGCTCCACGGACGAGGCGCGAACGGCGCAATCGACACCTTCCTCCACAAGGTTGACGGCTCGATCGGTGATCATCAGATCCAGCGCCAAGCGCGGGTAACGGGCGAAAAAACGAGGCAACGCAGGGTAGAGCACGTGCTGCGCAAAGCCATGCGCCAGCGAAACGCGCAATCGTCCTTGCGGCGCCGCCTTGGCCTGCGACAGGTCTTCCTGCACTTCACGCAGTTCGTCAAGCACGCGTTGGCACACCTCGTAGTAGCGGCGACCCTCTTCCGTAGCGCTCACCCGCCGCGTGGTGCGGTGAAGCAGCCGGGCGCCCACCTCGCGCTCCAGTTGCGCGACGCCATAAGTGACCGTGGACGGCGCGACCGAAAGGCCCTCAGCCACCCGGACGAACGATCCCTGCTCCACCACACGGACAAACATGCGGATGCAATTGAAGTGGTCCATTGGAATTATTCTATTGCTTCGAATACTAAATTCGAAATTGCGCCGTTTATTGATTATTTATCGAAGATTATGCTTCAGGCTCTTTCAATCAAGGAAACAACATGAGCCCAAAAAGAAGCGTACGGCGCGGCGCAACGCGTGCCCATTGGATCTTGGCAGCGACTTTGTGCGCTTTGGAACCGGCTGCCGCGCAGGCCGGCAACAACGATGAGATTCTGCGCGGGCGCTACCTTGTGGAAACCACAGGCTGCAACGACTGCCACACGCCCGGCTACGCTGCCAAGGACGGCAAGGTCGACGAAAAGCTCTGGCTCACGGGCGACGCCGTGGGCTGGGCCGGGCCCTGGGGCACCACCTATGCCACCAACTTGCGGTTGCTGATGGCCGGCATGACCCGCCAGCAATGGCTGGTACACGCCCGCAGCATGAAGCCCCGGCCCCCCATGCCCTGGTTCAACCTTCGCGCAATGACCGACGCCGACCTCCAGGCCATCCATGCCTACATCCTTTCGCTGGGCCCTGCGGGCGCGCCCGCCCCGGCGTCCCTGCCACCCGGCCGCAAAGCTGCGGGCCCGGTTGTGCAATTCCCCGAGTGAGAACGACACCATGACCATCAATATCCACTGCCATCCCGCCTCAACGGCCAGCCGCGCCGTCATGCTGTTCGCCGCCGAAAGCGGCATCGCGTGCAACCTGGAAACCATCGACATCTTCAGCGGCCAGCACATGGGCGCCTCGTATGCGGCCGTCAATCCGAATCGCCTGATCCCGCTGCTGGAGCATGGCGGTTTCCGCCTGACCGAAAGCTCGGCCATCCTCAGATATCTGGCCGACACGGCCGCTTCGCCCAGCTACCCCGGTGGCCTGCACGAACGGGCACGGGTCAACGAGCGGCTGGACTGGTTCAACACCCAGCTCAATCGCGACCTGGTCTACGGCTTCGTGTACCCGCAGATCTTTCCGCAGCACAAGCGCGAAAGCGACGCGGCCCAGCAAGCCACCCTGGCGTGGCACGCGTCCCGCGCCAGACAGTGGCTGGACGTGCTGGATGGCCACTTCCTCGGTGAGAGCAACGCGTATGTCTGCGGCCAGTCCATCACCCTGGCCGACTACCTCGGCGCCCCCATGGTCGCCATCGGGGAGGCGGCCAGACTGGACTACGCGCCTTACCCCAACATCCGTCGGTGGCTGGCTACGATGAAGCAGTTGCCCAACTGGGCCCCGGTGTTTGCAGCCATCGACGGCTACGCCGCCTCGCTGGCATCGCACCGGTTCCAGCCGCTATGACGCCGCCGCGCGAACCGGTGATCCGGAAGCTGCACCACAGCGCCCTGCGGTGCAGCGACTCGGAGAGAACCCGGCAGTTCTACGAAGGCTTCCTCGGCCTGCCTCTGGCCGCCTCGCTGGACCTGAGCGAAACGGCGACGGGGCGCGCCGTGCGCGTGCTGCATACCTTCTACCGGCTGGGCGATGGGTCCTTCCTGGCCTTCTTCGAGGTGCCTGGCGCCCCCTTCGAGTTCAAGGCCCAACACGACTTCGACCTGCACATCGCGCTGGAAGTGAATGCAACGGACCTGGAGGCCATGCTCGCCAAGGGAAAGTCCTTGGGCGTGGACACCCGAGGGATCTCCGAGCACCAGTTCATCCGCTCGGCGTACTTTCGCGATCCCGATGGCTATGTGGTGGAGCTGGCAGCGAAGCGGGCAGGGCATGACGCGGCGCTGGACCCGGCCGCGAACGGCGCGCGCGAAGTGCTGGACCGGTGGCAGGCTCAGAAGGATTCAACGGCGTAGCAACACGTCGCCTGGCTGCCTTTGCGGGCGGCACACTGCGCGACGCGCCATCGAGACGCTGTTCGTCGAGGAGGACGACAAGATGATCAACCCGCCCGGCGTGAAAGGCATGGGTGAACTGGGCACGGTCGGCATCCTGCGGCGATTGCCAAAAGGACTTTGCTGCAAGTAGCGCATCTTCTGCATCAAGCAGCGAGGCTTGTTTGCCCGCGTGAACCACCTTGTTGCGTTCGGCTAGTAGACGTTCGCGAATAAACCGCCAAAGATCCACCTGCTCTTTTGAGTTTGACGCTGCCCATCCATCCATGGCCAAAGGTGAGCGGGCGCAATCGAGCAACCGGACAGCAAGAAGCCCGAACCGGTAAGGGCTCGGGCTTTGCAGGGTATCGTGGGCGCTTGGTCTACTTGCGTGCCGGCGGCAGATCCGTACAGCTGCCGTGCGCCACTTCCGCCGCCATGCCCATGCTTTCGCCGAGGGTCGGGTGCGGGTGAATGGTCTTGCCGATGTCCACTGCGTCGGCGCCCATTTCGATGGCCAACGCGATTTCGCCGATCATGTCGCCGGCGTGTGTGCCGACGATGCCGCCACCGAGAATCTTGCCGTGGCCATGCGCTTCGGGGCTGTCATCAAACAGCAGCTTGGTGAAACCTTCGTCGCGGCCATTGGCAATGGCCCGGCCGGAGGCGTTCCATGGGAACAATCCTTTCCTGACCTTGATGCCCTGCGCCTTGGCCTGGTCTTCGGTCAGGCCGACCCAGGCGATTTCAGGGTCGGTGTAGGCCACGCTGGGAATCACGCGGGCATTGAAGGCAGCACTGGCCAGTTCCTTGTTGCCCTGCAACTCGCCGGCAATCACTTCAGCGGCCACATGGCCTTCGTGCACTGCCTTGTGCGCCAGCATGGGCTGGCCGACGATGTCGCCGATCGCAAAGATGTGCGGCACGTTGGTACGCATCTGGATATCGACCGGGATGAAGCCGCGGTCGGTCACGGAAACACCGGCCTTGTCGGCCGCAATCTTCTTGCCGTTCGGCGTGCGGCCCACGGCCTGCAGCACCAGGTCGTAGGTTTGCGGCGCCGAGACCGCCCCTCCCGGCTCAGCACTTTCAAACGTCACCTCGATGCCCTTGGCAGTCGCCTTGGCGCCGACGGTTTTGGTCTTGAGCATGATGTTGTCGAAACGCGGGGCGTTCATCTTCTGCCAGACCTTGACCAGGTCGCGGTCGGCGCCCTGCATCAGCCCATCCATCATTTCCACCACGTCCAGGCGCGCACCCAACGTGGAATACACCGTGCCCATCTCCAGGCCAATGATGCCGCCGCCGAGAATCAACATGCGTTTGGGAACTTCCTTCAGCGCCAGGGCGCCGGTTGAATCGACCACACGCGGGTCTTCAGGCATGAAAGGCAGGCGCACCGCCTGCGAGCCGGCCGCGATGATGCAGTTCCTGAACGCAATCGTCTGCTTCTTGCCGGTTTTGTCCTGAGCGCCACCGGAGGTTTCTTCCACCTCCACATGGTTGGCGCCGACGAAGGCGCCATAACCGCGCACCACCGTCACCTTGCGCATTTTGGCCATCGCGCTGAGACCCCCCGTCAGCTTGCCCACGACTTTTTCCTTGTGGGTGCGCAGCTTGGCGATGTCGAGCACCGGCTCGCCGAAGCTCACGCCCAGGCTGTCGAAATGTTTGACCTCGTCCATCACCGCGGCCACATGCAGCAGCGCCTTGGACGGGATGCAGCCGACGTTCAGGCAGACGCCGCCCAGGGTGGCGTAACGCTCGACGATGATGACTTTCAGGCCGAGGTCGGCGGCGCGGAAAGCGGCCGAATAACCGCCGGGTCCGGCGCCCAGCACCAGCAGGTCGCAGTCCAGGTCGGCTTTGCCGCCAAAGCTGGCGGCAGCTGGCGCAGGTACGGGTGCTGGCGCCGCTACCTTTTCAGGAGCTGCCGGCGCAGATACAGCGGTGGTTACAGCCTTTTTTGTCTCTGAGATGGGGGCAGCGACACCTTCGGCGTCCAGCGTCAGCACGACCGTTCCTTGCTTGACCTTGTCGCCCAGCTTGACCTTGAGTTCCTTGACGACGCCGGCATGGCTGGACGGAATCTCCATCGAGGCCTTGTCGCTTTCCACGGTCAGCAGGCTCTGGTCGGCCGCGATGCTGTCGCCGGGCTTGACCAGCAGTTCGATCACGGTGACCTCGTCGAAGTCCCCGATGTCGGGAACGGTAATGTCTATCAATGCCATGTCTCTTGTCTCCGTTTGATGCGTCGGCTTATTTTTTCAGCTTGACGGTGAACAGTTCCACCGGGCCGCCGGAGTTCTTGTCGAACTCGCAGCCCGCGTGCACGCCGGCCAGGGCCACCTCGCGCGCCGTTTTCGCCTTGCCCCAGGTGGCATGCATGGCCCCCAGTGCAAAGCTGCGCCCCGAGCCGATGGCCCAGAACTCCTTGAACTCAAACACCTCACGGTAGCTGTAGAGCCCGTAAATACCGGTGGCGTTGGCAATCAGCGCGCTGAACTGGCTCGACTCGTAGGGGTCGTTGTCGTCTTCCTTGGTCTGCAGGAAAAAGGTGTCTTTCAGCACGGGATGCAGCTTGTGGAAGGTGTCGAACACCTCGTCCTTGCTGCCCAGCCGGAGCTGGTCCTTGGGCAATGCCGCCATGGCCTTGCGCAGCACCGGAAAATGCGCCGCCGTGCCGGCCATGCCGATGTAGCTGCCGCCAGCCGGTGTCTCGACCCTGAAGATCTTCTCGTTGGCCTCGAAGCGGCTGCCCAGGCGCGTATCGCCGAAGGTGATCAGCGCATCGGTGGCGATCACCGCCTGCCCGGCTTTCCTGACGGCAACCAGCGTCGTCATAGCGGCCGCAGCGCGGGGGCACGCTCTTTGCCAACCGGGGCCGCGGAACCGGCTTTGCCGGGCCGCAGGCGCAGCGCCCCCTCGGGGGGCAGCGACGTACACGAAGTGACGAGCGTGGGGGTCAAAGCAATACCCGGCGGAAGTCACCCAGGATCTGGCCCAGGTAGGCGTTGAAACGCGCGGCCGAGGCGCCGTCGATGACGCGGTGGTCCCAGCTCAGGGACAGCGGCAACATCAGGCGCGGCTGGAAGGCCTGGCCGTCCCACACCGGCGCGGTGCTCGACTTGCAGACGCCGAGGATGGCGACTTCCGGCGCGTTGATGATGGGCGTGAAATAACGCCCGCCTATGCCGCCCAGCGACGAGATGGTGAAACACGCGCCCTGCATGTCGGCCGGGCTGAGTTTGCCGTCACGCGCCTTTTTCGCCAGTTCGCCCATTTCCTGCGAGATCTGCACCACGCCCTTCTTGTCGGCATCCTTGATGACAGGCACAACCAGGCCGTTGGGCGTGTCGGCGGCGAACGCCACGTTGTAATACTGCTTGAGCACCAGCTGGTCGCCATCCAGCGAGGCATTGAACTCGGGGAATTTCTTCAGCGCCGCGACCGAGGCCTTGATCAGGAAAGCCAGCATAGTGATTTTGATGCCGGCCTTTTCGTTTTCCTTGTTCATCAGCACGCGGAAGGCTTCCAGTTCGGTGATGTCCGCATCGTCGTGGTTGCAGACGTGCGGAATCATGACCCAGTTGCGGTGCAGGTTGGCGCCGCTGATCTTCTTGATGCGGGACATGTCCTTGCGCTCGACCGGGCCGAACTTCGTGAAGTCCACCTTGGGCCAGGGCAGCAGATCCAGGCCCGCGCCGCCGCCGGACGGGGCCGGGGCTTTGGAGGCCTGCGCCTGGGTGCGTGCTTCGCCGGCCATCACGGCCTTGGTGAAACCCTGCACGTCGTCCAGCGTGATGCGGCCTTTGGGGCCACTGCCCTTGACCTCCCCCAGCGGAACGCCCAGTTCACGCGCGAACTTGCGCACCGAGGGCGAGGCATGCGGCAGGTTGCCCGTGGGTGCAGCCGGTTCGTGCGCCGGCAAGGCTACCGGCGCCACGGCGGCTGGCGCCGGCGCGCTGGCCCGGCTGGCAGCGGGCGCCGCAGCTGCTGCAGCGGGTGCCGCTGCCGGCGCCGGTGCTGGTGCCGAAGCAGCAGCGGCAGGAGCCGCCACGCCTTCCAGAATGGCGAGCAGGTCGCCAATGTTGATCTTGTCGCCGAGCTTGACCTTGAGTTCCCGGATCACGCCCGACACCGAGGACGGAATTTCCATCGAGGCCTTGTCGGACTCCACGGTCACCAGCGACTGCTCGGCTTTGACCATGTCGCCGACCTTGACCAGCACCTCGATGACGGCCACGTCCTTGAAGTCGCCGATGTCCGGCACACGGACCTCGACCGGCCCGGCGGCGGTGGCAGCCGGCGCGGCCGTGGACGCTCCTGAATCAATAGCTGCCGGCGCAGGTGCAGCGGGGGCTGGGGCCTTATTTTGTTCTGCAACGGGAGTCGCAGCGGGTGCCGCGGTCGCAGCAGCGCCCTCGCCTTCGAGCACCAGCACGACGGAGCCTTGCTTGACCTTGTCGCCCAGCTTGACCCTGACTTCCTTGACCACGCCGGCCTGGCTCGAGGGAATTTCCATCGAGGCCTTGTCCGATTCGACCGTGATCAGCGACTGCTCCGCCTTGACGGTGTCACCCGGCTTGACCAGCAGCTCGATGACCGTCACCTCGTCAAAGTCCCCGATGTCGGGAACCTGTATGTCTACCAATGCCATGTTCTTGTCTCCAGTTCGTCCGTATTTTTCTGCGCGTGATGATCAGGCGTAAAGCGGGTTGACCTTGTCGGCATTGATGCCGTACTTGCGGATCGCCTCTGCGACCTTGGCCACCGGCACGGTGCCTTCTTCGCTGAGCGCCTTCAGCGCGGCAATCACGATGTAGTGGCGGTTGATCTCGAAGTGCTCGCGCAGCTTGGAGCGGAAATCGCTGCGGCCAAAACCGTCGGTCCCCAGCACCTTGTAGGTACGGCCCCGGGGAATGAAGGGACGGATCTGCTCGGCATAGGCCTTCATGTAGTCGGTCGAGGCAACCACCGGTCCCGTGTGTTTTTCGAGCTGCTGGCCCACGAAGGGAACACGCTGCGTGTCCAGCGGGTGCAGCAGGTTCCAGCGCTCGGCATCCTGGCCGTCACGCGTGAGTTCGTTGAAGCTCGGGCAGCTCCAGACGTTGGCGGCGACGCCCCAGTCTTTTTCCAGCAGTTCCTGGGCCGCGATGGACTCGCGCAGGATGGTGCCCGAGCCCAGCAGTTGCACGCGCGGCGCATTCCCGGCCTGGCCCTTGGGCAGCCCCTGGCCGCCTTCCTGGAGCAGGTACATGCCCTTGACGATCTGCGCCTCGGTACCCGGGGTCAGGCCCGGCATCGCGTAGTTTTCGTTGAGCAGCGTGATGTAGTAGAAAACGTTTTCCTGGCGCTCGACCATGCGCTTGAGGCCATCCTGCATGATCACCGCCACCTCGTGGGCATAGGTCGGGTCGTAGCTGACGCAGTTGGGAATGGTGCCGGCCAGGATGTGGCTGTGGCCGTCCTCGTGCTGCAGGCCTTCGCCGTTGAGCGTGGTACGGCCCGAAGTGCCGCCCAGAAGGAAACCACGCGCCTGCATGTCGCCCGCGGCCCAGGCCAGGTCGCCGACGCGCTGGAAGCCGAACATCGAGTAATACACGTAGAACGGGATCATGATCCGGTTGTTCGTGCTGTAGGAGGTGGCCGCCGCGATCCAGCTGCTCATGCCGCCGGCCTCGTTGATGCCTTCCTGCAGGATCTGACCCTTCTTGTCTTCCTTGTAATACATCACCTGGTCTTTGTCGACCGGGGTGTATTTCTGGCCTGCCGGGTTGTAGATGCCGATCTGGCGGAACAGCCCTTCCATGCCGAAAGTGCGGGCCTCGTCCACCAGGATGGGCACCACGCGCGCGCCCAGCGCCTGGTCGCGCAGCAACTGCGTCAGGAAACGCACATAGGCTTGGGTGGTGGAAATTTCGCGGCCTTCCGGCGTGGGCTCGATCACCGCCTTGAAAGTCTCCAGCGACGGCACCGTGAAACTTTCGTCGGCCTTGGTCCGGCGGTGCGGCAGGTAGCCCCCGAGGGCCTTGCGGCGCTCGTGCAGGTATTTCATTTCAGGCGTGTCGTCGGCCGGTTTGTAGAACGGGACGTCCGCCAGCTGGCTGTCGGGAATCGGGATGTTGAAGCGGTCGCGGAAGGCCTTGATGTCCTCGTCGGACAGCTTTTTGGTCTGGTGAACGTTGTTCTTGCCTTCGCCGATCTTGCCCATGCCAAAACCCTTGACGGTCTTGATCAGCAGCACGGTCGGCTGGCCGGTGTGGTTGACCGCCTTGTGGAACGCCGCATAGACTTTTTTCGAATCATGGCCACCGCGGCGCAGGTCGAAAATTTCCTCGTCGCTCATCTTCGAGACCATCTCGAGCGTCTCGGGATTCTGACCGAAGAAATGCTTGCGCACATAGGCACCGTCGTTGGCTTTCATGGCCTGGTAGTCGCCGTCGGGTGTGTCCATCATGACCTTGCGCAGCGCACCGTTCTTGTCACCCGCCAGCAGCGGATCCCAGTTGCTGCCCCAGATCAGCTTGATCACGTTCCAGCCCGAACCACGGAACTCGCCTTCGAGCTCCTGGATGATCTTGCCGTTGCCTCGCACCGGGCCGTCCAGGCGCTGCAGGTTGCAGTTGATGACGAAGATGAGGTTGTCGAGGTTCTCGCGCGCCGCCAGACTGATCGCACCCAGCGATTCCACCTCGTCCATCTCGCCGTCGCCGCAGAACACCCAGACCTTGCGGTTCTCGGTGTTGGCAATGCCGCGCGCATGCAGGTACTTGAGGAAACGCGCCTGGTAAATCGCCATCAGCGGGCCCAGGCCCATGGAGACGGTGGGGAACTGCCAGAACTCGGGCATCAGCTTGGGATGCGGGTAACTCGACAGGCCCTTGCCGTCGACTTCCTGGCGGAAGTTCAGCAGTTGCTCTTCGCTGAGCCGCCCTTCGAGGTAGGCGCGGGCATACACACCGGGCGATACATGACCCTGGATATAGAGGCAGTCGCCGCCATGATCGTCGCTTTCCGCGTGCCAGAAATGGTTGAAGCCGGCGCCGAACAGGCTGGCCAGCGAAGCGAACGAGCCAATGTGGCCGCCCAGGTCGCCACCGTCGGCCGGGTGCAGGCGGTTGGCCTTGACGACCATGGCCATGGCATTCCAGCGCATGTAGGCGCGCAGGCGCTGCTCGATCAGCAGGTTGCCGGGAGAAGGCACCTCGTCGCTGGGCTCGATGGTGTTGACATAACCGGTGGTGGCGGAGAACGGCGTGTCGACGCCCTCCTGGCGCGCCTGCTCCAGCAACTGCTCCAGCAGGAAGTGAGCACGTGCGCGACCCTCGTCGTTGCTGGGGCTGTTGGCAATGACGGCACTGAGCGCATCAATCCACTCACGGGTTTCCTGGGCGTCTTGGTCCTGGCCCTCGCTGGCCGCCTTGCCCAATGTGTCGGCACGTGCCTGTTCCGGATTTGCAGCCATGGTTTTGTCTCCTGCTGATCGCTAGATTCCTAGCTGTTGATTTGGTGGCGTCAACATCACGTTAACGCAATTTGGATTCCAGGCGCCAGTTTCCCACAATTTTCAGGATTTTTCAAATTATGCTTGTTGTTTTCGCATTATGAAACATCAACAACCCTGATGAGACAGGCCCAGCGGGCGCACCGCCAGAGTCCGCCAGCGTCGGGGCCGCCCTTGCATCAAGGTGGCGCACGGCCGCAGGGGGAAGTCCCGTAAACTCGACATCCCGCCATGACTCAGCCCACACCCTCCACCTTTGACGCCCCTGCCAGCAGCGCGCCGCTGGCCCGCTGGCGGCGCTGGTGGCGCAAACAATCGCCGACCCGCCAGGACCGCTTCGTCACCCTTGGCCCCCTGCTGGCGGTGATGCTTTTCCTGGCCGCGGTGATTGCCGCCTTTGCCTACCTGCGCATCGAGGAAATCGACCGCGAGCAGCAGGCCGTCAAGCGCGATGTGGAGTACGCGCAGCAAAGGCTGCGCCTGCGCCTACTGGAGCGCCAGGAGCAGTTGATGCGGCTGGGCCGCGACGTGTCCAACAAGGACGTGGACAGCGAGGAGTTCATTGCGCAGGCCGAATCCCTGGTCAACCAGTACCCCGAACTGCTGGCGGTGACCTGGATAGACGCGCGCCGCCGGGTCCGCTCTGCCTATGTTTCGCCGAGCGCGAATTCGTCGCAGCAACAGGCGCCCGGCGAACAGCTCAAACGCGGGGAAACGGAAAGCACCTTCGGCCTGGCGCGCGACCTGCGGCAACCGGTCTATTCGCGCCCGCTGACTGTCAAGGACGACCCCAGCTACAACACCCCCAGCCTGCAGTTGCAGGTACCGCTCGACGACCAGGGCAAATTCGACGGCGTCATCATGGGCGAATACGCCATCGACGGCCTGCTGCGCTTTGGCGTGCCCAATGAAGTGACCGCCAAATACGCGGTGGCCCTGCTCGACGACCAGGGCAAGGTGCTGGCCGGCAACCTGCCGCCGCCCAGAAACACGGCGGCCAAGCTGCTGCCGATGTCCGACGAGGCGCAGGAATACGAAATTCCGGTGTCGCCGGTCGGCAATGGCCTGCTGCTCAAGGCCCAGGGTTACCGGGCCTCGCTCGGTGTGGTGGGCAGCGGCTTCTTCTGGCTCGTCAGCGCCCTGAGTGCGCTGACCGTCTGGATGCTGCTGGGCACCTGGCGCCACACGCGACGGCGCGTGCAGGCTCAGGAAGCGCTGATCTCGGAGACCAATTTCCGCCGCGCCATGGAGAACTCCATGCTGACGGGCATGCGGGCACTGGACCTGCAGGGCCGCATCACCTATGTCAACCCGGCGTTTTGCCAGATGACGGGCTGGAGCGAAGGCGAGCTGGTGGGCCGCACCGCACCCTTCCCCTACTGGCCGGAGCAGGACCGCGAAATGCTCGCAGCACGGCTCGACGACGAGTTGCACGGCCGTTCCACGCCGGGCGGCTTTGAGGTCCGGGTCAAACGAAAAAGCGGCGCGATTTTCGACGGCCGCATGTATGTCTCGCCGCTGATCGACCCGCGCGGCCAGCAGACCGGCTGGATGACCTCGATGACCGACATCACCGAGCCCAAGCGCATCCGCGAGGAGCTGTCCGCGTCGTACGAGCGCTTCACCACGGTGCTCGAAGGGCTGGACGCGGCGGTGTCGGTGGCGCCGCTGGGCAGCGAGGAGCTGCTGTTTGCCAACAAGCTCTACCGCGCCTGGTTCGGCGGTGAAGTCGCCGGCCACATGAGCCTGATTGCCCAGGCCGGCGTGCCGGCCGTGACGCCGACGGACGATACCCTGGACGCGGTCGATGGCCTCGCCGGTTTCCCGACCGACACCCTGACCGCGGCCCAGACCGAGAACGCCGAGATTTTTGTGCCCGAACTTGGCAAATGGCTGGAGGTGCGCTCGCGCTACCTCACCTGGGTGGACGGTCGCCTGGCCCAGATGGTGATTGCCACCGACATCACCCCACGCCGCCATGCCGAAGAGCAGGCCGCGCTGCAGGCCGAGCGGGCCCAGGCGGCCAGCCGCCTGATCACCATGGGCGAGATGGCGTCGAGCGTGGCGCACGAACTGAACCAGCCGCTGACCGCCATCAACAACTATTGCAACGGCATGGTCTCGCGCATCAAGGGCCAGCAGATCAGCAACGAGGACCTGCTTGTCGCGCTGGAAAAAACCGCCCGGCAGGCGCATCGCGCCGGGCAGATCATCCAGCGCATCCGTTCCTTCGTCAAACGCAGCGAACCGAACCGCAGCCCGGCCGACGTGGCCACCATGGTCAGCAATGCGATGGAGCTGGCCGACATCGAACTGCGCCGCCACAACGTGCGGCTGAGCCACTACATCGCCGCGCGCCTGCCGCCTGTGATGGTGGACCCCATCCTGATCGAGCAGGTGCTGATCAACCTGATGAAAAACGGCGCCGAATCGATCGCGCAGGCGCAGCGCCCCACCGCGCGGCGCAGCGTGGAGCTGCGCGTGGTGCCCAAAACCATAGACGAGCAGAACGTGATCGAGTTTTCGGTGCTGGATTCGGGCAAGGGCCTGTCGCCTGAAGTGATGGGACGTCTCTACGAAGCCTTCTACTCGACCAAGGCCGAAGGCATGGGCATTGGCCTGAAGCTGTGCCGCAGCATTGTGGAGTCGCACCAGGGCAGAATGCAGGCCGAGAACCTCTACAATGGCGACGAAGTGGTGGGGTGCCGGTTTACCTTCTGGATTCCCGTGACACCCCTGCTCTCGCCAGCGCCGGCTGCCGCAGAAGCGCCCGCCGCCCCGACTGGCATTTCCTGACAGGGTTCTGAAACCGTTTACGCAAAGGTTTGGCATGAGCTTGATTCCAAAAAAAGGTACCGTCTATGTCGTCGATGACGACGAGGGCGTGCGCGACTCGCTCCAGTGGCTGCTCGAAGGCAAGGACTACCGCGTACGCTGTTACGACTCTGCCGAAACCTTTCTGAGCCGCTACGATCCGCGCGAAGTCGCCTGCCTGATCGTCGACATCCGCATGGGCGGCATGACCGGCCTGGAACTGCAGGACCGTCTGGTCGAACGCAAGTCGCCGCTGCCCATCGTGTTCATCACCGGCCACGGCGACGTGCCCATGGCGGTGGACACCATGAAAAAAGGCGCGATGGATTTCATCCAGAAGCCTTTCCAGGAAGAAGCCCTGGTCAGCCTGGTGGAGCGCATGCTGGACCAGGCCAAGGAAGCCTTCAGCGAACACCAGCAGTCCGCCAGCCGCGACGCCCTGCTGGCCAAGCTGACCTCGCGCGAGGCGCAGGTGTTGGAGCGCATCGTCGCCGGCCGCCTGAACAAGCAGATCGCCGACGACCTGGGCATCAGCATCAAGACGGTGGAGGCGCACCGCGCCAACATCATGGAAAAACTCAATGCCAACACCGTGGCCGACCTGCTGAAAATTGCCCTGGGTTCCAGCGCACCCAAGGCCGCCTGACCGATCTTCCTTCACTCCTCTTTTTATAGCTGATGACGCCCGTGGTTCAAGGACTGGCGGGCGTTTTTCCTTGAAGACCAGAAACCATGACCGCTCACATCATTGATGGCATCGCCCTGTCGAAACAACTGCGCGCCGACGTCGCGAAACGCGCCGCCGCCCTGCGCGCCCGTGGTGTGGTGCCCGGCCTGGCCGTGGTGCTGGTCGGCGAGAACCCGGCCAGCCAGGTGTATGTGCGCAACAAGGTCAAGGCCTGTGAGGACAGCGGCCTGCATTCGGTGCTGGAGCGTTACCCGGCGACGCTGGGCGAAGCCGAGCTGCTTGCCCGCGTGGATGCCCTGAACCGCGACCCGGCCATCCACGGCATCCTGGTCCAGCTTCCCCTGCCCGCCCACATCGATGCGCACAAGGTGATCGAGGCGATTTCGCCGGCCAAGGACGTCGATGGTTTCCACGTCGCCAGCGCCGGTGCGCTGATGGTCGGCCAGCCCGGCTTCTGGCCCTGCACGCCCTATGGCTGCATGAAGATGCTCGAGAGCATCAACTACGACCTGAAGGGCAAACATGCGGTGGTGATAGGCCGCAGCAACATCGTCGGCAAACCGATGGCGCTGATGCTGCTGCAGAAAAATGCCACGGTCACGATCTGCCACAGCGGCACGCAAAACCTCAAGGCCCTGACGCTTCAGGCCGACGTGGTGGTCGCCGCCGTGGGCAAGCGCAATGTGCTGACGGCCGACATGGTCAAACCCGGCGCGGTCGTGATTGACGTCGGCATGAACCGCAATGACGAAGGCAAACTCTGCGGCGATGTGGATTTCGACGGCGTGAAGGAAGTCGCCGGCTGGATCACACCGGTGCCCGGCGGTGTGGGCCCCATGACCATCACGATGTTGCTGGTCAATACCCTGGAAGCGGCGGAGCGCAGCTAGAAACCGCGGGCTGGAGCTTCAGGTCTCGGCGTCGGCAGCTTTTGTCGTCCGGCTCAGGCACCACAGCGTCCAGCCGGCAGCCAGCCATTGGGCCAGGTACATCGCGCTGCCCAGGCCATGCCAGAGCCTGAGGTTACCGCCGTCAACGCGTGCATTGACAATGCGCGGCGCCACGCCGAACTCCACCAGCACCGCCAGCAGCAGGCCGGCCACTATGAATTTCATAGCTGCTTGCGCAGAGGGGGAAAGGGCTGGAGCCTCTTTTTTATTCAAGGCCAGCAGCAGGAGCATGGTGCAGGCCACGCTGAGCCACGTCTGGGCCGTGAACAGTTTCGCGGCCATGGCGCCGGCCGCGGCGGGGCTGGGCAGGTGGATGAACAACATCGGCACCACGACAAAACCCAGACCCGTCAGGCTGCCCCACCAGAGGGCGGCAAGCAGGATGCTCAGTCGTGGTTTCATGCGGCAGCCTAGATGTACATCACCGCGATGATCTCGTAGCGTTTGATGCCACCGGGTGCCTGCACTTCGGCGGTGTCGCCCTCGTCCTTGCCGATCAGCGCGCGTGCAATCGGCGAGCTGATGTTGACCAGGCCCAGCTTGATGTCGGCCTCGTCTTCGCCGACGATCTGGTAGGTCACCTTGTCGCCGGAGTCCTCGTCCTGCAACTCGATCGTGGAGCCGAACACCACCTTGCCGCCGGCATCGACCTCGGACGGATCGATGATCTGCGCGGCCGACAGCTTGCCTTCGATTTCCTGGATGCGGCCTTCGATGAAGCCCTGGCGGTCCTTGGCGGCGTCGTACTCGGCGTTCTCGCTGAGGTCACCCTGGGCCCGCGCTTCGGAAATCGAGTTGATCACCCAGGGGCGATCCACGGTCTTGAGCTGGTGCAGTTCGGCCTTGAGCTTTTCCGCGCCCTTTTTTGTAATCGGAATGGTTGCCATGGTTTGAGTCCTCCAAAAGCGAAACCGCCACCAGTCACCTGGCGGCGGCGTCTTAACATGTTTGTCCTAATGCGAGTTTAATGCAAATGCCCCGGCGCGGGCTCGGTAGTTGTCCCGAGCTCAGGCCAGTTGGGAATGGAGTTCCTGAACCGAATAAACCGTCAGGTTGTCCAGGTATTTCATGCCCTCCACCGCCGCTTCGGCGCCGGCGATGGTCGTGTAGGTGGTGACCCGGGCCAGCAGCGCCGAGGTGCGGATCTGCCGCGAGTCGGCGATCGCATTGCGGCGTTCTTCCACGGTGTTGATGACCAGCGCAATCTCGTTGTTCTTGATCATGTCCACCACGTGCGGCCGGCCTTCAGTGACCTTGTTGACCACGCCGCAGGGAATGCCGGCAGCGTTGATCGCCGCAGCCGTGCCCTTGGTGGCGACAATCTCGAACTTCAGCGCCGCCAGCGCACGCGCCACTTCCACGGCGCGCGGCTTGTCGTTGTTCTTGACCGTCATGAAGACCTTGCCGGAGGTCGGCAGCTTGGTGCCGGCACCGAGCTGCGACTTCACAAAGGCCTCGCCGAAGGTTTTGCCGACGCCCATCACCTCACCGGTGGACTTCATCTCGGGGCCGAGAATGGTGTCCACGCCGGGGAACTTGACGAAGGGGAAGACGGCTTCCTTGACACTGAAATACGGTGGCGTGACTTCCTTGCTGATGCCTTGCGAGGCCAGCGTCTGGCCGACCATGCAGCGTGCCGCGACCTTGGCCAGCTGGATGCCGGTTGCCTTGCTGACAAAAGGCACGGTGCGCGAGGCACGCGGGTTGACCTCGAGCACGTAGATCACGTCCTTGCCGTCCACGTGCTGGATCGCGAACTGCACGTTCATGAGACCCACCACGTTCAGGGCCTGGGCCATGGCCGCGGTCTGGCGCTTGATCTCGGTCACTGTCTCCGCGCTCAGCGAATACGGCGGCAGCGAACAGGCGGAGTCGCCGCTGTGCACGCCGGCCTGCTCGATGTGTTCCATCACGCCGCCAATGAAGGTCACACCTTCGGAATCGCGGATGCAGTCGACGTCACATTCGATCGCGTCGTTGAGGAAGCGGTCCAGCAGCACCGGCGAGTCATGGCTGACCTTGACGGCTTCGCGCATGTAGCGCTCGAGGTCACGTTGCTCATGCACAATTTCCATCGCGCGGCCGCCGAGCACGTAGCTGGGGCGCACCACCAGCGGGTAGCCGAGGGCGGCGGCTTTTTCCAGCGCTTCGGGCTCGGTGCGGGCCGTGGCATTGGGCGGCTGGCGCAATTTCAGTTCATGCAGCAGCTTCTGGAAGCGCTCGCGGTCTTCGGCCGCGTCGATCATGTCGGGCGAGGTGCCGATGATGGGGACGCCGTTTTTCTCCAGGTCCAGCGCCAGCTTCAAGGGCGTCTGGCCACCATACTGGACGATCACGCCCAGCGGTTTTTCCTTGTCGACAATTTCCAGCACGTCTTCCAGCGTCAGCGGCTCGAAATACAGGCGGTCGCTGGTGTCGTAGTCGGTCGAGACGGTCTCGGGGTTGCAGTTGACCATGATGGTCTCGTAGCCGTCTTCGCGCATGGCGAGCGCCGCATGCACACAGCAGTAGTCAAACTCGATGCCCTGGCCGATGCGGTTGGGCCCGCCGCCCAGCACCATGATTTTTTTGTTGTCGGTCGGCTCGGCTTCACACTCGCTGCCCTCGCCCTCATAGGTCGAGTACATGTAGGCGGTGTTGGTGGCAAACTCGGCGGCGCAGGTGTCCACCCGTTTGTAAACCGGGCGCACGCCCAGCTCCAGCCGTTTTTCGCGGATGGCGGTGTCCGTGGTCTTGAGCTGTTTGGCCAGGCGCCGGTCGGAAAAGCCCTTCTGCTTGAGCATGCGCAGCGTCGGCTCGTCAATCTTGTCCAGGGTGGTCGTTTCCAGTTCAAGCTCGACCTTGACGATCTGCTCGATCTGCACCAGGAACCACGGGTCGATCTTGGTCAGCGCAAACACTTCGTCCACGCTCATGCCCATGGCAAAGGCGTCGCCCACGTACCAGATGCGGTCGGGACCGGGCGCACCGAGTTCCTTCTCAAGCACCTCGCGGTCCTGGGTTTTTTCGTTCATGCCGTCCACGCCGACTTCCAGGCCGCGCAGGGCTTTCTGGAAGGACTCCTGGAAGGTGCGGCCCATGGCCATGACTTCGCCGACCGACTTCATCTGCGTGGTCAGACGGCTGTCGGCCTGCGGGAATTTCTCGAACGCAAAACGCGGAATCTTGGTGACGACATAGTCGATGCTGGGCTCGAAACTCGCGGGGGTCGCGCCGCCGGTGATCTCGTTGCGTAGCTCGTCGAGCGTGTAACCGATGGCCAGCTTGGCCGCGACTTTGGCGATCGGGAAACCGGTGGCCTTGGAGGCCAGGGCCGACGAGCGCGACACGCGCGGATTCATCTCGATCACCACCATGCGGCCGTCGACCGGATTGATCGAGAACTGCACGTTGGAGCCACCGGTGTCGACACCGATCTCGCGCAGCACGGCCAGCGAGGCATTGCGCAGGATCTGGTATTCCTTGTCGGTCAGGGTCTGGGCCGGCGCCACGGTGATCGAGTCGCCGGTGTGCACGCCCATGGGGTCCAGGTTTTCAATCGAGCAGACGATGATGCAGTTGTCGGCCTTGTCGCGCACCACCTCCATCTCGTACTCTTTCCAGCCGAGCAGCGATTCCTCGATCAGCAGCTCGTTGGTCGGCGAGGCTTCCAGGCCACGCTTGCAGATGACTTCGAACTCTTCCGAGTTGTAGGCAATGCCGCCGCCGGTGCCGCCCAGGGTGAAACTGGGACGAATCACGGTCGGGAAACCGAGGGTCTTCTGCACCGTCCAGGCTTCTTCCATGCTGTGCGCGATGCCGGAACGGGCCGATCCCAGGCCGATCTTGGTCATCGCGTCCTTGAACTTCAGGCGGTCTTCGGCCTTGTCGATGGCTTCGGGCGTGGCACCAATCAGTTCGACCTTGTACTTGTCGAGCACACCGTTGTGCCAGAGGTCGAGCGCGCAATTAAGCGCGGTCTGACCGCCCATCGTTGGCAGGATGGCGTCGGGACGCTCCCTGGCGATGATCTTCTCGACCGTCTGCCAGGTGATGGGCTCGATGTAGGTGACGTCGGCGGTGGCCGGGTCGGTCATGATGGTCGCCGGGTTGCTGTTGATCAGGATGACCTTGTAACCCTCTTCACGCAGCGCCTTGCAGGCCTGCACGCCGGAGTAGTCGAACTCGCAGGCCTGGCCGATGATGATGGGGCCGGCCCCGATGATGAGGACGCTTTTGATGTCAGTGCGCTTAGGCATTCTTCTTCTCCTGAGCCTGTTCCATCAGCGCGGTGAAACGGTCAAACAAATACGAAATGTCGTGTGGCCCGGGCGATGCTTCCGGGTGGCCCTGGAAGCAGAAAGCCGGCTTGTCGGTGCGGGCCAAGCCCTGCAGCGTGCCGTCGAACAGGCTGATGTGGGTCGGGCGCAAATTCGCCGGCAGCGTTTTTTCGTCCACCGCAAAACCGTGGTTCTGGCTGGTGATGCTGACGCGGCCGTTGTCCAGGTCTTTCACCGGATGGTTGGCGCCGTGGTGGCCGAACTTCATCTTGAAAGTTTTCGCACCGCTGGCCAGCGCCATGATCTGGTGGCCCAGGCAGATACCGAAGGTCGGGATGCCGGTCTCGATCAGCTCGCGCACGGCCGTGATCGCGTAGTCGCAAGGTTCCGGATCACCCGGTCCGTTGGCCAGAAAAATGCCGTCGGGTTTGAGCTTGAGCACGTCGGCGGCGGGCGTCTGCGCCGGCACCACCGTGATGCGTGCGCCACGCTCGGCCATCATGCGCAGGATGTTTTTCTTCACGCCGAAGTCGAAGGCGACGACATGGAATTTCGGCGTGATCTGCACGCCGTAACCCGAGCCCAGCTTCCACTCGGTCTGCGTCCATTCGTAGGACTGCTTGCAGGAAACCACCTTGGCCAGGTCGAGGCCGGCCATGTTTGGGGCACTGCGGGCCACGAGAATCGCCTGTTCAATATGTTCAGGCGACACGTCCTCGCCCGCAGGCAAGGCCAGGATGCAGCCGTTTTGTGCGCCCTGGGTGCGCAGCATGCGTGTCAGCTGGCGCGTATCAATGTTGGCGATCGCCACCGTGCCCTCCCGGACCAGGTACTCGGACAGGGTCATGGTGCTGCGGAAATTCGACGCGATCAGCGGCAAGTCCTTGATGATCAGCCCGGCGGCATGGACTTTTTCCGCCTCCACGTCTTCGGCATTGATGCCGTAGTTGCCGATATGGGGGTACGTGAGGGTGACGATCTGCTGGCAGTAGCTGGGGTCCGTGAGGATTTCCTGGTAGCCGGTCATGGCAGTGTTGAACACCACCTCACCGACCGTGGAGCCCACGGCTCCAATGGAATTGCCGATAAAGACCGTGCCGTCTGCGAGCGCCAGGATGGCGTGAGGGGTATTTCCCTGTAGAGACAAAAGCACTGGGTTCTCCGGGTTGGTTACGGTTCGCCCAAGCGTGCACAAGAAACGTCTCTGTCAAGACTCTTGCGGGCTGCTTTTGTGAGGGTGTTGGCTTTGTGTGCGCTTGGGCGAAGCTGTGTTTTGAAAAGCCCCTGATTATATAACGCCGGCATGCGCCCCCACGGTTGCTCACTGCGTGTAGCGCCCTGCCCCCCGAGGGGGCCGCTGCGCCTGCGGCCTGGCAAAGCCAGTTCCGCGGCCCCTGCTGGTCACGAAGTCCGCCCAACCCGCCTGGTTAGCGGGTTGCGGCAACCGAGCTGGCGTAGAGGCAGATTGCAGCAGCAGCCGCCACATTGAGCGACTCCTCGCCACCCGGCTGGTCTATGCGCATCTTCAGGCTGGCCCGGGCCATCAGGTCGTCGCCGACGCCCTGCCCTTCGTGTCCCATGGCCCACGCACAGGGCATGGGCAGGGCTTGCCGGTGCAGGAAAGCACCGTCATGTGAACTGGTCACAATGATGGGCACGGTCAAGCCGTCCAGCGCCTGCGGCTCCACTCCTTCAAGCAGTTGAAGCCCGAAATGGGCGCCCATGCCGGCCCGCAGCACCTTGGGCGACCACAGCGCCGCCGTGCCCCGGAGCGCAATCACCTGGCTGAAACCAAAGGCCGACGCGCTGCGCAGCATGGAGCCCACATTGCCGGCATCCTGCACCCTGTCCAGAATCAGCGAGGCCACACCCGGCGACAGGGCCGCTGGTGCCGGCAAATCAATCACAAAGCCCATGCGGGCCGGCGACTCCAGGCCGCTGATCTCGGGCAGCAGCGCATCGGAAATTACTATGGTTTTGATAGCTGCCTGCGCCCATTCAGCGGGGGCCAGAGGCCAGAATGATTCTGAAAATACGGTCATCGCCGGGGTCAGCCCGCGCAGCAGCGCGGCGCGGCACAGGTGGTCGCCCTCCAGCCAGACCCGTCCCTGCTTGCGGTAGGCCGTGCTGTCCTGTGAGAGCCGGCGTAAATCCTTGACCAGGGCGTTGTCGCGCGAGGTGACAAACACAGGCGCTGCCGGCGCGGGCGAGCTCAACGCAGAACCTCGGCCACGGGGCTGAAAGACCGCCGGTGTTGCGGGCAGGCGCCGTGCTCGCGCAGCGCAGCCAGGTGCTCGGCCGTGCCATAACCTTTGTGGCCGGCAAAACCGTATTGCGGGTATTCCAGATGGAATTGCTCGCACCAGCGGTCCCGGTGCACCTTGGCCAGGATGGACGCGGCGGAGATGGCCGGCACCAGCGCGTCGCCCTTGACAATGGCTTCGGCCAGCATGCTGAGCACCGGCAGCCGGTTGCCATCGACCTGCACCTTCACGGGCTTCAGACGCAAGCCCTCGACCGCGCGTTTCATCGCCAGCATCGTGGCCTGCAGGATGTTGAGCCTGTCGATTTCCTCGACACTGGCCTCGGCAATCGAGCAGCACAGGGCTTTGGCGAGGATTTCCTCGTAGAGCTGCTCCCGGCGCCGCGCCGTCAGCACCTTGGAGTCCGCCAGACCCTTGATGGGCTGGAGATCGTCCAGAATCACCGCGGCCGCCACCACCGGGCCGGCCAGCGGCCCGCGGCCGGCCTCGTCCACACCGGCCCACAGTCCGGGCGTGTCCCAGGAGAGGGTGACCTGTTCAGCCTTCAAGAATGTTCTGGATCGCATCGGTGGCCAGTTGGGCGGTATCGCGCTGCAGCTCGTGGTGCAGCTGTGTGAATCGTTGTTCGACAGCAGCTATTTTTTCGGGTGCGGAGATTTTCGCATCTATCCATTGCAGCACCGCAGCGGCCAGCGCCTGCGGCGTGGCGGCATCCTGCAGCAGTTCGGGTACGACAAAATCGCGGCACAGAATGTTGGGCAGGCCTACCCAGGGCTGCAGTTTCTTGCGGCGCATGATCTGCCAGGACAGCCAGTTCATGTTGTAGGCAATCACCATGGGACGCTTGAACAGCGCCGCCTCCAGCGTCGCAGTGCCGCTGGCAATCAGCGTGACATCACAGGCCGCCAGCACCGTGTGCGACTGCCCGGCGACGATCTGCACCTTTGCCAGCACACCCGCGTCCTGCGCCGCCTGCTCGATCTGCTGGCGCAAGGCGGGCACCGCGGGAACTACTATTTTGATAGCAGGCTGCGCCTGCTGGACAAGGGCTGCAGCCCGAAAGAATCTGTCAGCCAGATATTTAATCTCGGAGCGGCGGCTGCCCGGCAACACCGCCAGCACCAGATCATCCGCTGCCAGGCCCAGCTGTTGCCGGGCCGCCGCCTTGTCGGGCTGCATCGGGATCATGCCGGCCAGCGGGTGACCCACGTAGGTGGCGGCAATGCCGTGTTGCGCCAGCAAGGCCGGCTCAAAGGGGAAGATGCACAACACGTGGTCGACGCTGCGGCGGATTTTTTCGACACGGTCGGCGCGCCAGGCCCAGACCGAGGGGCTGATGAAATGAACGGTGCGTATGCCGGCTGCCTTGAGATCGGCCTCGAGGTCGAGGTTGAAGTCGGGTGCATCAACGCCGATGAACACATCGGGCCGTAACTGCAGCAGCCGTTCCCGGAGTTGCTTGCGGATGCCGACAATTTCGCGGTAGTGCCGCAACACCTCGACATAACCGCGCACCGCCAGTTTCTCGCTGGGCCACCAGGGTGAAAAGCCGCGGCGCGCCATCTGCGGCCCGCCGATGCCCACCGCCGTCAACCCGGGCCAGCGTGCACAAAACCCGTCGAGCAACAAACCGGCCAGCAGGTCCCCCGAGGTTTCGCCAGCGACCAGGGCCATGCGGGGAGTATTTGCCGCAGAGGACCCGGCCGCCTCTGTACGGCTTGGCACAGGGCTTGGCGCATCGGACATCGTCGCTTACCGGACGATGCCGCGTTGCGGTGAGCTGTCCGCCAGAAAGGTCAACATCGCCTGCACATCAGGCGCCGCTTCGGGATGCCCGGCGGCCAGTTCTGCAATGCGCGCCTTCGCCTGCTCCAGCGTCAGGTCCTCACGGTACAGGGCCTTGTGCATGGCCTTGACGGCCGCAATGCGGTCGGGCGTGTAGCCGCGCCGGCGCAGGCCCTCATAGTTCATCGAACGCGCCTCGGCGGGCTGGCCCTGGCACATCACGAACGGCGGCAGATCGGCAAACAACAGCGAACACATGGCGGTCATGCTGTGCGCGCCAAGCCGGACAAACTGGTGCACGACGGTGAAGCCGCCGAGGATCACCCAGTCGCCGACGTGCACATGGCCGGCCAGCTGGGAGTTGTTGGCAAAAATCGTGTGGTTGCCGACATCGCAGTCGTGCGCCAGATGCACGTACGCCATGATCCAGTTGTCGTCGCCAACCCGCGTCACCCCGGTGTCGCCGGGTGAGCCGATATTGAAGGTGCAGAACTCGCGAATGGTGTTGCGCTCGCCAATGACCAGCTCGCAGGGCTCACCCGCGTACTTCTTGTCCTGCGGAATGGCCCCCAGCGAGTTGAACTGAAAAATGCGGTTGTCGCGTCCTATCGTCGTGTGGCCCTCGATGACGCAATGCGCGCCTATCGTCGTGCCGGCCGCGACCTTGACGTGCGGGCCGATCACCGTGTACGGCCCCACGCTGACGCTGCTGTCGAGCTGGGCCTGGGGATCAACCAGTGCTGTGGGATGGATGCCTGTCACGGAAAAACCTTCTCTTGCCGGGACAGATCAGGCGATAGTGCGCATGGTGCACATCAGCTCGGCCTCGCAGACCATGTTGTCGTCCACCCGGGTCACACCCTTGAACTTGAACACGCCGGCCTTGAGCCGCTCCAGCGTGACCTCCATGATCAGCTGGTCGCCCGGCTCCACCGGCCGCTTGAATCGCGCGCCGTCGATGCCGGCAAAGTAATACACGGTCTTGTCATCGGGGGTCACACCCTGCATGTCGAACGCCAGCAGGGCAGCAGCCTGCGCCATGGCTTCGAGCATCAGCACACCCGGCATCACCGGCCGGTGCGGAAAGTGCCCGGTAAAAAACGGCTCGTTGATCGTGACGTTCTTCAGCGCCTTGATGCGCTTGCCTTTTTCCAGTTCCAGCACACGATCCACCAGCAGGAAGGGGAAGCGGTGCGGGAGCTGCTTGAGAATTTGGTGAATGTCCATCATGATTTTTCTTCGGTTTTTCCAGAGGCTTTGTCAGTCGTTTGCTCAAGCATCTTGAGGCGTTCACGCAAGGCGTGAAGCTGCTTGAGTGTGGCCGCATTTTTTTCCCACTGCGCATTGTCGTCGATGGGAAACAGCCCGGTGTAATGCCCCGGCTTGTGAATCGAACGGGTGACCACCGAAGCGGCGGAAATATGCACATGGTCGGCCAGGCTCAGATGGCCCAGCACCACCGCGCCACCGCCCACGGTGCAATGCGCACCGATGGTGGCGCTGCCCGCCACCCCGGCACAGCCGGCCATGGCCGTGTGGGCGCCCACACGCACGTTGTGGCCGATCTGCACCAGGTTGTCCAGCTTGACCCCGTCTTCGATCACGGTGTCCTGCAGCGCGCCGCGGTCTATGCAGGTATTGGCGCCTATCTCAACGTCGTTGCCGATGCGCACGGCGCCCAGCTGTTCGATTTTTTCCCAGCGGCCGGCATGCGGCGCGAAACCGAAACCGTCGGCGCCGATCACGGCCCCCGGGTGCACAATGCAGCGCTCGCCGAGGGAGCAGCCGTCTGCCACCGTCACGCGGGCCGACAGGCGCGTTTCGGCACCGATGTGGGCATCGTTGCCGATCACGCTGTGCGCGCCCACCTGGACACCGGCGTCCAGCACCGCACGGGCGCCAATGCAGGCAAAGGCGCCCACCACCACACCGGCTGCCAGACGGGCCTGGGGGTCGATGAAGGCGCTGGGGTGGAGAGCAGTCCCACCGGATGCGCTGGACGGTGCATGCTCGCGCTTCCAGAGCTGGGTGATGCGGGCAAAGTAGAAATACGGGTCATCGACGATGATGCAGGCGCCGCGCTGCATGGCCGCCGCCGCGGCGCCAGGCCCTACCACCACACAGGCGGCGGCGGACCGGGCGAGCTTGCCCTGGTATTTGGGGTGGCTGAGAAAAGTCAGCTCGGCCGCGCTGGCCGATTCGAGCGGGGCGAGCCGCTCGACCAGGACATCCGGGTCTCCCACCAGCCGGGCGTCAAATTCGCCCGCCAGCGCTGCAACAATGTCCCCGAGTCTGAGCGTCACACCTGGCGTGTCCCTGAATGCGGGCTTATCTGGCGGCGTTGAGCGCCCTGATCACCTTGTCGGTGATGTCATGCTTGGGGTTGGCGTAAACCGCTTCCTGCAGGATGAGGTCGTACTTCTCGGCCTCGGCAACGGTCTTGACGACCTTGTTGGCGCGCTCGATGACCTGCTGCAGCTCTTCGTTTTTGCGCGCGTTGAGGTCTTCCTGGAATTCGCGGCGCTTGCGCTGGAAATCCCGGTCCTGTTCCACGAGCTGCTTCTGGCGGGCCACGCGCTGGCTCTCCGCCAGGGTGGGTGCCTCGCGGTCGAACTTGTCGGCCATGGCCTTGAGCTGTGTCCCGACGTCGGTAAGATCTTTCTCGCGCTTGCCGAATTCCTGCTCCAGCTTGGCCTGGGCCGCCTTGGCGCTGTTGGCTTCGCGAAAGATGCGGTCAATGTTGACGATGCCGATCTTGAAATCCTGCGCGCCTGCCGCAAACGCGGCCAGCGCCATCACGGCAGCGAGGAAGAACTTGGATGAAAAAGATTTCATTAGAAGGATGTACCAATCTGGAATTGCAGTCTCTGGATTTTATCCGTCGGCTTCTTGTTCATGGGATGGGCAAACGCCAGGCGCAGGGGGCCGAGCGGTGAAATCCAGCTCACGCCGAAACCCACCGATGAGCGCAGCTCACCGAGATCATATTTTTCGTTCTCGCCAAACACATTGCCCGCGTCGACAAAGCCGAAGAGCCGCAGGGTCCTGTCGTTGCCCGCGCCGGGGAACGGCGCCAAGATTTCGGCATTCAGGGTAATCTTTTTCGGACCGCCAATGGAGTTGTCCTGGCTATCACGGGGACCGAGGGTGCCCGGTTCATAGCCGCGCACCGAACCCAGGCCGCCGGAATAGAAATTCTTGAACACCGGGAAAGGTTGTCCGTTCAGGCCCTTGCCCCAGCCCAGTTCGGTGTTCAGCGCAATGGTGAACTGCTTGTTCAGCGGAATGTACTGCTGGAACTGGTAGTTGGTGCGCAGGAAGCGGGCATCACCGGCAACGCCCCAGTCGCCGTAGACGCGCTGGAAACGCCCCTTGGTCGGGACGATGGCGCTGTCGCGCTCATCGCGCGACCAGCCGATGGTCAAGGGCACGGAGTTGCTCTTGGCGCCAAAGGTATTGACATAAGTCTGGTAGACCGCCGGGAGGTTGGTTCCGGAAATATCGATCTGCTCCAGGCCGCCGCCGAAATAAACCGTATCGACTTCACTGAACGGCACACCGAAACGCACGCTGGCGCCGGTGGTTTTGAGTTCGTAGTCGGTGTTCACCACGCCGATCTGGCTGCTGTAGGGCCGCGAAGTGCGGGTGTACACGTCGATGGTCCGGGAAATGCCGTCGTTCGTGAAATAAGGGTCTACGGTGCTCAACACCAGCTGCCGGTTGTACTTGCCGGTGTTGACCTCCAGGCCCAGATAGTTGCCGGTGCCAAAGGCATTTTCCTGCTTGAAACCGAACACCAGAGACAAGCGGTCGGCGCTGGAAAAGCCGGCGCCGAGCTGCAGGTTGCCTGTGGGTTTTTCCACCACCGCCAGGTTCAGGTCCACCTGGTCGGGTGTGCCCGGCACTTCCTGCGTGTCGATATTGACTTCGGTGAAAAACCCGAGGCGGTCCACGCGGTCACGCGACAGGCGGATCTTGTCGCCGTCGTACCAGGAGGCCTCGAACTGCCGGAACTCCCGGCGCACCACTTCATCGCGCGTGCGGTTGTTGCCGCTGATGTTGATGCGTCGCACATAGGCGCGGCGCGAGGGCTCACCTTGCAGGACAAAAGCCACGCGGTTGTTGGTCCGGTCGATTTCGGGCTGGGCGTCGACCTTGGCAAAGGCAAAACCGAAACTGCCGTAATACTCGACGAAGGCCTTGACCGTCTGCGCCACCTGGTCGGCGTTGTAGGGCTCGCCGGGCTTGATGGTGACCAGCGACTTGAATTCGTCCTCGCGTTCAAGGAAATTGCCTTCGAGCTTGACACCGGACACCGTGAAACGTTCACCCTCGGTGACGTTGATGGTCACCGAAATATCCTGCTTGTTCGGGGAAATGGCGACCTGGGTGGAGTCGACCTTGAACTCCAGGTAGCCGCGCGTCAGGTAGTAGGAGCGCAGGGTTTCGATATCTGCATTGAGCTTGGCCCGCGAATAACGGTCCGACTTGGTGTACCAGCTCAGCCAGCCGCCGGTGTCGAGGTCGAACAGGCCGCGCAATGTGGACTCGCTGAACACCTTGTTGCCGACAATGCGGATTTCCTTGATTTTCGCGACATCACCTTCGGTCACGCTGAAGGTCACGTTAACCCGGTTGCGCTCGATCGGCGTGACGGTGGTCACCACCTCGGCGCCGTAAAGGCTGCGGTTGATGTACTGCCGCTTGAGCTCCTGCTCGGCGCGGTCTGCCAGCGCCTTGTCGAAAGGCCGGCCATCGGTGAGCCCGATTTCGCGCAGCGCCTTCTTGAGCACTTCCTTGTCAAACTCCTTGGCCCCGACGAAGTCCACGTCAGCCACGGTCGGACGCTCCTCGACGATCACGACCAGCACATCACCGCTGACTTCAAGCCGCACGTCCTTGAACAGGCCCAGCCCGAACAGCGCGCGGATCGCACCGGCGCCCTTGTCGTCGTTGTAGGTCTCGCCGACACGGAAAGGCAGCGAAGCAAAAATGGTTCCCGGCTCGACGCGCTGCAGGCCTTCCACGCGGATATCACGCACGGTGAAAGGATCCACTGCCCAGGCTGCATGCGCGATGAGAAAGCTGGCCACCACTGCAGAAACGCTGCGGACCTTGAATCGTTTGATTTGTTTTTGCATGAAAAGTATGGATTAGGGCCTGTTCACACTATTTATGCGAGTGCGAACGTGGTGAAAACAGCGCCAATCAAGGCGCGCGACGACACCCAGACCGGGTGTCTGGGTTAGGAGTGCAACGCAGAGTGGCGTTGTTTTCACCCCGTTCCCTCCGGGTTGCGGCCAAAAAGGCCATGCGCAGCGTTGCAAAGCCTTGCCGGGCTCCAGCCCGGCTGCATTTTGCGCCTCGCGCAGGATTGCAACGCCACCGCGCTGCAACCGGTCCATCCACGCGTCAGACACGCTTTTGCCGGTAATCGCCTCCCAAAGATAATACATCAGGTGCCCCCCGTCCAAAACCGGCAGCGGCAGTAAATTGAGCACGCCCAGACTGACGCTGATCAGTGCCAGAAACAGCAGATAGGCCGTCCAGCCTATGCTGGCCGACTTGCCGGCGTAGTCGGCAATCGTCAGCGGGCCACTGAGGTTTTTCAGGGAGGCCTCGCCGATGACCATCTTGCCCATCATTTTCAGCGTCAGCGCCGAGACCTGCCAGGTACGGACCGCGCCCTGCCACAGGCCATCGAGCGGGCCGTAGCGCACCGTGACCATGGCGGGCGGTGCGCCGACATAGGCGCCAATGCGGGCAATCGACCGGCCGGCCTCCTGTCTGATCTCGGGCGTGACCGGCAAATCCATGGCCTGCCCGGCCCGCACAATGCGCCAGGTCTGGGTGCCGCTGGAAGCCCGGATGGTTTCACGCAGTTGCGGGCCGTCGACAATGGCCAGGCTGCCGATGCGCAGCACCAGGTCGCCGCTGCGAAGGCCCGATTTCTCGGCAGCACCACCGGCCATCAACTCGCCGATCACCGGCTGGGTCCAGGGCCCGGTAATGCCGATTTTGCGAAACAGCTGCGCATCGGCGTCGGCGGCCTGGAGCTGGCCCAGCGGCAACACCAGTTCTCGCGACGCGGCTGCAGCCGCGTCGGGCCCGCCTATCGCCAGCCGTACGTCGCGGCCGTTGAGCGCACCCTGGGTCAAGAGCCAGCGCAGATCCTCGAAAGAACGCGTGTCCTCCAGGGGCTCTCCGTCAAAGGCCGCCTGCTGCACCCGCTCGCCACCGCGCAGGCCGGCGCGCTCTGCGATGGACCCCGCCACGGGGCTGGCCAGCACGGGCTCGGGCTCCTGCAGGCCGCTCCAGTTGACGATCGCATACAGCACGATGGCCAGCAGCAGGTTGGCCGCCGGTCCAGCCGCCACCACGGCGGCACGCGAGCGCAGAGGTTGGGTGTTGAAGGCCAGATGGCGTTCTGCCGGATCGACCGGCCCTTCCCGCTCGTCCAGCATCTTGACGTAGCCGCCCAGCGGCAACATGCCAATGGAAAATTCGGTGGGGCTGTTTTTGAGCCGCCAGGTGTAGATCGGCTTGCCAAATCCGACGGAGAACTTCAGGACCTTGATGCCGCAGGCCACGGCCACGCGGTAGTGCCCGTACTCGTGGACGGCGATCAGAATCCCCAGGGCAACAACAAAGGCGACCAAGGTCAACATGGAAAAACTCCTGTCAAGTCGTCAGATTTCCGGCAATGCGGGTCGCCGCGGCGCGTGCCTGCACATCCAGCGCCAGCAAATCCCCGATGCCCCGGATTTCAGAGGCGCTCACGGTGTCCAGAGTTCCACGGTTCACGGCGTGAATCTGGTCAAAACGTATCCGTTTTTCAAGGAAAGCGGCCACTGCCACCTCGTTGGCGGCGTTCAGCACCGCCGTGGTGCCGACAGGCGCATCGAGCACCTCCCAGGCCAGCGGCAAGCCGGGGAAATGTTCGTTGTCCGGAACTGCGAACGTCATGGTGGCCAGCGCCCGGAAATCGAGCGCCTGCGCACCCGAGGAAATCCGCCCCGGCCAGGCCAGGCCGTAGGCGATGGGCACCCGCATGTCGGGCGTGCCGAGCTGCGCCACCACCGAGGTGTCGCGGTACTGAACCATCGAATGGATGATGCTTTGCGGATGAATCACCACCTCGATCTGCGCCGGCGCCAGACCGAACAGATAACGCGCCTCTATCACTTCGAGCGCCTTGTTCATCATGGTGGCCGAGTCCACCGAAATCTTGCGGCCCATCACCCAGTTCGGGTGGGCGCAGGCCTCGTCGGGGGTGACATCGCGCAGCGTGGCTGGCGCCCGGGTGCGAAACGGCCCGCCGGAGGCCGTGAGGATGATCTTGTCGATGCGCTCCATCCAGGCCGCCGGGTCTTCCGGCAGGGACTGAAAAATCGCCGAGTGTTCGCTGTCGATGGGCAGCAACTGCGCCCCACCCTCGCGCACGGCCTGCATGAACACCTCGCCGCCGACCACCAGCGCCTCCTTGTTGGCCAGCAGCAGGCGCTTGCCGGCGCGTGCGGCCGCCATGCAGGGCGCCAGCCCGGCTGCGCCCACGATGGCCGCCATCACGGTGTCCACCCGCTCATCCGACGCTATCATTTCAAGAGCATCCGGCGCAAGCAGGACCTCGGTTGAGAGCCCGTTTTCCTTCAAACTTTGAGCCAGGATGCGGGCGTGCGGGGCGCTTGCCATGACGGCGTAGGACGGTTTGAACCTCAGGCACTGCGCCAGCATCAGCTCGGTCTGCGTGGCCGCACTGAGTGCAAACACCTCGAAGCGGTCGGGATGGCCGGCAATCACGTCCAGTGTGTTGACCCCGACCGAGCCGGTTGAACCCAGCACCGTGACACGTTGTTTCTGCATTGTCATCGGCGTGCGTTCAGACTGTCACCAGCATCATGGCCAGCGGCAGCACCGGCAACAGTGCATCGACCCGATCCAGCACACCGCCGTGGCCCGGCAACAAACCACTCGAATCCTTGGCGCCGGCGCTACGCTTGATCAGGGACTCGACCAGATCACCCACCACGCTGAGGGCCGCCAGGAACACCATGGCCAGCAGCGTCACGGCGAGGCCGTGCTGTGCAGCCAGGCGCGCATACAGACTCTCACCGGTGGCGTCGAGCAGCAGCCAGGTGATACACAGCACCAGCACCCCCGCCATGCCGCCCCAGACACCCTCCCAGCTTTTGCCGGGGCTGATCGACGGGGCCAGCTTGCCCTTGCTGAAGCGCCCGCCCAGCGCCTTGCCGGCGAAATAGGCGCCGATGTCGGCAACCCAGACCAGCAGAAGTACCGACAGCAGGAACTCGATGCCGATGAAACGCGCCTGCGCCACGGCCAGCCAGGCCAGCCAGAGCGCCAGCACCCCGACCACCAGGCGCACGGTGCGCGGAATGCGCGACCAGCCGGCCACGCCACCGCGCAGCAGCCAGGCACCCGCCAGCACCCAACCCGCGCCGGCCAGCCGCCACAGCAAGGGCTGCGGTTCATCGAGCCAGCCCAGGTCCCAGGACATGCCACACAGCACCACGCAGGCAAAACCGGCCACCAGCGCGCTGAGTTGGCCATATCCGTTCAGGCGGGCCCACTCCCAGGCACCCGCGGCGATCAGCACCAGGGCGACCACGGCAAACGGCACCGGGGTGCGGTAAAAAAGCGCAGGTAGCAGAATGGCCAGCATCACCAGCGCCGTGATCACGCGTTGCTTGAGCATCAGGCAGCCTTCATGTCGGGGTTGGGGTTTGGCGAAACGACTTGCGCGGAGGTCTGGCCAAAACGCCGCTCGCGGCTGCGATAGACCGCGATCGCTTCGTCGAGCGCCGCCTCGTCGAAGTCGGGCCAGAGCTTGTCGGAAAAATGCAGTTCGGAATACGCCGCCTGCCAGAGCAGGAAGTTGCTGATGCGCAACTCGCCGCCGGTGCGGATCAGGAGGTCCGGGTCCGGCACATGGGCCAGCGCCAGCGCACGGTCCAGCGCCATTTCGGTGATCTCCCGGCCCTCGGCTGCCAGCCTGCGTGCCGCCTGGGCGATGTCCCAGCGGCCACCGTAGTTGAAACACACATTGAGGATCAGCCGCTGGTTGTCTGCGGTGGCCTGCTCGGCCTGAGCCAGCCCGGCCTTGAACTTGTCGGACAGGCGCTGCCGGTCGCCGACAAAATGCAGTTGCACGCCGTTGGCCTTGAGCGCGGGCACTTCCCTGGCCAGCGACAGCGCCAGCAGCTCCATGAGGCCGGAGACTTCGTCCGGCGGCCGGTTCCAGTTCTCGGAAGAAAAGGCAAACACGGTCAGCACACCGATGCCGCGGGCCATGCAGGCCTGCACGCAGCGGTTCAGCGCGCCAACCCCCTGCTTGTGGCCGGCGATGCGCGGCAGGAAACGCCGCGTGGCCCAGCGGCCGTTGCCGTCCATCACGATGGCGACATGGTGCGGAACGGCGGTGGAGCTTGTTTGAGCCATGTCGGCAGTCAGTTACTACGCACAGTGCACGTGCACGGGGGCAATTGACTTTTTCAAGCAGGGGCCGCGGAACCGGCTTCGCCGGGCCGCAGGCGCAGCGGCCCCCTCGGGGGGCAGAGAGCTACGCAAAGCGAGCGAACGTGGGGGCAATCTAGACCGCCATGATGTCTTGTTCCTTGCCTGCGACCAGCTTGTCGACTTCGGCAATGAAACGGTCGGTGAACTTCTGCACTTCGTCGTGGGCGCGGCGCTCGTCGTCTTCCGACGCCAGCTTGTCCTTGACGAGTTTCTTGACACCGTCGTTCGCATCACGGCGCAGATTGCGGATGGCGACCTTGGCGTGTTCACCTTCGGCGCGGACCACCTTGGTCAGCTCCTTGCGCCGCTCTTCGGTCATGGCCGGCATGGGCACGCGAATCAGGTCGCCCTGGGAAGCGGGGTTGAGTCCGAGGTCGGAGTCACGGATGGCTTTTTCAATCTTGGCGCCCATGCCTTTTTCCCAGGGCGCAACACTGATGGTGCGCGCATCGAGCAGCGCCACATTGGCGACCTGGCTGATCGGCACCATGGCGCCGTAGTAGTCCACATGCACCGTGTCCAGCAGTCCGGGGTTGGCACGGCCGGTACGGATCTTGGTCAAGGCATGCTTGAAGGACTCCAGCGACTGCTGCATTTTCTGCTCGGCCTGGCTCTTGATATCGGGAATGCTCATGATTGAAATCTCCGGAGGATTCTTGTTCTGCAAAGGGATGGCATGCACACCGGCAGGCGTCAGACGTGGACCAGCGTTCCTTCGTCTTCGCCCTGCACCACGCGCTTGAGCGCGCCGTGCTTGAAGATGCTGAAAATCTTGATCGGCAGTTTCTGGTCGCGGCACAGCGCAAAGGCGGTGGCGTCCATGACTTCGAGGTTTTTGCCCATGGCCTCGTCGAAGGTGATGTTGGTGTAACGCGTGGCCGTCGGGTCTTTCTTCGGGTCCGCGCTGTACACGCCGTCCACCTTGGTGGCCTTGAGCACAATCTCGGCCCCGATTTCCGCGCCGCGCAGGGCGGCCGCGGTGTCGGTCGTGAAGAAAGGATTGCCGGTGCCCGCCGCGAAGATGACGACCTTGCCCTCTTCGAGGTATTGCAGGGCCTTGGGACGCACATAGGGCTCGACAACGCGCTCGATACCGATGGCCGACATGACACGCGGCGTCAGGCCTGCCTTGTCCATGGTGTCGCCGAGTGCCAGCGCGTTCATCACGGTGGCCAGCATGCCCATGTAGTCGGCGGTGGCACGGTCCATGCCGACCGAGCCGCCGGCAACGCCGCGGAAAATATTGCCGCCGCCGATCACGACAGCCACTTCCACGCCCATGCGGGTGACTTCGGCAATCTCCTCGACCATGCGCACAATCGTCGCACGGTTGATGCCGAAGGCATCGTCTCCCATCAAGGCTTCACCTGAAAGTTTCAACAAGATTCGCTTGTAGGCTGGCATGAGGGGAGTTCCTGTCGTTTTTATGGGCGTAAGTTTAGCGGCCTTTCGGGTCAGCGGGTGCAATCAGGCCGCTTTGGCAGCAGCCACCTGGGCGGCCACTTCAGCCGCAAAATCGTCGACCTTCTTCTCGATGCCTTCACCGACAACATACAGCGTGAACGCCTTCACGGTCGTGCCTTTTTCCTTGAGCATCTGCTCGACCGTCTGCTTGTCGTTTTTCACGAAAGGCTGGTTGAACAGGGACACTTCCTTGAGGTATTTCTGCACGCCGCCGTCAATACGTTTGGCAACAATTTCAGGGGATTGCACAGGCTTGCCGGCAGCGGTGGCCACAGCGGCATCCTCGGCAGCCTTGGCCGCAGCGACCGAACGCTCGCGCGCGACGAGCTCGGCAGGCACCTGGTCGCTCGACAGCGACACCGGCTTCATCGCGGCAACGTGCATGGCGACGTCCTTGGCGGGCACTTCGTCGCCTTCGTACTCGACGACCACGCCGATACGCGTGCCGTGCAGGTAGGAGGCCAGCTTGCCGCCTTCAAAACGCTTGAAGCGGCGCACGCTCATGTTTTCGCCGATCTTGCCGATCAGGCCCTTGCGCACGTCTTCCACCGTCGGGCCGAAACCGTCCAGGCTCAAAGGCATGGCGCCGATCGCGGCCACGTCGGCCGGGTTGTTCTTCACGATGCCCTTGACCACCGCGTCGGTGAAAGCCAGGAAGCTGTCGTTCTTGGTGACGAAGTCGGTTTCGCAGTTGATCTCGACCAGCGCGCCCACGGCACCTTCGCTGTGGAAGGCAATCACGCCTTCAGCGGTAATGCGGGAAGCGGCCTTGCCGGCCTTGTTGCCGAGCTTGACGCGCAGGATTTCTTCGGCTTTTTCGAAGTTGCCATCGGCCTCGGTCAGTGCCTTTTTGCACTCCATCATCGGTGCGTCGGTTTTTGCGCGCAACTCTGCGACCATGCTTGCTGTGATTGCCATCTTCAGTTCTCCGTGTGTCGTGTTGACTTCAAATTAAATGGGGGTGCCTTTGGACAAGGCTGTGAAAAAGGGGCTACGCGAGCCCCTTTTTCGCGTCAGGCGCAGGGCCGCGACGATCAGGCTGCGGCGTTTTCCACTTCGACGAATTCGTCGCTGCTTTCGGCCGAGACCATCTTGACGACTTCATTGCCGGCGGCAGCGCGGCCTTCGATGATCGCGTCGGCGATGCCGCGGGCATACAGCGCCACGGCCTTGGACGAGTCGTCGTTGCCGGGGATCACGTAATCGATGCCGATGGGCGAGTGGTTGGAGTCAACCACGCCGATCAGCGGAATGCCCAGCTTCTTGGCTTCGAGGATGGCAATCTTGTGGAAACCCACGTCGATCACGAAGATCGCGTCGGGGAGGGCATTCATGTCCTGGATGCCGCCGATGTCTTTTTCCAGTTTTTCCATTTCACGCTTGAACGTGAGCTGCTCTTTCTTGCTCAGGGTGTCGAGACCGACTTCCTGCTGGGCCTTCATTTCCTTGAGGCGCTTGATCGAGGTCTTGACCGTCTTGAAGTTGGTCAGCATGCCGCCCAGCCAGCGCTGGTCGACAAAAGGCACGCCGGCGCGTTTGGCTTCGGCGGAAACCAGTTCGCGGGCCTGGCGCTTGGTGCCCACCATCAGGATGGTGCCGCGGTTGGCGGACAGCTGCTTGGCGAACTTCATCGCGTCCTCGAACATCGGCAGCGATTTTTCGAGGTTGATGATGTGGATACGGTTGCGGTGGCCGAAGATGTACGGGGCCATCTTGGGGTTCCAGAAGCGGGTTTGGTGACCGAAATGGACGCCGGCTTCCAGCATTTCACGCATGCTAATTGACATAAGTAACTCCAAAGGTTGTGTCTAAAATCAGCGCTTATCACCTGAAAGCATGGTTAAGAGCTCCCGGGCAACACCTTGAATGGCTGATTTGCGATTTGCTGCACGACGGCAAAATTGCCTTTCGTACAGCCTGCTGAGTATAACATCCCTGCCTGTGCCAACGTACCCGCCCAAGTCCTGCCACGTCCCCTCCGCTGTTGCCGGCCGCGCGCCGGCCAGGGTGACCGGCCCCGGCGGCACTTCAAAAACAATAGCAGCACGCGCCTTCCCCGCGCCGGCTTCCGTCCGATTGAACCCATCAACATGAACCCACCGACTTTCCGCTCAAGCCCCTGTCTCCGCTCTGCAGGGACGGCACCATGAGGGTCGCCGTGATCGGCGCCGGCATCATCGGCATCACCACCGCCTGGGAGCTCGCCCGGGACGGCCACGAGGTCACCGTTTTCGAGCGCCGCGGCGCGGCTGCCGAAGAAAGCAGTTTCGCCAATGCCGGCGTGGTGGCCCCCGGCTACGTGACGCCCTGGGCAGCGCCCGGCATGCCGGGAAAGGTGCTGGGCCACCTGCTGGGTCGCCACGCACCGGTCAGGCTCAGCCTGCCGCTGTCCGGCCGCGAGCTGACCTGGATGTGGCGATGGTGGCGCGCCTGCCGGCTGGAAACCTACCTGGCCAACCGGGCCCGCCTGCAGCGCCTGGCTTTTTACAGCCGCGCGCGCCTGCACCAGATCACCGCCGAGCACCAGCTCGAGTACGACCGCAGTCCCGGCTACATGGTGCTGCTGCGCGCCGAACAGGACGGCCAGATGGTCGAACCCGGCCTGCAGGTGCTGCGTGATGCAGGGGTCAGCTTCCGGCAGATCGGCTCCGACGAGGCGCGCCGGATCGAGCCGGCGCTGAATCCGGACACGCCTTTGCTGGGCGCCATTCACCTGCCCGACGACGAAGTGGCCAACTGCCGCCAGTTCGCCCTGCTGCTCAAGGCCGAGGCCCAGCGCCTGGGCGTGACTTTTGAGTTCAATACGACTGTGGCCCAAATGGACCGGGCGCAGCCAGCTACTTTTTTGATAGCAGGCGAAACGACGCCGCGAAACTTTGACGCGGTGGTGCTGTGCGCCGGCCTGGACTCGGCCTCGCTGCTGCGGCCGCTGGGCATCCGGGTTCCGCTGGCGGCGGTGTATGGCTACTCCCTGAGCGCACCAATTCGCGAGCCGCTGAACGCACCGCGCAGCGCCCTGATGGACGAACGTTACAAGGTCGCGATCTCGCGCCTGGGCAACCGCGTGCGCGTGGCCGGCAGCGCCGAAATTGGCGGCCGGCCCGACAAAAAAAGCGCCGCGGCCATCCAGACGCTGTACAAGGTGCTGCAGGACTGGTTCCCGGGCGCCGCCCACACCTCGAACACCACCGCCCATGTGCAGGAATGGAAAGGCGTGCGGCCCATGCTGCCGGACGGCCCGCCCATCCTCGGTGCCAGCGGCCTGCCCGGCCTGTGGCTCAACCTCGGCCACGGTTCCAGCGGCTGGGCGCTGAGCTGCGGCAGCGCACGGGCCGTTGCCGACCTGGTCGCCGGACAGACGCCGGAGATCGACCTCGAAGGGCTGGACCTGAGCCGGCTCATATCCCCGGCCGCCTGAAGGCGGCACAATCGGCCCATGTTAGCCGTCTCCCCTGCCCTCAGCCTGCCGCTCCACGGGGTGGCCGCCACGCGCCTGCTGGAGCGGCAGGCGGCAGCCCAGCTGCCCCCCCATACCCTGATGCAGCGCGCGGGGCTGGCCACCGCGCGCCTGGCCCTGGCGCTGGCGCCACACGCGCAGCGCCTCTGGATCGCCTGCGGGCCGGGCAACAACGGCGGCGACGGCCTGGAGGCGGCCATGCACCTGCACCAGTGGGGCAAAACCGTGGTGGTGACCTGGCTGGGCGCACACAACGAAGCCAGGGTGCCCGCCGATGCGCTGGCCTCGCTGGTACGCGTCCGTGCGGCCGGCGTGCCCTTTGCCCAAGTGCCGCCGGCCGGCTTTGACTTCGCCATCGACGCCCTGCTGGGCATAGGGGCGGCACCCCGCGCTGCGGCTGCCATGGACCAGAGCGATCTGCTCGGCCAGTGGCTGGCGCTGCTGCGGTCCAGCCCGCAGCCGGTCCTGGCGATCGATATCCCGAGCGGGCTGGACGCCGACACGGGCGCTTTGCTTGCTCCTGAATCGATAGCTACCTGCGCTTTACCAACAAGGGCTGGCGCCCGATTTACCTTGAGTCTTTTGACGCTGAAGCCGGGCTTGTTCACGGCCTTCGGCCGCGACCTGGCCGGACAGGTCTGGTGGGACGACCTCGGCGTCACTCCCGCATCGGCGCTGGCGCCTGACGCCTGGCTGCTGGGCCGGGACCGTGCCGCGTCGCACAGCCGGGCGCAAGCAACGCACGCCAGCCACAAAGGCAGTTTTGGTGATGTCGCCATCCTCGGCGGGCAATCCAGCCCGAAAGCCGCCACCCACATGAGCGGCGCCGCGCTGCTGGCCGGGCGTGCTGCCCTGCATGCGGGCGCCGGCCGGGTGTTTGTGGCCCTGCTTGGCGGCGCCGGCCTCACGGTGGACCCGCAGCAGCCCGAGCTGATGTTCCGCAGCCCCGAGGCGCTGGACCTCAAGGCCCAGGTGCTGGTCTGCGGATGTGGCGGCGGCGACGCCGTGGCCGGCGTGCTGCCGCGCGTCCTGTCGGGCGCACAGGCGGCCGTGCTGGACGCCGATGCGCTCAATGCCATCGCCGCCGACACCCAGCTGCAAACCCTGCTGCGGGCCCGCCAGGGCCGCGCTTACCGCACAGTCCTGACGCCGCATCCGCTGGAGGCCGCGCGCCTGCTCGGCAGCAGCGCGGCCGCGGTGCAGGCCGACCGCCTGCAGGCGGCGCGGCAGCTGGCGGAACAATTCGGCTGTGTGGTGGTACTCAAGGGCTCGGGCACGGTGATTGCCGCGCCGGACCAGATCAGCGCCATCAACCCCACCGGCAACGCGCGCCTGGCCACGGCAGGTACCGGCGATGTGCTGGCGGGCATGGTGGGTGCCCGGCTGGCCGGCGGACAGACGGCCTTTGACGCCGCCTGCAGCGCCGTTTTCCAGCATGGCCAGCTGGCCGATGACTGGCCAGCCTGCCATCCGGGGCAGACGCTGACCGCCTCCGCCTTAGCCGAGAACCATCAGGCCGATCTGTAGCAGCAGGAGCAGCACCAGCGCCGACAGGTCGACCCCGCCGATCGCCGGGATGATGCGCCGCAGTGGCGCCAGCAGCGGCTCGGCCAGCCGGCCCAGCAGGCCGTACATGGGCGAGCCTGGCTGCAGCCAGGAAATGATGGCGTAAACCAGCACCACCATGAAGGCCAGCTGCAGCGCGACACGCAGCAGCATCTTCAGACTCATCAACAACAAAGCCGGCAACATGGCCGCGGTCAGGTTCAGCAAGGCGCCGAACAGGGCCGCCCACACCAGCGCATACACCAGTGCCAGCAGGAAGGCGGCCAGCAGACTGGCCCAGTCCACACGCGACTGCGCAATCGCCTTGGGCAACACGCGCCGCAGGGGCTTGACCAGCCAGTCTGTCACGGCCATCACAAAGGTGCCGGGCTGCGCGCTCATGTTGATGCGCAGGCGGTTCATCCAGGCACGCATCAACGCCGCGCCTATCAGCACGAAGAAAAGGCTTTCCACCAGAAAGGACAGGATGCGGATCAGCATGGTTGTTGGTTCCCGGGCATGGCGGGCAAGGAATCAGGGGTGTTCATGTGTTTACCGCCGGGGTTTCTTGCTCTGCTTGCGCCCGGCGCTGGAAGCAGATTTCTTGACTGCCGCCTTGAGCGCCTGGATCGGCGACTTGGCCGTCCGGCTGCCCGCCGCACTGCCCTCGCGCGCGCCGGCGCGCTGTTCGGTACCCTTGCCCGCGCGCTTGTCGTCGCGCTTGCCACCGCGCTGCTCACTGGCCTTGCGCGGCAATGCGCGCTCCTGTTCGGGCAGGTCGGGGGTGCGGCCGCCGGCCTTGTCCTTCATGGCGCGGGCGATCAGTTCCTCCCCCTCGCGCACCAGGCGGAAGTCGATCTTGCGGCCGTCGAGATCGACCCGGCTGACCTGGACGCGCACCCGGGTGCCGATGGCGTAGCGGATGCCGGTGCGTTCGCCGCGCAGCTCCTGACGCGCCTCGTCAAAGCGAAAATACTCGCCGCCCAGTTCGGTGATGTGCACCAGGCCCTCGACATACATGGCATCGAGCGTGACGAAAATGCCAAAGCTGGTGGCCGCCGTGACGACGCCGCCGAACTCCTCGCCCAGATGCTCGCGCATGTATTTGCACTTGAGCCAGGCTTCCACGTCGCGGCTGGCCTCGTCGGCACGGCGTTCGTTGGCGCTGCAATGCAGGCCGGCCGCCTGCCAGGCGAGCTGGTCGGCGGTCGGTTTTTTCGGTTTCTGGTCCGGCTCGGTGACGCGCGAGGCCAGCCGTTTCGACAGCTTGGCCTCGGCCTCGCCAGGAGTGGGCAGCACCGGCAGCTGGTACCTGGACTTGGTCAGCACGGCCTTGATGACGCGGTGCACCAGCAGGTCCGGGTAGCGGCGGATCGGGCTGGTGAAGTGCGTGTAGGCCTCGTAGGCCAGGCCGAAGTGGCCGGCGTTCATGGGGGTGTAGATCGCCTGCTGCATGGAGCGCAGCAGCATGGAATGGATCTGCATCGCATCAGGCCGGTCCTTGGTGGCCATGGCGATCTGCTGGAACTCGCCCGGCGCGGGGTTTTCCGTGATCGTCATGCCAATGCCCAGGGCCTTCAGGTAGGTACGCAGGATGTCCTTCTTCTCGGGCGTCGGGCCCTCGTGCACGCGGAACAGCCCTTCGTGTTTGCTTCCGGAAATGAAATCGGCAGAACAGACGTTGGCCGCCAGCATGGCCTCTTCAATCACGCGGTGGGCGACATTGCGGGTGCGCGGCACGATTTTCTCGATGCGTCCGGCCTCGTCGCAGACGATCTGGGTCTCAGTGGTCTCAAAGTCCACCGCGCCTCGAACGCCACGCTCCTTGAGCAGCGCCTGGTAGACGTCATGCAGGTCCAGCAGGTGCGGCACCAGCGCCTTGCGCTGGGCCGCTTCCGGGCCGCGCGTGTTGGCCAGGATGGCGGCGACTTCGGTATAGGTGAAACGCGCGTGGCTGAACATCACCGCCGGGTAAAACTGGTAGGCGTGGACTTCGCCCTTGGCGTTGACCAGCATGTCGCAGACCATGCACAGGCGCTCGACGTTCGGGTTCAGCGAACACAGGCCGTTGGAGAGCTTCTCGGGCAGCATGGGAATCACGCGGCGCGGAAAATAAACGCTGGTCGCACGGTCATAGGCGTCGATATCGATCGCACTGCCGGTTTCCACATAGTGGCTCACGTCGGCAATCGCCACCAGCAGACGCCAGCCCTTGCCGCGGCCGACCTTGGCCGGCTCGCAATAAACCGCATCGTCAAAGTCACGGGCGTCTTCACCGTCGATGGTCACCAGCGGAATGTCGGTCAGGTCCACGCGGCCTTTTTTGTCGGCGGGGCGCACGGCGTCGGGCAGGGTGCGCGCCAGGGCCAGCGCGGCATCGCTGAACTCATGCGGCACGCCGTATTTGCGCACCGCAATTTCAATTTCCATGCCCGGGTCGTCGATTTCCCCGAGCACTTCCTTGACGCGGCCGACCGGCTGGCCAAACAGCGCCGGCGGCTCGGTCAGCTGGACCACCACGATCTGTCCGGGCTTGGCCGTGCCGATCGCGCCCTTGGGGATCAGCACATCCTGGCCGTAACGCTTGTCCTCGGGCGCCACCAGCCAGACACCGCTTTCCTGCAGCAGGCGGCCAATGATGGGGTTGGGTGAGCGTTCGATGATTTCCGTGACACGACCTTCGGGCCGGTTCTTGCGGTCATGCCGCACGATGCGCGCCTTGACGCGGTCCTTGTGCAGCACGGCACGCATTTCGTTGGGCGGCAGGTAGATGTCGGCTTCGCCGTCATCGCGCAGCACGAAACCATGGCCATCGCGGTGGCCTGAAACAGTGCCTTCAAATTCGGCAAGCAGTCCGGCGCCTGGGCCGTTGCTGTGTGTAGTTGTTTTGATAAGGGGTCTCTCTTCTTGAGATTATTAATGGGGGAAAGAATTCCGGTGCCGGCTTGCTGCCGGCGGGAAATCCGTCTTGTCTGTATTTTTCTGCATGTCAAAAGCCGGCGGTTTGCCGGACCGTGGCGTGAAGTTGCGAGGTTGGCATGTGATGCACCTCATGGCCCGCACCTCGATTGAAATTTTTTGGAATCCGGACCGGAAAACCGATTCTGTAATGGTACACTGCTGGCTGTGCCCGGGTGGCGGAATTGGTAGACGCGCACGGTTCAGGTCCGTGTATCGCAAGATGTGGAGATTCGAGTTCTCTCCCGGGCACCAGATACATCAAATCCAGCGAAAGCTGGTACAAAAAAGGCCACTGCCAACCCAGTGGCCTTTTTGCTTTCCAGGCGCTTTTTCAGCACTTGTGCCAGCCCCATCCGGGACGTCCTCAGACCGGCACCGCCACCAGATCGTGGCCCTGTGTGCCGACAATCCGGGCCTTGGTGAATTCCCCGACCTTGAGCGTCTTGCTGATTTTTTCTGGCGGCAGCAATTTCACGACACCGTCGATCTCCGGCGCGTCGGCATAACTGCGGCCCACGCCGCCCTTTTTACCCATGCCGGGGGCCGAATCCACCAGCACCTGCATGGTGGCCCCCACCCGTTGCTGCAGCTTCGCAGCCGAGACCGCTTCGGCCACCGCCATGAAACGTGCACGGCGCTCTTCGCGAACCTCGAGGGGCAGCATGCCCGGAATATCGTTGGCGGTGGCGCCTTCCACCGCGCTGTAGGCAAAGCAGCCCGCGCGGTCAATCTGCGCTTCGCGCATGAAGTCCAGCAGGTGCTCGAACTCGGCTTCAGTTTCACCGGGGAAACCGGCAATGAAGGTGCTGCGAATCACGATCTCGGGACAGATCTCGCGCCAGCGCGAAATCCGCTCCAGATTTTTCTCGCCGCTGGCCGGGCGCTTCATGCGCTTGAGCACATCGGGGTGGCTGTGCTGCAGGGGCACGTCGAGATAAGGCAATACCTTGCCGGTGGCCATCAGCGGCAGGATCTCATCCACACTTGGGTACGGGTAGACGTAATGCAAGCGCACCCAGGCGCCGTAGGGCTCGGCAATATCGCCGAGCGCCTGCACCAGCTCCAGCATGCGGGTCTTGACCGGTTTGCCGTCCCAGAAGCCGGTGCGGTACTTCACATCCACGCCGTAGGCCGAGGTGTCCTGGCTGATGACGAGCAGCTCCCGGACGCCACCTTCAAACAGCGCCCGCGCCTCGCCCAGCACATCGCCGATCGGCCGCGACACCAGGTCGCCCCGCATCGACGGGATGATGCAGAAGGTGCAGCGGTGGTTGCAGCCTTCACTGATCTTCAGGTAGGCATAGTGCCGCGGTGTGAGCTTGATGCCGGCGATGCCAAAGGCGTTGGGAACCAGGTCCACAAACGGGTCGTGCGGCTTGGGCAGGTTCAGGTGCACCGCGTCCATCACTTCCTGCGTTGCGTGCGGGCCGGTCACGGCCAGCACACTCGGGTGCATCTGGCGCACCAGGTTGCCGCCGCCCTCGCCCGCCTTGGCGCCCAGGCAGCCGGTCACGATGACCCGGCCGTTTTCGGCCAGCGCCTCGCCGATGGTGTCCAGGCTTTCCCGGACAGCGTCGTCGATAAACCCGCAGGTGTTGACGATCACCAGGTCGGCACCTTCAAAGGTTTTGGAGGTCTGGTAACCCTCGGCACTGAGTTGCGTCAGGATCAGTTCAGAGTCGGTCAGGGCCTTGGGGCAGCCGAGGCTGACAAAACCGACGCGGGGCGCCGTGTTCAAGGTGGGGGATGGTGGGGTCGCAAGGGCTTGGCTCATGCCCTCTATTGTCTCAGAGCCGGCCCGCTGCGGCAGCGTGCGCCCGAAATGGCCTGGACGCGGTCAGCGCTTCAGGCCCAGGGCGGCCAGCATCTGCTCGCTTTGTTTTTGCATCTGCTCCTGCATTTGCGTGAACACGGTTTTCGACTGCTCGACATAGCTGCCCATCATGCCCTGCATGGCCGGCGACTGGGCATTGACAAACTGCGCCCAGGCTTCCGGCGTCAGGCCCTTGGACTGCTCGGACATCTTGAGCTGCAGGTCCATGAAGGACTGGACGTTTTTCTCGAGGTAGGAACCCATGAAGCTCTGCATCGCATTGCCGTAGAACCGGATGATGTTGGCCAGCACCGCCTCGGTAAACATGGGCGCGCCGCCGGCTTCTTCTTCCAGGATGATCTGCAGCAGGATGCTGCGTGTCAGGTCCTCGTTGGTCTTGGCGTCGCGCACCACGAAATCGGTGCTGTCCATGACGAGGTTCTTGACTTCGGCCAGCGTGATGTAGGCCGAGGTATCGGTGTCGTAAAGACGGCGATTCGGGTATTTCTTGATGACACGCGGCGACGCCGCCTTGCCGTTACCGCCCTTGGTGCCCGGCATTTTTCCCGGCGTGCTACCGACGGGGGGGGGCGAGTCGGCTGACTGGCTCCTGGACTGACTGGTGGGCTTGCTCTTGGGCACTGTGCGAACTCCTCTGTGAATGACGGCCTGTACCAATGCACAGGGTCATCACATTCTAGGAAGTATGCCTACCTGCAATCCCCTTGGTTTACCCTGTGTGAACCGTGGGATGCACGGCTGACAGGAAAACAACTTCAGGAAATTGGTAGGCGCGATTGGACTCGAACCAACGACCCCCACCATGTCAAGGTGGTGCTCTAACCAGCTGAGCTACGCGCCTAAGGACTGTTCGACCTCGTCATTGTAGCAGGGCAAACCCGGCCTTTTGCGCCCTCGCCGATTTTTTTGCCGACAAATCAGCGCCTGCGCGCCGAACGCACGCCGTTGACCTCGGCGACGATGGCCAGCACCTGGTTGAGCCGGCCCGAGTTGGCCACCTCCACCGTGAAAGTCATCCAGGCCGTGCCGCCGCGGTTGTCCTTGACCGAGGTGGTCTGCACGCCGATGACGTTCATTTTTTCCCGCGCAAACACTTCCGAAATATCGCGCAGCAGGCCCTGCCGGTCCGCCGCTTCCACGGCCACATCCACCGGGTACACCGAGCCCTCGCTGCTTTTGGGCTGGCTCCATTGCACTTCGATCACGCGGTCGGGGCTGCCGCTGGCCATGTTCCTGAAGTTGCTGCAATCGCTGCGGTGGATGCTCACGCCCTTGCCCTTGGTCACAAAACCGAGAATCGCATCGGGCGGTGCCGGCTTGCAGCACCTGGCCAGCTGCGTGAGCAGCGAGTCGATGCCGACCACCAGCACTCCGCCCTTGCGTGCGCGCTCGGACGACTTGTCATGCTGGCGGGCTTTTTTGGCCAGCACGTAGTCGTCCTGCGTGGGTGGCGGCTCGGGCGGCTTGAGCATGTTCTCGATGGTGCGCAGCGACAGCTCGTCCTTGCCCACCACTTCAAACAGATCCTCGGCGCTTTTGAAGCCCAGCTGCGTCGCGACATCCTCGAGTTTCATCGCGGTCTTGCCCTCGCGCTGCAGCAGCTTTTCCACCGCCTCGCGTCCGCGCGCCACCGTCTGGGCCATGGCCTGGGCATTGAACCAGGCACGCACTTTCGACCGCGCGCGGTGGCTGGCCAGAAAGCCGAGTTCGGGGTTGAGCCAGTCGCGCGACGGGCCGCCCTCCTTCGTGGTGACGACCTCCACCGTCTGCCCGTTCTGCAGCGGCGTGTTCAGCGGCACCATGGCGCCGTCGATGCGTGCGCCGCGGCAGCGGTGGCCCAGGCTGGTGTGCACGCTGTAGGCAAAGTCGAGCGCCGTCGCGCCCTGCGGCAGTTCGACAACGGCCGCGTCCGGCGTCAGGACATAGATGCGGTCTTCGAACAGGCCCTGGTTGGCGTCGCGCGCCCTGGCCGCCACCGGCCCCGACAGGTCACGCTCCCAGGCCAGCAACTGCCGCAACACGGCAATTTTTGCGTCGTACTCGCTGCTGGCCGACACGCCGCTGTAACCCTTGGCGCCGGCCTCCTTGTAGGCCCAGTGGGCGGCCACGCCATGCTCGGCATGGTCGTGCATGGCCTGCGTGCGGATCTGGATCTCTACCGCCCGTTGCTGCGCATCGCGCACCACCGTGTGCAGCGACTGGTAGCCGTTGGATTTGGGCTTGGCGATGTAATCGTCGAATTCACCCTCCACCGGCGTGAAATGCGAGTGCACAAACCCGAGTGCCGCGTAGCAGCCCTTGACGTCGGCGGCGATCACACGCAGGGCGCGGATGTCGAAGACCTGGTCAAAATCGAGACCCTTGCCGCGCATCTTCTTGACGATGCTGTAGATGTGTTTGGGCCGGCCCTGCACCAGCGCGGCAATGCCGTTGCTGTTCAGGTCGCGTTCCAGCTGGGCGCGCAGCGCCTCCATGAACACCTCGCGCCCGGCGCGTTTTTCATCGAGCAGGCGGGCAATGCTTTTGTAAGTGTCCGGCTCCAGAAAGCGGAAGGCCAGGTCTTCCATTTCCCACTTGATCTGCCAGATGCCCAGCCGGTTGGCCAGCGGTGCAAAAACGTTGAGCGACTCGCGCGCCACGGCCAGCGGGCATGGTTGCCGTATGGCCGCAAAGTGACGCAGCGTCTGCAGCCGGGACGCGAGGCGCAGCATGACCACCCGCAGATCGCGCGAGAACGCCAGCAGCATCTTGCGCACGTTTTCAGTCTGCGCTGCCGGGTCTTCCAGCTGCGCCCTGGCATCGGCGGCGCGGGCCTGCTTCTGCACATGGACGAGCTTGGTGGTCTCCATGGCCAGGGCGGCGAAGTTGACGCCGAAAGCCTTGGCAATCACCTCCTGCGGCTTGTTCAGGTGCGCGCAGGCGTGAACGAGGTAGGTGGCGGCCTGCATGGCCTCGGAGCCGCCAATGGCCTTGAGAATGGCTGCGACAGCATCCGCATGGGCCAGGATGTTTTCACCGGTGTCCAGCGTTTCACTGGCGATCAGCGGCTCGGCAAAGGCCCTGGCGCGGGCCAGCGCATGCGGCTGGTCCGGCAGGCTGTCCGCCGTGGCCGTCACGATGGACGCATTGGGTAGCGGTGTCATGGGCGTCATGGGCGCCGCGGCCGTCTGGGGCTTCAACGGCGATTTGGGCGGGGCGCCCGGCCCGGCCCCGGCATGTTTCGTCACAGGCAGCTTTTCAATAAAAAATTTCAGACAAGAAGAAAATCGCCCACCGTGCTGACCTGATCCATCGCCACCAGGGTCGGTGCATGCCCGACCCCTTCAAACTCCACCAGGCGGGCCCGGGGACCGCGCTGCATCATGGCCTGCGCCGTGACGCGGCTGAGCAGATCCGATTGTGCGCCGCGCACGACCAGTGTCGGCGCCCGAATGTTGTCAAAAAGTTGCCACAACAAGGCTTCACCGTCGCGCGCCGAAGCTTCGGTCGTCGCCCGGACCGGCACCGCAATCGCCGGGTCGTAATGCAGCATCACGCTGCCATCGGTGGCACCGGGCACAGGCTTGACCATGTGGCGCGACAGCGCCAGCCATTGCTCGGGCGTGTGCGGGCCAAAGCTGGTCGAGATCGCCCACATCGCGTCGGCCGCGTGCTGCAGCGAGGCGAAGTGGCCGGCTTTGCCGAGGTAGGCCGCAATCCGCGTGATGGCCTGCCACTCGATGGCCGGCCCCACGTCGTTGAGGACCAGCTTGCGCACCGGCGCCGGCAGGGGCAGCTCGGGCTGGCCGGCAATGGCCATGCCGATCAGGCCACCCATGCTGGTGCCAACCCAGTCCAGCGTCGTGACCGGCGCTTGCTGATGGAGGTGCGCCAGCAGTGCCATCATGTCGGCGGCGTACTGCGGAATCTGGTAGCCCATGGGGTCCTGGAGCCAGTCGCTGCGGCCGCGGCCGGCCACGTCGGGGCAGACAACGCGGACCTCGTCCGACAGGTACTCTGCCAGCACATCGAAATCCCGGCCCTGGCGCGACAGGCCATGAACACACAGCACCACATGCGGGTTGGCCGGATCGCCCCACTCCCAGTACGCCATGCGGTGCCCTCCCGAAACGTCGGGGCAGGATACGTAGTTCAGCGTAGGTTCAGTCATGGCCAGGGAATCCGGGTTGCAGGCTTGATAATTGCCCGAGCCGCTGTTTTTCAGCGTCTGACAGGCATCGTAAATCATCCGGAGAAAACTTCATGCTCAAAGGTAAAACTGCACTCGTGACCGGCTCCACCAGCGGCATCGGCCTGGGGATCGCCAAGGCGCTGGCGGCGCAGGGGGCCAACATCGTGCTCAACGGTTTCGGCGACGCCGAAGGCCCCAAGGCGGAAATTGCCGCGCTGGGCGTGAAAGTGGCCTACCACGGTGCCGACATGAGCAAGCCCTCCGAGATCGAAGCCATGATGACGTTTGCCGCGACGCAATTCGGCCAGGTGGACATCCTGGTCAACAATGCCGGCATCCAGCATGTGGCCCGAATCGAGAACTTTCCCGTGGAGCGCTGGGACGCCGTCCTGGCGATCAATCTGAGCAGCGCCTTCCACGCCACACGGCTGGCCCTGCCGGCCATGCTGGCCGCCAATGGCGGCAAGGGCTGGGGCCGCATCATCAACGTCGCTTCGGTGCACGGCCTGGTCGGCTCGGCTGAAAAATCCGCGTATGTTGCCGCCAAACACGGCATCGTCGGCCTGACCAAGGTCACGGCCCTCGAAAGCGCCACCACCGGCGTTACCTGCAACGCGATCTGCCCGGGCTGGGTGCTGACGCCGCTGGTGCAAAAACAGGTGGACGCCAAAGCCGCCGCCGGCGGCATCTCCAACGAACAGGCCACACAGCAACTGCTGGGCGAAAAAGAACCCTCGATGCAGTTCACCACGCCGGAGGAACTGGGCGCGCTGGCGGTGTTTTTCTGCTCGCCGGCCGGCAACAATGTGCGCGGCGTGGCGTGGAACATGGACGGCGGGTGGGCAGCGCAGTAAAACGCCGCAACCCCAAGACGCGCCAGGCTGGCGGCAGGATTCCGCCAGCCCTGCATGCGTCAAGAAATAAAGCCAAATCGCCACCCAGCCCTTGATGGTATTGCGCCAACAGCTATTCATTTCATAGCGAATTCAATCTGCTCGCGCCATGCCTGCACAGCTGGTTTCTGCTGGTCAATCGGAGGCATGCCTGATAGCGCCGGCCATAGAAAAAGCCCCAAGTCGCAAGCGACTTGGGGCTTCAATTCTGGTGGGCGGTGCAAGTTTCGAACTTGCGACCCCTGCAGTGTGAATGCAGTGCTCTACCCCTGAGCTAACCGCCCTGTTTGGTCAGCCTCAGATTATAAGGGGTTTTTGTCACGCATCGGCCAGTTCGCGCCAGACAGTTTTGCCTTTGCTGCTTTTATCGATGTCCGCCAGCAGGCTTTCGTGGGCGGCGATCTCCTGATCGTTGGCCAGCAGCAGCGGCAAATCAAAACCGCTGAGGTCCATCGCTACGGCGACGCCTCCCTCCTGCGTGCTGCCGCCCAGGTCCATCACCAGCGAATTCTGACCGCGCGTCAGGTTGATGTAAACGTCGGCCAGCAGCTCGGCGTCGAGCAAAGCGCCGTGCAGTGTGCGGCCCGAGTTGTCGACGTCCAGGCGATCGCACAGCGCGTCGAGCGAATTGCGTTTGCCGGGATACAGCTCCTTGGCCATCATCAGGCTGTCGGTGACCTTGGCCACGCAGTTGCGGATCGACGCACGCCCCATCAGCTCCAGCTCCTTGTCCAGGAAACTGATGTCGAAAGGCGCGTTGTGGATGATGACCTCGGCCCCCTCCAGATAAGCCAGCAACTCGTCGGCGATGGCCGGAAATTTGGGCTTGTCCTGCAGGAACTCGTTGCTGATGCCGTGCACCTTGAGCGCGTCCTCGTGGCTGTCGCGCTCGGGGTTCAGGTAGAAGTGCTTGTTGTTGCCGGTGAGCTTGCGGCCAATCAGCTCAACGCAGCCGATTTCGATGATGCGGTCGCCGTTTTCAGCGGACAGACCGGTGGTTTCAGTGTCTAGAACGATTTGGCGCATGTCGTGGATTATCCCTCCAACACTTGCGCCAGGGTGCAGCTCAGTGCACTTCCTTGGCGTGGTTGATGGAGTATTTGGGAATCTCGACTGTCAGGTCGGCTTGCGCCACGATGGCCTGGCAGCTCAGGCGCGAGTTGGGCTCCAGGCCCCAGGCTCGGTCCAGCAGGTCTTCCTCGCTCTCATCCATCTCGTTGAGCGAGCGCATCCCTTCGCGCACGATGACGTGACAGGTGGTGCAGGCGCAGCTCATGTCGCAGGCGTGTTCGATGTTGATGTTGTTGTCGAGCAGCGCCTCGCAGATGGACGTGCCGGCAGGCGCGGACACTTCGGCACCGTTGGGACAGTATTCAGGATGGGGCAGTATTTTGATGATGGGCATGGTGTGTTCGGTCCGTGGTTCAGACCGTCGCTATGTTTTTTCCGGCCAGGGCCTGGCGGATGCCCCGGTTCATGCGCTGGGCCGCAAAGTTTTCAGTCCCGGCAGCCAGGGCCTTGATGGCGGCTTCGATCTGGGCGGCGTCGCCCTGCTGCCGGATGGCCGCCAGCTCGGCCATCAGGCGGTCGATCTCCGCTTTTTCCTCTGGAGGCAACAAGTCGGCATCGGCATCGAGCGCACTGCGGGTCGCCAGGATCATGCGGTCGGCATCGACCTGCGCCTCGGCCAGCGCGCGCGCCTGCATGTCCTGCTGGGCCGTCGAAAAACTCTCCTGCAGCATGCGGGCTATGTCGGCGTCGGACAGGCCATACGATGGTTTCACATCGATCCGCGCCTCCACGCCGCTGCCCTGCTCTCTGGCGCTGACGCTGAGCAGGCCATCGGCGTCCACGGTGAAGGTCACACGGATGCGCGCCGCGCCCGCGGCCATCGGCGGAATGCCGCGCAGCTCGAACCGCGCGAGGCTGCGGCAGTCGGCCACCAGGTCGCGCTCACCCTGCACCACATGCAGGGCCAGCGCGGTCTGGCCGTCCTGGTAGGTGGTGAAGTCCTGCGCCATCGCGGTCGGGATGGTCTGGTTGCGCGGCACAATGCGTTCGACCAGGCCACCCATGGTTTCGATGCCCAGCGACAGCGGGATCACGTCGAGCAGCAGCAGGTCGCTGCCGGTGCTGTTGCCGGCCAGCTGGTTGGCCGAAATGGCGGCGCCCAAAGCGACCACTTCATCAGGGTTGAGGTTGGTCAGGGGCTCGCGGCCAAACAGGCCGGCAACGGCACGGCGCACCTGGGGCATACGCGTGGACCCGCCCACCAGCACCACGCCCTGGACCTCATCCTTGCCCAGCCCGGCGTCGCGCAAGGCCTTGCGCGCCACCGTCAGTGTGCGCTGGGTCAGCCCGGCCGTGGCGGCTTCAAAGTCCGCGGCCTTCATGTCAAATTGCACGTTAGCCCTTGCCAGGCGGGCGGAGAATGCTACCGAATCGGTAGCAGACAAGGCCTCCTTGCAGGCCCGGGCAGCCTGCAGCAAGGCGGCTTTGTCGCCCGGCGTGAGCGTGTCGGCGGCCAGGCCTGCCTTGACCAGCACCCACTCGACCAGCGCGCGGTCATAGTCGTCGCCGCCCAGCGCCGAGTCACCGCCGGTGGCCACGACTTCAAACACGCCCTGCGTCAGGCGCAGAATGGAAATGTCGAAGGTGCCGCCGCCGAGGTCATAAATCGCGTAAACCCCTTCGCTGGCGTTGTCCAGACCGTAGGCGATGGCCGCCGCGGTCGGCTCGTTGATCAGGCGCAGCACGTTGAGCCCGGCCAGTTGCGCGGCATCCTTGGTGGCCTGCCGCTGGGCGTCGTCAAAATACGCCGGCACCGTGATGACCGCGCCGAAAATCTCGTCGTCAAAGCTGTCTTCCGCCCGGTAACGCAGCGTCGCCAGGATCTCGGCACTGACTTCGACCGGGCTTTTTTCACCGGCCACGGTTTGCAGCGTGACCATGCCGGGCTGGTCGATCAGCTGGTAAGGCAATTGCGCGCGGTTGACGATGTCCTCCATGCCGCGGCCCATCAGGCGCTTGACCGAGGCGATGGTGTTTTGCGGATCCTGCACCTGCGCGGCCAGCGCGTCGAAACCGATCTGGCGGCTGGTGACGCCCTTGTCGTCCACCAGGTAACGCACCACACTGGGCAGCAACACGCGGCCCAGTGCATCGGGAAGGCATTCGGCCACGCCGCTGCGCACGCTGGCCACCAGCGAATGGGTGGTGCCCAGGTCAATGCCGATGGCGATGCGCCGCTGGTGCGGATCGGGAGTCTGTCCGGGTTCGGAAATTTGCAGTAAGGCCATGAATGTGTGGGGTCGCGCTGGAGGTCTGTGACAGGCTATTGTCCCAGCGAGTCGATGCGCGCATCAATCTCGCTGCCAAAGCGCTCAATAAACATAAGGCTTCTCACCTGCCGGGCGGCGGCCGGAAAGTCTTTCTCCCGGTCCAGCGAATGCTCTATTTTTGATAGCTGCTCGCGCTTGCTGTCCAGGGTCTGGGCGGCGATTTCTTCCAGACTGTCAAGGCCCTCGGCCTCTTCCAGCGCTTCACGCCACTGCATCTGCTGGATCAGGAAATCCGGGGGCATGGCCGTGTTGCTCTCGGCCTGGATGGGCGCGCCGTGCAGCTCGCAGAGGTACATCGCACGTTTGAGCGGGTTCTTCAGCCGCTGGTAGGCCTCGTTGATGCGCACCGACCACTGCATGGCCAGGCGCTGGGCGGCAGCGCCCTGCGCCGCAAACCGGTCGGGATGCGCCTCGCGCTGCAGCTCTTTCCAGCGCGCGTCGAGAACGGCACTGTCCTGCGCAAACTGCACAGGCACGTCAAAAAGTTCGAAATCGGTGGATTGAAGAGTCGCCACTGGAAGAATCTGGTTTCGTGATGAAAAGCGTAGCGGGCGTCAGGCTAGGCGCACGGAGCGCAGCAACCGGAACGTACTTCAGGTACGTGAGGATGGCGAGCACTGCCCGCGCCTCGATCACGCCTGCGCAGTAGCTTCACACCCGAAAAGATTCGCCGCACCCACAGCGGTCACGCTCATTGGGATTGATGAACTTGAAACCCTCATTGAGGCCTTCACGCACGAAGTCGAGCTGGGTGCCGTCGATGTAAGCCATGCTTTTCGGGTCCACCAGCACCTTCACACCGTTGTCTTCAAACACCACGTCTTCAGGCGCTATCTCGTCGGCATATTCGAGTTTGTAAGCCAGGCCGGAGCAGCCGGTGGTTCTGACGCCCAGGCGAACACCCACGCCCTTGCCGCGTTTGGCCATGTAGCGGGTGACGTGACGTGCTGCGGCGTCGGTGAGGGTAACGGACATGGAAAGCTTCGCAGGTCAATAAAGGTTAATGGGCGTGCTTCAGCTTGTAGTCGCTGACGGCCGCCTTGATGGCGTCTTCGGCGAGGATGGAGCAATGGATTTTCACCGGCGGCAGGGCCAGTTCTTCGGCAATGGCGCTGTTCTTGATGCTTGCCGCTTCGTCCAGGGTCTTGCCCTTGACCCACTCGGTCACGAGTGAACTCGACGCAATCGCCGAGCCGCAGCCGTAGGTCTTGAAACGCGCGTCTTCAATCACGCCCGTCAGCGGGTTGACCTTGATCTGCAGCTTCATGACGTCGCCGCAGGCCGGTGCACCGACCATGCCGGTGCCTACCGTGTCGTCGCCCTTTTCAAACGAGCCGACGTTGCGGGGGTTTTCATAGTGGTCCACCACTTTTTCGCTGTATGCCATTTTGTTTACCTCTTCAAGCTGTTTGCGCTGCTTAGTGAGCAGCCCACTGGATGGTGGACAGATCCACGCCATCCTTGAACATTTCCCAGAGTGGCGACAGGTCACGCAGTTTGGCGACATTTTCCTTGATCGTCGCGACGGCGTAATCAATCTCTTCTTCGGTGGTCCAGCGGCCTATGGTCATGCGCAGGCTGCTGTGGGCCAGTTCGTCGCTGCGGCCCAGGGCGCGCAGCACATAGCTGGGCTCGAGGCTGGCCGAAGTACAGGCCGAACCACTGGACACTGCCAGGCCCTTGATGCCCATGATCAGGGACTCACCCTCGACATAGTTGAAACTCATGTTGAGGTTGTGCGGCACACGCTTGTCGGCATGGCCATTAAGGAAGACCTCTTCCACGTCTTTCAGACCCGCCAGCATGCGCTCATGCAGGGCACGGATACGCTGGTTTTCGTCGTGCATTTCCGCCCTGGCAATGCGGTAGGCCTCGCCCATGCCCACACACTGGTGCGTCGGCAAGGTGCCGGACCGCATGCCGCGCTCGTGGCCGCCACCGTGCATCTGTGCCTCCAGCCGCACGCGCGGCTTGCGCCGCACATACAGCGCGCCTATGCCTTTGGGACCGTAGGTCTTGTGCGAGGTCAGGCTCATCAGGTCGACCGGCAAGGTCGCAAGATCGATATCCACCCGGCCGGTGGCCTGCGCCGCGTCCACATGGAAAATGATGCCTTTTTCGCGGCACAGGGCGCCAATCTCGGGGATGTCCTGGATGACGCCAATCTCGTTGTTGACGAACATGACGCTGACAATGATGGTGTCGGGGCGGATCGCCGCCTTCAGCACCTCCAGGTCGAGCAGGCCATCGGCCTGCACGTCGAGGTAGGTCACCTCAAACCCCTGGCGCTCCAGCTCGCGGCAGGTGTCGAGCACGGCCTTGTGCTCGGTCTTGACCGTGATCAGGTGTTTGCCTTTGGACTTGTAGAAATGCGCGGCGCCCTTGAGCGCCAGGTTGTTGGACTCGGTCGCACCGCTGGTCCAGACGATCTCGCGCGGGTCGGCACCGATCAGCTCGGCCACCTGCTCGCGGGCTTTTTCCACGGCGGCTTCGGCCTCCCAGCCCCAGGCATGGCTGCGCGAAGCGGGATTGCCGAAATGCTCGCGCAACCAGGGAATCATGGCGTCCACCACCCGCGGGTCACACGGGTTCGTGGCGCTGTAGTCCATGTAAATGGGGAAGTGTGGGGTTTCCATGTGGCTAGCTTTTTATTTCAGGGCTGGCTGGCAGCATCAAAAAATGGACGGCAGTCTCCGGCAATCGGGCCCTCGCAGGCCAGCAAGACCAGGACCGCTCAGGACTTCGAAAACGCGTTGCCCAGGGCAAACACCGAATTGGGCGCATTGACGCGCATCGGCTTGGCCACGGGCGCGGTGAAGATGGCTTTCTTCATCATGGGTGTATTTTCAACCACCACCCCTTTGGCCAGCTGGTCGTCGACCAGCTTTTGCAGGGTCACGGAGTCGAGAAATTCCACCATGCGGCTGTTCAGCGAGGCCCACAATTCGTGCGTCATGCAGCGGCCACCGTCACCGAGACAGTTTTCCTTGCCGCCACACTGTGTCGAGTCGATGGGTTCGTCCACCGACACAATGATGTCGGCCACGGTGATGTCAGCCGCCTTGCGGCCCAGCGTATAACCGCCGCCGGGGCCACGGGTGGACTCGACGAGTTCATGGCGGCGCAGTTTACCGAACAGCTGCTCAAGGTAGGACAGCGAAATCTGCTGGCGCTGGCTGATGGCGGCCAGGGTAACGGGGCCGTTGTTCTGGCGCAGGGCCAAGTCAATCATCGCGGTGACCGCAAAGCGGCCTTTGGTCGTGAGGCGCATTTTCAAGCTCCTTAAAAGTTGGCTTGACTGTCGTTTGGCTCACCCTGTCAGCTTGTGGCTTGACAGGGAACTTTTTCTCCACCCGCCCCGGCCTGTTGGCCTGATCGGCTGCAGGGCTTTTGTTGTTCTGTTTGTTCCTGACTATTTTCGTCAAGTATAGCACAGAAGCCCGACCGATTCACTCGTCATTGTACCGCTCGAGCCTATTTGTCCAAGACAAACAGAGCGAAATTCGTGACGAAAGTCCTGCTTCCGCGCTTCGCCCTCAACCCGCCACCGGCGGCACATTGTCCACACCCGGCGCGCCAAACGCCTGCGCCTTGAGCACATGCAACTGGTCCCGGACGCTGGCCGCCCTTTCGAACTCCAGGTTTTTGGCGTGTTCGATCATCTGTTTTTCCAGCCGCTTGATTTCGCGAGCAATGTCTTTCTCGCTCATGTCCTCCACAAGGGCCTTCTGCAGTTCGAGCTTTTCCGCTTCCTTGCCGGATTTCTCGCTGTAGACGCCGTCGATCAGGTCCTTGATGCGTTTGACGATGCTGCGCGGCGTGATCCCGTGTTCGAGGTTGAAAGCAATCTGTTTGTTCCGGCGGCGTTCGGTCTCATCCATCGCCTTTCTCATGGAGTCGGTGATGCGGTCCGCATACAGGATGGCCTGGCCGTTGAGGTTGCGCGCTGCCCGGCCTATGGTCTGGATCAGGCTGCGCTCGGCACGCAGGAACCCTTCCTTGTCGGCGTCCAGGATGGCGACCAGGCTGACCTCGGGAATGTCCAGGCCTTCGCGCAGCAAATTGATGCCAACCAGCACGTCGAAGGTGCCCAGGCGCAAATCGCGCAGGATTTCCACGCGTTCGACGGTGTCCACGTCGCTGTGCAGGTAACGCACCTTGACGCCGTTGTCGGTCAGGTAGTCGGTCAGCTGCTCGGCCATGCGTTTGGTCAGGGTGGTGATCAGCACCCGCTCATTCTTGTCGACACGGATGCGGATTTCCTGCAACACGTCGTCGACCTGGTGGGTGGCCGGCCGCACTTCGACCTCGGGGTCCACCAGCCCGGTGGGCCGCACCACCTGCTCCACCACCTTGCCGGCATGCTGCTGCTCGTAAGCCGCCGGCGTGGCCGACACAAAAATGGCCTGCCGCATCTTGGTCTCGAACTCCTCGAACTTCAGCGGCCGGTTGTCCAGCGCGCTGGGCAGGCGAAAACCGTATTCGACCAGCGTGGTCTTGCGCGAGCGGTCGCCGTTGTACATGGCGTTGAGCTGGCCGATCATCACGTGGCTCTCGTCGAGAAACATGATCGCGTCTTTGGGCAGGTAGTCGCACAGCGTCGAGGGCGGCGAGCCCGGCGGCGCACCGCTCAGGTGACGCGTGTAGTTCTCGATACCCTTGCAGTGGCCGATTTCGCTGAGCATCTCCAGGTCGAAGCGCGTGCGCTGCTCGATGCGTTGCGCCTCGACCAGCTTGCCGTCGCCGACAAATTGCTTGACGCGCTCGGACAGTTCGAGCTTGATGGTTTCGACCGCGGCCATGACCTTGTCGCGCGGCGTGACGTAGTGGCTTTTCGGGTAGACCACAAAACGCGGCACCTTCTGGCGGATGCGCCCGGTCAACGGGTCGAACAGCTGCAACGACTCGATCTCGTCGTCGAACAACTCGATGCGTATCGCCAGCTCGGAATGCTCCGCCGGAAAAACGTCGATCACGTCGCCACGCACGCGGAAGGTGCCGCGCGCAAAGTCCTGGTCGTTGCGCGCGTACTGCATGCGTATCAGGCGCGAGATCACGTCGCGCTGGTTCATCTTGTCGCCGGCGCGCGCGATGAAACGCATCTGGGTGTAGTCCTCGGGCGCGCCAATGCCGTAAATCGCGCTGACCGTCGCCACGATGATGGTGTCGCGCCGCTCCAGCACACTTTTGGTCGCCGACAGGCGCATCTGCTCGATGTGTTCGTTGATCGCCGAATCTTTCTCGATGAACAGGTCGCGCTGGGGCACATAGGCCTCGGGCTGGTAGTAGTCGTAATAACTGACGAAATACTCGACCGCATTTTTCGGGAAAAACTCGCGGAACTCGCTGTACAGCTGCGCCGCCAGCGTCTTGTTGGGCGCAAACACGATGGCCGGCCGCCCCATCCGGGCGATCACATTGGCCATGGTGAAGGTTTTGCCCGAGCCGGTCACACCGAGCAGGGTCTGAAACACCTCACCATCGTTGAGGCCCTCGACAAGTTGCTCAATGGCCACCGGCTGGTCACCGGCCGGCGGGTAAGGCATGAAAAGCTCGAACGGCGAGTCCGGAAAGCGCACATATTGGCCGTTGGCAGGTGCTTCGCTGGACTCGGGCATGACTTCAATCAGTTCTGGCATAAGAAACTCAATCCTGGCCCGCTAAAATCTGGGGCAACCGAACAGAATACGACATTTGGCAGGCGGGCGTCACCTGGGGCCGCCGATCTGCCGGCTGTCTGCGTCGCAGCCGGTAAACCAGATGACGTGCCGGACCGTTTAAAAACCACAAACCACCCTTTTAGAGGATTTTCATGTCGCTTTTCACCGCCGTCGAAATGGCCCCCCGTGACCCTATATTGGGCCTGAACGAGCAATTCAATGCCGACACCAACCCGAACAAGGTCAATCTCGGCGTCGGCGTTTATTACGACGATGACGGCAAGCTGCCCCTGCTGCAGTGTGTGCAGGCCGCTGAAAAGGCCATGATGGCATCGCCCAAGCCGCGCGGCTACCTGCCCATGGACGGTGTGGCCGCGTATGACGCGGCCGTCAAGGCCCTGGTGTTCGGTCTAGAGAGCGAGCCCGTCAAAAGCGGCCGCGTGGCCACGGCCCAGGGCATAGGCGGGACCGGCGGCCTGAAAATCGGCGCCGACTTCCTGAAAAAACTCAGCCCGAACGCCAAGGTCCTGATCAGCGACCCGAGCTGGGAAAACCACCGCGCCCTGTTCGCCCAGGCCGGCTTCACCGTGGAAAGTTACCCCTACTACGACACCGCTAAACGCGGTGTCAACTTCGAGGGCATGCTCGCGGCCCTGAACGCCGCTCCCGCCGGCACCATCGTGGTTCTGCACGCCTGCTGCCACAACCCGACCGGCTACGACATCACCAGCGCGCAATGGGACCAGGTGATCGCTGCCGTCAAGGCCCGTCAGCTGACGGCCTTCCTGGACATGGCCTACCAGGGCTTCGGCCAGGGCATCCAGGAAGACGGCGCCGTCATCGGCAAGTTTGTCGCCGCCGGCCTCTCCTTCTTTGTCTCCACGTCCTTTTCCAAAAGCTTCAGCCTGTACGGCGAACGCGTCGGCGCCCTGTCGGTGCTGTGCGAGAGCAAGGACGAGGCCGATCGCGTGCTGTCGCAGCTCAAGATCGTGATTCGCACCAACTACAGTAACCCGCAGATCCATGGCGCCACCGTGGTCGCCAACGTGCTGAACAACCCCGAACTGCGCGCGCTCTGGGAAAAAGAGCTGGGCGACATGCGCGTGCGCATCAAGGACATGCGCCAGAAGCTGGTGGACGGGCTGAAAGCTGCTGGCGTGAAGGAAGACATGAGCTTCATCACCAAGCAGATCGGCATGTTCAGCTACTCCGGCCTGACGAAAGACCAGATGGTGCGCCTGCGCAATGAATTCGGCGTGTACGGCACCGACACCGGCCGCATGTGTGTGGCCGCGCTGAACAGCCACAACATCGCCCACGTCTGCGCGTCCATCGCCAAGGTGATGTAAATCGGCGGAGCAGGCCTGCCGCAGCGGTTGGTGCAGGATGCCCTGCGCAACCCCTGCAACCAGGCCCTGCTGGACGGCCTGGCCGAGCTGCAGTTGCCCGACGCCTGGCTGGTCGGAGGTTGCCTGTTCCAGACCGTCTGGAACCTGCTGGACGGCCGAGCCCCCGGCGCAGGTATCCGCGACTACGATGTTTTCTACTTCGACCCGCTGGACCTTTCCGGTGAGGCGGAGCAAGCCGTCAACCGGCAGGCGCAGGCGCTTTTTTCGGGCCTGGACGTCCAGCTCGACGTCAGGAACCAGGCGCGTGTGCACACCTGGTACCCGGCGTATTTCGGGCGGCCCTGCCTGCCGCTGAAAAACGCCTGCGAAGGCGTGGACCGTTTTCTGGTGGGCAGCACCAGCGTCGGCTTGCGCCGGGAAGCCGGCTACATACAGGTTTACGCGCCCTATGGGCTGGACGACATGTACCGGGGCATCTTGAGCCCCAACCCACGTGTGGACCATGGGCCCCTGTATGAAAACAAGGTGCGGGACTACCAGGCACGCTGGCAATGGCTGAGCCGGCCCGACCCGGCGCCACTCGCGGCAGCCTTCAATAATTTATGAAAAAAGTGCCTGTAACCCTTATGGGACAAGCGCAAGCAGCTATCTATTTGATAGTGACAGCCGTGGCAGCCATTTCAGCCAGGTATCAGGCGCCAACCGTTGTCGGATCGTAGAAAAAGCGCTCTTCCACAATCTTGTCGCCCTCCCAGCGCTGGTGCGCCAGCTCGTCGATGCGCAGCATCGAGCCTGAGACACGCGTGAACTCAAAGACCCAGTGGATCACGACGAAGTCGCCGTCGACCAGGAAGGAGTCCACCGGCAAGGTGCGCATCGCACTGCAGGCGGCCATGACGGCCCGCTCGTAGGTCACCAGCGCGTCGCGGCCGCGCCGGGGCGGCTGGCTGTTTTCCTGCATGCTGGCGTGGGGCGCATAAAACTGCTCGATGGCCTCGACGTATTGGCCCTGCTCCACCAGTGTGATGAAGTCCTGGACAGTTTGGCGGCTTGGCATGGTGTGGGTAGGTTCCTGGTTCAGCCCCAGATCACGGAGCGCATGGAGATCGAGCCGAACTGGAAACTGGTGTTGAAAAAACGCGGTGCTTCACTGCTGTCCACCGCCGCTGCCGCATACAGCAGCGGCAGGTAATGTTCATGGGTCGGGTGCGCCATCAGCGCCAGCTGGCCCAGCTTCTGGAAGTTCTGCAGCGCGTCCAGGTTGCCCTGTTGAATGTAGCCCCCGGTGGTCTGGTCAAACTCCAGCGCCCAATCATAGGCCTGGTGGCCGGCCGCGCCGCGCTGCGCCTGGCGCAGGTTGTGCACGATGTTGCCGCTGCCCACGATCAGCACACCACGCTCGCGCAGGCCCTTGAGCTGTTTCGCCAGCGCGTAGTGGTCGGAGGGCGGGCGGCTGTAGTCCATGCTCAGCTGCACCACGGGAATGTCCGCTGCCGGAAACATGGGCTGGAGCACCGACCAGGCGCCATGGTCCAGCCCCCAGGCGTCGAGGTCCACCCCCAGCGGGGCCGAAGCGCGCTGCCTGACAAAACGGCTGATCTCGCGTGCGGCGGCGGGTGCGCCCGGCGCCGGGTACTGCTGATCGAACAGCTCCTGCGGAAAACCGCCGAAATCGTGGATGGTCCTGGGTTGCGCCATGCCGGTCACCCACCAGCCTTCGGTCAGCCAATGGGCTGAAATGCACAACACCAGTTGCGGCGGCGGGTACTGGCTGCCGAACGCTGCGCCCAGTTCCTGCCAGCTACGGCGGTATTCGTTGTCGCCAATCGCGTTCATGGGGCTGCCATGGCCGACAAACAACACCGGCATCCGGTCCGATTTTTCCAGTGAAGTGAAGTCGTCAAGCGCCAGGGCGCTGGTGGTCTCGGTCATAAACATCCGTCAGGTACAAGCCAGGGCCGGCGGCCCTGGCGCTTTGCGTGGCTTTGTTGAGGTTTTTTCGCCGGCCTGCCGGGACAATCTTCAGGCATCCAGCGGCCAGACATGTGAGATTTTCCATTGAACGGCAAAAAGAAGTGTCTTCAGGCCCTTCCGTATTGGTGTTTGCCCTCCATTTAATCGTAAGCACACCTGTTATTATTTGCTGCACTGCAGCATATCGTTGTACAAAGGTCAGCCCATGCTTTATCAAGTTTATGAAACCCAGCGTTCGCTGATGGAGCCGTTTGTCGACTTCGCCCAGGCCGCCGCCAAGCTCTACAACAACCCGACGTCACCCTTGAGCCAAAGCCCGCTGGCGCAGCGGGCGGCCGCCGGTTACAGCCTGATTTACCGCCTCGGCAAGGACTACGAAAAACCGGCCTTCGGCCTGACCACGGTGGATGTCGACGGCGTCGGCGTGGCCGTGCATGAACGCATCGAGGTGGACAAGCCCTTTTGCGAGCTGCGCCGCTTCAAGCGTTTCACCGATGATCCTGCCACTCTGACCAAACTCAAGGGCCAGCCGGCCGTGCTGATCGTGGCGCCGCTGTCGGGCCACTACGCCACCTTGCTGCGCGACACCGTCAAGACCATGCTCAAGGACCACAAGGTCTACATCACCGACTGGAAAAACGCCCGCACCGTGCCGCTGTCCGACGGTGCCTTCGCGCTCGACGACTACGTCAACTACGTGCAGGAATTCATCACCCACGTGCAGGGCATCTACGGCAACTGCCACGTGATCAGCGTGTGCCAGCCGACCGTGCCGGTGCTGGCCGCCATTTCGCTGATGGCCAGCCGGGGCGAAACCACGCCGCTGTCCATGACCATGATGGGCGGGCCCATCGACGCGCGCAAATCGCCGACGGCCGTCAACAACCTGGCCATGAACAAGAGTTACGAATGGTTCGAAAACAACGTGATCTATCGCGTGCCGAGCAACTTCGCAGGCGCCGGTCGCCGTGTCTACCCGGGCTTTTTGCAGCACACCGGCTTTGTCGCAATGAACCCCGACCGCCACGCCACCAGCCACTATGACTACTTCAAGGACCTGATCAAGGGCGACGACGCCAGCACCGAAGCCCACACCCGGTTCTACGACGAATACAACGCCGTGCTGGACATGGACGCCGACTACTACCTGGACACCATCAAGACCGTGTTCCAGGAGTTCAAGCTGGTCAACGGCACCTGGGACGTGAAGTCCAGGCAAGGCAAGCTCGAGCGCGTGCGCCCCGAGGACATCACCACCACGGCCCACTTCACGGTCGAAGGCGAACTCGACGACATTTCCGGCTCCGGCCAGACCGAAGCGGCCCACGGCCTTTGCTACAACGTGCCCAAGGCACGCCAGAAGCACCTGGAAGTCAAGGGCGCGGGCCACTACGGCATTTTCAGCGGCCGCCGCTGGCGCGACATCGTGTATCCGCAAGTCAAGGCTTTCATTCTTGAGCACAACCAGGGGCCCACCCTTTCCGCACAGGTCAAGGCAACTCCAAAGAAGGCAGCCAAGCCTGTAGCCAAACCAGCCGTCAAGGTGGCGCCCAAGCCAGCTACCCGCAGCGTCGCCAAAAAGAGCGCTGCCAAAAAGTAAGCGACCATCGATCCTGAGCGCCGTGTCGTGAACCTGCTCGCCGAGCGGCTCAATGCCGCACTGCCGCAAACGCAGTGCACACGCTGCGGCTATCCCGACTGCGCGGCCTACGCGCAGGCCCTGGCCGATGGCGAGGCCGGGATCAACCAGTGCCCGCCCGGCGGCGCCGAAGGCATTGCGCGCCTGGCCCTGATCACCGGCCGGCCCGCCCTCCCCCTCAACCCCGACAACGGCAGCGAAGGCCCGCGCCAGATGGCCGTCATCGACGAGGACTGGTGCATAGGCTGCACCCTGTGCCTGGACGCCTGCCCGGTGGACGCCATCATGGGCAGCAACAAACTCATGCACACGGTGATCGAGTCCTGCTGCACCGGTTGTGAGTTATGCATTCCGGTCTGCCCCGTGGATTGCATCAGCCTGGAAAACGTCACGGGGGAGCGTACCGGCTGGGCTGCATGGTCGGAAGCCGACGCCGGGCTGGCCCGCAAACGCTATGAAATTCATAGCTATCGACGCATTCTGGACGAGGGAAAAAACCGTAAAAGGCTTGAAGAAAAGGCCGAGGCCGCGCTGGCAGACTGGCCCGGGCATTCACAACACACGGACCCGGTGGTGCTGGACCAGAAACGCGCCATCATTGAAGCCGCGCTGGCACGCTCGCGCGCCAGACGCGACGCAGGCAACAGCTAGCCTGCTCTCTCAGCCCAGCGCGTCATTGACCGAGTCCCGGAACTCGGCCAGGCTGACAGCGCTGTCAATCTCGCGCGGCAAGGCATCACGGATCGAGAACACCCCCAGGATTTTTCCGCCCGACGAAACAATCGGCAAATGCCGGAATCCGCGCTCCAGCAGGATCAACACGGCATCCGACACGGTCAGCTCGGGCACCACACACAACGGGTTGTGTGTCATCACCTCGGACACCGGCGTTTTTTTGGCATTCAGGGCCTTGGCCAGCACGCGGGTCATCAGGTCACGCTCGGTCAGGATGCCCTGCATGACGCCGGCAGCGTCAATGATCAGCACGCTGCCGCAGTTGGCCTTGGTCATCACACAGGCAGCCTGCCAGACGCTGGCCTGCGGCGGGCAACTCACCACATGCCGGCGCGGGATGGATTGAAACACGGTACGTTCAGACATGAGGGTCCTCCTGTCCAGCGAGTCGGTTTAACGCAGGGATGAATTGACCTTGTCCAGCACACGCGCCCCCGGACACAGGGCCGGAGCATCCAGCTTGTTCAGCGCTGTATCGCTGGTGTTGAGCGCCACATGCAGGTCGGTCGCCAGCGGGTCGACATAAAGCAGCCCGGTCACGACTTCGCCACGCGCCTGATGCGCGTTCATGTAACTCAGGGCCGCATAACGGTCGGTGGGATCGTAGTCGGCGTGCAGCTTGCGAAAACGCAGGCTGGAGCCGTCGTGCTGCACCACGTCGATCACCTCGCCGGGAGCGTAGCTGGTGGTGATTTCCTCGCGCGCGCTGATGAAGTCGATGCGGCTGACGGCTTCGTTGTGTTCGCGCACGTAGTCGTAACTCTTGGTGCTGCCGGCATGGTTGTTGAAGGCCACGCAGGGACTGATGATGTCGATGAAGGCGGCACCGCCATGACCGATGGCTCCCTTGATCAGCGGCACCAGCTGCGCCTTGTCACCCGAAAACCCGCGCGCCACGTAGGTCGCGCCCAACTGCAGCGCCAGGGCTACCAGGTCCACCGGGCTGTCGCTGTTGACCACGCCTTTCTTGCTTTTGGAGCCCTGGTCCGCCGTCGCCGAAAACTGCCCCTTGGTCAGGCCGTACACGCCGTTGTTCTCGACGAGATACACCATGTTGACGCCGCGCCGCATCGCGTGGGCGAACTGGCCCAGGCCGATCGACGCCGAGTCACCGTCCCCTGAGACACCGAGGTACAGCAGGTCGCGGTTGGCCAGGTTGGCGCCGGTCAGCACTGAGGGCATGCGGCCATGCACGGTGTTGAAGCCGTGCGACGCACCGAGAAAATAGTCCGGCGTCTTGGAGCTGCAGCCTATGCCCGAAAGTTTGGCGACGCGGTGCGGTGCAATGTCGAGTTCCCAACAGGCCTGGATGATGGCCGCCGAGATCGAGTCGTGCCCGCAGCCGGCGCACAGCGTGGAAATCTTGCCTTCGTAGTCCCGCCGGGTGTAGCCGACCTTGTTGACGGTCAGCGAAGGATGATGCAGCCGCGGTTTGGCCAGATAGGTCATGACAGCTCCCTGGATACTTGTTGTGCCGCCGCCCCGGCCTGCACCTGCTGCGTGATGGCACCGGTGATGAAACGCGCGGTGATCGGCGTGCCGTCGTAATGCAGCACCCGCACCAGGCGCGCCGGATCGACATCGAGTTCGTTGACCAGCAGGCAATGCATCTGTGCATCGCGGTTCTGCTCGACCACAAACACCTTGTCATGCGCGGCGATGAACTGCGCCACAGATGCAGGAAACGGAAAGGCCCGCAGACGCAGCGCATCAATGTGGATGCCGGCCTCGGTCAGTACATCGAGCGCCTCGTTCATGGCCGGGCTGGTGGATCCGAAATAAATCACGCCCAGCCGGGTCGGGCGCGCCGCGGGCCGCAACACCGGCTGCGGCACCAGCGTGGCCGCGGTCTCGAACTTTTTCAGCAGCCGCTGCACGTTGTAGATGTAGTCCGGGCCGCGCTCGGAATACTGGGCATAGGCATTGCGCGTGGTGCCGCGCGTGAAATAGCTGCCCTTGCTGGGGTGCGTGCCCGGCAAGGTGCGCCAGGGGATGCCGTCGCCGTCCACATCCTTGTAGCGGCCGAAGTCCTTGCCGGCCTCCAGCTCCTCGGCCGTCATCACCTTGCCGCGGTCATAGCTGCGGCTGTCGTCCCAGGCAAAGGGTTCGCACAGGCGCTGGTTCATGCCGATGTCGAGGTCGGTCATCACAAACACCGGCGTCTGCAGCCGGTCGGCCAAGTCCAGCGCCGCCGCCGCATGTTCAAAACACTCGTGCGGGTCTTCCGGCAGCAGCAGCACATGTTTGGTGTCGCCGTGCGAGGCATAGGCGCAGGAGATCAGGTCGGCCTGCTGGGTGCGGGTCGGCATGCCGGTGGACGGCCCGCCGCGCTGCACATTGATGATGGTGACAGGGATCTCGGCAAAATAGGCCAGCCCGAGGAACTCGGTCATCAGCGACACGCCGGGCCCCGAGGTGGCGGTGAAGGCGCGCGCGCCGTTCCAGCCCGCGCCCACCACCATGCCGATGGAGGCAATTTCGTCTTCGGCCTGCACCACGGCGTAGTTGTGTCGGCCGGTCTCGGGGTCCACCCGGTATTTGGCGCAATAGGACTGGAAAGCCTCGGCCACCGAGGAGGACGGTGTGATCGGGTACCAGGCGGCCACGGTGGCGCCGCCATAAACGCAGCCCAGCGCCGCGGCGCTGTTGCCATCGACAAAAATCCTGTTGCCGACCCTGTCGCGGCGCTGCACGCGTATGCCCAGCGGCGCCTGCAGGTGCTCGCTGGCGAAGTCCCGGCCCAGGTGCAGGGCCTGCACGTTGGAGGCGAGCAGCTTTTCCTTGCCCTTGTACTGCTCACCGAACAGCTTTTCAAGCACCTCGGGCTCCATCTCCAGCAGCACCGACAGCGCGCCCACATACACGATGTTCTTGAACAGCTGGCGCTGGCGCGGGTCGCTGTAGACCGCGTTGCAGATCTCGGTCAGCGGCATGCCGATGACATGGATGTCGTCGCGGAAGCTGGACGCCGGCAGGGCCCGCGTGCTGTCGTAAAACAGGTAGCCGCCCGGTTCCAGCTCGGCCACATCCGCGTCCCAGGTCTGCGGGTTCATGGCCACCATCATGTCGACGCCACCGCGCCGGCCCTGGTAGCCCTTGTCACTCACACGCGCCTCGTACCAGGTCGGCAGGCCCTGGATGTTGCTGGGGAAAATATTGCGCGGGCTCACCGGCACCCCCATGCGCAAAATGGCCTTGGCAAACAGCTCGTTGGCCGAGGCCGAGCCCGAACCGTTGACGTTGGCGAACTTGATCACAAAGTCGTTGACGGCTTCAATTCGTTTTTTCATGCGGGCACTCCTGCGGCGCGGCTGGCAGCCTTGTTGGCATCGCGACAGGATGGCCCGGCCTGCGTGGTCTGCAGCAAAAATTTCTGCATGTCCCAGGCCCCGGTCGGGCAGCGCTCGGCACACAGGCCGCAATGCAGGCAGACATCCTCGTCCTTGACCATCACCCGCCCGGTCTTGAGTTCGCCCGACACATAGAGGTCCTGCGCCAGGTTCAGCGCCGGTGCCTTCAGCCGCGTGCGCAAATCGGCCTCGTCGCCATTGACGGTGAAGCTGATGCAGTCCATCGGGCAGATATCGACACAGGCGTCACATTCGATGCAGGCCGGCGCAGCGAACACCGTCTGTACATCACAGTTCAGGCAGCGCCCGGCTTCCTTGAAGGCCGTTGCGGCGTCGAAACCGAGCTCCACCTCGACCCGTATGCTCGCCAGCGCAATTTCCGCCTTGGCCCAGGGCACCTTGAAACGGGCATCGTTGGAGGTGTCGTTGTCGTAACTCCACTCATGGATGCCCATCTTGGTGGACATCAGATTGGTCATCGGGTCGGGCCGGCGGCGGATGTCCTCGCCGTTCAGAAAGCGGTCGATCGACACCGCAGCCTCATGCCCGTGCGCCACCGCCGTGATGATGTTTTTGGGACCGAAGGCGGAATCGCCGCCGAAAAAGACAGACGGCAAGCTGGACTGGAAAGTCTCCTTGTTCAGGACCGGCAAGCCCCACTCGTCAAACGTGATGCCGCTCTCGCGCTCTATCCAGGGAAAGGCGTTTTCCTGGCCCACGGCGATCAGCACCGAGTCGCATTCGACCAGCACATCGGGCTCGCCTGTCGGCACCAGGCTGCGTTTGCCGTTGCCGTCGTACACCGCCTGGACCACTTCAAAAGTCATGCCGGTGAGCTTGCCCTGGCGGTGTTCAAAAGACCTGGGCACATGGAAGTTGATGATGGGAATGCCCTCGTGCTGGGCGTCTTCTTTCTCCCAGGGGGAGGCCTTCATTTCGTCGAAGCCGCTGCGCACGATCACCTTCACGTCGGTGCCGCCCAGGCGCCTGGCCGAACGGCAGCAGTCCATGGCCGTGTTGCCGCCGCCAAGCACAATCACGCGTTGTCCAATCGTGGTGATGTGGCCGAAAGAGACCGAGGCCAGCCAGTCGATGCCGATGTGGATGTTTTCCGTGATCTCCTGACGGCCCGGCAGCTTCAGGTCGCGCCCGCGCGGCGCGCCGCAGCCGACAAACACCGCGTCGTAGCCCTGGGCCAGCAGGCCTTTCATGGACTCGATGCGCTGGCCGCTTTTGAAGTTCACGCCCAGGTCCAGGATGTAGCCGGTTTCTTCGTCGATCACCGATTCGGGCAGGCGAAAACGCGGGATCTGCGTGCGGATGAACCCACCGGCCTTGGCCTCGCCGTCAAACACCGTAACCTCATAACCGAGGGGCGCCAGATCACGCGCCACCGTCAGCGAGGCCGGGCCGGCACCGATGCAGGCGATGCGCTTGCCATTTTTGGGCGCCAGCGGGGGCATGCGCTGGCGGACATCGTTTTTCATGTCGGCGGCCACCCGTTTGAGGCGGCAGATGGCCACCGGCTCCGGCTGCTCACCGTTGTTCTCCTCGACGCGGCCCCTGCGGCAAGCCGGCTCGCAGGGCCGGTCGCAGGTGCGGCCCAGAATGCCGGGGAAGACGTTGGACACCCAGTTGACCATGTAGGCGTCGGTGTAACGACCCTGGCCGATCAGGCGTATGTATTCAGGAACGGGGGTGTGGGCGGGACAGGCCCATTGGCAATCGACGACCTTGTGGAAGTAGGACGGATGGGCTACGTTGGTTGGCTGCAAAACGCTGTCTCCTTCGCCCCGCTGCAACACCACCGGGTCAGGAGGCCGGACCAGTTTACGCCCGGCCCGGCGCACAGCGCCCTCGGGTGAATCCCTCAGTTCCGTTTTGTCGTTATCAGCTCGCCACCAGGTTTTTATAGACGCCGCAGCCCACGAACACATCGTCCACCTGCTGGACAAAGGACATCTTGGCCTGCACCTTGCCCGTGGTCGGGTTGGTGATGCCGTACTCCACCCAGCCCGGCTCATGGCTGGCCTGGTCGATGATGGACTGGAGCAATTGCCCGCCATCGATGCCGGGGATGTCCTGCACCCGTGTGCCAATCTTGGACGGGTTGCCGCCGAAGGCCAGGTAGGTGCCCTGGCTGTCGAGCGCAAAAACATACATGTCGCGATCGTGGAACCCCCTGGCGGGCAGGGTCAGGTCGCGCAGGAAGGCGTCTCGCGAGGTGTGCCGGCGATGCGCCACGGCGCGCGCCACAAGCGCCACCGCCTCTTCGGCCGACCCCTGCTGCAGCTTGAAAGACGCCACCGACTGCACCAGCGTGCCGGCCCGCGCCTCCAGGTTGCCCGCCTGGGTGACTGCGCGCCCCACCATCCGGGCATTGCTCTGGGTGATCTCGTCGAGCTGGTGCACGGCCGAGGTGATTTCGGTCAGCCCGGTGCTCTGCTCGGCACTGGAGGCCGAGATCTGCGCCATGTTGGCCGCCACGTCGCGGATGCCCGAGACGATCTGGTTCATGTTCGAACCCGCCGCACGGATTTTTTCCGCACTCGCCGCCACCTGGCCCGACGACACGCCGATCAGCTGGCGGATTTCCCTGGCCGAGTCGGCCGAACGTTGCGCCAGCGAACGGACTTCGCCGGCCACCACCGCAAAGCCGCGGCCGGACTCACCGGCACGCGCCGCCTCCACCGCTGCATTGAGCGCCAGGATGTTGGTCTGGAACGCCAACCCGTCGATCACCCCCACGATGTCGCCCATGCGTTTGGCGCTGCCCTGCACGGCCTCCACCGACTCGATGGCCTGGGCCATGGCTGTCGCGCCCTGGTCGGCCACGTCCCGCACCTGGGCGGCCCGGGCGCTGGCTTGGCCAGCCATGCCGGCATTGGCCTGAACCGTGGACGACAGCTGCTCCACGCTGGCCGCCGTTTCTTCCAGGCTGGCCGCCTGCTGCTCGGTGCGGTCCGACAGGTCCCGGTTGCCGATCGCCATGCTCTGGCCGGAATGGGCCACAAAAGCGGCGTTGCTGCGTACATTGGCCACCATGCCGGACAACGTGCGGCCCAGCTCGCCCATGGCCTGGGCCAGCTGGCCGGCCTCGTCCTCGCCACGGCGCGTCAGGTCCAGGCGCAAGTCGCCGGCCACCAGTTGCCGGGTCGCAAGAATCACCTGCTGCAGATCCTGCGCAAGGCTGCGGTGAAAGGCAAGCAGAAAATAAAGCAGCACCAGCAGCCCCACGCTGCCGGTAGCAAGCATGCTGCCCGGGCTGCTGAAGCTGCCGCTGCCCAGCAGGAGCTGCAGCGCCAGCACCAGCAGCGGCAGCGCCGCCACAAACCCGAGCAGGGCCAGCTTGCCGGCCAGACGCAGCCGGCGCAGCAAGCAGGTGGCGGGATGAAGCAGCTTGCCAAACATCATGAGGATTCTCCGGAGTCGCGGCTTGAGAACCGGCGTGGGGTGCCGCTGCACCGGTCCGGTGACTGTCGTCAGGGACCCGCGTGGCACACACCCGCACGGCCGTGCGTACACAGAGAACCGGTGGGAAGCATTGCCCGGCAGCCAGCCAGCTCCAGCCCGGGTACAGTGCTGCACCAACGGTTCAGGGTGCTCTCACTTAACGGCTGCGGAGACGGGAACCTGAAGCAGGGTTATCCCGCAAGGTGCGTTTCTTTTCAGCCAGCCAGCCTGGCGAAGGCCTGGACCACCTCGGGCGGTGCCTGCACCAGCTCGATCAGCACACCCTCCCCGGCCACCGGAAACTCCTCACTGGCCTTGGGATGCAGGAAGCAGATGTCGAAACCCGCCGCGCCCTGGCGAATGCCGCCCGGGGCAAACCGCACCCCTTTGGCGGTCAGCCACTCCACAGCCTTCGGCAGGTCGTCGATCCACAGGCCGACGTGGTTCAGCGGCGTGGTGTGAACCGCGGGCTTTTTGTCCGGATCCAGCGGCTGCATCAGGTCCACCTCGACCTTGAACGGCCCGCTGCCGATGGCGCAGATGTCTTCATCGACGTTCTCGCGCTCACTGCGGAAGGTTCCGGTGACTTCCAAACCCAGCATATCAACCCAGAGTTTTTGCAGGCGCTGCTTGTCGGTGCCGCCAATGGCGATCTGCTGGATGCCAAGGACTTTGAAGGGACGTATCATTTAATTTTCCTCAACGAACAATCACTACCGTCGGGCCACCCGACATCACAAGACGCACGGTCTTCTTCAAGCCGGGGCCGCGGAACCGGCTTCGCCGGGCCGCAGGCGCAGCGGCCCCCTCGGGGGGGCAGGAAGCTACGCGAAGCGAGCGACCGTGGGGGCCACGTCTAGACAAACTCCACAATCGGCTGGTCGACGGACAAAGACTCGCCTTTGGCGGCCAGCACCTTGCCGACCACACCGTCGGCGGTGGCAAACAGCACGTTTTCCATCTTCATGGCCTCGATCACCGCCACGCGTTCGCCGGCCTGCACCTTCTGGCCGGGCTGCACCGCCACCTCGACCAGCAGGCCGGGCATGGGCGAGAGCACAAAGCGGCTCATGTCCGGCGGCGCCTTGTAAGGCATCAGCGCGTGCAGCTGGGCGGCACGCGGCGACAGCACCAGCGTGTCCAGCCGCGTGCCGTTGTGGGCAATGCGAATGGCCAGGGGATTGCGGCCGACACCGCGTTCGACCTGGGCGGCAAAAGGCTGGCCATTGACCGTGCCGCGGATGCGCGCACCGCCCAGATGCCATCTGCTACATATTTCGTAGCGCTTCCCGCCCGCTTCTATGGCGCTGGAGCCCGATTCGGCTTGAAAGTCCCGCACGGTCACGGCTTCGTGGATGTTCTTTCCAGCCTCCCCCAGGCCAACCACCACGAACTCTTCAGCCACCGTCACCCCGTGACCCGGCAACTGGCCGCTGATGCCCGCGGCGCGGCCCAGCAGGCGGCGGTTCACATAGGCAGCCAGCGCCACCAGAAAACCGGCGTCGTCATGCGGTACATCTTCGGCGCGGAAACCCTGGGCATAGTTTTCGGCGATGAAGCCGGTGTTAAAGTCGCCGGCGACAAACTTCGGGTGCGCCAGCAGCGCCGCCTGGAACGGGATGTTGCTGGAAACGCCGCGAATCACAAAGCTGTTCAGGGCCTCGCGCATCTTGGCAATCGCGTCAAGGCGGTCGGTGCCGTGAACAATGAGCTTGGCAATCATCGAGTCGTAAAACATCGGAATCTCGCCGCCGTCCTGCACGCCGGTATCGACCCGCACGCCGAACAGCTGCGCGGTCTCCGCCGCAAACATGTCCTGCCGGGGCGGCTGGAAACGCACCAGCCGGCCGGTGGACGGCAGGAAGTTGCGGAACGGGTCTTCGGCATTGATCCGGCACTCGATGGCCCAGCCCTCGCGTTTGACGTCCTTCTGCGCCAGCGGCAGCTTCTCGCCAGCCGCCACGCGAATCATCAGCTCGACCAGGTCCAGGCCGGTGATGCATTCGGTCACCGGATGCTCCACCTGCAGGCGGGTGTTCATTTCAAGGAAGTAAAAACTCTGGTCCTTGCCGACCACAAACTCCACCGTGCCGGCGCTCTCGTACTTGACGGCCTTGGCCAGCGCCACGGCCTGCTCGCCCATGGCTTTTCGCGTCGCTTCGCTGATGAAAGGCGACGGCGCCTCCTCGATCACCTTCTGGTGGCGGCGCTGGATCGAGCATTCCCGCTCATTGAGGTAAATCACATTGCCGTGGCTGTCGCCGATCAGCTGGATCTCGATGTGGCGCGGCTCCTCGACAAACTTTTCGATGAAGACACGGTCGTCGCCAAAACTGTTGCGTGCTTCGTTGCGGCAGGAGGTAAAGCCTTCGAGCGCTTCCTTGTCGTTGAAGGCCACACGCAGGCCCTTGCCGCCACCGCCGGCACTGGCCTTGATCATCACCGGGTAACCAATGCCTTGGGCAATCTCGACGGCCTTCTCGGCGGTTTCAATCGCGTCATTGACGCCGGGGATGCAGTTGACACCCGCCGCACCGGCGAGTTTTTTCGACTCGATCTTGTCGCCCATGGCGGCGATCGAATAATGCTTGGGGCCGATAAACACCAGGCCCTCTTCTTCCACCCGCTTGGCAAAACCGGCGTTTTCACTGAGGAAACCATAACCCGGGTGAATCGCCTGCGCGCCCGTCTGTTTGGCCGCTGCAATGATCTTGTCGCCCTGCAGGTAGCTGTCCCGGCTGGGCGCCGGCCCGATGTGGACGGCCTCGTCGGCCAGTTCGACATGGCGCGCGTCCTTGTCGGCGTCGGAATACACCGCCACCGTTTTGATGCCCATCTTGCGGGCGGTCTGGATGACGCGGCAGGCGATTTCACCCCGATTGGCAATGAGAATTTTGGTAAACATGGTGTCTCTTTCCTCAATCACTTAGAGCGGAATGTTGCCGTGCTTGCGCCACGGGTTTTCGATCTTCTTGTCCTTGAGCATCACCAGTGAACGGCAGATGCGCTTGCGGGTTTCATGCGGCAGGATCACGTCGTCGATGAAGCCGCGTGCGCCGGCCACAAAGGGATTGGCGAAACGCGCCTTGTATTCGGCCTCTTTCGCGGCCAGCTTGGCCGGGTCCTTGCGGTCTTCGCGGAAGATGATTTCCACCGCGCCTTTGGCGCCCATGACGGCGATCTCGGCATTCGGCCAGGCGAAGTTGACGTCACCGCGCAAATGTTTGGAGCTCATCACGTCGTAGGCGCCGCCATAGGCCTTGCGCGTGATCACGGTGATTTTCGGCACCGTGCATTCGGCATACGCGTACAGCAGTTTGGCGCCGTGTTTGATGATGCCGCCGTACTCCTGGCTGGTGCCGGGCATGAAGCCGGGCACATCGACAAAGGTGATCACCGGGATGTTGAAGGCATCGCAGAAGCGCACAAAACGCGCCGCCTTGATGCTGCTCTTGATGTCCAGGCAACCGGCCAGCACCAGCGGCTGGTTCGCCACGATGCCGACCGACTGACCCTCCATGCGCGCAAAACCGATGATGATGTTTTTGGCGTACTCGGGCTGGATCTCGAAAAAATCGCCGTCGTCCACCGTCTTGGTGATCAGCTCCTTCATGTCGTAGGGCTTGTTCGGGTTCTCGGGCACCAGCGTGTCCAGGCTCAGGTCCATGCGGCCGGCCGGGTCGGCACTGGGGCGCACCGGCGCTTTTTCGCGGTTGTTCAGCGGCAGGTAGTTGTAGAGCCGGCGCAGCATCAGGAGCGCTTCCACGTCGTTTTCAAACGCCAGGTCGGCCACGCCGCTGCGTGTCGTGTGGGTGGTCGCGCCGCCCAGTTCCTCGGCGGTCACTTCTTCATGTGTCACGGTTTTCACCACCTCGGGGCCGGTGACAAACATGTAGGAGCTGTCTTTCACCATGAAGATGAAGTCGGTCATGGCCGGTGAATACACCGCGCCGCCCGCGCTGGGGCCCATGATCATGCTGATCTGCGGAATCACGCCCGAGGCCATCACGTTGCGCTGGAACACGTCGGCATAACCGCCCAGCGAGGCCACCCCTTCCTGGATGCGCGCGCCGCCAGAGTCGTTGAGGCCAATCACCGGCGCGCCGACCTTCATGGCCTGGTCCATCACCTTGCAGATTTTCTCGGCGTGCGCTTCGGACAGCGCGCCGCCGAACACGGTGAAGTCCTGGCTGAAAACAAACACCAGGCGGCCATTGATCATGCCGTAACCGGTCACCACGCCGTCGCCGGGAATCTTGTTGTCGGCCATGCCGAAGTCGGTGCAGCGGTGCTCGACAAACATGTCCCATTCTTCAAACGTGCCTTCGTCGAGCAGCAGTTCCAGCCGCTCGCGCGCCGTGAGTTTGCCCTTGCCGTGCTGGGCGTCTATGCGTTTCTGCCCTCCGCCCAGACGGGCAGCGGCGCGTTTTGTTTCGAGTTGCTCAAGAATGTCTTGCATGGTTTGCTTTCTATATGCTCTTTATTTGATAGCTGCTGGCGCCCGCCCCGATTGGGATGCAAGCAGATTTCTTGCTGCGGTGGAGGCCGGAATGCGGCCGCTTTCGACATCGGCCACCAGGGTGGGCAGCAAGGCGCTGACCGCCGGGTCCTGCCGGAAGGCCTGCTTGAGCCCGGCGTCGATGCGTTCCCACATCCACGACAGGGACTGGTGCCGGCGGCGCTCGGCCAGCCGGCCGTTGGCGGTCTGGATGTCCCTGAACTGCGTCACCGCGACCCAGAAGCCATCGACCCCCTTGTTGTGCAGCGCGCTGAGCTGGATCACCTGCGGGTGCCAGAAGGTGTCGTAGGCCGCGGCCTGCGCCTGGCCCATCGCGTTGTTGACCAGCCCGAACAGGCGCATGGCGGAGGCGATCTGCGCCTGCGCGCGCATCGCGGCATCGGCGTCGATATCGGCCTTGTTGATGACGACCAGGTCGGCCAGCTCCATCACCCCCTTCTTGATCGCCTGCAGGTCGTCGCCGGCATTGGGCAGTTGCATCAGCACAAACATGTCGGTCATGTTGGCCACCGCGGTCTCAGACTGGCCGACACCCACGGTTTCGACAATCACCACGTCGTAACCGGCCGCTTCGCAGACCAGCATGGCCTCGCGCGTTTTCTCGGCGACGCCGCCCAGGGTGCCGCTGGACGGGCTGGGCCGGATGTAGGCGCGTTCGTGCACCGAGAGATGTTCCATACGCGTCTTGTCGCCGAGGATGGAGCCTCCCGAGACGCTTGACGAGGGGTCGATGGTCAACACGGCCACGCGGTGACCTTGCGCAATCAAATAAAGGCCCAGCACTTCAATGAAGGTGGATTTGCCGACGCCAGGCACGCCGCTGATGCCCAAGCGGAAGGCCTTGCCGGTGTGCGGCAGCAAGGCGGTCAGCAGCTCGTCACCCAGCGCGCGGTGATCGGCGCGGGTAGATTCCAGCAAGGTGATCGCTTTGGCGATGGCACGGCGCTGCGCTGCGGCGTCGCCATGCAGCACTGCATCCACCAGTTCGCCGGAAGTCACTTCAGCGCAGCCTTGATCTGCTCCAGCACGTCCTTGGCACTGGCCGGGATCGGTGTGCCGGGGCCGTAAATGCCTTTCACGCCGGCTTCATAAAGCATCTCGTAGTCCTGCCTCGGAATCACGCCGCCGACAAACACGATGATGTCGTCGGCGCCCTGCTTCTTGAGCTCGGCGATGATGGCGGGCACCAGCGTCTTGTGGCCGGCGGCCAGCGTTGATACGCCCACCGCATGCACATCGTTTTCAATCGCCTGGCGCGCGCACTCCTCGGGCGTCTGGAACAGCGGCCCCATGTCCACGTCGAAGCCGAGGTCGGCAAAGGCCGTGGCCACCACCTTGGCGCCACGGTCGTGGCCGTCCTGGCCCAGCTTGGAAATCATCACGCGCGGGCGTCGGCCCTGGGCCTCGGCAAAGGCATTGATTTCAGACTTGAGGTTTTCCCAGCCTTCGGCCGAGTCATAAGCTGCTGCGTACACACCGGTCACCTTTTGTGTATCGGCGCGGTGGCGCCCGTAAACTTTTTCGAGCGCATCGCTAACCTCACCCACGGTGGCGCGCAGGCGCATGGCCTGGATGCATAAATCGAGCAGGTTGCCATCGCCCTTTTCAGCGGCGGCCGTCAGGGCGTCCAGCGCGGCCTGCACCGCTGCGCCGTCGCGTTTGGCGCGGATCGCCTTCAGGCGCGTGATCTGCCCGTCGCGCACGGCCACGTTGTCGATGTCGCGGGTTTCAATCGCATCTTCCGTCTTGAGCTTGTACTTGTTGACGCCGACGATGACGTCCTTGCCGCTGTCGATGCGCGCCTGCTTTTCGGCGGCGGCGGCCTCGATCTTGAGCTTGGCCCAGCCGCTGTCCACGGCCTTGGTCATGCCGCCCATGGCGTCGACCTCCTCGATGATGGCCCAGGCGGCGTCGGCCATGTCCTGGGTCAGTTTTTCCATCATGTAGCTGCCGGCCCAGGGGTCGATCACGTTCGGGATGTGGGTTTCTTCCTGGATGATGAGCTGGGTGTTGCGGGCGATGCGCGACGAGAACTCCGTCGGCAAGGCAATCGCTTCGTCAAAACTGTTGGTATGCAGGCTTTGCGTTCCACCGAAGACCGCGGCCATGGCCTCGATGGTGGTGCGCACCACGTTGTTGTAGGGGTCCTGCTCGGTCAGACTCCAGCCGCTGGTCTGGCAATGCGTGCGCAGCATCAGGCTCTTGGCGCTTTTGGCGTTGAACTCCTTCATGATGCGGCACCAGAGCAGGCGCGCCGCGCGCATCTTGGCCACTTCAAGGTAGAAGTTCATGCCGATGGCCCAGAAAAAGCTCAGGCGCCCGGCAAAACCGTCGACGTCCAGGCCCTTGGCAATCGCCGTCTTCACATACTCCTTGCCGTCGGCCAGGGTGAAGGCCAGTTCGAGCGCCTGGTTCGCGCCGGCTTCCTGCATGTGGTAACCGGAGATGCTGATCGAGTTGAACTTCGGCATGTGCTCTGCCGTGTACTCGATGATGTCGCCGATGATGCGTATGCTGGGCGCCGGCGGGTAGATGTAGGTGTTGCGCACCATGAACTCTTTGAGGATGTCGTTCTGGATGGTGCCGCTGAGCTGGTCCTGTGCCACACCCTGCTCTTCGGCCGCCACCACATAACCGGCCAGCACCGGCAACACCGCGCCGTTCATGGTCATGGACACCGACACCTTGTCCAGCGGGATCTGGTCGAACAGGATTTTCATGTCCTCGACCGAGTCAATTGCCACGCCGGCCTTGCCGACGTCACCGGTGACGCGCGGGTGGTCGCTGTCGTAGCCGCGGTGCGTCGCCAGATCGAACGCGACCGAGACACCCTGCCCGCCGGCGGCCAGCGCCTTGCGGTAAAACGCGTTGGACTCTTCCGCCGTGGAAAAACCCGCGTACTGGCGGATGGTCCAGGGCCGCACCGCATACATGGTGGCCTGCGGGCCGCGAATGAAGGGCTCAAAACCCGGCAGGGTGTTGGTGTAAGGCAGGTCCTTGACGTCTTCCGCGGTGTACAGCGGCTTGACGCTGATGCCGTCGGGGGTCTGCCAAGCCAGCGCGCTGAGGTCGCCGCCGGGCGCCGATTTGGCGGCTGCCTTGGCCCAGGCCTCCAGACTGGCAGAGGCGAATTCAGGGCTGGGGGAAGGTTTTGGGGTGCTCATGGCGCGTGCTTCGATGGAGTTGGGCAGGCAAGCTGTCGATTTGGCGAGTTTACATTATTTATAATTATTGATGCAAAATTTAGTTTCGGATAAGATCGCGCTGTCCAGCCCTCCGGCTGCAACCGACACCCTACCAAGACCATGGCCGCTGTTTCACTGACCCCCCGCGCACTTTACGAAGAGGTGGCGGAGCTTTTGCGCCAGCGCATTTTCAGCCGCGAACTGGCGCCCGGCAGCTGGATCGACGAGCTCAAGCTGGCCGAGGAATATGGCATCAGCCGCACGCCGCTGCGCGAAGCCCTCAAGGTGCTGGCCACCGAAGGCCTGGTGACCATGAAGGTGCGGCGCGGGGCCTACGTGACCGAGGTGTCCGAACGCGACCTCGCCGATGTCTACCACCTGCTCTCGCTGCTGGAAAGCGACGCCGCGGGCGTGGTGGCGGCCCAGGCCACCGAAGCCCAGCTGCAGGAGCTGAAAACCCTGCACCGCGAGCTCGAAAAAGCCGTGGCCAACCGCGAGCGGTTTTTCCAGATCAACGAAACCTTCCACATGCGCCTGCTGGAAATCGCCAACAACCGCTGGCGCGACCAGATGGTGGCGGATCTGCGCAAGGTCATGAAGCTCAACCGCCACAACTCACTGCTCAAAAGCGGCCGCATCGAAGAGTCATTGGCCGAACACCGCGCCATCATGGCGGCGTTGGCCGCACGCGATGCCGATGCCACCGTGCAGCGCATGCGCGAGCATTTCAGGAACGGGCTGGAAGCTGCGGCTTGACAGGCTGTTTGATCGGCCGGGTGACCAGAAACACCCCCGGCAGGATCAGCAGCGCACCCACCGCATGGTGCCAGCCCGGTGGTTCGCCGAGCAGCCAGGCAGCCCCCGCCGCGTAGAGCGGGCCCAGGTACAGCGCCACGGCCACCCGGCTGGCCCCGAGGATTTTCTGCGCCCAGCCGTAGATCCAGTAGGCACCCACGCCCGGAATCAGCGAGGCCACCACCACCAGCAGCAAGGCCTGGCTGCCCAGGGTGTCTGCGCCGGGCCGTGTCGCCTCCCACACCGCCGGAGGCAGCAGCACCAGGGTGCCGCCTATGCAGATCGCAGCCAGCCGCGCCGTTGCACTCAGGGAACTGGGCCACCTTTTCTGCAGCAGCGCATAGGCCGCCCAGGACACCGTGGCCGCCAGAATCCACGCATCTCCTGCCACAAACTGCACGTCGGCCAGGGCCGTCCAGCGCCCCTTGACGACCACGTGAACCACGCCCGTCAGCGCCAGCAGCACACCGGCCGCCTGCCGCGCGCCGAAACCCTCGCCCAGCCACCACATGGCCCCCAGGGCGATCAGCACCGGCGAGGCCGAATAAATCAGCGCGATATTCATGGCCCCGGTGGAGCGCGCCCCTTCATACACCCAGGCACCGCAAATCAGCATACCCAGGGTGCCGAGCACCAGGTATTGCCGCCAGGCCCGCGTGATTGCGGCCCGTTGCTCCCACAGTTCAGCCCGCGTGATCACCATCAGGATCAGGGCGGCCAGGCCCCAGCGGCCCAGGGCCAGCATGTAGGGCCCGATGACGCCGGGCGCCTTGCGCGCCACGATGTAGTTGACGGCCCAGAGCGCCGGCACCAGCCACAGGAGCAGCAGCGCCCGGCGCGTCTCGCGCTGCGCGGCGTCAAGCATGCGCCGGCACCGCAACCTGCCATGAAGATTCAGCGCTTTCGCCCGCAGCGCCTGGCGCATGGGCCAGTGCCATCACCTCGCGCGGGTGCAAGCTCTTGAGCTTGTGGTCGCTCCAGACCTGGCGCCAGCGCCGCGAACCGGGCAGGCCGTGGCGCAGGCCCAGCATGTGACGGGCGATGGTTGGCCAGGGCGTGTCGTGTTCCGCAAACTCCCTGGCCATGTAGTCGGCCATCTGCGCCTCGACGGATTCGCGCGTCGCCTCGCTGTGCGCCGCGCCGAAAAAGGCCTCATCCCAGGAGGCCAGCCACCAGGGGTTGTGGTAGGCCTCGCGGCCGATCATCACGCCGTCGAGTTCACGCAATTGCGCCGCCACCTGTTCACCGGTGGTGATGCCGCCGTTGATGACGATGGTGAGCGCCGGAAACTCGCGCTTGAGCCGGTGCACCATCTCATAACGCAGCGGCGGCACCTCGCGGTTTTCCTTCGGGCTCAGGCCCTTGAGCCAGGCATTGCGCGCATGCACGATGAAGGTCGTGCAGCCGGCTTCGCTGACCGCACCGACAAAGTCGCGCACGAAGCCGTAACTCTCCCCCTTGTCGATGCCGATGCGGTGCTTGACAGTGACGGGCACGTGCACCACATCGACCATGGCCTTGACGCAGTCGGCCACCAGTTGCGGCTCGGCCATCAGGCAGGCGCCAAAGGCGCCGCGCTGCACGCGTTCGCTGGGGCAGCCGCAGTTGAGGTTGATTTCGTCGTAGCCCCATAACTCGCCCAGCCGGGCGCAGTGCGCCAGATCGGCCGGCTCGCTGCCGCCCAGCTGCAGCGCCACCGGGTGTTCTTCGGCGTTGAAGCGCAGATGCCGCGCCACGTCGCCATGCACCAGCGCCCCGGTGGTCACCATCTCGGTGTAGAGCAGGGCATGGCGTGACAGCAGGCGGTGAAAATAGCGGCAATGCCGGTCGGTCCAGTCCATCATCGGGGCCACGCTGAGGCGATGTGCGGGGAAAGAACCGGGATTCATGGTGGAAGGAGCGGATTCGGAGAGCATGGAAGCCGTAGTTTCTCATGCGGGCCCGCCCGACGCCGCGAACGGGTGGCAAAAATGCCGAACCAGAGCGCACAGAGGGTAGGCACCAACACCGGCAGAGGCGCGCAAGCCGGATAATGGCAGTCCGGGCCGCACCTGTGCCTGCCTTCCCAACACCAAGCCATGACCAAGACCGACCTGCCCCTGCGGATGACCCGTTCCCTCAGTCCCCCGGAACCATCGCGCCCATCGCCCCTTGTCCTGCGCCCTCGCGGGACCGGCCCACGCGCCGTCGTTCTGCTGCCGCTGCTGCTGGCGCTGGCGGCCTGTAGCTCGGTACCGCTGCCGCCCTGGCCTTCGCCCACCGGCACGGTCACGGCCCCGCCGCGGGTGGTGGTGGCGCCGGCGCCCGCCCCCATTCCCGGCGTTGTCGTCCAGCCCGTCCCCGACCGACCGGCGATGGGCCCCTCGCCTGCCAGCGCCGCCCCCTACAGCGCCGCCGTCGCCGCCCGTTTCCCGGTGCCTTCCGTCATTTACAACACGCCCGGCCTGCAGGAAGGACGCGGCAGCTTCACCTCGAATGCGGAAATCCAGACCTGGCTGCGTGAGCTCAGCACCGTGGCCTCGCGCTCGCCAGGCCTGAAAGCCGCCGTGCTGCCCATTGGCCAGTCACAACGCGGCGAGACCCTGGAAGCCCTGGTGCTGACGCGTGCCGCCGGCACGGATGCCGCCGCCATCGCGGCCTCGGCCCGCCCCACCGTGCTGCTGATCGGCCAGCAGCATGGCGACGAACCCGCCGGCACCGAAGCCTTGCTGGTCGTGGCCCGCGAGCTCACGCAAGGCCTGCTGCGGCCGGTGCTCGATCGTGTCAACGTCATCATCGTGCCGCGCGCCAACCCCGATGGCTCGATGGACAACAAACGCGTGACCACCGGCGGCCTGGACATGAACCGCGATCACCTGCTGCTCAACACACCGGAAGCACAGGCCCTGGCCCGGCTCGCGCGCGACTACCACCCGACGGTCGTGGTTGATGCCCACGAATACACCGTGGTTGGCCGTTTTCTGCAGAAATTCGGCACGGTGCAGAAGTACGACGCCCTGCTGCAGTACGCGACGACCGCCAACATCCCCGAGTTTTTGACCAAAGCCTCCGAAGAGTGGTACCGCCGACCGCTGGTGGCCGCCCTCAAGAGGCAAGGGCTCAGCACCGAGTGGTACTACACCACCTCGACAGACCTGGCGGACAAGACCATCTCGATGGGCGGCACGCAGCCCGACACCGGCCGCAACGTCAGCGGCCTGAAAAACGCGGTCAGCCTGCTGATCGAAACCCGTGGCGTGGGCATAGGCCGGCTGCACATCCAGCGCCGCGTGCACACCCATGTCACCGCGATCTCCAGCGTGCTCACCAGCACTGCCCAGCGGGCCAGCGAACTGGGCCAGCTGCAGCCTTATGTCGAGAAAGAGATGAGCGCCCTGGCCTGCAAGGAAGAGGCCGTGGTCGAAGCCGGCCCCACCCTCACCCAGCAGGAACTCGTCATGCTGGACCCGGTCACCGGTGCCGACAAGGCCCTCAAGGTCCAATGGAACTCGGCACTCACGCTGCGCAAGATCAAGACGCGCGTGCGTCCCTGCGGCTACTGGCTGTCGGCGGGGTCGCGAACGGCGGTGGAGCGGTTGCGCCTGCATGGTGTGCAGGTGCTGCGGGTGGCCGAGCCGGCGTCCATGCTGGGCGACCTGTACCGCGAAACGGCGAGCTCGGCCGGGGTCCGGCAGGATGTGCGCGGCAGCATCGCCGATGCCGCGCAGATCGTCAAGGTCGACGTGGCGCTGGTGCGCGGCGTGATCGACGCGCCCTCGGGCAGCTACTACGTGCCCATGAACCAGCCGCTGGCCAACCTCGTGATCGCCGCGCTGGAACCGGACACGCAAAGCAGCTTCTTTGCGAACCGGCTGCTCGACAGCCTGTCCAGCACCGCCCGCGTCATGTCGGAACCCACCCTCCGGACCGAAGAACTGCCCTGAACCGCCGCGCCTTTCCGGGGCGCCGCGCCACGCGCTTTGTACGAACTGGCCTACAGACAGCGTGCCGCTGGCGTGCATAAATGGTGGATTCACAGCCCAAGGATTCACCATGAAAACATTTGCAGTCCACCCCAGGATGTTGACCCTCCAGGGCGTGTTCTACCCCACGGGTTACGCCTTCATCATGTTCCCCGAAGCCGGTCAGGCCGAGCAGGCCGCGCGTGAGCTGGAGGACCAGGGCTTCGACGGGCAGGCCATCATGCTGCTGACCCCCGACGACGTCCTGCGCGAGATCGGCAAGGTCGATGGCGACTCCGATGTCGCGCTGCCATCGATAGGCACCGAAGGCGCCACAGTCCAGAAATACGTCACCCTGGCCCGCGAAGGCCAGCACGCCCTGATGGTGCATGCCCCCTCCGAGAAGGAGACAGAACGTGTGATGACCGTGGTGAGAAAGCAGCCTTTTTCCTATGCCCAGAAGTACCACATGCTGGCCATGGAAGATCTGGAATAACCGGCTCACCTGTCCCGAAGGCGCTACGAAATCAATAGCTTGCTGCGCCCGTGCTTATTGGGCTACAGGCAAAAAGCTCACTAAACCCACCGTGGTCATTCAACCCGTCACGGGCTTTGCCATGGCGTGTCTATCTATCTATCTAGCGGACCTGCCACTGAGCACACCTTGACTGGTGGTCTTGATGACGTTGTTTGTTTTCGCGGACGCCTACTGGCGTTATGCGCGCTGGTGGGAATGGCTGGGCTACCCCGCGATTGTGGCGATGCTGGGGGTGTTTTATTTGATGGTGGCGAAGCCGCGTTAAGCTAACTCTTGGAGATGAAGAGGCTTCTCATTTAGCGAATGGAGGCCAATTGATTGGGAACAGAGGCTGGGAACCCAATATTTGAAGCTACGGCTTTTTATGCCAAAAGGAGCGGGCAGCCCAGATACCGCGAACTTTGCTGTCATTCATGTTGTAGCTAAAGTCCTCCAGACCACCCATCGTAATCACCCCGCGTTCGTCAAGTCCATACTGAGTGAGTTGAACCGATTTTTGGTGAGTCAAGCCATCCATATCAATCCATTTAATATCCAAATACACATCAAAAAAGAATAAATTCATCTTCTTGGGATCACGCCGTCCTTGCTTGGCAAATGCACCATCAAAAGGCTCTGTAAATTCAACGAAACCATGACGGGCTTTGCCAGAACTCAATAACCAATCGCTTCCGTTTTCAAAGGCGATTTTTTGTTTCGGAACTGATCCGATTCCGGGTGCAGCATGCTCAAATCGGCAAATCATTTCAGTGACCAGTAGGTCACTTTTCCCACCGTTAACCATAACGAACTGCGGTTGCAAATTCATGAACCCTGATGTTCGCAAAAGATAAAAAGCTTTACGCTTGCGAAGCGTCGTCCAGTAGAACGTAAGGACACTGAGCAATAGCGAAACCATCGATAGGATAAGCGCTGGATAGTTTGCTTCTTGCATCGAGCTTTTCACTGTTTACGTTAAATGTCCCGCAGGTTTTTGACAGTCAATGTGGCACAGGCTGCTTGCCTTAGAAATCCCCACCGCCCCCATGCGCCAGACTCTCAAACTTGGTGATGCGGTTGATAAACGCCAGCTTGACGGTCCCGGTCGGGCCGTTCCGCTGTTTACTGATGATGACCTCGGCCACACCGGGTTCCTTGCAGGCGTCTTTGGTGTAGTACTCGTCGCGGTAGATGAACATGATGATGTCGGCGTCCTGCTCGATCGCGCCGGACTCGCGCAGATCGCTCATCATGGGGCGCTTGTCGGTGCGCGATTCGACGCCGCGGCTCAGCTGTGACAGCGCAATCACCGGGCATTGCAGCTCCTTGGCCAGCATCTTCAGGCCGCGCGAGATTTCGCCGACGGCCGTAGCGCGGTTTTCCTCGGCCATGCCGCTGGACACACTCATGAGCTGCAGATAGTCGACCACGATCAGGCCGAGCTTGCCGCACTGGCGGGCCAGGCGCCTGGCGTTGGCACGCAGTTCGCTGACCGTCAGGCCCGGGGTTTCGTCGATGTGCAGCGAGATGTTGCGCAGCTTTTCGATGGCTTCGGTCAGGCGCGGCCACTCCTCGTCGGTCAGCGCGCCGGTGCGCAGATGCGTCTGGTCGATGCGGCCTATGGAGCCGACGATACGCACCGCCAGCTGGGACGCACCCATCTCCATCGAAAACACCGCCACCGGCAGGCCTTCGTTGAGCGCCACGTGTTCGGCAATGTTGATGGCCAGTGCGGTCTTGCCCATCGAGGGTCTTGCGGCCAGGATCACCAGGTCACCGGCCTGGAAGCCGGAGGTCATTTTGTCCAGGTCGTAAAAGCCTGTGGGCACGCCGGTGACGTCGTTCGGGTTTTCCGACATCTCGGTCACGCGGTCCAGCAGGCTGACCACCAGGGTGTCCATGCTCTGGAAGCCCTGCTTCATGCGCGAGCCCTGCTCGCCGATCTTGAAAATCTTCTGCTCGGCCTCGTCCAGGATCATGGCCACGGCCTTGCCCTGCGGGTTGAAGGCATGGGTGGCGATTTCGTCGCTGGCGGCCACCAGCTTGCGCAGGATGGAGCGCTCGCGCACGATCTCTGCATAACGGCGGATGTTGCCGGCGCTGGGCACGTACTGGGCCAGCGAGTTCAGGTAGCTCAGGCCACCCACGTCCTCCGCCTTGCCCTGGTTCTGCAGGTGCTCGTAGACCGTGATCACGTCGGCCGGTTTGGTGGCGTTGATCAGCGCGCCGACGGCGGCGTAGATCAGCTTGTGTTCGTAGCGGTAGAAGTCCTCGTCGACCAGCAGGTCGCCGACCCGGTCCCAGGCGCCGTTGTCCAGCAACAGGCCGCCCAGAACACTCGACTCGCCCTCGATGGAGTGCGGCGGAATGCGCAGCTGGGCAATCTGCCGGTCGGCGCTGTAACGGGGATCGGGAGCGGTGGAAAGTACGGCGGACATGGGATTCCTGAGAGGGTGCTAAATACTACGCCGGCACAGCGAAAACGCGGTGGATAAAGTTGTGAATAAGCGTGGGAAATGCGGTGTAAATCAGGGCTGTAGGTGTGAACAAGCCCATCGAGAAACAACGCCAAGAAAAAAGCCGCTCAGCGAGCGGCTTTTTTCGGAGCAGTGAAGCTGTTTAAGCGGATTCGCCGTACACCGTCACGGTGATGTCCACAGCCACATCGGTGTGCAGCGCCACGGTGACCGGGTGGTCGCCGACGGTCTTCAGGGGACCGTTGGGCATGCGGATCTGCGACTTGAGCACGGGGAAGCCCTGCTTGGTCAGCTCGGCCGAAATGTCATGGTTGGTGACGGAGCCGAACAGGCGGCCGTCCACGCCCGCCTTTTGCGTGAGCTTGACGGTGGTACCGCCCAGCTTTTCGCCCTGGGCTTGCATTTCGGCCAGCTTGGCAGCGGCGGCTTTTTCAAGTTCGGCGCGTTTGACTTCGAATTCCTTGATCGCCATGGCGGTGGCGCGACGGGCGCGGCCGGAAGGGATCAGGAAATTGCGTGCGTAACCGTCTTTGACCTTGACGACTTCACCCAGATTGCCCAGGTTGACGACTTTGTCGAGCAGAATGATTTGCATGGTCGTGTTCCTTACAGGCTGCGGTGCTGGTCGCTGTAAGGCAGCATCGCGAGGAAACGAGCGCGCTTGACGGCGGTGTTGATCTGGCGCTGGAAAATCGCGCGCGTGCCGGTCAGGCGAGCGGGGATGATCTTGCCGTTTTCGGCAACGAAATCGCGCAGGGTATCGATGTCCTTGTAGTCGATTTCTTCAACACCAGCAGCTGTGAAACGGCAAAAACGCTTGCGTTTGAACAGCAGGGATTGGGTATTGCGCTTGGGGCGCTTGTCTTTGTTGAAACGTTTTGGTCCGGGCATGATGGACTCCTTAAATGGGGTTCAGTACTTGTTCAGAAACTGGTTGAAAAGCTTGGATATGAAACACGACACTTTTGCTGCCACGCGCATTGACCAGAAAACCGGTGAACCTGAAAGGTTTGCCCAAGGGGAGCTGGCCGGTTTGTTCTGCCAGGGCACCAAAAGCAACTGCCTTCATTGTCAATTTGACCTGCCGGGTGGAACCTGCTTCTGTCATTTCCGACTCGTGTTCGAGGACGAAATTGGCAGCGGGGATTCCAGCGGGGGTGTAGCGAAGAGGACTGGCCTCGGCGATACAAGCGGTCAATTCAACGCGGTTCACTGCAGGGTGTTTTGCGCAGCAGTGAGTCGTTCAACAGCATGGTGGCGTCTTACGACGCTGCATACTCCTGCTGCTGGGCCTTGCGGGCCTCTTCCCTCTCGACGTTGCGCATCATGAGGGACGGGCCGGTTTCAGCCTTTTTCTTGACCACGGTCAGGTGGCGCAACACGGCGTCATTGAACTTGAACGCGTGTTCAATTTCTTCCATCACGGCCTGGCTGGCTTCGATGTTGATGCACAGGTAGTGGGCTTTGGCGAGTTTTTGGATCAGGTACACCAGCTGGCGGCGGCCCCAATCTTCAACACGATGCACTTTTCCACCGCCGGCGGTAATCATGCCCTTGTAACGTTCCAGCATGGCTGGGACTTGCTCGCTTTGATCCGGGTGGATCAGCAAGACGATCTCGTAATGACGCATAAACTCTCCTTGTGGTTTGGTTGAAGCTGCCCCAGCGTCGTTAAGGGTGCAGCAAGGCGAAGCCCATGATTATATACCACCGGAATATTGCCCCCACGGTCGCTCACTGCGTGTAGCTCCCTGCCCCCCGAGGGGGCCGCTGCGCCTGCGGGCCGGCAAAGCCGGACCCGCGGCCCCTGCTTGAAAGGGAAAGAGCCCCCACTGTCGCTCGCCGTGCTTAGATCCCCTTGCCCCCGGGGGGGGGCTTGTCCTGGACGGCATGTCGAAACACCCGCCCATGAAAAAAGCCCGGCAACGCGAGTTGCCGGGCTTTTTGGTTGAAGCTGACCGAAGGTTCCGGTCAGTTCAGGACTCAGCGCACGGGATCGGCACGCAGGGTTGGGTAGCGCACATGCTCGACCAACTCCTGGACCTTGCGGCTGGGCGCCGGGGTGACCAGGCTGACCAGGATGATCACGGCAAAGCCGATAGGCACACCGAAGACACCGGCCGAGATCGGCTGGATTTCAAACCAGAGCTGAACCGGTGAGGTGATGCCGAACAGGCCGCGCATCCAGGGCTGGGTGGTGATCATGTAGAAGAACGTGGTTCCCAGGCCGGCGATCATGCCCAGAGAGGCAGCGATACCAGTGGCACGTTTCCAGAAGATCCCCAGCGTCAGGGCCGGGAAGAACGCAGCCGCAGCGAACGAGAACGCCGCGGAAACCAGGAACAGAATGTCGGCCGGTTTCTGGGACGCCACGTAAGCGGCGCACAGCGCAACCACCAGCAGCAGGACCTTGGAGATGGTCACGCGGCGTGCAGTCGATGCGTTCGGGTCGATCATTTTGTAGTACAGGTCATGGCTCAGCGCGTTGGCGATCGTCAGCAGCAGGCCGTCAGCAGTGGACAGCGCCGCAGCCAGACCACCGGCAGCCACCAGGCCGGACACCACGTAAGGCAGGCCGCCAATCGCGGGCGCGGCCAGCACGATGATGTCACCACCGATGGACATTTCGTTGAGCTGCAAAATGCCGTCCTTGTTGATGTCCACCACCGACAGCAGCGAAGGATCAACCTTGTTCCAGGCGGAAATCCAGTCCGGCAACGCGTTGAACGGCGTGCCAATCAGCACCGTGAATACCTCGTATTTCACCAGCACAGCCAGGGCCGGCGCGGTGAAGTACAGCAGGAAAATGAAGAACAGCGACCAGGTGACGGATTGCCGCGCTTCCTTCACGCTGGGCACCGTGTAGTAACGCATCAGGATGTGCGGCAGCGCGGCGGTACCCACCATCAGGCAGAAAATCAGTGCCAGGAAGTTGCGACGCGAAACGTCGTAAGCATGCTGAGCCTTGGCATCGCCATTGGGGTCACCGGCAAACTGCTGGGCGTGCGGTGGCATGCCATTGAGCGGCAAGGCCTTGGTGTCAGCTCCAGCCTTGGCAGCGGCCCACGCCTTCTTGGCTGCAGCTTCATCTTTCGGCAAGGCAGCGAGCGCTTTTTCAGCCGCGGAAATTTCCGACAGCGCGCCGTTGGAAGCTTTCAGGTCCGCCACGGCTTTCTCCGCGGCGGCCTTGTCGGCAGCCAGCGCAGCGGCCGGGTTCTTGAGCTTTTCAGCCAGGGCTGCCGAACGCTGCTTGAAGATATCGCGAACTTCGATTTCCTTGGCGTTGCTGGTCAGCTCTTTTTCCTTGGCAGTCACTTTTTGCAGCTGGAAGCCGTAAATTGCCTGCGGAATCGGGACGCTGGTCTGTTTGACCGACAGCCACACCACCGGGATCATGTAAGCCACGATCAAAATGATGTACTGGGCCACCTGCGTCCAGGTCACAGCACGCATGCCGCCCAGGAAGGAGCAGACCAGAATACCGCCCAGACCCAGGAAAATCCCGAGTTCAAAGGCCACACCGGTCAGGCGCGCGGTGATGATGCCGACGCCGTAAATCTGCGCCACCACATAGGTGAAGGAGCACAGAATCGCAGCGACGATACCCAGAAAACGTGGCAGGTTGCCGCCATAACGCTCGCCCAGGAAGTCGGGGATCGTGAACTGGCCGAACTTGCGCAGGTAGGGCGCAAGAAACAGGGCCACCAGGCAGTAGCCGCCCGTCCAGCCCATGATGAAGGCCAGGCCGCTGTAACCCGTCAGGTAGAGTGTTCCGGCCATACCGATGAAGGACGCCGCAGACATCCAGTCGGCGCCGGTCGCCATGCCGTTGTACATGGCCGGGACTCGGCGCCCTGCCACGTAGTATTCGGCAGCGTCGGTCGTACGGCTCATGATGCCGATGCCGGCATACAGACCGATGGTGGCCAGCAGGAAGATCAAGCCGATCCACTGGCGGGACAAGCCCATCTGCTCAAGGACGGCCAGTACGACCACGAAGGCCAGGAAGCCCCCGGTGTACCACTTGTAGACTTTGCTCAAGCCTGCCTTGAAGGCAGCATTGGAGGCCGCGGTGTTACCGCCGGCGTCAGAACCAAACATTCCAGCCATGATTATTCCTCGCTTTCTTCAACACCGTGTTCGATGTCGAGCTTGCCCATGTACCAGGCGTAATAGCCGATGATCGCCACGTAAATCACCAAAGCCCCCTGTGCTCCCATCCAGAAGCTAAAAGGCCAGCCAAAGAAAGTGAAGCTCAACTCGCGAGCGAAATAGCTCACGACGAACGTCACGACGAACCAGATCACGAGCAGGATTGCCGTGACATTCAGGTTCTTGCGCCAATAACGGCGATGGTTGTCAGTCAACTGCATAACACTTGCCTCCATCTAACAACACCCTTTCGGGCACATCACGATCGCCACTTGTCCCCAAGCGTGGCCTGCAAGCCGGATCGCGTCTCTTATAAGCCTGGGCCCAGACCCCGGCCGTCAAATAACCACTCAGCGGGGCTGCCTTCAGGAAGACTGAGCAATGCTCAGCCCCGTCTCGCGTTCCAGCTGGGCGGCCACTTTAGGCTCAAACCGTTTGAGGTGGCGAATGACTTTCACCGCCTCATCAGGGTCTTGCCTGTCGACATGAACCCGCGCAAGCTGATACCAGCCGAACGGGCTCATGGGTTGCAGTTCTGTATTTTTCTTGAGTGCCTGAACCGCCTCATCGAAGCGGCGATCACGAATCAGCAGCAGAGCCAGGCCGTACCAGGCCCGGTCCATCTTGGGTTCGATGTCCAGCGCCCGGCGAAAGGCGGGCTCCGCGTCGGCGTGGCCACCGATGTCTTCCAGCATGTAGGCCAGGTTGAACCAGGCCGCGGCATTGTCGGGGTAACGCTCCGCCAGCGAACGCAGCGCGGCGATGGCGCCGTGTTTGTCGCCTTCCTGCGCGAGAACGTGGGCGCGGCTTGCCAGGGCATAACGGTCACCCGGTCGCAGCACCAGCATCTGGTCGAATTTCTCCAGGGCCGCCTGCTGCTTGCCAAACACCAGCAGGACCAGCGCCTGCAACTTGAGATACCAGTAGGCCAGGATCGTGTTCATTTGCAAAACTCCACACCAATTTCAAGACAAATCCGGATTTTCATCAGGGTCGATGCGATCCAGACAAACAGCAGCAACAAAAACGCCACGAGCGGAACGTGGCGGTCAATGATTTGTTTCGGGGTGATGAAGCGGGCGGCCACCACAAAGGGTTTGCCGACGATTTGCAGGATCTGGTAGAACAGGTTGCTGTCCCTTTTAGCGCCTGCCAGCAAGCCAAGCACCCACTGCCCGAACAGCGCGAGCAATGCGATCTCTGCTATCAATTTAAGAGTGGACACGGCAAAAAGCATAAGACCCCAGGCAACAATGGCTTGATTGTTGCCCCGGGTCTTACCGACTTCTTACAAATTGCCGCACAGGGGGGTGAACCCCGTTGAAACCCTCCCTAGGACTTTCCCTTGGTTCTGGCCGCTTGCGGGCGCAGCTAGAACCAAGTACCTACAAGGGAAACCGTGCCTGACTTGCGCCGTGGATCTGCGGCGCAAGTCAGCCCGGCTGGCTAGTTGGCCAATTGCTTCCAGGTGTCGATGACGGTGTCGGGATTGAGCGAGATCGACCCAATGCCCTGCTCCTTGAGCCAAAGTGCAAAGTCCGGATGGTCGCTGGGGCCCTGGCCGCAGATGCCGACGTATTTGCCCTGGCGCTTGCAGGCCGCAATCGCCTGGCTCAGCAGGGCCTTGACGGCCGGATCACGCTCGTCGAAGTCCTTGGCCAGGATGTCCAGGCCCGAGTCGCGGTCCAGGCCCAGGGTGAGCTGGGTCAGGTCGTTCGAGCCAATCGAGAAGCCGTCGAAGTACTCGAGGAACTGGTCGGCCAGCACCGCATTGCTCGGCACTTCGCACATCATGATGATGCGCAGGCCATCCTCGCCACGCTTGAGGCCGTGTTGGGCCAGCAGTTCCGTGACCGCCTTGGCCTGGCCCAGCGTACGCACAAAAGGCACCATCACCTCGACATTGGTCAGGCCCATGTCCTTGCGCACGCGCTTGAGTGCTTCGCACTCCATGGCAAAGGCCTCGGCAAAATCAGGACTGAGGTAACGCGCCGCACCGCGGAAACCGAGCATCGGGTTTTCCTCTTCGGGCTCGTAGCGCGAACCGCCGATCAGCTTGCGGTATTCGTTGGACTTGAAGTCCGACAGGCGAACAATCACCGGCTTGGGCCAGAAGGCAGCGGCAATCGTCGCAATGCCTTCAGCCACCTTGTCGACATAAAAAGCACGCGGCGAGGCATGGCCGCGCGCCACGCTTTCCACGGCCTTCTTCAGGTCGGCATCGACCTGCGGGTAGTCGAGGATGGCTTTCGGGTGCACACCGATGTTGTTGTTGATGACAAACTCCAGCCGGGCCAGGCCCACGCCGTGGTTGGGCACCTGGCAGAAGTCAAACGCCAACTGCGGGTTGCCCACGTTCATCATGATCTTGATGTCGATCGGCGGCATCTCGCCGCGCTGCACCTCGGTCACTTCGGTCTCCAGCAGGCCGTCGTAAATGTTGCCGGTGTCGCCTTCGGCGCAACTCACCGTGACCAGCATGCCGTCCTTGAGCTGTTCGGTGGCGTCGCCGCAACCGACCACGGCGGGAATGCCCAGCTCGCGGGCAATGATGGCGGCGTGGCAGGTGCGCCCGCCGCGGTTGGTCACGATGGCGCTGGCGCGTTTCATGACCGGCTCCCAGTTCGGGTCGGTCATGTCGGTCACCAGCACGTCGCCGGGCTGGACCTGGTCCATCTCGCTGATGTTGTGCACGATGCGGACCGGGCCGGTGCCGATTTTCTGGCCGATCGCCCTGCCCTCGGCCAGCACGGTGCCGGTGCCCTTGAGCTTGTAGCGCTGCTCGGCCTTGCCCTTGGACTGGCTTTTCACCGTCTCGGGTCGCGCCTGCAGGATGTAGAGCTGGCCGTCAGTGCCGTCCTTGCCCCACTCGATGTCCATGGGGCGGCCGTAATGGTCCTCGATGATCACCGCGTAACGCGCCAGCTGCTCGACGTCGGCGTCGGTCAGCGAGTAGCGGTTGCGCAGTTCGGCCGGCACGTCGGTGGTCTTGACCAGTTTGCCGCCGGCCTTCTTTTCCTCGGCGGTGGTGAACTCCATCTGCAGCAGCTTGCTGCCCAGGTTGCGGCGGATCACGGCGCGATTGCCCGCCTTGAGCATGGGCTTGTGCACGTAGAACTCGTCCGGGTTCACGGCGCCCTGCACCACCGTCTCACCCAGGCCGTAGCTGGAAGTGATGAACACCACGTCTTCGAAGCCGCTTTCGGTGTCGATGGTGAACATCACGCCGGCCGCGCCGATGTCGCTGCGCACCATACGCTGCACGCCGGCCGACAGCGCCACGTCGGCATGGGCAAAACCCTGGTGCACGCGGTAGCTGATGGCGCGGTCGTTGTAAAGCGAGGCAAACACCTCTTTCATCTTGTGCAACACGTCCTCGATGCCCACCACGTTCAGAAAGGTTTCCTGCTGGCCGGCAAACGAGGCGTCGGGCAGGTCTTCGGCGGTGGCCGACGAGCGCACCGCGAAACTGGCCTGGGCGTTGCCCGCGCTCAGGGCGGCAAAACTGCTGCGCACGGCTTTTTCGAGCTCAGGCGGGAAAGGCTGGGCTTCCACCAGCGTGCGGATCTGGGCACCAGCGACCGCCAGGGCCCGCACATCGTCGGTGTCCAGCTTGTCGAGGACGGCGTTGATTTTCTTGTCCAGCCCGTCATGGGCCAGAAACACGCGGAAGGCGTGGGCGGTGGTGGCAAAGCCGGTGGGCACCTGCACCCCCTTGGGGCCGGTCGGCAGCTGCGAGATCATTTCGCCGAGGCTGGCGTTTTTACCGCCGACAGACTCGACGTCTGTCATCCTCAGGTTTTCAAACGGTACGACCAGGGCGGTCGCCTCAAATAGCTTGGACATGAAAATACTCCGGGAGGTTTAAAAACGGGGGCATCGTCCATGCGCGGCAGGCAGGCTGCTGGTTGTTGTTTTTGGGGCTGGGCGCGGGGCATGGCGTGACAATCGGGATAATTGCCTCAATTGTAGGCGTCCGCCGCCTGCAGCGCCCGCCCCCACCTTTCACAACCCTGACCCGCTTCCATGCCCAATCGCACCGTATTTTTCATCTCCGACGGCACTGGCATCACCGCCGAAACCTTTGGCAACGCCATCCTGGCGCAGTTTGAATTCACGGCGCGTCACATCCGACTGCCCTTTATCGACAGCGTGGACAAGGCGCACCAGGCGGTGCGCCAGATCAACCACGCCGCCGTGCTGGAGGGCAACCGGCCGATTGTGTTCACCACGCTGGTCAACATGGAGATCCTGGCGGTCATCAAGGCCCACTGCCACGGCATGATGCTGGACATGTTCGGCACCTTTGTGGCGCCGCTGGAAACCGAGTTGGGCATCAAGTCGAACCACCGGGTCGGCCGCTTTTCGGACGCCTCCAAAAGCAAGGCCTACGACGACCGGATTGAAGCCATCAACTTCTCGCTGGCCCACGACGACGGCCAGAGCAACAAGGACCTGGCCGGTTCGGACGTGATCCTGGTGGGCGTGAGCCGCAGCGGCAAAACACCAACCTCGCTGTACCTGGCCATGCAATACGGCCTGAAAGCGTCGAATTACCCGCTGATCCCGGAAGATTTCGAGCGCCGCCAGCTACCGCCGGCGCTGGTGCCGCACCGCAAGAAAATTTTCGGCCTGACGATCGCCCCCGAGCGCCTGGCCCAGATCCGCAACGAACGCCGGCCCAACTCGAAATACGCGAGCCTGGCCAACTGCCGCGAGGAAATCCACGAGGCGGAAGCCATGATGCGGCGTGAAGGCATCCGCTGGCTATCGACCACGACCAAGTCGATCGAGGAAATCGCCACCACCATCCTGCAGGAGATCCGGCCCGAGCGGTTGGAGTACTGAGGCGGCGTCTTATGCTCATCTTTCGATAGCTGCTTGCGCCCTTCCCATGAGGGCTAGAGGCCTTTTTATCTTATGAGCCAGAGGCCGAACAGCAGCCGCCCGCTCGCCGCCTTGGCCAACACACCCAGGTCAGCCCGCCGGATCACCGCGGGCCAAGAGGATGAATGGCCGGGTCTGGTGCGCGATGCCTATTCCACAAATAGCTAATGACTATCAAGCACTAGCCATTTGTAGAGTTATACTATCGTTTCGCAAGTACTTTTAACCCGCCTATAGGAAGCTATCCAGATGTCCCTGATCAATACCCAAGTCCAGCCTTTCAAAACCCAAGCCTTCCTCAATGGCAAGTTCATCGAGGTTTCCGACGAATCGCTGAAGGGCAAATGGTCGGTCCTGATCTTCATGCCAGCCGCATTCACTTTCAACTGCCCCACGGAAGTCGAAGATGCCGCCGACAACTACGCCGAATTCCAGAAGGCCGGTGCCGAGGTCTATATCGTGACCACCGACACCCATTTCTCGCACAAGGTGTGGCACGAGACCTCACCCGCCGTGGGCAAGGCCAAGTTCCCGCTGGTGGGCGACCCGACCCACACGCTGACCAAGGCATTCGACGTGTTCATCCCCGAAGAAGGCCTGGCACTGCGCGGCACCTTCGTGATCAACCCCGATGGCATCATCAAGACCGCTGAAGTGCATTCCAACGAAATCGCCCGCGACGTCAAGGAAACCCTGCGCAAGCTGAAAGCCGCCCAGTACACCGCAGCGCACCCCGGCCAGGTCTGCCCGGCCAAGTGGAACGAAGGCGCCAAGACCATCGCCCCGTCCATCGACCTCGTCGGCAAGATCTAAGCCCTCGCAGTCCAAGCCCGGGCGAAACACACCTCGGTGTGTGCCCCGGGCTTTTTTGTTCCCCATTGAAATTGAAAGTGAGTCCGCCATGCTCGACGACGCCACCAAAGCCCAACTGAAAAGTTACCTCGAACGCGCCACCGCGCCCATCGAAATCGTCGCTTCACTGGACGACAGCGAGGCTTCGGGCGAAGTGCTGTCGCTGCTGAAGGACGTCGCAGAGGCGTCGCCACTGGTCAAGCTGACCGAAAGCCGCGACGACCCTCATCGCAAGCCCTCTTTCTCGATCAACCGCCCGGGTGAAAACCACGGCCCGCGTTTTGCCGGCCTGCCCATGGGTCATGAATTCACCTCACTGATCCTGGCGCTGTTGCAGATCGGCGGCTACCCGCCCAAGGTCGAGCAGGAAGTGCTGGAACAGATCCGCGCACTGGACCGCGACCTCGACTTCGAGGTGTATGTCTCGCTGACCTGCCACAACTGCCCGGACGTGGTGCAGGCGCTGAACCTGATGGCGGTGCAGAACCCGCGCATCAAGACTACCATGATCGAAGGCGGCACCTTCCAGGACGAGATCAAGGAGCGCGAGATCATGGGCGTGCCCACGGTCTTCCTCAACGGCACCATGTTCGGCAACGGCCGCATGAGCCTGGAAGAAATCCTCGCCAAGATCGACACCAGCGGCACCGAGCGCGAAGCCAAAAAAATCAGTGAGAAGGATCCGTTTGATGTGCTGATCGTCGGCGGCGGACCGGCCGGCGCGGCGGCGGCCGTGTACGCGGCGCGCAAGGGCATTCGCACCGGCGTGGCGTCGGAGCGTTTCGGCGGCCAGGTGCTGGACACGCTGGGCATCGAGAACTTCATCTCGATCAAGGAAACCGAAGGCCCCAAGTTCGCCCACGCCCTCGAAGAACACGTGCGCAACTACGACGTGGACATCATGAACCTGCAGCGTGCCAAGGCGCTTATTCCCAATAGCGGACCCGGCAAGGACCTGATCGAGGTTCAGCTCGAAAGCGGCGCTTCGCTCAAAAGCAAAACAGTCATCATCTCCACCGGCGCGCGCTGGCGCAACATCAACGTGCCCGGCGAACAGGAGTTCAAGAACAAGGGCGTGGCCTACTGCCCGCACTGTGACGGACCGCTGTTCAAGGGCAAACGCGTGGCGGTGATCGGCGGCGGCAACTCCGGCGTGGAAGCGGCAATCGACCTGGCCGGCATCGTCGGCCATGTGACGCTGATCGAGTTCGACACCGCCCTGCGCGCCGATGCCGTGCTTCAGCGCAAGCTTTTGAGCCTGAAAAACGTCGACGTGTTCACCAACGCGCAGACCACCGAGATCACCGGCGACCAGAAGGTGGGCGGCCTGGTCTACAAGGACCGCGCGACCGGCGAGCTCAAAACCGTGGCGCTCGAAGGCGTGTTCATCCAGATCGGCCTGGTGCCCAACACCGACTGGCTCAAAGGCGTGGTCGAGCTCTCGAAACACGGCGAGATCATCGTTGATGCCAAAGGCCAGACCTCGCTGCCCGGCGTGTTTGCCGCGGGGGACGCCACGACGGTGCCCTTCAAGCAGATCATCATTGCGGCCGGTGACGGTGCCAAGGCGGCCCTGGGCGCCTTCGACCACCTGATGCGCACCTCGGCACCGGCGGCCTGACAGCGCGGGGAGCGGCCCCCTGGCGCTCCCCGCAGCAAAGAAGAACGGCTATCACTCCATTCGTGCCCATGACGCGCGCGAAGGGTTACGCATTTCTCCTTGCCCAATGACACCGGCCTGCCGACAATCGGAATACTCAAAACCAAAAAAAGGATTCGGCATGAAAGGCGACGCACAAGTCATCACCCATCTGCAGGCCCAGCTCAAGAACGAGCTGACCGCCATCAACCAGTATTTCGTGCACTACCGCATGTACAAGCACTGGGGCCTGGACAAGCTCGCGAAGAAGGAATACGAGGAGTCCATCGGCGAGATGAAACACGCCGACAAACTGATGGACCGCATCTTCATGCTCGACGGCCTGCCCAACCTGCAGGACCTCGGCAAGCTGATGATCGGCGAGGACGTGCCGGAAGCGCTCAACTGCGACCTGAAGGCCGAAACCGGCGCGCAGTCCACGATCAAGGACGGCATTGCCCACTGCGAAAGCGTGCGTGACTACGTCTCGCGCGACCTGCTACAGGGCATTCTGGACGACACCGAAGAACACATCGACTTCCTGGAAACCCAGATCGAGCTGGTGGCCAAGGTCGGCCTCCAGAACTACCTGCAAAGCCAGATGGGCGAATTGAGCTAGGCTGTACCCTGCGCAGCGCCGCAAGCGCTGCCTTGTTTCATGGTCGACAAGGCCCTGCCTGATTCGAATGGCGGCCAGCGCCTCTTTCAAATGAGAACAACTCTCATTTACGGGTTAAACTATAGCCCCCGCCAGCCGACATGTTCATGTGAAGCCAGCCAGCAACCGGCCTGTGTTTCACCATGTCACTCCCCTCCTCTTTTTCTCACTCAAAAACCCTTCCAGCCCATGTGCAGCGAGCGCAAGCAGCTAGCAAATTTGTAGCAACCTTCGTCCTCACGCCGCTGGCGCTGTGTATGGCGCAACTGGCCCGGGCCGAAACGCCGCCGGCTCAGGCCACCGCCTCGGGTACGGGCAGCGAGCTGCCGCAGCTGCGCGAGGTGCGCATCAACGCCACCGTCGAAAAAGACGAAGGTTTCGCGCCCAACCAGGCACAAAGCGCCGGCAAGGCGCCGATGCGCCTGCTGGAGACGCCGCAATCCATCAGTGTGGTCACGCGCGAGCAGATGGAGTCGCGCCAGGCGACCAACCTGCAGCAAGCCCTGCAGACAGTCGCCGGCGTCAGCCCGGTCAACTTCGGCCGGCGCGGCTTCGATGACATCAACATCCGCGGCTTCCGCTCGACCGAATCCATCCTGATCGATGGCCTGGTGCAAAGCCCCGGCATGTGGACACGCCTGACACCTTATGGCTATGAACGCTTCGAGGTGCTCAAGGGCGCGGCGTCGGTGCTGTACGGCCAGGTGCAGCCCGGCGGCATCGTCAACGCCGTCAGCAAGCGGCCCAAAAAGGAAGCGCTGTCCGAGGCTTCGCTGGAGCTGGGAAGCTTCGGCCTCAAGACACTGTCGGCCGACCTGAACCGCCCGCTGTCCGATTCGGGCAAGGCGGCGTTTCGCATCAACGCCCAGGTGTCCGACACCGACGATGCGACCGACCTCGTCTACCGCAAGGACCGCTGGGTGGCGCCCTCGCTGGCACTGGACCTCGGCCCGCAAACCGACCTGGTGCTTTTTGCCACCTACAGCCACAGCCAGTGGATGCGCCAGCAGGGCATCACCCCGTTTGGCACGCTGCTGCCCAACCCCAACGGGGCGATTCCCCTGACACGTTACACCGGCGACCCCGGCTTCGGGGCCTACGACATGGAGCAAACCACCGTGGGTTATTCGCTGGAGCACGAGTTCAACCCCGAGGTGGTGCTGCGCCAGAACGTGCGCTACGAAGAAGAAAAAGGCACCGGCAACTTTGTGGCCAACGGCACGCTGCAGGCCAACCGGCGCCTGCAGAACCGCACCGCCACCCGCCAGTACATGGACTACGACCTGCTGGCCACCGACACCTCGCTGCTGACCAGCTTCGAGGCCCTGGGCCTGAAGCACCGCCTGGTCACCGGGCTGGACGCCCGCACCGGCACCAGTTCGCAGGCCAGCCGCAGATGCACGATTGCGCCCATGAACCTGTACAACCCGGTGTACGGCGTGCAGGCCACCTGCCCCGCCAACCTCACGAGCGACGCGCCATCCAGGCTCACTGCGGCCGGGCTGTATGTGCAGGACCAGATCAAGTTCGGCCAGGGCTGGACGGCGCTGCTGGGCCTGCGCCATGACCGTTCAACGACCGACACCGAGAACCGGCTGACCAACCGGCGCACGCTGCAAAAGGACAAGGCCAACACCTTCTCGGGCGGCCTGGTTTACGAAATTGTGCCGGGCTGGTCCACCTACGCCAGTTATGGCGAATCTTTCCTTCCGGTGTCCGGCCTGGCCTTTGATGGCAGCGCTTTCGTTCCGGAGACCGGCCAGCAATGGGAAGCCGGCCTCAAGTACGAGGCCGCCAACCGGCAAGTCACAGGTGCGCTGGCCATCTATGACCTGCGCCGCCAGAACGTGACAACAGCCGACCCGGTCAACACCGACTTCAGCGTGCAGACCGGCGAGCAGCGGGCGCGCGGCCTGGAACTGGAGCTGGGCGCCGACCTGCGCAACAGCTGGAAGCTGACCGCCGCCTACGCCTATACCGATGCGGAAGTCACTCGCGACAACAATGCCGCCATCGTCGGCAAACCCATCAACCTGACGCCCAAACACACGCTGTCCACCTGGGCCACTTACCGCCTGCAGGACCTCAAGCGCGTGACCGTGGGCCTGGGCGGGCGTTACGTCAGCGAGCAGGTGGGCGCGCTGCCGTTCACGCTGCCTTCCTACTTTGTGGCCGACACCTCGCTGAGTTACCAGGGCGACCGCTTTCGCGTGACGGCGGGCATCAAGAACCTGTTCAACAAGGTGTATTACGCAGGCGCCATCAACGCCAACGTGGTGTCGCCGGCCGAACCGCGCAGCTTCGCGCTGAGCACCACGTTCTACTTCTGACGCTCACACCGGAGCCTGTCGTTTTTTGCCGTCAAAGGCAGGACCAACAGACTCTTAAACGCGAATAATTCTCATTATTAAGCTAAAATTTGTAAACCGCCAGCCGACATATCCCCGGAATGTGAAGCCAGCCAGCAACCTGCCTGAGCCGTGCTTCACATGTCCATTACATCCCGTTTCCTTGCATCAAAAACCTTCGAAGCCCCCGTCTGCCGGGCGCCATCAGCTACCAGACTTGTAGCAAAATTCAGCCTCACCCCGCTCGCGCTGTGCGCCGCGCAGCTGGTCGGCGCCCAGGTCCTGCCGGACATCACCATCCGCGCCGACACCGAACAGGGCTACTCCCCGTCCAGCAGCAGCACCGCCACCAAAAGCAGCGCGCCGCTGCGCGACATACCGCAGACCGTCAACGTGGTGCCCGGCCAGTTGCTGCGCGACCAGGCCGCCCGTTCGATGGAAGATGCGCTGCGCAATGTGCCCGGCGTGGCAGCCAGCCATGGCGACGGCCAGCGCGACCAGGTGATGATCCGCGGCTTCACGGCGATTGCCGACCAGTTCTCCGACGGCCTGCGCGACGACGCCCTGTACTTTCGCGACCTGTCCAACGTCGAGCGGGTCGAGGTGCTCAAGGGCCCTTCCGCCGTGCTGTACGGCCGGGGCTCTTCGGGCGGCCTGATCAACCGCGTCACCAAAAAGCCCAAGTTCGGCGAAACCTCGGGCGAGACGACGCTGATCCTGGGCAGCAACAAGCTCAGGCGCGTGGAAGCCGACGTGAACCTGCCGCTGGGCGAAGCCGCCGCCTTCCGCCTGAACGCGGCGCGCGAAGACTCCGGCAGCTACCGCGACCAGCAGTTTGTGGACCGCTACAGCTTTGCGCCTTCGCTGGCGCTCAAGCTCAGCAAGCAGACTTCCCTGCTGCTGCAATACACCCAGGCGCGCGACCAGCGCGTGACGGACTTCGGCATCCCGGCGCTCAACGGCCGCCCCGTCGATGTACCCGCCAGCACCTATTACGGCTCGGGCAATGCCCGGCGCGACGACACCAGCACCAGCCTGGTCGACACCTACACCGCCACCCTGAACCACAGCTTCAACGACGTATTCAGCGTGCGTAACACCACGCGCTACTACAGCTACGAGCTGGACCGCTACAACACCCTGCCCAGCGGCACCACGGACCCGGTGGCGCTGGCCGTCGGGCTGACCCGCAGCGCCGTCTTCCGTGACGAGTCGGGCTGGTTCAACCAGACCGATTTCACCTACAAAAACACGCTGGGCGGCTTCAAGCAGGAATGGCTTTTCGGCCTGGAAATGGGCCAGCAGAAGCGCCGCTCCCAATCGATCTCTGCAGGTCAGGTGGCACGCGTGTCCATCTTCAATCCGGGCCTGGTGTCGGTGCCGGCATTCACCGCGGCTAATCTCGCGGCCGACAGCGCCATACCGAACAACACCACGCAGGACGTGCTGGGTGTGTACCTTCAGGACCAGGTCACGTTGACGAAAAACTGGAAGGCGCTGGCAGGCATTCGCTACGACGAGTTCAAGCAGTCCACCACTTACGAGCGCAAGCTCGCACCGCTGGCCCGTACCGACCGCGCCTTCAGTCCGCGCGCCGGCCTGGTGTGGCAGCCCACCGACGCGCAGTCACACTACCTCTCGTACAGCCGTTCGTTCCAGCCCTCGGCCGAGACCTTTGCCCTGGCCGGCAGCAACGTGGGCAACGAACCGGAGATCACCCGCAACGTCGAGATCGGCAGCAAGCTCGGTTTCCTGGACGGCGCGCTCAGCGTGACGGCCGCCCTGTTCAACCTGGAGCGCAGCAACATCAAGAACACCGACCCGGCCAACCCCAGCCTGCAGATCAACGTGGGCACGCAGCGGACCAACGGGCTGGAACTCACGGCCAGCGGCCGCCTGCCGGGCCGCTGGGACGTGAGCGCGGGTTACGCCTACCTGGACGGCGAAATGGTGGAGTCCGTGGCACGCGTCAGCTCGCTGCAGCTGCCGGTGGTTTCGGTGCCCTCGCTGGGCAAGGTGCCGGCGCTGACGCCGCGCCATTCAGCCTCCTTCTGGGCCATGAAAGACCTGGGCAACGGCTTCAGCCTGGGCGGTGGCCTCAACTACATGGGCGAGCGTTTCGCTTCGCTGACCAACCTCGTCGTGCTGCCGGCTTACCTGACCGGTGACCTGGCCGGCATCTATCGGACCGGCCGCTACGAATTCGGTGTGAACCTGAAAAACATCACCGACAGGAAATACATCGTCTCCAGCCACGGCAGCAACGACAACCTGATCCTGCCTGGCGCGCCGCGTGAGCTGCAGGTCAGCATGCGCATCAAGTTCTGAACATCCTCATGAAAAAACAGGAAAAACACCCTCCCCCCTTCAACCTGCAGGACGCCATCACCATGTCTTTCCCACGCCTCGGCCTCATCGCCCCTCTCTTCGCCGCCACCACCGCAACCACGGCCCAGGCACACCATGTCTGGCTGGAACAGGACGCCAACGGCGCCACGCTGTACTTCGGCGAGTTTGGTCAAAACCTGCGCGAGACCTCACCCGGCTACCTCGACAAATTCATTGCGCCCGTCGCGCAGCGCATCGGCGTTGCCGCGGCCCAGCCGCTGACCCTGAGCAAGACGCCCAGGGGTTTTGTCCTGTCGGGCAGCGCGGCCAAAGGCGAGTCCCTGGTGGCGGAAGATGCGCACTACCCGGTTTCGGAACGCAAGGATGGCGACAAGCTGGTGCGCAGCCTCTACGTGCCCGCGGCCCGCCTGGTCAACACCTTCGACAAGCAGGCCCCCCATCTCACGCTGGACCTGGTGCCCACCGGCAACAACGGCCCCGACGGCGTCGAAGTGCAGGTGTTCTACAAGGGCCAGCCGCTGCCCAAGGCCAAGGTCGAGGTGGCAACACCTTCGGGCTGGGGCAAGGCGTTGCGCGGTGACGACCAGGGCCGGCTCAAACTCAGCCTGCCGTGGAAAGGCAGCTACGTGCTCGAAGTCAAACATGCCGACACCAGCGCCGGCGAACGCGGCACCGACAAATACGACCGCGCCAGCTATGTGACCTCGCTCACCATCACCCAGCCCGAAGGCCTGGCCGCCCTGCCTGCCTCACCCGCGGCAACACCGAACAAGATGAACTGAGGCTTCCGGCGTGCGCCCCTTTCTTCAAAACAACAAGGGAAATATGCCTCCAGCCCTGATGGGTCGGGCGCATGCCGCTATCTTTTTTGAACCCATCCAGAAATTGAAGCCGATGTCTGTGGCCGGATGGATCGCGGCTCTCGTGCCTCCGCCTTTGCGCCGCGCGGCTGCCCGCCCCAGGGTGCGCATCGTGCTGCGCCTCATCGCGGCGCTGCCGGGCGGGTATGCCTTCACCGCGGCTCTGGTGGCGCTGCTGGCCGCCGCACTGCCGCTGCTCGGCCTGGCACGCAGCGAAGCCGTGGTGAGCGCCGCGATGCTGGGCTTTGTGCTCTACCTGCTGGTGCTGCTGTGGGCCTTCAGCGTGCGCAGCCTGGCGTGGCTCTGGGCTGTGCTGGCGGGTGGCACGGCCCTGGCCTTGGTCCTGTTTCAACTGATTCGCTAAAGAAGAAAGATGCGCGCGATGGAACCCACTTTCCGCAAATCGATGGCCTGGCTACACACCTGGGCCGGGGTGGTGATCGGCAGCCTGCTGTTTGCGATTTTCTGGATGGGCACGCTCAGCGTGTTCGACCGCGAGATCGACCGCTGGATGATGCCGGGCACACGGCTCGCGCCGTCCGCTGCCGCACAGCCTTTCAAGCTGGATGGACCGGTGACCGAACAGGCCCAGCGCCTGGCCCGGGGATCGTCGCAATGGTTTGTACGCCTGCCCACCGAACGCGTGCCGGCGCTGGAGCTGCGCTGGCGCGACGAAGCCACCAAGGTCACCGAGCGGCGCTACCTGCATCCACAAACCGGCGCGGTGCTCGAACACACCGACACGCTCGCAGGCACCGGCTTCATCTTTCCTTTCCACTACCGCCTGCACATCCGCTGGAAAGATGTCGGTTACTGGCTGGTCGGCCTGGCCGGAATGTCCATGCTGCTGCTGATCATCAGCGGCGTCATCATCCACCGCAAGATTTTTGCGGACTTCTTTTTGTTCCGCCCCAAAAAGCGCCTGCAGCGCGCCAGCCTGGACCTGCACAACCTCACCGGCGTGCTGGCCATGCCGTTTTACTTTGCCATCGCCCTGTCGGGCATCGTGATCCTGTTCACCATCTACTGGCCGAGTGCCTACCACGCCACTTATGCGCAGGCTAAAAATCCGCGGCAGGCTTTTGCCGCCGAGGGCTTCGGCCAATACCGCCGGGCCAAGGCGAATACGCCGGGCCAGCCGCTGGCGTCGCTTGACGTGATGCTGGCGAAGGCGGAGCAGGAGTGGCAAGGCGGCCGGGCCAGCTTCGTGCGTGTCTGGCACCCGGGCGATGCCAACAGCTATGTGGAACTGCGCCGCGGTTATGCCGACATGGTGACCATGAATCTCGACCAGCTCTACTTCGATACTGCAACGGGCACCGTGCTGAGCAGCTTCGAGGCCGCGCCGGTGATGACCGTGGAACGTTTCATCAGCGGCCTGCATTTCATCCAGTTCGAACACTGGACCTTGCGCTGGCTGTATTTCCTGGCGGGCCTGGCCGGCTGCGTGCTGATGGCCACCGGCAGCCTGTTCTGGCTGGAAGGACGGCGCGCCAGCCACGCCAGAAAAGGCCTGGCCGGCGTACGTGTGGTGGAGGCGCTCACGGTCACCAGCGTGTCCGGCATCATCGTCGCCACGATGGTGTTTTTTGCTGCCAACCGGCTGTTGCCGGCCGGTGCGGCGCTGGCAGGCTGGGACCGCAGCGAGATCGAGGTCTGGGCCTTTTACCTGGCCTGGCTGGGCACGCTGGGCCATGCCGCGCTGCGCGGCCGCGCCGCCTGGCGCGAACAGGCCTGGGCGGTGGCCGGGCTGGCCCTGCTGGCGGTGGCGCTGAACTGGGCTACCACCAGCCACCATCTCGCCCACACACTGGGCCGTGGCTTGTGGGCGGTGGCAGGCATGGACCTGCTGCTGCTGGCCCTCGCAGGCTTGGCGGCCGGCACGGCCAGGCACCTGGGGCACCAGGCCGCGCCTTCGCAGCACACGCCGCCGGCTCCCACTGCAACGCAAGGCACCCTGGGCACCGCCAAAGGCATCAGCCGTGCGTGATCTGCTGCTGACACTCGCCGCCTTCACGCTGGCCCTGTGGGGATTTGCCTTGCTGGCCCTGAGCCAGGAGCGCCATGTGGAGCGTGTTTTCGGGCACCACGCCCGTCCGGCGCCTGGCCTGCGGGCGCAACGTGCAACGGGTTTCACGGCCATCGGCCTGGGCCTGCCCGTCTGCCTTGCCGCGGAAGGCGCCGGCTTCGGCAGCCTGTTGTGGGTGGTGCTGGTCTGCGCTGCGGCCATGGGCATTGCCCTGACCCTGACCTGGCGGCCCCGCTGGCTGCGAGCCCGGCCTTTCCGGTGCTTCAAGCTCCGCCCATGAGCGTTGCCGACGGGGGATACAAGCCTATTTGTCCTGAGGACAACCACACTCGCCACCCTGCGAAAACACCTCGACCCTGCTGGATTGCGATAAGATGCAAATGGTAATGATTCTCATAAAGAACGGCGTTGCAAGCAAGCTTCACCTTGCCGCTCGCCAACTGCCAGACTGATCCAGAAACAGCTCATGAATCTCGCCGTAAGCTCCACCTTTTCCGCCCCCGCCATGGCGGGGAATACCCTGTCCCTGGTCGATCTGCCCCCCAACCGGATAACCACCATCATCAGCCTGCGGGAAGCCGAAGGCGGCGATGCGCAATCCCAGGTGCTGCAACGGCTGAGCGAACTCGGCTTCATGCCCGGCGAAACCATCAGCGTGTTGCGGCGCGGCCCGGGCGGTCGCGAACCGATCGCGGTCCAGGTCGGCGACACGGTGTTTGCGCTGCGCCGCCATGAGGCCAGCTGCATCCAGGTGAAGGCATGAACGCCGCAGTTTCCAGTGCCGTAGCAGGACCACTGCGCATCGCCCTGGTGGGCAACCCCAACTGCGGCAAGACCGCCCTTTTCAACCTGCTGACCGGCGCGCGCCAGAAAGTCGCCAACTACGCCGGCGTGACGGTCGAACGCAAGGAAGGCCGCGCGCGCCTGCCCGACGGCCGCGAGCTGGCCGTGATGGACCTGCCGGGCGCCTACAGCCTGAACCCGGCGACCACCGACGAAGTTGTCACGCATGACGTGGTGATGGGCCTGCGCGCCGGTGAAAACCGGCCCGACGGCATCATCGCGGTGGTCGATGCCACCAACCTTCGCATGAACCTGCGCCTGGTGCTGCAGTTGCGCGCGCTGGGCCGGCCCATGGTGCTGGCGCTCAACATGATGGACGTGGCGCGTGCGCGTGGCCTGCAGATCGACATCGCCCGGCTGTCGGCCGACCTCGGCATGCCGGTGGTGGAAACCATCGCGGTGCACAACCCCTGGTTCGCCGCCTGGCGCGGCAAGACCGGCGAGAGTGGGCGTGAGGCCCTGCTGCAGGCCGCCCAGAAAGCCTTTACGGCGCAAAATATTGAGGCTTTTAGGCCTCCAACCCAATCCCCTTCTGCGCCAGCAGCTATCAAAACAGGAGCATCCGGCGCACCGGACATGGCCGCCCTGCAGGTGCAGGTCCGGGCCATCCTGGCCGCCGCCGTACCCAACGCCGGCCAGGTCAAGCGTTTCAACCACCGCATCGACGCGGCCGTGATGCACCCGGTGGCTGGCCTGCTGCTGCTGTCCACGGTGCTGTTCCTGATTTTTCAGGCGGTGTTTGCCTGGGCCAATTTGCCGATGGACCTGATCAAGGAAGCCGTCGCCGCCGTCGGCTCGTTTGTGCAGGGCCATGTGACGCCCGGCCTGCTGCAAAGCCTGCTGGTCGATGGCATCGTCGCCGGCGTGGGTGGTGTGCTGGTCTTCCTGCCGCAGATCGTGATTTTGTTTTTCTTCATCCTGCTGCTGGAAGACTCGGGCTACCTGCCGCGCGCCGCGTTTTTGCTCGACAACGTCATGGGCAAGGTCGGCCTGTCGGGCCGCGCCTTCATTCCGCTGCTGTCGAGTTTTGCCTGCGCGATTCCCGGCATCATGGCCACGCGCACCATTCCGCACTGGCGCGACCGACTGGCCACCATCATGATCGCGCCGCTGATGACCTGCTCGGCCCGGCTGCCGTTGTACGCGCTGCTGATAGGCGCCTTCATCCCGGACCGTGAAGTCGGCTTCTTCAACCTGCAGGGCCTGACCCTGTTTGCGCTGTATGTGCTGGGCATCGTGTCGGCCATGGCGGTGGCCTGGGTGTTCAAGCGCACCTGGGCCAAAAGCAGCTACCAGCCGCTGATGCTGGAACTGCCGCCCTACCGCGTGCCGAATCTGCGCAACCTGCTGCTGGGCCTGTGGCAGCGGGTGGAGATTTTCATGCACCGCGTCGGCACCATCATTTTTGCGCTGATGGTGGTGTTGTGGTTTCTGTCCACCTTCCCCGGCCCGCCCGACGGCGCGCTAGGTCCGGCCATCCAGTACAGCTTCGCCGGCATGATAGGCAAGGCGCTCGAGGTGGTGTTTGCCCCCATCGGTTTCAACTGGCAGATCTCGATTGCGCTGGTGCCCGGCATGGCCGCACGCGAAGTCGCGGTCGGTGCCCTCGGCACGGTGTATTCGCTGTCGGCGGCCGGTGACGACGCCGCTGCAGCCCTGAGCCCGCTGATTGCGCAGAGCTGGTCCACCGCCACTGCCTACTCGCTGCTGGCCTGGTATGTGTTTGCGCCGCAATGCATCTCGACCCTGGCCGTGGTCAAGCGCGAGACCAACTCCTGGCGCTACCCGCTGCTGATGGCCGCCTACCTCTTTGCGCTGGCCTATGCCGCCTCGTTTGTCACCTACCGCGCCGTGCTGGCGCTGACCGCCTGATGCATCACCTGCTGGAAGCCCTGGCGGTCTACACGCTGGTCATGGTGTGTGCCGCCTATTGCCTCTGGATTTTCCTGCCGGCCGGGCTGAAGCAGCGTGCCGCACGGGCGCTGATGGCCCGCTCTGCCCACCTGCAGGCCTCGCGCATCCTGCAGGCGCTGGCGCAACAACCGGCGGCCGGCTGCGCCTCGGGCTGCAGCGGCTGCGGCAGTGACGCCCCGGCGTCCGGGCAGGCCGCGCGGGTCCACCCCGTCCGCTGGGCGCGCAAGCCCGGCCCGCCACCCGGCTGATTTCCGGCCGTCTCCGGCCGGCCATGGCTTTTACGCCACAGGGCCCGCGACTTTCAGAAAATAACCGGCTTTCAGCGTACAACTTATTACGAATCATTATCATTTAATTTACACTTGCAGCTGACCTGACCAGCCAGCCAACTCGTGTCCGCCAGGACGTCTTCGAGCACAGCCAAGCCATTTCCTGAAACCCGGTCCGTTGCCGCTACAAGGCCGGACACCCGCTTGGAGGCCATCTTGGCAAACCCTCACGCACGCCTGGCGCGCAACAAAAAATCCCGTCGCAGCCTGACCCCTGTTGCCGCGCACGTACCCGCCGCCTTCTCCCCGAAATCCGCCTCCGAGAACGCCTTGCTGCCGCTGGGCGCATTGCTGCTGGCCGCTTCGGTCAGCGGCTGGTCACAAACCACTCCCGCCGCCGACACGCTCTCCACCATCACCGTGAAAGAACAGGCGCAGGGCAAGACCACGCTGCGCGCGACCCAGACCAACATCGGCAAGGGCACACAGGCCCTGCGCGACATCCCGCAGTCCGTCACGGTGATGACCGAGCGCCTGATTGATGACCGCAACCTCGACGATTTCCGTGAGTTGCTGCGTACCACCGCGGGGGTGACCTTTCAGGCCGGTGAAACCGGTGAGGAAGACGTGCGGCTGCGCGGCTTTTCGCTGGGTCAGGCGGGCGACATCTACACCGACGGCATCCGTGACGGCGCGCTGTATGAACGCGACACCTTCAACAATGACCGGGTCGAAGTGCTGAAAGGCTCTGCGTCCATGCTGTTCGGAAAGGGCTCCACCGGCGGCATCGTCAACCAGGTCAACAAGGAGCCCTTCCTGATGGACCAGCACGAAGCCACCTACACCTTGGGCACAGGCAATGAGCACCGGCTGACCGGCGACTTCAACCTCAAGACCGGTGAGGACAGCGCGCTGCGCTTCAATGCCATGGTTCACGAGGCTGACAACCATGGCGCCAAGGTCAGCAAAAAAGGCATTGCCCCGACTTACCGCTGGGGCATAGGCACGCGCGACGAGTTTTCCGTCGGTCTCTACCATCTGGAAGTCAAGGGTCGCCCCAACTACAACCACCCCTGGTTCACGCAGGACGGCATGATTGTTCCAACGTTGCCGGCCAAAAACTACTACGGCCTGGCCAGCGACTACCAGGACACCTCGGCCACCTACGCCACCCTCAGCCACACCCATCGGTTTGACCACAACAGCCAGCTCAAGACACGGCTGCGCCACGGCCGTTATGAACGCGACCTCTGGGCCAGCGTGATCCGCTTTGGCGCCGGCACGACCCTCAGCAACCTGAACCCGAACACCGTCATTTCCCGCACGCCCAAGGGGCGCATCGGCATCAGCGAAACCACGCAGTTGCAGAGCGACTACAACAACAGCTTCGAGTGGATGGGTAAAAAACACGACGTGATCGCCGGGGTGGACATCTACGACGAGGATGCCAGACGCGCCAATAATTTTGCCGGCGCCGCCAGCAACCTGACCAGCACCGTCGGCACGCCCAACGATGGCGACTGGCGCGCGGACACCCGCGGAGCGCCACCCTTCAACACCTTCAAGGCGCGCAACCTGGGACTGTACGTGCAGGACACCATGTCGCTGACATCGACCTTCAAGCTGGTCGGCGGCTTGCGCCATGACAACTTCAAGGCTTCCTACCGCACCAATGCGGGTGTCAGCCATGAGCAATCCGAGGGGCTGTGGAGTCCGCGCGTGGGTGCGCTGTTCCAGCCCGATGACATCTCCTCCTACTATGCTTCGCTGGGAACGTCTTACAACACCTCGGCGGACGCCTACCAGTTCACCCCCGGGGACCCGAACAGCAAGGATGCAAAGACCGGACCGGAGAAAAGCCGGAACCTGGAGTTCGGTGGCAAGTTCGAGCTTTTTGACAAACGTGCTTCCCTGGGCGTCGCCCTGTTCCGCACCGAGAAGTACAACGAGCGCAATACCGACCCGGACACCGCTGCCCAGCAAAACATCCTGTCCGGCAAGCGTCATGCCACCGGCCTGGAATTCAACCTGGCCGGCAGCATCACGCCGAAATGGGAGATCTTCTACAACCACACCTGGATTCCGGAAGCGAAGATTGACCAGAGCAATGTGGCACGGAACGCCGCCGGAACCGGTGCGCAGGTGCAGGGCGACCGCCCCGCGCTGACGCCGCGGCACAGCGCCAGCCTGTGGACCACCTACCGCATCCTGCCCAAGCTGCGCGTTGGCGGTGGCCTGAACTACCGTGGCAAGCAAAACCCGGAAGGCGCGCGCCATGTGCTGGCCGACAGCTTCACGACCGTCGATGCCATGGTCGAGTACACCCTTAACGACAAGGCATCACTCAAGCTCAACGTGACCAACCTGAGCAACAAGCTCTACGCAGACTCGCTGTACCGCGGCTTCTACGCGCCGGGCGCCCCGAGGGCTGTCCAGTTGACCCTGAAAACCCTGTTCTAGGCGCCATCCTGCCACCGCCCCCTCCCGCACTGAGTGACGATCATGCATCTGCATCTGAAAAACATCCTGTCCCAAGATGAACTCCAGACCGCCCGCCGCCTGCTTGGCAGCGACGCGCCCTGGATCGACGGGCGCAGCAGCGCGGGGGGGCAGGCGGTGTCGAAAAAACAGAACGAGCAGCTGTCCCAGGACAGCGGGAATGCCCGAGAGCTCCAGACCATGATCCTGGCCGCGGTGAACCGGGATCCTCTGTTTTTCTCGGCGGCATTGCCGAAAAAAATCTTCAACCCGCTGTTCAACCGTTACAGCGGCGACGCCAATTTCTACGGCCCCCATATCGATGGCGCCGTGCTGCACTCCAAAGCGACATCGCAATGGGTGCGCAGCGATATGTCCTGCACCGTTTTCCTGTCCGATCCGGGCGACTACGACGGCGGAGAACTGCTGATCCAGCAGGTACAGGGCGAACAACGTGTGAAGCTGGCCGCGGGTGATCTGGTGCTTTATCCCGGCAGCACACTCCACCAGGTCAGCCCCGTGACCCGTGGCACGCGGCTGGCCAGCTTTTTCTGGATTGAAAGCATGGTGCGCAGCACAGAGCAACGCCAGTTGCTGTTCGACATGGACATGGCGCTGCTGCAGTTGCGGCGCCAGGGCGAGGGGCCGGCCCTGGTGCAGCTCACCGGCAGCTACCACAACCTGCTGCGCATGTGGGCCGACACATGAACCCGGCCCAACCGATGCCCGTGCCCGTTCCCGCCGTCGAGACGCTGCCGGCCGGCCTGGTGTCGCTGGACGACCATGAAGCTTTTGCACGCACGCGGCTGGACGACCCGGCCTGGGCCTATTTCAGCGGTGGCGCCGCGGACGAAGGGACGCTGCGCGCCAACCGCAGCGCCTGGGACAACCTTCGCCTGCTGCCGCGTGTGCTGCGCCCGCTGGCCGGCGGGCACACATGTGTCGAGCTGCTGGGGCGCACGCTGGCCCACCCGCTGCTGGTGGCGCCGGTGGCTTACCAGCGCATGGCGCATGCCGATGGGGAAATCGCCACCGCGCACGCGGCGGCCTCCCAGGGCGCCGGGCTGGTGCTGAGCACCCAGGCCAGCGTCTCTCTGGAAACCGTGGCCCGGGCTTTCGGCGCCTACCCCGAGCGCGGCCCGCTGTGGTTCCAGCTCTATCTCCAGCACGACCGGGGCTTCACGCGGGAGCTGGTCCAGCGCGCCGAAAGCGCCGGTTACGAAGCGCTGGTCCTGACGGTGGATGCACCTACCAGCGGCGCGCGCGACCGCGAGCGGCGTGCGGGCTTCCGCTTGCCGGCCGGCATTTCCGCCGTGAATCTGGTGCAGCTCGCGCCGCCCCCCGCCCACCCCGGCGCCAGCCTGTTCGACAGCCTGCCCGGGCACGCGCCCACCTGGGCGGACGTGCAATGGCTGCAGGAAACCACACGGTTGCCGGTGCTGCTCAAGGGTGTGCTGCATCCACAGGACGCACGCCAGGCGGCCGCGCTGCAGGTGGCGGCGCTGATTGTCTCCAACCACGGCGGGCGCACGCTGGACACCACGCCGGCTACCGCGGCGGTACTGCCGCGCATCGCCCAGGCCGTCGCGGGTGATTTGCCGCTGCTGGTCGATGGCGGCATACGCCGCGGCACGGACGTGCTCAAGGCCATCGCCCTGGGTGCGCGTGCCGTGCTGGTGGGGCGGCCCTGCGTCTACGGCCTGGCCAATGCCGGCGCGCTCGGCGTGGCGCATGTGCTGCGGCTGCTGCGCGACGAGCTCGAGATTGCCATGGCGCTGTGCGGCTACGCCACCCTGGACCAGGCCTCGCCCGAGCTGTTCTTCGATCCGATGCCCTGATTTTTTCAGGGGCATCAAGGATTTATTGCAAATGCGATCGATTCGCATTTATACTTCACACATCGATTTAACCACCAGCAAGCCAATCCCATGATCGTCTGTGTCTGCCGCCGAATCTCCGACCGCGAAATCGCCCGTCACGCCCGCGCAGGCCTGGGCTTTGACGAGATCCAGTTCGAGCTCGGCGTCGCCACACAGTGCGGTCAATGTGAAGGGTGTGCCCGGGACGTGGTGGCGCAATGCAGCGCCACCTGCCCCACGGCCCACATCAAGCGCGCCGACCACCCAACGGAAGGCAGCCCATGGAATCCTCTCTCACCCTCTTTGCAAGCCTCGCCGGCAGCCTGATCCTGGTGATCAGCCCACTCTGGTGGATTTTCCGCCGCTAGCGCGCCCGCTTTCTGCCCGCCTTGTTCCCGCCCACGCGTTCCTCCCTTCGCATCCACTAGACTTCCGATGAACGCTCCCGCCATTTCGGGCTCCAACGCCCCTGCACTTCCGACAAGCCCCGTGCGATTGCCGATCAGCCGCAACATCGTTATTGCCGCCAGCGTGGTCATCTTCCACGTGGCCGCGCTGTGGACGCTGCAGAACGGCCTGCTGCGCCGGGCCGTGGAACAGGTGGTGCCGGCCGAGCTGCTGACGCGCATCATCGAAATCGAGCCGCCCAAGGTGGCGCCACCGCCGCCCGCGCCGCCCCCCAAACCCGCGCCGAAAACGGCCAAGCTGCCGCCACCGCCCATGCCCGTGGCCGTGCTGGACCCCGTGCCGGCGCCGAATGCGCCCACCGGCGTGGTCGAACCCCAGCCGCCGGCACCCGCGGTGCTGGCGCCGGTGGCGCCCGCCCCCGCGCCTCCGGCGCCGCCGGCCCCGGCGCGGCTGGTGGAAATCACCCAGGGGGAAACCGAATACATCCGGCCACCGCGCCCGGTTTACCCGGCGCTGAGCAAGCGCAGCGGCGAATCCGGCGTGGTCATCATTGCCGTTTACTACAGCACCTCCGGCCACGCCAAACGCGCCGAAGTCTTCAAGTCCAGCGGCTTCGAGCGCCTGGACCGGGCCGCGCGCGATGCCGTGATGGCCTCGCAGGTCACCCCTTTCCGACGGGCGGGCGTCAATGAAGACACCCAGTTCCTGCTCAAAGCCCCGATTAATTTTGTTCTGGAGTAACTCATGAATTCACAATTTGGCCTGATGAACGTCTGGACGCAGGGCGACTTCGTCACCAAGTCGGTGGCCCTGCTGCTGATCGGCATGTCGCTGGTGTCCTGGATCGTCATCCTCACCAAGACCCTGGACGTGCTCAAGTACAAGAAAATTGCCCGCAGCGCGGAAGACTTCTGGCACAGCGAAGACTTCGCCGCCGGCCTGGCCCGGCTGGGCAACGACCCGGCCAACCCCTTCCGCCAGTTGGCCATCGAAGGCCGCGAGGCCACCGCCCACCACCGCAACACCAAAGCGCACCTGCATGACACACTGGACGTCAGCGACTGGGTCACGCGCAGCCTGCGCAACACCATCGACGAGTTCACCTCGCGCCTGCAGTCGGGCCTGGCCATTCTGGCGTCGGTCGGCTCCACCGCGCCCTTCATCGGCCTGTTCGGCACGGTCTGGGGCATTTACCACGCGCTGCTGGCCATAGGCACGGCTGGCCAGGCAACCATCGACAAGGTGGCCGGCCCAATCGGCGAGTCGCTGATCATGACGGCGCTGGGTCTGGCGGTCGCCATTCCGGCGGTGCTCGGCTACAACGCGCTGGTGCGCGGCAACAAGGGCGTGCTGCACAAGCTCAACCGTTTTGCCCACGACCTGCACGCCTACTTCGTGACCGGCGCACGGGTCAGCAGCGGCGGGCCCGCCAATGTCGTGCCCATGAAAAAAGCCTGACACAGAAGGAGCACGCAGCATGGCCTTCGGAACCCAGGACGACACCGACGAGGTGATGAACGAGATCAACATGACGCCGCTGGTCGACGTGATGCTGGTGCTCCTGATCATCTTCATCATCACCGTGCCGGTGATGAAACACGCGGTCAACATCGATTTGCCGCGCGCCACCAACGAGGCGCAAAACGTCAAGCCCGAGACGGTGCGGCTGACGGTGGACGCCGACGGCGCTTACTACCTCAACGAGGCCAGGGTCGAGGATGCGGCGCTGGCGCCCAGCTTCCAGGCGGCGGCCGCGAAGGAGCCGCAGCCCGAGCTGCACATCCGCGGCGACAAGGCGGTTCGCTACGAACGGGTGGCCCAGGCCATGGCCGCCGCGCAGCAGGCCGGGTTGCGCAAGATCGGCTTCATCACCGAACCGGTCCAGCCCTGACGGCCGGCGCCTGCGCCGCCCGCATGGCAACCTGGCACTGTGATGCGCCAGGTTTTTTTCTGCGCTGCCCCTGCCAAACGGGGCCACCAACAGCGCATTTTTCAGGAAAAAATCCGGGCCGGCGCTTGACTTTCAATTGAGAATAGTTATCATTACGATGACGACAACCCATCAGGTCCACCAAGGTCAACCATCATGTCCCCTGCACAACCTGCCTCCGCCACCCTGAGCCTGCCGTCTCGCCGCAACGACCACGCGGGAGCCACCTCCCCCGCGGCCGTAGACAGCCACGAACTGCTGCGCGGCCAGAAGGCCGTGGACATCGTGCACAACGGCTCGACTTACCGCCTGCAGGCGACACGCCTGGGCAAGCTGATCCTGACCAAATAGCCGACAAGTTTCATCGTGGGACGATCCGGGACCGGCAACGGTCTCACAGGTCGTTTTTGCCAGCCAGCCAGCCGCTTTCGGGCAGTTGCATTAGCCAGGCTTTTTTTCTCCACACGCCATGCAAAAAGCCGACCCGAGGGTCGGCTTTTACCATTGAAATCAGGCTCTGGCCCTTTTCCCGCCAGCGCAGTCAGCTATCAATTAAATAGCAAACAATCGTTACAGACCGATGGCAGCCATGCCGGCACGCGCGATCTGCGCATCTTCGCTGGACTTCACGCCGCTGACGCCAACCGCGCCCAGGCACTGGCCATCCTTCAGGATGGGCACGCCGCCTTCGAGCAGGCCCTTGAGGTCGGGCGCGCTCAGGAAGGAGAAGCGCCCGCCGTTGATCATGTCTTCGTAAATCTTGCTCTCGCGCCGGCCCATGGCCGCCGTGTGGGCCTTGGCCGGTGCAATGTGGGCGGAAATCGGGGCGGCGCCGTCCAGGCGCTGCAGGTGCAGCAGGTGGCCGCCGTCGTCAACGATGGCAATCGTCACCGCCCAGCTGTTTTTTGTCGCTTCCGCGGCGGCGGCAGCGGCGATGGCCTGCACATCAGAGAATTCCAGCACTGTTTTTGATTTCATGGTGTTCCAGGTTTTGTTTCGGAAAAACATCAAGCATACGCAACTTTGCGGGCTGCAGCGGGTCCTATTGCGTACCTGAAACCTTGGAGAACCCTGACAAAAAGTAGGCAGTGCGCAGGGTTAATCCTTGAAAACCGCCACAGTCCCCTAAAATGAAATCGCCCGCATATGCAGGCCACTATGGAGAAGACCGCATGAATGACAATGTTCAAACCCTGGACCACGGCTACGTTGGCTCTGCCGAGCAGCGCAACCGGGTGCTGCGCAACACGTACTGGCTGCTGGCACTGAGCCTGCTGCCCACGGTGCTGGGCGCCTGGGTGGGCGTGGCCACGGGCATCACCGCCTCCCTGAGCGGCGGGCTGGGCCTGATCGTTTTCCTCGGCGGCGCCTTCGGCTTCATGTTCGCCATCGAAAAGACCAAGAACTCTGCCGCCGGTGTGCCGGTGCTGCTGGCTTTCACCTTCTTCATGGGCCTGATGCTCTCGCGCATGATAGGCATGATCCTCGGCTTCAGGAATGGCAGCGAACTGATCATGACCGCCATGGGTGGCACCGCCGGCGTGTTTTTTGTCATGGCCACCCTGGCCAGCGTCATCAAGCGCGACATCTCCGGCATAGGCAAATGGCTGTTTGTCGGCGCCCTGGTCGTGATGGTGGGCGCCATCATCAACGTGTTTGTCGGCTCCACCGCCGGCATGATGGCGATCTCGGTCGCCGTGATCGGCATCTTCAGCGCCTACATGCTGTATGACCTCAAGCAGATCCTCGATGGCGGTGAGACCAACTACATCAGCGCTACCTTGGCCCTGTACCTGGACCTGTTCAACGTGTTCCAGGCCCTGCTGGCCCTGCTGGGCATCGCGGGTGGCGAGCGCGACTGAGCTTGCTCGCATTCAAAAAAAGGGCCTTCGGGCCCTTTTTTCATGGGCTGTCGCGCCGGGGCAGCTCCGTGCACGCCTGCGGCCTCCCGGCAAAAAGCTATCTATTCAATAGCAAACTTCCCTTATATTTAAAGGATTAGATTCATATTTGACTGAAAACTCGCGGCCAGACGAACTTGCGCTGGATCAACAGAGTTCGCGTTAACCCTTATAAAGGTGCACAACAAATACATCTTCTAATTACACTGTCTGCAGGCACCCGGACAACAGAGATCCGGATGCCTTCAAAGAAGAAAGAAGGTTGTTTGTATGCGTACCCCTCATTCAAGGAATTTTTCACTGCTGGCCCTCGCTGCCGCCATGGCGCTTGCCAGTCTGGGCGCGGCTGCGGCGCCGCCCGCAGCCACGCAGAGCGGCGCATCGCGCGCCCCGGCCACTGAGGAGGCCAAGGGCGCCGTCAAGAAGTACACGCTCGAAACCGGCATCGTCAACGGCAAGATGGTGTTCATCGACGACCGCGGCCAGGCCAACCCGGTGCTGCACGCCAATGTGGGCGACACGGTGGAGATCCGCCTGAAAAGCGGCGAAGGTGCACAGCACGACATCGCCATCCCCGAGCTGAAAGTGCAGTCGCAGAAATTCGACGCCGCCAGCGGCCCCACGACCGTGCGTTTCACCGTCACGCAGGCGGGCAAGTTCACCTACTACTGCACCATTGCAGGCCATCGCCAGATCGGCATGGAAGGCGTGTTTGAAGTGGCCGGGACCAGCATTGCGAGCGCAGCGCCCAAAGCAGCGGCGAAGACAACCGGCGTTCCCGGTGCCGAGCTGTACACCGCGCCCGCCATGCGGCCCGCCGACGCGGCCGCCGTGAGTGTGGCCATGGACCCGGCTGCCGTGCCTGCCCCGATCGGCGCCCGCGCGCCCCAGCACCTGAAGTACCGCATGGAAACCGTCGAGCTGACCGGCAAACTCGACGACGGCACCAGCTTCACTTACTGGACCTTCGACCGCAAGGTGCCCGGCCCCATGCTGCGCGCCCGCATCGGCGACACCATCGAGCTGACCCTGGTCAATGCACGCGACAGCAAGATGATCCATTCCATCGACCTGCACGCAGTGACCGGCGGTCACGGTGGCGGCGAACACACCCAGGTCGGCCCCGGCCAGGAGAAAACCATCACCTTCAAGGCGCTGAACGCCGGGCTGTATGTGTACCACTGCGCCACACCGCTGGTGCCGCAGCACATCTCGGCCGGCATGTACGGCATGATCCTGGTCGAGCCTGAAGGCGGCCTGGCCAAGGTGGACCGCGAGTACTACGTGATGCAGGGCGACATGTACACCACCCGCCCGCACGGCGCCAAGACGCACCAGGAGTTCGACCTGGACAAGATGGCGGCCGAGTTGCCTGACTACTACGTCTTCAACGGCGCGGTGGGCTCGCTGACCAGGGAGCACAAACTCACCGCCCATGTCGGCGAGACCGTGCGCATCTTCTTCGGCGTGGGCGGCCCGAACAAGATCTCGTCCTTCCACGTGATCGGCGAAATCTTCGACAAGGTCTATAGCGAAGGCTCGATCAGCTCGCCCAAACGTGATGTGCAGACCACACTGGTGGCACCCGGCGGCGCCACCATCGTCGAGTTCAAGGTGGACTACCCCGGCAGCTACCTGCTGGTGGACCACGCGCTGTCGCGGGCCGGCAAGGGCCTGGTCGGCATGCTGGAAGTCACGGGTGCGGCAGACGCGGGGATCTACAAGGCACACACCACAGGCAAGACGGTTGCCAAGCACTGAGTCGCCGGTCAACGGCTTGGGACGGGCTGTCCGCTGTCATGGCGGACAGCCTTTTTACGCCCCCTGCTAACCGGCGCTTGCCGGGAGCCGCTCGAACACGGCCATCGATTCCACATGCGCGGTGTGCGGAAACATGTTGACCACACCGGCCGCCGTGCAGCGGTAACCCGCGTCATTCACCAGCACGCCCGCATCACGCGCCAGCGTCGCCGGATTGCAGCTGACATACACGATGCGCTGCGGTGGCATCCAGTCGCCGATCTGCAGGTTTTGTTGCCCGCCGGCGTCATCACAAGGCACGCCCGTGACGATCTGCTGGTGCAGCGCGGCCAGCGCCTTGAACAGCTCGAACGCACCTTCGCGAGGTGGATCGACCAGCCACTTGTCGGCGGCGCCGTCCTTGACCAGCATGCCGGGGCTGATCTCGAACAGGTTGCGCGCTACAAATTTGGTAGCTGCCAGCGCCCGCCCCTTCTGGGCTGAGGCCTTGTTTGATGCATAGTTTTCGCGCGAGCGGGCGACCAGCACCTCGCTGCCCTCGATGCCCAGCACCTCGCGCGCCTGGGTGGCCAGCGGCAAGGTGAAATTGCCGAGCCCGCAAAACCAGTCGATCACGCGCTCGTGCGCCTGCACGCCCAGCAGGCGCAGCGCGCGCGACACCAGCACCTGGTTGATCTGCGGGTTGACCTGGGTGAAGTCGGTCGGCTTGAAGGGCATGGTGATGCCGTAGTCGGGCAGGCCGTAGGCCAGCTGCTGCGAAGGATCGCTCACCTCGTCGAGCAGCCTGACCGTCTCCAGCCCGCCGGGCTGCAACCACCACTGCAGGCCGGGATGGGCCAGCGCAAAAGCGCGCAGCCTGTCCAGGTCGCCGCCGGACAGCGGCTCCATGTGGCGCAGCACCATGGCCGTCACCGTGTCGCCACAGGCCAGCTCGATCTGCGGCAGGGTTTCCTTGGCGTCCATGCCGGCGATCAGCGCGCGCAGCGGCAGCAGCAGGTCGCTGACATGCCGGGGCAACACGTGGCACTCGCGCATGTCGGCGACATAACCACTCTTGCGCTCATGAAAGCCCACCAGCACCTCTCCCTTCTTGCGCACAAAACGCACCGACAGGCGGGCCCGGTAGCGGTAATTCCAGGCCGGGCCTTCAATCGGCCTGAGCACCATGTCGGCCTTGAGCTTGCCGATGTGCCAGAGGTTGTCTTCCAGCACACGCTGCTTGACGGCCACCTGCGCGCCCACCTGCAGGTGCTGCATCTTGCAGCCGCCGCAGGCGCCGGTGTGCAGGCCGAAGTGCGGGCACTGCGGACGCACGCGCTGCGAAGACTCGTGCAGCACCGCCATCAGCGTGGCTTTCTCGAAGCTCGGTTTCTTGCGGTAAACGCTCGCGCTGACGGTCTCGAAGGGCAAGGCGCCTTCGATGAACACCACCTTGCCGTCGTCCCGGTGCGCAATGCCCTGGGCTTCGATGTCGAGCGACTCGACGGTGAGCACATCGGGCGGGTAGTCGGTTGGCGCGGGGGCCGGCTGGTGCTGCGGCTGCTGGTGTTTTCTTCTGGACATCCCCCATTGTCTCAGGCCTGTACTGCAGCCCGGAAGTAGCGAAACATAATGAAAGTGATGACTTCGTGCCCAGGGCAAGGCGCAAGCCGCAGCGAAGGCTGTACGCCTTCGCAAGGATTGCAACGCCGCCATGGGTGCGAAGGCGCGCTTTCATGTTTCGATATTTTCGGGTTCCAGTACCAAGTTACCATTTTCGGCTGAGCCAACAGACGGACAAGGAGGACCTCATGGAGATACGCATCTGCATCGACGTGAACGACATGGAACGCGCCGTCGCGTTCTACACCGAAGGACTCGGCCTGCACTGCGGCCGGCGCTTCCAGAGCGGCTTTGTCGAGTTGCTGGGCGCGGGCAGCCCGATCGACCTGCTGCTGCAAACCGAAGGCAGCCGCCCGTTGCCCGGCAGCGCCGCCACGCGCAGCTACCAGCGCCACTGGACACCGGTGCACCTGGACTTTGTGGTGGACGACATCGACGCCGCCGTGAGCCGGCTGCTGCAGCACGGCGTCGTACTCGAGCAGCCGGTGACAGACCGCGTCTGGGGCCGCATCGCCGGGCTGGCCGACCCGTTTGGCCACGGCATTGACCTGTTGCAGTTCACCGGCCGCGGTTATGACGAGATCCCCACCGGCCAGGATTCGCTACCAAGCTGATAGCAGCTTGCGCCCGCCGAACAAGGGCTGGCGGCCAATTTGATGCATCAACGGGCTGCCACCGGGTCATGAAAAAAGCCCTGCATGCAGGGCTTCTTGGTTCGCGGCGGTGGTCCGCTTATTTGGCGGGCAGAAACTTGGCCGGATCCACCGGCTTGCCCTGCTTGCGGATTTCAAAATGCAGTTTCACGCGGTCGGTGTCGCTGGCGCCCATTTCGGCAATCTTCTGGCCCTTGCGCACCGACTGGTCTTCCTTGACCAGCAGGGTCTGGTTGTGCGCGTAGGCGGTCAGGAAGGTGTTGTTGTGCTTGAGGATGATCAGGTTGCCGTAACCCCGCAGGCCGGCGCCGGCGTAGACCACGCGGCCGTCGGCAGACGCCATCACCGGGTCGCCGGTTTTGCCCGCGATGTCCATGCCCTTGTTCTTGGCCTCGTCAAAGCCGGCCAGCACAGGACCCTGCGCCGGCCAGATCCAGGCCACATCGTCCTCGCCGCCCGACGCGGAGGCAGGTGCCGATGCCGCCGGTTTGGCGGCGCTGGCGCTCGCGGTCGCCGGAGCGCTGCTGGCAGATGTCGGGGCAGTTGGCGTGACAGAGCCGGACGTCACGGGCCGGGACACGGCCACCGAACTCTCGACCGGCGGCGTCACCCGCAACACCTGGCCGACTTCGATCAGGTTGGGATTTTCAAGATTGCTCCAGCGCCCGATGTCGCGCCAGTTCTGGCCGGTGTCCAGCCCGATGCGGATCAGGGTGTCGCCCGGCTTGACCGTGTAGTAGCCAGGCTTGCCGGCATTCTCAAAACCAGGCAGCTGCTTGACGCCCGCGGGATCAACCGCGCCCACCGGCGCACGCCCCATGCCGGCGCCGCGGTCCTCGACCGGCGCGCGGCTCAGGCTGCGCGTTCCGCAGGCGGACAGCAGCAGGACTGCGGCGGCCAGAAAACAGGTCGTCAGCAGACGGCCAGCACGCTGTCCGCCGGGGTGGCTTTCAGGAGCGGTGGAAAAAGACGCTGTCATGGCCGATCCGGCTTGTTCATTCATTGCTTGATTCACCCTTTTTGCAAAGCTGCTTGTCAATTCTGCGTTCATGACGCGGGGAGACACCATGAACGTACCTGGGTTCATGCCTGCTCAGCTGGTTCCCGATTTTAAAGGTACAAAGTGCACGGCCTCCAGAACAGTCTGTGTAACACCGTTCGCCGTCCTGTCAAGCACCACCAGCGCCTGGGCACCGCCGGCCACATGCATGGGCGCCACCAGGCGCCCGCCGACCGCGAGCTGTTCGACCCAGGCCGGGGGAATCGCCTCGCCGCCAGCCGCCGCAATGATGGCCGCGTAAGGCGCGCCCTTGGCATAACCGGCCATGCCGTCACCAAACAGCAGGTGCACATTGGCCAGGCGAAAGGCCCGCAAATTCTCGCGCGCCTTGTCGTGCAGCCCGCGCAGGCGCTCGATGCTGTAGACCTCGGCGGCGAGCTGTCCCAGCAATGCCGCCTGGTAGCCGCAGCCGGTGCCGATTTCCAGCACGCGGCCCAGCTTGCCGTCGGTGCCGCCAGCGCCCTGGCGCAGCAGCTCGAGCATGCGGGCCACCACATTGGGCTTGGAAATCGTCTGGCCCAGCCCGATCGGCAGGCTGGTGTCTTCATAAGCCTGGTTGACCAGCGCCGTGTCGACAAAGCGGTGGCGCTCGACATGGCCCATGGCGGCGAGCACCTGGGCGTCCGAGATGCCCTGTGCCGCCAACTTGCTGACCATGCGCGTACGCACCGCCCTGGAGTCCAGACCGACACCGCTCGTCAGCACGGTCTTGGCCGGTTTTTTGGAGTCAAAAATGCCTGAATCCCTTTCCGGATGGGCGCGGCCAGCTATCTTTTTGGTAGCAGATGGCGTGCCGGCATCGGGCTCGAGACGCACCGGAAAGCCCGGCCGCCGGGCCGGCGTAACGCCGGCCGCATTGGCCGCCGCAGCGGTCGGCTTGAAGGAAGGCTTCAGCGGGGACTTCATGCCGCCGCCTGGGCGGGTTCAGCCACCGCACCGCTGCGGACGGCCTGGCTCAGCTGGGCGGCCGTCTGCGCCCAGTAGGGCAGCCGCTCATGGTCCGTCAGGTCGACCTGCAGCGGCGTGATCGAAACAAAGCCGTGCCGGGTGGCAAAAAAGTCCGTGCCCTCGCCCTCTTCCTTGGCCGCGCCGGCACCGCCTATCCAGTACATGGTTTCGCCGCGCGGACTGGTCTGGGTGATCACGCGCTCGGCCGCGTGGCGCCGGCCCAGGCGGCAGACCTTGTAGCCCTGGAGCTGCGCGTCCGGCAGGTTGGGAATGTTCACATTGAGCAGCCAGGGCGCCAGCGTCGGCTGCGCGCCTTCGCTGATCTTCTCGAGCGAAGGCATCAGCTGCTGCACCAGATCGCGCGCGCGCCGCCCGGCCACGTCGATATGGGCCCAGCCCTTTTCGGTCTGTGAAAACGCAATCGAGGGAATGCCAAAAAGATAACCTTCCATGGCGGCCCCGACAGTGCCCGAATAAATCGTGTCGTCGCCCATGTTGGCACCGTTGTTGATGCCCGAGACCACCAGGTCGGGCCGGTAACCGAGCAGCCCGGTCAGCGCAATATGCACACAGTCGGCCGGCGTGCCGTTGATGTAGCGAAACCCGTTGGCTGCCGTCTGCACGTACATCGGCGAATGCAGGGTCAGCGCGTTCGATTTGGCGCTGTTGTTCTGCTCGGGTGCAACGACCTCCACGTCGGCAATGTCCTTCAGGGCCTCGTACAGGGCGATGATGCCGGAGGCCTGGTAGCCGTCGTCGTTACAGATCAGGATTTTCATGAGCCGATTTTAAGGTCTCAAGGGTGACAAACCGGGACCATGCCGCGTCTATTTGGTCCCGCAACCTGCCTATGATGGGTCCACTTGATCCCCAACGGAGACTCCCCATGCATGCCTGGCTTTGTGAAGACCCCACCGGCGTTGACGCCCTGACCTGGAAAGAACTGCCCACCCCCGAGCCCAAAGCCGGCGAGGTGCGTATCGCCATCAAGGCGGCCAGCCTGAACTTCCCGGACCTGCTGATCGTGCAGAACAAGTACCAGATCAAGCCGCCGCTGCCCTTTGTGCCCGGCTCCGAATACGCCGGTGTGGTCGAGGCCGTGGGTGAAGGTGTCAAACACCTGAAGGTCGGCCAGAACGTGGCCTGTCTCTCCGGCACCGGCGGTTTCGGCACCCATACCATCGCGCCGGCAGCCCTGTGCATGCCGCTGCCGGACGGCTTTCCGTATGTTGATGCCGCAGCCTTCATCATGATTTACGCCACCTCGCACCACGCGCTGGTGGACCGCGCACAGCTCAAGGCCGGTGAAACCGTGCTGGTGCTGGGCGCGGCCGGCGGCGTCGGCACCTCGGCCATCCAGATCGCCAAGGCCATGGGCGCCAAAGTGATTGCGGCTGCCTCCACCGACGAAAAATGCGCGCTGTGCAAATCCATAGGCGCCGATGCCACCATCAACTACAGCACGGAGAACCTGCGCGAGGCCATCAAGACGCTGACCGACGGCAAGGGCCCCGACGTGATTTACGACCCCGTGGGCGGTGATTTTGCAGAGCCGGCCTTTCGCTCCATTGCCTGGCGCGGCCGCTACCTGGTGGTGGGTTTTGCGTCCGGCCCCATCCCCTCATTGCCACTGAACCTGACCCTGCTCAAGGGGGCGTCCATCGTCGGCGTGTTCTGGGGCGGCTTTGCCAAAAACGAGCCGAAGGCCAGTGCGGCCGCCATGGCCGAACTGGCGCAGTGGTATGCGCAAGGCAAGATCAAGCCGGTCATCGACCGCACCATGCCCATGGCCGAACTCAAGGCGGCGTACGCCCACATGGGCTCGCGCGGCGTCAAGGGCAAACTGGTGATGGTGAACTGAGCAGAGACCCACTCGGTCCCCACGGAGACCCCGGGGGGCCCAAACGTGGAACTTTTGCACAGCAATCGAGGAAATACCTCCCCGGACATCGCGTACTTTGGGGGTATATTGACAGTTCCTTAGCAATCGGGGGAGCGAATGGGCATGCCAACCTTGCTGGTGGTGGAAGACAATCCCGATCACCTTGAACTGACCCTGACCATCCTCGAGGAAAACGGGGCATCCCACCACATCGTGGTGGCCCGCGACGGTCAGGAAGCCCTGGACTACCTGTTCTGCCAGGGCCCCTACAGCGACCGCAACCCCGACGAACAGCCCGAACTCGTCCTGCTGGACCTCGGCCTGCCCAAACTGAACGGCCTGCAGGTGCTGCAGAGCATGCGTGAAGATCCCCGTACTTTTTTTGTCCCGGTGGTCATGCTGACCTCGGCGAGCGAGCAGTCCGAAGCGATTCTGGCCCTGAAAGGCGGACTCAACAGCTACGTCAGCAAGCCGCTCGATTTTCGCGACTTTGAAGCCAGGCTCGAGGAAGTCAGGGAATACTGGCGCCTGTCTGGTCTGGCCCCCTTGAGCGCCTGAACCACGCTTGCGTTTCGCCCAAAGAAAAAAGCCCCTGCAAAGGGGCTTTTTTCTTGAAATACTGGGGTGGCTGATGGGGCTCGAACCCACGACAACAGGAATCACAATCCTGGACTCTACCAACTGAGCTACAGCCACCGAAGCCTCACATTATAGCGGGAACTGCGCGCCTTATGCGCCGCACGCTCTGCTTTATGCGCCCGCTTTCTGTTCGGCCGGCCTGGCCACCTTGATGTCGGCCTTGAAACGCTCTTTCAGGATGTTGTAGTACGCCAGGCTTTCCGCGGAAGTCCACCACTGGGTGTACTGGGCCTGGTCCTGCTTGGCGATGTCGGCGGCCTGAGCCGGGCGCGGCAGTACCTTGGTCACCCGGACAATGGCGTAGCCCTGCGCGCCCAGGTCCACGCCCACCAAGGCGGGCGCAGCACCTGCGTCTGCGCTGAGTGCGGCGCTGACAACTGCCGCAGGCAACTGCTGCGTCTGGTCGCGCGAGATCACCACCGCTGCAGGGAAAGTGGCGGCTGCAGGGCTGGCTTTCCAGGCCGCAAGTTTTTCGGCACCGTCCTTGCGGGCCATCTCGGCGCCGCGCTGCTGCTGCAGGCGGGCGCGCACGCGGTCCTTGACCTCTGCAATCGGCAGCGTCCGGGCCGGGGTGTACTGGGTGATGCGGCCAGACACCAGCTGGCTGGGGCCGGCTTCCAGGGCTTCGGTGTTGCGCTTTTTTTCCACCGAATCGGGCGAGAACAGGGCCGCCAGGAACTTCGGGTTGGCCAGCACGCCGGTCGCGCCCGCCACCGGGGTACGCGTCAGCTTGGCCGCGGTCTTGACCTCGAGCTTGAGGCGCTCGGCGATCGGGCGCAGGGTGTCAGACTGCTCGTACACCGCGTTGCTGAAGGTTTCTGCCGTCTCGGCAAATTTCTTCTGCGCCTGCTGCTGCCTGAGTTCCGCTTCCAGCGCGGGTTTCATCTCTTCGTAGGTCTTCTGTTTGGGGACCTTGACGTCGGTCAGTTTGATGATGTGGTAGCCGAACTCGGTTTCCACCACCTCGCTGATGTCGCCCTTCTTCATTGCAAACGCGGCATCGGCGAAAGGCTTGACCATGGCATTGCGCGCGAAGAAGTCCAGGTCGCCGCCGGCTGCGGCAGAACCGGTGTCCTGCGAGTTTTTGCGGGCCAGCTCGGCGAACGTGTCCGGCGCTTTCCTGGCGGCCGCGAGCAGCTGCTCTGCTTTCGCCTTGGCTTTTTCGCGGTCAGCCGCGGGTGCGGAGGCTGGCGCCTCGACCAGGATGTGACTGGCGCGGCGCTCTTCAGTGCCAGCGAGTTGCGGCGCGTTCTGTTCGAAATAAGTCTTCAGGTCGACTTCATTGACCGTGATGCCTTTTTTCACGGCGTCGAGATCCAGCACCACGTATTCGATGTTGGCTTCTTCGGGCGCCTGAAACAAAGCCTGGTTGTCCTTGTAGAACTGCTCCAGGTCTACATCGCTGGGGTTCACCTTGGCCGCATAGTCGGCCGTGTTGAAACGTGCCACCTGCGCCTCGCGCTTCTCGAAAAAAGCGTTGAGTGAAACGTCCGCCACGGCCTTCGAGGCAAAGCCCGTGCCGGAGACACCCAGCATGACCTGCCGCGAGGCCAGGTCGGCGCGCAGGCCCGCTTCGTACTGCTCCGGCGCCATGCCCGTTTGTGCGATGAAGCCCGCGCGGTCAAACTTCCCGTCCGGCAGCCTGAAGGCGGCGATGGCCTTGTCCTCGGCATACAGCCTCTGCAATTTCTGGTCCGCAACCACCAGGCCGCTCTTCGCCGCCGCGGCCGCCAGCACGCGATCGCGCACCAGGCGTTCCAGCGTGCCGTAACGCGCTTCGGGCGAGTCCAGCAGCTTGACATCGAGCGTCGGCATCGATGCGCTGAGGCGGCTCACTTCGTTCTGGTGCGCCGCATCCCATTCGGGCTGCGTGATGTCCTTGCCATCGACGACGGCAACAACGCCGCCAGCGCCAGCGGTGGGACCGTTGTTGTTCATGCCGACCAATATGAAGGACGGAACAATCAGCAAAAACAGCAATGCCATCGTGACCTTGGTGTGCTTGCGAATGAAATCAAACATCTCGAATTTCCTGTGCGGCTGTCAATCGGCCATTTAAAACTTGCGTCAAGCCATCAATAAAAAAGGCGAACATCTGTTCGCCTTTTTGTCCAGTCGGTGGTGGGTGCTGACGGGCTCGAACCGCCGACCTACGCCGTGTAAGGGCGCTGCTCTACCAACTGAGCTAAGCACCCCACCTCAACTTTTACTTCATGCCCATCAGTTCAGAGCGTCCTTGAGCGCTTTGCCAGGACGGAACTTGGGCACCTTGGCTGCCTTGATTTTAATCGCATCCCCGGTACGCGGGTTGCGGCCGGTGCGGGCAGCACGTTTGCCCACTGCGAAAGTGCCAAAACCCACCAGAGACACGGAGCCTCCTTTTTTCAGGGTTGATTTGACAGCGCCAATGGTTGACTCCAGCGCGCGCGTGGCGGCAGCTTTGGAAATGTCAGCGTTCTTGGCAATGTGCTCGATCAGTTCAGTCTTGTTCACAAGGAGCCCCTCGTTGTTGAAAGTTAATCTGGTTGTCTCTTGGATATCTCCCCTGGACACCTGTCACAAAGATGGCAGCGGGAGGCGGCATGTGCAGATCGTCTGCTGATTCCAATTAGAGCCATGGACTCCCATCGTGTCAATACAACATCAGATTTTTACAACGTGCGGTGGCGGATTCTAGCCTTATTTTTCACGCTTTCATGCCCTATTCGTAAGCACACCCTGCATTTGAGGGGCAGTCTGCCGCAGACTGCACCGCGCGCTTCAAGCCAGCGCCGCCGCAATGGCCTTGCCCACATCGGCCGTGCTGGCCGTGCCTCCCAGGTCGGGCGTGCGCGGCGCACCACTGTGGGGAGCCAGGACTTTTTCAATCGCGGCAAGCACCGCATCATGCGCATCCTTGTGCCCCAGGAACTCCAGCATCATGGCACCGCACCAGATCTGCCCGATCGGGTTTGCGATGGCACGGCCCGCAATGTCCGGCGCCGAGCCATGCACCGGTTCGAACAGCGAAGGAAACTTCCGCTCGGGATTGAGGTTGGCGCTGGGGGCGATGCCGATGGTGCCGGTGCACGCAGGGCCGAGATCGCTCAGGATGTCGCCGAACAGATTGCTGGCAACCACCACATCAAAGAAATCAGGACGCTGGACAAAATGCGCCGTCAGGATGTCGATGTGGAACTTGTCGAGCTTGATGCCCGGATACCCCTTGGCCATTTCGACGACACGTTCATCCCAGTAAGGCATGGAAATGGAGATGCCGTTGGACTTGGTCGCGCTGGTCAGGTGTTTCTTCGGACGCGATTGCGCCAGTTCGAAGGCGAACTTGAGCACGCGGTCCACGCCGATGCGCGTGAACACCGACTCCTGCAGCACAAACTCGCGGTCCGTTCCGGGAAAAGCCTTGCCGCCAATGCTCGAGTACTCGCCTTCGGTGTTTTCACGCACGATGTAAAAATCAATTTCACCGGGCGCGCGGGCCGAGCCATCGCGCCGCACGACGGGAGCGATGATGCCGGGCATCAGGCGCGCGGGCCGCAGGTTGATGTACTGATCGAACTCGCGGCGAAACAGCAGCAGCGATCCCCACAGGGACACGTGGTCGGCAATCTTGTCGGGCCAGCCCACCGCGCCGAAATAAATCGCATCATGTCCGCCGATCTGGTCTTTCCAGTCGTCGGGCAGCATCTTGCCGTGTTTCTCGAAGTAGTCCCAGCTCGAAAAATCGAAATGATCAAACTGCAGGGCTATGCCGAACTTGACCGCAGCCGCCTCCATCACGCGAATGCCTTCAGGCATCACTTCCTTGCCAATGCCGTCGCCGGCGATGACTGCAATTCTTTTCTTTCCGGTGGTCTTGCTCATGTTTGTTTTCCTTGGAGTTCAGGGTTTGAAAAAATTCTGGGCTTGCGCCAGCAGCAATGCCGGCGCCTCTTCCGCAATGTAATGCCCACAGGGCAGGCTCAGGCCCGAGACGTCAGCGGCGCGATCGCGCCAGAGGCGCATCACGTCGAAACACTGGCCCACCGCGCCATGCTCGCCCCAGAGGACATGCAGCGGCTGCGTCAGCCGCTTTGCCGCGGCCACATCGGCACGGTCATGGGCCAGATCCACCGTGGCAGACGCGCGGTAGTCCGCGCAAATGCTCTCGGCCGTGCCGGGAATCTGGATGCAGCGCTCGTACTCGGCCAGCGCGGCCGGCGCAAAAGCGGCCAGGCCGGCATGGCGCTTGCCCATCACGCTGCGCAGGTAACGCACCGGGCCGGATTCAATCAGGGCTTCGGGCAGGGGCGGCGGCTGGATCAGGAAGAACCAGTGCCAGTAGGCGCGCGCAAACGCATCCGAGGTGTTCTCGTACATGGCCAGCGTGGGCGCGATGTCGAGCAGCATCAGGCGCTGCACGGCCGCGGGGTGGTCGGCGGCCAGCCGGTGCGCCACGCGCGCACCGCGGTCGTGGGCCAGCACCTGGAAAGTGTCGAACCCGTGGTGCTGCATCACCGCCAGCGCGTCCCGCGCCATTTCGCGCTTCGAATAAGCCAGGTGCCCGGGATCCGCTGCGGGCCGGCCGGAATCGCCATAACCGCGCAGGTCCATCATGACCACGGTGAAGTGCCTGGCCAGCGCGGGGGCCACCGCGTGCCACATCACGTGGGTTTGCGGGTGGCCATGCAGCAGCAACAGCGGCGCGCCCAGCCCGCCCTTGCGGCCATGCAGGGCGACCGCCCCGCGGCTGGTTTCGAAGGTCTCGAATGCTTCAAACATGCAGCGATTGTGATTGCCAGACCACCTTGAATCAAGAAATAATCCAAGAATTGATTATTCTCAAAATGGAAATTATGGAACGTGCCGACCTGGCCCTGGTGGTGGCGATTCAACAGCACGGCAGCCTCGTGGCCACAGCCGAGGCGCTGCAGATGGCGCCCTCCGCCGTGACCAAACGCCTGGCCCAACTGGAGGCCGAGCTCGGCCTGCTGCTGTTTCAGCGCACCACTCGCCGGGTGGCCCCCACCCTCGAAGGCGAGTTGCTCTGCGAACGTGCGCGCCTGATGCTGGACCAGTTCGATGCGCTGGAGCAGTCCCTGCAGGAACGCAAGTCGGAAGCCTCGGGGCTGATCCGCCTGGCGGCGACCTTCGGCTTCGGCCGCATCTGGCTGGGGCCGGTGCTGGCCGAATTCCAGGCCAGGCACCCGGCCATCCAGATCCAGCTGCAGCTTTATGAACAACTGCCCGACCTGGCCGCCCAAGGTTTTGACGGTGCCGTCTGGCTCTGGTCACCCCGGCCGCAACGCGCGAGCGAGTGGACGGCACGCAAGCTGGCCAGCAACCAGCGCGTGGTCGTGGCCGCCCCGGCCTATGTCCGCCAGCACGGCAAACCCGCCACGCCGGCGGAACTGGCGCAGCACAACTGCCTGATCGCGCGCGAGAACGATCGTCAGTTCGACATCTGGCACCTGCAGGCCGTGCGCGGCTCACGCAAAAAATCCGGTGCTGCAGCGCAGGCCCCCGCCGATCAGCGGGTTCGCGTGCAGGGTACCTTGTCCTCCAACTCGGGCGAGCTGGTGCGCGACTGGTGTTTGCAGGGGCGCGGCGTGATGCTCCGCAGCCTGTGGGACGTGCAGGCCCAGCTCGACTCGGGCAAGCTGGTACGGCTGTTGCCGCAGTTCGCGATGCTGGACGCCGACATTCAGTGGCTGGCGCCCTTCCGCCCGCAGACACCGAAGCGGGTGCGTTTGCTGATTGACTTCCTGGCGGAAAAATTCCGGCACGAGCCCTGGCGCCTGCCCGCCTGAAAACTCTCAGCCTCTCAGGCGGCCCGGGTCCCGTTGCGCACCACCAGCCAGACCCCGAGCGCCGTCAGCGCCGTCCCCAGCACCGTGACCACGGTGATGGACTCGCCGAACAGCAACCAGGCCATCAGCGCGGTGGTGGGCGGCACCAGGTACAGCAGGCTGGTCACGGCCGTGGCCGCGCCGCGCTGGATCAGCATGTAGAGCAGCGAGCTGCCGCCCAGCGTGAGCGCAAGCACCGACCAGGCCAGCGCCCCCATGAACTCCGAGGTCAAGCGCACAGGCTCTGCCTCGAACCAGGCGAAAGGCAGTGTCACCAGCAGCGCCGCGCCGAGCTGGATGGCGTTGGCGCTGCGCACATCGGCCGCCTGGACAAAACGCTTCTGGTACAGCGTGCCGATGGTGATGCTGAGCAGCGCAAAAACAGCGCAAGCCAGGGTGTAGGTGGTGGCCTCGTTGCCCGCGCCAAACTTGCGCGAGACCACCAGCAGCAGACCGGCCAGCCCGAGCACCAGGCCCAGCCACTGGCGGGCGCTGACACGGTTGCCGCTCTGGCTGGCATCGCCCATGCGCGAGACCCACACCGCCGTCAACACCGGCTGCAGGCCGACGATCAGTGCCGACAGGCCCGAACCCATGCCGCCCTTGACGGCCGACCAGACACCGCCGAGGTAACCTGCATGAATCAGGATGCCGGTGACACCGAGATGCAGCCACTGCGAGCGGCTGCCGGGCCAGGCCACACGGGCGATGGCGATCCAGACCAGGAAGCAGGCCAGCGACAACACGTAACGGATGGCCAGAAAGGTCAGGGGCGGCGCATAAGGCAGGCCGTATTTGGCGACGATGAAGCCGGTGCTCCAGATCAGCACAAACACGGCCGGCATGGCCCGGATCAAGGCGCTGTTCGAGCCGGGCGAACTCATTTGGCGCGCGCGCGGATTTCGGGAATGGCTTTTTTCAGGTAGTAGGCCATGGACCAGACCGTCAGGATGGCGGACAGCCAGATCAGCCAGGTGCCCCAGACGTTGGTGTTGATGACGCCGAACAGGATGCCGTCAAACAGCAGGAAGGGAATCGCGATCATCTGCACCGTGGTCTTGATCTTGCCGAGCATGTGCACCGCCACGCTTTTGGTCGCGCCTATCAGTGCCATCCATTCGCGCAGGGCGGAAATGGCGATCTCGCGCCCGATGATGATGAGCGCCACAAACACATCGGCACGCCGCAGATGCACCAGCACCAGCAATGCGGCACACACGAGGAATTTGTCGGCCACCGGATCGAGAAAGGCGCCAAAGGACGAGGTCTGGTTGAGTTTGCGTGCCAGAAAACCGTCGAGCCAGTCGGTGGCCGCAAACACCACGAACATGACGGTGGCAATCAGGTTCTGGCTGGCCGGCGTCATGTCGAGATAGAAAATGCCCACGATCAGCGGAATCGCCACGATGCGCGTCCAGGTCATCACGGTGGGTATGGTCAGAAACATGGCCTGATTTTGACATGCGCGGCGCCGGACCGAACGGGCGGGCCATCAGCACCCGGCAAATACCGCCGCTTTGCCCCACTTTCACACCGCTTCGTGGCGCAAATACGTCTCAGGCCACGATCCGGGTTCAGTGCAGCGCGCGGTAGATTTCTTCGGCGAGCTCGCGGGAAATGCCCTCCACCGTGGCAATGTCCTCGGCGCTGGCCGAACTCACGCCGCGTATGCCGCCGAAACGCTGCAGCAGGTTGGCGCGCTTTTTGGGGCCAATGCCGGCGATGTCTTCGAGGCGGCTGGCACCCACGCGCACCTTGGCGCGTCTGGCGCGCATGCCGGTGATGGCAAAACGATGGGCCTCGTCGCGGATCTGGGCAATCAGCATCAGTGCCGCCGAGTCGCGACCCAGATAGACCTTCTCGCGGCCGTCGGCAAAAACCAGCTCCTCGAGCCCAACCTTGCGCCCCTCGCCTTTCTCGACGCCGGCGATCAGCCCGAGGTCCAGGCCAAGCTCCTCAAACACCTCGCGCGCCATCGACACCTGGCCCTTGCCGCCGTCGATCAGCACCAGGTCCGGCAGCCGGGCCGTGTTGTTGCGCGCCGCTTCGGCGAGCTTGCTGTAGCGGCGCATCAGCACCTGGCGCATGGCGGCGTAGTCGTCGCCCGGCGTGATGCCCTCGATGTTGTAGCGGCGGTATTCGGCACTTTGCATCTTGTGGCCATGGAACACCACACACGATGCCTGGGTCGATTCACCGGCCGTGTGCGAAATGTCGAAACACTCGATGCGCAGCACATCGAGCTTGTCGAGCGGCAGGTCCAGCGCCTCGGCCAGCGCGCGCGTGCGCGCCTGCTGCGAGCCCTGCTCGGCCAGCAGCCGGGCCAGTTGCAGGTCGGCATTGGTCTGCGCCATCTCGAGCCAGATGCGGCGCTGCTCGCGCGGCTGGTGGATGGCCGTGACCTTGTTGCCGGTCTGCATGATCAGCGCGGCGATCAGTTCCTTGTCCACCGGTTCGCTGCAAACCAGCACCGGCGGCACCGGCACGTCCACATAGTGCTGGGCGATGAAGGCTTCCAGCACCAGGGCTTCGAGTTTTTTGACCTTGCCGGGCAAGACGCCCTGAGCGCCCTCACCGCCTGCCGCGCCGCCGTCCACATCGTCCTCCTCGAGCCCGGCCAGGTCGGCCGCGTGTTCGACATGGGTGGGGAAATACGGCCGGTCGCCGAGGTGACGGCCGCCGCGCACCATGGCCAGGTTCACACAGGCCTTGCCGCCCAGCACCTTGACCGCCAGGATGTCCACGTCCTTGTCGCCACCGATTTCCATGGACTGCTGGTGCAGCACCTTGGACAGAGCCGAGATCTGGTTGCGCAGTTCGGCCGCCTGCTCGAACTCCAGCTTTTCGGCGCGGCTCCGCATCTGCTTTTCCAGCTCGGTCAGGATGTCCCCGGCCTGGCCCTGCAGGAAACGCTCGGCGTTGGCCACGTCCAGCGCGTACTGCTCGGGCGATACGTGGCCCACGCAGGGTGCGGAGCAGCGCTTGATCTGGTACAGCAGGCAGGGCCGGGTTCGGTTGTTGAACACCGTGTCTTCGCAGGTGCGCAGCTTGAATACCTTCTGCAGCAGCAAAATGGTTTCCTTGACCGCCCAGGCGCTGGGGTAAGGCCCGAAGTAGCGGTGTTTCTTCTCCACCGCGCCGCGGTAGTAGGCCACGCGCGGAAAGTCGTGCGACGCGAGCTTGAGGTAGGGGTAACTCTTGTCGTCGCGGAACAGGATGTTGTACTTCGGGTTCAGCGTCTTGATCAGGTTGTTTTCAAGCAGCAGCGCCTCGGCTTCGGAGCGCACCACGGTGGTTTCCATGCGGACGATCTTGGTCACCATGTGGCCGATACGCGTGCCGCCGTGGTTTTTCTGGAAGTAGGTGGAGACCCGTTTCTTCAGGTCGCGCGCCTTGCCGACATACAGCACCGCACCCTCCGCATCGAAGTAGCGGTAGACGCCGGGCATGGCCGGCAGCGCCGCCACTTCACTGAGCAGCTGGGGATCAAATTCGTGCGATGGGGTCATGGTGGTGGGTGCGCGTGTTTGGCCGGCGTGGGCCGTCATGCGGAAGAAGTATCGGCATTTCTGGCTGGCAGCCCCCGTATTGTGGACAATCCCGATATGGATCATCGCCCGCAATGGGACATTTTTTGCAAAGTCATCGACAACCACGGTGACATCGGCGTCTGCTGGCGGCTCTGCGCGCAACTTGCGGCGCGCGGGCAGCGCGTGCGGCTGTGGGTGGACGATGCATCCGCCCTGCACTGGATGGCACCCGAAGGCTGCGACGGCGTCACCGTCCTGCCCTGGCTGGAACCGCTGGGCATGAACATCCTGCGCCTGGAAGCCGCCCCCTGCGAGGTGCTGGTGGAGGCCTTCGGCTGCGAAATAGCTCCTGAATTCATAGCTGCCTGCGCAGACAGGGAAAGGGCTACAGGCCTGAAACCTGTATGGATCAACCTCGAATACCTGTCCGCCGAGCCCTGGGTGGAGCGCTGCCATGCCCTGCCCTCACCGGTGCAGCGCGGCCCGGCCGCCGGCTGGACCAAATGGTTTTTCTACCCCGGTTTCAGCGCCGCCACCGGTGGGCTGCTGCGCGAGTCCGCGCTGGCGGCGCGCCAGGCGGCCTTTGACCGCAAAGCCTGGCTGGCCGGGCGCGGCATGGCGTGGAACGGCGAGGTGCTGGTGTCGCTGTTTTGTTATGAGCCCCCTGCCCTGGCGCAGCTGCTGGACCACCTGGTGCAGGCGGGCACGACCGCCACGCCGGTGCACCTGCTCGTGACCGCGGGCCGCGCCACAGCCGCCGTGCAGGCCGCCGTTCAAGATAAAAAGTGGCCACAGCCCAACAAGGACGGGCGCGAGCCGCTATCAATTTCATACCTGCCCTGGCTGCGCCAGGACGACTTCGATCACCTGCTCTGGGCCTGTGACCTGAACTTTGTACGCGGCGAAGATTCGGTGGTGCGCGCGCTCTGGGCCGGCCAGGCCTTTGTCTGGCAGATTTATCCCCAGGCCGACCAGGCCCACCAGGCCAAGCTGCAAGCCTTTCTCGACATGCTGCAGGCGCCGCCCTCGCTGCGGCGTTTTCATGAAGTGTGGAACGGCCTGCAGGGCCAATTGCCGGAACCCGAGCTGCCGCTGTGGACCGGCTGCGCCCGCGCGGCCCGGCAGCGCCTGCAGCAGCAACCCGACCTGGTCACCCAGTTGCTGGCCTTTGTCATGCAGAAACAGGGGGCGACGCCATGAGGCTGCTGCTGGTGGAAGACGACACCATGATTGGCCGGGCCATGCGCCAGGGCCTGGCCGACGCCGGGTTCAGTGTGGACTGGGTCATGGAGGGCCACGCGGCCGAGCGCGCGCTGGCCAACGGGGTTTACGACCTGGCCGTGCTGGACCTCGGCCTGCCGGGCCAGGACGGCATGGCGGTGCTCAAGGGCCTGCGCACGCGCGGCAACGCCGTGCCGGTGTTGGTCGTGACGGCGCGCGACGCCGTGTCCGACCGCATCGCCGGGCTCAATGCGGGCGCCGACGACTACGTGCTCAAGCCCTTCGACCTGGACGAACTGATCGCGCGCATACGTGCGCTGCTGCGCCGCCATGCCGGCGGCGGCTCCCCGCTGCTGCAATGCGGCGAGCTGATACTCGACCCTGTCCGCAAACAAGTCAGCCTGAAAGGTGAAAACGTGAACCTGTCCGCCCGCGAATTCGCGCTGCTGGAGACCCTGATGCAGCGCCCCGGCGCCGTGTTGTCGCGGGCCCAGCTGGAAGACTCCATCTACGGCTGGGCCGAGGAAATCGGCAGCAACGCGGTCGAGGTCTACCTGCACAAACTGCGCCGCAAACTCGGCGCCGACACCATCCGCAATGTGCGCGGTGTCGGGTACAAGGTGGTGGCGCCATGATGACCCGACCGGTTCAATCCATCCAGCGCCGCGTCCTGGTCTGGGCCATGGGTGCGCTGGTGGTAGGCGCGAGCTTGCTGATAGGCAGTGCCTACTGGACGTTGACGCACGAGATGGGAGAAGTTTTTGAGGACAACCTCAAGCAGGTCGCGCTGGCGGTGGCCAACCACCATGGCACCTACGGCATGGCGCGCAGCCCGAGCCTGGCGGAGCAGTTGCCCCGGGTCTATGAGGAGTACGGCAAATTCGAGTTCGTCACCGCGGCCTGGACACGCAGCGGCACCTTGCTGCACGCATCCGACCCCTCTGCGGCGCTGCCCTTCCTCTCGCGCAGCGGGTTGAGCGTGGTCAGCATCGGCCATGAGAAATGGCATCTTTACACCATCGTGCTCGACGACGGCATTGTCCAGGCCGCCCAGCGCGACAGCGAACGCGAGGCACTGGCCAAGGAAACCACCACCAAGCTGATCCTGCCGGCGCTGCTGATGCTGGCTCTGCTGGCGATCCTGCTGACGCTGGCGCTGCGCCGCGGCCTGTCGCCGCTGGCGCTGGCGGCCAGCGAGGTCACGACGCGCAGCGTCGAAGCCTTGCACCCCATCGCACTGTCGGCCCACCCGCCGGAATTGCACCTGCTGATAGGGGCGATCAACGACCTGATGGCCCGGCTGGGTGGTGCGCTGTCGCTGCAAAGGCTGTTCCTGGCCGACGCCGCCCACGAACTGCGTACGCCGATCACGGCGCTGCGGCTGCAACTGCAGTTACTTGAGCGCGCCAGCGACGAGGCCCAGCGCGAGGCGGCACTGGTGCAACTGCGCGCCGGCATCGACCGGGCCCAGCATCTGGTCGAGCAGTTGCTGCAGTTGTCGCGGCTGGCGCCCGAGACGCCGGCCCTGCGCCGGGAGCCGGTGGATCTGGCAGAACTGGCCCGGGCCACCGTGGGGCGTTTCAGCGCGCGCGCCGACGACAGGAAAATCGACCTGGGCGCCGTGACCGAGGGTTCGCCAACCGTCCACGCCGATGTGCAGCAGCTGGCCATCCTGCTGAACAACCTGGTCGACAACGCACTGCGCCACACGCCCGCAGGCGGTCGCATCGACGTGGCTGCGCAGGTCGACAACGGCCGGCCCAGCCTGAGCGTGACCGACAGCGGCCCCGGCATCAGCGCCGCGGAACGGGAGCGGGTGTTCGACCGCTTCTACCGCGGCAGCAACGTCAGTGCCGACGGCCATGCGACGCATGGCAGCGGCCTCGGACTGGCCATTGCCAGGGCGGTGGCCGAGCGCCACGGCACCGACATCACGCTGGACGAAGCGCCCGGCGGCACCGGCTTGCGGGTCAGTGTGCGCTTTCCAGCCCGTTGACGGCCACCACCGGTGCCGGCACCGGGCGACACGGCGCAAACAGGTCCAGCGACTTGTCATAGGACAGCGTCTGGACATCGAGCACACCCAGCAGGGAGTGAAACAGGTTGTCGTGGCCGACCTCGGCGCCCGCATTCTTGCGCAGGCATTCCTGGTCGATGTTGAAGCTTTGACGAAACCCGGGTGACAGCCACATCACCAGCGGCACGCGTTTCTGGACCTCGGGCGCGATCGGGTAAGGCATGCCATGCAGGTACAGGCCGCCGTCCCCCAGCGACTCGCCGTGATCCGACACATACACCATGGCCGTGTCGTAATGCTGCTGCGCACCCGCGAGGAAATCAATCACCCTGGAAACAAAGAAGTCGGTGTAGAGCAGCGAGTTGTCATAGGCATTGACAATTTCCGCGGCCGTGCAGGCGCTCAGGTCCTCGTTCTGGCAAGCCGGGGCAAACTGCCTGAACACCGCCGGATAACGCTTGAAGTAAGCCGGCCCGTGACTGCCGAGCTGGTGCATGACGACCAGCAGGTTGCCCTGGGTGTCGCGCGCAATGCCTTCCATGCCCTGCAGCAGCACCTCGTCCAGGCATTGCCCTTCGGCGCAGAGGGCCTCCACCTTCGCATGGTCCAGTTGCTCGGCGGGCAGTCCCTCGCAAACGCCCTTGCAGCCCGACTGGTTGTCGCGCCAGAGCACCTTGAAACCGGCGCGGGCCAGCACATGCAGCACCGACTCATGGGACCGTATCTTCCCCTCGTCGTAATGAATCCGGCCGTAAGGGGAAAACATGCAGGGCAATGACACTTCGGTCGAGGTGCCGCAGGCGGTCGCATGCGGGAAGCTGATCACGTCCTGCCGGGCCAGCAAGGGGTTGGTCTGGCGCGCATAACCGTTGAGCGAGAAATTCTGCGCGCGCGCCGTCTCGCCAACGATCAGCACGAACATCACCGGCCGGGGCCGGCCGCTCCAGCTGGCGCCCAGCCGGGCATCCTCGCCGACCGGCAGTTTGGGCTGCGACGGCCGCTGCACGCCGCCCAGCGCATTGCCGGCCAGGGCGGCCACCACATTGCCCGGGGTCAGCAGATAACGCACCTCCTTGTGGTTGCGCATCAGCGAGGCAAAGTCGGCAAACACCAGCAGCAGGCTGGCCGCGCCCACCGCCAGCGCGGCCGCAATCCAGCCCAGGCGGACGACCAGCGCGCGGCCCAGGCTGCGCCGCTTCAACTGCGGCCACCAGACCAGCGCCGCCGGCAGCGCGCCCAGCAGCACAACGCGCGGTACCATGCCCCAGACCAGCAGTTCCCTGGCTTCGTTGACATTGGTGGCCAGCACATTGCGCAGCATCGCGCGGTCCATGTAGATGGCGTAATGGTCCATGTACCACGCGGCGAAAGCCGTGCACAGCACCAGCAGACTCAGCAGCGGCCTGACGGTCAGGCGTGTCGCGAGCAGTGCCAGGAAGGCGAAGTAGAACGCCGAAAAGGCAGTAAACAGGGCAGTTGCAAAACCCCAGGTCGCAAGCAGTTCCCAGCCCCGGCCGGCCAGCGCGGCGCGCCAGAACGGCCCGTTGCCGCTGAGCAGCAGAAAGCCGACGCACAGCAACACCAGCGTTTCGACCTGCAGGGACGGTCGCTGCAACCACGATTTGCGGGGCAAGGCGGAGGCCGGCACCAGGGCGCCGGTGGAAGAAACGGTCATCATCGGGGTTGGTGGGTGACCGGGCGGCGGGCACCCTGGAGTCAGGGAAGCCTGGAGCTTGCAGCCTTGACCCTTAACCCGCCCTTAAACCAGCTGCTGCACGGCAGGGGCGGCCCGGAACGGCCGCGGCGCTTTTGGGTGGCTGCCGGAAAAAAACGTTAAAATACAGGGCTTTGCATGGCCCGGCATCGGGCCGATGCCGCACTCCCGCCGCAGACCCGCATCACCCCAGACGCATTTGGCGGCCAACACTTTACTAGAAACTGTTATGAAAATCGCTCAAGAAATACGCGCTGGCAATGTCATCATGCACGGCAAGGACCCCATGGTCGTCCTCAAGACCGAATACAGCCGCGGCGGCCGCAACTCGGCCACCGTGCGCATGAAGCTCAAAAGCCTGATCGCCAACTTCAACACCGAGCAGGTGTTCAAGGCCGACGACAAGATCGACCAGGTCATCCTGGACAAGAAGGACTGCACCTACTCCTACTTCGCCGACCCGATGTACATCTGCATGGACGCCGACTACAACCAATACGAAGTCGAAGCCGAAAACATGGGCGACTCGCTGAACTACCTGCAGGACGGCATGGAACTCGAAGTCGTGTTTTACGACGGCAAGGCCATCTCGGTCGAACTCCCCACCAGCGTCAACCGCGAAATCACCTGGACCGAGCCTGCCGTCAAGGGCGACACGTCCGGCAAAGTGCTCAAGCCGGCCAAACTGGCCACCGGCTTTGAAATCGGCGTGCCGATTTTTGTGGCGCAAGGCGATGTGGTTGAAATCGACACGCGTACCGGCGAATACCGCAAACGCGTCTGACCTGCCCCTTCCCGGCATCCTGGAAAAAAGGCTCCTGACGGAGCCTTTTTGCATCCCGAAAACTTTCAGAGCGACGTATGGAACAAACAGACGACTTATCCGGCAGCCGACTTGCAGACGCATGGGCGGAACTGCAGGCCCACTCCGACAGGGGCATCCCGCTGGAGGCCAATGCCTACCGGCTGGCCTTCGCCGACCCCGAGTTCCTGCTGCGGCGCGAGACCCGCGGCATCCGTTTCCAGCTGGAGATGCTCAAGCCGGACATGGAGCAACAGGCCCAGGGCATTGAAAACACCATCGTGGTATTTGGCAGTGCGCGTTTCCCGGCGCCGGAACAGGCCGAGCAGGCACTCAAACTCGCCCACGCCTCCGGTGACGCGCAGGCCCTGGCACTGGCCGAACGGCAGGTGCGCAACGCCGCCTACTACGACCAGGCCCGCCTGTTCTCGCGCCTGGTCGGCGCCCACAGCAAAACCCGGTCACCCGAAGAGCAGCTGTTCATCTGCACCGGGGGCGGTCCCGGCATCATGGAAGCGGCCAACCGGGGCGCGCAGGAAATGGGCGTGCCGACGGTGGGCCTGAACATCGCGCTGCCGCACGAGCAGAACTCCAACCCCTACGTGACGCCGTCGCTGAGCTTCAAGTTCCACTACTTCGCGCTGCGCAAGATGCACTTCATGATGCGCGCCAAGGCGCTGGTGGCGTTTCCGGGCGGTTTTGGCACGCTCGACGAGCTGTTCGAGGTCATCACGCTGGTGCAGACGCGCAAGGCCAAACCGGTGCCCATCATCCTGTTCGGCTCGGAGTACTGGCAACGCCTGATCAACTTCGACGTGATGATCGATGAAGGCGCGATTTCACCCGACGACCTCAAGCTCTTCCAGTACGTCGATGACCCGCAGGTGGCTTGGGACGCGATCAGGACTTTTTATCAGCTGTAGCCGGCCGCAGCAGCCAGGCGGCGCGGCTGCCCGCGCCCACCACCGCGCCGGTAGCCCAGAACACGCCGGCGATGCCGATCACGGCGCCCAGGGTGCCGAACAGCATGGGCATGACCACACTCGAGGCGTTGATCGCCATCAGGCGCAGGCCCAATGCCTCGCCGTGCCTGGCCTCGGGTGTGATCTGGTGCAGCATGCTCATGATCATGGGTTGCACCGTGCCGAGCGCCAAACCCAGCAGCACTGAACACAGGCCCATGCCCAGCGCCGTCTGCATGAAGGGGTAGACAGCGAACAGCACCGCGGTCACCAGCATGGCGACCGCCAGCACCCGCCACTCGCACAGGTGCGCCGCCACCAGCGGCATCACCATGCGGATGGCGGCTGCGGCCACGGCAAAGGCACCCAGGATGGAACCGATCACCGAGGCGCTGATGCCTCGTTCAAAGCCCAGCACCGGCACGACAAAGGTGTGCACGTCCCAGCAGGAAGACAGAAACCAGTTGACCAGCATCAGGCGGCGAAAGGTGGTGTCGCGCAGCAGGTCCCAGGCGCTGCCCTGCCTGGCGCCGTGCGCGGCGATCACGGGCGGCAGCTCGCGCGTCTTGCGCACCAGAAACCAGCTGGCCAGCGGCAGCACCGCCATCAGGAAAAAAGCGGCACGGTAGCCTGAGGTGCTGTTGGGCATGGCACCGGCATGGTCGATCAGCAGACCGGCCGAGAACGGGCCGACAAAATTGGAAATCGCCGGGCCGATCGACAGCCAGCTGAACACCTGCCGCAACTGCAAACCTCCCGTCGCGGCCCGGCCGACGTGGCGCTGCAGCGAAATCACGGCGGCGCCCGTGGCCCCGCCGGTGAGCAGCGCCGCCAGGCAGAGCACCGGAAACACCGGGAATGCCACCGCCACCCCGGCCCCCAGCACGGCCGCCGCGACGCTGTACCCCATGGGCCGGCGCAGACCGTGCCGGTCGGCAAAACGTCCGGCGGGCAGTGCCAGAAACACCTGGGTCAGGGCAAACAAGGCCAGCAACACGCCGACCGCGGCCGGGCTGTAACCCTCGCGCAGCGCCAGCAAGGGCGCGGCCATGCGGGTGCCGGCCATGCAGGCGTGCAGGCAGATCTGGGCCAGGATCAGGCGGGCAAGTTCAGGTGTCATGCGTCGCCAGGATGGCGCTCAACCCTCGTCCGGGTCCTTGTCCATGGGAATCAGCCGCGCCGAGTCAAGCTCTGGCAAGGCCTCGACGTTGCGCAGGGCCTTGCCCATGACCCGGCTACGCTGCTCCGCACTGCTCAGCGTATTGAGCACGGTTTCAGTCTGCGACTTGACCTTGGCCAGCACGTCGCCGAACTTGCCGAATTCGGTCTTGACGGCACCCAGGACCTGCCAGACTTCGCTGGAACGCTTTTCGAGTGCCAGGGTCCGAAAGCCCATCTGCAGCGAGTTCAGCATCGCCAGCAAGGTGGTCGGGCCGGCCAGCGTGACGCGGTGCTCGCGCTGCAGCACCTCCATCAGGCCGGGCCGGCGCAGGACTTCCGCATACAGGCCCTCGGTCGGCAAAAACAGGATGGCAAAGTCCGTCGTGTACGGCGGCTCGATGTATTTTTCCGAGATCGACCTGGCCTCCATGCGGATGCGCACTTCCAGCGCCTTGCCCGCCACTTCGGCGCCAAGCACGTCGGCGCGCTGCTGGGCATCGAGCAGGCGCTCGTAGTCTTCGTTGGGAAACTTCGCGTCGATCGGCAGCCAGACCGGATCGCCATTGTCCGAACGGCCCGGCAGCCGGATCGCAAAGTCCACCGGGTTCTTGCCGCCGCGGCGCGTGATGACTTGCGCGGCGTACTGGTCGACCGTGAACACCTGCTCGAGCAGCGCCGAGAGCTGGGCCTCGCCAAAAATGCCGCGCGCCTTGACGTTGGTCAGCAGATGCTTGAGGTCGCCCACGCCCTGGGCCAGCGTCTGCATTTCGCCCAGGCCCTTGTGCACCTGCTCGAGCCGGTCGGCGACCTGTTTGAAACTTTCGCCCAGGCGGGTTTCCAGCGTGGTCTGGAGCTTTTCATCCACCGTCTGGCGCATCTCGTCAAGCTTGGCCGAGTTGGTCTGCTGCAGTTGCGCGAGCTGTTTCTCCAGCGTTTCCCGGACTTCGCCCATACGCCGCGCATTCGATTCGCTGACCGACTGGAGCTGCGTGGTCAGCGTGTCGGACAGGGTTTTCTGCAGCAGCGTCAATTGCTGGGAAAAAGCGTCGATCTGCGCATTCTGCGTGCGGATGGCCTCGGCGCTTTGCTGCACCAGGGTTTGCTGGAAGGTGGCAAAACTCGTCGCCAGTTCCTGGCGGCTGGCGCGCGAGCTGTCGCCGATTTCCCGCCGCAGCTCACGCTCGAGCTTGTCGTTGCCGGAGGCCAGGCCGGCGAGCAGCTCTTCGCGGCCACTCTCGGCCGGCTTGCGCAGCAACAGCCAGAGCAGAAGGAGCAGGACAAGCAGCAGCGCTGCGAAGACCAGCCAGGCTTGCAAGGGGTTCATCGGTGCTATTTATTTCGCAGCAAGGACCGCAGGATTCAAGGGCGTCAGCGGCCTTTTTTCCTTGAAGAACCCGATCAGGTTGTCAGCCGCCAGCATGGCCATGGCCATGCGGGTGGGCACCGTGGCACTGGCAATGTGAGGCGTCAGCACGACGTTGGGCACCGTCAACAGGTCGGGATGCACCTGGGGTTCGCCTTCAAACACATCGAGGCCCGCCGCGGCTATACGCCTGTCGCGCAGCGCCGCAGCCAGCGCGGCATCGTCCACAATGCCGCCGCGCGCTATGTTGACCAGGGTCGCCGTCGGTTTCATCAGCGCCAGCTCGGCAGCGCCTATCGTGTGGTGCGAGGCGGGCGAATACGGCAACACCAGCACCACATGGTCGGCGGTCCGGAGCAGTTCTTCCTTGCTGACGTAACTCGCCTTGCACTCGGCTTCCAGCGCAGCGTCCAGGCGCGAGCGGTTGTGGTAAATCACCTTCATGCCGAAGCCGTGCGCACCGCGCCTGGCAATGCCCTGCCCGATGCGGCCCATGCCCAGTACGCCCAGGGTGCTGCCGTGGATGTCGGAGCCGGCAAACATGTCGTAGCTCCACTTGCTCCACTTGCCGGCCCGCAGGTAATGTTCGCTCTCGGTGATGCGTCGGGCCGTGGCCATCAGCAGCGCAAAACCGAAATCGGCGGTGGTTTCGGTCAGCACATCGGGTGCGTTGGTGGCCAGTACACCGGCCGCCGTCATGGCATCGATGTCGAAGTTGTTGTAACCCACGGCCATGTTGGCGCAGATCTTCAGTGTCGGACAGGCCGCCAACACCTCGGCGTCGATGCGATCGCCACCGGTGGTGAAGGCACCATCCATGCCCCGCAGTTTTTCGATCAGCTCGGCTTTGGACCAGGTTTCGTCTGCCTGGTTGGCATGCACCTCGAAGTGCTGCTGCAGATGCGTGATGACTTCAGGAAAGACGGCGCGGGCGACGAGGATGTTGGGTTTGCTCATGGGACTTCTTCAATGCGTTGAAAGGAATTTACCGGAACCAGATGAAGGTCATGACGATGAATAGCGGAATCAGCACCGCGCCCGACCAGGCCATGTAGCCGAAGAAACTCGGCATCTTCATGCCACGGTCCTCGGCAATGGCCTTGACCATCAGGTTGGGCGCGTTGCCGATATAGGTGTTGGCGCCCATGAACACCGCGCCGGCCGAGATGGCGGCCAGCGTCGGCGCCAGCGTGGTCATCAGGGTGGCGGGATCCCCACCGGCCGTGTTGAAAAATACCAGGTAGGTCGGCGCGTTGTCGAGGAAGGAACTCAGCGCGCCGGTGGCCCAGAAATACATGGCCGGGTCCGGCTGGCCGTCGGGCCGGGTGACAGCCGACACTACCGCGCCAAAGGGTCCGGCGGTCCCGGCCTTGAGCATCGCAATGACCGGGATGATGGTCAGGAAAATGCCCGCAAACAGCTTGGCAACCTCGGCCATGGGGCCCCAGGAAAACTGGTTGTCCTCGTGCACCTTGTCGGCCGTCATCTTCAGCGACAGCAAGGTGATGGCGATCAGGCCGGCGTCACGTACCAGGCCGGGCAGGCCGACCTCGGTGCCGAAAACATCGAACACCACCGACGACTTCCAGAAACCGCTGAGCAGCACCAGGCCGGCGACGCCGGCCAGCAGCGCGAAATTGAAGGCGCCGTCGAAACCCAGGCGGCCGGTATCCGGCGTCGGGTCCACCGGCTGCACGCCCTCCCGGCGGTAGTACCAGCTGTCCAGCAGGTAAAAAATCACCAGCAGGCTGCCGATCAGGAACAGGGTCTCCGGGAAAATGTGCTTGACCGTCCAGAAGAAGTCGACGCCTTTGAGGAAGCCCAGAAACAGCGGCGGATCCCCCAGCGGCGTCAGCGAACCGCCGGCATTGGAGACGATGAAGATGAAGAACACCACGATGTGGGCGGCGTGTTTGCGGTTGTCATTGGCGCGGATCAGCGGACGGATCATCAGCATGGAGGCGCCGGTGGTTCCCATGAAGCTCGCCAGCACGGCGCCGATCAGCAGCAGGCCGGCATTGAGCCCGGGGCTGCCATGCAGGTTGCCGCGTATGAAGATGCCGCCGGCCACCGTGAACAGCGCCGTCAGCAGGATGATGAAGGGAATGTATTCGGCAACCAGCGCGTGCACGAGGCTGGTGCCCGCCAGTGCCGGGCCGAACAGCACGGCAAACGGCAGGAAAAACGCCAGGGTCCAGGCCGCTGACACCTTGCCGAAATGGTGGTGCCAGAACGAGGGAAGCAGCAGCGGCATCAAGGCGATCGACAACAGCAGCCCCGCAAACGGAATACCCCAGAGCGGCGAGAGCTGGCTGCCATCAAAGCCGGCCGCCGTGGCCCAGCCAGGCAGAAAGGACAACAAGGCCGCGAGCGTGATCCAGCGAAATTTTTTCATGAGGTCTCCTGTCGTTTTTATGTAAGGCAGGGCAGTTGCCTCCTGCCTCTTATTGTCCGTGTCATGCAATGTCAAAAACCTGACGCAGGTAAGCCAGGTATTTCTCGTCATCACACATGTTTTTTGACGGCGTGTCGGACAGCTTGGCCACCGGCTGACCGTTGCAGCGCACCATCTTGATGACAATTTGCAGCGGTTCGTAGCCGAGGTCATTGGTCAGGTTGGTGCCTATGCCGAAAGCAAGCTGACAGCGGTCCCTGAACTGCTGGTAGAGCTCAATGGTGCGCGGCACCGTCAGCGCATCGCTGAAAATCAGCGTTTTGGTCCGGGGGTCCACCCGGTTCTTGCGGTAGTGCTCGATCAGGCGCTCGCCCCAGGCAAACGGGTCGCCGCTGTCGTGACGCGCGCCGTCGAACAGCTTGCAGAAATAGAGGTCGAAGTCGCGCAGGAAGGCGCTCATGCCATACACATCGCTGAGCGCAATGCCCAGATCGCCGCGGTACTCCTTGGCCCAGGACTCGAAGCCGAACACCTGGCTGTCGCGCAACCGCGGACCCAGGGCCTGGCAGGCCTGCAGGTACTCGTGCGCCATGGTGCCCAGCGGCGTCAGGCCCAGCTTCATGGCAAACAGCACGTTGCTGGTACCGGCAAACTGGCCGGCACTGCCGGCGCCCAGGCGTGCAATCAGGGTGCGCAGCACTTCTTCGTGCCAGGCCTGGCCAAAGCGGCGGCGCGTCCCGTAGTCGGCGATCTTCAGGGTGGCCAGGCCTTCGCCCTTCAGCAGCCCGATCTTGGCGTCGAGCCGTTTGCGCCCTTCCATCACATCGGCGAGCTTTTGCGTGTTGCGGAAATAGACCTCGTTGATGATGGCCAGCACCGGGATCTCGAACAGGATGGTGTGCAGCCACGGCCCCTCAATCACGACTTCGATTTCGCCCGAGGGCAAGGCCTTGACGCTGACGTATTTTTCGTTGAGGTGAAACAGCCCCAGGAAATCGACAAAATCGCTTTTGATGAAACGCATGCCGCGCAGGTAGGCGAGTTCGGCATCCTGGAAATGCAGGCTGCACAGGGCGCGGATTTCCTCCCGGATTTCACTGACATAGGGCGCGAGATCGCTCACGCCGGTGGCACCGGCGTTGCGGCACTTGAAGCGGTACTCGACCTGCGCACCGGGAAACTGGTGCAGCACCACCTGCATCATCGTGAACTTGTAGAGATCGGTGTCCAGCAGGCTGGTGATGATCATGGTCGGGCACCTCCATAAATCCATTTTTTGGGCGAATTGCTTCGTTGCGCGGTGCTCGGAATCCTCATGCACCCAAGTGCATTCCGGTATCCTCCGCGCCGCGCGCCTTGCACTTCATCCCAAAAAACTGAATTTCTGGAAGTGCCCAGGACGCGAGGAATCACAGAATACTCAGCCCAGAAAATCGACTTCGAACAGCAGCGTGGCGTTCGGTGGGATCACACCACCCGCGCCGCGTGCACCGTAGCCGAGGTCGGCCGGAATGACGAGGCGGCGCGTGCCGCCCACCGACATGCCCTGCACGCCTTCATCCCAGCCCTTGATGACCTGGCCGGCGCCGAGCGAAAACTCGAAAGGCTGGCCACGGTCCTTGCTGGAGTCGAACTTGGCGCCCTGCACGCCGTCGTTGTAGAGCCAGCCGGTGTAATGCACCTTGACGTTCTGGCCGGCCTTGGCGATCGCGCCTGTGCCCAACACGGTGTCTTCATACTGCAGGCCGGAGGGAGTGGTGTTCATAGGGCTCTTTCTGTAAAAAAAATGGAAACTGCGCTGTTTGGCGCCAACCCCTGACTTTACCCGCAAGTAGCAACCCAGAGGCGGGTTAAGGACGCTGGCGTGGAGCCTTCCCATACAAGCAGGGGCCGCGGATCTGGCTCTGCCAGTCCGCAGGCGCAGCGGCCCCCTCGGGGGGCAGGGAGCTACACGCAGTGAGCGACCGTGGGGGCCATTCAATCCAGCCAGGTCGTGAAGGCCTGCACACCGACGCGCGGCGTGCGGAAGGTGTTGACCAGCGCGGATTCGTCGGCATAACCCAGTGCCATGCCACAGACCAGCATTTCGTCGCCCCCAGCGCCGATGTGCGGCAGGATGATTTTGGCAAAACCGTTCCAGGCCGCCTGCGGACAGGTGTGCAGGCCGTGGCCGCGCGCAGCCACCATGATGTTCTGCATGAACATGCCGTAGTCCACCAGGCTGCCGCGGCCCATGACGCGGTCCAGCGTGAACATCAGGCCCACGGGTGCGTCAAAAAACCGGTAGTTGCGCTGGTGCTGCGCATGCATCTTGTCCTTGTCACCCTTGCCTATGCCCAGCAGGCCGTAAAGGCCCCAGCCGTTTTCGCGGCGCCGGTCGATGTAGGGCGAAACCCACTTTTCCGGGTAGTAGTCATATTCCTCCTTGTACTGCGCGGCCAGCTCCGGGTTGGCTCGGATCGCGTCGTGCGCGGCGCAGACCTTGCCGACCAGACTGTCACGGCTGTCGCCCTGCAGCACATACACCTTCCACGGCTGGGTGTTGGTGCCCGAGGGCGCGCGGCTGGCGATCGCCAGCAGCTGTTCCAGCGTTTCGCGGGGCACGGCTTTAGGCAGGAAGGCGCGCACGGACATGCGACTGTGGATGGCTGCATCCACAGCATTGAGGGGTTCGGTCACTTCAGGGTCTCCAGGGTGGTCAGAAGTTGGGGCGGCAAGGGCACGGGCCGGCGGGTGTGACGGTCCACGTACACATGGATGAAATGGCCCCTGGCGGCGCTCAGGGCAGCGCCATCCTGGCCAGGGAACAGCCCGACCTCGTAGCGCACGCTGGACGAGCCGACATGCGCCACGCGGATGCCGGCGAGCACCGGCTCGGGAAAGGACAGCGGCGCAAAATAATTGCACTGTGTCTCGATCACCAAACCGATCACGGCGCCGGCGTGGATGTCGATGGCGCCGCGCTCGATCAGGTAGCCGTTGACCGCGGTGTCGAACCAGCTGTAGTACACGACATTGTTGACATGGCCGTACACATCGTTGTCGGACCAGCGCGTGCCGATCGGACGAAAAACCTTGTAAGCGCTGCGGGGTTCGGCCTGGGGGCGTGTCGGGGACGTCATGGAGAGCTATTTTGCCAGCAGGCCAGCGGCATTCTTCCGTCGAGTCGGGGCCGCGGGTCTGGCTTCGCCAGCCCGCAGGCGCAGCGGCCCCCTTGGGGGGAAGGAAGCTACACGCAGTGAGCGACCGTGGGGGCCATCTTCCAGCGTTTCCAGTACTCGATCGCGACGCTGTAGGTATTCATCTGCACCTGCACCGTCTCGTCGATGTTGATGCCGTAACCGCCGGCCATGGCGAAGGCCAGCGGAATGCGGCGTTGCCAGGCCCAGTCAAACACGCGTCGGTCCCTGGCCTCCAGGCCGTCATAACTGAGCTTGAGCCGCCCCAGCCGGTCCCCTTCGAACGGGTCGGCGCCAGCCAGATAGATCACCAGGCCTGGCTCGAAGCGCCGTTCCAGCTCGTCGAGCGCGTGTTCCAGCGCCTGCAGGTAGGGCGCATCGGTGCAGCCGTCCGGCAGGTCCACGTCGAGGTCGCTCGCCTCCTTGCGAAAGGGGAAATTCTTTTGCCCATGCAGCGACAGCGTAAATACACCCGGATCGCTTCTGAAAATGCTGGCCGTCCCGTTGCCCTGGTGCACGTCCAGGTCGATGATCACCACCCGCAGCGGCGTGTATTGGCTGCGTGCCCACTCCATCTGCATCTGGCGAGCCGCGACGGCCGCATCGTTGAACACACAAAAGCCCCCACCCTTGCCTGCAGATGCATGGTGGGTGCCGCCGGCCATGTTGGCGGCCACGCCTTCGGCACGACCCTGCAGCCCCAGGGCAGCACGTGCCGCCGCCACCGTGGCACCCACCGACCGGCGTGAACGCTCGACCATCTCCGTGCTCCAGGGGAAGCCGATCTCGCGCATGGCCGCGGCATCCAGCGTGCCGTCGGCCACGGCCTGGATGTAGGCCGGTGCGTGCACCAGCGCCAGCTCGCCGTCGCTGGCCCGCGGTGCCACGCCCATGCGCACCTGCGGCAACTCGCCGGCCACGCGATCACGCAGGCGCTGGTATTTGGCCATCGGAAAGCGGTGCCCGGCCGGCAAGGGCAGGACAAAGTGATCAGCATAGAAAGCTTGCATGACAGCCAGAAAACAAAGAGAAGTCCCGGAGCGCCAAGGGTAACTCCTAGGAAAAATGGCGTTCCTGGCACTTGAACTAGTTATACAAAATAACTACAGTCAATAACCATATTTACACAAAACAACTACATCGGCGGTGCTTTTACGGGAGACCCCCCTCTCAACCACATCGAGGAACGAACAATGTCCTGGCTCGCATCCAGCCTGGCGGTCCGCCTGGAAGGCCTTCGGGCTCGCCGGCTACCAAACCCTGCCCGAGAGGCCAGGATGGAGCAGGTGCGCGAAGCCATGCTCGCGGCTCTGGATGAAAGCGGTGACGACAGATTCCTGGGGCTGAAAACCCGGATCCGGTTCGCAGGTGACGCGCAGCGCATGTGGGACCTGCGAAGCGAACTCATGAAAGCCCTGGGAAGCGCCCAGGGGGAGGCCCGCGCGGGCGAGACGCTGCGGCTGGTCACTGGCATGTTCCGCGACCTGTTGCCCGAGGGCCTGGCATCAGGTCTGGGCCATCAAGCCGGTTCGGGAACGGGATCCAGGCTGGCAAGGGAGCTTCACGAAGGCTTCAACAACTTCAAATAACAAGTTTTAAAGGGAGAAACACATGTTTCGTTCAACACTCATGGCATTGATGGTGTTTGCAGGCGCCCAGGCGATTGCAGGCGACAAGGGCGTGACGCCCACAGAAATACGACTTGGCGCGTCGGCCGTGCTCAGCGGTCCATTGGGGGCCCAGACCAAGGAATACGGCGTGGGTTCGCGCCTGTACTTCGACGCGGTGAATGCGGCCGGCGGTGTGCACGGACGCAAGATCAGCTACACCACGCTGGATGATGGCTTCGACGTCAAGCGCGCGGTGGACAACACCCGCAAGCTGATCGAGGAAGACGGCGTGTTCTTGATCTACAACAGCACCGGTACCGCGCAGACGGGCGCGATCCTGCCGCTGCTGCAGGAAACCCGGACCATCGCCTTCGGGCCGGTGACGGGCGCCTCCGCTTTCAGGGACAAGTTCAACCCCTACCTTTTTCATGTGCGCGCCAGCTACGCCAATGAAGCGCGGCGCATCATTTCCCAATTGAAGCAGATGGGCATTTCGCGCATTGCGGTGTTCTACCAGGACGACGGCCTCGGCAAAACCCTCCTCGCCGAATTGCGCCAGGCCGCAACCCTCGAAAAAATGAGCTTCGTCGTCGAAACAAAGATCGATCCAGCCCAACCCGACTTCAAGGCAGCCGCTACCGCCACCGAAAAGGCTCAGCCGCAGGCCGTGATACTGGGCACGGCAGGGACCACGTTCACAAATTACGTCAAGGCCGTCCTGCAGACTTCCGTCAAGCCGAGCTTCTATGGTTTTTCCGTCGCGAGTGTGGACGTGATCAACCGCGAGCTGAAGCAGGATGCGCGCGGGATCATCCTGACCCAGATCATGCCGTCGCTGCGCAACACGACCATCCCGGCCGTGGCCGAGTACCTGAAGCTCCTGCGCGAAAAATCGCCGGACGCGCGCCCTTCGGCCTCGCAGTTCGAGGGGTTTGTCCACGCCAAACTGCTGGTCGAGGGTCTGCGCAGGGCCGGCCGGCCACTGAGCACGGACTCGTTCATCAAGGCCATGGAGGGGGCCGGCGAAATCAGCTTCGGCCGTTTTGTGGCGAAGTACTCGCCGCAGTCACACAACGGGTCCACCTATGTGGAGATGGCCATCATCGACAACGAGGGGCAGCTGCGCTACTGAGTCCGGCGGGGTTCCAGGCCCCTCCCCTTGACAGCGCCTGGCCCTCCGGCAGGCGCCTCTGCGCCTCCCGCCTCTCAACAGGGCGGGCGCTAGAGCTTGATCTCTAAAATGCTGCACTGCAACAAAAATCGCTTGCAATCGTGCGCCTGATCCCTATACTTGAGTTATGTTGCAGTGCAGCAATCGACAAGACAAGCCCAACAGCAGATTGTCCGGCAGCGCAACTAATTGAATTCTTAACCCACTTATTGGAGATTTAAATATGTTGACCGCTGAACAAATCATGGCTTCCCACAAAGCAACCGTTGAAACCCTGTTTGGTCTGACCAGCAAGGCTTTCGAAGGCGTCGAGAAACTGGTTGAACTCAATGTCCAGGCTTCCAAGGCTGCCCTGGCTGAAACCGCCAACCACACCCAGACCCTGCTCGGCGCCAAAGACGCCCAGGAACTGCTGGCCCTGCAAGCCAGCCTGATGCAGCCCCTGGCTGAAAAAACCGCTGCTTACAGCCGCCACCTGTACGACATCGCCACCGGCACCGGTGCTGAAGTCGGCAAGGCCTTCGAAGGCCAGGCTGCCGAAGCCCAGGCTAAATTCATGGGCCTGGTTGACAGCGCCGCCAAAAACGCACCGGCCGGTTCCGAGTCCGCTGTGGCCGTGATGAAAAGCGCCGTGGCTGCCGCCACCAACGCTTTCGAGTCGGTCCAGAAAGCCGTCAAACAAGCCAGCGACATGGCCGAAGCCAACCTCACCGCGGTGACCAACACCGCCGTGAACGCCACCAAAACCGCTTCCAAAAAGCGTTGATGAACAGGGCTTGAATTAGCGGGCCGAGCCACCAACTGATTCAGGTCGGGTTTGAGAAACTCAAATCCTGTAGATTCCGGAGCCTGCTGCCGTTAAACAAGTATCGGAGCGCAAGTTCCAGCCGGTTGTCTCCTCGGGTCCTTCCAGAAATCAAGTTTCACGGACCCCTTCAAAGCCTGATCGCAAGATCGGGCTTTTTTTTGGCCAAAAAAGGCCTTGAGCCCTTGCTGGTCGTCCGTACGCAGCTATCAAAAACAGAGCGTCAGCGCGCTGCCGTGCGCACGGTGGCCATCTTCGCCCTGAGTGCGGGCAGCGCCGCCCGCATCGCCGCCCGTCCCGCATCGATGGCACGTTGCCGGGCCGAGAAGTCGGCGCTTTTCAGGCCTGCCTGCGAGGGCTGCACCACTACATCGGCATCCTTCAACTCGTACTGGTTGATGCTTTTCCCCATGATGGCAAAGGTCTGCAGCAGGATCTGCAAGGTGCCGTCGGCCGTGTTGGCTTCGGGCGGATTGGAGATGTCGACGGCAATCACCAGCTCGGCACCCATCTGCCGCGCAAATCGCACCGGCACCGGCGAGACCAGGCCGCCGTCCACATACTCGCGGCCGTTGATTTTGACCGGCACAAACACCGCCGGCACGGCGCTGGATGCGCGCACCGCCATGCCGGTGTCACCGCGCTGGAACAGCACCGGCTGGCCGCTGCCCAGGTCGGTCGCCACGATGCCCAGCGGAATGGCCATGTTTTCCATCAGACGGCCGGCCACCAGATCGTTCACGTAACGGCCAAGAGCCTCGCCGCGAAACATGCCGCGGCCGAAAATCGGCAGCATCCAGTCGGTGATCGCGACCTCTTCCATGTTCAGGGCCGTCTGCTGCAGCTGCGCACTGCTTTTGCCGCTGGCATACAGCGCTGCGACCAGGCTGCCGGCCGAGGTACCCACCACCACGGAGGGCCGGATGCCGGCTTCTTCCAGCACCGCAATCACGCCCACATGGGCAAAACCGCGCGCCGCCCCGCCGCCCAGCGCCAGGCCGATACGCGGCGCGCGCTGGGCCGGGGTCTCGACGACCGGACCGACAACGGGCGCCACCGTGCCGGCCGGCAGGCCGGCGCAGCCGGCCAGTATGACCAGCCCGGCCACGGCGACCGCACGTGCTGCCCCGCGACCCAGCGAGCCGCCCGCCCAACCCAGGGCAGCCGTCACGACCGCAAAGCTATTGAGAATAATTCGTGTTTGTATTACACTGATTGCCATTCCAACCTTCACAGTTCGCACCATGTTGAAAAAATTCCCGATTCTGGCCACCCTGGCCGTGGCTGCCACCCTGATGGGCGGCGCTGGCGGCGTCAGCGCGCAGGAACAGGTGGTCAACCTGTATTCTGCCCGCCACTACCAGACCGATGAGGCGCTTTACAGCAATTTCACCAAAACCACGGGCATCCGGATCAACCGCGTGGACGCGGACGATGCCGGCATTCTCGCGCGCCTGAAAGCCGAAGGCGCAGCCTCCCCCGCCGACGTGATTCTGCTGGTCGATGCAGCGCGGCTGGCCAAAGGCGACAGCGAAGGCCTGTTCCAGCCCATCAAGTCGCCCCTGCTGGAAAAGGCGATTCCCGCGCAGCTGCGCGCCCAGGCCACGCCCGAAGGCACGACCTGGTTCGGTTTTTCCACCCGCGCCCGTCTCATCGTTTATGACAAGCTCAAGGTCAAGAAAGCAGACGTCGACACCTACGAAGAACTCGCCGACCCGAAAAACAAGGGCCTGCTGTGCACCCGCTCGGGCTCGCACCCCTACAATCTGTCGCTGTTCGGCGCGGTGACCGAGCATCTTGGCGCCGCCAGGGCCGAAGAATGGCTCAAGGGCATGGTGGCCAACATGGCCCGTCCGCCCAAGGGCGGCGACACCGACCAGATCAAGGGCGTGGCCAGCGGCGAATGCGGCATCGCGATCACCAACAGCTACTACCTCGCGCGCATCCTGCGGTCATCCGCGCCGGAAGACAAGGCCATCGCCGACAAGGTCGGTGTGGTGTTTCCCAACCAGCAGTCCTGGGGCACCCATGTGAACATCGCCGGTGCGGCCGTCGCCAAAAACGCCAAGAACATCGGCAACGCGGTGAAATTCATGGAGTACCTAGCCAGCCCCGATGCGCAGAACTACTTTGCCAACGGCAACAACGAGTGGCCCGCCGTCGCCGGCGTGAAAGTCAGCAATGCGGCCCTGCAGGCCATGTCGGGCGGCAGCTTCAAGTCCGAGACCATCCCGATCAGCACCGTCGGCGCCAACCAGGTGAAGGTGCAGCAGATGCTGGACCGCGTCGGGTACAAATAACGCCCCCACGTTCGCTCGCTTCGCGTAGCTTTCTGCCCCCCGAGGGGGCGCTGCGCCTGCGGGCCGGCAGAGCCGGACCCGCGGCCCCCGCTTGAAAAGAGAGCACCCCGTTCATCGAAAAGCCCGGTTCGCCGGGCTTTTTTATGGGTGATTTTTATGCGTGATAATTGCCATTGACGTTGACGTTAACGTCAACTCCGCAACACCCTCCCCCTCATCATTTCCCCAAGGAACATCTCATGGACATCGCAGGCAAAGTATTCATCGTCACCGGCGGCGCATCGGGTCTCGGCGAAGGCACGGCACGCATGCTGGCGGCCAAGGGCGGCAAGGTCGTGATTGCCGACATGCAGGTCGAAAAAGGCGAAGCCATCGCGAAAGACATCGGCGGCGCCTTCGTCAAGTGCGACGTGAGCCAGGAAGCCGACGGTCAGGCCGTGGTCGCCAAGGCCGTGTCCATGGGCAAACTGATGGGCCTGGTCAACTGCGCCGGCATTGCACCGGCCGAAAAAACCGTCGGCAAAAACGGCGCGCACAACCTCGGCGTGTTCAGCAAGACCATCACGGTCAACCTGATCGGCAGCTTCAACATGATCCGCCTGGCCGCTGACGCGATGTGCAAGAACGAACCCGAAGCCACCGGCGAACGCGGCGTGATGATCTCCACCGCTTCCGTCGCGGCCTACGACGGCCAGATCGGTCAGGCCGCCTACAGCGCGTCCAAGGGCGGCATTGTCGGCATGACCTTGCCGATCGCGCGCGACCTGGCTCGCAACGGCATCCGCAACATGACGATTGCGCCCGGCATCTTCGGCACACCGATGATGTTCGGCATGCCCCAGGAAGTGCAGGACTCGCTGGCCGCCTCCGTGCCCTTCCCCAGCCGCCTGGGCACGCCGCAGGACTACGCCAAACTCGCGCAGCACATCTTTGAAAACGACATGCTCAACGGCGAAGTGATCCGCCTGGACGGCGCGATCCGCCTGGCACCGCGCTAAACACCTCTCCAACGCTATCGTATTGATAGCTACTTGCGCCCACTCCGCCTGGGCTGAAGGCCGATCTGACTGAAAACCCAGCCAGCTCGGCCTTTTTTCCGCTGCTTACAAAATCGCCCGCCCCACCCGGCCTGACCCTGCAGCGCTGCGCCGGGCTTGGGTTTACCATGGCCCATCCCTTCTGGAGAAGCCATGAAAACCATCGCCCCTGCGTTCATGTTCAAGCGAGCCGCTGTCCTGTCTCCCCTGTCCGGCTTGGCTCTGGCCGCCGCCCTGCTGGTGGCCGGCTGCGCCACGGCCCCGCCCTTCGCCTACAGCGTGCCGGCGCAGCCCGAAGGCACGTCGGGCTACACCGAAAAACCCGGCTGGGCGAACGCGAGTTTTGCCGTCGCCGCGGCCAACCCGCTGGCCACCGATGCCGGCTACCAGGTGCTCAAGGCCGGCGGCTCGGCGATCGACGCGGCGATTGCCGTGCAGATGGTGCTCGCGCTCGTCGAGCCGCAATCGAGCGGCATAGGCGGCGGCGCTTTCCTGCTGCATGCCAGCGGCAGCAAGGTCGAGGCTTTTGACGGCCGCGAAACCGCGCCGGCGGCCGCTGACGAAAAACTCTTTGTCGGCGCCGACGGCAAGCCCATGGCCTTCATCGACGGTGTGGTCGGCGGCCGGTCGGTTGGCGTGCCGGGCACGGTGCGCATGCTGGAGATGGCGCACAAGCAGCACGGCAAGCTGCCCTGGGCGCAGCTGTTCGTGCCGGCCATCACGCTGGCCGAGGGCGGCTTCAAGGTCAGCGCCCGCCTGGCCACCCTGCTGAAAACCGAGCAACACCTGAAAAAAGACCCGGTCGCCGCCGCCTACTTTTACCAGCCCAATGGCGAGCCGCTGGCCGCCGGCAACCTGCTGCGCAACCAGCCGTTGGCCGATGTCCTGAAAAAAATCGCTGCGGGCGGCTCCAAAGCACTGCTCGAGGGCGACGTCGCCCAGGCCATCGTGACCAAGGTGCAAGGCCACCCGACCAACCCCGGCAAGCTGAGCCTGGCCGACCTGGCCGGCTACCAGGCCAAAAAACGCGAGCCGATCTGCCACGACTACCGCGCGCAGGCACGCGACTACCGCATCTGCGGCATGCCGCCGCCCAGTTCGGGCGCGATTGCGGTCGGGCAGATCCTGGGCATCCTGAACCACACGCCTGCGGCAACGCTGGCCCTGGACACCGGCATGGGCGGCACGCCCGGGACCACAGGCGCGGCACCGTCGGCCGACTGGCTGCACTTGTACACCGAAGCCTCGCGCCTGGCCTTTGCCGACCGCGCGCAGTACCTGGGCGACCCCGACTTCGTGCAAGCGCCGGGCGGCAACTGGATGAGCCTGCTGGACCCGGCCTACCTGGCCGAACGCGCGAAGCTGATCGCCACGCAGCCCGGCGGACAAAGCATGAAGGTCGCCAAACCGGGCACACCAGGCGGCACGCGCCTGGCTTATGCCCCCATGCCCGAGCAGCCCGAATACGGCACCTCGCACATCAGCATCGTCGATGCGTATGGCAACGCGATTGCGATGACCACCACGATCGAGGACGCTTTCGGCGCGCGCCAGATGGTCAGGGGTTTCCTGCTGAACAACGAGCTGACCGATTTCAGCTTTGCGCCCACCGATGCCGATGGCAAGCCCGTGGCCAACCGCGTGCAGCCGGGCAAACGGCCGCGCTCGTCGATGGCGCCCACCCTGGTGTTCGACAAGGCCTCCGGCCAGCTCGTGATGAGCGGCGGCAGCCCGGGCGGCGCGCTGATCATCCACTACACCGCCAAGACGATCTATGGCGTGCTGAACTGGGGAATGATGCCGCAGCAGGCCATCAACCTGCCCAACTTCGGCTCGCTCAACGGCCCGACCCTGCTGGAAGAAAAACGCTTTGCACCGCCCACCGTCGAGGCGCTGAAAGCCCGCGGCCATGAAGTGCGCGAGATGACCATGACCAGCGGCCTGCAGGCGATCACCCGCGGCCAAGCGCACGGCAAGCCGCTGTGGCTGGCCGGCGCCGACCCGCGCCGCGAAGGCGTGGTCATGGGAGATTGAGTATAAAAAGTGGCTGCAGCCCTTCTCTAGCGGGCACAAGCAGCTATTTTTTTGGTAGCGCGCTGGTTCGCATCGGCTCGGCCGGCGCGTCCTGCTTGCCGGTGCCTAAACGTTCGTATTCCGAAATCACCTGCGCGCCCAGCAGCAGCAGCGTCGCGGCCAGCTCCAGGCTCAGCAGGACGATGATGGCCGTGGTCAGCGAGCCGTACACCAGGCCGACCTGCGACAGCGTGTCGAAGTACCAGACCAGCAGATGGCGCGTCACTTCCCACAGCAGCGCCGCCGTGATGCCGCCTATCAGCGCGTGGCGCAGCGAGAGCTTGCCGACCGGCATCACCATGTAGACCGAGGTCAGCACAAAGATCTCGCCGGCCAGGCCCAGCAGGTAGAGCAACACGCCCGAGAAACCGCTGAGCGACCAGCTGTAGCCCAGAAACTCCAGGCTCTGGTCGCCCAGGGCCTGGAAGCTGCCGGAGACCAGCGTCACCAGCAGCAGGCCCACGCCCAGGCACAGGATGTAGACGTAAGGCAGCAGCGCGGACACCAGGAAGCGGCGGCGCCGGATCGCCACGCGGTGCAGGAAAATCACCGACATCGCGTTTTCCAGCACGGTGAAGGCCAGGGAGCTGAAAAACAGCATGGTGGCCAGCAGCACCCAGCCCATGAGCTCGCGATGGGCGAGAAAGTTTTCCAGCTCGCCCACGATGAAGTCGGCCTGGCCCGGCGCCAGCCAGCCGATGTAGCGGCCCAGCGCCTCCAGCAGCGCCGACTGGTCGATCACATGCGACAGCGCAATCGCCATCAGGATCAGCAGCGGAACAATCGACAGCAAGGCGTAATAAGCCACCGCCCCCGCCAGCAGCAGGCCCTGGTTGGCCCGAAAGCCCAGCAACACGCGCAGCGCAAACGCGCCAGGGTGCCGGATCACATAAGCGGCCTGGGGTCCGGGGGTCATGGCTGCGGCCTGTTCAAGATCAAATAAGCCTCAATCCCTTGCCAGACATGCGCAAGCAGCTATCTTCTTGATAGCAAACCCGCCTGGCGTCATACGTCGATCGCGGCGGCCGAGCCGGCCAGCTTGCGCAGCTCGAACTTCTGGATCTTGCCGGTGCTGGTCTTGGGCAGCTCGCCGAACACCACCGCGCGCGGCACCTTGAAGCCGGCCAGGTGTTTCTTGCAGTGCGCCACGATGTCCTCCTTGGTCGCCGTCGCCCCGACCTTGAGCTCGACAAAGGCGCAGGGGGTTTCACCCCAGCGTTCGTCGGGCTTGGCCACCACGGCGGCGGCCAGCACGTCGGGGTGGCGGTACAGCACGTCTTCGACCTCGATCGAGGAGATGTTTTCGCCGCCGGAGATGATCACGTCCTTGCTGCGGTCCTTGATCTTGATGTAGCCGTCGGGGTACATCACGGCCAGGTCGCCGCTGTGGAACCAGCCCCCTAGAAAAGCCTCTTCGGTCGCTTTCGGATTTTTCAGATAGCCCTTCATCGCGATGTTGCCCCGGAACATGATCTCGCCCATGGTCTCGCCGTCTTGCGGCACCGGCTGCAGGGTCTGCGAATCGAGCACGCGCACATCACGCTCCAGGTGGTAACGCACGCCCTGGCGCGCATTGAGGCGGGCGCGCTCGCCGATGTCGAGTTTTTCCCAGCCGTCCTGCGCGGCGCACACGGTCGCCGGGCCGTAGACCTCGGTCAGGCCGTAAACATGGGTCAGGTCAAACCCGAGTGCCTCCATGCCCTCGATCATGGACGCCGGCGGCGCCGCACCGGCCACCATGGCCTTGACGCCGCGCGGCAGGCCCTGCTTCATGCTGGCCGGCGAGTTGACCAGCAGGCCGTGCACGATGGGCGCGCCGCAGTAGTGCGTCACGCCATGCTGGCGGATCGCGTCGAAAATCGCCTGTGGCTCGACCCGGCGCAGGCAGACATTGACCCCGGCGCGTGCCGCCACCGTCCACGGGAAACACCAGCCGTTGCAGTGAAACATCGGCAGCGTCCACAGGTACACCGCGTGTTTGGGCATGTCCCATTCGAGGATGTTGGACACCGCGTTGAGCGCCGCGCCGCGGTGGTGGTACACCACGCCCTTGGGGTTGCCGGTGGTGCCGCTGGTGTAGTTCAGCGCAATCGCATCCCATTCGTCGTCGGGCTGGCGCCAGGCAAACCCCGCGTCACCGCTGGCCAGGAACTCGTCGTAACGGATGCTGCCGATGCGCTCGACCGGCCCGGTGTACAGCGCGTCTTCCACGTCGATGACCAGCAGCGGCGCGCTCGACTGGCGCAGGGCCAGCGCCTTTTTCATGACGCCGGCGAACTCGGCATCGACGATGACCACTTTCGCCTCGCCGTGGTCCAGCATGAAGGCAATGGTTTCGGGGTCGAGCCGGGTGTTCAGCGCATTGAGCACTGCCCCGGTCACCGGAATGCCGAAGTGCGCCTCCACCATGGGCGGGGTGTTGGGCAGCATCACGGCGACGGTGTCGCCTTTGACTATGCCGCGCTGCTGCAGCGCACTGGCCAGTTGGCGGCAGCGCGTGAAGACCTCGGCCCAGTTGCGGCGCAGGCCGCCATGCACCACCGCCAGCCGGTCCGGATAAACCTCGGCGGTGCGCTCAATGAACGACAGCGGCGACAGCGCAGCGTAATTCGCCTCGTTGGGCGCTAAGTCCTGGTCAAAAATGCTGGGCATCAAAGTCTCCTCGGGGTTGGGCGGTCTGTGCAGCCATGGTAGCCGCACCGGCTCGGCAGCGGAACGCGATGGCCTCGGGGCACAATACAGCCGTGGCCATTCCCCAATCATTCATCCAGGAACTGCTGGCGCGCGCCGACGTGGTGGACATCGTCGGGCGTTACGTCCAGCTCAAAAAAGGCGGCGCCAATTTCATGGGGCTGTGCCCCTTCCACGGCGAAAAATCGCCCTCCTTCAGCGTCAGCCCGTCCAAGCAGTTCTACCACTGCTTCGGCTGCGGCAAAAACGGCAATGCCATCAGCTTTCTGATGGAGCACGGCGGCATGACCTTCGTTGAGGCCGTGAAGGACCTGGCCCAGCAATACGGCCTGCAGGTGCCCGAAGACGACGTCTCGCCGCAGGAGCGCGCCCGTGCCGCCCAGGCGCGCGAGCAGCAGGCCACCCTCACCAGCGTGCTCGAAAAAGCCGGCATCGCCTACATCAAGCACCTGCGCAACGCGCCGCGCGCCATCGACTACCTCAAGGGTCGCGGCCTGTCGGGCGAAATCGCCAAAACCTTCGGCCTCGGCTACGCGCCCGAAGGCTGGCGCGCGCTGGCCAGTGTGTTCCCCGACTACAACGACCCGCTGCTGGTGGAAAGCGGCCTGGTCATCACCGGTGAGCCTGGCGAGGAAAATGCCCAAGGCGAAGCCAAGCGTTACGACCGCTTCCGCGACCGCATCATGTTTCCGATCCGCAACGTCAAGGGCGAATGCATAGGTTTCGGCGGGCGTGTGCTGGGCGACGAAAAACCCAAGTACCTGAACTCGCCCGAAACCCCGGTGTTCAGCAAGGGCCGCGAGCTCTACGGCCTGTTCGAGGCGCGCACCGCGCTGCGCGAACACGGCTACGCGCTGGTCACCGAAGGCTACATGGACGTGGTGGCGCTGGCCCAGCTCGGTTTTGCCAACGCCGTGGCCACCCTGGGCACGGCCTGCACCGCCGACCATGTGCAAAAGCTGTTCCGCTTCACCGAGTCGGTGGTCTTCAGCTTTGACGGCGACAGCGCCGGCCGCCGGGCCGCGCGCAAGGCGCTGGACGCCGCCCTGCCCTTTGCCACCGACGTGCGCACCGTCAAGTTCCTGTTCCTGCCGGCCGAACACGACCCCGACAGCTACATCCGCGAACACGGCCAGGAAGGCTTTGCGGCCTATGTCGCCAAGGCCGTGCCGCTGAGCAAATTCATGCTCGACGCCGCCGGCGAAGGCTGCGACCTGGATACCGCCGAAGGCCGCGCCCACATGGCCAGCAATGCGCGTCCGCTGTGGAGCCTGCTGCCCGACGGCACACTCAAGCACCAGTTGCTCGCCGAGATCGCCGACACCGTGCTGATCGACAGCCGCGAACTGCTGCAGATCTGGCAACCGGCCGCGCCGCACTATAAAAACAGTAGCAACTCGCGAACACAGGGAAAGGGCCAGCGGCCAAAAGCGCCTGAATATGCCGACGCCGTTCCGCATTTCGAGGAGTTTTCCGGCAACTTTGCCGACTTGCACGATGAAGGCGCTTATGCCGCGTCGCTGCCCGCCCCGTCGTCGGCGGGCGGGTCTGCCGGCCGCAGCTTCGGCGCCAAGCCAGGTGCCAGCCGCCCGCCGCGGCGCATCGCGGGGCGGGTGTTGCCGGCCGGCCGCGAAGACCGGGTGCTGCGGCTGATGCTGACCGACCCGCAAAGCTGGGACAAGCTCAGCGGGGAAGAACACGTGCTGCTGTCGGAACTGCCGGCGCCGCACGGGCCGCTGTTTGTCTGGCTGGAGAGCCAGCTGCACGAACACGGGCCGCAGCCCTGGGCAGCCCTGCGCGAAGGGCTGCGCGAACACCCCCAGGAAAAATACGCGGTGGACCAGATCGCCCAGCTTCACGAGGGCATCGAGTGCGACTGGAACGAGGTCCGCGCCATCCTGGACCAGCTCCTCAAGCTCAAACGCCAGCAGGAAATGGTCGATTTGCTGCCCCGGGTGCTGGCCGACCCGGCGGCCAGGCAGCGTTACGAAGAGTTGTCCGCCCTGCTGAAAAATAGCTGATTTGGCCCTTTTTTGTTGCCCAAAAATGAGGCAACAGGGTATAATCCGATTTTCCGCTACGGCAAGCGCGACAGCAGCACCTCCGGTACCAGCCCCCCGCAAGAACGGGACCTCACAGGTTGAAGGGCCACCTCCCCGCAAGGACTGCACACCAAATGTTCGCCCAAACAACTTGCTGTGGAGCCTGACGGGCTTGAGACACCTCTCAAGTCCGACAGACTCCTGAATGCCCAGCCATCCGGCGCGGGCATTTTTTGTGCCTGTAGCCCGACCGCTGTCGGGTGTCAGGAACCCAAGTCTGTTGAGGAAAGTTTCACACCGGGGGAGTTCGCCATGCCTGCTCAAAAGTCCAGCAAGACTGCCAAAACCGTGACCAAGCCCAAAGCGGCAGCCAAGGCTGCCGCCCGACCGCCGGTCAGGAAAGCCGCCAGCAACAAGCTTGAAAAACCCGGAAAAACCGCCATATCCAGACCAGTTCCTGGCAAAAAAGATGCAGCCAGCAAAGCGCCCCTGAAATCTGAAAAGCCTGTCAAGAAAGTGCCCCCTGTGCCGACCAAGTCTCCTGCCTCCACCGCCAAACCTGCTGCCAAAAAAGAAGCCGAGCTGAAGGTCACCCCGACCGCAGCCGGCACCGACGTGCCTGTGAAAAAGAAACCCGGTCGCCCGCCGAAAAACCCCGCTGCCGCGGTGGAAGCCGGCGGCGCCAAGCGCGGCCGCAAGCCCAAGGTGGCCATCAAGGGTGACGGCGACGAGGACATGTCCGACATCGAGGACGATCTGGTCGGCGAACCGGTGGTGGAAACGACCGAAAAGGTCAAACCGCTGCGCATGAAAATCAGCAAGGCGAAGGAACGCGCCTTGATGAAAGAGTTCGGCTTGGACGAGACCGTCCTGTCCGAAGAAGACATGGCCAAGCGCCGTGCACGCCTGAAGGCACTGATCAAGCTCGGCAAGACCCGCGGCTACCTGACCCACGGCGAAATTTCCGATCACCTGCCCGACAAGCTGATCGACGCCGAAACCCTGGACGCGGTCATCGTCACCCTGAACGACCTGGGTGTGGCCGTGTACGAGCAGACGCCTGACGCGGAAACCCTGCTGATCACCGCCAACGCGCCCGCCGGCTCCACCGAAGAGGAAGCCGAGGAAGCCGCTGAAGCCGCCCTGTCCACGGTGGACAGCGAGTTCGGCCGCACCACCGACCCGGTCCGCATGTACATGCGTGAAATGGGCACGGTCGAGCTGCTGACGCGCGAAGGCGAGATCGAGATCGCCAAGCGCATCGAGGGCGGCCTGATGAAGATGATGGAAGCCATCTCCGAAAGCCCGGCCACGATTGCCGAGATCCTGCGCCTGGGTGAAGACATCCGCGAAGGCAAGGTGGTCATCTCCACCGTGGTCGACGGTTTTTCCAACCCCAACGAAGCCGACGATTACGTGGCCGAGGAAGACTTTGACGAGTTCGACGAGGAAGACGACGACGACGGCAAGGGCGGCTCCAAGGCGCTGACCAAGAAGCTCGAAGAGCTGAAGAAGGAAGCGCTGAGCCGCTTCGACACCATCGCCTCCCTGTTCGAGAAAGTCCACAAGACCTACGACAAGGAAGGCTGGGGCACGCCCACCTATACCAAAGCGCAAAAAGCCCTGAGCGACGAGCTCATGACCGTGCGTTTCACCGCCAAGACGATTGAAAAACTGTGCGACCTGCTGCGCGGCCAGGTGCTGGACGTGCGCAAGAAAGAGCGTGAGCTGCGCCGCATCATCGTCGAGAAGTGCGGCATGCCGCAGGAAGTCTTCATCAAGGACTTCCCGCCCAACCTGCTGAACCTGAAATGGGTCGAGAAACAGGTGGCTTCCGGCAAGCCCTGGTCGGTCATCATGGCGCGCAACATTCCGCCCATCCAGGAACTGCAGACCAAGCTCGGCGAACTGCAGGCCCGCGTGGTCGTGCCGCTGGCCCAGCTCAAGGACATCAACAAGCGCATGAACGAAGGCGAGACCAACTCGCGTGACGCCAAGAAAGAGATGATCGAGGCCAACTTGCGCCTGGTGATCTCGATCGCGAAGAAATACACCAACCGCGGCCTGCAGTTCCTGGACCTGATCCAGGAGGGCAACATCGGTTTGATGAAGGCAGTCGACAAGTTCGAATACCGCCGCGGCTACAAGTTCTCGACTTATGCCACCTGGTGGATTCGCCAGGCGATCACGCGTTCCATCGCCGACCAGGCCCGCACCATCCGCATCCCGGTGCACATGATCGAGACCATCAACAAGATGAACCGCCTGTCGCGCCAGCACTTGCAGGAGTTCGGCTTCGAGCCCGACGCCAGCATCCTGGCCGAAAAGATGGAGATTCCGGAAGACAAGATCCGCAAGATCATGAAGATCGCGAAAGAGCCGATCTCGATGGAAACACCAATCGGCGACGACGACGATTCGCACCTCGGCGACTTCATCGAGGACAGCGCCAACACCGCACCGCTGGAAGCCGCGATGCAGGCCGGCCTGCGCGATGTGGTCAAGGACATCCTCGACAGCCTGACACCGCGCGAAGCCAAGGTGTTGCGCATGCGTTTCGGCATCGAGATGAGCACCGACCACACGCTGGAAGAAGTTGGCAAGCAGTTCGACGTGACGCGTGAACGCATCCGCCAGATCGAGGCCAAGGCGCTGCGCAAACTCAAGCACCCTTCGCGTTCGGACAAGCTGCGCAGCTTCATCGACACGCTGTAAGCACCCGGCCCCCTTGCCGCGCAAGCGGCACGGCAGCCCAACGCCCCGGCCCGCCCACAGCGGTCCGGGGCGTTGTTTTTTGTGCATGGAACGAGCTGCAGCCCTCATGGGTTGGACCTGGGGCGCTTCATAAAAGATAGCAAACTGTGCCGCGCAAGCGGCCTTCGCCTGCGCCACCCTACACTTGGCGTTCACCGAACTCGTCCACCAAACTGCCATGAGCGCTGCACGACATGTCTGAATCCACCGACTTCCTCATCATCGGCGGCGGCATCGCCGCTGCCTCCGTCGGCTACTGGCTGGCACCGCACGGCCGTGTCACCCTGCTCGAGCGCGAGCCGCAGCCGGGCTACCATTCCACCGGCCGCTCGGCTGCGCTGTTCATGGAAAGTTATGGCACGCCCCAGGTGCGCGCCCTCACCATGGCCAGCCGGGCCTTCCTGCAGTCGCCGCCCGAGGGTTTTGCCGAACACCCGCTGCTGGGCCCGCGCGGCGCCATGATGGTGGCGACCCACGGACAGGATGCGCTGCTCGCCGAACACTGGGACATCCTGCGCGCCATGACGCCGCATGCGCAGCTGCTGGACGGCGCAGGCGCCTGCGCCAGGGTGCCCGCGCTTCGCCCCGGCAAGGTGCTGGGCGCGGTGTACGAACCCGAGGCCGCCGACATGGACGTGCATGCCATCCACCAGGGTTATCTGCGCGGGTTGCGCCGCGCAGGCGGCGTGGTGGTGTGCAACGCAGAAGTCACGGCACTTGAGCGCGCCAGTGGCGTCTGGCGGGCGAAGGCGGGCGGCCAAGTGTACGAAGCGCCCGTGGTCCTCAATGCCGCTGGCGCCTGGGCCGACGTGGTCGCCGCCCTCGCCGGCCTGCCCGGCATCGGCCTGGAGCCGCGGCGGCGCTCGGCCTTCATCTTTGCGTCCCCGGAAGACGTGAACACGGGCGGCTGGCCGCTGACCGGCGGCGTAGCCGAAGACTGGTACTTCAAGCCCGACGCCGGCATGCTGCTGGGCTCGCCGGCCAATGCCGACCCGGTGGCGCCGCATGACGTGCAGCCGGAGGAAATGGACATCGCCCTAGCCATCCACCGCATCGAGGAGATGACCACGCTGTCCATCCGCCGGCCCACGCGCACCTGGGCCGGGCTGCGCTCCTTCGTTGCCGACGGTGACCTGGTGGGCGGCTTCGATGTCCACGCGCCGGGCTTCTTTTGGGTCGCGGCCCAGGGCGGCTACGGCATCCAGACCTCGGCCGCGATGGGCGAGACCTGCGCCGCACTCGCGCGCGGCCTGCCCGTTCCCGAACGCATCGCCGCCTTCGGCCTCACGGCCGCCATGCTCAGCCCGTCCCGACTGAGCGCTGCGGCGGCCTGACCCTCGCTCAGTCCAGCGCGGCCAGCGCCATCATGCCGGCGGCCGTGTTGGAAATCGGGATGTGGTAGTTGGTGTGCACCTTGCGCACGCGGCCCGGCACGGCGGCGCGCGTGGCCAGCCACATCAGCAGCTCCACACCCTGGGTGCCGGTTTTTTCGACGAGTTCATGGATGCTGTATTGCGCGGCCCACTCGGGCTCGCTGATCAGGCTGTCCATGAACTTCAGGTCAAAGGCCTTGTTGATGAAACCGGCGCGTTCGCCGTCGAGCTGGTGGCTCAGGCCGCCGGTGCCTATCACCACCACCTTCCTGTCGCTGTCCCACGACGCGATCGCCTCGCCCACCGCCTTGCCCAGGGCCAGGCAGCGTTTGGCGCTGGGCAGCGGAAACTGCACGGTGTTGATGCAGATCGGCACCGTCAGCACCGGGCACGGGCCCTCGGGCCAGAACAGCTTGAGCGGCAGCGTGAAGGCGTGGTCCACCAGCATTTCCTGGCAGGTCGTGATGTCGAACTCCTTGTCCACCAGTTCATTGATGATGTGCCAGGAGAGCTCGGGCACACCCCGGAACGGCGGCAGCGTGGGAATGCCCCAGCCTTCGTCGGCATTGCGGTACTCGGGCGCGGCACCCACGGCAAAGGTCGGCATCTTGTCGAGGAAGAAGTTCAGGCCGTGGTCGTTGTAGAACACCACCGCAATGTCGGGCTTGACCTCGTCGAGCCAGGCCCGCACCGGCAGAAAGCCGTCAAAGAAGGGTTTCCAGTAGGGCTCCTGCTGGGCGCCCCGGGCGATCGCACCGCCAATGGCGGGCACGTGGGAAGTGGTCAGGCCACCGATGATTTTTGCCATGCTGCTTTTCCTCAGGCCAACAGTGTGGCGGGTTGATCGTTCTGCGCGAGCAGCCGCGCCTTGAAGGCCTCCTTGCTCAGGCCGGTCTGCGCGGCACCCAGGTCCTGCACGTCCAGCCCCAGGATGCCGGCGAACTTGGCCAGGTAGTACACGTTGCCGCCCGCCGCCAGCAGGCCCAGCACGTTGCGCGTGCGTATGGCTTGGGCCTGCTGCCCGTTCAGGCCATAACGAAGCATGTAGCCCACCTCATCGGTCTTGAAGGCAGCACGGTTGTCCGCGTTGTTGAACGAGAAACACATCTTGTTGAGCGCATAGCCTTTTTGGGCCTGCTCGCCGTCAAACAGCGTGGTGCCGGGAATCGGCTTTGGCGGGGAATGGGACACGGAAATCTCCTCGGGTTGACCTGTATCAGTACCCCAGTATTGCCGCCCGATTACAAAAGATAAACCGATGAATGCTGATGGAACCCATGAATGAATCCGATGGATCCGGGCTGGACGCCAGGTTGCTGCAGTTGCTGCTGACCGTGCTCGACACCGGCAGTGTGACTGCGGCGGCGCAGCGCCTGGGCGTGACGCAGTCCGCCGTGAGCCACGGCCTGGACCGGTTGCGCGCCATCACCGGCGACCCGCTGTTCGTGAAGGCCGGCCGCGGCATCGTGGCCACCGCACGCGCCGAGGCCCTGGCCCTGCCGGCGCGCGAACTGCTGGGCGCACTGGAGCGTTTTGCGCGGCTCGGCAGCTTCGACCCCGCGCGCTGGCAAACCACCTTCACGATCGCCGCCAATGACTTCCAGCGCGACCTGCTGCTGCCTGCGCTGGCCGCGCGCCTGCGCATGCAGGCACCGGGCGTGGTGCTGCGCGTGATCCCTTCCGCAGTGCCGCGGCTGGAAACACTGCGCAGCGACGACTGCCAGCTGGCCATCAGCCCGCGCCCGCCCGAAGGCAGCGACATCGTGCAAAAACGCCTGTTCGAAGACCAGTACCGGGTCTTTTATGACCCGGCGGAACGCGAGGCGCCGCGTACCGAGGCCGACTACCTGGCCGCCAGCCACGCCACCGTGGTGTACGAGCCGCGCCGCAGCCTGGAGCTGGACCAGGTGCTGGCGGCGCGCGGCCTGAAGCGGCATTTCACGGTGATGGTGCCGTCCTTCAGCGCACTGCCGGCCTTTCTGCGCGGCACGCCGTTGCTGGCCACTGTGCCGGGGCTGCTGGCGCACCACAGCTTCCAGGGCCTGGCCAGTTGCCAGCCGCCTGTGCCTTGCCCCTCCATGCCCATGTACGCGATCTGGCACCTGCGCTACCAGCAGGATCCGGCGCACCGCTGGCTGCGCGAACAGCTGGATGCCGTGGTGGGCCCGGCGCTGGCCGACGCCGCACCGGGCTAGATTTTCAGTAAAACAGGCCGCTAGCCCTTATGGATAAACCGCAGGGAGCTATCAATACAATAGCATTCCGCCGGAATCCGATCAAGCGGCAAATTCCTCGGTGTCCACTTCGCTGACACTCTGTGCGCTGTAGCGGTGTCCGGTGACGGTGTCCTGGTTGACCAGCGCTTCCAGCCTGGCCAGCAGGCCCGCGTCCAGCCGGACGTTCATCGCGCCGAGGTTGTCGTGCAGATGCTCGATGCTGGTGGTGCCGGGAATCGGCACGATATGCGGTGCCTTGTGCAGCAGCCAGGCCAGCGCGAGCTGGGCCGGCGTGCAGCCCGCCTCCTGCGCCAGCGCCTTGTAGGGCGGCAGCAGCTGAAGGTTGGCCGCGTAGTTCTCCGGCGAGAAGCGCGGCATGGCCTTGCGGATGTCCTTGGCGTCCAACCTGCTCACGTCGTGCAGCGCATCGCAGAGGAAGCCTCTGGCAACCGGACTGAAGGCGACAAACGTCGCGCCCAGCTCGCGGCAGGCCTCCAGCACCGCGATCTCGGGGTTGCGCGTCCACAGCGAATACTCGGTCTGCACGGCCGCAATCGGGTGCACCGCATGGGCCTTGCGCAGCGTGGCGGCCGACACTTCGGACAGGCCGATGGCCCGCACCTTGCCCGCGCGCACCAGATCCGCCATGGCACCCACGCTGTCCTCGATCGGCACCTTCTTGTCCCAGCGGTGCAGGTAGTAAAGGTCGATCACGTCGGTCTGCAGGCGCTGCAGGCTGTCTTCGCAGTTCTTGCGAAGGGTCTCGGGCCGGCCGTCGATCACGCGTTTGACGCCGTCCTCGAACTGCACACCCGCCATGCCGCCCTTGCTGGCCAGTGTGAAACGGCTGCGGTGCTTTGACAGCACCTTGCCCACCAGCGTCTCGTTGGCACCGAAGCCGTACAGCGCCGCCGTGTCGAAAAGCGTGACGCCGGCATCGAGAGCGGCCAGCAGCACACGTTCGCCCTGCTCCGCCGATGGCGGCGCACCGTAGGCGTGGCTCAGGTTCATGCAGCCCAGGCCGATGGCTGTAACGTGGAAGGGGCCTATGGTTCGTTCTTGCATCACTCAAGCTTACTGGAAACGAAGCTGGATCGTGGCGCCTTCAGCCGCCGGCCCGCCAATGTCAGCCAGGCGCTGCCGCCATAGGCGGCCACCAGGTCATGGGCGGTCTCGGCCCATGCGGGATGGCTGGCGTCCATGCCCAACTCCTCAATGAAATCTGCCTGAACAACCATGAACTGGCGCCGGTACGGCAACAGGAACGCCCGCGGATCAGCTTTCAGAGCCGTTTGCGCGTCCTCGTACCTGGCCAGCCACAGATTGAGCAACATGCCGGTCTGCGGCGCGTGCCAGAACGTCCCCATGTCATCCTCCCGCGTCGCCAGGCCTCCCAGCACGACCCGCGCGTGTTCCCAGTGGACAAAGCCCACCTCGCGCGCCACCTGGTTCAGGCAATGACGCAGGCGTAGCTCGCCAGGCCCCGTCTCTCCCCGCCGGGCGGCGTTGAGACCAAGCCGCGCACGTGTCTTCAATTCATCGAGCAGCGCGCTCACGTGAGCTCCAGCACGGTGCTGCGGCAAAGCTGTGACAGCATGGCCCTCAAACGCTCCCGCGCCGCATCATCCATGCCCGCCAGCGCTTCCGAGCAAACAGCCTCGGCGGTCACTGCAGCCTCGGTCACGCGCGCCCGTCCGGCCGGCCGCAGTGCCACCATGCGCCCGGGCTCCCGCTGGAGATAGCCGGTCTTTTCGAGGGGCGCAAGCTGCCGGACCACGGCCGACATGCGTACCCCCAGGGGTCGCACCAGGCCGGCCAGCGGGAGGCGCCCGCCTTCTGCCTGTGCCAGGAGGCGCAGCAGAATGAACTCGCCCAGGCTCAGGCCATGGAAGAGGCCCAGAACGTCGTCCAGTTTCAGCGTGAGGCTTGCATGCGCCAGGCTGACCTGCAGGCAATCGTCAAGTGCATTGGCTTTCATACACCCAGTTCCTCGCGCCACATCGCCAGCAGCCCGGCCAGCTCCGCCTTGTAGTCGAAGGCCGGGTCGTCTCGTCGCTTGACGAGGTCGATGACTTCGAAGCGGCAGTTGTCCGGCCCGAAGGCCAGCCAGTCCTGTTGCAGGTGTTTGTCGCGGTAGGACTTGCGGTCCAGTTCGAAGCGGGCGCGGTTCATCGCCGCGTGCACGTTGGTGCTGGCTTCCACAATCACGCGGCCGCTGGACAGGCTGCGGATGGCGTAGACGCCCATGGGCGGCGGGGTTTCCCGGTACTGCTTTTTCAGCTCGCTGCGCGTGCGGCCGGCAGAAGCCGGCGCGGGAACAGGGGGAAAAGAAAGGGTTGATGCCATGACAAGACTCCTGGGTGCGCTACATGCCAATCCCGCGCTTGGCCAGCGAACCCGTGATCTGTCAGGTTGATAAAAAATGAAGGAGGGTGAGAGCCTCTTGTGCGGGCAGGCGCCCCTCAGCGCCTGAGCCGCAATTATAAAGGCCCGAGGGCCTGTTAACAGGCCCTAGTTCAGTTGCTGCTCCAGGTCGTGCAGCACCTGGTAACACGGCAGCACTTTGGCGACGCTGGAATTGGGCTCGCGGCCCGCGCGGATGGCGGCGAAAAATTCGCGGTCCTGCAGCTCGATGCCGTTCATGGACACGTCCACCTTGCTCACGTCGATTTTTTCTTCCTTGCCGTTGAACAGGTCGTCGTAACGCGCAATGTAGGTGGCGCTGTCGCCGATGTAGCGGAAGAAGGTGCCCAGCGGCCCGTCGTTGTTGAAGGACAGGCTCAAGGTGCAGATCGCGCCGTTGGCGGCCTTGAGCTGGATGCTCATGTCCATCGCAATGCCCAGCGCCGGGTGAATCGGCCCCTGGATGGCGTTAGCCTTCACGATGGGGCTGCCGCACTGGTAGGCGAACAGGTCCACCGTGTGGGCCGCGTGGTGCCACAGCAGGTGGTCGGTCCAGCTGCGCGGCTGGCCCAGCGCGTTCATGTTGCTGCGGCGGAAGAAATAGGTCTGCACGTCCATCTGCTGGATGTTGAAGCGGCCCGCCGCAATTTCCTTGTGCACGTACTGGTGGCTGGGGTTGAAGCGGCGGGTGTGGCCGCACATGGCGACCAGCCCGGTCTGCTTCTGCAGGGCCACCACCTCCTGGGCGCCCTTCAGGGTGTCGGCCAGCGGGATCTCCACCTGCACATGTTTGCCCGCCTTCATGCAGGCAATGCTTTGCTCGGCATGCATCTGCGTCGGCGTGCACAGGATCACGGCGTCCACCTCCTTGAGCGCCAGGCTGTCGGCCAGGTCGGTGGTGACATGGCCGATGCCGTATTTGGCAGCGACTTCTTTCGTCTTCTCCAGATCGCGGCTGATCAGCGAGATGACTTCCACGCCATCGATGTTCTTGATGCCGTCGAGGTGTTTGATGCCGAAGGCGCCTGCACCAGCCAATGCGACTTTGATGGTTTTGCTCATTTACTTGTTCTCCAGAATCAGGTGGCCCACCGCCGTATTGCTGGCGGGCACATGGTAAAAGCGGTGGGCGACCTTGGGCGCGGGGCCACCGGCCACGTCGGACATGGCGCCGCGGGCGATTAGCCACATCACGAGTTCGATGCCCTCCGAGCCGGCTTCGCGCACATAGTCGATGTGCGGCTTGCCGGCCAGGCCTGCCGGGTCGGTGATCAGCTGGTCGAGGAAGGCGTTGTCGAACTCCTTGTTGATCAGGCCGGCACGCGGGCCCTGCAGCTGGTGGCTCATGCCGCCTGTGCCCCAGATCTGCACCTTCAGCGGCTTGTCAAAACTCTCCACTGCCTTTCGGATGGCCTTGCCCAGCTCGAAGCAACGCCGGCCCGACGGCACGGGGTACTGCACCACGTTGACGGCAAACGGAATCACCGGGCAGGGCCAGGCTTGCGGCTGGCCGCACATCAGCGACAGCGGCACGGTCAGGCCGTGGTCCACGTCCATTTTGTTGACGATGGTGAGGTCGAAGTCCTGCTGGATCACCGACTGCGCAATGTGCGCGGCCAGTTCGGGGTGGCCGATGACCTTGGGCACAGGGCGCGGACCCCAGCCCTCGTCGGCCGGCGTGAACTCGGCCGCGGTGCCGATGGCGAAGGTCGGAATCATCTCCAGGCTGAACGCCGTGGCGTGGTCGTTGTAGACCAGGAAAATCACGTCGGGCGGGTTGTCCTTGAGCCACTGTTTGGAGTAGTCGTAACCCTTGAACACGGGTTGCCAGTAAGGCTCGCCGCTTTTGCCCAGGTCGAGGGCCGCGCCGATGGCGGGCACGTGCGAGGTGTAAACGGATGCGGTGATTTTGGCCATGTTCAGGCACTCGCTTTCTGGCCGGCTTTGCCTTGGGGTTGGTGCTGGGCCTGCGCAGTGCCGTCTTCGCCGACCACGCGGTTTCCCTCGACGGAGCGGCCGCCACCGATCATCATGTCGCGGTACTCCTCTTCGGTCATGCCGGTCATGCTGCCTGCCATCTGCTGAAAGCTCTTGCCGTCGGTCGCGCCGATTTTGGCCAGGAAGTAGATGTTGCCGCCGGCCTTGATGCAGCGGTTCAGGTCGCGCGCCAGCACCGCCTGCTTCTGCTCTTCGGTCATGGGCCACTCATCGAGGTAGGCGCGCTCATTGGCCTTGAAGCGTTCGCGGTTGGCGGCCTTCATCAGCGACATGCAGAACTGGTTCAGGTGGTAGCCCAGGCGGGATTGCTCGGCGTCAAAAATCGTGGTGCCGGGGACATCGAGGTAAGGTTTTTCGAGTGACATGATGGTTTCTCTTTGACCAGTGGTTGAACCTGACGCAGTCAGCTCCAGTAAAGCCGGGTCGGGTTGTCGACGAGCAGCTTGCGCTGCAATTCGGGCGTGGTGGCGATATGGGGAATGTAGTCCACCAGCAGGCCATCGTCGGGCATGTGGTTTTTCAGGTTGGGGTGCGGCCAGTCGGTGCCCCAGAGCACACGGTCGGGAAAGGTCTCGACCAGGCGCCGGGCAAAAGGCACCACGTCGCGGTAGGCGTTCTGCTCGCCGTTCAGCGCCGGCGGGCCGCTCACGCTGAGGCGCTCGGGACAGCTGACCTTGCTCCAGATGTTGTCGTGCTCGCGCATCATCTTGACGAACAGCTCGAACTCGGGGCCGTCCACCGGCTTGCTCACGTCGGGCCGGCCCATGTGGTCCACCACCACCGTGGTCGGCAGCGCGGTGAAAAAGTCGTACAGCTCGGGCAGGTCCTGTGCCTCGAAATAAACCACCACATGCCAGCCCAGGGGCGCAATGCGGTTGGCAATCTCCAGCAACACCTCGCGCGGCGTGAAGTCGGCCAGGCGCCGGACAAAGTTGAAACGCGTGCCGCGCACGCCGGCTTCATGCATCTCCTGGAGCTCGGCATCGGTGACGTTGCGGTTGACGGTAGCGACACCGCGCGCCTTGTTGTTCGAGTGCCGCAGCGCATCGACCAGCGCACGGTTGTCGCTGCCGTGGCAGGTGGCCTGCACGATCACGTTTTTATCGAAACCCAGGTGGTCGCGCAGCGCGAACAGCTGGTCTTTGGAGGCGTCGCACGGCGTGTACTTGCGCTCGGGCGCATAGGGGAACTGCGCGCCCGGGCCGAACACATGGCAATGCGCGTCCACCGCGCCGGCGGGCAGCTTGAAGCGGGGTTTGGCGGGGCCGTCGTACCAGTCGAGCCAGCCTGGCGTTTTGGTGAAATCGCCCGTCGCAGTTTTTTCCATGGTCAGCATTCAGTCGGTTTTTCAGTCAGTGTGTCAGTCGATGTACTTGAGGCCGGCCTTGGCCAGCGGCTCCCGCATGTTGTACATGTCCAGGCCCAGAATGCCAGAGGCCAGTTTGGCGCGTTTTTCGCCTTCGTTGGCTTCGCGGGCTTCGGCGGCGTCGGCCACCTTCTTGACCCACTCGGCCGGCACCACCACCACGCCGTCGTCGTCGGCCACCACCGCATCGCCCGGGTTGACACTCACGCCCGCGCACACCACCGGGATGTTCACCGAACCCAGCGTGGCCTTGATCGTGCCCTTGGCGCTGATGCCCTTGCTCCACACCGGGAAGCCGATTTCCTCGAGCGTCTTGACGTCACGCACACCGGCGTCGATCACCAGCGCCCGCGCACCGCGCGCCATGAAGGACGTGGCCAGCAGGTCGCCGAAGAAGCCGTCACAGTTGTCGGCGGTGAGGGCCGCCACCACGATGTCGCCGGGCTGGATCTGTTCGGCCACCACATGCATCATCCAGTTGTCGCCGGGGTGCAGCAGCACGGTCACCGCGGTGCCCGACACCTGCGCGCCGCGGTAGATGGGGCGCATGTAGGGCTTCATCAGCCCGACGCGGCCCATGGCCTCGTGCACGGTGGCGGCGCCCAGGCGGGTCAGCCGGTCGACGGCGGCCTGGTCGGCGCGCACGATGTTGCGTTTGACAATGCCCAGAGTGGTCATGATTCGTATCTCCGTCAATTAAAGGCTTTTGGCCTTGAGGCGCGCATCGAGGCGCGGAAACACACGGCGCACATTGGCCTCGTAGATCTGGTGGCGGTCATCGGCGCTGAGGATCTTGCTGGCTTCGATGTAGCGCTTGGTGTCGTCGTAGTAGTTGCCGGTTTCGGGGTCGATGCCGCGCACCGCGCCAATCATCTCGGAGGCAAACAACACGTTTTTCACCGGGATCACCGTGTTCAGCAGGTCAATGCCCGGCTGGTGGTAGACGCAGGTGTCGAAGTAAATGTTGTTGAGCAGGTGCTCGGACAGCAGCGGCTTTTTCAGCTCCTGCGCCAGGCCGCGGAAGCGCCCCCAGTGGTAGGGCACGGCGCCGCCGCCGTGTGGAATCAGGAAGCGCAAGGTCGGAAAGTCCTTGAACAGGTCCGAGGTCAGGCACTGCATGAAGGCCGTGGTGTCGGCGTTCAGGTAGTGCGCACCGGTGGTGTGAAAACACGCGTTGCAGGAGGTCGAGACGTGGATCATCGCGGGGATGTCGTACTCCACCATCTTCTCGTAGATCGGGTACCAGTGTCTGTCGGACAGCGGCGGCGAGGTCCAGTGGCCGCCCGAAGGATCGGGATTCAGGTTGATGCCGACGTTGCCGTAGTCCTTCACGCACTTTTCCAGCTCGGGGATGCAGGTGGCCGGATCGACGCCGGGCGACTGCGGCAGCATCGCCACCGGCACGAAGTTGTCGGGAAACAGCTGGCTGACGCGGTAGCAGAGTTCGTTGCAGATGGCCGCCCAGGTGGACGAGACATTGAAGTCACCGATGTGATGAGCCATGAAGCTGGCACGCGGCGAAAACAGCGTGATGTCGCTGCCGCGCTCTTTCATCAGGCGCAGCTGGTTGGTCTCGATCGACTCGCGCAGCTCGTCGTCGCTGATCTTCAGCTCAGCCACCCTGGGCATCATGGCCGGGTCCTTGATGCCGGCGATCTGCCGGTTGCGCCACTCTTCCAGCGCCTTGGGGGCCGTGGTGTAGTGGCCGTGGCAGTCGATGATCAATGATTTTTTCATACAGGTCTCCTGGAAATGCAAGGGGGTGTCGGTCAGGCGGCGGGGTCCATGCCCTGGCGGCGCTTGGCCTCGGCGGCCTGCGGCGTGTTCATGGATGCGAGCATGGCGCGCACCGCTTCTGCGTTGCGGGTGCCGGTGCACACGCCGGCAGAAAAAGTGGTGATGATCTGGATGGCCGGCGGCAAGGGGCCCAGCACGGTGATGCCCTGCAGGTGCATCAGTTCGCTCAGTTGCTGAAAACCCAGCTCGACCTCGCCGCACGCCACCAGCGAACCGACCGGAATGCCCGGCGGCGGAGTCACGATGCGGTTCTGGATCTCGCCGGCGATGCCCCAGCGCTCGAACAAGCCGGCCAGCGCCACGCCGCTGGGCCCGGTCGAGTAGCTGATGCTGCGCGCGGCGCGCACCGCCTCGCGCAATGCGTCTTCCGTCGAGATGTCGGGCCTGGGCGCGCCGGCGCGCACGGCAACGGCCACACCCGAGCGGACCAGGTCCACCCTGCTGCCGGCCAGCACATGGCCGGAAGCGATCAGCCTGTCGATCGCGTCGGATGCCAGGATCACGACATCAAAGGCCTCGCCGGCCTGCACGCGCCTGGCCGCATCGACGCCGCCGACCGATTCGATGGCCACGCGGCAGTCCGATTGCTGCTCGAAAGCCGTCACCAGGTCGGCCAGCACCAGGCGGGTGGCCATGGAGGAAATGCCCTTGAGGTCGGTCGTCATGGCAGTCGGTCAGCGTGGAGGGTCATGCGATTGATTGTGACGACGGCCCTGCCTCCCGCCAAGGCAGCGCGGTTTCTAGCTGATATAACATACCGGCATTGATCGACGCCTGTTATATCCATTCAGGACAACTACAGGACAACCCGCCACCCTTCCCCGTCATGGACCTCAAGCAGCTTGAATATTTCGTACGCGTGGCCGAACTCGGCAGCTTCACGCGCGCTTCCATTGCGCTGGACATTGCCCAGCCGGCGCTGAGCCGCCAGATCCGCCTGCTGGAGGTGGAGCTGCGGCAGAACCTGCTGACCCGCAACGGGCGCGGCGCCCTCCCGACGGAAGCGGGCAAGCTGCTGCTCAAGCACGGACGGGGCATCCTGCACCAGGTAGAGGTGGCCCGCGAAGAACTGGGTGCTGCGCGCGGCGCCCTGGCCGGGCGCGTGTCCATCGGCCTGCCGCCCAGCCTGTCCAAACTCATCACGGTGCCGCTCACCCGGGCTTTCCGCCAGCAGCTGCCGCACGCCCAGCTGACGCTGACCGAAGGCTTTTCCGTGCTGATGCACGAGGGCCTGCGTGTGGGCAACCTCGACATGGCCGTGCTCTACAACTCCGAGCGTTCACCCGAGCTGGAAATCACCACGCTGCACTCCGAAGAGCTGGTGCTGATTTCCCCCAAGACCAGCGTCAAGGCCGGTGCCGCGAAAAAAGGCCGGGCCGGCAAGCGGCAGCCCATCAGCCTCGCCGAGGTGGCCGAGCTGCCGCTGATCCTGCCCAGCCGCCCCAATGCCTTCCGCATCCTGATCGAGAGCGAAATGATCACGATAGGTCGCAAGCCGCAGATCACGCTGGAGGTGGACGGCCTGAACGCCATCCTGAGCCTGGTCAAGGAAGGCATGGGACATGCCGTGTTGCCAAGCTACACGCTGAGCAACGTCGATGATCCCGAACCCTTCCTGCTGCGCAGCATCCACTCGCCGCGCATCATGAGCGAGCTGATGCTCGCGCGCTCCTCACGCCGCGCCAGTACCGACACGCAGAAAATGGCGGTCGAGGTGGTCAAGTCGGTGGTGGTCGAGGCCATCAAGCCTTATGCCTGACCCGGTTACTGCAACAGCCGGTCCGCGTAGTCCTGCCAGCGGGCGTCCTTGCCCAGACCGGCAAACACACCGGCCCGGGCCTGGTCGGCCACCCACTGCTGCTTGTCGGCAATCGCCGACGCCATGAAAGGCTCGAAGCCGCCGCCGGCCTCGCGCACGGTGTTGGCCGCCTCGCGCATTTCCTCGGCACGGCGCTGGCCGTGCTGCACCACCCGGCTGAAAAAGTAGGCGCCCTGCTTCTCCCAGTCGATGCTGGGGAAGGTTTCGGCCAGCGTCGGCAACACGTGGTCCTCCACGCCGTAGGCACGGGCCGTGGTGTAACTCTCGATCACCAGCGCCTCCAGGCCCTTGATCATCACGCTGCGGCACATCTTGATGGCGCTGGCCACGCCCAGCTTTTCGCTGACCGCCTTCGCATCCATGCCCCAGGCCATGAACACGCCGGCCAGTTCAGCCGCACGCGTGCCGCCCAGCAGCATGGGCACCTGGATGCCATAAGGCGGCACCGAGGTCATCACACCGGCTTCGACATAGTGCCCACCCGCCGCATCAATCAGGGCCGCGGCCTGCTGCTTGGTACCGGGTGAGGCGGAATTGAGGTCCAGAAAAACCGTGCCGCGCCGGACATGGGCGGCGGCGGCCTGCGCGACCGCCAGCGTGTTGGACGCCGTGACCGCAGAGATGATCAGGTCAGCCCGCCCGCACAGCGCCGCCATGGACGCGCACGCCGCCACACCGGCCTGCGCCGCATGGGCACGCTGCGCCTCGCGCAGGGCCGGTGCCTCGAAGGTGAGGTCCCAGGCGCTGATGCCCGCCACCCTGTCCTTGAGGCCGGCGGTGAAAATTTTTCCGACCTCGCCGTAGCCGATCATGCCGATATGTTCAAACTTCACGGATGTTTCTCCTGCTTTTTCTGCTTCACCTGCGGCCGACCGGTCGCTTCATGAACGTCATTACTGAGTCGGAATCCTGGCGCGCCGGATCACCTCGCCCCAGCGCCTGGTTTCACCGGCCAGCAGTTCGGCGGCCTGTTCGGGCGAACTGCCGCGCGCTTCGACGTTGAGCTCGGCCAGCTTCCTGCGGACCTCCGGCGCGTTGACGGCGGCCACCACTTCGCGGTTCAGCCGGGCGATCACGGCGGGCGGCGTCCTGGCCGGCGCGGCCAGCGCGTTCCAGCTGGAGGCCACAAAGGTGGGCAGGCCGCTTTCCCTGGCCGTCGGCACCTCGGGCAGCACCGCGGCACGCCTGTCGCCGGTGACAGCCAGCGCACGCAGGGCACCGGCCCGGATCTGCGGCAGGATGGGGCCGAGGATTTCCACGGCAGCATCGATCTGGCCGCCAAGCAGGGCCGTGACCACCGCCGGCGTGCCGTTGAACGGAACAATCTGCACGTCGGCGCCGGAGCTGATCTTGAACAATTCGGCCGCGAGGTTCTGCGTGCTGCCGATGTTGATGCTTCCAAGGTTGAGTTTGCCGGGGTTGGCCTTGGCAAAAGCCAGCAGCTCGCCCAGGGTCCTGAATTTCGAATCGGCGGGGGTGACCACGGCGATGTCAAAAAAGCCCAGCGTGGAGACCGGCGCGAAGTCGCGCACCGCATCAAACGGCAGCGACTTGAACAAACCCGCACTGACCGCCGTGCCATTGGACATCAGCAGCAGGGTGTGGCCGTCGGGCTGCGCCCTCGCCACCATCTCGCCGGCCACCACGCCGCCGGCACCGGGCTTGTTGTCAACCAGCACCGGCTGGCCCAGCGACTCGCTGAGTTTTTGCGCCACCGTGCGCGCGGTCAGGTCGGCCACGCCGCCGGCCCCGAAAGGCACCACGATCCGGACGGGTTTGCTCGGGAAGGTTTGTGCCGCGGCCAGCGAAGCCAGCAGCAGGGAGGCCAGAAGACCGGTGGCAAGGCGTTGAAAAGTCATGTGGGTGTCCCGTGTGTCGTATCGCTGGTAACGGGGCATTTTGGCGTATACCGCGCTGCACCGAAAGCGGCCCCGCCTTCTGGCAGCCATCACAAACAGGCCTGAAGGGTGCAGCCGGCTTTGTAAAAATAATGAGCCCAAAGTGGCCCCGGCCCATCACAGCCGGGCGCAGGCAGCTATTGATTCAATAGCACCGCGAGGGCCATGCGTGTCGCGCTTACAGCCTCAACGCAAACAGCGTGATGGACGGAAAGGCCGCCAGGATCACGATGCGCACCATGTCGCTGGCCACAAACGGCATGGCCCCCTTGAAGGTCTGGCTCATGGGTATGTCCCGTGCGATCGAGTTGATCACAAACAGGTTCATGCCTACCGGCGGCGTGATCATGCCCACCTCCACCGCGATCAGCACCAGAATGCCGAACCAGATCGCAAACTCTTCAGGTTGCAGGCCGTAGTCGAGCGCCGTGACGATGGGAAAGAAGATCGGGATGGTCAGCAGGATCATGGACAGCGAGTCCATGAAGCAGCCCATCACGAGGTACAACAGAAGAATGGCCGCCATGACCATCCATGGGCTCATGCCCGAGGCAGCCACCATCGAGGCGGCCTCCTGCGGCAACTGCGAGAGTGCCAGGAAGGTGTTGTACACGCCGGCGCCCAGCACAATCATGAAGATCATGCCGGTGGCCATGGCGGTGCCCACCAGCGCTTCGCGCAATTGCTTGCGCCCCAGCGAGCCGTTGACCAATGCCATCAGGCCGGTGCTGGCGGCCCCTATGGCCGCGCCCTCGGTAGGTGTGAAAAGGCCGCCGTAAATTCCCCCAACCACCACGATGAAGATGGTCAGCACCGGCCAGACCTTGCGCGTGGCACGCCAGCGCTCGGGCATAGGCATGGGCGCCAGCTTGCCGGCGCTGCCGGGGCTGACGCGCACATAAAGGGCCACCACGATCATGTAGCTGATCATGGCCAGGATGCCCGGAACAAACGCGGCAAGGAACAGCTTGGCGATGTTTTGCTCCGTCAGGATGGCGTAGATCACCAGCACGATGGAAGGCGGAATCAGGATGCCCAGCGTACCGCCCGCAGCCAGGCAGCCGGTCGCCAGTGCGCCCGAGTAGCCGCTCTTGCGCAGTTCGGGCAAGGCCACCTGGCCCATGGTGGCAGCCGTGGCTACCGACGAACCGCAGATGGCGCCAAAACCGGCGCAGGCGCCGATGGCGGCCAGCGCCACGCCGCCGCGGCGGTGGCCCAGCCAAGCCTCGGCCGCCTTGAACAGCGACGCCGACATGCCGCCAATCGAGGCGAACTGCCCCATCAGCAAAAACAGCGGAATGACCGACAGGGAGTAGCTTGAGAAGGTGACATAGGTCACCTGCTTGAGCTGGTTGAGAATCGGCGCGATGCTGCCATAAACCACCCATGCCCCGGCAAAACCACACAGCAGCATGGACAGCCCGATGGGCACGCGCAGGAAAATCAGCACCAGCAGGACAGGGAACGACCACAGCGCGAGTTCAATACCGCTCATGCCCGGCCCCCTGCACCCGCCACATCGTGTACCACGGCGCTGCTCATACGTGTCCCCCTGCGGGTCCGGCCGACCAGCCCTCGGGCGGGCGGGCCACACCCATTTCCACCAGCGTCTTGGCCAGGTAGGTCAGGCAACCCATCACGGCGCCGAACATGCACAGCACCAATGCCCACCACACCGGTATTTGCAGGATGAAGGTGGTCTCGCCTTCCCCATACTTGTCAAACAATGAGACGCCGAGGCGCCAGGTCAGTACGGTCCAGGTCAAGAGCATCAACAAGTCGCTTCCTATGGTGACGGCGCGCTGCGCCCAGCCAGGCAGGTGCATGTACACCAGGTCCACCATGGCGTGCCCGTTTTTCAGGTAACACCAGGGCAGGAAAAAGAAAACAACCACCGCGGTGGCCATTTCAACCATTTCAAAGTCGCCGGGAACAGGGCCCAGCCCGACATTGATGAGCGCGCGGCCCGTGACGCTGACAACCACCATCAGCGCCAGCGCCGACAGAAGCAGCCCGCCGATGTAGGCCAGCCACTCAGCCGCGCGGTAAACAAATTTGACCATGTTGTATGTGGCGCGGGGCACCTAGGTGCCCCGCTGCATGAAGTTGAATGTCGGGAATCTCTTATTTGGAGTATTTGTCCACCAGCGCCCGGGCTTCGGCGGCCAGCTTGGTGCCGTCAATGCCCTTGCCTTTCATTTCGGCAATCCAGTCCGACTCGACCACACTCGCCGTGCGGCGCCAGCGCTGCGTCTCGACCACGTCCAGCGCGACGATCTTGTTGCCCGCCTTGACGGCAATCTCGCGGCCCGCCACGTCGCCGGCGTCCATGGCCCGGCCCAGCATGGCCGCAGCCTCGATGCCGGAGTTGGCGTCGATCACCTTCTTCAGGTCAGCCGGCAGTTTTTCGTAGGAACCCTTGTTCATGGCAAACACAAAGGTCTGCGTGTACAGGCCGTATTTGCCGGCGAAGGTGGTGTGGTTCTTCACGAGCTGGGACACCTTCAGTGCCGGCGTCACTTCCCAGGGAATGGTGGTGCCGTTGATCACGCCCTTGGACAGCGCTTCCGTCACGGCCGGCACAGGCATGCCCACCGGGATGGCGCCGAGCTTGGTCAACATGTTGTTGATGACGCGCGAACCGCCGCGAATCTTCATGCCGCGCAGCGACTCCAGGCCGGTGACCGGCTCCTTGGTGTGGAACAGGCCGGGGCCGTGGGTATGCACGGCAATGACCTTGACGTCCTTGAACTCGTCCGCGGCGAATTTTTCCATGTACTCCTGGAACGCACGCGAACCGGCTTCTGCCGTGGTGGTCATGAACGGCAGTTCGAACACTTCAGACTTCGGGAAACGGCCAGGCGTGTAGCCCAGCACGGTCCAGGTCAGGTCCACGATACCGTCCCGGGCCTGGTCAAACAATTGAGGGGGCGCGCCGCCCAGCTGCATGGCGTGAAACAGCTGCACCTTGATCTTGCCGCCGGATTCCTTCTCCACCTTCTGCGCCCAGGGAATCAGCGCCTTGGCCGGAATGGTTGCCTGCGGCGGCAGCATCTGGTGCAGGCGAAGAGTGACCTGTTGTGCAAAACCGGCGCCGGCAGCGCACAGGGCAGCAACCGCCACGGCGGTTTTGAAAAGGGCTCTTTTGTTCATTTCAGTCTCCGGTAATAGTGTTGAAAACAGAGGGTACTGCTGCGTTGGCAGGTCTTCCATGGGGTCATTGCGGATTGTCGCCCCGCAAAACCGCCAATGGAACGGCGGACAGGGCTCTATCAGTTATATGCTTTTGATATATCAAATATCCGGATATCTCAATACCCGTCCGCGCCATACCGTTCCTTCACCGACCGTCATGAAGGACCGCTCAGCTTGTTGACCAAGGTTGTGATCAGTCGCGGCGGCGAATGAGTTTGATCGCCCGCATCGATTCAGGCATCTGCGAGCCGGTCTGGCCCGACAGCGCGTGGAGCAGGTTGCGCTGGGCGATGCGCGAGTGCTCGCGCATGATGGCTTCGGCGCGCGCGCCTTCGCGCCGCTCGATGGCGTCCAGCACCTGGCGGTGCTGGTCCTGCGCCACGATCAGCATGTCACGCGCCTGCGGCGAGTTGGCCTGCGCCACGACAAACCCCGAGGGTGAGGCAAACGGCAGGTTCACGACGCGTTCGAGTTCACGCGCAATCACCGTGCTGCCGGCCATCTCGCTGAGCAGGTTGTGAAAGCGCTGGTTCAGCGTGACGTAATGCAGGAAAGACTCGTCGTCGAGGGCCGGCTGGCTCAGCACGCCGTCGATCTGGCCGAGACAGGCGCGTGCCTCGGCCAGCAGCGCGCCAGACACCCCGCGTTCGGCCGCCAGCCGGGCTGACAGCCCTTCGAGCGTGCCGCGCAGTTCAATCGCCTCGGACACATCGCGCTCCGAAAACGTGCGCACCGCATAACCGCCATTGACCAGCCCCTCCAGCAGGCCCTCCTGCTCCAGCCTCATCAGCGCGGCGCGAATCGGCGTGCGCGACACCCCGAGCTTTTCAACAATGGCCAGCTCGGCAATACGCGCGCCGCCGGGCAGCTCGCCGGCCAGAATCATTTCGCGCAGGCGCAGCTGCGCCTTGACGGTCTGGGAAGCGCCCGGCTCCTGCACGTCGGCGGCGGCCAGGGAAGTGGTTTTGTCGTTCATCTGGATCTCTTAATGTATACAGCAATGACCTGTTCAGATTGAATTTTGCCCTATTCAGCGTATATTTTGATAAATTAATGATATCAATGTATACATCAATCTCGTTTTTTTGCATAATCGCCGCCTGAGCCATCAGCCGTCCAAATCGGCCTGGGCCACCCAAAAAACCTCCCCCACACCCACCCTCCCCCTCCTCTACGGACAAGCGTCATGTTTCCCAAAAACACCTGGTATGTTGCCTGCACTCCCACCGAAATCGACGACAAGCCGCTGGGCCGGCAGATCTGCGGCGAAAAAATTGTTTTCTACCGCGGCCCCGAAGGCAAGGTCGTTGCGATGGACGACTTCTGCCCGCACCGCGGCGCGGCCCTGTCGCTGGGCACGGTCTGCGAAGGCAAGCTGGTCTGCGGCTACCACGGCCTGGTGATGGAATGCGACGGCAAGGTCGCCTCCATGCCCGGCCAGCGCGTGCAGGGTTTCCCGCGCAACCGCAGCTTCCCGGTGGTGGAGCGCCACGGCTTCATCTGGGTCTGGACCGGCGACGAAAAACTGGCCGACGACAGCAAGATTCCCCAGCTCGACTGGGCCGACAACCCCGAGTGGGCCTATGGCGGCGGCCTGTACCACATCAACTGCGACTACCGCCTGATGATCGACAACCTGATGGATCTGACGCACGAGACCTACGTCCACACCACCAGCATCGGCCAGAAGGAAATCGACGAAACGCCCGTCAGCACCAAAACCGAGGGCGAGAGCGTGGTGACCAGCCGCTTCATGGAAAACGTGATGGCACCGCCTTTCTGGCGCGCCAACCTGCGCGGCAACAACCTGGCCGACGACGTGCCGGTGGACCGCTGGCAGGTCTGCCGCTTCACGCCGCCCAGCCACGTCCTGATCGAGGTCGGCGTGGCCCACGCCGGCAAGGGCGGCTACAACGCTGACCCGAAAGACAAGGTCAGCAGCATCGTGGTGGACTTCATCACGCCCGAAACCGAAACCTCGATGTGGTACTTCTGGGGCATGGCACGCAACTTCAACCCGAAAGACAAGGCCCTCACCGCGCAGATCCGCGAGGGCCAGGGCAAGGTGTTTGCCGAAGACACCGCCGTGCTGGAAGCGCAGCAGCGCAACCTTACGCTGTTCCCGCAGCGCAAGCTGCTGATGCTCAACATCGACGCCGGCGGCGTGCAGTCGCGCCGCATCATCGACCGCCTCATCGCGCAGGAGCAGGCACCCGCGCAAGCCCCAGCTCAACAGCAGGCCGCCTGACCATGGACAGTCTTGACGTCAAGGTCATCCGAAAAACCATGGAAGCCGAAGGCATCACCAGCTTCGAGCTGGCCCGCGCCGACGGTGCGCCGCTGCCGGCCTTCAGCGCGGGCTCCCATGTCGATGTGCAGATTCCCGGCGGGCTGACGCGCCAGTACTCGCTGTGCAACGACGCCACCGAGCAGCACCGCTACCGCATCGCCGTGCTGCGCGACCCGGCCTCGCGCGGCGGCTCCGTCGCCATGCACGAGGCGGTGAACGAAGGCGACGTGATCCGCATCAGCCCACCGAAAAACCACTTTCCGCTGCAGCACGCGCCGCGCACACTGCTGCTGGCCGGTGGCATCGGCGTGACGCCGCTGCTGTGCATGGCGCAGCGGCTGGCGGCCATCCATGCGGACTTCACCCTGCACTACTGCACCCGCTCGGCCGAACGCACCGCTTTCCGCCAGGAGATCGGCGACTCGGCCTTTGCCGGCAAGGTGTATTTCCACTACGACGCCGGCCCGGCCGAGCAGAAACTCGACCTGCCAGCCGTGCTGGCCGGTGCCACCCCCGAGCACCAGCTGTATGTCTGCGGCCCTGCCGGTTTCATCACCCACGTGGTGGACAGCGCCAAGGCCGGCGGCTGGCGCAGCGAGCAAATCCACCTCGAGTATTTCGGCGCCGCGCCGCAGGACACCGCTGGCGACACCGGCTTCGAGGTGAAGATCGCCAGCACCGGCAAAAGCTACACCGTGGGCGCGGAGCAGAACATCATCCAGGTGCTGAAGGACAACGGCATCGAGATCCTCACCTCCTGCGAGCAGGGCGTCTGCGGCACCTGCATCACGCGTGTGCTCGAAGGCGAGCCCGACCACCGCGACATGTACTTCACCGACGAGGAGAAGGCGAAGAACGACCAGTTCACGCCCTGCTGCTCGCGCGCCAAAAGCAGAACCCTGGTGCTGGACCTGTAGACCGGCCATCGACGGTTGTGCCCTAATATCATTCACCTTCCCCTGCCCGATTTCAACGACCTCAAAGGAAAAAGAGACATGACCCAGCTCCCCGCCCGTTACGACCACGTTGGCAGTTTTCTGCGCCCCAAATACCTGCTGGAAGCCCGCGAGCAGAAGGCCAAGGGCGAGATCACGCCCGAGCAGCTGCGCAAGGTGGAAGACAAGGCCATCACCGAGATCGTCAAGTTCCAGGAAGACGTGGGCCTGAAAAGCATCACCGACGGCGAGTTCCGCCGCACCTACTTCCACATTGACTTCCTCGAGCAGATCGGCGGCGTGAAAACCGACATTCCGGTCACCATCATCCGGCCCGACGGCACGCAGGAGCTGGCCCCACCGGTGATGCGCGTGATCGACAAAGTGCGCCACGTCAAGGACATCCAGCTCGCCGACTTCCAGTACCTCAAGAGCCAGGTGAGCGCGGGCAACACGCCCAAGGTGACCATCCCCTCGCCCACCATGCTGCACTTCCGCGGCGGCCGCGCCGGCATCAGCCGCGAAGCCTACCCCGAGCTCGACCCGCAGTTTTATGACGACGTGGCCAAGGCTTACGGCGACGAGCTGCGCAGCCTGGCTGCCGCCGGCTGCACCTACGTGCAGATGGACGACACCAACCTCGCCTACCTGTGCGACACCAAGATGCGCGAAGCCGCCCGCCAGCGCGGCGACGACCCCGACGAGCTGCCGCACCGCTATGCCGGCTTCATCAACAAGGTGGTGGCGCAAAAGCCCGAAGGCATGCTGCTGGCCATGCACCTGTGCCGCGGCAACTTCAAGAGCACCCACGCCGCCGCCGGCAACTACGAGCCCGTGGCCGAGGCGCTGCTCAAGGAAATGAACCTCGACGCCTACTTCATGGAGTACGACGACGACCGCTCCGGCGACTTCAAGCCCCTGCGTTTCCTGCCCAAGGGCAAAACCGTGGTGCTGGGCCTGGTCACCACCAAGTTCGGCACGCTGGAAAGCAAGGACGACCTGAAGCGCCGCATCGAGGAAGCCGCGAAATACGCGCCGCTGGAGCAGCTGGCCCTGTCACCGCAGTGCGGTTTCAGCAGCACCGTGCACGGCAACGACATCGCGGTGGAAGCCCAGCGCGCCAAGCTGCGCCTGGTGATCGAGACGGCGCAGGAGGTCTGGGGTTCGGTCTGACCGGTTCGCCGACTGCTCCATAAAGAAAAGCCGCCGGCAACTGCCGGCGGCTTTTTTAATGTCAAATCGGCCCATAGTCCAATAAATACGCGCGCAAGTAGCTATCAAATAATGAGCAAATCGCACCCTTTACCCCCTGGATTCGGGTCTGTGACCTCCATGTATTTCATGCTGAAAGCGTTGCCAGTTCGCGCAATGTATTTGCGAGCGGTCTGGCGCGCTGCTGGCTGAAAGTGTCGCCCGGCAAATGGCCTGACAGGGCTTGTTCGAACTCGGGATTGGCAAACAGCGCTGTGAATCCTGCCGCCAGGTAGGCGCGCAGTTCAGGCGCTGCGGCACGGCACTCGCCCAGCAGTTCGGGCCGCCGGTCTGCCACGGTGATGATGTCTTCAAGATCATGGCTACCCAGAAAGTCTGGCCTGCCATCGGCGTCTTTGCCCCGGTCCTTGAACGCCTCCAACTTGGTGCCAATGAAAACCGGGGCGCTAATGAGCCGAATATTCATGCCGCTTGGCAATGTGACCAAGTCTGCAGTCTGCAGGGCCAATGGATACCAGCGGTTGGCAAAGCCCAAGATGTCCTTGACCGTGGGCATCAAGTCAAGCGTGACATTTTTATAAACCCACCGGCAAATGGGTGCATTGGGCCGCATGTCGTTGCTGAAGCCCTGAGCGCGGACTTGCTTCTCAATGGCGTGGTAGTCATGCACCGTCAACGCTTGCGCAACGATGTCAACGTCTTCGGTGATGCGGATACGGTCGGGCCGCTCCTGCGTCAGCAACAGGCCCGTAGCGCAACCACCCACAAAGATCACACGCTCCCGTACGGGGCCCAAGGCATGGGCCACCAGTTCCAGAATAGCCAGATTGGGGTTGTTGAATGCCGCCATCAGCTCAACCTTTCTTCCAGCAGCTTGCGGGCCATTTCACGTTCACGCGCCTGACCTATGCGCAGCGCGTCAAACAAGGCCAGCAACTCGTACAAAGCCGGGTCCTGCGCGGCGGCCAAAGGCAACTTGGGGTACAGAGGCAGCAGCGCACTGCCGCGCACCGGGCCGTCTGCATGGGGCCACACGGGCGGCGTCTCATCAGCAAACAGCACTTTGGATTTGAGCGGCTCCACACCATAGGCCGTAGGAAAACCCATGGTGATCTCGCCCCTTACCGCCGGAAAAAAGTAAGGCGCCCCCTGCAACACCATGGGCCTGAAAGCCGCCAGCACCAGCGTGGGGATGTCATTTACCTCAGCCAACAGGCGCGCTCCACTGAGCCGCGCCATGCAGGCATGGGCTTCAAACTGCGACATGTGCATGGCTTGCGCCAGTGCTGTGTAGGGCAGCTTTTGCCCCGCCAGACACACCAGCTTGAACGCCATGGCCAAGTCTTGCGGTTTCAGCGACCACTGCGCATGGCCAAGGCGGGATTTGATTCCGGATGAACTCATCAACAAACCTTGTATTCAATATGCATACAGAATATGCCATGAATAATTTTAAAATTCAACAACAAAATCATGATTGTCTGCAATATGCATATTGAAATACAAGTTCCCAGCAGCCCAAAACCTGCAAAAACCACACGCAACACGAAATCAGAGATTGAAATCGGGCTCCAGCCCAATAAATACGGGCGCGAGCAGCTATGCCTTTAATAGCAAATCACGCGCCGCCCGCAGCCCCGCCGGCGCACCACCTTGCCGCGGCCGGGGCTTCCCGCAGCGGCGGTACGGGCCGGCAGCGCCCGAACGATACTCAAGGCCCATGCTCAAACCCTTGATCCCCCGCTTCGCCGCGCACCTGCGTAAAAACTGGAAAAGCCATCTGGTTCAACTGGCCCTGCTGGTGGCGATCGTGGTGGCGGTGCAGGCCTGGCAGACGCGGCATGTGCCGGCCGGGCCGGCGCCTGACTTGGCCATCAGCGTGCTGCAGCCCGATGGCACGACGCACAGCACCACGCTGGCCCAGTGGCGCCAGGCCCACCCCGGCCAGCCGGTCGCCCTGCACTTCTGGGCCGAGTGGTGCCCCATCTGTCGCGCCGAGGAAAGCAGCGTCACCCGGCTGGCGCAGGACTGGCCGGTGCTCACCGTGGCCATGCAGTCCGGCCCGGCCACCAAGGTCGGGCAGGTGCTGCAGCAGCGCCAGTTGCCCTGGCAAACCGCCATCGATACGCGCGGTGAGCTGACGCGCGCCTTCGGCTTTCAGTCTGTGCCCTCTTTTGTGGTGATCGACGGGCAAGGCCAGCTGCGAAGCGCCAGCGCCGGCTACACCACCGAGCTGGGCATGCGCCTGCGCCTGTGGTGGGTCAGGCTGTTCTGAGCCCGTCCCGGTCGCCGGCCTGGCGCCCAGCCTGTGTGATCTGAAGCTCAAGGTAGCCCGTCGCCGCATCCGGCTCGCGGGAGAACTCCCACTCCGGCAGCAGCGCCAGCAAGACCTCTGCCGTGGTGCGCACCGTGCAGCCCGGCGCCACGTGGCCGCCCAGCACGTCGCCAGTGGCGGTGGACAGCGCCATGTGCAGGTGCGAGCTGCTGCGTGCGCCCTCCCCCGTGCCGTTGAAGGCCACCGTGCCCGACAGGCTCAGGATTTCCATGTCGCCCGTCAGGCGCCGCGGCTGCTCCGCGCCCGCAAAGCGCAGGCCCGCGCTCGACAGGCTGCCTATGCCAGACAACACAAACGCCGCGCGGCAGTTGGCGCCGCGCACGGCCGCCTCGATGGCGCTGCGCAAGTCTTCGCCGGGGTTCAGGCGGATGGGGAGGGTTTGCATGGTTTTTATTGAATCAAATTGGCCAATAGCCCTTACTGGTATTGCGCAAGCAGCTATCAAATCAAGAGCGATTTACTGACCTCACCCGCCCTGCTCCGGGTCGGTGAGGTCCGTGTATTTCCGGCTGGAGCCGCGCGCCCGGTCCACCGGGTATTTTTCGGCATTGACAGCCAGCTTCAGCCGCGCCGCTTCCAGCAAATCGATCTGCAGCTTGTCGCACAGCTGCAGCAGGTAGAGCAGCACATCGGCCGCCTCGGCGGCCACCTCGGCTTTTTTGGGTGCGGCCAGGTGGCGGCTTTGTTCTTCCGTCAGCCACTGGAAGTGCTCCAGCAACTCCGCCGCCTCCACCGACAGGGCCGACGCCAGGTTCTTGGGCGAATGAAACTGCGCCCAGTCGCGCGCCTGGGCAAAGTCGCGCAGGGACTGGGTCAGGGAAGGGAGGTCGTGGTTCATGTCTTGGTATTTCCGGACCCATGGGCAGGGTCGAGTCTTGTCGGGAAGCTTGAAGCGCATGTTATGCGTTTCAGCCCCTGCAGGCCTGTTGCAGGCCTTCAAATAGCCGCGTCCATGCGAACCATTCATGCAAAAAACGGCTGTAGTCCAATCAGGACGGGCGCCGGCAGCTATCAAAAAAAGAGCGACTGGCAGACTTCACCGGCAAACCGGCAGTCAAGCCCATCGCCCGGTTACCTCTCATCCGCCCGAAACAGCATCTCGCGCCGCGGCCCGGCCGTTCCGTCGCAATCCACCCCCGCGCCGGCCCTGGCACTCCTACCATCGCCTCCAGTTTCAACCCCCTCAACACCCACGGAGCTCACCATGTCCCTTTCACCCCACCGACTCTCCCTCGTCTTCTGCGGCCTGCTGCTGACGGCGGCCCAGGCCATGGCGGCGCAAGCCGGCTGGCGCCAGATCACCATTCCAGCCACCGCGGCCGATGCCGCGCCCATCGTGGCGGCCCTGTATTACCCCACGCAGGCGGCTGCGCGCACGATCGCCATGGGGCCGTTCAACGTGAACGTGGCCATGCAGGCCGCGCCAGAGGCCAAGGTCAAGGGCCTTATCGTGCTGAGCCACGGCACCGGCGGCAGTGAACTTGCGCACAGCAGCCTGGCCGAGGCGCTGGCGCAGCAGGGCTACCTGGTGGCCGCACTGCGCCACCCCGGCGACAACTGGCAGGACCGCTCCTTGCGCCAGGGCAGCCTGGAACGTTATGCCACCGAGCGGCCGCGGCAGGTTTCACGCGTGATCGACGCCCTGCTCAACGACCCGCAATGGAAGGACCGCATCGCCAGCGACGCCAGGGGGCCACGCGTGGGCGCCGTGGGGCATTCGGCCGGGGGCTACACCGTGCTGGCCCTGGCAGGTGCGCGGCTCGAGCCGGCACGCTTCGACGCGCATTGCAACACCGAGCGCGCCGAGGACCCGATTTTTTGCAACACCGGCAAAGAGCGCACATCGGCCACCCACCCTGGCGCCGCAGCGCCGGCCATTCCGACGTTGACCGACACCCGCGTGCGGGCCGTGGTGGCCCTGGCGCCGATGGGGGCCTTGTTCAGCGCCGCTTCGCTGGCGCAAATCCGCGTCCCGGTGGCGCTGTATGAAGCGCAGCAAGACCGTTTTCTGGTGCCGCGCTTTCATGCCGAATGGGTGGCCGCGAATGTGCCCGGCGTAGAAATGCACCGCGTGCCCAATGCCTGGCACTTCGCGTTTCAGGACATGCCCACCATGCCCATCCCCTCCGAAGACGGCGACATTGGCGCCAATCCGCCCGGTTTTGACCGCGCTGCGTTTCTGGGCCAGCTGCAGCGCGAGCTTCCAGCGTTTTTTGACAAGGCCTTGAACTGACAGGCACCGTGCGGCGCCGGATTCGCCTAGCGCGCCGGCTTGGCGTTGTGCGCTGCAGCAGCGCGTATCAGCGCCTTGAAGGCCGCCTCGTCAAGGGCGTAGCCCTCCCCCAGATCAATGGCGCGGCGGGTGTTGCCTTCCAGGCTGGCGTTGAACAGCTTTGAAGGGTCCTTGAGCGAAGCGCCTTTGGGGAAAGTCAGCTTCACCTTGACCTTGTAGGTCTCGCCGGTGCAGAGAATGCCGCCGTGCGACCAGACCGGAATGCTCCACTTCCACTCCTCGACCACCGCCGGGTCGGCCTGCTGGATCAGCGCGCGGACATGGGCGAGCGTCTGGCCCCGCCAGTCGTCCAGGGACTTGATCTTTGCGTCTATGAGTTGCGACGGGGACTCCGCCGCTGTGTCCTGCTTGGTCTTGCCTTGCTCTTTGCTCATGAGGGTGCCTCCTTCTTGATGCCAGACAACTGGCGTGTCACATTTTCTCGCCCGGCAACTGGCTGGCCTGCTTGATCCAGGCGACGAACTGGGCTTCGTCGATCTCCGCATCCTCGCGGATGTCAAGATAACGCGTGTCCTGGCTTTTCGATGCACCGGGTGGCATCGGCGACAGCGACTGCCCGCGGAAGAAGGTTACCTTGACCTACTTCGTGAAGCAATGAAAGCTGAGGAACCAGCCCTCCTGCCCCGGCGTCCCATAAAACGGCGAGTTCCATTTGACGGCCTTGCGTACGCCGGGCACGGCAGCCACCACCAGCTTGTCGAGCCGGCGCCCGATATCCTGCTTCCAGCCCGGCATGGCCGCGAGATAGGCCAACACCGGTGCATCGCCTTCGCCCTTGGGGATCTGCGGGTTGCCGCCGGAAAGCAGCACCGGCTTGCTGGTTTTCGCTGTGGGTTGCGGTTTTGCTTTGGTCACTGCATGCGCCCAATGGCCGCCGTGGCCCAGGCCATCTCGCTGCGTGGAATAGGCAGCGCAGCCCGCGCCACCCGGCGCCCGCGCGGCCCCGCCGGCGCCGGGCTGTCTGTGACGCGCTGGCTCTCCTGCTCGGGCGTCATGTGGTGCGGCACGCCGCCCTGTAGCCTGGCATAAGGGTCGGGGGAGGATGGGGCGACCAGCAGGGTGTGGTGGGCGCCGACGGCGCCTGCTGTAAAGGCGGCGGCCAGGACTAAGTTTCTGCATTGCATGCTGGTTTTCCCGTGAAATGAGATCCACTTGTGAGCGCGCCAGGGAAATGCACCATACCAGACGGTCGCGGCGCCGGATTTCGCGGCGCATCCTCCAATTAGATGAGGAAGATTTTTATCAAACCTCTTACTATGACCTTTACAAGTTCTGCCACATACACCTGAGCGAAAGAATCACCATTTATGTTTGCCATAGCGCCATACCTTGTCGAAGTTAAGGACGAAAAAAAGCAGCCGCAGGATTTGTGGGATTTCTATAACAAACAAAACCTGCGAACAGTTCTTCTTGACTATTACAAGACCCAGCTAGGTAACTATCAGGTTGCGCCGAATAAGGGCAAAAAGATGTTCCTCGTCGCAAAACTCTTCAAAGGGACACCCACCTCAGTCACCGGCATATATCAAACCGGGGCTTTTGGATTCGAATCGGACATTTACAGCACCACAAAGAAAACAATTGCGCACAATCGCCAAAGTGACGAGGCTGACATGATGCCCTTCAATTTTTCTTTTTACATGCCCCAACAAACAACTTCAGGCCAGCGTAAGCGAGGTTTGCTTCTTTTGGGGAGATTCAACACTCTCGGAGTTCGTCAGCTGACACTCCCACATCTACAGAAGCATTTCAAAAACCGATTTCCGGAATTTTCTCTGGAAATAAACAGAGTCGTTCCTAGCATCGTGTTAGAAACTCTTATGAGTCAAGGAACACTAAAAACAATCCGCTTGGTGAAGAAAATTCTACCCAGTGACCTCGCTGACGTCTTTTCCAGTGAAGACAAAGAGAAAGTCAGCGAGATCGAAATGGTTATACGAACGAAGCGGAAGTCCTCATTTAGCGATATCGATTGGTTGATAAGGGCTGTTGAGGCGAAGACGCACCCCCGAGATATTGTCACGATTCCCGGGTTCAATCATGACAATATCAAGCTCGAAATCCAATTAGACGGACACCCTCGCATAGTAGATCTCGGCAATACAGGAAAGCTTTCATCCAACATTGAAATTTCCAGTGTCAAAGTTCACACCAATGGACATCCAGATGCAAAAAGCTGGCTAGGAGAGGCAGACGATCTCGCTTCAAGCATCGTGAAATCTTGGGGCGTTAAGGGAATGACGTGGCAATCAAGGCTTTAGAATTTTTCGCTAGTCAATCATGCTTACCAAACTGAACCCGTTCGGGATTGTTAAAGCGCATTTCTGCTCGCTGAAACGATACGATACAGAGCAGCTATCGATAGGGGAGATTCTGTTTCACTTGTTTTTTCCAGCAGCCCTCTCCGGACTGCACTATTTGCTAGTGAGGGACATTTCTGAGAATGTCGTGGGCATTATCGTATCTGCCGCATCCATTGTTGCTGGATTGATGCTCAATCTCATGGTGTTAATTTACACCTTAGTCTATAACGCAAAAAATGGTGCAAAGCCGATATCAAATTTTTCTGACTTTAAGAATATTTCTTCTGAAACTATTGCGTCAATTTCCTACAGCGTTCTTCTGTGCATTACGTTAGTAATTTCTTCATTTTTGATTCTGTCCCAATGGGCGCCAATATCAGTACTAGGAAGACTATCCACTGTATATATCGGAACTTCAACAATACTATGCTTGTTGATAGTTTTGAAGCGATGCTATGCGATTATCCAGTTTGATTTAAAGCAATAGCACGACGTAGGAAGTTTCCAAGTACTCCTCGGCCACCTGCCGTTGATCCTACAAAGGTAAAAGCCCAGCTGCTACGCAGTCCTTCAAAAGATCCATTGACTATGTGTGACTAAGTTCTATAGATCTATGACGGTGATCATTTCAGCAATGATCTTCACATCGCCCGCCGACTCAGCATCAAAAACCATTGGCTTAAAACCCGGATCCGTGCTGTCAGGCGATAGCTTCACAACAGAGTGAAACCAACCTCCGTCCGCAGACTGAGTTTTCTCGCTTGAATATATCTTGACGGTGTACGAACCGCCCGACTCAGGATCTTCAATGGATCGGTGCTCCGCAACAACCACCTTCCCTGCTCGGGTCCCTTGGGGATTTGCTCTGAAGAGGCACCAACTGCCATTCGGTATCCGGCGATTCATGGACTCGCCAACAACCTGCGCAATGAACATGCCTGGCCGAGGGCGGTAAATATCTGGCAGCGCTACCCATTCGACTGCATCGTTGTCGAAGGACTGCACTTCGCTGAACATGCCGGCAGCGAGCTTGAGGGCAACCACCGGAACCGCATTCTTGAATGGCTTGACGTGTTTTCGGTCCAATGGCTTGAACGGCAACACATTGGTCTGAGCCGGGGGCGGGCTAACAGACGCGGCTGCGACAACATCAGCAACGGGACCGGAAGTCTGGGCACCCATGCGGGAACGAAAGTAGTCCGCTGTTTCCGTGTCTGTGCAATAGATGTAGCAGCCCTTCATGCCGCGAGTCATCAAGGTCCGGTAGGTGTTCTTGATGATCAGATCGAGCCGTTTTTTACCCTCGACCGGCTCCTCCCTCAGAAGCTTCCTCCAGCCGAAGATTGACTTGTCGGAGGAAGCCCGTTTCTCAGGCCGGCACACCACTTCACCATTCCGGACCACGAAGTCGTCGCCGACGATCACGCCAATGTAGTCGACTTCAAGGCCTTGGCAGGTGTGAATACAACCGATCTCTTCCACCGAGTCGGACGCAACAATCCATAAGCTGGCGTCCTCCACCAAATTCCAGCGCTTCTTGAATCCATGCTCAGGAATCACAACGTCAAACGCCTCGGGATTCGTTTTGCTGGGCCACTTCCAGCAATAGCCGGCCACAACACGCGACTTGTTGTTGCCCTTGTTCTTTTCCACAATGCGTTGGTGCAGTTCAGTGGGTGAGTCGAACACCTGAAAGTCGAAGGCCGCTCCCTCTAAGAGAGGATTTGCGGTGGGCCGGACACCGAGCGTGTTATCCAGCCAGGCCAGGTATCCGTCTGAGCCATTGCAGCGAAATTGGGACGCCAACTCCATCACTGAGACTTTGGCCCCCGCCTTTTCCGCCCATGCAGCAATCGCGGCCTTGCCACCAATATCCTTCAGCGTGACGCGCTGGTCTTCGTCAATAAAGAAGAACGTGCAATTTGCAGCACTGATGAGTTCCTTGATCTGGTTCTCGCCAAGGTTGCCGTAAAGGCCGCCCTTCTCGTTGAGGCGGTGCGCCTCGTCCACGATCAGCGTGTCAAAAATACCTGGATCCTTATCGACGAAGGCGCCAGACCCGGAGAAGAAATTGGATATGACGGATTTCCTGAAGTGCTTCACCAACTTGCTCTCATACACAGCGCGCGGAGCGGCATTTTTCGAAACGTACTTGCAGTTCTGTCCCGTCTTGGTAAGGGCAACCAGCAAATTGATGGCGACCACTGACTTCCCAGTTCCCGGACCGCCTTCAACGATCATCACGTGCTTCTTCTGCGGCTCCGCGTGTCGTGCCACAGCCAGCGCGCTTTCATAAACGACCTTCTGATCGTCGATCAGCACAAACTCTTCCTGCCCCTTGAGCATCTTGACCAGGCTATCGGCCAACATCTTGGATGGACGAATTCTTCCGTTCTCGATCTTGTAGAGCAGCTCAATGCTATCGCCGTGCTTCACGTGTTTCTTGATAAACGCTCGCAGCTTGTCCCGCTCATCGTCGCCCTTCAGAAAAATCGGAGCGCGCTCGATATAGGCTGCATAAAAGTCATGCGCGATCACACCGTCAGGCAGGTAGTTGTGCAAATAGGCACAAGGCTGGAGCGTCACTCCACCCTCATGGATGGCCTCGTTGAATCCATCCAGCAGGGCTGCGTACGACCAAGCCTGATACGAGGGGTGACTGACCTCCCGATGTGCGCCACCGGTGTAAGTGGAAACGACGCCGTCCATTTTCGTCAGCTTGGCAGTCTCCCATTGTTTCAGCTCGACAATGATGACTTGGGGCGACCTGTCTTCAGCCAATCCCGTCAGGATGAAGTCAACCCGTTTTCCGCTTTGCGGGATGTTGTACTCAATCGCTACCCCGGCATCGGCTGGAATACCGTCGTCGTTGAGGACGCGCGCCATGCAAACGAGAGAAGAGCGCCAGGAATTGATTTCTGAGGGCCCAACCCTGTGTCCAAGTTTCTGGAAAAAGGCGTTGCTGACAACCACCTCGATGGCGGTGCTGTGCACTTGCTCAAGAAACTTTGATTTGGTTGCCTGATAGACGATCACTTGGGTTGCACCATTCCTATTTTTGATAAGTGCCGGCAGGGTATCCGGTCAGCAACTCATATCTCCGTATATTTTTTGCTGGAACCCAGTGGACGATCGACCGGATATTTTTCGGCGTTCACAGCTAGTTTGGTCCGAGCCGCGTCCACCAAGTCGATCTGAAGCTTGTCGCAGAGCTGCAGTAGATACAGGAGCACGTCGGCGGCCTCTGCAGCGACTTTAGCTTTCGCCTCGGAGGGAAGATTGCGACTTTGGTCTTCCGTCAGCCACTGGAAATGCTCCAGCAGTTCCGATGCTTCCACCGTAAGCGCCGACGCGAGATTCTTGGGCGAATGGAACTGCTCCCATTCACGCTCCTTGGCAAAGGCGCGAAGGGCTTGTGTGATGGACTCAAGTTCGGTGTTCATGCGAGACCTGCGTCAGGAAATTTCGATCCTGATGAAGATGTCAAAGGCTGGAAGCTGGTAAAGAAGATAGTCACTGTGATTCACCGCGTGAAAGTTGACCCATGGCGCCATCGCCCTTGAATGCAGACCATTCTAGGTGACCACCTGCGAGTTGCCATCCCCTATTAAGAGGATCCTGTACACGCATAGCAAGCGGTATAACTGGGTTTTCTCAACAGTTGCAAGCCATGCCTAAACTGACTCCCTATCAAGTCAACGTAGCCGCCGAGGCCTTTACCTGCGTAGTTATGTCACAGGCCGGATATGACGTAGCGATGCAATACGGAACAACTCAACCAGATTGGGACATCCTTGCAACAAAGGGATCACGGACTCTTAAACTTCAGGTAAAGGGAAGCCAGACCGGCGGATGGGGCCTCTTCCAGGGAAATCTGAAAGATGCGGATTACCATGGCGCACTTGATGCATGGCTGGCCCGGGAATTGGAAGACGTGGTTTACGTATTTGTGCAGTTCAAAAACGTGCCGGTTGGTGCCGCACCTAGATGCTATTTAGCTCGTCCCTTAGAAATTGTCCAGCACATGCGCACCACACGCGGCGGACACGCGCGGACAACACTCAAAGAGAAACACGCCTATAGTCGCGGCGTTGGTGCGGGTCACGAAGACGTTATCCCACCTAGCTGGTTGTTCTCTCACTCCCGAGTTGACACGCTGTAGAAGTCGAGGCAATCGACGACGGACGTTGGCCCACTACTCCGTCATCTTCAACCCCACCCCAAACCCCCGCCCCACCCCATACCGTCCCATCATCCCCCGGTACCACCGCTGCACATGCGGAAAGTCCGCCAGATCAACCTTGTGCCGCTCATGCCGCCAGACCCAGCCGACGATGGCGAAGTCGGCTATTGAGATTTCATCGCCTGCCACAGGGACGTTGGTCCTGTCGCTACCTTACGGCACCCGCGCTCCCGAGTTGCCAACTCTCTGTTGCCGCTCCCTTGCCACTCTCCTATCCCCGATTGCTGAAGCCAGAAGTAACAGGGCCATACCGCCAAACATCACCCAACGACCAGCCGTTAAGCTGATCGCGCTTTGATAGTGAGAGACGATTCGGCTATACGGTAGCGTAATGCCTTTGTCGCATCTGACGCTCCAAATACGGCGGTCGGAAGGAAGGACGAGGTAACGGATGCGTTCAACTTTCAGCTCAGCCAGGCATCCATGAAGTTGTTTGAGCTCGTAATCTGTAGCCTCTGTGAATAGCAGCCCTTTGCGCGTTGCAAGGTGCAGGAGGTCATCAGGAAAGTTGAAGCTCTCAGTTCGGCCGTCAAGGAGTTCGAGTCTTATATGCGGCTGATCTCGGTGAACTCTAAGAATCTTCCCATGCACGACTTCTGTATTTGCCTCCGCCGGAGGCGGATTCAGATGCATAACAGCCATGGGGTACCCGACTAATACGCTTACTACGATTACCCACCACAGTTTGTAGTTGTGATTCAGCCAAAAACGGTGAAGCATCTTTTTGCCTCCTAAGCTTGCCGAGACCTACAGAATCACTTCAACGCCACCCCAAACCCCCGCCCCACCCCATCCCGCGCCATCATCCCCCGGTACCACCTCAACACATTCGGAAAATCCGCCAGATCGATCTTGTGCCGCTCATGCCGCCAGACCCAGCCGACGATGGCGAAGTCGGCTATGGAGATTTCTTCGCCTGCGAAGAAGGCGTGGTCGGCCAGGCGGCGGTCCATCACGCCGTAGAGGCGCTTCGTTTCGGCCATGAAGCGCTCCAGGGCGTAGCGGCGGTCGGCTTCGTCTTTGAGTGCGATGAAGTGGTGCACCTGGCCGGGCATGGGGCCGAAGCCGCCCACCTGGAACATCAGCCACTCCAAAGCGGCGACGCGGGCGCGCGGGTTTTTGGGCAAAAACTGGCCGGTCTTTTCGGCCAGGTAGATCAGGATGGCGCCGGACTCGAAGATGCTGATGGGTTCACCGCCCGGGCCGTCGGGGTCGATGATGGCGGGGATCTTGTTGTTGGGGCTGATCTTCAGGAACTCGGGCGCGGTCTGCTCGCCCTGGGTGATGTCGACCACGTGCACCTCATAGGGCAGGCCCATTTCTTCGAGGGCAACGCTGATCTTGCGGCCGTTGGGGGTGTCGAAGGCGTAGAGCTGGATGGGCATGGGGTTGGTCTTGTTGGGTGGTGGGTTCGGGATGCAGTCTGCCACAGGGTGGGCGGTGGTGCTGGGCGCGCGGATGCGGGGATGGGTGCGGGGTCGGGGGCATGGATCCCGGATCTAGTCCGGGATGACAACGACGAGGCGGGGACCCTTCGACAAGCTCAGGGCGAACGGTAGAAGTTGCCTGTCGTGCGCCATGGAAGACACAATAGGCCCATGACGCGCCTCCCCGCCCTTGCCGCCTGCTGCACCGCTATGCTGCTGGCCCTTGTCAGCAGCTTCGCCCTCGCCGCGCCGCCGGCCAACGACACGCTGCGCATAGGCTCCAAACGCTTCACCGAGTCTTACATCCTGGCGCAGGTGCTGGCGCAGGCGGCGGCGCCGCACACGCCCACGCCGCCTTCGGTGCTGCAAGGCCTGGGCAACACGGCCATTGTTTATGAGGCGCTGCGTTCGGGCAGCATTGACCTTTACCCCGAGTACGTGGGCACCATCAGCCAGGAGATCCTCAAGGGTGATGCGGGCATGACAACGGCGGCCATGAACGCCGCGCTGGCGCCGCTGGGCCTGGGTGTGGCGGTGCCGTTGGGCTTCAACGACGGCTACGCGCTGGCCATGCGTGAAGACACGGCCCAGCGCCTGGGCATCAACTCGCTCAGCGATCTGGTCAAGCACCCGGAGCTGAAGCTGGGCCTGTCGAACGAGTTCCTTGGCCGGGCCGACGGCTGGAAGGGGCTGGCGCAGCGTTATGGCGCGCCGCAGACGCCGGTGGCGCTGGACCACGGGCTGGCTTATGACGCGATCGCGCAAAAGCAGGTGGATGTGATCGACATCTATACCACCGACGCCAAGATTGGCCACCTGGGCCTGCGCGTGCTGAAGGACGACCAGGCCTACTTTCCGCGGTATGACGCGGTGCTGCTGCACCGGCTGGATGTGCCCCAGCGTTTTCCGCAGGCCTGGGCGGCGTTGCAGAAGCTGGGCGGCAGCATCGACGAGAACGCGATGATTGCGATGAACGCGCGGGCCGAGCTGCAGGGTGTGGCGTTTGATGTGATTGCCCGCGACCATTTGGCTGCCAGGGCCGGCGGCGCGCCTGCTGCAACCAACACAACACAAGACCCCAGCCAGCGCGGCTTCTGGGCCAAGCTGTTCGGCCCGGATCTGGCGCGGCTGACGCGGCAGCACCTGGCGCTGACGCTGATCTCGGTCGGGCTGGCGGCGCTGATCGGCATTCCGCTGGCGGTGTGGGTGTTTCCGCACCCGCGCCTACGCGCGCTGGTGCTGGGCGCCACCGGGCTGATGCAGACCGTGCCTTCGCTGGCGCTGCTGGCGATGCTGATTTCATTGATGGGCGTGATCGGCACCGTACCGGCGCTGATTGCGCTGGCGCTCTACGCGCTGCTGCCCATCATGCGCAACACGGTGGCGGGCCTGGGCGAGGTGTCGCCCGGCCTGCGGCTGGCCGGGCAGGCGCTGGGCATGACGGCCGGCCAGCGCATGCGCCACATTGAGCTGCCGCTGGCGCTGCCGACCATTGTGGCCGGCGTGCGCACGGCCACCGCCATTGCCATTGGCACGGCGACGATTGCGGCCTTCATCGGCGCGGGCGGGTATGGCGAACGCATCGTCACCGGCCTGGCGCTGAACGACGGCCAGTTGCTGCTGGCCGGCGCCCTGCCCGCCACCTTGCTGGCGCTGCTGAGCGAGGCGTTGTTTGAAGGCGTGGATTGGCTGATGCGGCGGCGCCGGGCCGGCTGAGCGCCCCAGAGCCTGCGCTTTCCTGCCCCCTCGCCCTGCGGGAGAGGGTGGGGTGAGGGTCAGAGCCGGCTGCCCTCACCCCTGCCCTCTCCCGGGGGGAGAGGGAGTCCAACCAGCCCGGACTGCCTGACCGCCTGCTTTTTACAAGCAAAATCGGCCTCCAGCCCAATACCTGCGTTCGCTAGCAGCTATCAAATCAGGAGCAACATAACACTCCCGTGCAGCTTGCGGCGGCAGCACCCCGGCTCTTCTTTCTGATGACCGGAGCGCAACAACTTGAGCCAGCAGGCATGGCGAAGAGGCCGGCAGGGCCACGCCGCGCAAGTCCTGCGGGTGCCGAACCGACCACGGCTCTTTCGGCTACGCTTGGGGCCATGACCCCCTCGCCCACGCCCGCACCGCTGCATTTCTACTTCGACTTCATCTCGCCCTTCGGCTACTTCGCGTCGCTGCGCATTGAGCCGCTGGCGGCGCGGCACGGCCGCACCGTCGAATGGCACGCGATGCTGCTGGGGGTGTCGGTGCTGAAGGTGATGGGGCTCAAGCCCCTGCTGGACACGCCGCTCAAGGGCGACTACATCCGCCGCGATGCCAGGCGCTACATGCGCCGCCACGGCCTGGAGGTGAAACGTGATCTGGATGATGCGGTGATGGACCCGCGCGCTGCGGGCCGTGCCTTCTACTGGGTCAAGCAGCACCACCCGGCCCTGGCCGCGCCGCTGGCGCACGCGATCTACCACGCCTACTGGGCGCAAGGCCGGGACCTGTCCACCGCGGAGGCGGTTGCGGCCATAGCCCTGCCTGAGGGCCTGGACGCACAGCGCCTGCGCGAAGGCATTGAAAGCGAGGAAGCCAGGCAGCTGCTGCGCAGCGCGGTCGAAGCCTCGCTGCAAGCCGGCATTTTCGGCTCACCCACCGTGGTGGTGGATGGCGAGCCGTTCTGGGGTGTGGAAAACCTGGGGCTGGTGGAACAGTGGCTGGACAGCGGCGGCTGGTAAGCGCTCAGGCTGCAGAGAAAACGAATTCCACCGGAACCGCGATCGCGGCCAGACGCTCGCGCAGTTGGCGCTCCAGCGCATCATCACGCGTGGACGCAATCGCCACCACGGCAGACAGGCTGCCGCCGCGCTCCTCGCCCCGCACGGTGGCGCCGGCTATGTCGGCCAGCATCTCGGCCAGCTTGACCTCGATGGCACGCAGGCGCAGCGCCGGCTTGTAGATCTTGCCGATGGCCGTGACCGGCATCACCTCGATGATGGTCACACGTTTGGGCGCCGCGGGCCGCTCGTACACATGGGGCACCACGTCGGCCAGCAGCGTGGCCGGGTCGCAAGACATCCCAGGCCTGAGCGTGACAAAGGCCACGGGCAACTCGCCGGCATAGGCGTCGGGCTCGCTGACCACGGCGCACAGGGCCACCGCCGGGTGCGCCAGGAAAGCGTCTTCGACGAGGCCGGGGTCGATGTTGTGCGAGCCGCGAATGATCACGTCCTTGGCGCGGCCGGTCAGGTGGATATAGCCCTGTGCATCGATGTGGCCAAGATCACCGGAGACCAGCCACGGACCCTCGAACATGCCGGCGTTGCGCGCAGCCTCGGTGTAGCCCGGGCTCACATGCGGGCCGCGCAGCACGATGACGCCGGTGTCGCCGGTCGCGCAGGTCTGGCCCAGTTGCGCCACGCCGCCCTGCCAGGGCACGGCACGCACCTCGGTGTAAGGCAGGCGCAGGCCGGTGGAGCCGGGCACACGCGGCGCCGCCAGCGGCTCGATGGACACCAGGCCCGCGCACTCGGTCATGCCCAGGATGTTGCGCACCGCAATCCCGGGCTTGCGCTCGAACTGCGCCGCCAGTTCCGCGGGCAGCGGCGAGCCGCCGGTATAGGCCACCTTGATTGACGAGATGTCTGCATCCACCGGCAGGTTGGCCAGCGTCGCGAGAATGGTCGGCACGCAGGCCAGCGCGGTCACGCGTTCACGTTCGCAGAACTTCCAGTAGTTTTTGGTAAAGGCGGGGTTGCGCATGCCACTGAGCGTGGGCAGGACCTGAGCCGCGCCGATGGCCAGCATGGACAGCCCGTAGACAAAAGCCCCGGCGACATGAAACAGCGGAAAACCGTTGAGCTCCACCGTGTGTTCGTCGAAGCCGTAAAACCGATGGGCAAACCATCCGGTGTGCGCCTCGTTGCCGTGGGTGTGCTGCGCAAGTTTGGGGGAGCCGGTCGTGCCGCCGGTGTGGAAGCAGGCGGCAATGCGGTCGGGCGTGAGTTGTGGGTCAAACGCCAGCACGTCGCCGGCCTGCGCCAGCAGATCCTGGAACACCGGCACGCCCGGCGCCGCGTTGCTACCTACGCGGATCTGCAGCACCGGCAGGCGCCGGATCGCCAGCACTTTCTCGACCATGGGCCAGAGCGGGAGCTCGTCGTTGGGACCGAGCGCAACCATCACCTTGGCGCCCGACGCTTCGAGCAGGGCCGCAATGTGTTCGGGCTGCAGCAGGTAGTTGATCGGACAGGCCTTGCCCGCCAGTTGAGCGCCCCACAGTGCAAATTGCGTCTCGGGAATGTTCGGCGCCAGAATGACCACGGCATCGTCAGGCCCGACGCCCATGGCGCGGAACAGGTTGGCCGCCCGGTGGATCTGCGCCAGCAGCTCGGCGTAACGCACGGCCACGGCCGGCTGCTGCAGGTCGCCGCTGGGCAGGTAGCGAAACGCATCACGGCCGGCAAAACGCCGCGCCGCCTGGGCGATCAGGCCGTAGGTGGTGCGCGCCGGGATCGCCTGGTCATAAGGCGTGCGCTCCAGCGCCTCGATGTCGGCCAGCCCCCGGATGGCGGTCGTGGTCATGCGGCGGCAGCTTGCCCCAAGCCCAGCAGCCGCATGGCGTTGCCTTTCAGGATGCCGGGCATCACTTCCGGCTTGAAACCGGCGTCTTCAAAATCCTTCATCCAGCGGTCCGGCGTGATCAACGGGTAGTCGCTGCCGAACAGGATGCGATCCTTGAGCAGCGTGTTGGCGTATTGCACCAGCTGCTTGGGGAAATACTTGGGGCTCCAGCCCGACAGGTCGATCCAGACGTTGGGCTTGTGGGTCGCCACGCTGAGCGCCTCGTCCTGCCAGGGGAAGCTGGGGTGCGCCATGACGATCTGCATGTCCGGGAAATCGATCGCCACGTCGTCGAGGTGCATGGGGTTGGAGTATTCGAGCCGCAGCCCGCCGCCGCAACGCATGCCGCTGCCGATGCCGCTGTGGCCGGTATGGAAGATGGCCGGCATCTTGTATTCGGCAATCACCTCGTAAATCGGCCAGGCCATCTTGTCCTGGGGGTAGCAGCCCTGCACTGTGGGATGGAACTTGAAACCCTTGATGCCGTGTTCCTCGATCAGCCGGCGTGCCTCGCGGGCGCCCATTTTTCCCTTGTGCGGGTCAATGCTGGCAAAGGCCATCATCATGTCACTGTTTTTCTTGGCGGCTTCGGCGATTTCCTCGTTGGGAATGCGGCGCCGGCCCATCTGCGTCTCGGCATCCACCGTGAACATGATCAGCCCGATCTTGCGCTCGCGGTAATAGGCCACGGTTTCTTCTATCGTCGGCCGGCGGCTGTTCTTGAAGTACTTGTCGGCGGCGCGGTCGTATTCCTCGCCGTAGTTGTCGAACGGGTTCCAGCAGCTGACCTCCGCGTGGGTGTGAATGTCAATCGCAATGAGGTTCTCGTAGTCCATGCTGTCTCCTGGTGGTTCGACTTGTTGCACACCTCATTCGGGTTAACACTGAGAAATGAGGCGGCAAAGTCAATTGAATTGGTTATTGTTTATAACAATAATCGATGCAACTTGCAAACCTCCCATGAGCACCAAAAAAACCCCCACCGACCTCCAGCTTGAACTTCGCGGCGACCACCAGGAGATCGCCGTGATCCGCCTGAGCCGCCCCGCCAAACGCAACGCCCTCAACGACGGGCTGATTCTGGCGCTGCGCGACATGTTTGACAACCTGCCGGCCACGGTGCGCGCGGCCGTGATCCACGGTGAGGGCGCCCATTTCTGCGCCGGCCTGGACCTCGGCGAGCTGCAGGAACGCGACGCCGGCCAGGGCATGCACCACTCCCGCATGTGGCACGCGGCGCTGGAACGGGTCCAGTACGGCCCGGTGCCGGTGATTGCCGCGCTGCACGGCGCCGTGGTCGGCGGCGGACTGGAACTGGCCAGCGCCTGCCACATCCGCGTGGCCGATGCGTCCGCGTTTTATGCGCTGCCAGAAGGCTCGCGCGGCATTTTTGTCGGCGGCGGCGGATCTGTGCGTATCCCCAAGCTGGTAGGTGTCGCCCGCATGACCGACATGATGCTGACCGGCCGGGTCTACAACGCCGAGGATGGTGAACGCGCGGGTTTTGCGCAGTACCTGGTGCCCGAGGGCGAGGCCTTCGACAAGGCGCTGGAGCTGGCGCAGCGGGTCGCCGCCAATGCCCCACTGACCAACTACGCGCTGATGCACGCCCTGCCCCGCATCGCCGAACAACCGGCCGACCAGGGCTTTTTCACCGAGTCCCTGATGGCCGCCATCGCGCAGAGCGCGCCCGAGGCGAAAGCCCGGGTCAAGGCCTTCCTCGATGGCAAGGCCAACAAGGTCAGCAAGGACTGATCCCCTCCCCAGCCCCGACAAGAAAAGACATGAGCGAGACAAAACCCACTTCCGCCCCCCGCTACCGGCCCCTGACCTTCGGCGTGACACGTATCGCCGCTCGCGAGGGCGATGGCGGAACCCGTTACATCAAGGCCGACCAGCCCCTGGGCGACTACGCGGCGCGCATCACGGACCGCTTCCTGCATTGGGCACAAACCGTGCCGGAGCGCAGTTTTCTGGCGCGCCGGGTCCGCCAGGCCGACGGCAGCACGGGCGACTGGCAGCACCTGAGCTATGGCCAGGCGCTGGCCAGCGCACGCGCTCTCGGGCAGGCGCTGCTGGACCGCGGCCTGAGTGTCGACCGCCCCGTGGTGATCCTCAGCGAAAACGGGCTGGAGCATGCGCAGCTGGCGCTGGGCTGCCTGTACGCCGGCATTCCCTACTGCCCGGCCTCGCCGGCCTATTGCCTGGTCAGCCAGGACTATGACAAGCTGCGCCACATTCTTGACACGCTGACCCCGGGACTGGTGTTTGCCACGGATGCGGCGCGTTACGGCAAGGCGATCCAGGCGGCCGTCGGTGCCGACGTGGAAGTGGTGCTGCACGAAGGTTCGCTCGAGGGCCGGCCGACAACGTCGCTGGCCTCGCTGCTGGCCACCACACCCACCGCGCAGGTGGACGCCGCGATGCAGGCGACCGGGCCGGACACGATCAGCAAGTTCCTGTTCACCTCGGGCTCGACCAAGATGCCCAAGGCGGTGGTGAACACGCACCGCATGTGGTGCGCCAACCAGCAGCAGATGCGCCAGTCGATGCCGGTGCTGGCCGACGAGCCGCCCGTGCTGGTGGACTGGCTGCCCTGGAACCACACTTTCGGCGGCAACCACAACGTCGGGCTGACCCTGTACAACGGCGGCACGCTGTACATCGACGACGGCAAACCCACGCCGGCACTGATGGGCGAAACCCTGCGCAACCTGCGCGAGGTGGCGCCCACGCTGTACTTCAATGTGCCGACCGGCTTTGAGGCGATTGCCAACGCCATGAAGACCGACGACGTTCTGCGCAAAAACCTGCTGTCGCGCGTGAAGATGTTCTTCTACTCCGGTGCGGCACTGGCCCAGCCCGTGTGGGATGCGCTGCACGAGACCCAGGAACGCGAGATCGGTGAACGCATCGTGATGGGCACCGGCCTGGGCATGACCGAGTCCTCGCCTTTTGCGGTGTTCGTCACCAACCCCAACGTCAAGGCCGGCCACCTCGGCGTTCCCACACCCGGGCTGGAGCTCAAGCTGGTGCCTGTCGACGGCAAGACCGAGGTGCGCTACAAAGGCCCGAACATCACGCCGGGCTACTGGCGCAATGACGAAGCCACCCGCGAGAGCTTCGACGAGGAAGGCTTTTTCTCGACGGGGGATGCCGTGTTGTGGATCGACGAAAACGACCCGCACCTGGGCCTGCGTTTTGATGGCCGCATTGCCGAAGATTTCAAGCTCGCGACGGGCACCTTTGTCAGCGTGGGGCCGCTGCGGGCGAAGATCATTGCCGCCGGCGCACCTTATGTGCAGGACGCCGTGATCACCGGGATCAACCTCAATGAAGTCGGTGCGCTGATTTTTCCGACCCCGGCGGTGCGCAAGCTGGCCGGCCTGCCGGACGATGCGCCTCTGCAGCAGGTGCTGGAAAGCGAACCAGTGCAGTCACATTTCCAGAAAGTGGCCAACACGCTGGCCGCCGGTGCCACCGGCAGCTCCAGCCGCGTGGCCCGGCTGCACCTGATGGCCGCGCCGCCGTCCATCGACAAGGGCGAGGTCACCGACAAGGGCTCCATCAACCAGCGCGCCGTGCTCAAACACCGCGCAGCGCTCGCCGATGCGATGCACGGCGGCACGCTGCCTTTCACGATCCAGCCGCAACAGGACAAGCCATGAATATCGACGGACAAGCTGCACTCGTCACCGGTGGAGCTTCGGGTCTGGGCGAAGCCACTGCGCGAGAACTCGCGCGGCTGGGCGCCAAGGTCGCGGTGCTCGACGTCAACCTCGCGCTGGCCGAAAAGGTGGCGGCCGACATCGGCGGCGTGGCCTGCCAGTGCGACATCACCAGCAGCGACAGCGTGGCTGCAGCGCTGGAAAAGGCCACAGCCGTCCATGGCCCGGCGCGCATCCTGATGAACATCGCCGGCATCGGCTCGGCCAAACGTGTGGTCGGCAAGGACGGCCAGGCCGCGCCGCTGGAAGACTTTGCGAAGGTCATCACCGTCAACCTGATCGGCAGCTACAACATGAGCCGGCTGTTTGCGGCCGACTGCGTGAAGCTGGACCCGCTGGAAGATGGCGAGCGCGGCGTCATGATGTTCACCGCTTCGGTCGCCGCTTTCGACGGCCAGGTGGGCCAGCAAGCCTACAGCGCCTCCAAAGGCGGCCTGGTCGGCATGACCCTGCCGATGGCGCGCGACCTGGCGCAGCACGGCATCCGCGTCTGCACCATTGCGCCCGGCCTGTTTGCCACGCCGCTGATGAAGCAGTTGCCCGAACCGGTGCAACAATCGCTCGCCGCATCGATCCCGTTTCCGCCGCGCCTGGGAAAACCCGAAGAGTTCGCGCAGCTCGCATGCCATATCGTCACCAATACCCACCTCAATGGCGAAGTGATACGGCTCGACGGCGCCCTGCGCATGGCGCCGCGCTGAAACAGGCGCCATACGTTCCCCCTTGCAACAACTCGTGATCACGTGATTTTTGACAGCCCATTTTTACAACCGGAGACCTAGCATGACCTTTACCAAATCCATCCTCGCCATTGCCCTGGCTGGTTCGGCGGCTGGCGCCGCCCTGGCCGACATCAACATTGGCGTCAGCCTGCCGCTGACCGGGCCGACCTCGGCACTGGGTATCCCGATCAAGAACTCCATTGCCCTGTGGCCCACCAGCATTGGCGGGGAAAAAATCAATGTCATCATTCTTGACGACGCCACCGACCCCACCAATGCCACGAAGAACGCACGCCGCTTCGTCACCGACGACAAGGTCGACATCCTGATGGGCTCTGCCGCCACGCCGCCGGCCAATGCGGTCGCCGCCGTCGCCGCGGAAACCGGCACCATGCACATGACCTTTGCGCCCATCGACGTATCCATCGGCAAGGCCCCCTGGTCCTACAACACCCCGCAGTCCACGCTGGTGATGTCGCACGCCATCGCGGCCCACATGAAAAAAACCGGCGTCAAGACGGTCGGTTTCCTCGGCTACGCCGACGCCTTTGGTGAGCTGTTTCTGCGCGACATGAAGATCAAGATGGCCGGAACCGACATGAAGTTTGTGTCCGAAGAGCGTTTTGCCCGCACCGACACCAGCGTCACCGGCCAGGCCCTGAAGGTCACCGCCGGCAATCCTGACGCCATCCTGATCGTCGCCTCGGGCAGCGGTGCCGCCATGCCGCACAAGGCGTTGATCGAGCGCGGCTACAAGGGCAAGATCTACCAGACCCACGGCGCGGCCTCGCGCGACCTGATGCGTGTCGGTGGCAAGGACGTGGAAGGTGCGTTTGTCGTGGCCGGTCCGGGCGTCGTGGCCGAGCAGCTGCCCGCCAACCATCCCAGCAAGCAGGTGGCCATGACCCACGTGACGGCCTGGGAAAAGATTTACGGCCCGAACAGCCGCAACCCGTTTGCGGGCCACGCCTATGACGCGTCCGTGATCCTGCAGAAGATCATTCCCATCGCCCTCAAGACCGCCAAGCCCGGCACCAAGGAGTTCCGCGGTGCGCTCAAGGCCGCCCTTGAAAACGCCGGCCCGATCGCGCTGTTTCACGGCACCGTGAACTACACCGCGACCAACCACGCAGGCTACACCGACGACACCGGCATCATCATGCAGATCGTCAATGGCGACTGGAAGCTGCAGGCCAAATAAGCCGGCATTCCGGGCACTCCCGGTCGGGGCGGCCTCTGGCTGCCCCCGACCGGCGCCTACCGTTTCACGGGCTCCCTGAAGGTATTTATGGATTTTTCAATTGCCAGCATCCTGCTGGTCGATGGCCTGACCAATGGCGCGATTTATGCGCTGCTGGGGCTGGCCACCGTGCTGGTGTTTGCCGTGACCCGCGTCATCTTCATTCCGCAGGGCGAGTTCGTCACCTATGGTGCGCTGACGCTGGCCATTTTGCAGACCGGCAAGGTACCGGGCACGATCTGGCTGCTGATGCTGCTGGCCGGCCTGGCCGCGCTGGCCGAGGCCTGGCAAACCTGGAAGCGTTACCGGCTTGCCGGCACCGCGCTGCTGGCCGGCCTCAAGGTGCTGGTCGCCCCTGTCGTGGTGTCGCTGGTCACGCTGTGGGCCGCGCCGCAGCAGTTTTCGCTGCTGGTGCAGGCGCTGCTCTCGGTCTGCATCGTCACCTGTTTCGGGCCGCTGGTGTACCGGCTGGCCTATCAGTCGCTGGCTGATGCCAGCTCGCTGGTGCTGCTGATTGTGTCGGTGGGCGTGCATTTTGCGCTGACCGGCCTGGGCCTGCTGTTTTTTGGCGCCGAGGGTTTTCGCAACCCGCCGTTCTGGGACGCACGCTTCAGCCTGGGGGCGGTCAACCTGTCCGGCCAGGCGATCATCATTGCGCTGGCATCCATGGCGTTGATCGTGATGTTGTGGCTGTTTTTTGAGCGCACGCTGTACGGCAAGGCCCTGCGTGCAACCGCGGTGAACCGCCTGGGCGCGCGCCTGATGGGCATCTCCTCGCAAACCGCGGGCCAGCTGACCCTGGCCATGGCGGCGCTGATAGGCGCGCTGTCGGGCCTGCTGATCGGCCCCACCACCACCGTGTTTTACGACTCGGGTTTTCTCATCGGCCTCAAGGGTTTTGTGGCGGCCGTCATCGGCGGCCTGGCCAGCTACCCGGGCGCGGCCATAGGCGCGCTTGCCGTCGGCATCATCGAAGCCTTCGGCTCCTTCTGGGCCAGCGCCTTCAAGGAAGTGATCGTCTTCACGCTGATCCTGCCGGTGCTGCTCTGGCGCTCGCTCAAGGGCGGGCACTCGGACGAGGAGCACTGACATGACCCTCCGTAAATGGGGCCCGTGGGTCCTGGTCGCTGCACTGCTGCTGGTCTGTGTCCTGCCCGTGCCGGAGTTCTGGATCACCCAGCTCAACTACATCGGCATTTCCAGCCTGACCGTGCTGGGCCTGATCCTGCTGACCGGCGTCGGCGGCCTGACCTCCTTCGGGCAGGCGGCCTTTGTCGGTATCGGTGCCTACACCAGCGCCTATCTGACGGTGAACGCAGGGCTCTCGCCCTGGGTCACGCTGCTGGTCGGCCTGGGCCTGACCGCGGCCTGCGCCGTGGTGCTGGGCTGGATCACGCTGCGCATGTCCGGTCACTACCTGCCGCTGGCCACACTGGCCTGGGGCCTGTCGCTGTACTACACCATGGGCAACCTGGACGCGCTGGGCAAATACGACGGCATTCTCGGTGTCACCGGCCTGTCGCTGTTCGGCTGGGAGCTGGGCCAGGGGCGGGTCTACCTGCTGCTGACCTGGTCGCTGGTGCTGCTGGGCACGCTGGCGCTGATTCACCTGCTCGATTCGCGCGTGGGCCGCGCCATCCGCTCGCTCAAGAGCGGCTCGCAGATGGCCGAATCCATGGGCATCGACACCCTGCGCTTCAAGATCGGCATCTTCCTGATTGCCGCGCTGTTTGCCTCGGTGTCCGGCTGGCTGTTTGCGCACTTCCAGCGTTCGGTCAACCCCTCGCCGTTCGGCGTGCATGTGGGCATCGAGTACCTGTTCATGGCCGTGCTCGGCGGCGCCGGCCATGTCTGGGGCGCCATCACCGGCGTGGCGATCACCAAACTCATGGCCGACCAGCTGCAGGTACTGCTGCCCATGCTCATAGGCACCAGCGGCAGCTACGAGACCATTGTGTTCGGCGTGCTGCTGGTGCTCACGCTCAAGTACGCGCCTGACGGCATCTGGGCCTTTGTGGACCGCAAGCTGCCCAAGGCCGCGCGCAAGGTGGACTGGCAGGATGCCGCCCCGCTGCCGCACCGCGCCAAGCCGGCCGCCGGCGAGATCGTCCTCCAGGCCAGCAACATCCGCAAGGAGTTTGGCGGCCTGGTGGCAGTCAACGACATCAACTTCTCGGTGGCCTCGGGCCAGATCGTCGGCCTGATCGGCCCGAACGGCGCAGGCAAGTCCACCACCTTCAACCTGATCACCGGTGTGCTGAGCCTGACACGCGGCAGCGTGACCTTCCGCGGTGAAACCATCAGCAGCCTGCCCTCGCGCGAAATCGCCAAACGCGGCATTTCGCGCACCTTCCAGCACGTCAAGATGATTGCCGACATGACGGTGCTCGAAAACGTGGCGCTGGGCGCGCACCTGCGCGGCAGCAAGGGCGCGCCGTCGGCCATGCTGCGGCTGGACCGGGCGGAAGAACAGCGCCTGCTGCGCGAGGCCGAGCAGCAGCTGCGCCGCGTCGGCATGGGCGACCACCTGCATGAACTGGCCGGCAACCTGGCCATGGGCCAGCAGCGGCTGCTGGAGATTGCGCGCGCGCTGTGCAATGACCCGGCCCTGCTGCTGCTCGACGAGCCCGCCGCCGGCCTGCGTTACCTCGAAAAGCAGGCGCTGATCGAGGTGCTGCGCCAGCTCAAGGCCGAGGGCATGAGCATCCTGCTGGTCGAGCACGACATGGACCTGGTGATGCAGGTCACCGACCGCATCGTGGTGATGGAGTTCGGCACGCGCCTGATCGAAGGCACGCCCGAAGAAATCCAGGCCAGCCCGGCGGTACGCGCCGCCTACCTCGGCACGGAACATTGACCAGCATGACCACCCCTCTTCTCACCGTCAACAACCTCCACGCCGGCTATGGCAAGGCCGAAGTCCTGCGCGGCATCGCCCTGCAGGCCGAAGCCGGCAGCATCATCACCGTCATCGGCCCCAATGGCGCCGGCAAGTCCACCCTGCTCAATGCGCTCATGGGGGTCTTGCCTGCCACCGGCAGCATCGAATACGCCGGCCGCTCCATCATCGGCCTGCCGCTGGAAGAACGCGTCATGCTCGGCATCGCCCTGGTGCCCGAAAAACGCGAGCTGTTCGGCAGCATGTCGGTGGAAGACAACCTCGTGCTTGGCGCCTTTCGCCAGGTGCGTCTGCGCAACAAGGCCTGGCGCGACCAGATGGAGGTGGTGTTCGAGTTGTTTCCGCGCCTGAAGGAACGCCGCGCGCAGGAGGCCGGCACACTCTCCGGCGGCGAGCGGCAGATGCTGGCGCTGGGCCGCGCCCTGATGTCGCGTCCCACCCTGCTGATGCTCGACGAACCCAGCCTGGGCCTGGCGCCGCTGATCGTGCGGGAAATCTTCCACACCATCGAGGCGCTGCGCCAGACCGGCGTAACCACCCTGCTGGTGGAGCAGAACGCGCGCGCCGCCCTCGACGCGGCCGATCATGGCTACGTGCTGGAGATGGGCGAGATCGGCCTGAGCGGCCCGGCCGCCGACCTCGCGAAGGACCCGCGCGTGGTGGACACCTACCTGGGCGCGTCGCGCAAACCGGCTGCCACCGCCTGAGGCCATGGACTACCAGCCCCGCCTCGACGACATCCGGTTCATCCTGAACGAGGTGCTGGACGCCCCGGCGCAATTGCAGGCGCTCGCGCCTTTTGCCGGCACCGATGCCGACCTCATGGAACAGGTCATCAGCGAAGCCGGCAAATTCGTGGCCGGACAGATCGCACCGCTGCAACGCACCGGCGACGAGATCGGCTGCACGTGGGACCAGGGGCTGGTCACCACCCCGCCCGGTTTCAAGGCCGCCTATGCCGCCTTCTGGCAAGGCGGCTGGCCGGCGCTGGCCTGCGCGCCGGAGGACGGCGGCCAGGGCCTGCCCGCGGTGCTGGAGGCGATTCTGTACGAGATGCTCAGCGCCGCCAACCACGGCTGGACCATGGCGCCCGGCCTGTTGCACGGCGCCTACGAATGCATACGCCACCATGCCAGCGACGCCCTGAAGGCGAGCTACCTTGAAAAAGTGGCGACCGGCGAGTGGCTGGCCACCATGTGCCTGACCGAACCGCACGCGGGCAGCGACCTCGGCCTGGCGCGCACCCGGGCCGTGGGCCAGGCCGACGGCAGCTACCGCCTCAGCGGCACCAAGATTTTCATCTCGGGCGGCGAACACGACCTGACGGACAACATTGTTCACCTCGTGCTCGCGCGGCTGCCCGATGCGCCGCCCGGCCCCAAGGGCCTGTCGCTGTTCCTGGCACCCAAGGTCCTGCCGGATGGCCAGCGCAACACCGTTCATTGCGATCGCATCGAGGAAAAAATGGGCCTGCACGGCAGCCCGACCTGCGTGATGCGTTTTGACGAAGCCACTTGCTGGATCGTCGGCGAGCCGGGCCGCGGCCTGGCAGCGATGTTCGTGATGATGAACGCGGCGCGCCTGCATGTGGCCCTGCAGGGGATTGGCCTGCTCGAGGCCGCGTGGCAGAAGGCCGATGCTTATGCCGCCGAACGCCGGCAGATGCGCGTGCCCGGCCCGCGCGACAACAAGGAGCCGGCCGATGCCATCAGCGGCCACCCCGCCATGCGCCGCCTGCTGGACACGCAGCGCGCGTGGATAGACGGCGGCCGTGTGCTCGCCTACCGCACGGCGATGGAGCTGGACATCGCAAAACACCATCCCGACGCCACCCGGCAGGCCAGCGCGCAACGCTGGTGCAGCCTGGTCACCCCCGTGCTCAAGGCGGCCTTCACCCACCAGGCTTTTTACGGCGCCAGCGACTGCCTGCAGGTTTTCGGCGGCCACGGCTATGTGCGCGAATGGGGCATCGAGCAAATCGTGCGCGACGCGCGTGTGCCCATGATTTACGAAGGCACCAACGAGATCCAGGCCATTGACCTGCTGGTGCGCAAGGTGCTGGCCGACGGTGGCGCCGGCATGACCGCGCTGCTGCAGGACCTGCAGACCGGCCTGGATGCCGGCCACCCGGGCGACGCCGACGTGTTGCGCCGCTTTGCCGACCTGTGCAACCTCACAGCCCTGCTGGCCAAGGCCAGCCAGACCGACCCGGTGCTGGCCTACGAAGCCGCCGACGACTACCTGCGCGCGGTCGCCCTCGCCCTGCTGGCCTGGGCCTGGAGCCGCATCGACAGGGTCGCGGACGACGCCCCGCGCTGGCGCCAGGCCAGCGCCGCGCTGCACCTGCGCGTGTTGCCCGAATTCGACATGCGTGTCAAAACAATTGAAGGACAATGCAAACCTGTCCCCGTGCTGAACTGAACCCCATGAGCGCTCGCGATCTTCCCAAACCTCCCGACCCGGCCGCCACGGCCACGGTGGACCAGGTCGATACCAGCTACCTGCAAAGCCTGATCGGCTACAACGCCAGGCGCGCGGCGCTGTCGGTCATCGAGGTGTTCATGGAACGCATGGCGCCTTATGACCTGCGGGTCGTGGATTTTTCGGTGCTGTCGCTGGTCACGCACAACCCCGGCATCACCTCGCGCCAACTCTGCACCGCGCTGGGCATCCTGCCGCCCAACCTGGTGGCCATGGTCAACAGCCTGGAAAAACGCGAGCTGATCGCACGCAAGCCGCACCCGCGCGACGGCCGGGCCATGGGCCTGCACCTCACCGCCAGCGGCAGCAAGCTGATGCGCGACGCCGAACACACCGCGGCAACGCTGGAAGCCGACGTCGCCGCCCGGCTCACGGCCAGTGAGACGAAAACCCTGCTGCGGCTGCTGCAAAAGATCTACCTGTGACGCCCGGTTGCCCCCACCCCTAACGCATTCGTTCCAACTTTTCAAGCCCTTTTGGCTGTGAAGCTACACCCTGCGGGCGCAGGCAGCTATAAAACTAGTAGCAGTCGGGAATTTGCGCTATATTCGCCTTCCAAGCCCATGCTTGCCGATCAACTCTGACAAAAATCGTGACCAGGAGATGCCCCCCATGAGTGCCAAAGAAAATGCCGCCGTCGGACAGCTGTTTGAACTGCTTGAATCGCGTTATGCCTTGCGTGTGTTGTGGGCGCTCAAAGACGGTCATCCGCAGACTTTCCGGTTGCTGCAGGACAGCGTGGGCAGCATCACCCCGAACACCCTGAACACCCGTATCAAGGAACTGCGCGCCGCCGGCCTGATGGGTCACGGCAACGACGGCTACATCGTCACCGCCCTTGGTGCCGACCTGCTCAAACGCCTGAACGACGTGCAGGCCTTCGCCGCCAAATGGTCGGCCAGCCAGACCAAGGTCACGGCCGTCAAGAAAAAATAAGGCGCTGCCGCCCCCACCAAGACAGGCCCTGCGCCTGTCTTTTTATTTGGGGCGGGCCCTTTCAAGGCCGGATTTAAGGCATAAAATCGGGCTTCAGCCCTTTTACAGCTTGCGCGAACAGCTATTTATTTGATAGCACCGGCCAGCCAGCAGACGGCGCCCACCCGCGCAGCACCAGGCTGCAATTCCTTGTCTTGAAAAGGGCTTTGCTGCCCCAAGCTGCCCTCTTGTCCTTCAGAACAACCGCCTTCGACCATGTCCGACCACAAACAACCCGAACAAAATCAAGACCTGAGCGGTGCCCCCAGCCCGGAAGAGCTGGAGGCCGCCCAGGCCGCCAACGAGGCCGATGCACTGAGCGCGGCCCAGACCGAACTGGCCTTGCTGCAGGCCAAAAACACCGAACTGGCCGACAACTTCCTGCGCGCCAAGGCCGAGGCTGAAAATGCCCGCCGCCGTGCCGACGATGAAATCGCCAAGGCGCGCAAGTTCGCCGTCGAGAGTTTTGCCGAAAGCCTGCTGCCGGTCACCGACAGCCTGGAAGCCGGCCTGCAGCAGCCGGACGCCACGGCCGCCCAGATCCGCGAAGGTACCGAAGCCACGCTCAAGCAGCTCAAAAGCGCGCTCGAGCGCAACAAGGTGATCGAGATCAACCCCGCTGCCGGGACCCGCTTCGATCCGCACCAACACCAGGCCATCAGCATGGTGCCGGCCGAGCAGGAAGCCAACACCGTGGTCGGCGTGCTGCAAAAAGGCTACCTGATCGCCGACCGCGTGTTGCGGCCCGCGCTGGTCACCGTGGCGGCAGCCAAATAAATGAGCTGATTTGCGATGTTGCACTTGAAACGTCGAAAGTTATCCACAAGTCATCAACATGGTCCTGTGACCAGCGGCTGAAATCTTCGGCCTCCCCGTCTTCACCAACTTAACCAAGAAAATCTAGGAGTAAATCATGGGCAGAATCATCGGTATCGATCTGGGCACCACCAACAGCTGCGTGGCTGTGATGGAGGGCAACGTCCCCCGCGTCATCGAAAACTCGGAAGGTGCGCGCACCACGCCGTCGGTCGTGGCTTACCTCGAAAACGGTGAAGTACTGGTCGGTGCCTCGGCCAAGCGCCAGGCCGTGACCAATCCCAAGAACACGCTCTACGCGGTCAAGCGCCTGATCGGCCGCAAGTTCACTGAAAAAGAAGTGCAAAAGGACATCGACCTGATGCCCTACAAGATCGTGGCCGCCGACAACGGCGACGCCTGGGTCGAAGTGCACGGCAAGAAGATGTCGCCGCAGCAGGTCAGCGCCGACATCCTGCGCAAGATGAAAAAAACCGCCGAAGACTACCTCGGCGAGCCGGTCACCGAAGCCGTGATCACGGTGCCTGCCTACTTCAACGACGCACAGCGCCAGGCCACCAAGGACGCCGGCCGCATTGCGGGCCTGGACGTCAAGCGCATCATCAACGAGCCCACCGCTGCGGCGCTGGCCTTCGGCATGGACAAGCAGGAAAAGGGCGACCGCAAGATCTCGGTCTATGACCTGGGCGGCGGCACCTTCGACATCTCCATCATCGAGATTGCCGATGTCGACGGCGAAAAGCAGTTCGAAGTGCTGTCCACCAACGGCGACACCTTCCTGGGCGGCGAAGACTTTGACCAGCGCATCATCGACTTCATCATCGACGAATTCAAGAAGGAATCCGGCGTCAACCTCAAGAACGACGTGCTGGCCCTGCAACGCCTGAAGGAAGCCGCCGAGAAGGCCAAGATCGAGCTGTCCTCGAGCGCGCAGACCGACATCAACCTGCCTTACATCACGGCCGATGCGTCGGGTCCGAAACACCTGAACATCAAGATGACACGCTCCAAGCTGGAGCAACTCGTCGAAGAGCTGGTCGAGCGCACCATCACCCCGAGCCGCGTGGCAATGAAGGACGCAGGCATCAGCGGCGGCGACATCCACGACGTGATCCTGGTCGGTGGCCAGACCCGCATGCCCAAGGTGCAGGAGAAGGTCAAGGAATTCTTCGGCAAGGAGCCGCGCAAGGACGTGAACCCCGACGAGGCCGTGGCCGTCGGTGCTGCGATCCAGGGCCAGGTGCTGTCGGGCGACCGCTCCGACGTGCTGCTGCTCGACGTGACCCCGCTGTCCCTCGGTATCGAAACCATGGGCGGCGTGATGACCAAGATGATCAAGAAGAACACGACCATCCCGACCAAGTTCGCGCAGACCTTCTCGACCGCTGAAGACAACCAGCCGGCCGTGACGATCAAGGTGTTCCAGGGCGAGCGTGAGATCGCCTCGGGCAACAAGGCGCTGGGCGAGTTCAACCTCGAGGGCATTCCGCCTGCCGCACGCGGCACGCCGCAGATCGAAGTGTCCTTCGACATCGACGCCAACGGCATCCTGCACGTGGGCGCCAAGGACAAGGGTACCGGCAAGGAAAACAAGATCACCATCAAGGCGAACTCGGGTCTGTCGGAGTCCGAGATCCAGCAGATGGTCAAGGACGCCGAACTCCACGCCGCCGAGGACAAGGAGCGGGTCGAGTTCGTGCAGGCCAAGAACAATGCTGAAGCCATGGTGCACAGCGTGAAAAAATCGCTGACCGAGTACGGCGACAAGCTCGACGCCGGCGAGAAGGAAAAGATCGAGGCCGCCATCAAGGACATGGAAGAAGCGCTCAAGGGCGAGAGCAAGGACGCCATCGACGCGAAAAACGCCGCCCTGATGGAAGCCAGCCAGAAGCTCGGTGAAAAAATGTACGCCGACATGCAGGCATCGCAGGCCGCACAGGCCGGCGGCGCGGCGGGCGGCGAAGAAGCAGCCGCCAAACCGGCCGCCGACGACAATGTGGTGGACGCCGAAGTCAAGGAAGTCAAGAAGGGCTGATCCCCTTTTTGATGCAACGCCTCCGGGCAGCGAAGCGGAATCGGGGGCTTTCCCCGCATTCCGCTTTGCCGCATCCGGGGCACAGGAATCCTTTCCACTGAACACGCAATTCCCATGGCCATCAAAAAAGACTACTACGACACGCTGGGTGTTCCGAAAAACGCCAGCGACGAAGACATCAAGAAAGCCTATCGCAAGCTGGCGATGAAGCACCACCCTGACCGCAACCAGGGCAGCGCCAGCAAGGCCTCCGAGGAGAAATTCAAGGAAGCCAAGGAAGCCTACGAGATGCTTTCCGATGCCCAGAAACGCGCCGCCTACGACCAGTACGGCCACGCCGGTGTTGATCCGAACCGCGGCGGCGGTCCCGGTGCGGAAGGTTTTGGCGGTTTTGCCGAAGCCTTCGGCGATATTTTTGGCGATGTCTTCGGCGGCCAGCAGGCCCGCGGCGGACAGCGCGGCGGCCGCCAGGTCTACCGCGGCGGCGACCTCAGCTACGCGATGGAAGTCACGCTGGAAGAAGCCGCCACCGGCAAGGACGCGCAGATCCGCATCCCGAGCTGGGACGACTGCAACACCTGCCACGGCACCGGCGCCAAACCCGGCACCAAGGTGGTCACCTGCACCACCTGCCACGGCCACGGCGTGGTGCAGATGCGCCAGGGCTTTTTCAGCGTGCAGCAGACCTGCCCGCAGTGCAAGGGCACCGGCAAGCTGATTCCCGAGCCCTGCGTCGCCTGCCACGGCGTCGGCAAGACCAAAACCACCAAAACCCTGGAAGTCAAGATTCCGGCCGGCATCGACGACGGCATGCGCATCCGCTCCACCGGCAACGGCGAGCCGGGCACCAATGGCGGCCCGCCGGGTGACCTCTACATCGAGATCCGCCTGAAGAAACACGACATCTTCGAGCGCGACGGCGACGACCTGCACTGCGTGGTGCCCATCGGCATGCCGACGGCTGCGCTGGGCGGCGAGATCGAGGTGCCTACGCTGGCCGGCAAGGCCGCCATCGACATCCCCGAAGGCACGCAGACCGGCAAGCAGTTCCGCCTGCGCGGCAAGGGCATCAAGGGCGTGCGCTCCAGCTACCCCGGCGACCTGTACTGCCACATCACGGTGGAAACGCCGGTCAAGCTGACCGAGCACCAGCGCAAGCTGTTCAAGGAACTCGACGAGTCCCTGAAAAAAGGCGGTGCCAAACACTCGCCGACCGAAGAAAGCTGGACCGACAAGCTCAAGGGCTTTTTCAGCGCCTGATGCCACGCCGCGGGCCGCTATCAAACCGATAGCTGCCTGCGGCCGACCGGAAAGGGCTGGAGGCAGTTTTTGCCATAAAAGTGGCGAAAACAGGTTTGTACACGGCCTCTGCCTCCGGCCTCGCAATCATTCTCAAAATGAAACGCCCAAGCGGCGGGTCATGCGCCGCCTGGGCTGCGGTCGTGCGGGAGCTGGCATATAGTGCCTTCTCCTCCTCATCCCCTACAGACAAGCCCCCATGAAAACCAAAGCAGCCGTCGCCTGGAAAGCAGGCCAAGCCCTGACTATTGAAACCGTTGACCTCGAGGGCCCGAAATTCGGCGAGGTGCTGGTCGAGATCAAGGCCACCGGCATCTGCCACACCGACTACTACACGCTGTCGGGCGCCGACCCGGAAGGCATCTTCCCGGCCATCCTCGGCCATGAAGGCGCGGGCATCGTGGTCGATGTCGGCCCCGGCGTGACCACGCTCAAAAAGGGCGACCACGTCATTCCCCTGTACACGCCCGAGTGCCGCCAGTGCAAGTTCTGCCTCTCGCGCAAGACCAATTTGTGCCAGCTGATCCGCGGCACCCAGGGCAAGGGCCTGATGCCCGATGCGACCAGCCGCTTCAGCCTGGACGGCAAACCCATCTTCCACTACATGGGCACCTCGACCTTCAGCAACTACACGGTGGCGCCGGAAATTTCGCTGGCCAAGATCCGTGAAGATGCCCCCTTCGACAAGGTCTGCTACATCGGCTGCGGCGTGACCACCGGCATTGGCGCGGTGCTGTTCACCGCCAAGGTGGAAGCCGGGGCCAACGTCGTGGTGTTCGGCCTGGGCGGCATCGGCCTGAACGTGATCCAGGGCGCGAAGATGGTCGGCGCCGACAAGATCATTGGCGTGGACATCAACCCGGCGCGCCAGGAAATGGCGCGCAAATTCGGCATGACGCATTTCATCAACCCGAAGGAAGTGGACAACGTGGTCGATGCCATCGTGCAGCTCACCGACGGCGGGGCCGACTACAGCTTCGAGTGCATAGGCAACACCAAGGTCATGCGCCAGGCACTCGAATGCACCCACAAGGGCTGGGGCCGCAGCATCATCATCGGCGTGGCCGAAGCCGGCGCCGAGATCAGCACCCGCCCCTTCCAGCTCGTCACCGGCCGCAAGTGGGAAGGCTCGGCCTTCGGCGGCGCGCGCGGCCGCACCGACGTGCCGAAGATCGTGGACTGGTACATGGAAGGCAAGATCAACATCGACGACCTGATCACGCACACCATGCCGCTGGAGGACATCAACAAGGGCTTCGAGCTGATGAAAAGCGGCGAGTCGATCCGCGGCGTGGTGCTCTACTAAAAAGGACGCCACGCCCATGAACACGCTCCAGCCGCTTCGCCACATCACCGCCGGCGTGCTGGACGTGGCGCTGTACGAAACCGGCCCGGCGGACGGCCCGCCGGTGTTCCTGATGCACGGTTTTCCCTACGACATGCATGCCTACGCCGAGGTGGCGCCCCTGCTGGCGGCGCAAGGCTGCCGGGTCTATGTGCCGAGTTTGCGCAGCTACGGTGCCACGCGTTTCCTGAGCGACGCCACACCGCGTTCGGGCCAGCAGGCCGCGTTGGGCGCCGACCTGCTGGCGCTTCTGGATGCGCTGGCCGTGCCACGCGCGGTGCTCGCGGGTTACGACTGGGGCGGCCGCGCCGCCTGCGTGGTGGCAGCCCTCTGGCCCGAACGCTGCGCCGGCCTGGTCTCGCTCAACAGCTACAACATCCAGAACATCGCCAAAGCCATGGTGCCGGACACGCCGGACAACGAGCACAGTCTCTGGTACCAGTATTACTTCCACAGCGAGCGCGGCCGCGCGGGTCTGGCGGCCAACCGGCGCGCCTTCTGCCGCCTGCTCTGGAAACTGTGGTCGCCGACCTGGACCTTTGATGACGCCACCTTCGAGCGCAGCGCCGCAGCTTTCGACAACCCGGACTTTGTGGAGGTTGTCATCCACTCCTACCGCCATCGCTTCGGCCTGGTCGCCGGTGATCCGGCGCTGGCCGACATCGAGAGCCGCCTGGCGGCGCAGCCGCCCATCACCGTGCCCAGCATCACCTTCGACGGCACCGACGACGGGGTGCGCCCACCCGCTACCGCCGCACAACACGCACGCCTCTTCACCGGGCCGCGTTCACACCGCATCGTGCCCGGCGCCGGCCACAACCTGCCGCAGGAAAAGCCGCAGCTGTTTGCCAACGCCGTGCTTGAACTCGTGCAGCAGGGACTCCAGACATGAACACAAACCCCGAACTCCTCAGTGAGCACGCCTGCTTCGGCGGTGTGCAGCGCTTTTACCAGCATGCCTCCAACACCATCGGCCTGCCGATGAAGTTTTCGGTGTTCCTGCCGCCGCAGGCCGCGATAGACGCCGCCGGCGGCACCGTGCCCGCGCTGGTCTATCTGGCGGGACTGACCTGCAACGAGGAAACCTTCATGGTCAAGGCCGGCGCGCAACGCCTGGCCGCCAGCCTCGGCCTGGCGCTGATCGCACCCGACACCAGCCCGCGCGGCGCGAACCTTCCCGGCGACGCCGAGAGCTGGGACTTCGGCGTCGGCGCCGGCTTTTACCTTGATGCCACGCAGGCACCGTGGTCGCAGCACTACCGCATGGAAAGCTATATCACCACCGAGCTGCTGCCACTGCTGACCGACACCTTACCCCTCAATGCCAGCCGCATCGGCATCTTCGGCCATTCGATGGGCGGGCACGGTGCGCTGACGCTGGCGCTGCGCCACCCCGGCCTGTTCAAGTCAGTGTCGGCGTTTGCGCCGATCTGCGCACCCAGCCAGTGCCCCTGGGGCCACAAGGCCTTCACCGGCTACCTGGGTGCCGACAGCGCCACCTGGTCGGCGCACGACGCCACGGCGCTGATGGCCGCGCTGCACACCGCGCCCTACCCGGGCGGCATCCTGATCGACCAGGGCCTGGCCGACAAGTTTTTGTCGGAGCAGTTGCACCCGCAGCTGTTCGAAGCCGCTTGCGCCCAGGCCGGCCAGGCCTTGCAACTGCGCCGGCATGCGGGTTATGACCACGGTTATTACTTCATCAGCACCTTCATGGCCGACCACCTGAACCACCACGCGCGGCAGCTGTCGGAGTAAATGCCTAAAAAAGACTGCCCTGCGCAGAGGGCCGCACCGACGGCCTGAACTGGCTGAAGTCCAGCTCGGTGCGCTGCCGGTTCAGACCCAGCCGGTGGCAGGTTTTTTCAAAACGCTGCTTGATCAGGTCGGCCCACAGGCCGCTGCCTTTCATGCGCGAGGCAAAGTCACTGTCATAGTCCTTGTCGCCGCGCATCTCCTGAATACGCGCCATGATGCGCGACGCACGTTGCGGGTAGTGCAGTTCCAGCCACTGTTTGAACAGCGGCGCCACTTCCCAGGGCAGGCGGACCACGGTGTAAAACGCCGTGCGCGCGCCGGCCTCAAAGGCGGCCTGCAGCACCTGCTCCATGTCGTCGTTCACGAACGGAATCTGCGGGGCCACACTCACACCCACGGGAACACCCGCGTCCGCCAGCGCCCGGATGGTGCGCAGGCGCCGGTGCGGCGCGGCCGCGCGCGGCTCCAGCTTGCGCGCGAGTTCGCCGTCCAGCGTGGTGATGGTCACATAGACCGCGGCCAGACGGTCGGCCGCCATGGGCGCCAGCAGGTCCAGGTCGCGCTCGACGCCGCTGGACTTGGTGACCAGTGCCAGCGGATGCCGCACTTCCTGCATCAGTTCGATCAGGCCGCGCGTCAGGCGCAGCTCACGTTCGACCGGCTGGTAACAATCGGTGGCCGAACCGATGTTGATCAGCTTGGGCACGTAGCTGCGTTTGCCGAGGTCGGCGCGCAGCATGGCGGCGATGTTGCGCTTGGCGATGATTTTTGTTTCAAAGTCCAGGCCCGGCGAGAGGTTGAGGTAGCTGTGCGTCGGCCGCGCGTAACAGTAGACGCAGCCGTGTTCGCAGCCGCGGTAGGGGTTGACCGAATAGTCGAAGTAGATGTCGGGCGAATCATTGCGGCAGATGGCACTGCGTGCGTCCTCGAACACCACCTCGGTCGCTATCGGCGCCTGGTTCGCGGCTGACTCTTCGAGCGTGCCCCAGCCGTCGTCATAAGCGGCCCGCGTGTCTTTCTCGAACCGGTGGGCCAGACGCGTGGCCGTACCGCGGCCCTTGATGGCGTGCAGGGGAATGGTGACTTCGGTCATGAGTACGCACAGAAAATACTGTACAAACAAACAGTATAGTCACTCCGCCGCCGTCCTGCCGCCCGTCACCAATTGCAGGCTGAAGCGCTACTTATTCAATAGCGGCTTGCGCCCATCCTTCAAGGGCTGGAAGCACTTTTCATTAAAAATCAGGGGATTCAGGAGACGCTGACGCCCACCCGGGGCGGCACACGCGCCGGCCGGCGCCGCGACTCCACGCCCAGGTACAGCGCCTTGCCTGCCAGCAGCGACAGGCCGAAGGCCGCCAGCATGCCCAGCGCATTGGCCACGAGCTGCGTGGGCCAGAGCTGACTGACCACGGCATTGACCCCCAACAGCACGGCAAAGTGAATCAGGAACACCGAGTAGGACATCTGCCCGAGTTGCAGCAGCCACGGCGCCTCCAGCCAGCGCGCCAGCGGTCGGCGGCGCTGCAGCACCACCAGCCCCAAAGCCACCACCAGCGCCACCAGCAGCCGGCCCCGGAAGTCGAGCACCAGCGCCAGCACGCCCAGCACCACAATGACCAGCAGCCAGCGCGCCGGCCGGGGGCTGCGCGATGCCCACCAGGCCAGCATGCCCAGGGCGTAAGCGCCAAAGAAATACAGCCCCGTCATGTCCAGCGCCGTGTGCCGGTTGAACACCGCCAGCGACGCGGCTGCGAGCAGCGCCACCCCCATGACCCCGGCCTGCGCCGGCAGGCCGGGCCAGCGCCTGTGGGTGTGGCTGGCCAGCGTGAACAGCAGCACCGTCATCACAAACAGCTGAAAATCAATCGCCACGTACCAGATGCCGGCCGACAGGGCCTCCTGCCCCACGATGTCCTGGAGCAAAAACACATGGGCCAGCACCTGCCAGAGGCTGGGAATGTCGGGCACCGAAGGATGCGGCAGCCATGGCCGCACCAGCGCCGCAACCAGCGTGGTGACCAACAGGGCCACGAAGAGAGGCGGCGCCAGCCGCTGGTAGCGACGCAGGATCAGGCGGCCGGGTTGCCGGAACACCGCAACGCCCTGGGGCGCCAGCACGCTGGCGGCCAGAAAACCGCCCACCACCAGAAACACCTGCACCGCCATGCGGGCGTAGTCGTAAAGCCAGTTCATCAGCCCCGGCGCCGCGGTGTGGACCACGTCGCTCATGGGGCCGTAAAACGCCAGGTGGTGCCAGACGATCAGCACGCAGCCCAGCGCCTTCAGGGCATCAATGCCGGGCAGGCGCTGCGTGGACGGTGTCAGGGCAGCAACCGGCGGCTTCATGCGGCAGAAAGCTTAAGCGCAGACCCTCTGGCGCGCTTCCTGGTACTCGCGCTTGAGTTGCGCGACAAAGTCGGCCGTGCTCTGCACCTTGCTGATCGCGCCAATGCCCTGGCCGCAGCCCCAGATGTCTTTCCAGGCCTTGGACTTGTCGCCGCCGAAGTTCATCTTGCTCGGGTCGCTCTCGGGCAGGTTGTCGGGGTCCATGCCGGCTGCGCGTATCGACGGGGCCAGGTAGTTGCCGTGCACGCCCGTGAACAGGTTGCTGTAGACGATGTCGTCGGAATTGCTGTCGACGATGGCCTGCTTGTAAGCGTCCGAGGCACGCGCTTCTTCAGTCGCAATGAAGGCCGAGCCGATGTAGGCGAAGTCGGCACCCATGGCCTGGGCAGCCAGCACGGCGCCGCCGGTGGAGATGGCACCCGACAGCGCGACCGGGCCGTCGAACCACTGGCGGATTTCCTGGATCAGTGCAAACGGGCTTTTGACGCCCGCATGGCCGCCGGCGCCGGCCGCCACCGCCACCAGGCCGTCGGCGCCCTTTTCAATCGCCTTGTGGGCAAATTTGTTGTTGATGATGTCGTGCAACACGACGCCGCCGTAGCTGTGTGCCGCCGCGTTGATGTCCTCGCGCGCGCCCAGCGAGGTGATGTAGATGGGCACCTTGTACTTCACGCACATTTCCATGTCGTGCTCGAGCCGCTCGTTGGACTTGTGCACGATCTGGTTGATCGCAAACGGCGCGGCCGGCTTGTCGGGATGGGCCTTGTTGTAGGCCGCCAGCGTTTCGGTGATCTCGGCCAGCCACTCGTCGAGCTGCGACGCCGGACGCGCATTGAGCGAGGGCATGGCGCCGACCACACCGGCGATGCACTGGGCAATCACCAGCTTGGGGTTGCTGATGATGAACAGCGGCGAGCCGATGATGGGCAGCGGCAACGCGTTCAGCGGGGCGGGAAGTCTGGACATGGTGTCTCCGATGATGGTTTTTGTGAAATTCTGAGCGAAAAGTGGGCCTGGCCCTTGTCAATCGGGCGACAGTCGCTATCGAATTTATAGCGATACAAATGAATCAGAAGGCCTCGAGCGCCAGCGCGGTCACGCTGTCGGCCCCTTCGACAATGCTGTCACGGATGCCGGGCGCCTTGCTCAGCAGATGGTCGGCGTAGAACACCGCGGTGGTGATCTTGGCCTGCATGAAGGCGGTGTCTTCACCACGGGCCAGATGTTCTTCGGCCACCAGCAGCGAACGCGCCATCTGCCAGCCGGCGACCACGTTGCCGGCCAGCATCAGGTAAGGAACGCTGCCTGCAAACACGGCATTGGGTGACGCCTTGGTATTGCCGGCGACAAAGTTCACCACATCCACAAAAGCTTCGCGCGCGGCCTTGAGGCGCCTGGCCACGGTCTTCGCTGCGGCGCCGCCCTGCTTGAGCAATTGCGCCTCGGTGGTTTCGATCTGCGCAGCAATGCCCTTGGCCGTCTGGCCGCCGTCACGCGCGGTCTTGCGGCCCACCAGGTCGTTGGCCTGGATGGCGGTCGTGCCTTCGTAAATCGTCAAAATCTTGGCGTCGCGGTAATACTGCGCTGCGCCGGTTTCCTCGATGAAGCCCATGCCGCCGTGCACCTGCACGCCCAGCGAGGTCACCTCCAGGCTCATCTCGGTGCTGTAGCCCTTGACGAGAGGCACCATGTATTCGTAGAAGGCCTGGTTCTGCTTGCGCACGTCGGCGTCCGGGTGGTGATGCGAGGCGTCATAAGCCGCAGCGGCCACCGAGGCCATGGCGCGGCAGCCTTCGGTGTAGGCGCGCATGGTCATCAGCATGCGCTTGACGTCGGGGTGGTGGATGATGGGCGCGCTCGCAGCGATCGAGCCATCGACCGGACGGCTCTGCACGCGGTCTTTCGCAAAGGTCACGGCCTTTTGGTAAGCGCGCTCGGCAATCGCAATGCCCTGCATGCCGACGGCGTAACGCGCCGAGTTCATCATGATGAACATGTACTCGAGGCCGCGGTTTTCCTGGCCGACGATGTAACCGACCGCGCCGCCGTGGTCGCCGTACTGCAGCACGGCGGTCGGGCTGGCCTTGATGCCGAGTTTGTGTTCGATGCTCACGCAGTGCACGTCGTTGCGCGCACCGAGAGCGCCGTCCTTGCCGACCATGAACTTGGGCACGACAAACAGGCTGATGCCCTTGACGCCTTCGGGCGCGCCGGTCACACGTGCCAGCACCAGGTGCACGATGTTCTCGGCCATGTCGTGTTCACCGTAGGTGATGAAAATCTTGGTGCCGAACACCTTGTAGGTGCCGTCGGGCTGCGGCTCGGCACGGCTGCGCACCATGGCCAGGTCGGAGCCGGCCTGCGGCTCGGTCAGGTTCATGGTGCCGGTCCACTTCCCGCTCACCAGTTTTTCCAGGTAGACCGCCTTGAGCTCGTCCGATCCGGCCGTCAGCAAGGCCTCGATCGCGCCGTCGCTGAGCAGCGGGCACAGCGCAAAACTCATGTTGGCCGAGTTGAGCATCTCGCCGCAGGCGGCGCCAATCGTTTTGGGCAGGCCCTGGCCGCCAAAGTCCAGCGGGTGCTGCAGGCCCTGCCAGCCACCTTCGGCATATTGTTTGTAGGCTTCCTTGAAGCCGGGCGTTGTGGTGACCACGCCGTCTTTCCAGCTCGACGGGTTCTTGTCGCCCTCCCAGTTCAGCGGAGACAACACGCCCTCATTGAACTTGGCGCATTCTTCGAGTACCGCCTGCGCGGTGTCAAAGCCGGCTTCCTCAAAGCCCGGGATCTGCGCCACCGCATCGATGTTGGCCAGGTGTTTGATGTCAAACAGCATGTCCTTGAGGGGGGCTTTGTAGCTCATGTCGTGTCTCCAGTGTCCAGGTGTCAATCCATTGGCCGGTCATCCGGCGCAAAAAAAGGGCACCGCCAGCGATGCCCTGTTCGTTCCGCCCGATTACAGGGCGGCGACCAGTTCGGGCACCGCCACAAACAGGTCAGCCTCCAGGCCGTAGTCGGCCACGCTGAAAATCGGCGCCTCGGCATCCTTGTTGATCGCCACAATGACCTTGCTGTCCTTCATGCCGGCCAGATGCTGGATCGCGCCGCTGATGCCGGCCGCGATATAGAGCTGGGGCGCGACGATCTTGCCGGTCTGGCCGACCTGCCAGTCGTTCGGCGCATAACCGGCATCGACCGCAGCACGCGAAGCGCCGAGTGCGGCACCGAGCTTGTCGGCCAGCGGCGTCATGACCTCGCTGAATTTTTCGGCACTGCCCAGGGCGCGGCCGCCGCTGACGATGATCTTGGCGGCGGTCAGTTCGGGTCGGTCGCTCTTGGCGATTTCGCTGCCGACAAACACCGACTTGCCGCTGTCGGCCACACCACTCACGGTTTCCACAGCGGCCGAGCCGCCGCTGGCGGCGGCTGCGTCAAAACCGGTGGTGCGCACGGTGATGACCTTGGTCGCGTCCGAACTCTGCACGATGGCAATTGCATTGCCGGCGTAAATCGGGCGCTCGAAGGTATCGACCGCATCGACCTTGGTGATGTCGGAGATCTGGCCGACGTCCAGCAAGGCCGCCACACGCGGCGCAATGTTCTTGCCCGAGGCTGTGGCGGGGAACAGGATGTGCGAGTAGCTGCCGGCCAGCGCGATGACCTGGGCGGCCATGTTTTCGGCCAGGCCGTGTTCGAAGTGGGCGCCGTCCACGTGGATGACCTTGGCCACGCCAGCGATCTGGCTGGCGGCCTGGGCGGCGGCACCGGCGTTCAGGCCGGCCACCAGCACATGCACCTCGCCGCCGCACTGGGCGGCCGCGGTGACGGTGTTGAGGGTGGCGGGACGGATGCTGGCGTTGTCGTGTTCTGCGATGACGAGTGCGGTCATGGTGTGACTCCTGGAAAACTGTTTATGTCTACGTTGTGCCGACGCTTCAAATTTGATTCGCCGACCGTTCGATCCCCGCTGCGCGGGGCCCCTCGTCCGGGGCGAATCAAATGACTTTGGCTTCGTTGCGGAGCTTGTCCACCAGCGTGGCGACGTCGGGCACCTTGATGCCGGCGCTGCGCTTGGGCGGCTCGCTGACCTTGAGCGTCTTGATGCGCGGCTTGACGTCGACACCGAGGTCTTCCGGCTTGACGTTGTCGAGCTGCTTTTTCTTGGCCTTCATGATGTTGGGCAAGGTCACGTAGCGCGGCTCGTTCAGGCGCAGGTCGGTCGTGATGATGGCCGGCAGGCTCAGGCTCAGGGTTTCCATGCCGCCGTCGACCTCGCGCATGACCACGGCCTTGCCGTCGGCCACATCGACCTTGGAGGCAAACGTGGCCTGGGGCCAGCCCAGCAGGGCCGCCAGCATCTGGCCGGTCTGGTTGCAGTCGTCGTCGATCGCCTGCTTGCCCAGGATCACCAGCTGTGGCTGCTCCTTGTCCACCAGGGCCTTGAGCAGCTTGGCCACCGCCAGCGGCTGCAATTCTTCGGCGGTTTCCACCAGGATGGCACGGTCGGCGCCAATGGCCATGGCCGTGCGCAGGGTTTCCTGGCACTGCGCCACGCCACAGCTCACTGCAATCACCTCGGTCACGACGCCCTTTTCCTTCAGCCGGGTGGCCTCTTCGACGGCGATCTCGTCAAACGGGTTCATGCTCATCTTGACGTTGGCGATATCGACACCGGTGCCATCGGATTTGACGCGGACTTTGACGTTGTAATCCACAACGCGTTTGACGGGTACCAAGACCTTCATGCAGGACTCCAGAGTTGATTGAATTGACGTGTACGTAAAGCACTTGATTCTATGCTGCGGCTACCGGCCTTCCTGAAGCACAGGCTTTGGGGAGTGAGGCGCACCGACAGGACAGATTAAAAAAAGAACGATCGTTCTATTTCATTATAAAGACCCCTTGCCCCTGAATTAGAGCTGCCGACCCAAAGCACTGTTGCCCGGGCGACAATTGCGCGCGAAATTAACAGACCGTTTGGTCGGTTAATTGGGGTAAGCATGGACAGACTGGCGCCCATCACTGACTTAAAGTGGGTGTTCCGAATGAATCAGGGCAACCCCGCCACTGAGTCAGCCCTCAACAACGTCATCCGGTCAGCCCTCTGACCGTCCGGAGTGTTTATGAAAATCAAACCGATTGCCGCCGCCCTGCTCACCGTCTGCAGCGGCCTTGCTTCTGCCCAGACCGTGCTGACCGTTTCCAGCTGGCTGCCACCGACCCACACTCTGAGCATGGCCCAGAAGGAATGGTGCGACCTGCTGGAGAAAAACACCGCCGGCAAGATGAAGTGCAACATCCTGCCGCGCGGCGTCACCGCAGCGCCCGGCACCATGGACGCCGTCAAGAACGGCCTGGCCGACGTGTCCTACACCGTGCACGGCTACACCCCGGGGCGCTTCCTCTACACCCAGATGGCCGAGTTCCCCTTCCTGGGCAACACTTCCGAGCCGATTTCCGTGGCCTTCAACAAGGTGGCCATGAAAAACCCGCAGTTCCAGGCGGAACACCAGGGCGTGAAGGTCCTGTCCTTCTTCACCCACGGCCCCGGGATTGTTTTCAACACCAAACGGCCCGTGACCAACGTGGCCGAGCTGGGCGGCCTGAAGTGGCGCGTCGGCGGCGGCATGGTCAACGAGATCGCGAAAACGCTGGGCATGAACGTGACGCTCAAGCCGGCACCCGACTCGTACGAGCTGCTGTCCGGCGGCGTCATGGACGGCACGCTGTTCCCGGCCGAGTCCACCGAGTCGTTCAAGATCGACAAACTGATCAAACACGCCACCACCTTCCCCGGTGGCCTGTACAACACCAGCTTTGTCTTCATGATGAACCAGGCCAAATACGACAAGCTCCCGGCCGACGAGAAGAAAGCCGTTGACGCCATCTCCGGCGAAGTGGCTGCGCGTATTTACGGTCGCGGCTGGGACCGCGTGGATCGTCGCGCCATGGGCCTGATGCAGGCCAACAACGTACAGGTCGTCAAGGCCGATGCGAAGTTTGTCGCCGACGTCAAGGCCAAGACCGCCCCGCTGGAGCAGAAGTGGATCAAGGACGCCGAAGCCAAGGGCCTGAAGGACGCCGCCAAGGTGCTGGCCGAGTTCCGCGCGGAAATAGCCCGCCAGGAAAAATAACCGGCTGACGTCCGAACGCCAGCCCCGGCGCGGCCTCATGGACAATGAGGGCCGCGCTTTTTTTCATGGATTGAGGCACATAGATTGAACAAGCTCATCGAGAGGGTCTGCGGCCTGCTGGCCGCCCTTGCCCTGTTCGCCATCATGGCGCTGACTTTTTTTGACGTCGGGGGCCGCAAGCTGCTCTCCAACTCCATCACCGGCTCCCTGGAGCTCACCGAGCTGCTGATGGTGGTGGTGATTTTTGCGGCCCTGCCGCTGGTCTCGCTGCGCGGCGAGCATGTGGTGTTCGACTCGCTGGACCATTACCTGCCCGAGACCGTCCGCAAGGTCCAGCGCGCCCTGATGCAGCTGATCTGCGGGGCTGTCCTGCTGGCCCTGGGCTGGCTGATGTGGCAAACCGGCGGCCAGTACCTGGAAACCGGCGAAACCACCGCCCAGCTGAAAATCCTCAAGGCACCGTTCATCTACGGCATGGCCTTGCTGTGCGCCGTGGCCGGCGTGATCCACCTGGGCATGGCGTTTCGCCCGGCCTCCGATGCCGACATGGGTGAAGGAGCCACGCTGTGACCGAAGCCCTGCTTGGTTTTGCCGCCATTTTTGTGCTGGCGTTGCTGCGCCTGCCGCTGGCTTTTGCGATGGGGCTGGTCGGCATTGCCGGCATGGGCCTGACGCGCGGCTGGTACCCGGCTCTCGCCAGCACGGCCCAGGTCGTCCATGAAACCGGTTTTGCCTACACGCTGTCGGTGATCCCGCTGTTCATCCTGATGGGCAATTTTGTCGCGCGCGCCGGGTTGGCCCATGAGCTGTTTCATGCCGCGTACGCCTTCATCGGCCACCTGCGCGGCGGGCTGGCACACGCCACCATCGCGGCCTGCGCCGGTTTTGGTGCGATCTGCGGCTCGTCGATTGCAACCGCCGCCACCATGAGCAAGGTCGCCTACCCGTCAATGAAACGGCTGGGCTACAGCGACTCGCTCTCGACCGGCGTGATTGCCGCCGGCGGCACGCTGGGCATCATGATTCCGCCTTCGACCATCCTGGTGATCTATGGCATCGTGACCGAAACCAACATCGGAAAGCTGTTTGCGGCCGGCGTGATTCCGGGCATCCTGATCGCCCTGCTGCTGATGGTGGCCGTGGTTTTCATGACCTTCATGGACCCGGAGCATGCACCGGCCGCCGAAAAGTCGAGCTGGTCCGAGCGCTGGAAGGCCTTGCGCGGCATCTGGGGGGTGCTGGTGCTGGTGGTGCTGGTGCTGGGCGGCATTTATGGCGGTGTGTTCACCGCCACCGAGGGCGCGGGCATCGGTGCGGCGGGCGCCTTCCTGTTTGCACTGGCGCGGCGCCGGTTGACGGTCAAAGCCACGTTCGAAGTGCTGGTGGAATCGGCGCGCACCACGGCCATGTTGTTCACATTGCTGATCGCTGCGACCATTTTTGCCAACTTCATGAACTTCACCTCCATGCCCAATGACCTCAAGGAGTGGATCACCCACCTGGGCCTGTCGCCGGTGATGATCGTCGCCGCGATGATGATGATTTACGTGCTGCTGGGCACCGTGATGGAAGAACTCACCATGGTGCTGCTGACCATTCCGCTGTTTTTCCCGATTGTGGTGTCGCTGGGGTTCGATCCGGTCTGGTTCGGCGTGCTGATCGTGATGGTGATCCAGATCGGCCTGATCTCGCCGCCCGTGGGCATGAACCTGTTTGTGCTCAACACCCTGCTGCCCAAGGTCGGACTGAGCCACATCTTCCGCGGCGTCTGGCCCTTTGTGGTCATGCAGGTGGTGGCGCTGGGCATCCTGCTGGCCTTCCCCGGGCTCAGCCTCTGGCTGCCCTCTTTCATGAAATAAAGGCAAGCGCCGCGCCGGGACCGGCGCGGCACGGGAGACCTCAGGGAGTCTTGACGTCTTGCACCGGCAGGGCCCGCGTGTGAATCACCCGCTGCGGGTAAGGGATCTCGATGCCGTTGTCGCGCAGGGACTGCAGGATGGCGAGATTGATGCGGGAACGCAGGTTCTGCTGGCCGTTCTCGGGATCCGTCATCCAGTAGTTCAGCGTGAACTCCAGGCCGTCGGCACCGAAGTTGGTCAGGTTGACACCCGGGCCCGGGTCGCGCAGCACCCGGTCCTGGGCGAGCGCCGCCTCGGTCAGCAAACGCATCACCAGTTCGACGTCGCTGTCGTAGCCCACCGACACCACGGTGGACTGCAGCACGCGCGGATCGGCCAGGGAGAGGTTTTCAATCCGGTTGCTGATGAACATCTCGTTGGGCACGATGGACTCGCGGCCGCCCAGCGACCGCACCACTGTGTAACGCGCGTTGATGTCCGTGACGCGGCCCTCGAAGTTGTCGACCCGCACGTTGTCGCCGATGCGCACGCTGCGTTCGGCCAGCATCACAAAACCGCTGACGTAATTGGCGGCCAGTTTCTGCAGGCCGAAGCCTATACCCACGCCGATCGCTCCGCCCAGCACCGACAGGGCCGTCAGGTCGATGCCCACCGCCGACAGCGCCATCAGCAGACCGACAAACATCAGCATCGCGCGGGTGGCGTTGCTGATGGCCTTGCGCAGCGACAGCTCGTTGCCGGTAGCCGAGCGCAACAGGCGCGTTTCAATCGCCGCGGAAATCCACAGCGTGATCAGGAGCACCACCCCGGCCGTCACCGCGCCCTCGAGCATGGTGCGCACCGACAGCGTCGAGTTGCCGACCTTCCACTTGATGTCGTCCAGCTCTTCGAGAATCACCGGCAGCAGGCCGCTGACCCAGAGCACCATCGCCAGCCAGGCCAGCCACGAGATGGTGCGCTCCAGGGCCCGCACAAACGGGGCCTCCTTGAAGGCCACCTGCAGCACCTTGACGCCCAGGCGAATCACCGCCAGCGCCAGCAGTACCGGAACCGCCACCTTGAACACCGCCACCTTGAACACCGCCACGGGGAACAGCCGCGCCAGCAGGGTCTGGGCGGCGTAGGCAAAAGTCAGCAGCAGCAGCGGAAACAGCACACCGTCGACCACGCGCCGGCCAAACAGGATGGAGTTGCCGTCGGCCACGAGGTGGGCGCGGCTGGCCATCCGCACCAGCAGCCAGGCCAGCAGTACGCAGGCGATCAGCGCTGCCAGCTCGGTCAGCGCCGTGGGCTGGGCCAGTGCGGCAAACCATTCGTCGATCGTATCGATCCGGACTGACGCCGCCGCCCGGGAGCTCACAGGGCCGGCCATTGGGGCTTCCTTTTGTCGATGAAGGCCTGCACGCCCTCCTGCGCCACCGGGTGGACCATGTTGCAGGCCATGGTCTGGCCGGCGAGCTGGTAGGCGGCCGCGATGCCGGTTTCGCGTTGCTGGTAGAACAGGGCCTTGCCCATGGCAATGGCCTCGCGCGGTTTCGCCAGAATGGCCTGCAACATCTGCTCGATTTCTGCGTCCAGCGCCTCGGGCGCCACCACACGGTTGACCAGGCCGCGCACGCGCGCTTCCTCGGCACTGATGAAGCCGCCGGTCAGCAGCATCTCCATCGCCTGCTTGGCGGGAATGTTGCGCACCAGCGGCACGCTGGGTGTGGCGCAGAACAGGCCCACGTCAATGCCGTTGACACCAAAACTGGCATGGCTGGCGGCCACGGCCAGGTCGCACTGCGCCACCAGCTGGCAACCGGCGGCCGTGGCCACCCCCTGCACACGGGCCAGCACCGGCACCGGCAGGGCCTGGATGCTCAGCATCATGCGGGTGCATTGCGCAAACAGCTTCTGGTAATAGGCCAGTTCGGGTTGCGCGCGCATTTCCTTGAGGTTGTGCCCCGCGCAGAAAGCCTTGCCCTCGGCGGCCAGCACCACGATGCGCGCAGCCGGGTCGGCAGCCACGGCATCGAGCGCGGCCTGCAGGGCGGCCAGCATCTCTTCGCTCAGGGTGTTGAAGGCGGCGGGACGGTTCAGCGTCAGCCAGTTCACGCCGCGGTCATCGCGGGTATGCAGCACGGGGGCCGGAGAATCATTCATGGCAGGACTCTACAGGGTAGGAAAAGCAACAGGCAAGAGCGACAGGCTGCAGGTCTATAAATCGGCAAGCACGCGGATGTGCGCCTCCACGCTGCGTGCCAGCGCGCCCAGGTTGTAGCCGCCTTCGAGCGAGGAGACGATGCGGCCTTTGGCGTAACGACTGGCCACGTCCTTGATACGCATGGTGATCCAGGCGTAGTCCTGCTCGGTCAGGCCCATCTGGCCCAGGTCGTCTTCGCGGTGGGCGTCAAAACCGGCGCTGATGAAAATCATCTCCGGCTTGAACGCCTCCAGGCGCGGCATCCACATCATCTCGATCAGCTCGCGGATGTCCATGCCCTTGGTGTAGGCCGGCACCGGCAGGTTCACCATGTTGGGGGCCTGCGTCTCGGCGCCGGTATAGGGGTAATACGGGTGCTGGAAAAAACTCACCATCAGGATGCGGTCGTCGCCGCGGATGATGTCTTCCGTGCCGTTGCCGTGGTGCACGTCGAAATCGACAATTGCCACGCGGTGCAGGCCGTGCCGCTCCAGTGCGTATTTGGCCGCCACTGCAATGTTGTTGAAATAACAGAAGCCCATGGCCTTGTCGCGGCAGGCGTGGTGGCCGGGCGGACGCACCGCGCAAAAAGCGTTTTCAACCTCGCCCGCCAGCACCGCATCGGTGGCGGCCAGGGTGGCGCCGGCCGCGCGCAGGGCCGCTGTCCAGGTGTGCACGTTCATCGAGGTATCGGGGTCAATCTGCGCGTGGGTCGGGCCGCCCGCCAGGATCTCTTCGGCGAGCTGGTCGCTCAGGCCGCGCAGCGAGGCGATCAACATGCGGCCATGCGCCAGTTCCAGGTCGCTGGTGGACGCCAGCGGCGCTTCACGCCGGTCCAGCGCATCGCCGACGCCGGTGATCAGGAGGCGGTCTTCAATCGCGTCGAGCCGCTCCGGACACTCCGGGTGGCCGGCACCCATCTCGTGTTTCCAGCAGTCTTTATGGGTGAAGTACGCGGTGCCGTTCATAGGAGAAATTTTGCGGTAAGGTTGATGGCATGAACGCGAAACAAAAAATTCAAACGCTTTTGAATCAGCTTAACACGGTCATTGTGGGCAAGCCGGCCCAGGTGCAGGACTGCGTCGCCTGCCTGTTGGCCGGCGGGCACCTGCTGATCGAAGACGTGCCGGGCGTCGGCAAAACCACGCTGGCGCACGCGCTGTCGCGCTCCTTCGGACTGCAGTTTTCACGGGTGCAGTTCACCGCCGACCTGATGCCCAGCGACCTGACCGGCGTGTCGATTTACGAGCGCCAGAAGGAAAGTTTCGTGTTCCACCCCGGGCCGATTTTTGCCCAGGTGCTGCTGGCCGACGAGATCAACCGCGCCAGCCCGCGCACGCAAAGCGCCCTGCTCGAGGCCATGGAAGAAAAGCAGGTCACCGTCGAGGGTGAAACCCGTCCCCTGCCCGTGCCGTTTTTTGTGATCGCCACCCAGAACCCGCACGACCAGCTGGGCACCTATGCCCTGCCCGAGTCGCAGCTGGACCGTTTTCACATGCGCATCTCGCTGGGTTACCCGGACCGCGCCGCCGAACGCGAACTGTTGGGCGGCGGCGACCGCCGCGACATGGTGGACAAGCTGGCCACCGTGCTCATGCCGCATGACCTGCTGGACCTGCAGCAGCAGGTGCAGCAGGTGCATGCGTCGGAGCCCCTGCTCAACTACCTGCAGGACCTGATCGCGGCGACCCGCTCGGGCCGCTGGTTCCTGCAGGGCCTGAGCCCGCGCGCCGGCATCGCGCTGGTCCGCGCCGCACGCGCCCAGGCCTTCCTGAGTGAGCGCGACTACGTGGCACCGGACGACATCGTGGCCGTGCTGCCGCAAACCGTGGCGCACCGGCTGATCCCGGTCAGCGACGCCGGGCGCGGCTCGGTCGAGCAGGTACGCGCCATGATCGAGGCCGTGCCTTTGCCATGAGGCGGCCCTCTCCTTGCGTGCCCGACCCGCAATCCACGGCGGCAAGGGCCTGCGACGTGCTGCATGGCAGGGCCACCCGTCCATGAACGCGGCCGTCCTCAACCCCCTGACCTTTGTGCGCGGCCGCTTTCAGCAATGGTGGCAAAGCCGCCTGCCGCTGACCGACAGCGTGCTGCTGACCCAGCGCAATGTCTACATCCTGCCGACGCGCCCCGGGCTGATGCTGGCGCTCACGCTGATGGTGCTGCTGGTTGCCTCCATCAACTACCAGCTCAACCTGGGCTACCTGCTGACCTTTCTGCTGGCCGGCAGCGCCCTCACCGGCATGCATGTGTGCCATGGCACCCTGCGCGGGCTTGCCATGAATTTGATAGCACCTCCCGCCCATTTCGCGGGCACTGCAGCCATTTTTGACGTCAAACTCACGAACAGCCGGCGCTCGGTGCGGCACGGCATCGGCATCAGCGTGCTGGCCGCACCCGGCGGGACTGGCCAGCCGCACTGGGCCTGGACCGATGTGCCGGCACAGAACAGCGCCACGGTGCAGGTCGCCTTCACGCCCCAGCACCGCGGCCTGCACCGCCTGCCCACGCTGACCGCCGAAACCCGCTTCCCACTCGGCACCTTTCGCGTCTGGACCATCTGGCGCCCCGCCGCGCAGATACTGGTCTACCCGGCGCCGGAGTTGCGCCCGCCGCCCCTGCCCCCCGGCGAGCCGCGCTCGGGCGGCGCCGACGCCTCGGCCCGCTGGCAAAGCGCCGGTGAGTTCGACGGCGTACGCGGCTACCGCCGCGGCGACCCGCTCAAACTCGTCATGTGGAAAAAAGCCGCCAAGGCCGACGACCAGGGCAATGGCCTGGTGGTGCGCGACACCCAGCAGGCCCAGCGCCACGAACTCTGGCTCGATTTCGCTCAGGCCGGCTCGCTGGGCACCGAAGCGCGGCTGTCGCGGCTGTGCGCCTGGGTGCTGCAGGCCGACAGGCTGGGTCTGCGGTACGGCCTGCGCCTGCCGGGGCTGGAGATCAAGCCGTCCGGTGGCGAGGCGCACAAACGGCAGTGTCTGGAGGCGTTGGCTTTATGTTGAGCGCCGCTGGCCTGTCAGCGAACCCGGCCTGGGTGCTGTCTCCACTTGTCTGGGCTGGGCTGGTTGAAGCCGTCTTTGCCTCCGCTGCTCGTGGTTTGCCAGCAAGCCGGGTCTCGCCCCGGCGGGCGACTCACTTTCTCTTGCTTCGCCAAGAGAAAGTAAGCAAAGAGAAGGCGACCCGATGGTCTGGGTCCCTCCGC
>NZ_NCJH01000039.1 GCF_002278925.1 Polaromonas sp. 39-63-25
GCAAGAGAAGTTCAAGTCGGCACCAAACAAAATCAGTCTACAGGCCGCGCCAATGCTTGATCTCCGGCTCGGCGCATATCATTTAACCGGACAGCAGTGCTGGACTATCTAGGTTCACAACCCGGCTTCGTGTCGGGTTCTTTTTTTAAGGGCGATTAGAAGGTAGTCAAAGGGCACCACTATCGAGCAAGGAGTGACGGATTACCTATGGGGGCGGGAATTATGGTGGCGTCGAAGTTCAAGGGGCCGATCTTCCGCCGGAAGTCCAGCGTGTAGTCGCCAAACCGGTTGATGTGCGCCGTGCGAAACGGCGCCAGGCTCGCCAGGATCTCCAGCGTGATCTCGGTCCCCTCGTCGCGAAGTTCCTGCAGCACCCTCGTCATGCCCACCACGTTGTGCAGGATGATCATGTTCGCCACCAGGTGGTTGTACTTGATCACCTTGCGCTGCTCGTGCCGGATGTTCTCGGCGATGATCCCCTCTCCCCCAAAAAATGACCACTGGGCAAAGCCGTTGAACTGCTCGCTCTTGTTGGTTTCGGCATGGATCACCTTGCGCAAGCCGACATCGCCGATGTAGCTCAGCAGGAACATGGTCCGGATGACCTTGCCGAGCTCCACAAATGCGAAATACAGTTTGTTCTTGCGGCTGTAGGTGCCGAGCCGGCGCAGGATCGCGGACGGCGTGATCTTGCCGGTCTTGATGGAAACCGCCACCCGCAGCATCGCCGGCAGATGCAATTCAATTAATCGCCAGTCGATCACGTCGCTAAACAGCGCATTGATGTTCTTGTAAACATTGCCCGGCTCCGGGCGATGGAATTTGAGGTCCTGGATACCCCGGATGCGCGGCATGAGCTGGATGCCCAGGAGGTGCGCCAGCGCGAAGACGGGGTAACTCTGGGCCTGTGTGTCGCCGTGAATCGTGTCCGGCCGGATGTCCGATTCGTTGGTCATCAGCCCGTCAAGGATGTGGATGCCCTCATAGGTGCCACACGAAATGAAATGGCTGAACAGCGCGATGAACTTGTCGGACACATGGTAGTAGCCGATGCCGCCGTAGCCGCCATAGCGGATATGGTGCTCGGACAACAGGTTTTGTTCATACAGGTTCCACTTGGTGCCGTCGGCCGACGCGTGTTTGCCGGTGCCCCAGTAGCCCGGCAATTCAAACTTGTTGTAGGCGTTGATCACCTTGACGATGGCCTTGTCCAGAAGGTCTTCGCTGACGTATTTCAGGTTGAGCCAGGAAATCTGGCGGCGGCTCAGCCCTTTGATGGATTTGGCGGTCTGCACCGGCCCCAGGTTGCAGCCGTAACAAAACAGCGTCGTGATGACGCGCATGCGCAAGTCCTCAAGACGGCTGTCGGTCCCGGCTAGCGGCCGGAACAGCTTGTGCAGGTCCAGCCAACGCTCGGTATCGATCATGACATCCACGATGCTGGCCGCTTCCATCCGGTCGGTGATCATGGCGTCAATCCGCGCAACGGCCTCCAGGATTTCGGAGGGCGGTGGTTTTCTGAGTATCAGGCGCCCGTCGACAATTTCCGCGTGGGAGTTTTCAGGGAAATTGGCATCTATTTCCTTCGCCCGCTGTGACATGGCCGATTTCAGCATGGACACAAAGACGCCAGGATCTGTCTCGATGCCGGTGACCTGGCCATAGTCGCCCACTTCTTTTTCAAAGGTTTCGTCATCGACCAGCTGCTCGCGGTAGTCGTCATAACGCTCGCCGTACTTGATGAAGAGATCACCCGACTTCAGGTCGTCCTTGACCGCATGCATGACCGCCAGCTCAAAATACCGGCGGTGGACAGCCTCTGCCCGGCCCTTGCCTGAAGGCCGGACCAGCACCAATTTCTTCCACTGGGCAGACATCCAGCGGAAATCCTTGTCTTCACTCAGGCTCAGCGTGTCCAGTAGGACGATGTCCGTACGGTTATCGCGCAGCTTGTAAAGGGCCTCGATCAGCCGCTCCACCACTTGATCCTCGCTGCTGGCCTTGGGCGAGGCAATGCCGATGCAGTTGAGCAGCTGGGCCCGGACCATCTTGTAGGGCTGCAGCAGGAAAGGCAGGTGGTTGCGGCCGGCATAGGCCAGGTGCTGTTCGCACTCGTTGAGCAACTCGTCCACCTCGGCCACGAGGGTGGTGCTGATGGCTTCGACGCGCTGGGTGTCCGTGCCCTCCAGTTGAAAGGCGCCCAGGATGTCCTTGAGCTGGCCGACCAGCATGTCGGTTTTCTGGACCCGCTCCTGCTGGAAGGAGAGCAATTTCTGCCTGGCATTGTTTTCCAGGTTCTGCATCAGGCGAATAAACAGGTCCGCGGCGTCATCCAGGGACTGGGCATGCTGCGCCCGGATGAAGATCACCGCCAGGGCGTAGCGCTTTTGCGGCTTGAGCTCGGCCATTTCGGACGCATCAAGCGCGCGCGCCAGGTGCCGGAACTGCTTGAGTTTGGGCACCGGAACGTCAGGCTTTGGCAACTGCTCCACCAGGTACTGCAGGCGCCGGATGTGCTGGATGTAGGTGCGCGTTTCCTTGTTGGTCGGCCGCTTGGGTTCGCGCTTGAGCATTTGCCAGGCAGAAACCGACTCGCCCGTGGCGGTTTTAAGCAAACTGTCGATCAGGGTCCGGGGATGAGCTGTCAGCTGGCTGGTGATTCCGGAGAAATAGCGGTTGTTGCTCTTTTCCCGGGCCCGAAACGCCATTCGATCCAGCGTCGAGAAGGCTGGCAATTCGTAGCGATGATGGACCAATTCCTCCAGCATCACGTTGATGATGTCGGCCACCGCGTGTTTGGTCTCGGCCGCCGTGTCGGCCACGACCTCCAGCCAGGCATGGCCCACCGAGTCCAGCGGTTTCACATTCAGGTGCCGGCGCAAAGCTGCAAAAAGCGCCGTGCGCGAGCCTGATGCCTCGAAGCGCTTGAGGTCCGCCGCCGGGGGCGGCCGAATCACGCCCACCTGCTGCGCAATGTGCTCCCGGATCACTGGCGGCACCTCGGCCAGGGGGATGAAATAGCCCAGGCGCTGGAAGACCTTCAGGTGGATCAGCGCCGCCATGCGCGGCAAGACGCGTTTGCCAATGCCGGCAGCCAGACGTTGTTCATCCTCGGTCGGCGTATAAAGCTCCGCCAGCTCACGAGGCGTCGGATCGGGTTTCAGGCTGGGATAAGCCGTCTCATGGAGCGTGGTCATTCGCAGGGACTACCCCGCCTGGCGGCAATGCTTCCCATCGCCTCAATCCCAATAGGTGTCGGTGGCGGGTTCGTGAAGCGAGGTTTCCAGCAGGCACTGGTTGTCCTCGGCGATGCGGTACATGTCATCGAGCAGCGTGGCGATCACCTCGTCCAGCAAGTCGCGGGACAGGTAGGGAACCGCCAGCTCGTAGAGCGTGCCCTCGGTGTTCAGGCGTTGCATCGCAAAACGCTCGAAGCAAGTCTGCTCGATCAGCCGGTGGCCACGGGCCAGGCCGCGCGACTGCTTGCTAAAGCGGGCCAGCACCAGCGTGACGCGCAGGACCGCCACGGGCGTTGTTCCTTCGGCTGGCGGGCGGGGAACTTCGGCCTGTTCGGTCAGCAGCAGCAAAGGCGGTGGCGGCTGCGGAACTGCCGGCGCCAGGACTGGCAGACCCTGCTCGAAGCGGGCTTGCAGGCTGGCGTTCGTCGCATCCAGGTAGCGCATGGCCGATTTGACGTCCTTCCAGCCGACGTATTCCATCAGTTCCTTAATGTCCCAGCCGCTGGCGCGGGCCCAGCCGGCAAAGCCGCGGCGCATGGAGTGGCTGCTGTAGTCCTCGGGCGACTCGACGCTGGCCTCGGCGAACAGGCTGCGCAGCAAGGGAATCAGGCTGTTGGCATGCAGGCGTTCCTCGGCGACATGGCCCCAGCGGTCGATCTTGCGAAACACCGGGCCCTCGGTCAAGCCGGCCAGGCTGACCCAGGCGTTGAAGGCGGTCACGGGGCACAGTCGGGACAAGGCTGGGCATTGGAAGATCCGGCCCTGCAGTTGCCGGTCGCCTTTGCTGCGGCCCAGGTAGCAGGCCATGCCCTGGCCGGCGGTGACTTCGGTGTTTTCAATGCGTAGGTTGACCAGTTCGTCGGATCGGAAACCGCGCCAAAACCCCAGCAGCATCAGGCTGCGGTCGCGCGTGTGGCGCAGCAAGGCCGGCTGATCGCCGGAGCGCTGGGCATTGCCGATGGCGGTATCGAGCCACTGATCGACCTGCTGGAGCATTGCCAACTCCATGGGCCGCGCGCGCTTTTCTGGCACCGCGTGAATCGAGCGAATGCCTTTGAGGACCTGGCGCACCAGGGCCGACTTGGTAGGGTCTGCAAAACCTTGGTCGGTATGCCAACGGGACAGCGCCGCCAGCCGCTGGCGCAGCGTGTTGATGGCCAGAGTAGCCGCGTGGTCGGCCAGGTAGCGGGAAACGGCGTCGGCCGTCGAAGGCAACAAGCCTTTCCACTCAACCTCAAAATGCCGAATGGCCGAAGCGTAGCTCCGGCGCGTGTTGTTGCGCTCGGCAGCCTCAATGTATTGGGCAAGACCAGTCATCTCACTATCGCTGTGACGTGCTATTTAAAAAAAGCAGACAAGCGAATGGTTAAGCGGCCTTGACCTCATTTAGTAATTCGGGATGTCGGTCCAATACCTTGAGCAGTTTTACCAGAACCAAGGGTAGCTTTGTTCGGCCGTTCTCATATCGCGAAAATGCATTGACGCCACCACCAAAGATCTCCGCCGCCTCGCGTTGATCCAGGGCAAGCTTGTTCCGTACACTGACGATGAACCCTGGGTCAACGATGGAGGCGTTGACTTGTTTGTTGAAGGCCAACATGGCGGTGCTTGTACCTGCCGACTCTGCCATGTTCAGCACCACTTCGTTGCACGCAGGGCAGAAGTCGCCAATCACCGCAGGGATCACAGTCACCTCCCCCTTGTAGGTATACGGCATGTCACGCGTGTCGCTAACCAAAGTTGCCGAAGCGCAAGATGGGCATTTCATTTCATAACTCCTTGAAAGACACGATGAGCACTTCATCGATTATTGTCAGCTTCAAATAAACTTCACCGGCCAGCGTGGTCGGCCGGTAGACGTCCTGCCAAACTGGATAGTCTGCGTGGCTGGTCATGCTTTTATAGAAGTCAGCTGTTGTCATGGCCAAAATCACTTCAAGCATCCCGGCAAAATCAAAACCCATTTCAGCACCGCCCGCCAGCGCTGAAAACGTTGAGCGAACGTCGCCTACCTGCACCATCGCTTGAGCTTGTCCAACTTGCAATTAGGAACACTTTTCTCCATTGATTTTAGTTTACCTAAAAGGTTATTTCGAGCAACTCAGTTATTCTTCGCGCAGGCAATTTAAGAAGTCGGATGAACGAAAAAACTGCACCCCAACACCCGACGAAAAAGAAAACAATGAAGATGCCTGGCACCCAAACCGTGGACAACCCGCCGGTTGACAAGAAGGCGCCGAATGCACAGCGGCGAGAATTTACCCCGAGATTGCTGGGTTCGTTCCTGATGAGGATCACTTTCATGTTTTCCGAAAACTACAAGGAGACTGGTGGGAGTGCGCCGGCCCGCTTCGTCCAACTGACCGATTTTTTGGATGAGGCAAGATTTCAAGCCAACGAGCATTCGAGGCAATCTATGTGTCGCCATCGGTATGCGTCATGAGCGCCGAGACTCACTTGTCGATGCGTTGCGCGCTTGCAAACTCCTCACAGAAGTGCTTCATTCGAATCTGGTTGAACCCTTAAATATGCAATGCGCATCGGGAAAGTCTACTAACGATGAAAGATTAGCTTTTCCCATCTCCAGAATCAGTTGCTTCGGCCTTGAGTTTCCCAAGCGCAAAGAGAACCAAAAAATTAGCGAGTGCAAGAACAAAGCCAATGTCGTAATACCCAAAACCAACGGCGGCACCCACGACACCCGTGTTCAGGATGCTGGCTGCGGTGGCCGTGCCGTGCGTCGTTGTGCCGGCCTTAAGAATGGCACCACCACCTATAAATCCTATGCCCGTGATGACCCCCTCCAAAATCCGGGCATGCCCTACCGAGCGTTCTCCCAGCACTTCAATCGCGAGCAGTACGAAACCGCAGCTCGCCATTGCAACGATAGGGAATGTTCGAAGGCCGGCGCTTCGAGATCCGTGTTCCCGGTTCCACGCAATGGGCAGAGTAAACAAAAAAGCCAGGGACAGTCGGACAAGATGATTGGTCACATCTCCCCAGACGCCCCACAAAGAACTGGTCATGGCAGTGGCCTTGAAATGGTGTGTTGAATTTTATATCGTAGTTGCATTTGAACTGATGCAATACAGAAGTATTTACTGATAAATACGCTCACCCTAAATGGGACAGACATGCAATGACCAATAGAAGAAAATCTCGAGCGGCATACCGACAGCGATATCAGGGGGTCCCTTTGCCGACAAGCTTGGCATTACATTTTCGAAACGTAACCCAAATCCCCTCAATACAGGCGGTCCTCGAAAACCTCGACCTGTCCGCTGGCTTTTGCGGTACGAATCTCACCAGAGCACGGTGGCCGACGACCGGTCCAATTGCCGCTTTCAAAAGGCAGTATTGAGATGACGAAGCGGACGTTTTCCCGGCTCGGCCTCTCGTTGATAACAAGTGTGTATATGGCGACGATTGCCAACGTCGCGCTCTGGCGCGAGCTCAGTGCCCTCAACCTCCTGAACTCATTTGCGGGTTGGGGCTTGGCGGCTGCGCTTGCGGCGGCGATCACCGGCTGCCTCACTGGCATCATGAGTCTGTTCGCCTGGCGGTGGACGTTTAAGCCCGTAATTGCCGTGCTGCTCGCGATGTCGGCGGCGGGTGCCTATTTCATGTGGATGTATCACGTCGTGGTGGACGCTGACATGATCATCAACGTGCTGCAGACGAACCCGGCCGAGGCTATTGCGCTGTTGAACGTCAGAATGCTGGCAGCGTTGCTTTTCCTTTTTGTTATCCCGCTTGCGTTCGTCATCTGGTATCCCTTACGCTGGGGGCCTGTGCTGGGGCAAGCAATACGAAACTCGACGACCGTACTGCTGTCGTTGGCCGCAGTGGCTGCTGTGCTCGTCGCTTCCTACCAGCCCATGGCTTCGGCCATGCGAAATCATAAGCAACTGCGCTACCTGATGAATCCCTTGAACTCGGTGTACGCGCTCGGCAGGGTGACTGCTAAGCCCTTCGCGCGTAGCAGTTCAGTGTTGAAAATCGTGGGGGCGGACGCAGTGGCATCACCGCCTGCGGTCAGACCCCCGCTGCTGCTTCTGATAGTAGGTGAGACCGCACGCGCGGAAAACTTCGCGCTGAATGGCTACGCTCGCTCTACGACCCCGGCGCTCGAGCGCGAGGGCGTAGTAAGCTTTCGCCGGACCAGCGCGTGTGGCACCAGCACGGCTGCATCCCTGCCATGCATGTTCTCTCCGCTGGGCAGGGAGAAGTTTAATAGCCGTTCCCACGAGTACGAGAACCTGCTAGACGTCTTGCAGAGAGCCGGCCTAGCCGTTCTTTGGCTGGATAACCAGTCCGGCTGCAAGGGCGTTTGCGACCGCATACCTTATGAAACTACCCGACGCAACGACTCGACCCTCTGTTCAAGCGGCGAGTGCCTCGATGAGGTACTTCTGAACGGCCTGGAGGATCGACTGGCCGCACTGCCGATAGAGCGTCGGGCGCGCGGAACGGTGATCGTGATGCACCAGATGGGGAGTCATGGTCCAGCATATTACAAGAGATCTCCGCCATCGTCGAAGAGGTTCCAACCGGAATGTACCAGCAACAACTTGCAAGACTGCAGTCGTGCTGAACTTCTAAATGCTTACGACAACTCCATCGCTTACACCGACCAGTTCCTGAGCTCGGCGATTCAATGGCTCAAAGTACGCCAGGACAAGTTCAGCACTGCAATGGTGTATGTGGGCGACCACGGCGAATCCTTGGGCGAGAACAATCTCTACCTTCATGGGCTACCGTATGCGATCGCCCCCGATGTACAAAAAATTGTTCCCTGGATCACCTGGCTCTCCCCGGCATTCACTGAGCTGGCGAAGCTCAGCATGCCGTGCCTGCGCCAACGTAGCGGTATTCCACTCAGCCATGACAACCTTTTCAGTTCCATTCTGGGCCTGATGCAGGTTCGCACATCTGACTATGCATCGGGTGCGGATGCCTACTCTGCCTGCTCGCGTGCTGGCGGTTAAAATGAGATCAATTTTTCAGAGGCGCCGGCCAAGCGAAAAGGGCTGGTTTATTCATTCCATGATGGATGAATGGAGATAAGCATGGAAAAATCTTGCTGCTACAAACGCTTGCTGGTGCTGACCTGCCTTACTCTTCTGCCTGGTGCCCGCCTCCTTGCGCAGCCTTCGGCGACGGACTTTCTCGCCGGGCAGATCTTGAAAATCGATCTGGAGGCAGCCCGGATCACGCTGCGTCACGGACCAATTGCCCACCTGTCTTTGCCTGCGGGAACAACAAGCTTTCGCTATTTTGAATCCCGCTGGGTCATTGGCCGCAGGCCCGGGGATCGGGTGTTGTTCCGTGCGGACCGCTTCGACCTGGCGTTGCGGCTCACAATGCTTGTCTATGTGCCTCAGTAGATTCGCTCCCATAATCTATCGGGACTGCATCCCCGTCAAAATGCGTGACGCTGGAGCCATACGGGTCAAAGCCGTATATGGGGCGCTGGGCATCAGAAGGACTGGCGAGAAGGGATTGCTGGGCCTGAGAATTGCCAGTCCGAGGACGCCATGTTTTGGCTGGAAATCGAAACCGAAGTCAAAAACCCGGGGTTGCGGGGTATCTGCATTTCAAGGTGTTGTGCCCAAAACGGCAATGCAGCTTTGCGTCGTTTTAATGGTGCGCTACAGCCTCAATTACGTGAAAGGAAAACTGTGAAAAGTGCTAGCTGCCGACTTGACGGCAATAATTTATTGCGTCTAACCGCACGGATCGTTTATTGCTGCTGACATTTCCCATATTTTTATACATGCCATGGCGCAACATCAAAAACTAGATCTAATACCCCGTGGCATGACCTGCCGGGGAGTGCACAGAGCCATCATCGAATATTTGCTCAGATCGCCTGGGGATTTGACGAACACTAGTATGTTGGATGTCCCTTGTGGGCGAGGTGATTTGGCTCTTTCCTTGCGCCGCTTCTTTCCTCAAGCGGACGTGCGAGGATGCGATTTGATAAAGCCTGAAGGGCTCGCTTCACGGGACTTCGTATTTGTTGATGCGAGCCGTAAATTCACTGTCTTCCCGGAGAAAAAGTTTGACTACATTTTTTCGGTCAGCGGAGTCATGGAGTTTGACAATACGCTTCAGTTTTTCGAGAGTTGCCACGACCACTTGCGGAATGGAGGAAGTTTTCTCGTCACAAACGACAATATCGTGTCCGTGCGCGACCGGATTTCTTATTTTTTTCTGGGAAAGGTCAGGCAGTATCACTTGTTTGTTACCCCAGGTCAGGGGAGCTGGAAGGTTATTCCCATTCATAACCTTCTGAGGATTCTCCAAGATGCGGGATTTGAAACTCGAGAAGTGCGATATACATCGCTGCTTTTTAAGGACTGGTTAATGTTGCCACTGGCCCTTCTTGTCTATCCGATTCAGCTTGTTTATATGACCTTGAGCCGTTCAGAAATGCCGCTGGCTGAGCGGCGTGTGATGTATCCATTTCGTTCGCTACTTTGTCGACATTACATAGTTGTCTGCCAGAAGAGCGCCATCTAAACGCGTTGCCTAAATCTGTTCATAGAGATATTGGACTTGACCCGTTTCAATAGACACCTGATAAGGTCGAAATTGAGGAGGAGAGAAAATCATGAAGAGAGTCAACTACACACCCGAATTCAAGGCTGAGGCAGTCAAACAAGTCATTGAACGGGGTCACGGTTTGGTGGAGGTTGCCAACCGGCTCGGTGTTTCTGAAGTTGAAGTTGACCCCATCCCACGGACGGGTAATGGCTTGATTCTCAAGCCGATGATTGCACAGGTGCAGGGTTGTCCACGGCGGCGGTCGGCGCATGCGACGAACCGGCCGACGCGGTGGGCAACCCGTGTTCGGAAGCGCGATCTTCGTGCTCGATTTGTTTCCTTTCAAAGTGGATGGGCGACAGGTAGTTCAGTCCCGAGTGTCTGCGGCGCGGGTTGTACCAGCCCTCGATCCAGGTGAAGAGGGCCGTGCGCGCCTCGGCTTGGCTCTTCCAGCTTCTGCGGTTGATCAACTCGCATTCCAGGCTGGCGAAGAAGCTCTCGGCCATCGCGTTGTCGTAGTCGTCGCCGACGGTGCCCATCGACGGGTGCACGCCCATCTCCTTGCAGCGGCTACCGAAGGTAATGCTGGTGTACTGGCTGCCCTGGTCGGAGTGATGGATGACCGAGTCAGGTTTGCGCGTGTGCAGCGCCGTGTTCAATGCCGCCAACACCAGATCGACTGTCATGCGCTCGCCCATGGACCAGCAACGACTTTACGACTGAACGCGTCGATCACTACGGCCAAGTAGGGGTCTCCTCGTTTTCAGTGCAATAAGTGACGGTACGAAAAGCTAGCACTGGCGCGGAGGTGGTGTTGGTAGATCGTTGATTTCATTGACTTTCCT
>NZ_NCJH01000017.1 GCF_002278925.1 Polaromonas sp. 39-63-25
CCCAGTCGCCAGGGGCGCTCTGCCTGAACAGCCGCGCTGAGCCGTACCACGGGCTGTCGCTTCGCCCCAGCAGCCAGCGCCAGTCCGGGCTGTAGGCCAGCAGCAGCCACACTTCTTTGCCCATCGCCCCTGCCAGATGCGCCACGCTGGTGTCCACCGTGATCACCAGGTCCATCAACTCCACCACCGCGGCCGTGTCGCTGAAGTCTTCGAACGAATCACCCAGGAAGGTCAGCCCGGGTGTGTTTGCAAGTGCCGCCCGGTCGTCCGGGCGCAGCTCTTTTTGCAGGCAGTAGTACTGGGCATCGTCGCTGATCAGGGGGGTGATCTGCTGAAGACCCAAGGATCGGTTGTGGTCGTTCTGGTGGCCGGTGCTACCGCTCCATACCAGGCCGATGCGGGGTTGGGTGCTGGCGCCCAGTCGTTCTTGCCATTGGGCTCGTTTTTTGGGCTCGCTGTGCAGGTAGGGCGCGCCGCTGATGTTGCCCAGATCGACCTTGAACGCCAGCGGCAGGCTTAGCAGTGGGCAGTGGTAGTCAAAGTCGGGCAGGCGTTCTCCCCGCCCCAGCACCAGGCTGACACCTTCAAGGCCTTGAAGCAGTGTCTTGAGTGCGGGCTGCACTTCGAGCACCACTCTGGCGCCCAGCGCCGCCACCTGTTTGGCGTAGCGGCAGAACTGAAGGGTGTCGCCCAAGCCTTGTTCGGCGTGCAGCAGTATCGTCTTGCCCTGCAGCGGCTCTTTGCCCAGCCACAGGGGTTGGGAGAAGTTGCGAAGCTTGTCCTGGTTGAGCTTTCGCTTCCAGCGCCATTCGTAGTTCTTCCAGCCCTGCGTAAAGTCACCCAGCAGCAGTTGGCACAGCGCTTCGTTCCAGTGCGCTTCGGCATAGTCGGGCTTGGCCCGCCATGCTTTTTGATAACTTGCCAGCGCTTCCTGCGGACGCCCCAGCGCCAGCAAGGCCACGCCCCGATTGTTCAAAACTTCTGCATGGTCGGGACTGACCTGCAGTGCGCGCTCATAACTTGCCAGCGCGTCTTCAACACGTTGAAGCCTTCGCCAGGCATTGCCACGATTGACAAGGGCATCCACAAAGTCCGGCTGAATGTCCAACGCGCGACCGTAACTCTGAAGCGCCTCCTCCATTTTTCCCTGGGCTTGCAAAGCATTTCCCAAATCATTGAGTACGCCCACATGGTCAGGCCGGGTCCTGAGCGCCTGCTCAAACAAAACAACTGCATCAGCGTTGTCCTTGCGATGCGCAGCAATGGTCGCCAGCATCTGCAGCGCATCAAAGTGCCGGGGCTGCGCAGTCAGAATCTCCTTGTACAAAACCTCAGCCTTGGTCAGATCGCCTTTTTGATGCAGGGCCAAAGCGCTGGTCAGCTTGCCCGCCACGCCACGCGTGTCTGCAGCCGCGTTGTCTTTGTGTCGACCCAAGCGCAGCTTCAACGCCGCCCACACCTGAGTCAACACACCGGCCCAGTCGCCCGGGGCACTCTGCCTGAACAGCCGCACTGAGCCGTACCACGGGCTGTCGCTGCGTTCAAGCAACCAGCGCCAGTCCGGGCTGTAGGCCAGCAGCAGCCACACTTCTTTGCCCATCGCCCCGGCCAGATGCGCCACGCTGGTGTCCACCGTGATCACCGGGCGTGTTTGCCAGCGCCTCCCGGTCGGCCGGGCGCAGCTCTTTTTGCAGGCAGTAGCAATCGGCCTGCTCGCTGAGCAGTCCCTGGATGTCCGTCAGCGCCAGGGATCGGGTGTGGTCGTTCTGGTGGCCGGTGCTGCCGCTCCACACCAGGCCGATGCGCTTGTTGCGGCCAGGGCCCAGTCGCTCTTGCCAGGCCTGGCGTTTGTCCGGGTCGCTGTGCAGGTAGGGCTCGCCGCTGATGGTGCCCAGATCGACCTTGAACGCCAGCGGCAGGCTCAGCAGCGGGCAGTGGTAGTCAACGTCGGGCAGACGCTCGCCGCGCCCCAGCACCAGGCTGACACCTTCCAGGTCTTGAAGCAGTGTCTTGAGCGCCGGCTGCACTTCGAGCACCACTCGCGCGCCCAGGGCCGCCACCTGCCTGGCGTAGCGGCAGAATTGAAGGGTGTCGCCCAGGCCTTGCTCGGCGTGCAGAAGTATCGTCTTGCCCGCCAACGACTCTTTGCCCAGCCACAGGGGTTGGCTGAAGTTGCGAAGCTTGTCCTGGTTGAGCTTTCGCTTCCAGCGCCATTCGTAGTTTTGCCAGCCCTGCGCAAAGTCGGCGCGGCCAAAATCCTCCAGCGCCTCCGCATGGCGGTTGAGGTCCTGCAAGGCGGCGCCCCGGTTGTTCAGTGCCTGGGCAAAGGCCGGACGGATCCGGAGCGCGCGGTCATAACTGTCCAGCGCCTCGGCATGGCGGTTCAGGGCCCGCAAGGCCGCACCGCGGTTGCTCAGCGCTTCAGCGTAGTCCGGCTTGAGTTTCAGTGCATGGTCGAAACTCTGCAGCGCCTCCGCCGGGCGCTTCAGCGCCCACAAGGCATTGCCGCGGTTGCTCAAGGCCTCTGCATAGTCAGGCCTGACCTGCAACGCGCGATCACAGCTGTCCAGCGCTTCCTGCGGCCGGTTCAGGTTCAGCAAGGCGGACCCCCGGTTGCTGAGCACGCTGGCATTCGCGGGATGGATCTTCAGTGCCAGCTCGAACAGAACCATGGCTTGCGCCGCATGGTTTCGTTGCACGGCCAGCGTTGCCAACAATTGCAGTGCATCAAAGTGCCGCGGCTGCGCCTGCAGGATTTCCTTGTACAGCACTTCCGCCTGATCGAGCTGCCCCTGCTGATGCAGGGCCGCAGCCGCTTGCAGCTTCACGCCCAGGGGCTGGGCCACCATGGGCGCAAGCGCAGGCCCGGGCTGCGGTGAGGGAACTCTGCGGTGTTTCATTCACCCGGATTTTAGGTCGGGCCCGATGTGCAGGCGCTGGCCCAAGCGGGACACCCGACCGCCCCCCGGAGGGGTTTATCGCCGGGTGATCACCACGGAACCGCCAGCGCCCCCGGCATCGTTGTTCTGGCCGCGCATGACATTGGAACTGCCTATGGTCATGGTGTAAGTGTCGGGATCGTAGTTGCCCGAACCCTGCAGGTAGACAGGATTGCTGCCCTTGATCGTGACGATGTTTCCGCGAACCGTGATCAGCGTGTTCTGCTGAACCTTCTTGGATTGGCCCTGATTGTTGGTGTAAGCCAGAACCATCACGCCCCGATAGACGCCGTTGCCGGACTTTTCGTTGACGCGCAAGGTTCCCCGGTAAGGAAATCCGGCTGATCCGGCATAGTCGACCTCCCAGTCACCCTGCATCTGGAATTCCGCGCTGGCCGCGTTGTTGTCCCTGGACCCGGAATCCTGGTCGGCCGAGGCCTTCGTGGCGTCACAGCCCCATGAACGGACCTTGCAGCTTGAGCCGCCCTTGGCCCGGCATTCCGACAATGCGCGCTGCTGGACGATGGAACTCGTCGCACCCGTTCCCCAACCGTAGGCATTGGAGCCCTTGGCCTGGTCTGCGGCGTAGGCGCCGCATTCGGCGCGGAAGCGCAGCACCACGGCGCAGTCTGAACCACACTCCCTCATCGCACGCTTCTCGGCCTGGTCGGACGTCGGGTGGTTGAAGGAGAATCCGTATTTTTCACCCTGCAGGCTGTCAATGGCCAGCGCGCCCGCGGCCATGGCCTGGGCCCCGGCAAATGAAAGCAGCAAGGCAAAAGCGAGTCTGGCTGCGACAGCCTTGATTCCAGAAGTCATGGTTGTTTCCTGTCAGAAATATTTTGAACACAAAGCGCAAACAAACCGGCGTGCGCGGCAGGCCTGGCATGCGGCGATCCCTTCCCGCATGACAGGTCAAATTATGGATGCCCGGAGCAGCCAAAAACCAGAGGCTGACGACAATTCAGCCCCCATGAACATGGGGTTTACACAGCGGGCGGGCCGTTTGGTTGACAATCACGGGTTGACCCCAAGATGACCCCCATGACCATGACCCCTTCAGAAACAAGCGTTGCCCCCGGTGAAACCGTCCTGGCGGACGAGATCACGCCGGCCGGGCAGCCCTCCAGCGCGCCGGCAGGCGAGCCCACCCCTGCAGCGGGTCGTTCGCGTTCGGTGCAGCCCGTGCTGGAAAAGCTGTTCGAGCTGTACCCGCACCTCTTCGGCGCCAATTTCCTGCCGCTCAAGCTCGGCATTTTTCAGGAACTGCTGGCCGCGCACCCCGAACACTTCCAGCGCGACAGCCTCAAGGCGGCGCTGGGCATCCACACACGCTCCACGCGTTACCTGCAATGCGTGACCGCCGGCAACAAGCGCCACGACCTGCAGGGCAATGCGGGTGACGACGTGGCGCCCGAACATGTCTACCTGTCACTGCTTGAACTGTTCCGCCGCCGCCAGGCCCGCGCCCGCGAGGACCTGCGGCCCAAATTCCGTGCACAGTTGATGGCCGCTTTCGAGGCCAGCGGCCTGACCCGCCAGGACTACCAGGCCCGGGTCCAGACCAATGACCTGGAGGCCACCGCCCTGCTCGAGGAAGCCTTTGCCGAGCGCGACCAGAAGCTGGCCAAACGCGAAGCACTGCGCCGCACGTTTGAAAGCAGTGGCAAGACCGCCGAGGAATTTGCCGACATGTACGGCCTCGACAAGCGCGAGCTCTTCGCGGCCATCAGGGCCTGACGATGGCCGGTGGCCGGGCATGTCCGGGCAAGCGCAGATGAAGGCCTTGCCAGCCCTGACGCTCAGCAGGGTCAATGACGGCGTGTACCGCGTGCTCGCCGGTCCGGACCTCCACGTGGGCAACCTCAAGCTGATTGGGGGGCAGTGGAAGTTCAAGGCCATTGGTTACGGCGCCCAGGGTGAAGTTTTTCCCGGCGGCGGCCCCCTGACCGAGCGGCACAACACCACCTTCGCGGCGCCCGACGAGGCCGTGATCACCGCCGTGCTGACCCCGCCCTGAATTCATGTCCAATAGGGGAATGGACCTCCCCTCCGACATCGGCCCGCAGGCCTTGCACCCATGACCCCGGAAGCAGCACCCGGCTTCAATGCCCGCCTGTGGCGACGCTTCGTCGCGATCGCCCGGCCCTACTGGCTCGCGAATGAACGCTGGCGTTCCCGGGGGTTGCTGGCCCTGCTGATTTTGCTGTTGCTGGCGCAGACGGCCGTCAGCGTGCTGTTCAACCACGAGACCGGCGAGTTCACCTCGGCCCTGGCCGCCGGAGACACCGAACGCTTCTGGGCCTCGATCTGGCGCTACACGGCCATCCTCGTCGCGGCGGTTCCGCTCTATGGCCTGTACTACTTCGTGCGCGACACCCTGGGCCTGCGCTGGCGCCGCTGGCTGACACACCACTTCCTGGCGCGCTATTTTCATCAGCGCGCCTACTACCGGCTCAACGCCGTCGCCGGCATCGACAACCCCGACCAGCGCATTGCCGAGGACATCAACACCTTCACCCAGCAGTCGCTGTACTTCTCGATGATCGTGCTGGGCTCCTTCATCCAGCTGATCGCCTTTTCCGGTGTGTTGTGGTCCATTTCCCAAGGGCTGGTTTATTTCCTGATCGGTTATGCCGTGTTCAGCACCTGGTTCACCGGCTCGGTGTTCGGCAAGCGGCTGATCGGCCTGAATTTCCGCCAGCTGCAGCGCGAGGCAGATTTCCGTTTCAGCCTGGTGCGGGTGCGCGAACATGCAGAGCCGATCGCCTTTTACGACGGAGAAGCGCGCGAGATGTCGGCGCTGCAGCGTGTCTTCCAGGCGGCTTATGCCAACTTCCAGCAGGTGATTCGCTGGCAATTCAAGCTCAACCTCTTCCAGTTCGCCCACAGCTTTCTGACGGTGGTGCTGCCTACCGTGATCATTGCAGGCGATGTGCTCTCCGGGAAGCTGGAGGTCGGCCGGGCTATCCAGGCCGCCGGCGCCTTCGCCGCCATCCTGAGTGCGCTGACGGTGATCGTCGAACACTTCGAGGGCCTGAGCCGCTTCTCGGCCGGGGTGGACCGGCTGCATGCCTTCTCGCAGGCGCTGGACGCCCAGGCCAACCAGCCCCCCGGGCCCGGCGATGACGCCCCGCCACAGATCAGCACCACACCCGGCTTTGCGCTGGCCCTGGACCGCCTGACGGTGCTCACGCCCAACCGGGAGCACCTGCTGGTTCAGGGGCTCACGCTGGCGGTCCCCCCGGGCGAAGGGCTGCTGATCGTCGGCGCCAGCGGCGCAGGCAAAAGCTCGCTGCTGCGGGTGATGGCCGGCTTGTGGAACACGGGCTCGGGCGAGGTGGTGCGCCCGGCCGGGCCGGACATGTTGTTCCTGCCCCAGCAGCCCTACCTGCCGCTGGGCGATCTGCGCTGCCAGCTGACCTACCCCCAGACCGATCGCGAAGTCTCGGACCAAGAGTTGCTGTCATGGCTGGACCGGGTGAACCTGCCGACGCTGGCGGAACGTTTCGGCGGCCTGGACGCCGAGCTGGACTGGGCCAAGGTGCTGTCCGTCGGCGAGCAACAGCGGCTGGCCTTCGCCCGCGCCCTGCTCGCCAAGCCGCGCTACCTGCTGCTCGACGAGGCCACCAGCGCGCTGGACGCGACCAACGAGGAGCGCCTGTACGGCCAGCTCGCCGGCCTGTCGATCACCCCTGTCAGCGTCAGCCACCACCAGGCACTTTTGAAGCACCACCACCAGGTGCTGGAGCTGCCCGGTAACGCCAGCTGGACGCTGCATGCGGCGGCCACCTACCACTGGGCCCCCTAAGATGGCGACCCTTGATTGAACAGGAGAACAATGTGCCGCTGGTCTGGACCCACCTCGTCGACAACATCGACTGGAACGAACTCTCCGCCCTTTACCTCGCGGCGCCGCTGGGGAACAAAAAGCCGGCCGACCTGAAAACCGTCTTCACGAACAGCATGTTCCGGTGCTTCGTTCGCGAGGACGGCAAGCTGGTCGGGGTTGGCCGGGCGCTGGCCGATGGCGTGGACTGCGCCTACATCTGCGACATCGCTGTCTTGCCGAGTCATCAGGGCACCGGCCTGGGTAAAGAGATCGTCGGCAAACTCGTGGACCTGTCCCGTGGCCACCGGAAAATCATCCTCTACGCGGTTCCCGGCAAGGAAGGCTTCTACCGAAAACTGGGGTTCAGGCGCATGCGCACAGCCATGGCGATTTTTGAAAACCAGGCCTTGGCCACGGAGCGCGGCTATCTCGATGAAACGTGATCCGCGCCAGCGCGTTGGCGCCGGGAAGATGCATAAAATTGCTCTCCAGCCCTTTCTCCACGGGCGCAACCAGCTATCGAATCAATAGCAACTCAGCCCGCCGCGTCGATGAATGCCGCCACCCGCTCCAGCTGATCGGGCACGTTGAGCGCCGGCGCATGGCCGCAGCCCTCAATCTCCACCACTTGCGTCAAGCCGGCCGCACCCGGCCCCCGCGTCAGCATCTCGGCGGTGGTGTCGCGCAGCACGAGGTCGGACTCCGCGCCACGCAGGCACAGGACCGGAATCTTGAGCGCGTCGTAATGCTCCCAGATCAGGTAGTCGCCCGGGTGGTGGGTGAACTGCTGCACCATGGCCGGGTCGTAGTGCGGTGTCAGGCGGCCGTCGGGCAGGCGGCGCGCCGAGGTCTCGGTCATGCGGCGCCACTGGACGTCGCTGAGCCAGCCATAGGGCTTGTACACCTGCCGGAAGAAAGCTTCGAGCGCCAGCATGGTGTCAAAGGCCGGCGGGTTGCCGGCGTAGGACTTGATCCGCTCGACGGCTGGATCGGCAATCTGCGGCGCCGTGTCGTTGAGCACCAGGCTCTGGATGCGGCCTTTCATGGCGGGCTCGAACAGGCCGGACGCGCAGACCGTGCCGATGGCGCCGCCCATGGAGGTGCCGACCCAGTGCGCCTTGTCGATGTGCAGTTGCTCAAACAGATCAGCCGCAATACGCGCGTAAAACGCCAGCTGGTATTCGCCTTTCGGGTCGGGGCTCCACTGACTCAGGCCGCGTCCGATGGTGTCGGGGCAGATCACGCGGTAGCGGTCGCTCAGGTGCGCCGCCAGTTCGTCCATGTCGCGTCCGGTGCGGGCCAGCCCGTGCCAGGCGATGACGGTAGCGCTGTGCTGCGCTCCCCATTCGGTATAGTGGATCTCGCGCCCGGCGCAGGTCAAATACTCAGACGTGAATTGCATGAAGCGGACTCTCTTGTTTAATCTGTTCGTCTCTGGGCGCGCGCCGCAGTGGCTACTTCAGCAGCTTGCCGGAGCTGCCGATCACGGTCACTTCCACATAACGTGAGCCGATGCGGTTGGCAGGTGAATAGTTGACGATGACACCGCCGGTGTCGAAGCTGTTCATGGACTCCAGCGCCTTGACCACCCTGGCGCGCGTGGGGTTGGGGCCGGCGCGCCGCAGGGCTTCGACCAGCACCTTGGCGCCGACAAATTCTTCAAAACTCGTGTAGTTGACGACTTCGCCGGGCGCGTATTTTTTCAGCAGCGCATGGTATTCGCGCACCACCGGCGTGTTCGGCATGAAGGGGTAAGGCACCACCTGGCTGATGCCCAGTCCGTGGGCGTTTTTCAGGCCGGCGAGCCTGACGAGTTCGGCCGGATCCACCACCGAGATGTTGTAGAGCTGCGCGCCGCCGCCAGTCTCGCGGTAAAGCTTGACAAAGGCCGCCGTGGACTTGTTGACCGAAATCATGATGATGGCCTGCGCGTCCGACGCCTTGATCTTCTTGACCGCCTCTTCGACCTTGTCGGTGTTGCGCTCATAACCGGCCGCCACGACCAGCTTCAGCTTGCGTTTGGCCAGCGCGTTTTCGACGCCCAGCAGGCCGGCCTTGCCGAAGCCGTCATCCTGGTACATCACGGCGATGCGGCTCATGCCCAGCGTGGTCACCTGCTGCACCATGTGTTCTGTCTCGTCGGCATAGCCGGCACGCACATGGAAGATCCAGGGGTTGAACGGGTTGCGCAGCGACTCGCCGCCGGTGTAGGGCGCCACCAGCGCGGCACCGCCGACATCGAGCACCCCGTCTGTCAGCAGTTGGGTGACGTTGGCCGTGCCGGCAAAACCGAACAGCGCCACCACTTCCGGTTTGGCCAGCATGTCGCGCGTGAGGCGCACGGTCTCGGGCACCTTGTAGCCGTCGTCCACCACTTCGTGGCGGATCCTTGCGCCGTGCACCCCGCCCTGCGCATTGATGTGGTCGAAATAGATCTTGCCGCCCACCACCATCTGGTGGCCGGTGCTGGCCAGCACGCCGGACAGCGGCGCCACCTGGCCAATGACCAGATCAGCCGCCTGCGCCATCCCGCCCAGCCCGCAAAGGGCCAGCACGGCCAGCGTCTGCCGGCCCCAGGTCTTCAAGCTTGTCTTCATTTTTTGTCTCCTGCTTGTGGCCTGGCGTTCAGGTCCGGGTTGTTGTTCCCTGACTGCGCACGGCCCTGAGCCGCCCCACAACGCCGGTGGGAAAGTAATACACCGATAAAACAAACAGGACGCCGAGCCAGAGCAGCCAGCGGTCGGGTGAAAGCAAGGCCGCCAGCCACGGCAGGCCGGCCGCGGCTTCGCTGCCCAGGCGCAGCAGGTCCTGCAGGTAGCTCTGTGCCACCAGAAACAGGGCCGCGCCTATGGCTGCGCCATAAATCGTGCCCATGCCGCCTATCACGACAATCAGCAACACGTCGATCATGATTTCGAAGGACAGCGAGGTGTCCGGGCCGTTGTAACGCAGCCAGAGCGCGAGCATGGCGCCGGCGACGGTGGCAAACAGGGCCGACAACACGCTGGAAGTGGTGCGGTAGACCACCACGCGGTAACCAATGGCTTCAGCGCGGAACTCGTTCTCGCGAATCGCCTGTAGCACGCGGCCGAAGGGCGAGTTGACGATGCGCAACAGGCTCAGCAGCAACACCAGGGTCACCACAAATAGCAGGTAGTAGGTCAGCAGGCGCCCGTCGATGGACACACCGAGGAAGGGCTGCTCAAAAAACTCCATGCTTGGCGACAGCAGCTCAGGCACCTTGAAGCTCAGCCCGTCTTCGCCGCCGGTGACCTCCGACAGTTGCGAGGCCAGCGTCTGGAAGGCCGACGCCACGGCGAGCGTGATCATGGCAAAAAAGATGGCCTTGACCCGCAGCGAAAACAACCCGACCGCGAGTGACAGCACAAACGACAGCGCCAGCGCGCACAGCAGGCCCACCGCCAACGCTCCCCAGGTCGGGCCCAGGTGGGTGGTGGCCACCGCTATGCCATAGGCACCGATGCCGAAGAACATGGTGTGCGCAAAACTGACAATGCCGGTGTAACCCAGCAGCAGGTCGAAGCTGGCCACCAGCACAATAAAAACCAGCACCTTGGCAGCGACACTGAGGGCCTTGACGCCAGGGAAAATAAACGGCGCAAAGGCCAGGGCCAGCAGCAATCCGACCAGAATAACGGCCAGTACGCGGCTGCGCGGGAAGTCGTTGGAGACGATGCGTGTGAGGATGTTGTTCATGGCGTCATCCTCAGCGGTTGGTCACGGGGTAGATGCCCTGGGGCCGCCACAACAGGATGGCAGCCATCAACGCGATGTTGGAAAACAGCGCCACCTTGGGGGCCAGAAAACCGGTGTAGTTGGCCATCAGGCCGACCAGCAAGGCACCAATCAGCGCACCGCCGGTGGAACCGAGCCCGCCAATGATGATGACGATGAAGATCAGCACATTGACCTGGGCACCCATCTGCGGGGTCACGCTCTGCTGGTACATGCCCCACATCACGCCGCCCAGGCCGGCCAGCGCGCTGCCGACCACAAACACGCCGACAAACAGGCGTTTGATGCGATAGCCCAGCGATTCGACCATCTCGCGGTCCTGCACACCGGCGCGGATCAGCAGGCCGACCTTGGTACGCACCAGCGTCCAGGCCAGGACTCCGAACACCACCACGCCCACAGTCACAGCGATGAGACGGTATTTTTCAATCGCCGCGTCGCCGAACAGCAGCGAGCCTCGCATGCCTTCGGGCATGGGCAGGGCGATCTGCGCCGGCCCCCAGATCACCTTGATCAGTTCTTCGCCGATGATCATGCCGCCCATGGTGATGAGGATCTGTTTGAGGTGCTGGCCGTAGACCGGCCGCACGATGAAACGCTCAAACACCAGGCCAACGGCACCGGCCACCAACATGGCCACCAGCATGGCCGGCAGCACCGCCACCAGGTTGCGCCACAACTCCTGTGAGCCGGTCCAGTCGCCCATGGCGCCCAGCACGCTGGTGGCCACAAAGGCCCCCAGCGCGATGAACACGCCGTGGCCGAAATTGAGCACGTCCATCAGGCCGAACACCAGGGTCAAGCCCGAGGCGATGATGAAGATGATCATGCCCATGGCCAGGCCGGCGACCGTGAGCGTGAGCCAGGTCGAGCTGGAGCCGATGAAGGGGAACACCCCCATGGCGAGCAGGGGCACGAGCGCCAGCGGTTTCCAGTCGAAATCAAGAGTTTTCATAGTGCAAGTCCAAGCAGGGATTGCTGCAGCGCCGCGTCTTCGGCCAGTTCGGCCATCGACCCCGCATGCACGACGCGGCCGTTGTCCATCACGGCCACGGTGTCGCCCAGGCGTTTGGCGAAACTGATGTTCTGTTCCACCAGCAAAATCGTCACGCCGCTGGCCTTGAGTTGTGCAAACGCGTCAATCATGTTGTTGATGATGGCCGGCGCCAGGCCCTTGCTGGGCTCATCGACGATCAGCAGTTCACGCGGCTCGACGATGGCACGCGCCACGGCCAGCATCTGCTTTTGTCCGCCGGAGAGCTTGCCCGCCGGGTGGTTCCAGAATTTCTCCACCGCCGGAAACAGCGAGAAGATCCACTTCAGCCGTGCCTCGTCCATCTGGCTGGCACGCCTGGCGCTGCGCGCTGCCAGCAGCATGTTTTCCTTGACGGTGAGGTCCGAGAAAATGCCCATGCTTTCAGGCACATAGGCAATGTTGAGTTCGGCAATCTGCGGCGTGCTGAGCCTGGTGATGTCGCGCCCCGCAAAACTGACGCGCCCTTGCGAGGCCTGCCACAAGCCCATGATGGTGCGCAGCGTGGTGGTTTTTCCGGCGCCGTTGCGGCCCAGCAGCATGGTCAGCTGTCCGCGCGGAATGGCCAGGTCCACCCCATGCAGGATGTGGTACGCGCCGATGTGGGTGTGCACCCCTTCGAGGGTGAGCAGGTTGTCGCTCATGCGCCCTCCCCTGCACGTTCGGGCGCCACGCCCAGATAAGCTTCCTGCACAATCGGCGATGCGATCACCTCGGCCGGCTCGCCATCTGCCACCAGCGTGCCGTTGTGCAGCACGATGATGCGGTCGGCGAGTTCGCGCACCACGTCCATCTTGTGCTCCACCAGCAAAATCGTTTTGGTCTTGTCCTGCTTCAACTGACGAATCAGGTTCAGGATCACGGGCGCCTCGTCGGTACTCATGCCGGCGGTCGGTTCGTCGAACATGAACACCTGCGATTCCAGCGCCATCAGCAAGGCCACCTCGAGCTTGCGCTGATCACCGTGCGGCAGGCTGGCCACCGGCATCGCGGCCTTGCCCTGCATCGCCACGATTTCCAGGATTTCTTCGGCGCGCTGCAGCAAGGCCTTGTGGTCGCTCCAGATGCTCCACAGGTTCAGGCCGTGCCGGTGCGCACCGTGGCGTGTGGCCTGAACCGCCAGACGCACGTTTTCCAGCACGGTGAGGTTGGGAAACAGGTTGGTCAGCTGAAAGGCCCGGCCCAACCCGGCATGGGTACGTGCCGAGGCGCTTTTGCCCGACAGATCCTCGCCGTTGAGCATGACCGTGCCGCTGCTGGCCTTGAGCTGACCGGAGATCAGATTGAAATAGGTCGTTTTGCCCGCACCATTGGGGCCGACGATGGCGGTGAGCGTGCCTGGCTCGAACGAGCAGGTCACGGCATTCACCGCCACGTGGCCACCAAAGCGGATGGTTAGTTCGTGGGTTGCCAGCATGGGTTCAGCACCAGGCTCCAGGTCATTTTTGGGGTAAAAGCAGCCCCCGGCGCTTACGGATCAAGCACCAGCAGCTATCAAAACAGGAGTGAAGGAGGGCAGGCACTCGCCAACTCTGGCGAGCGCCCTCCCCGATCAGCGCATCAGCGCTTGTTGAGGATGGGGATGGCCATCTCTTCGGGTTTGATCTCGCGAACCAGCTCTGGCACACCCCAGGCAAATGCCGGGTCGGCCTTGATGCGGAAGTGGAACATGCTCTGCATGGCCTGGTGGTCTTCCTTGCGGAAGGTCATCTTGCCCTTGGGCGTGTCAAAGCTCATGCCTTCCATGGTGGAGATGAGCTTGTTGGTATTGGTGTCGCCTCCGGTTTTGGTGAGCGCCGTCACCACGGCCATCGCTGCGGAGAAACCGCCCGCCGTGAAAAAGTCCGGCGGTGTCTTGAACTGCTGGTAGTGCTGGGCCACCATCGCTTCGTTCACCGGGTTCTTCGGGATACCGAAGTAGTAATACAGCGCGCCTTCCATGCCCGGGAAGCTTTTGTAGGCGACCATGGCGGGCAGGATATTGCCGCCGGTGGCGAGCTTGATGCCGTAGCGCTTTTCAAGGTCCAGATCGGCGATCTTCGGAAACGGCGTCGGGCTGCCCGACCAGCCGACCGAGAGGTACTTGTTGCCCGGCTGGTCCTTGAGCTTGTCGACAATGCGCTGCAGGCCCGCCGTGAAGTCGGTGGTGCCCACGGGCAGGTACTCTTCGTGAACGATCTTGGCGTTCTTCATGAACGACTTGGCGGCCTTCACGCCATCGCGACCGAAGGCGTTGTCGTTGGCCAGAAGGGCGACCACATTACCTGGCCGGTCCAGCGCGACGGCATTGGCGGCAGCATCCTGGCTGGAATTGCGGCCGGTGCGGAAGATGTACTTGTTCCACTTGTCGCCGGTAATGCTGTCGGCCACGGCAGGCTCGACCAGCAGGATCTTCTTGTATTCCTCAGCCACCGGCAACATGGCCAACGCGACCGGCGAGGCGGTGGGGCCGACGGCGATGTCCACCTTTTCGTCGGCATAAGCCGCAGCCAGCGCCGCCTTGCCCACGTCGGGCTTGCCCTGGTCGTCCTTCTCGATCACCACGAGCTTCTTGCCCGCCACCATCATGGTGCCGCCGGTGGCGTAGTTCAGCCCCATGTGGAAGCCAACGATGGTCTGTTTGGCATAGGCCTCCAGCGGACCCGTCTTGCTGGCAATGATGGCGATCTTGATTTCTTTGGCCTGGCTCAGGGCCAGTGGCGAAACGAAAGCGGTGGCGAGTGCGGCAAGCGCGATGAGGGTACGACGATGCATGGATGTCTCCTGTTGTTTGGCGATGCACCATGATTGCACATGTCGTGCCAGAAAAAGACCGTTGATCTATATAGGCTTTTTCAGGATCAACATTGATTTGTCTGTTTATAAGTCATTTTTATTGACTTATTATCATGCAATTGCATTTTTTTTATACAGGGTTATCCAGACGCTCATACAGCTTGGCGCGCGAAATTCCGAGCAGGCGCGAGGCCGCCAGCTTGTTGCCGCCGGTCGCCGCCATGGCGGCGGCAATGGCGCGGCGCTCCACTTGTGCCACCTGCTCGGCCAGCGGGCGCAGCGGATCGGAGGCGGACTCTGCGCTGTCCCCCAGCCCGTCCAGCGGCAAAGGTGCAATACGCTCGATGCCCGCCTCCTTGAGCACCTCCTCAAACTGCGCGCGGCCGATGCTCGGCGAGTCGCTGCGCATCACCGCCTGCTCCAGCACGTTGCGCAGTTCGCGGATGTTGCCGCGCCAGGTTTGCGCCGACAGCAGGGCCAGCGCGTCGGGCGCCAGTTCGGGCTGGCGGTCGCCGCTGCGCAGCGCCATTTCCTCGCCCAGCACTTCGAGCAGCGCCGGAATGTCGGAGCGACGCTCGCGCAACGGCGGCACCTTGATCGGCAGCACGTTGAGGCGGTAAAACAGGTCTTCGCGGAACTTGCCCTCGCGCACCAGCGCGCCCAGGTCACGCGAAGTGGCTGCAATCAGGCGCGCGTCAAACGGAATCAGCTTGTTCGAGCCCAGCGGCTCGATCTCGCCCTCCTGCAGGGCGCGCAGCAGCTTGGCCTGCAAGGCCTGCGGCATGTCGCCGATCTCGTCGAGAAACAGCGTGCCGCCGTCAGCGATCTTGAACTTGCCGTCGCGCCCCTTGCGGTCGGCGCCGGTATAGGCACCGGGCGCCACGCCGAAAAATTCGGCCTCCAGCAGGGTGTCGGGCACGGCGGCAATGTTGACGCTGATGAAGGGCCCGCGCGCCCTGCTGGAGGTGGCATGGATGGCGTGGGCCAGCAACTCCTTGCCGGTACCGGTTTCGCCGAGCAGCAGCACCGGGCTGGAGGTCTGGGCGGCGCGGCGCGCCTGGCGCTTGACCTCGACCGCGGCCGGGCTGGTGCCGACAAAACTGGCAAAGGTGTATTTGGACTGGCGCTGGCCCGGCGCCTGCAGCCGCTGGCTGGCCAGTTCACGGCGGGCGTCATCGAGGTCGCGGTGCAGCAGCGCAAACTTGCTGATCAGCGGCTGCAGTGTGGTCTCGGGGTGGTCGAACAGCACGATGCCGATGGCACCGATGACGTCGCCGCCGCTTTCATCGCGCAGCGGGATGCGGCTGACGACAAAGGTGCCGGCGCGGTTGGTCAGCAGGTCGATCAGGAAAGGCTCGCCGGTTTCCAGCACGCGGCGCATCTGCGTGTTGGGAATGACCTCCTCCACCATGTGGCCGACAAACTGGTCCACCGACGAAAAACCCAGCGCCGGCAAAAACCGCTTGTAGCCGTCGTTGACCCAGACAATGCGGCCGGTGCGGTCCACCAGGAACATGCCCTGGCTGATGCTGGAGAACAGCTGGAACATGGACCTTGCGGCCAGCTCCAGAATGCTCTGCGCATCGAGCGGCAAACCGTGCGCCGTGGTGTCGGTGTGTTCCATGCGCCGATGGTAGCGCGGCGCCTGGGCCACTGCCGCCGGTCAGGTGCAACACACACCGGTCAAGACGCACACTACTCCTCTTTTGATAGCTGCTTACGCCCGTGGATATTGGGCTGGAGTCCTATTTTATGATAAACATCGACCTCAGGCCGCGAGCCGGCGCGCCGACCAGCGTTTGGCCAGGCGCGGCAGGATCAGCACCGCCAGCACCACCACGATCAGGATCACCGACATGGGCCGCTGCAGAAACACCATCGCGCTGCCCTCGCCGATCGACATGGCGTTGCGCAGCTGCGCTTCGGCCAGCGGGCCCAGGATCATGCCGACCACGACGGGCGCGGTCGGGAAATCAAAACGCCGCATCACCACCCCGAGCACACCGATGCCATACAGCAGGAACAGGTCAAACGCACTTTGCCGCATGCCGTAGACGCCCACCGTCGCAAAAATCAGGATGCCCGCATACAGGTAAGGTTTGGGAATCTTCAGCAGCTTGACCCACAGGCCTACCATCGGCAGGTTGAGTACCAGCAGCATCACATTGCCGATGTACAGCGAGGCGATCAGCGCCCAGACCAGGGCCGACGACGAGGTGAACAGCTGCGGCCCCGGCTGGATGCCGTAGTTCTGGAAAGCGCCCAGCAAAATCGCCGTGGTGTTGGAGGTCGGGATGCCCAGTGTCAGCAGCGGAATCATGGCCGCCGTGACCGTGGCGTTGTTGGCCGCCTCGGGGCCGGCTACCCCCTCGATGGCGCCGGCCGTGCCGAACTCGGCCCGGTCGCTTTCTTTCGCCAGCTTCTTCTCGGCGGCGTAACTCAGGAAGGTCGGAATCTCGGTGCCGCCTGCGGGTATGCAGCCAAACGGCGCGCCGATGGCGGTGCCGCGCAGCCAGGCCGGCCAGGAACGGCGCCAGTCCCGGCCGGTCATGTGGACGCGGCTCATCTTGTTTTGCGACTCGACCACGCGGCCCTCGTAAAGCACGGCGTACATGGCTTCGGCCACAGCGAACAGGCCGACGGCCACCAGAACGATTTCGACACCATCGAGCAGCTCGGGCACGCCACCGGTGTAACGCGCCTGGCCGGAAATCTGGTCCAGCCCGACCAGGCCCGCCCCGAGCCCGACAAACAGGGCGGTCAGGCCGCGCACCGTGCTTTTGCCCAGCACGGCACTGACGGTGGTGAAGGCCAGCACCATCAGCATGAAGTACTCGGGAGGACCAAGCTTGACGGCCAGCTCCGCCACAACGGGCGCAAACAGCGTGACCAGCACGGTGGCAATCGTGCCCGCCACAAACGAACCCACGGCGGCCGTGGCCAGCGCCGCGCCGGCACGTCCGCTCTTGGCCATGCGGTTGCCTTCCATGGCCGTGACCATGCTGGCCGTTTCCCCCGGCGTGTTCAGCAAAATGGAAGTGGTCGAGCCACCATACATGGCACCGTAATAAATACCCGCAAAAAAGATCATGGAGGCCGTGGGCTCGACCCTGGCCGTGATGGGCAGCAGCATGGCCACCGCGACGGCGGGCCCGATGCCGGGTAGGACGCCAATGGCCGTGCCCAACGCACAGCCGACAAAACACCAGAGCAGGTTGACCGGTGTGGCCGCAGTGGCAAAGCCCTGCAGCAGCTGGTTGAAGATGTCCATAGAACCTGGAAGTGTCAGTTGAACGCGCCCGAGTGGGCCGTCATGGGGTGGGCTGGGTAGGCGTGAGGACGCGGCAGGCAAACGCCTCCAAGGACGAGCAACGCCCCCAGGTCGCGCCAGGGCGGTTCAATCGGGTGTGTAGCGCTACCGCGCAAAGCAATGCGGTTGGAAAATCAGGGTGGGCGGCATTCATACACATCCTTTAGCACCACGGGCGGTCAACTGACATTTCCAGGTTCACAGCCAGCCGGTGGAGGTGAGGCCCGGCAGGTTGATCGCCAGAAATTGAGTGAAGGTCCAGTACACCGGTGCGGAAATCGCGACACCGATCCCGACGTCCTTGAGCCAGGCGACCGGTCGCCGATCTGCCTTGCCTTCGGCACCACGCAGCCCCTGGACCGCGAGCACAAAACACAAGGTGCAACTGAAAATGAAGCCGATGGTGGTGATCAGCGCGGCGTTAGCCAGCAAACCCGCAGAGACCCATGCAAATCCGACCCAGTCGCCATGGGCCGCACCACCGGGCTCATCCAGGGAGCGGAAGCCGCCGGTACGCGCTTCCCAGACAATAAAGGCGCCGCAAACCAGCAAGGCCGCAGACATCAGCCAGGGCAGGAAGTTCGGCCCGACCCCGCCATAGCCTGCCGCAGACGGGATGCTGACGGCGCCGCCGGCCAGCCCCAGGGCGAGCAGCACGATGCCGGCACCGACCACGGTCTGCAGACGGATTTGAGCAGGGGAAGGGGTTGCTTGTGTCATGAGTTGTCTCGCTTGAATGCGGACTGTCATCCCGGACTTGATCCGGGATCCATGCACATCAACTGCAGCCTTGCGTGCGCGAACATGGATGGCGGCACAAGGCCGCCATGACAAACCGAAAAGGCAGGTATGCCGGTTGCTTTAGACCATGCCAGACTTGACCATGGTGGCACGCAGGCTGGCGAAGTCGTCGTCGACAAACTTCTCGAAAGCCGCGCCGGTGAGCACGGCAGCCGTCCAGTTGTTTTTCTCGGAGGCTTCCATCCAGCTCTTGGATTTGACGGCCTTGAGAATCATCTCGGTCAGTGTCTGGCGCTCGGCAGCCGAGATGCCGGGTGCACCGTAAACGCCGCGCCAGTTGCCGATCACCACATTGATGCCTTGCTCCTTGAGCGTGGGCACGTTGACACCCTTGAGGCGGGCATCCGATGTGACGGCGAGCGCCTTCATTTTTCCGGTGTTGATGTATTCCGCAAATTCGCTGTAGCCGCTGCCGCCCACGGTGACGTTGCCGCCCAGAATGGCTGCCGTGGCTTCACCGCCGCCCCGGAAGGCCACGTAGTTGATCTTGGAAGGGTCCACGCCGACTTCGCGTGCAATCATGGCGGCGGCGATGTGCTCGGTGGATCCGCGCGAACCGCCACCCCACTTGACGCTGCCTGGGTCTTTCTTGAGCTGCGCGATCACGTCGGCCATGGTTTTGAACGGCGAGTTGGCGGGCAGCACAAACACGTTGTACTCGCTGGTCAGGCGCGCAATCGGCGTGACCTGCGACAGGCTGACCGGCGGCTTGCCGGTGATCAGGCCGCCAAGCATGACGGCACCCATGACCATCAGCGCATTCGGGTCGCCCTTGCTGCCATTGATGAACTGGGCCAGGCCGAGCGCGCCGGCAGCGCCACCCTTGTTGTCATAGGTCACGCTGGATGCAGCACCCGATTCCTGCAGGGCCTTGCCCAAGGCGCGGCCCGTGGCGTCCCAGCCGCCGCCGGGATTGGCCGGAATCATCATTTTTACATTGGCAGCAGCCAGGGCCGACAGGGGGAACGCACCTGTGGCGGCCAGGGCGGCCAGGGATTTCAGAAAAGTATCGCGACGCATGTATGTCTCCTTTGGTGTTGGTAACAGAGCGATGATGCGCTTCCTGTCTGTCAAACGGCTGTCCGAAAGCCCTAGGGAAAGTGCTAATGTCCCGCCCATGCTGACCACCATGAAATTGCTGCTGATCGAGGACGACCCTTCCATGCAGGCAGCGCTGCAGCGCGCCCTGGGCCGGCGCGGCATGGAGGTGCTGGGCTGCACCGACGGGCGCAAGGCGCTGGCGTTATGGACGGCCGCCCAGCCCGATGTGGTGGTGCTGGACCTGAGCCTGCCCGGGCTGGACGGCCTGCAGGTGCTGGAGCAGGCGCGCCGCCAGGGGCTGGCCACGCCGGTGCTGATCCTGACGGCACGCGGCACGGTGGGCGACCGCATCATCGGCCTGAACACGGGCGCAGACGACTACCTGCCCAAGCCCTTTGACCTCGACGAACTCGAGGCCAGGCTGCGCGCCCTGAGCCGCCGGCGCACGGCATTCGGCAGCGAGCCGGGGGCCGGCGACCACCTGGTGGGCCAGCTTCGTTATGAAAAGGAAAGCGGCGCGATTTACCACCGCGACCAGGTCCTCGAACTGACGCCGCGCGAGCTGGCCCTGCTACAGGCCCTGATCGTCAAACCCGGCCAGGCGGTGTCCAAGGAAAAACTGTTCGAGCTGGTGTTTCCCGGCGAGACCGATGTGCAGTACGAGGCCGTGGAGGTGGTGGTGTACCGCCTGCGCAAGAAAATGGCGCACACCGGCGTGACCCTGGTCACCTTGCGCGGCCTGGGTTATCTGCTGAAAGTGGACGCGCCATGAAAGGTGTTGAGGACGACGTGCGCAGCGCCGGGCCGCCCCAAGCAAGCACAGCCCCCCCGGGGGGCAGCGTATTACACGAAGTGAAAAGCGTGGGGGTCAAAGCCTTCAGCGCCGGGCCGCCCCCAGCAAGCACCGCCCCTTCTTCCGGTGAAAGGGGCAGCGCAACGCCGCAGGCACACGAAGTGAAAAGCGTGGGGGCCATCTCGCTCAGGCGCTACCTTCTCTTGGGCATCCTGCTGCCTGTGGGCCTGCTGGTCACGCTCAACACGGCCAGCCTGTACAGCCAGGCGCTGGGCGCCGTCAACACCGCCTATGACCGCACGCTGCTGGCCTCGGCCAAGTCGATCGGTGAGCAGCTGGACGTGAGCGGCTACGACGGGCAGTCCGAACTGCGCGTGACCGTGCCGTATGCGGCGCTGGAAGCCTTCGAGGCCGACAACCAGAGCCGGCTTTTTTACCGGGTGTCCAGCCTCAATGGCGAAATGGTGTCGGGTTATGCGCAGCTGCCTTTCTGGCGCGGCCGCATTCCGGCCAAACCGCCCTACGCGGCGTTGGTCGATTTTTACGACGATGTGTATGCGGGCGACGCCGTGCGGGTGGCCGTCCTGCTGCAGCCGGTGGCCAGCTCGAACGGGCGCGGTATGGCCGTCATCCAGGTAGCCGAAACACTGGAACTGCGCACCACGCTGGCGCAAAAAATCCTGTTCGACACCCTGTGGCGCCAGGCGCTGCTGCTGGCCGTGATTGCCCTGGTGGCCGTGGTGGTGGTGCAGCGCGCCACGCGCCCGGTGCGTCGCCTCAGCGCCGAGCTGCAGGCGCGCCCCGAGGGCGACCTGACGGCGATTGCCGCACCGGACGCGCCACGCGAGCTGCTGCCGCTGGTTGACGCCACCAACGAGGTCATGGGCCGGCTGCAGCACCTGCTGGACAACCAGAAACGTTTTGTGCGCGACGCGGCGCACCAGCTGCGCACACCGCTGGCGGTGTTGAAGGTACAGGTGCAGTCGGCGCTGCGCGGCGACATGGACGCCCAGGCGGCGCTGGCCGAGATCAACCAGACCGTGGACCGCGCCACGCTGCTGGCCAACCAGATGCTGGCGCTGGCCAAGGTCGAGCAGTTGCGCCAGCAGGCGGACCTGGGGCCGGTGGACATGGACGCCATCGTGCGCGCCGTCGCGCTGGATCTGGCGCCGCTGATTGCCGAGAAGGACCTGGACTTCGATATCGAAACCACGGCAGCCAGCGTCAATGCGCATGAATGGATGCTGGGCGAACTCTGCCGCAACCTGCTGCACAACGCGATCAAGCACAGCCAGCGCGGCGGCCCGCTGTCGGTGCGGCTCGTCACCGATGCCCGGTACCTGGCCCTGACCGTCAGCGACAGCGGTCCCGGCATTTCGGGCGAACTGGCAGCACGCCTTTACCAGCCCTTTTCGGCCGGCAATGTGCGCCACGGCTCGGGCCTGGGCCTGGCGATCTGCCGCGAGATCACGCAGGCGCTCGGCGGCAGCATCACGCTGGAAAACCGCGAAGACCATGGGCGTATTGCCGGGCTGGACGCCACCGTGCGCCTGCCGCTGGTACACAATGACGGGCAATGAAACACAGGTCTCCCCTTCCCTGGCATGGCGGCGCACGAGAGGTCAACCATGCGCCTTGACAAGTGGCTCTGGGCCGCACGCTTCTACAAGACCCGTTCACTGGCGAGCGACGAAATCGGCAAAAACCGCGTGCAGGTCAACGGCCAGGACGCCAAGCCTGCGCGTGAGGTGAAGGCCGGCGACACGGTGGCGATGCGGCAGGGGCCGGTCACGCGCACCGTGCTGGTCCGGGGCCTGAGCCAGCAACGCGGGCCGGCACCGGTGGCGCAGCAGCTCTACGAAGAAACGCCGGACAGCATCACGCTGCGGGAAGCGGCGGCCGAGCAGCGCCGGCTGAACCATGAACCGGCCGGCAGTCTGGAGCACGGCCGCCCCACCAAACGAGACCGGCGCTCGTTGGACAAAGCCCAGGACAAAGCCTGGGGTGACCGCTGGAGCGCCTCGGTCGACTCCTGAAACGCTCCTTTTTTGATAGCTGCCTGCGCCCACCCAATAAGGGCAGAAAGCCGATTTCTTTATAAGGAAGCAGCAGCAGTGGCTGGCGGCACCGGACCGCTGCCACGGCGCATGCGCCGGCCCTGGGACCACCAGACCAGCAGGGCCAGTAACAGCGCGGGCAGGTAGAACCAGTGGGCTGTGGGCCTGTCGGTCGGCACCTTGATGGCAGTCACGTCCCAGCCCTGCTCCACGCCGGCCTTGGCGGCACGCGAACCGAATTTCGCCTGGCCGATCTGCAGGGTGTCACCGAGCGGAACCAGTTGCAGGCCGGCGTCGGCCAGGCGCTTGCGGCCCTCCGGCCCCTTGTCACCGAGCTGGACCGCCACGGTCTTGACGATCTCCCGGCCTTCCAGCGTGGTGCCGCGCGTGACCATCACCACGCGGCCGTCACTTTCCACGTTGCGCGCGATCTCGAACACCTCGGCGGGTTTGGCATCGCGGTATTCGGGGGCGATCCGGTCCATGAAAAAGTCCGGGCGGAACAGCAGGATCACCGCCAACAGCAACGCCAGCGTTTCCCACAGGCGATTCTTGATGCGGAACCAGTTCATCGTGACGGCGGCAAACAGCAGCGTGGCCAGCATGCTGGCGGTCACGATGCAGAAAAAGGAGAAGGCCCCGCCGACATCGATCAGCAGCAATTGCGGATTGAAGATCCAGATGAAGGGCAGGATCACCGTGCGCAGCGCATAGATGGCCCCCTGGATGCCTGTTTCTATCGCGTCCTCCCCCGAGATGGCGGCCGCCGCGAAGGTGGCCAGCCCCACCGGGGGCGTGATGTCCCCCATGATGCCGTAGTAGAAGACAAACAGGTGCACCGCGATCAGCGGAATCACCAGCCCCGACTGCGCACCCAGGTCCACCACCACCGGCGCCATCAGCGTGGCCACCAACACGTAGTTGGCCGTGGTCGGCACGCCCAGGCCCAGCACCAGGCAGGAAAACGCAATGAACAGCAGCATCACCATGACATTGCCCTGAGACACAAACTCGACAAATTCCGTCATGCGCAGCCCCAGGCCCGTGAGCGTGATCCCGCCGACGATGATGCCGGCCGTCGCCGTGGCCACGCCAATGCCGATCATGTTGCGCGAGCCATTGTGAAACCCGTCAACCACCGAACGCCAGCCCTCGTGCCAGGCATCCGGCGTGCGCGTACGGCGCAGCGCGTCGATCAGCGGGCGCTGCGACATCATCAGCACCACGAGGATGGTCACCGCCCAGAAAGCAGCCAGCGCCGGTGACATCTCCTCGACCATCAGGCACCAGATCAGCGTGCCGATGGGAATGAGGAAGTGCAGGCCCGCGCGCACGGTAGGCCAGGTGTCCAGCGCCTTGGGATGGTCGATGTCAATGTCCTGGGCCAGGTCGGGGCTGCGCGCCGCCTGCTGCAGGCACACGCCATAAAGCGCCATCACCGCCAGCACGATGGCATAGGGAGCGGCACCGCCCAGCATGGCTTTCATGCCTTCGAACAGGTAGTACAGGGACCCGATCACGATGATGCTGCCCGAGATGCCGAAAGCATTGCGCAGCACGCGATCGCGCAGCGGCTTGGGTTCGCGCCGGATGATGGGCTGCATGCCCATCTTCAGCGCTTCCAGGTGCACGATGTAGAACAAGCCGAGGTAGGACAGGATGGCCGGCAGGAAGGCGTGGCGCACGATGTCGGTATAGGGAATGCCGACGTATTCCACCATCAGGAAGGCAGCTGCCCCCATGACCGGCGGCATGATCTGACCGTCCACCGACGACATGGTCTCGATGGCGCCGGCCTTGACCCCGCCGTAGCCGGATTTCTTCATCAGCGGGATGGTGAAAATTCCGCCAGAGACCACATTGGACACCGACGACCCGGAGATCATGCCGTTGAGGGCCGACGACACCACCGCCACCTTGGCCGGCCCGCCGCGCAGATGGCCGAGCGCCGCAAAACTCACCTGCATCATGTAGTTGCCGCCGCCAGCGCGGTCCAGCAAGGCGCCGAACAGCACATAGACAAAAATGGTGCCGGCCGACACGCCCAGCGCGATGCCGTACACACCCTCGGTGGTTAGCCACATGTGCGAGACCAGCCGGTTCAGCGAGGCGCCGCGGTGGGACAACACATCGGGCAGCCAGGGGCCGAGCATGCTGTAGGCCACGAAAACCACAGCCAGGGCCGCCATGGGCCAGCCGACCGCACGGCGCGTCGCTTCCAGCAGCAGCACCATGCCGGCGCTGGCCACCACCACATCCATCGTGGTCGGCTGGCCGGGACGGGTGGCGATCTGTGCATAAAACAGCATGATGTAGGCGCCCGCAAACGCGGCAAGAAATGCCAGCAACCAGTCCTGCACCGGCACGTGGTCGCGCGGCGAACTGCGCAGGGCCGGCCATGCCAGGAAAGCGAGAAACAGCGCAAAGCCCAGGTGGATGGCGCGTGCTTCGGTGTCGTTGAGGATGCCGAAACCCAGTGCAAACGGCAAGGGCGAGGCGTACCAGTACTGGAACAGCGCCCAGATGAGCGCCACGGCAAAGATGATGCCAGCGGTCAGGCCCGTCGGCTTGCGCCCGCCGGTATCCACCTCGGCGACGAGTTGCTGCAGCGCTTCAGGCGCTTTTTCGATATCGGTTGCCATGGTCATCTTTCAGGAACAGGAAGTCGTAGGCACGGGCATTAAAAAAAGGGCGAAGTCCGCTCCGCCCTTTTGTGGTTGGCAAACCGCACCCCGGTGCGGTTTGCAGCTGGCGTGCTGCGCCGGATTACTTGATCCAGCCCTTTTCCTTGTAGTAACGCGCCGCGCCTTCATGCAGCGGCGCGCTCAGGCCGTCCTTGACCATGTTCTGCGGGTTCAGGTTGGCCAGGGCCGGGTGCAGCTTCTTGAACTCGTCGAAGTTTTCGAACAGGGCCTTGGTGACCTGGTACACCGTCTCGGGTGAGGTTTTGGCCGACGTCACGACGGTGGCCAGCACGCCGTAGGTGGCGGTAGGCTGCGGGTTGTTCGGGTACAGGCCGCCGGGAATCGTGACCTTGGCGTAATAGGGCTTGTCGGCCACCAGCTTGTCGACCACTGGACCGGTCAGCGACACCAGCCTGGCACCGCAGGTGGTGGTCGGATCCTGGATGTTGGCTGAAGGATGGCCCACACCGTAGAAGAAGCCGTCGATCTTGCCGTCGCACAGGGCCGGGCCGTGTTCGTCGGCCTTGAGTTCGGAGGCCAGCGAGAAGTCACCGAGTTTCCAGCCCATCGCGGCCAGCAGTTCCTCCATGGACGACCGGGTGCCGGAGCCGGGGTTGCCGACGTTGAAACGTTTGCCCTTGAAGTCCTCGAACTTGGTGATGTTGGCTTCCTTGCGGGCCGCGACGGTGAAGGGCTCGGGGTGTACTGCGAACACGGCGCGCAGGTCGCTGTAGGCGCCATCCTTGTACTGGCCCAGACCCTTGACGGCGTTGTACTGCACATCCGACTGCGTGAAACCGAAGTCGAGTTCGCCGGCCTTGATGGTGTTGACGTTGAACACCGAACCACCGGTGGACTCGACCGAGCACCGGATGCCGTGTTTGGCGCGGTCCTTGTTGACCAGGCGGCAGATGGCGCCACCAGCGGCGTAATACACACCGGTCACACCACCGGTGCCTATGGTCACGAATTTCTGCTGCGCAACGGCCGGCGCAGACATCAGGGCGGCGGCCATGGCCACGGCGGCACTCGCGGTGCCCAGCGCACTCAACGCAAACTTCTTCATGCTCATATCAGTTTCTCCAGGTTGTAAAACTTGTTGTTCAAGCCGCGGCGATCGCGGCATCCATGGCCGAACCAAGACGCTCCACCACCATGCTCAGTTCGGCTTCACTGCTGATGAACGGTGGCGCCAGCAGGACATGGTCACCATAACGGCCATCGACGGTGCCGCCCATCGGGTAAACCATCAAGCCGCGCGCCATCGCCTCCTTCTTGACGCGTGCATGCACTTTGCGTGCCGGATCGAAGGGTGTCTTCTTCGCGCGGTCCTGCACCAGCTCGATGCCCCAGAACAAACCACGGCCGCGGATGTCCCCGACATGGGGATGTTCGCCCCAGCGGCCCTGCATCAGCGTCTGCAAAAACGCGCCCCGCGCGCGCACCTGAACGATGAGCTGGTCCCGCTCGAACACCTGCTGCACCGCCAGCGCCGCCGCACAGGCCACCGCATGGCCCAGGTAGGTGTGGCCGTGCTGGAAAAAGCCGGTGCCGCCCCGCATTGCATCGACAATTTTTTTCTGCGCGAGCACCGCGCCAATCGGCTGGTAGCCGCCGCCCAGGCCCTTGGCCACGGCCAACAGGTCGGGCACCACACCCTCCTGCTCGCACGCATGCAGGGTGCCGGTACGGCCCATGCCGCACATCACTTCGTCCAGGATCAGCAGCACACCATACCGGTCGCAGACTTCGCGCACCGCCTTGAAATAACCCGGTACCGGCGCCAGCACACCGGCGGTCGCGCCACCCACGGTTTCGGCAATGAAGGCGATCACGCGGTCTGCGCCTTGTTCAAGGATGGCGTCCTCGAGTTCCCGCGCCAGGCGCTGGCCATAGTGCTCCGGCGTTTCGCCGGCCTGCTGCTCGCGGTAGGGATAACAGGGCGACACATGGGTGGCCGGCATCAGCAGGGGCGCGAACGGTTCGCGCCGCCACTGGTTGCCGCCTATGGCCAGCGCGCCCAGGGTGTTGCCGTGGTAACTCTGCCTGCGCGCGATGAAATGCGTGCGCTGCGGCTGGCCGATCTCGACAAAATACTGGCGCGCCATCTTCAGTGTGGCCTCCATCGCCTCCGAGCCGCCGCTGACGAAATACACATGGCTCATGCCTTGCGGCGCCGTCCTGATCAGTTGGGCAGCCAGTGTCTCGGCAACCTCGGTGGTGAAAAAACTGGTGTGGGCATAAGCCAGCTTGTCGATCTGCGCATGCATGGCGGCCAGCACGTCGGGATGGCCGTGGCCCAGGCAGGACACCGCAGCGCCGCCCGAGGCGTCGATATAACTCTTGCCATCGGCATCGGTCAGGTACACCCCCCGGCCGCTGACGGCCACCGGCGGCGTGTGCTGCAACTGGCGGTGAAAGACATGGGTGGAGGCTGCAGGCATGGGCTTATTTCCTTGGTGAAGAAGTCAGTGGCCGGCCAGTGGCGACCTTGTCGGCGCGTTCGTCCCAGTAGGCGCCCTCGCTGTCCAGGCGGTCCTGCCGGGTTTGCAGGTAGACCAGCACCTTGCGGCCGCCGCGTACCGCCACGGCGGCGGCCAGCGCTTCGGTCAAAGCCAGGGCGCCGACCATGGAATGGAAATACGAGGGGCTGTCGGTACGGAACAGCAGCGTGTGGGTGGCCGAACGGGCAATCGGCGAGAGGGCACTGTCCGTCAGGGTCAGCACATCGGCGCCCTGCGCCCGCGCCGTCACCACGGCGTCCACCGTCTGGCGCGTGTACGCGGCGGCAGAAGTCGCCACCAGCAGGTCCCCCGTGCCCATCTCGCCGATCTGGTCGGTCAGCGTGCCGCCCAGGCCCTGCACCAGCACGCCGTTGGACGCCAGCAGGCCATAGGTGTAGTGCAGGTGCAGCGCCAGGCCGTGGCTGGCACGCAGGCCCAGAAAATAGACGCGCCGCGCCTTAAGCATGGCATCGGCCGCGGCCTCCAGCTGCGCGGCCTGATTCAGCCCGCTGACGGACGCGGTGTTCGCATGTTGCGTTTCATTGAGCAGCGCCAGCCAGTCCTTGTCATGCCGCGCGCTGGCCTGCAGCACCTCGGCCCGCCCGGCATAACCGGCCTGCGCTGAAAAAGACTCCTGGCAGAGATGCTTGATCGCCTCGAAGCCCTGGAACCCCAGGGCCTGCGACAGGCGGCTCAAGGTGGCCGGTGCCAGAGCGGCCCGGCGCGCGCATTCACGCATGGAATGCAGCGCCACCTCGCGCGGATGCGCCTCGATCCAGCGCGCCGCACGGAGCAACTCCGGACTCAGACCATCAAGCGGAAGGTTGGCAAACAGTGAGGAGGTCGGCATGAAACATTTGTATCAATATTTCATGAAATATAGCACGAGTGTTTCATTCAACAAAACAGGCGCAGACTGCGCCCGGCGGCCTTCAGCCGCAGCGCACCCGTCGAATCACGCCGGCAGCATCCAGCTCGAGGTTGAGTCGCTGGGCGTTGAATTCCATGGTGGCGGCCTGGTTGGGACGCAGCACCCGCGCCATGTAGGAGCCCGAGCGCTGGCGCGCTTCCTCGACCACACTCGCCCCCGGTGCCTTGCCGATCACGAACCGGGCTCCGTCCGCATTGCAGGCAGTCCCCGGGGGCGGGGGCGGCATGGGGCTGGTGCCCGTGGTAGGTGCGCCAGGCGCGGCACAACCGGCCAGAACAGCCAGACATGCCAGCGTCGCGCTGATCAGGGGGGTCTTTAACACCATGGGGACTCCGGGAGGTAAAGCGCCACCATAACGTCTGCGCCCCGGCGGCGCCCGCTTTTTTACGACTGGTTGCGACACGACGCGCGGCGGCATCTGGAGCAGCACAAAAAAAAGCCACCTTGCGGTGGCTTTTTGTCTGGCGGAAACGGAGGGATTCGAACCCTCGATGAGGCTCTACACCCCATACTCCCTTAGCAGGGGAGCACCTTCGGCCACTCGGTCACGTTTCCTGAATTCTGTCTGAGCCCGGATTATCTCACGACTTGGGCTGCCGTCCAGCGATCAGGCGCTGGCGGCGGGCTGGTCCAGGTCAAAAGCCTTGTGCAAGGCGCGCACGGCCAGCTCCATGTATTTCTCGTCGATCACCACCGAGGTCTTGATTTCGCTGGTGGAGATCATCTGGATGTTGATGCCTTCTTCGCTGAGGCAGCGGAACATCTTGCTGGCGATGCCGACATGGCTGCGCATGCCGATGCCGACGATGCTGACCTTGCAGATCTTGGCGTCGCCGGTGATCTCCTGCGCGCCCAGCTTGGGCAGCACCTCGGCCTTGAGCAGGTCGATGGCGCGCGCGTAGTCGTTGCGGTGCACGGTGAAGCTGAAATCGGTTTTGCCGTCCTTGCTGATGTTCTGGATGATCACATCGACTTCGATGTTGGCGTCGGCCACGGCGCCCAGGATCTGGTAGGCAATGCCCGGGGTGTCTGGCACACCGAGAATGGAGATTTTGGCTTCGTCGCGGTTGAACGCGATGCCCGATACGATGGCTTGTTCCATTTTTTCGTCTTCCTCAAAACTGATCAGGGTGCCGGACTTGGCCTCTTCGTCGATGTCGATGTCCCAGGGCGTGAAGCTCGAGAGCACACGCAGGGGCACCTTGTACTTGCCCGCAAATTCGACCGAGCGGATCTGCAGTACCTTGGAGCCCATCGATGCCATCTCGAGCATCTCCTCGAAACTCACGGTCTGCAGGCGGCGTGCTTCCGGAACGACACGCGGGTCGGTGGTGTACACGCCGTCCACGTCGGTGTAGATCAGGCACTCATGCGCCTTCATGGCGGCCGCCACTGCCACGGCCGAGGTGTCGGAGCCGCCGCGGCCCAGCGTGGTGATGTTGCCCAGGTCGTCCATGCCCTGGAAGCCGGTGATGATGACCACCTTGCCGGCATCCAGGTCGGCGCGCACCCGCTTGTCGTCAATCGACTCGATGCGGGCCTTGGTGTACGCGCTGTTGGTCCGGATGGGCATCTGCCAGCCGGCGTAACTGACGGCGTCCATGCCCTCGGCCTGCAGCGCGATCGCCAGCAGCGCACTGGAAGCCTGCTCGCCGGTGGCGGCGAGGGCGTCGAGTTCGCGGTGGTAGGCGTCGCTGGCCTTGCCAGGCGCCAGTTCCTTGGCCAGGCCCAGCAGGCGGTTGGTTTCGCCGCTCATGGCACTGGGCACCACCACCATCTGGTGGCCGGCGCGAGCCCACTTGGCCACGCGTTTGGCAACATTGCGGATGCGCTCGGTCGAGCCCATCGAGGTGCCGCCGTATTTATGAACGATCAAAGCCATTGCAGGAGGTCAATCAGGAGTTGGGAGTGCGGTTTTTTGCTTTTGTGGCGGAAAGCGCTGCGAAAAGCGCCCTGACCGCGGGCCAGCAAAGCCCTCAATTATACCCAGCAGCGTCAGCGGGCCGGCTCGGCGGCGTAGTGCAAATGCGCGCCGGCCCGCGTCACGTGGCCGTTGGCCACCTTCAGGTGAATCCTGTGGCCGCGTGTGGTGCAGGCCGCCACCTGCGCCAGCAATTGGTCGAGTTGCGCCGCGCTCGGTGTGGCCTGGTGGGCGTCAAGCAGCCAGTGGCGCAGTACGTTGGCCTGGCGCGGGCCGGACAGGAGCTGCAGGGCCCTGATCTCGGGCGGGCTGCCGAGCAGCTGCAGGTCTTCGCGCGCCACCTCGAGCAACACCGCCTGCGCCTGCGCCGCATGCCGGGCACTGCGCGCAAAGGTCTCGCGGAACTGCGGGAAGGCCTGCGCCAGCGCCGGCAGCAGGCGCGCACGGATACGGTTGCGCGTGAAACGCTCGTCGGTGTTGCTCGGGTCCTCGATGAAGGCGGCACCGCGCCGCGCCAGCCAGGCGCGGATTTCGGGCGCCGGCACCTGCAGCAGGGGACGGTGGTAGTCCAGGCCGTCCCGCTGCCAGCGGGCGGGCATGGCGCTCAGGCCGGGCAGCCCGGCACCGCGGCTCAGCGCCAGCAGGATGGTCTCGACCTGGTCGTCGGCATGCTGCGCAAGCGCTATGCTTTTGATAGCTGGCTGCGTCCACTCCTCATGCGCCAGAGCCCGAAATGCTTCATAACGCGCCTTGCGGGCGGCATCTTCCGGACTGTCGCCGGGCGCATGCCGGGCCATCACCCGCACGACCCGCAAGGGCACCTGCAGCTGCGCGCACACGGCTTCGCAGTGGCTCGCAAATCCGTCGGCAGCGGCCTGCAGGCCGTGGTGCACATGCACCGCCCTCACCTGCCCCGGCCACTTGTCGACGCAGGCCAGCAACAAGGCCGTGGAGTCGGCGCCGCCGCTGTAGGCCACGGCCAGAGGCAGTTGCGGCGAAAAGACGCGAATGGCGTCGTCGACGGTGGTCATGTGAAGTCAACCACCCGTCGGATGGAGGCTATTTCGCGTCAGCCTTGGTGTCGGTGTAGCGGCCATAACTTTGCAGGCGCTCGTAGCGGCGGTCCAGCAGTTCCTTGACCTTGAGGTCGCTGACCTGGCGGAAGGCGTCGTTGAGGGCGCGCTTGAGGAAAGCGGCCATCTGCTTGTGGTCGCGGTGCGCGCCGCCCACCGGCTCGTTGACGATCTTGTCGATCACGCCGAGCGCCTTGAGGCGGTGTGCGGTGATGCCCAGGGCCTCGGCGGCTTCCTCGGCTTTTTCCGATGTTTTCCAGAGGATGGAGGCGCAACCTTCCGGGCTGATCACGGAGTAGATGGAGTACTGCAGCATCACGACCTGGTCGGCCACCGAGATGGCCAGCGCGCCGCCGGAGCCGCCTTCGCCGATGATGGTGGTGATGATGGGCACCTCGAGCTGCGCCATCTCGAAGATGTTGCGTCCGATGGCTTCGGACTGGCCGCGCTCCTCGGCATCGATGCCGGGGTAGGCGCCCGGCGTGTCGACAAAGGTGAACACCGGCAGCTTGAACTTCTCGGCGGTTTTCATCAGGCGCAGGGCCTTGCGGTAACCCTCGGGCTTGCTCATGCCGAAGTTACGCAGGCCGCGCTCTTTCGTGTCGCGGCCCTTCTGGTGGCCCAGCACCATGCAGGCCGTGCCGTTGAAACGCGCCAGACCGCCGACGATGCTCAGGTCGTCGGAAAAATGCCGGTCACCGTGCAATTCGACAAAGTCGGTGAACAACTCATTGACATAGTCCAGCGTGTAGGGCCGCTCGGGGTGGCGCGCGATCTTGGTGATCTGCCAGGGCGTCAGGTCGCTGTAGATGTCCTTGGTGAGCTGCTGGCTCTTTTTGGCGAGCTGGTCGATCTCTTCGGAAATATCGACGGCCGACTCGGTCTGCACGTAGCGCAGCTCTTCTATTTTTCCTTCGAGCTCCGCAATCGGCTGCTCGAAATCGAGAAAGGTCTTCTTGGCCATGGTCTGCTCCTCAGGCTTGCTTTGAAATTCAGGTCTTCTCGGCACCCAGGACCGGCAAGGGGTCCAGCGAGCGCCAAATATACCAAGTTGCGACGCTGCAAAACGGCGCCCAGGCGGCGGCGACTTCGCGCGCATCGCTGCGGCTGACCGATTCACCGGAAAAATAGTTCTGGCTGATGCCGTTGATCAGCCCCACATCGTCGAGCGGTAACACGTTGGGGCGTGTCAGGTAAAAGATCAGGAACATCTCGGCCGTCCAGCGGCCAATGCCGCGAATCGCGACCAGCTCGGCAATGATGGCCTCGTCGTCCATCGCCGCCCAGTCCTTGACGTGCACCGTGCCGGCGTCGAAGTGGATCGCCAGGTCCACCAGGTACTCGATCTTGCGCGCGCTCAGGCCGGCCGCGCGCATGTCGTCCACCTTGAGCTTGAGCACGTTGCCGGGCGTCATTTTTTTCGGCAACGCATCGAAACGGTGCCAGACTGTCTGCGCCGCCTTCACGGAAATCTGCTGGCCCACGATGCTGCGTGCCAGCGTGCTGAAGGCGTCCCCGCGCGACTGCAGGCAGGCGTCGCCGAACTGCGGAATCAGGCGTTTCATGACCCGGTCTTTCTTGACCAGGTGTTTGCAGGCCTCGGCCCAGTAGCCCGGCACGATGGTCGCCACCGGCTCGGCGACATCGGCCAGTTCGGTGCTGGCCGGGCCGCTTTTTACTATCTTTTTCATAGCTTCTTGCGCCCATCCGTCATGGGCTGAAGGCCTTTTTTAATTGAAAACCTCATCACGAACCGACCTCCCAGGTCGTTCCGGCCGGTGTATCTTTCAGCACAATGCCGCGTGCCAGCAGGTCCTGGCGGATACGGTCAGCCTCAGCAAAGTTCTTGCCAGCCTTGGCGGCGGCGCGCTGCCCGATCAGGCTCTGGATGGCGGCCTCGTCCAGGCCGGCGCCGGCCTGCAGGAAGGCGGCCGGATCGTTTTGCAGCAGGCCCAAGCACGCGCCCAGGGCCTTGAGCAGCCCCGCCAGTTCGGGCGATCGGGTCTTGTTGACCTCGCCGGCCAGGTCGAACAACACGGCCATCGCCTCGGGCGTGCCGAAATCATCGTCCATGGCCGCCTTGAACCGCGCGGCAAACGGTTGCGACCAGTCGATCACCACCGCAGCCGGCTGGACCAGATGCAGCGCGGTGTACAGGCGCTTGAGCGCATTGCGCGCATCGTCCAGGTGCGCATCGCTGTAGTTGAGCGCGCTGCGGTAGTGCGCACGCACAATGAAAAAGCGCACGGTCTCGGCATCGTATTTGGCCAGCACCTCGCGGATGGTGAAGAAGTTGCCCAGGCTTTTGGACATCTTCTCGTTGTCCACCCGCACAAAACCGTTGTGCACCCAGAAGCGGGCCAGCGGCTTGCCGTTGGCGCCTTCACTCTGGGCGATCTCGTTCTCGTGGTGCGGAAACTGCAAGTCGGCGCCGCCGCCGTGGATGTCGAAGGTCTCGCCCAGGGTCTGACAGCTCATGGCCGAACACTCGATGTGCCAGCCGGGCCGGCCGGCGCCATAGTCGCTGGCCCATTTGGCATCGTCGGGCTCGGTCGGCTTGGCCGACTTCCAGAGCACAAAGTCGAGCGGGTCGTCCTTGCCGTCCAGCACGGCGACGCGTTCGCCGGCGCGCAGTTCGTCCAGGGACTTGCCCGACAGCTTGCCGTAACCCTCAAACTTGCGCACTGCGTAGTTCACATCGCCGTTGCCGGAGCGGTAGGCCAGGCCCTTCTTTTCCAGCGTGTCAATCATCTGCAGCATCTGTGGCACGTATTCGGTGGCGCGCGGCTCCAGCGTGGGCGGCTCGATGCCGAGCGCGCCTATGTCCTGGTTCATGGCCGCAATCATCTCGTCGGTCAGCGCGCGGATGGTGATGCCGCGCTCCACCGCCCGCTTGATGATCTTGTCGTCGATGTCGGTGATGTTGCGCACATAGGTGACCTGGTAGCCACTGACCCTGAGCCAGCGCTGGATCACGTCGAAGGCCATCATCATGCGGGCATGGCCGATGTGGCACAGGTCGTAAATGGTCATGCCGCAGACATACATGCGCACCTGGCCGGGAACCAGGGGCGAAAAATCTTCTACGGCACGCGTCAACGTGTTGTAAATGCGAAGGCTCATGAAAAGTCTGGGTGTTCAGTCTGGCTGGAATCGCCGGAACCGGAAGGGGGCGCTGGAGCGGGGGCGGGTCATCAGGTGCATCAGCAAGGGGGAAAAGCTGCTCCGAAAGGTCTGGCAACGGCATGCCAAGGGTGATTTTTCGCAGGAGCTTAAACTATACCCCTCAGATACAATCATCCAGTATAGCCAGCCAGGAAGAGCCCATGCAGCACGCTGCACAGCCGGCTTCTTCGTTTCCTGTTTGATACCAGCCACTCCATGCGTTCCAGAGGAAATATGTCCAAGTCAGCTTATTTTTCAAACCAGGCGCTGCCGACTGCCCTGCGCTTGCTGGCTCTGGTCGCGGCCCTGTGTGTGCCGCCCGCTCATGCCGACGATTACACCGAGGTGAACGCCCTCGTGCGCGCCGGGCAGCTGGGGGAAGCCATGGCCAGGGCCGACAAATACCTGGCCACCAAGCCGCGCGACCCACAGATGCGTTTCATCAAGGGCGTGATCCAGACCGAAGCCGGCAAACCGGGTGACGCGATCACCACCTTCACCAAGATCACACAGGACTACCCGGAGCTGCCCGAGCCTTACAACAACCTGGCCGTGCTTTACGCCGGCCAGAACCAGTTCGACAAGGCCAGGGCCGCCCTCGAAATGGCCATACGCACCAACCCGAGCTACGCCACCGCGCATGAAAACCTGGGCGACGTGTATGCCAAGCTGGCCAGCCAGGCGTACAGCAAGGCGTTGCAGCTCGACGGCGGCAACAGTGCCGTGCCCCCCAAGCTGGCACTGATCCGCACCCTGTTCACGCCGGAAGCCAAAACCCAGAAGCCGGCCGCAGCGACACCAACCGCGCCCGCCGTGACGGCCCAGACACCTGCCGCCCCGGCCAAACCGGCGCCAGCACCTGCTGCACCGCCAACACCGGCCGCAGCCCCCGCCCCTGCCGCGCCCGCCGCACCGGTATCGGCGCCCGCACCGGCCGCCGCCACACCGGTCAGCGCCGCCGAAAAGGAAGTTGAAACAGCCGTCAGGGCCTGGGCCAGCGCCTGGGCCGGCAAGGACATGACCGCTTACCTGGCCGCCTACGCCAAGGACTTTGACACACCGGGCAACCAGTCGCGCAAGGCCTGGGAAGAAGAGCGGCGCAACCGCATCGTCGGCAAGTCAAAGATCAGCGTGAAGATCAACAACCTGGCGGTCGACGTCAAGGGCAGCAAGGCCACCGCCAAATTCAGGCAGGAGTACAGCGCCGATGCGCTCAACATCTCCAGCCGCAAGACGCTGGACATGACCAAGGCCGGCGAACGCTGGCTCATCGTCAGGGAATCCACCGGCGGCTGATGGCAGGGACCTGCGTGCGCACCCCTGGCACTTGCCTGACATTTTTCACGGCACCTGACCCCTCACCCATGCAACGGGCATCCGCCACGCTCCTCGTCACGGCACTGGCGGTGATGTGCGGCTCCGCCCTGGCCCAGAGCGTGGACAAGAGCAAGCCCCCCCCCTCCACCACCACTTCCCCCGGCAGCGCAGCAGCCGACAAACGCCGTGCAGCGCCCTCCCGCGCAGCCGTGCGGCCGGCGGTCAAGGACGGCGAAGCCGAAGCCCGCCTGATCGAGATCTACAAACTCGCCGGCCAGGCCAGGGGACGCGAGGCACTGGTCAAGGCCGAGCGCCTGGTCCATGACCACCCCAACTTCCAGCTCGCCCAGCTCGTTTATGGCGACCTGCTGGCCGCCCGGTCCCGTCCGCTGCGCGCGCTGGGCGATGTGTCTGAGGGAACGGCCAAGGCCGGTGCCAGCACGCTGGCCGAGTTGCGCCAGGAATCCCTGATGCGACTCAAGGCGCTGCGCGAGCGGCCGGCGCCGGGCACCATTCCCTCGCAGTTCCTGGCACTGTCGCCGCGCAACAAACATGCGATCGCGGTCGACGCCTCGCGGGCCCGGCTCTACCTGTTTGAAAACAACGACACCGGTCTCAAGCTGGTGGGCGACTACTACATCTCGGTGGGGAAATCCGGCATCGAAAAATCTGTCGAGGGTGACTCGCGCACCCCGCTGGGGATTTATTTCGTCACCAGCAACCTGGACCCGAAGTCGCTGAAAGACTTTTACGGCTCGGGCGCCCTGCCGATCAACTACCCCAACGCGCTGGACCTCAAGCGCGGCAAGACCGGCAGCGGCATCTGGCTGCACGGCACGCCGCCGACCCAGTTTTCGCGCGCGCCCCTGGCCAGCGACGGCTGCGTGGTGCTGGCCAATCCGGACCTGGAGCGCATCATCCGTACCGTGGAAGTGCGCACCACGCCGGTGGTGATTGCACAAAGCCTCACATGGGTTGCGCCGCACAGCATCAAGGCCGACAGCAAGTCGTTTGAAGAGGCACTGAACAGCTGGCACCAGGCCAAATCAGTCGGTGATCTCGCCACCCTGACCAGCCTGTACAGCAGCGACTTCAGCAGCTACGGCAAGACACGCGATGACTGGACGGCCCAGTTGCGTTCCGAGGCCGACAAACGGCGCGGCCGCACCGTGCAACTCAAGGACGTGTCCTACCTGCGCTGGACCGACAGCACCGATACCATGGTGGTAACCTTTGGCGAGGTGCTCAGCGGCTCACGCACCGGTCCGGTCCGGCGCCAGTACTGGATGCGCCAGGGCAAGGACTGGAAAATATTCTTTGAAGGAGTGATTGGATGACTTTCAGCAACAAGGCCATCGGCCGGCGTGCCTGCCTGGCGATCGCAACGCTGGCCCTGCTGGCCGGTCAGGCCTGGGCGCAGGGCGCGGCCAGCGCGCCCAGGGTCAGGTTTGCGACCAGCGCCGGCGATTTCGTCGTCGAGGTCTATCCCGACAAGGCGCCAAAAACGGTCGCCAATTTTCTTCAGTACGTCAGGGACAAGCACTACGACGGCACGGTGTTTCACCGCGTGATCGACAACTTCATGGTCCAGGGCGGCGGCTTCGATGCCAGCTACGCGCAAAAACCCACACGGCCGCCGGTGGTGCATGAAGGGCGTGAAGCGCTGGCCAAAGGCGGCGACAAAAACGTCGTCGGCACGCTGGCCATGGCGCGCACCAACGATCCGAACTCCGCCTCGTCGCAGTTTTTCATCAACGTCAGGGACAACGACTTCCTGAACCCGAGCGCCCAGTCTCCGGGCTACACCGTGTTCGGCAAGGTGGTCAGCGGCATGGACGTGGTCGGCAAGATCAAGGCCACGCCCACCGGCCCGGGCGGCCCCTTCCCGAGCGACGTCCCCAGAACACCCATCCTCATCAACTCTGCAACCCTGGTCAAATAAATCCCCATGAGCAACCCACAAGTCGAACTCCACATTGCCGGCCACGGCGTCATCACCCTTGAACTCGACCAGGACAAGGCACCGAAATCGGTTGCCAACTTCCTCAGCTACGTCAACAAGGGCCACTACAACAACACGGTGTTCCACCGCGTGATCCCGGGCTTCATGGTCCAGGGCGGCGGTTTTGAAGTCGGCATGAAACAAAAGCCCACCGACGGCGAGATCGAAAACGAAGCCAACAACGGCCTGAAAAACGACCACTACACCGTGGCCATGGCGCGCACCAATGCACCGCACTCGGCCAGCTCGCAGTTTTTCATCAACGTGTCCGACAACGCTTTCCTGAACCACACCGCGCCCAACGCTTCGGGCTGGGGTTATGCGGTGTTCGGCAAGGTGGTGGGCGGCACCGACGTGGTCGACAAGATCGCCGCCGTCAAGACCGGCCGCAAGGGCTTTCACGACGACGTGCCACAAACCGACGTGGTGATTGAAAAAGCCGTCCTGCTGGCCTGATCTCCGTCTGGACTGGGCCCGTTCAAGTTCAGCCCGTGAAAATCCCGTCGACCGTTCCCCGGGTTGCGGAGCTCCATGCGCCGCCTTCCTGGGGCACGGTCGATTTCATTTCCGACCTGCACCTGCAGGCGGCCGATGCCGCCACGTTTGCCGCCTGGCGCGACTACATGGAAAGCACCACCGCCGACGCGGTGTTCATTCTGGGCGACCTGTTTGAAGTCTGGGTCGGTGACGACGCCGTCGATGTGACGGCAGGCGCTCAAGACAACTTCGAAGACCGCTGCGCCCGCCTGCTCGGCCAGACGGCCGGCCGGCTGGCGCTGTTCTTCATGCACGGCAACCGCGACTTCCTGGTCGGCCCGCACCTCATGGCGTTGTGCAACACCACCCTGCTGGCCGACCCGACCGTGCTGGGCTTCAATAACCAGCGCTGGCTGCTCTCGCACGGCGACGCCCTGTGCCTGGGCGATGTGGACTACCTGCAATTTCGCCGCGAGGTGCGCAGCCCCGCCTGGCAACGCAGCTTTCTGGCCCGGCCGCTGGCCGAGCGGCAGGCCATTGCCCGCGGCCTGCGCGAGCAAAGCGAGGCGCGCAAGCAGTCCGGCGCCCCTTATGCCGACGTGGACAGCCGCGCGGCCCGCGAGCAACTCAAAGCCGCCAACGCCCAGATCCTGATCCACGGCCACACCCACCGGCCGGCGGTGCACGACCTCGGTCACGGCTACTCACGCGTGGTGCTCAGCGACTGGGACGCCGCAGCAGCCCTGCCGCGCGCGGAAGTGCTGCGCCTGACGGCCAATGGCCTGCGCCGCATCCCGTTGTTGTAGGCGGTCGCCATGCTGAACTGGTTGCGCCAGCTGTTCCTACGCACGCCACGCGCCGACACCATTCCCGACGCCCTGTGGCGGGCCACGCTGGCTGCCCATTCTTTTCTGGCCGAGCGGCCGGCGGCGGAGCGGCTGCAACTGCGCCGCCTGGTCGGCGAGTTTCTGGCACACAAGGAATTTACCGGTGCGCACGGCCTGGTGGTCACCGACGAGATGGCGGTGGCGATTGCCGCGCAGGCCTGCCTGCCGGTGCTGCACCTGGGACTGGGCTGGTACAGCGACTTCGTCGGCATTGTGGTTCACCCCGGGCAGATGATCGCGCGCCGCGAAATGCAGGACGCCAGCGGCGTCGTGCACCGCTACAGCGAGGTGCTGTCCGGTGAAGCCATGGAGCGCGGCCCGGTCACGCTGAGCTGGCAGGACGTGGCCTCGGCCGGCGCGCTGGCCGGCCACGGTTACAACGTCGTGATCCACGAGTTCGTCCACAAGATCGACATGAAGGATGGCGCCGCCGATGGCTGCCCGCCCCTGCCCTCGCGTGCCGCGCACAAGGCCTGGCATGACGTGATGCAGCCGGCCTACGACGCCTTTCGTGAACAGGTCACGATGGCCGAACGTTTCGGCGGCGAGCCACCCTGGCTGGACGCCTATGGCGCCACGGCACCGGCGGAATTTTTTGCGGTGAGCTGTGAAGCCTACTTCGTGAACCGCGAGCGCTTCACGCAGGACTTTGCGGCCCTGACCGCGCTGTTCGACCAGTTCTTCAAGGTCAATCGGCCTGCAGCCCTTGAAGGACGGGCGCAGTAAGCTATTTAATTGATAGCGATTGACGACTGTTCCACGCGGCGCGCCGGGGTGGCCCCGGGCGACACCGCAAGGATCCCGCCTCTCGTCGCTTGATCGGCGCTGATCAGCGCTTGATCAGCGCCTTCAGCACATTCTGCAGACGCCGCACATGCGCCGCGTCATACGGCGCGGCCAGCACTTTGGCTGCGTCCTCAGCCCAGGTCTGCGCCGGCGCCGGGTCGTTGCGTTTGGTCAGCAGCACCAGCTGCAACATGCGGCGCGCGCTGATGTGTTCGGCCGGGGTCGGCAGCTCGGCGGCAATTTCCAGGCGCAGCAGGGTTTCTGCGGCATCCCCCTTGGGCGCCGACGACAGGGCCTTCATCCACGCGCTGCGTGTGGCCGGCGTCACCAGCTTGCCCAAGGCCTGGGCATCCGGCAGCAGCGCAGGGTCGCGCTTTTCCCAGGCCGTCAGCAGGTGGGTCAACACTTCGCCGTGCGCCTGTTCGGAGAGTTTGCGCAGCGCCTGCTGCGCGTGTTCGAAAGCTTCGCGCTGCGCGCGGAAGGCGGCGTCGCCCAGCCGCGGGCCACGTTCTTCGTAGGCCGGCCTGTCGCTGAAACGGCTTTCCCGCTCGGGGCGGTAGGGTTCGAACTTGTTGTCGGCTGGCCGGTTGCCGCGGCCGTCGGGCTTGCCGCCGCCGGGTCGCGCGTCCTTGCGGTCGCCAAACTTGCCGCCGCGGCCTGCGGGCGCGGCTTCGGCCTTGCGCATGCCAGGGCGGTCATCGCCGCGCATGGCCACCACCGGTTTGGCGGGTTTGGGCGGCGGCGCGGCCGGTGCCGGCGCAGCTTCTTCTGCTTCCGCAGCGGGCTCGGCCGCCGCTTCAGCTTCAGCCTCGGCCGGGGCGTCCTCTTTCGCTATTGTTTCAGGAGCGGCTGGCGCAGACGCATCGGGCGCTGACGCCTGATCGGGCTCAGAACCCTGCGGTGCTTCGGTCGCTGCAGGTGCAGGCGCTGCGACGGCAGCCGGTGCGGCCGGCTTGAACTGCCCGCGCAAACCAGCTTCCAGATCGGCCATCGCGGTGCGGATTTTCTGCACGTCGCCGGTGGCGTTGGCAGCGTCCAGGGCTTTGGACAACTCCAGCACCAGGCGGTCATGCTCGCCCAAGGCCGACGCGGCTTTTTCACGCTCGGCGGTCTTGCGCTGGAAGGCGTCGTCGATCGGCTTGCGGAAAGCGTCCCAGAGTTTTTGCTCCTGCTTGCGCTCGATCGGCACCGCCTGCGCTTCGTGTTGCCAGCGCTGCTGCAGCGCCTTGACCGCGTCGATGTGCAGTTGCGGCTCGGCGCCCAGCACCTGCGCTTCCTCGATCATGGCCTTGCGGTGCGCCAGGCTCTGGGCGCGTGCGGCTTTCAGCGGCGCATCGGCGGCATCCATCGCGGCCTTCCACTGCGGCTGGATCTCGGCAAAGGCTTTTTCGCCCAGGTGGCCGGCGGCCGTCCACTTCTCGACAAAACCATTGAGGCTGCGGATCTGGAACTTCCAGTCAGTGTTGCCCTTGTTGGCCTCGGCCCAGGCCAACACCTCGTCGATCAGCGCGCGGCGCTCGGCCTTGACGGCTTCGCTTTGCTCCTTGACCTTCTCGAGCCAGACCTCGACCACCTTGTGGGCTTCGTTGCAGGCGTCGTCAAAACGCTTCCACAGCGCGTGGTTGGGGATGCCGCCCTGGTCGCTGGTTTTCCAGAGTTCGCGCATGGCGCGCAGCGCCTCCTGCTGCTTGCGCCCGCCCAGGGGCTTGGCCACTAGCGCTTCGGCCTTGGCCACCAGTTCTTCACGGATCTGGTCGGCACGCCAGCGCTGCCAGCCTTCGAGTTCGCCGGCCGCCGTCAATGCGGCATGTGCCGCGGCTTCGAGTGCGCTGTCGATGTTGCGGATGTTTTCCTTCAGCGCCTGGCGCAGCTCGGCCGCGACCTTGGGCGTGGATTTGCCATGGCCTTCGGTGACTTCATGCTCGAGCTTGGCCAGCGCAGCCTGCACGATGGCCGCCGATTTTTCACGCATGTCCTTGAGCACGGCGGGATCGATCTTGACCTTGGGCGCGCGCGCGGGCTGCTCACCGGCAGCGGCGTCGCCGCCACGCGGCGTGCCGCGTACGCTACGCAGCTCATCGGCCCAGACCGGCACCGCCGGCAGCGGTGCCGCGGCGTCTTCGGCGGCCGCGACGGCCAGCGACAGCGCGCCCTGAAAGGCTTCCCACACCGCCAGCAGCTGGCCGCGCGAGGCGTCGAGCAGCGGCGGGAACTTGGCGTCCACGCTGGGCCAGTTCGCGTCCTGCGCGAGTTCGTCGGCTTGGGCCTGCCAGTGCGTCACATCAGAACGCAGGGCTTCCCACACGCCTTGTGCATCGCGCCAGGGTTTGGTCGACAGCACTTCAATGCGCTGGGCAATCAGCACGGCCGCCTCGCGCTGCACCTGGGCGCGGTGCTGCAGGTCTTCAATCGTCTTGACGCGCTCGGCCAGCTGGGCTTTCAGCCCGGCCAGCGGCTCGCGCGACAGCGGAGCACCGGCCTTGGCGGCATCACGCTGCCAGGCCAGCGCATCGGCCATGTTGAGCTTTTTCAGGGCCAGCAGGGCATGGCCTTTTTCAGCCCACTCGGCGGCCACGGTCTCCTGGCTTTTCAGGCGCTTGGCTTCGTCGAGCTTTTCCTTGAGCGGCTTGGCCGCACCCTTGTCCCGGTTGGCCAGGTCCTTGTAGACCTCGGCCATCTGCTCGGCCGTGGGTCCGGTGGCGAGCCACTCGCGAATGCGCGCGGTGCGTTCACCCGACGTGGGCGCTGAGAAAGCCCCGCCCGTCAGGCCATCGAGCGGATGGCTGTCGGCGCTCTTGGTGGAAGGCGTTTTCACGGCGGGTGTTTCGGGCTTGGCAGATTTGGACATGGGGAAACGCAGCATATGGATAAGTAGGACGGGCGAAGCGGGGATCTTCAGGGATCAGGACATTGCAGGTCTGCTCCTTGGGCGCTGTCACCGGTTGGCGTGAACAGGCACGGGGGGCGGGACCGGCGTAAAAAAGAGGAGCCGCAGGACAGATATCCGCGACCCCGACCCAAGCTTCAGAAATAAAGCAATGCGGCTATTTTCGCTGTTTTTAGGGCATCGCCAAATTAAGTTCGGCACGGGGTGTCCATTTGGCGTCTGAAGGAACACTTTTGGGTGCACCCAAAAGAGCCTGCCGGGCGCAATACCACTTGTACCGAGGTAGACCCTGAGCGCCACGGCGCGCTGCACGGCCAGTTCGCGCATGGCGTTGTCGCCCACTGCCATGCTGGCCGTCGCTGAGCACGAGGTTGCAGAGGGCAAAACGCAGCGGACTGCTGGCCGGTTCATCGGCCGGAGGCTTCAGGCGTGCGAGGATGTCGTCAACGTCATAACGGCCCTGACCCAGATGGGTGAGCGACAACGTCAGGCCATCGACCTCGATGGCGCCGGCAACCGGTGCAAGGCGCAGGAGCGACTGCATTTCTGCATCTATATAGAGACGTGCAATTTTCAGCTGGGGTACCCCTTGGAAAAGCAGGCTGCTTTCCGGCCCCGCAGCAGGCGCCGGCGGGCTGCCGGCTTTTGCGATGCGATGGTCAGATCACGGGGGCCAGCTCCAGCAACCACGGACGAAAGTCCACTGCGCCCACCGTGAGCTGCCGGCCCAGCTTCTGAGAAACCGCTTTTCAAGTTGCGACTTCAGCACCACCGGCACCAGGATATAGACCAGCGCCCAGAGCCATAGCAAGCCACCCACGGCCCGCGCTGCGCGGCGATGCCAGAGCGGTGAACGCAGCACGGCCACTGCTTTGCCGGGAGGAGACTGGAGAGTCGGGAGGGATCGCGTTTCAGTTCACGGTCGGGCATAGGCCTTGAGTCTTGAACGCTCGGGGAAAAGGTCAATGGCTGATTGGGCTAATTTGGCCAAAAAGGCCGGCCTCAAAATAAAAACCCCGGACAGCAAAGGCCGACCGGGGTTGACGGCGGGCGTGATGCTCATGCCGTCGGGCTTCGCAAAGAAGAGAAGATCGTCTCCAGTGCGATGAAAGCAAGTGATTGCTCTCAGTTTGACCGGGATTGGTTACCCGGCTGATGCTTGAGGTACTCAAGCAATTGCAGATTAAACCTCCGGCACCCGAGGCGCAAGTCGAAATTTGTAATCAAAAATCAGCCCGCGATTGCCATTTTCTTCGGAGTTACATCTTTGCGCCCTTCTCCTACATCGCCATGAGGTATTCGCCGCATCGCCTCCAAAAAACGTCCTGCTTGAATGCTCCGGCAATTTCTCTGAAAAACGCTGCAAGCACTTGAGTTAAAAGCCCTTACTGGCAAAACATACAGCTTTTCTCTCAAAATACCGCGCCAACTTCACGACCTAGAGCGAAACCCCAAAAAACCGCTCAAATGGGAGAAATGGGGGGTCTTGACCCCTTATTTCAGCTTTTAATGCATTATTTTGCATATGAAATAGCTTTTATATTATTGACAAGTTATTTAGCGCCCTCATAAAATCCGCCGTCCCATCCAGAACTACGGGACAACCCGAATCCGCTGCCGAACCCGGCAAAGTCAGACAAGGGGTCAACACCCCCAAGGCCAGGCCTTGGTTTGATGGCGACCCAATCAAAGCGTACGGCTCAAGAAGTCGATGCGCATAGAAAGGAGTGCTATGACAGCGCCAGGACAATCCACCCCCGCATCGGTAATGCGGACACTTCAGAAAAACGTGAGCAACAGTCTGGCAAACATTGCCGACGACATTGCCCAGGGCTTTTTTGAAATTACCCACAACAGCTTCGCACTCGTCGGTCTGGCCGTCGTGTTCGCCGTGATCACGCTGACCGCCCGTCCCGACCTGCGTCAGGCCGGCGAATCCCGGCTGATGACCTGGCTGCAGGAGCGCCAGGAAGCCGCGATTGGCTTCACCGAACCCGATGCCATCGACCGGGCCACCGCAGCCAACCCCAAAGACCTGCCCCGGCAACAGGCGGCGGTAGCCTTCTGGCTCAGCAAAAAATACAACGTGGCGCCCGAACCCCTGAGTGTGCTGGTTGCCGAAGCCTTCGAGATTGGCCAGAAGGCCAAGCTCGACCCCACGCTGATCCTGGCCATCATGGCCATTGAGTCGGGCTTCAACCCGTTTGCGCAAAGCCCGGTGGGTGCCCAGGGCCTGATGCAGGTCATGACCAACATCCACCACGCCAAGTACGAAAACTTCGGCGGCAAACTCGCCGCCTTCGACCCGGTCACCAACCTGCGGGTAGGTGTCAAGGTGCTGCAGGAATGCATTGCCCGCGCCGGTTCGGTCGAAGCGGGCCTGAGGTTCTACGTGGGCGCAGCCAACCTGGAAAGCGACGGCGGTTATGCCGCCAAGGTGATGGCCGAACGCGCACGCCTGCTGGCTGTTGTGGGCGGCCGCGCACCGGCCTACATGCCGACGGTGCGCCCGCCGCTGGCCATCCCAGCGTCCCTGCCCGCAACCACAGACGCGGAAGACCTGCCCGGCGGCAAGGCCGGCGAGAAAGTCGCCAGCCTCGCCAGCTCCTGAGCGCGGCCCGGCCTTTCACAGGCCGGTCGTCAGCCAGACGCCGGGTCCGTTACACTAGGGGTGTGCGCGACTGGCGATAGGCAGCCCCTGTTTTGCAGGGCGGTTGCTGACGTGGGATACCACTGGGAAGCGCACCGCTGGGCTCAAGCCATGACCACAGCGTTCAGCCGTTCGCCTGGGCAGCCCTTGTTTCATTCATCCGATGACAGGGACCACGTCTTGAAGGACTGCCATGTACGACCGCACCATTCTTGTGGAACAAACCGACCCCGAACTGTGGGCTGCCATCGTTGCTGAAAACGCGCGCCAGGAACACCACATCGAGCTGATCGCCAGCGAAAACTATGCCTCGCCCGCCGTCATGGCCGCGCAGGGTTCGCAACTGACCAACAAATACGCTGAAGGCTACCCCGGCCGCCGCTACTACGGTGGCTGCGAGCATGTAGACGTGGCAGAACAGCTGGCCATCGACCGCATCAAGAAAATCTTCGGTGCCGAAGCCGCCAACGTGCAACCGCATTGCGGCGCCTCTGCCAACGAGGCTGTCTTCCTGGCCTTTCTCAAGCCTGGCGACACCATCATGGGCATGAGCCTGGCCGAAGGCGGCCACCTGACACACGGCATGGCGCTCAACATGAGCGGCAAGTGGTTCAACGTCGTCTCCTACGGTCTGAACGACAAGGAAGAGATCGACTACGACGCGATGGAGCGCAAGGCCCACGAGTCCAAACCCAAACTGATCATCGCGGGCGCCTCAGCCTACAGCCTGCGCATCGACTTCGAACGCTTCGCGAAAGTGGCCAAGGCTGTCGGCGCGATCTTCATGGTGGACATCGCCCACTACGCCGGCCTGGTGGCCGCGGGCGTGTACCCCAACCCGGTGCCGCACGCCGACGTGGTGACCTCGACCACGCACAAGAGCCTGCGCGGCCCGCGCGGCGGCATCATCCTGATGAAGGCCGAACACGAAAAAGCCATCAACAGCGCCATCTTCCCCGGCCTGCAGGGTGGCCCGCTGATGCACGTGATTGCGGCCAAAGCGGTCGCTTTCAAGGAAGCGCTGGCCCCCGAGTTCAAGACCTACCAGCAGCAGGTGCTGAAGAACGCCCAGATCATCGCGGAGACCCTGACGCAGCGTGGCCTGCGCATTGTCAGCGGGCGCACCGAAAGCCACGTCATGCTGGTGGACCTGCGCGCCAAGGGCATCACCGGCAAGGAAGCCGAGGCCGTGCTGGGCAGCGCCCACATGACGATCAACAAGAACGCCATTCCCAACGACCCGGAAAAACCGATGGTCACCAGCGGCGTGCGCATCGGCACCCCGGCCATGACGACGCGTGGTTTCAGGGACGAGGAAGCGCGTTTGACAGCCAACCTGATCGCCGACGTGCTCGACAACCCGCGCGACACTGCCAACATCGAAGCGGTTCGCGCCAAGGTTCATGCACTGACGAGCCGGCTTCCGGTTTACCGCTGATGGACCGGTGCATGTGCAACCGCTATGCTTTTGATAGCTGCTTGCGCATGCCCTGTAAGGGCTGGATGCCAATAATGCTTAAAAATTCAGGCAAAGCTGCATGAAATGCCCTTTCTGCGGCCACCTTGAAACCCAGGTCGTGGAAACACGGGTGTCGGAAGACGCAGACTTCATACGCCGCCGCCGCCAGTGCGGCGCGTGTGAAAAGCGCTTTACCACCTACGAGCGGCCCGACGTCAACTTTCCGGCCATCGTCAAAAAGGACGGCCGCCGCATCGAATACAAACGCGGCAAGATCCTCGACTCCATGAACCTCGCGCTGCGCAAGCGACCGGTCAGCACCGAACAGGTGGACTCGGCCATCGAGCGCATCGAGGAAAAACTTCTCAACCTGGGCCTGCGCGAGGTCCCGTCGGCCCGCCTGGGCGAACTCGTCATGCGCGAGCTCAAAAAGCTCGACAAGGTCGCCTACGTGCGTTTTGCCAGCGTCTACCGCAGCTTTGAAGATATTGACGAGTTCAAGACGCTGGTGGATGAGGTGCGGCGGTAGTGCCATAGTAGAAGCGCAGCCACTGACCGCAGTCAGGCCTTGATCGCAGCAGATTAGTGGTAGCTGGAACCCGACGGTCGGAGCCAGTGATTGCAAGCTGGGTTCCTATACTGAACCCATGAATCAGCCCTCAACTGCCTGTTCAAACCCTTTACTGTCCAATCCCGACCGCGTTCGGGTTGCTCCACGGGGATCCGGGGCGGGTTTCACCATTATTGAACTGATGGTCACGATGGTGGTTCTGGGCCTGATCCTGGCGTTCGGCCTGCCAAATTTGAGAGAGTTTCTGGTGCGCAACCAGGCTGCCGCCATCACCACCGAATTTTCCAGCGACATCGCCCGAGCCCGAATCGAGGCCATCAGCCGAAACAACTGTGTGACCATTTGCATGTCAAGCAACACGGCCAATGCGCTAACAGGGGGAACACCAACCTGTGCAACAACTGGTAGCAACTGGCAGGCCGGCTGGATTACTTTTTCCAACCCCAGTTGCAGTGGCGCCCAAAACAATCCGACGACCAATGGCTCCAGCCTGATTTCAGTTCGCCAGGCGGGTTCGGACGCATTTGAATTAGCAGCCAATCCGTCTGCCGTGCGGAGATTCATGTTTGAGTCGAGAGGCCTGACTAATGGCGGCCAGTCCAACTTTACCCTGAGTTATGTTCCGGAGAGTGTCAGCAGCCCTCACTACCGGTCCATTTGCATCAGCTCAGCAGGCCGAGTAACCATCAAAGAATACGCGGGTGATAGCGCATGTCCATAAAGTGTCAACGGGGTGCCGGCCTGATTGAGGCCTTGGTCGCCATCCTCGTACTTTCCATCGGCCTGCTGGGCATGGTGGGCATGCAAACGGCCTCCATCAAATACGAACAGACCGGATGGGTGAGGTCTGCGCTTTCTTCCAACATCAGCAGTCTTGCAGACCGCATCCGGGCCAACGCCAGTGCGGACGCGGACGCCTACACTTTTTCCAGAACATACGCTGCGGAACGCGCCTCCATCGAGGCCACGCCTTTGCCCAACACCTACCTCACCCCGGCAAAAGACTGCAACGCCGCGGCTTGCACCAACGCCGAACTGGCTGCCTATGACCTGGTGGTCTGGCGCAACGATCTGAATCAACAACTCCCAGGCGCCGTGGGTTTTGTAACGCCCACGGGCGTGAAAGGGATTGATTTGCGTTTCGGAGTTACTGTCGCTTGGTTCAACAAAGACAACCTGGACGGCACGACCTTGCGGCAGCCCGAGATATGTCCTGTGCCCGCCGTGGGGACCACAGGCATTGCCGCCCGTAACTGCTGCCCGGCATCGGTAGGGACCGCAGCGGCCCTGGCCGGCGTTCAGTGTGTCAACCTGGAGATTATTCCGTGATCAAAACCGGCCATCACCATAAGACATCCTTGAGCGCGCAAAGCGGGCTGAGCCTGATCGAACTGCTGGTGAGTCTGGTCATCAGTCTGGTGATCGCGCTGGCCGCCGCCGCCGCCTATCTGGGAACGCGCAGTACTGCCACCGCGATGGCCAACATTGCGGGCATGAACGAAACCGGGAAACTAGCGCTGGACATGGTCGGACGCGAGTTGCAGATGGCCGGGTATTACCCCGCCATCGTTCCCACGAGCAACGTCAACCTCAATCTCATGGGCCGGTTCAGCAACACAAAAAATACGGCTTTTGCGGCTTACAACCAGGGGTTGTTCGGCTGTGACGGTGGCGTGTTTAATCCGACCACGGGGGCATGCCCCGCCGCGACCGCCGGCGCACCTGACTCGGTGGTGATTAACTATTTTGCGAATACCGAGCTGGATGCAGCGACCTTTGTTAGTGGTTTCGATTGTCTGAGAGTCAGCGTTGCGGTCGATCCCAGCAACGTCGTTCAGGCGGCGACGGGACGGCCTTTTTATGTTTCCAACCGGTTTGGACTCACCAATACGAATTACACCAAGCCGGGGCCAGGCGGCACCACACAAACCGTCACCACCAAAAGCCTTGCCTGTAACGGCAACGGGAAAGCCGCCGAGGACACCGTGTACCAACCCCTCTTCGAGGGGATTGAAGACATGACCTTTGCCTATGGGGTGCATGACGGGACCGGAAACCTTTCTCCACAAACTTATTACACGGCGACGGAAGTGACGGCGTTGCCCACCGTGGGAACCTTGACCAGTTGGCAACGCGTCACCGCAGTGCGGGTGTGTGTGCTGACACGCGCGTCCGACAACATCAGGACCCAGGACAAGGCCGGCAGCTTGCGCACCTATACCAATTGCAGGGGCGCGACCGTCACTTACGCCGAGTCTGACCGATCTCTGTACAAAAGGTATGAGCGTGTATTTGCGATCCGCAATAACCTGAATGGAACCTTCTGATGAAGCCTGGCATGTTTCGACGACGAAGCCAAACATCATCGGGTCACGCCGAAGGCGGCGTTGCGCTCCCTGTGGTCCTGATGTTTCTCCTGGTCATCACCATCCTCGGTACGCTGGGCATTCGGCGTGCCACCACTGGCGAAACCCTGTCCAGAAACCAGCTGGACTACGAAGTGGCCCGGCAGGCAACCGAGGCCGCCCTGCGCGATGCCGAGCGCGATCTCTTGCTGAATGCATCGGCCATCATGCCCAACGCCCTTTGCTCGCGCGGTACTGACAGGCCGGTAGGCAGCGCGCTTGGTTCGCCCGCCTTCGACACCAATTGCCCGCGCGGCCAATGCCGGTTTGAGTTGTCTTATTACGACTCAAGCAACTACACAACTGTCACCAACCCTGAACCCTGGTGGCCCACGATCAACGCCAAGCAAGGCCGCTGGGACGGCGACCCCGCCAGTGCGGCCAGCGCCAAACCAGGTGATGCCACCGGCGCCAATACCAATTGCACCTTCAATGGCTCCGTCCCATTGGGGACCTTCACCGGTGTGGCACGCATTGCGGGTGTAGCGCGGCAGCCTGAATACCTCATTGAATACCTTGCCCGAGCGGACGACAAGGTAATGCGCATTACCGCGCGGGGCTTTGGTGCCGACATCAACACTGAAGTTGTCATGCAGACCTATTTCCGTCCGTATCTGCGATAAGGAACACGCCATGAAAAAAATTCTGACCATTGCCGGGCTATTTTTGGCGGCTGCTTTTTCGCAAGTCCCTGCTGTCGCAGCACCCTTGTCGCCGGCGATTCCGCCCAACATCGTGACCTCCACGCCGAGGCCGATGATCATGCTGAACATGTCAAAAGACCACCAGCTTTTTTACAGGGCTTATGACGAATTTTCCGATCTCGACGGAGACGGACTGCCGGAAACCACCTATAAGCACAGCTTTAACTATTACGGTTATTTCGACTCCTACAAGTGCTACAGCTACAGCGGCACCACCAACCGGTTTGACCCGGTCAGCACCAACACCAACAAATATTGCACGGGCGACTGGAGCGGCAACTTCCTGAACTGGGCCACCATGACACGCGTGGATGTGGTCCGCAAAGTGCTTTATGGAGGCTACCGTTCCACCGACACCGCCGCACTGACTGTTTTGGAGCGGGCCAGCCTGCCGACGGATGCCCATTCATTCGCCAAGTATTACAAGGGCGACGACCTTGCCCAACTTACCCCGTTTAGTGCATCCCAACTGGCAAGCTCCAGCACCATCAGCAACAACAACGACGACAACGCCAGGCGACAGGTCCGGTTTGTTGCTGCGGACAACAAACTTCATAGGAACAACGGCGGATCGGCTCCTTCGGCGGCAGTTTCCAGCACTTGTCAAAGCAAGGTCGATGCTTATTACGCAGCCCAAGATCCTCCCAGCACACCTCCCCCTCAATACCACTGCATCACCCACTCGGTCACCCTCAACGGGACCTTTACCATTGAGGTAGGAGACCAAGTCAGGGCGGTGGACCAAGACAATTCAGCCCGGTATATGGAGGGTGTCGCCCTCGAGGTCAACAGCACAAGCGGCTGGGTAACTATGGTCATAGCTCCTGATGGTTTTGTGACGCCCAATAACCCAAGCAACAATTTCAAAAAATGGACCATCCAGAACCTGACGCAAACCTCTGCCACCATCTGTAACACCACGCTCGGCGACAACCTGACCGCAAACTCCCCATTCAACACTAACACAGCGGGCAATGGGAAATCCCATACCAATGCCAACCCGCCCTTGATGCGCATCGCGCGAGGCGACTACCAACTGTGGAATGCCAATGAGCGTTGGCAGTGTTATTGGAGTAGCGAAAAAAATGCTCCGAACGGGAATAACGTGAGCATCACTGGCTTGGGAGCAGGCTCAAACAATCCCTCCAAAACCACCCAGGGCGTAGTTATCGGTGGCGCCGGCCCGGATTTTATTGTCAGGGTGGCTGCTTGTAACTCAACCCTTCTGGGTACTGAAAATTGCAAGCAGTACCCTTCGGGGAATTTCAAACCCCAAGGATTGCTGCACGAATATGGAGAAGGAAATTTGGCCGAGTTTGGTCTGATGACCGGTTCTTTTACAAAGAACATCAGCGGCGGCGTACTCCGCAGCAACCTGCAGTCTTTCAAAACGGAGATCAATCACAGTACGGATGGCAGCTTTACCTCCACCCAAGGAATTGTCTACACCCTGAACAAGCTACGAATCTATGGCTACAACTATAGCGATGGCACTTATCTAGGCGACGGCAGCTGCAACTTCCAACTCACCTCGCTGACCGACAACCAGTGCACGAGCTGGGGCAATCCCATGGGTGAAATTTTCACGGAATCCTTGCGCTACCTTGGCGGGCTTCAACCCAGCTCCCAATACGATTACACCCAAACGGGGTCCAAGGACGCGGAGATGGGGCTCCCAAAGCCTGCGTGGATTGATCCGGTGAACCGCGCAGACGCGGCAGCAAAAACGGCTGCTGATGCCATATTTGGCCAAGGGCAATGCCGAGCCATTAACGCCATCAATTTCAACGCCAGCGTGACGTCCTACGACAACAATACTGGCACCCAATGGGATCCGTTTGCGACCTTGCCGACCAGCCCCAGCCTGGTGAACATGATCAACGTCATCGGTACGGACGAAGACATTCACAACAAGAGTTTTTTCATCGGAAACAACGGCACAACGAACGACGCAACCTGCACCGCAAAAACCATCTCCACCTTGGCCACAGCAACGGGTTTGTGCCCCGACGCGCCCGCTTATTCAGGCTCCTACGCACTGGCTGGAGCCGCTTACTGGGCCAGGACCAACCCGGTCCGCACACCCACAGACCCACAACTCAAAGCCAATGCAGACGCATTCAAAGTCAAAAGCTTTTCGGTTGCGCTGTCACCAGGCAAGCCTCGTATTGAAGTTCCACATCCAACAATCGCCGGTCGAAAAATTGTTATTCAACCGTCCTATCAGCTGAAAAAATCCGCAACCGAAATTGGTGGCGGTACCTTGGTCGACTTTCGGGTGGTGGGCACACCGACAGCCACTTCAGGAAAATTTCTTGTCATCTGGGAGGACTCCGAACAAGGCGGCGACTATGACAGCGACGTTTCCGGTATTCTTCGTTATGAAGTGGTGGGAAGCACTCTCTACGTTTACACCCAGGTTTTCTACGAGGCAACTAATCAGCCGCAAGGCTTCGGTTACACCATCTCAGGAAGCACCAAAGATGGCGCGCATTACCACTCGGGCATTGAAGGTTTCAACTATACAGATGCAACGGCCCTGACCGTATTGCGAAAGAAAGCCGATGGCACATGGGAGACCAATCCAAATGTCAACGCCTCTGGAGGTTGTTCGAATTGCCAGGTAAGTCAGGCCGAGAGTCGAGCCGAATATGCTTTTGGCACCAGCACAGCCGGACAACTGGAAGACCCCCTCTGGTACGCTGCCAAATGGGGTGGCTTCAGCAAGAACGAAAACGTCACAACCCCACCTTCAGACCCCAAGATCTATTTTGAGAAGCCTACGGCCGATAAAGCCAACTGGGACACCAAAAAGCTTGACGGAACAGCTGGCGCTGACGGTCTTCCGGACAACTATTTCCTCGCGATTCGACCCAGCGAGCTTGAAAAAGCCCTTCGAGCGGCGTTCAGTGCCATCGTGGGTGCCTCCAACACTGCCCCGGCCGTGGCGTCAGCCCAGATCCAGTCTGGCAGCCTGAAGTACCTGGCCAGCTTTGACGGCGACGATGGGCACGGCGAATTGCTGACCTTTATCGTCAAGCCTGACGGTAAATTTGATATCCGCCTCAAAACAGATGGCACGCTTGACCGCGAATACTATTATTGGGCGGCTCACACCAAATTGACTGCCCTGCCAGCTGCGTCGCGCCAGATCATCACCAATGTCGGCAACTCGAGTGGTTTCGCGTTCTCATGGGCTGCGCTGTCCGATGCCGCCAAAACGATCGCTTTCGGAGGTACCAACGCCACGGCAGAGGCCAAACTGAATTGGCTGCGCGGCAGCAGGACCGATGAAACTCCCAACGGCCTGCGTTTCCGAAAACGCAACGCCAACTCCATCATGGGTCCGGTGGTGAGTTCAAACCCCACCGTCACCTCGCCGCCAAGCGCAGACTTTTTCGGAACGAGGTTTCCAGGGTATGGGGATTTTGTCACCACGTACAGGAGCCGCAAGAGCATTGTCTGGGTAGGCGCGGGAGATGGCATGCTTCACGGATTCAATGCAGCCACATCTGCATCAACAGGTGGTACACCCATTGTTTCGTATGTCCCGCAGCTTCTGCATTCGCGCTTGCAGGACTGGGTGGATCCGGCCGGCGAAAAAGTGCAGGCCTTTCAGGATGGAACCCCCTACTCGGCTGATGTGCTTCTGGGATCGACCATTACCAATACAGGGGATCCCGCTTACGATGCCGCCGCGCCTGCGGCCGCCTGGAAAACCTATTTGTTCGCGTCCTTGGGGCGCGGCGCCAAAGGCATCTTTGCTCTCGACGTGACTGACCCGGATGCCTTGACGGAAACCAACGCCGCCAGCATCTTTAAATGGCAGTTTTCGGAAGCGGATGACAACAGCGGTGACCTGGGCTACAACCTGGCCCAGATGGGAACGATCAGCCGCGTCAGCGAGCAATCCGGGGCGGTCGCAAAAATGAACAACGGCAAGTTCGCCGTACTCGTGCCTAACGGGATCAACAGCACCAATGGCTCGGCGGCCCTCTACATCCTGTTTGCCAATGGACCTTACAGCGGTGTCTGGTCGCCTTCGACCAATTACGTCAAACTCGTTGCTGATGTTGGGCCCAACAATGGGCTGTCGCAGGCAACCTGGATTGACACGAACAACGATGGCGTCGCCGACTACATTTATGCGGGCGACCTGAAAGGCAATTTGTGGAAGTTCGACGTGTCAAGCGCCAACCAGGCCAACTGGAAGGTCGCGTACGCAAACGCAGATGGAACGAACAAACGCCCATTGTTTGTCGCAAAGCAATCAGACGCTTCCGCGCTTCGTCTACCTATCACGTCGGCGCCCGAGTACCGCTTTCATCCGCTGGGCGGCGTTGTGATCAATTTCGCGACCGGAAAATCCGTCGTTTCATCGGACTTTCCGGACGGCTCGGGCCGGAATCACGCCATCTTCGGCATCTGGGACGCTCCGCTATATTCAAGCGCCGCCTATGTTGCGGATCCAACTTTGCTAGACAATGCGACAACCGGCTTGCCTCGCCTTCGTACCCAGCTGACAGCACGAACGTTCAATCGGATCACCGTCGAAGATTCGGATCCGACGAACGGAGTTGTCGGAGAGGGTTATGTGACCGGAAGCGCCATGGACTGGACCAGCAAGAAGGGGTGGTATGTCACGCTTCCAGACACCTCTGAAATGGTCGTCAGTAATCCGACGATCACTCAGGGCCTGCTCGCCACGGTCTCCATTGCCCCCGCCGCGACAAGCACCGATGTGTGTTTCAGCGGGCCAGTCGCCTATGCCACATTTGTGGATCCCATCACCGGTCTTCTGGACTCAAACGTCTTCGGAACAATTACCATCGGTGGCGTCACCTACCAAACCGCATCGATAAGAATTACCGACCAGCGTGTTACCTTCTCGCGAGATGCGACCAACACCGCATGTGCGGCAGGTCAACAGAATTGCACCCGCATCATCGGTGAAACAACCGATGAAACAGCGCAATCGCCAAATACTTCGGCGCGGATTTACTGGCGTGAGATTCCTTCCTTCAAGACAAGGTAAGACAAGCATGAAACTCGTTCAAAAAAAGTCAACCACCGGCGGCAGGTGCCACCCCACCAGACGCGCCAGCGGCGGCTTTACGCTTATCGAACTCATGATCGTCGTTGCGGTCATCGGAATTCTGGCTGCTGTTGCCTTCCCGAGTTACCAGGAATACATCGCCAAGAGCAGGCGGGCCGAAGTCCGAACCATCCTGCTGGAAGCCTCTCAATGGATGGAGCGCCACTACTCCGAAAATTTCAGGTACGACCAGAACACCGCTGGAACGGCTGTTGCAGACATCTTTCCCGCAAACCTGGCACAGTCGCCCAGGGACTCAGGAGGTGCCTACACCATTGCGGTATCAGCGTCAGCTCAAAGAAGCTACACCCTCACGGCAACGCGCGTTGCGGGGGGACCTGTGGCGTCTGACAAGTGCGGCAATTTTCAGATTACCAACACCGGAGTAAAAAGCAACCCCGGATTCTCCACATCATCCTTCAGCTCTGCATCTGCAGCAGCTACGGCTTGCTGGAAGTAGTTGTCGTCCGGTGCACGGAAACCAGGGCCTGAATTGAAATTCCGTGAACTGCCGGACATGCGGTGGATGGTCGCAATCGCGGCCTCCATGGCCCTGCATTACGGAGTTTTTGTCGCACAACCGCTGCTCTCCCGTGTCGGCGCGCCTCAAGGCCAAATCCAGTCCGGCGGTGGCGGTCAGCGCATCGCTGCTCGCGTCATCGAACAAACACCAGTGTCAGTGGACAGCCCCCCAATCACAGCTGCAATGGAAACACGTGAAATGGCGCAACCTGCCAAGATCGAAGCGGGTAGTGTGCATGCTGTGGCCACGAAGCCTCTGAACACCTGGCGCCCAGACGCAGACATGAGGTTTTATGCCATTGAAGAAGTTGATCAACCAGCCCTCCCTGTCCTGAACTGGCAATTTCCTTCGCAAACTCCTGCCTCCATCCAACTTCGACACCTGGTCGTCCAAGTCTGGATCGCGGAGAATGGAGATATCCTGAATGTGGAGTTACTTTCCTCAGAACCGCAAATCGCGGGGGAGCAGAAGCAGAACATCGAACGGAGCTTGATTCAAACCTCAATGACTCCTGCCACGAAAGATGGCCGACAGGTAGCCAGCCAACGGACTCTCGAAATGGCTCTCGAGTTCTGATTTTTTCCGCTTGCGTCTTTGCAGGTACGTTTTTTCAGCTCCGGACTGCACAAAATTGACTGACTTACCTTGATCCCAAGCAACATGACAAGCGCCCTGGAGCTGGCCAGGAACTCCCTGCTCCTGACCTCTCCCAACCCCCGGGTTGGGGCGATCTTCGCCTCGGCTGAAGGTCATATCCTGGGCAAAGGCCACACCCAACGCGCTGGCGGCCCCCACGCAGAAATCGTGGCCATGCGGGACGCACAAGCGCAGGGCCACTCGCTGCGCAGTGCCACCGCCTACGTCACCCTCGAGCCCTGCTCCCACCACGGGCGCACCGGGCCCTGCTGTGACGCCCTGATCGCCGCCGGCATCAAAAAGGTGGTGGCATCGATTGCGGATCCCAATCCTCTGGTGTCCGGCCAGGGCTTTGCGCGCCTGCGGGCCGCGGGCATTGAGGTGGAGGTCGGCCCGGGTGCGGCAGAATCGCGCGAGCTGAACATCGGTTTTTTCAGCCGCATGATTCGCAAGACGCCCTGGGTGCGGATGAAGGTGGCGGCGTCGCTCGATGGCAAGACGGCGCTGGACAATGGCAAAAGCCAGTGGATCACGTCCGACGCAGCTCGAACCGACGGCCATGCGTGGCGCGCACGCTCCTGCGCCATGCTCACCGGCATTGGCACCGTGCTTGAAGACAACCCGCGCCTCGATGTGCGGCTGGTCGACACGCCGCGCCAGCCGCATCTGGTGGTGGTGGACAGCCGGCTGGAGACGCCGCTGGATGCTCATCTTTTTATAGCTGGTCGCGCGCTCTACATCTACGCTAGTGAGCAAAATGATGCCAAAAAAGCAGCCCTTGAAGCGCGCGGTGCAACCGTCGTTTATCTGCCGGGCAAGGGCGGCAAGGTGGACCTGGCGGCTATGCTGCGCGACCTGGCGCTGCGCGAGGTCAACGAAGTCCACGTCGAGGCCGGGCACAAGCTCAACGGGTCGCTGATCCGTGAAGACCTGGTCGATGAGTTTCTGGTCTACCTGGCCCCCAAACTGATAGGCCAGGGCAGCGGCATGGCCAGTTTCGGGCCGATCACCGAGCTTTCGCAGGCGGTGGACCTCGAGTTTCGCTCGAGCGACCGCTTGGGCCCCGATCTGCGTATCGTGGCCAGAGTCAGGGGACGCGACCTCTTTTAGCCCTGCTTTATCGGCCCGGCCCATGGCCGCCCGCAATCTCTGCGAAAATAGCGCCATGTTTACCGGAATCATCACCGGCGTGGGGCGCATCGTCGCCATCCATAGCCTGGGCAGCTCTTTGGACCATGGCAAGCGACTCACCATCGAAGCGCCATCGGGCTACCTCGACGACGTGGGCCTGGGCGACAGCATCGCACTGAACGGCGCCTGCATGACAGTGACGGCGCTCGACATCGCCAAAAACCAGTTCCTGATTGAAATATCGGCCGAGTCGCTGGCCAAAACCAGTGGCCTGACCGAACCCGGCCCGATCAACCTTGAAAAAGCGCTGCGCGCCAATGACCGGCTGGGCGGCCACATCGTCGCCGGGCATGTCGATGGCATCGGCACCGTCACGCATTTCGCCCAGGTGGGTGAAAGCTGGGAGTTGCGCATCCTCGCCCCGCGCGAACTGGCCAAGTACCTGGCCTACAAAGGCTCCATCACGGTCAATGGCGTCAGCCTGACCGTCAACCGCGTCACCGATCTGGATGGCGGCCAGGCCGGCTGCGAAATCAGCATCAACCTGATTTCGCACACGGTTCAAAACACAGCCTTGGGCCATCTGCGACCACAATCGCAGGTGAACCTGGAAATTGACCTGATTGCGCGTTACGTGGAGCGCATGCTCCAGGACGGAAAGAAAAACTGAACCATGACCATTGCCATCTCCCCTGTTGAAGACATCGTGGCCGACATGCGGGCCGGCCGCATGGTCATCCTGGTCGACGAAGAAGACCGCGAAAATGAAGGTGATCTGGTGCTGGCCGCCGATCACGTGACTCCGGAAGCCATCAACTTCATGGCCCGTTACGGCCGTGGACTGATCTGCCTGACATTGACGCGCGAGCGCTGCGAGATGCTGCAATTGCCGCCCATGGCCACCCGCAATGGCGGCAAATTCAGTACCGCCTTCACGGTGTCGATCGAGGCCGCCGAGGGCGTGACCACCGGCATCTCCGCGGCTGACCGGGCCCGCACTGTGCAGGCCGCCGTCGCCAAAAACGCCAAGGTCACCGACCTTGTGCAACCGGGTCACATTTTCCCTCTGCAAGCGGTCGATGGCGGCGTACTGATGCGCGCCGGCCATACCGAAGCCGGCTGTGATCTGGCTGGCATGGCAGGCTGCTCGCCGGCCGCTGTCATTTGCGAGATCATGAAAGACGATGGCACCATGGCCCGGCTGCCCGACCTGCAGATCTTTGCCGCCGAACATGGCCTGAAAATCGGCACCATCGCCGACCTGATCGAACACCGCAGCCGCCACGATTCACTGATTGAAAAAATCGGCTCACGGACACTGAATACCGCTTTTGGCGAATTCACCGCGCATGCCTTCAAGGACAAGACCAGCCACGGCCTGCACCTGGCGCTCGTCAAGGGACAGTGGTCCCCCGAAGACACCGTGGCTGCGCGGGTTCACGAGCCGCTGTCGGTGCTCGACGCGCTGGAAACCGGCCGCTCCATGCACTCCTGGAGCCTGGACCAGAGCCTGGCCCATATTGCCAAAGAGGGCAAAGGCGTGGCTGTTCTGCTCAATTGCGGCGAAAGCGCGGCGCAGTTGCTTGAACAATTCGAAGGCACGGCACGCGCCAGCCAGGCCCCCGAGCGCGGCCGCATGGACCTGCGCACCTATGGCGTGGGCGCACAAATCCTGCGCGAGTGCGGCGTGCACAAAATGAACCTGATGGGCAACCCGCGCCGCATGCCCAGCATGACGGGCTACGGCCTAGAGATCACCGGCTACATTGCCAACAAAAAGGATTGACCGTGTTTGGTGCAGAAAAAGGTACGGCCGACAAGCTGGACGGCAAAAAACTCTCGATTGGCATCGTCCAGGCGCGTTTCAATGAAAGCATCACCAATGCGCTGGCCAAGGCCTGCTGGCAGGAATTGCTGGCGCTCGGTGTCGAGGAAAAAAACATCCACCACGTCAAGGTGCCGGGTGCGCTCGAGATCCCCTCGGCCCTGCAGGCCATGGCCGAGCGCGACCAATATGACGCGCTGGTGGCGCTGGGCTGCATCATCCGCGGTGAAACCTACCATTTCGAGCTCGTCGCCAACGAGAGCGGCGCCTCGGTCAGCCGTCTGGCCCTGGACTACCAGTTGCCGATCGCCAACGCCATCCTGACCGTCGAAAACACGGCCCAAGCCGAAGCCCGCCAGACCGACAAAGGCCGCGATGCAGCGCGCGTGGCGGTGGAAATGGCCAACCTGCTGAACGAACTTGACTGATACCCCGGTCCTCCCCTCCCCCAACAAGCGCGCCATGACTGAAAAGACACCCCTCAAACCCAAGCGCCCGCCGCAGACCCGCAACGGCCTGACCGACACGGGTGTCAAGAAAGCCGCCGACAAGTCTGCACGCACCCGGGCACGCGAGTTTGCCCTGCAGGCGCTGTACCAGCATCTGGTGGGGCGCAACGAGGCTGCGTCCATTGACGCGTTCACCCGCGACCTGGTGGGCTTTCACAAGGCCGATGCGGCGCATTACGACGCGCTGCTGCATGGCTGCATTGCCGAAGCTGCGTCGCTGGACGACAGTGTGACGCCTCTGCTGGACCGCAAAATGGCGGAAATATCGCCGGTCGAACATGCGGTGCTGTGGATTGGCACCTACGAGTTCAAGCATTGCCTGGACGTGCCTTATCGCGTGATCATCAACGAATGCATCGAGCTGGCCAAGGCCTTTGGCGGCACCGACGGCCACAAATACGTCAACGGCGTGCTGCACAAACTGGCACCGGCCTTTCGCGCCGCTGAAGTCGCCGCCGACAAAAAAGCCTGAGGCGCGCTGTGAGCGACATCAGGATAGCCCGGCGCGCCCAGCGCATCGAACCCTTTTATGTAATGGAAGTTGCCAAGGCCGCGGCGGCCATGGCGCAGCAGCTTGCCCACACGGCAGAGCCCATGATTTTCCTGAACATCGGCGAGCCGGACTTCACCGCGCCGCCACTGGTCCAGCAGGCTGCGGCCCGCGTCATCCGGGACGGCAACACCCAGTACACCCAGGCGACCGGCCTGCAACCACTGCGCGAACGCATCAGCGACTGGTACGCCACGCGCTTCCAGGCCGACGTTGCGCCCGGCCGCATCATCATCACCGCCGGCGCCTCCGCGGCGCTGCAGTTGGCCTGCCTGGCCTTGATCGAAGCGGGCGACGAGATCCTGATGCCCGACCCGAGTTATCCCTGCAACCGGCACTTTGTCAGCGCTGCCGACGGCAATGCGGTGCTGCTACCGACAACGGCTGAAGAGCGCTTCCAGCTCAGCAGCGCGAAAGTGCAGGCCGCCTGGACCGACAAGACCCGCGGTGTGCTGCTGGCCTCGCCGTCCAACCCGACCGGCACGTCGATTGCGCCGGAAGAATTGCGGCGCATCCACGAGTTTGTGCACAGCCGCGGCGGCATCACCCTGATTGACGAGATCTACCTGGGGCTGAGTTACGAGGCGCATTTTGGTCAGACAGCGCTGGCGATGGAAGGCGGACTCGGCGAGAGCATCATCAGCATCAACAGCTTCAGCAAGTACTTCAACATGACGGGCTGGCGCCTGGGTTGGCTGGTCGTGCCAGAGGCGCTGGCACCGGTGATCGAGCGCATTGCGCAGAACCTGTTCATCTGCCCCAGCACCGTGGCCCAGCACGCCGCCCTGGCCTGTTTTGAACCCGATAGCCTGGCCGAGTACGAACGGCGCCGCGCCGAGTTCAAGGCCAGGCGCGACTACTTCATCCCCGAACTCAATCGCCTGGGGCTGACGGTGCCGGTGATGCCCGACGGTGCTTTCTACGCCTATGCCGACTGCACAGACGCCGCCGCCCGGCTGGGCGTCAGCGGCAGCTGGGACTTTTCTTTTGAGCTGATGAAACGTGCCCACCTGGCGGTGACCCCCGGGCGTGATTTCGGCACCATGGCGCCGGAGCAGTATGTCCGCTTCTCAACCGCCAATTCCATGGCGCAACTGAAAGAAGCGGTCGCCCGGCTGGAGGCCGTCCTTGGCTGAGGCCACCCCATTCCAGTGGCCCTTGCGGGTCTATTGGGAAGACACCGACGCCGGCGGCATCGTGTTCTACGCCAACTACCTGAAATTTTTTGAACGTTCACGCACCGAGTGGCTCAGATCACTGGGCATTGAGCAACACAGCCTGCGTGAGAGCACCGGCGGCATGTTCGTCGTGACGGAAACCAGTATTCGTTACCACCGGCCCGCGCGCCTCGACGATGAACTGATTGTTACCGCGACCCTGATCGAAAAAGGCCGGGCGTCACTGATAATCCGACAGAGTACGCTATTAAAATCAGAGCATTCGGGTCTATCCGGTGAAAACCAATTTTCCGACGGGCCGCCCCTAGGAAAATTAGCCCCCTCGGGGGGCAGCGCATTACGCGAAGCGAAAAGCGTGGGGGCTGCATCGATCTGCGAGGGCACCATACGCATCGGCTGGGTCGATGCGGCCAGCCTGAAGCCCGCCAGAATTCCCGCCAACATCCTTGATCGTCTGGAAGTTAAAACATGAACCAGGATTTATCCATTGTCAGCCTCATTCTCAACGCCAGCTGGGTGGTCCAGGGCGTGGTGGCACTGCTGGTCGGCGTGTCGATCGCGAGCTGGGCCGCCATCTTCCGCAAGATCGTCTCGCTCAAGCGCGTGCAGTCGCTCAACGACGAGTTCGACCGCGAATTCTGGTCCGGCACCAGCCTGAACGACCTGTTTGCCGCCGCCAACCAGAATGCCAAACACAGCGGCCCGATGGAGCGGATTTTCGCCAGCGGCATGCGTGAATTCCAGAAGCTGCGCGAGCGCCGCATGGAAGACCCCGGCACCCTGCTCGACGGCGCCCGCCGCGCCATGCGTGCCAGCTACCAGCGTGAAATGGATGCGGTGGAGTCCAACCTGTCCTTTCTGGCCACGGTCGGCTCGGTCTCGCCTTACGTCGGCCTGTTCGGCACGGTCTGGGGCATCATGCATGCCTTCACCGGCCTGGCCGCGCTGGAGCAGGTCACGCTGTCTTCCGTGGCGCCCGGCATTGCCGAAGCGCTGGTGGCCACGGCCATCGGCCTGTTTGCCGCCATCCCCGCGGTGGTGGCCTACAACCGCTTTGCCCACGATATCGACCGCGTGGCCAACAAGCTGGAGACCTTCATCGAAGAGTTCTCCAACATCCTGCAGCGTAACCTGGGCGCCCATTCGCCCTCAGGTCACTAAGCCAGGGAGCCGCCCTCATGCCAGCAGTCAATTCCCGCGGCCGCGGCCGCCGCACCATCAGCGAAATCAACATGGTGCCCTTCATCGACGTGATGCTGGTGCTGCTCATCATCTTCATGGTGACGGCGCCGCTGATCACGCCCAGCATGATTGCGCTACCCAAGGTCGGCAAGGCGCCAGGCCAGCCGCCCAAGCCGATCCAGATTGAAATCAGCAAGGACGAAGTCATCCAGATCAAGTCGGCGGGCAACACCACACCGGTCAAGCTCGGCGAGGTCGGCGCCACCGTCAAGCGCCTGCAGCCTGCGGTGCCGGCCGGTGAACAGGTCACGCCGGTGGTAATCAGCGCCGACAAATCCATCAAGTACGAAACCGTGGTCAAGGTCATGGACGCGCTGCAAAAGGCCGGCGTGGCCCGCGTTGGCCTCTCGGTGCAGACCGGCAACTGACCCCCAGCCCGCGCTGAATTTTTTCATGCCCATCGCCGCCGATCGCCCCGAGTTTGCCCCGCACCGCGAGCCCGGTGCGTTGCGATCCTTGGTCCTGGCGGTGCTGGTTCACCTGCTGTTGATCGCAGCCCTGACCTGGGGCGTGAACTGGAAGCACAGCAACCCGGATATCTCGTTCGAAGCCGAACTCTGGTCCAGCGTGCCTCAGGAAGCCGCGCCCAAACTGGTGGAAGCTCCGCCACCGCCGCCACCCCCTCCTCCGCCCCCGCCGGAGCCCGCGGTCAAGGCACCACCACCTCCCCCCGCACCGGACGTGGACATTGCGCTGGAACGTGAGAAAAAACGCAAGCTCGAACTCAAGAAGAAGGAAGCTGAACTCGCAAAAGCCAAGGCCGAGCTGGACCGGCTGAAAGAACTCCAGGTCAAAAAGGACAAGGAGCTCAAGGCGAAGGAAGAACTGGCCAAACGCAAGGCGGAAGAAGCGAAGAAACTCGAAGCGAAAAAAGCCGACGACAAGAAGCAGGACGCGAAAGACGCGGAAAAGAAAAAACAGGCTGACGCCGCAGCGGAAAAGCAGCGCCAGGAAAACATCAAGCGGGTCATGGGCCTGGCCGGTGCCACCGGCGGCGCCGACGCCAAGGGCACGGCACAAAAAGCCAGCGGCCCGTCAGCCAGCTACGGCGGCAAGGTGCGCGCCAAGGTCAAACCCAACATCGTCTTCACCGAGGACATCTCCGGCAACCCGACCGCCGAGGTCGAGGTGCGCACCGCACTGGACGGCAGCATCATCAGCCAGCGCCTGATCAAGTCCAGCGGCAACAAGGCCTGGGACAACGCGGTGATCAAGGCCATCATCCGCACCGAAACCATGCCGCGCGATGTGGATGGCCGGGTGCCGACACCGATGATTCTGGAATTCCGGCCCAAGGATTGAGCGCCGATCACTTCGAATGCTATCAATAAGATAGCTATCCGCGCAATCAACAAAAGGGCTGGAGCCTTTATTTACTCATAAACAATTTGTGCCCGCCCCTGGTCGGCCTGGGCCATCCAGCTGGCCAGTGCCGCATCGGTCGGGAAGAATTTCGCGGCTTCACCAAGCTGCAGTTCGGCCATCACGCTGTCGCGCTTGAGGCTCAGGCGCACCGGCAGGCCGCGGCTGACCTCGCCCTGCTCCGACATTTCCTTGCGCGGCGGAAAGTCCCGCACGATGCGCTGCACGTCCGGCGCCGTGCCGTTGACCGCCACGCGCAGGTACTTGCCGAAGCGGCAGCGTGCCGACTCCAGGCTCCAGACCTGCGTCACCTTGAAGCGGCGACCGAAGCGCTCCGACGCCGGTTGCAGCGTGCCCTGCACGATCACCAGTTCGTCGTCTTTCAGCAGGTTGCGGTTGGCATTGAAGGTGGCCTCGTCCACCGAGGCCTCCAGCGTGTCGGTCTTGTCGTCGAGCTTGAAGATGATCAGCTTGCCGCGGTTGCCGTTGATCACACGCAGGTCGCTGACGATGGCCGCCAGCAGGTGCTGGTCGCGCGAATCGATCAGGTCGTCGATCCTGCGTTTGACGAACTGCCGCACCTCGGTCTCGACTTCGTCGAACAAATGACCGGACAGGTAAAAGCCGATGGCGGTTTTTTCCTGCACCAGCCGCGCCTTCACACCGAAGGGCACGGCCTCCACCAGCGGCGGCTCCTGCGTGCTCGCCGCATGCGAGTCCATGTCGAACAGGCCGCCCTGGTTCACATTGGCTTCGGCCTGGGCGGCAAATTCAAAAGCCCGGTCCACCGAGGCCAGCAGCGAGGCACGGTTCAGTTGCAGGTTGTCAAAGGCGCCGGCCTTGATCAGCGCTTCAACCGTGCGTTTGTTCATCTTGCTCTTGTCCACACGCAAGCAGAAGTCGTACAGCGAGGTGAAAGGCCCGCCGGCCTCGCGCGCCGCGACGATGGCCGCAATCGCCTGCTGGCCGGTGCCCTTCACAGCGCCCAGCCCGTAACGGATGCTCTTGTCGGTGATGGGCTCGAAGCGGTAGTGGCCGCGGTTGACATCAGGAGATTCGAAGCTGATGCCCATCTTCTGCGCGTCGCCGAAAAGAATCCTCAATTTGTCGGTATCGCCCATCTCCACCGTCATGTTGGCGCAGAAAAACTCGGCCGTGTAATGGCGCTTGAGCCAGGCCGTGTGGTAGGCCAGCAAGGCGTAGGCGGCCGAGTGCGACTTGTTGAAGCCGTAACCGGCGAACTTCTCCATCAAGTCGAAAACCTCGTCGGCTTTTTCCTGCGTCAGGCCGTTGACGCCGGCACCCTTGCGGAAGATTTCCCGCTGCGAGGCCATCTCCTTTTCGTCCTTCTTGCCCATCGCGCGGCGCAACATGTCGGCGCCACCCAGCGAATAACCGCCCAGGATCTGCGCCGTCTGCATCACCTGCTCCTGGTAGACCATGATGCCGTAGGTCTCTTCGAGAATGGGCTTGACGCGCGGGTCCGGGTACTCGGGTGTTTCCTTGCCCTGCTTGCGCGCGATGTAGGTCGGGATCAGGTCCATCGGACCCGGCCGGTACAGCGCATTCATCGCAATCAGGTCTTCCAGCCGGTTCGGTCGCGCGTCCTTGAGCATGCGCTGCATGCCGATACTTTCAAACTGGAACACGGCTTCGGTCTTGCCTTCGGCAAACAGCGCGTAGACGCGCTGGTCGTCCAGCGGCAGGTTCTCGAACTTGAAGTCCTTTTGCGCCGGATGCCGCTGTACGATGAACTCGCGCGCCAGCTCCAGGATGGTCAGCGTGGCCAGGCCCAGAAAGTCGAACTTGACCAGGCCGATCGCCTCGACGTCGTTCTTGTCGAACTGGCTCACGGCCGAGGTGCTGCCGGGCTGCAGGTAGAGCGGGCAGAAATCGGTGAGTTTGCCCGGCGCAATCAGCACGCCACCGGCATGCATGCCGACGTTGCGCGTCAGACCCTCGAGCTTGCGCGCGAGCTCGAGCAGCGTGCGCACGTCTTCTTCCTTGGCCTCACGCTCGGCCAGCACCGGTTCAGCCTCCAGAGCGTAAACCATCTTGTCGTTTTTCTTGCGGTCGGCAGGCACCAGTTGCAGGGTCACGGCCTGGCCCGGCTTGTTCGGGATCAGTTTGGAAATGCCATCGCAAAAGCCATAGGAGAAATCGAGCACCCGGCCGACATCGCGAATCGCGGCGCGTGCGGCCATGGTTCCGAAGGTCACAATCTGGCTGACCGCGGCGTGACCGTACTTGTCTTTCACGTAGTCGATCACGCGGTCGCGGTTGGTCTGGCAGAAGTCGATGTCAAAGTCGGGCATGGACACCCGCTCCGGGTTCAGGAAACGCTCGAACAGCAGGTTGTACTGCAAAGGGTCCAGGTCGGTGATCTTCAGCGAATACGCCACCAGCGAACCGGCCCCGGAGCCTCGTCCCGGCCCGACCGGGCAGCCATTGTTCTTGGCCCAGTTGATGAAGTCGCCCACGATCAGGAAGTAGCCGGGGAAACCCATCTTCAGGATGGTGTTGATCTCGAACTCCAGCCGCTCCACGTAGTGCGGCCGCTTCTCGTTGCGCACCGCTTCATTCTGGTACAGATGCGCGAGCCGCTCTTCCAGCCCCTGAAAAGAAGCGTAGCGGAAGTACTCGTCGGGCGACATGCGCACACCGTCGACTTCGGGCGTCGGGTACTCGGGCAGCATGGGCTTGCCGAGGTCGAGCTTGAGGTTGCAGCGTTTGGCGATTTCCAGCGTGTTGGCCAGCGCCGAAGGCAGGTCGGCAAACAGCTCGGCCATCTGCGCCGAGGACTTGAAATACTGCTCGCGCGTGAACTTGCGCACGCGCCGCGCATTGCCGAGGATCTCGCCCTCGGCAATACAGACGCGCGCTTCATGGGCCTCGTAATCCTCGTAACCCAGAAACTGCACCGGATGGGTCGCCACCACCGGCAGCTTGAGGCGGGCAGCCAGCTGTACCGCTGCCGCTACATGCTGCTCGTCGTCGGCGCGTTGCGCGCGCTGCAGCTCCAGGTAAAAACGGTGCGGAAACAGACCCGCGAAATGCAGCGCACATTCCAGAGCCCTCGGGCCGTCACCCTGCACCAGCGCCTGCCCCACCGCGCCGCCCTGCGCGCCGGACAGGGCAATCAGGCCTTCGCCGAGCTCCTGCAGCCACTCCAGGCTGATGATGGCCTGGTCGCGCACCACACCCCGGGTCCAGGCCCGGGTCAGCAGCTCCGAAAGATTCAGGTAGCCCTGGCGGTTTTGCACCAGCAGCAGCAGCCGCGCGGGCGCCGCACCCGCCTCCTTGCCCGGCACCTGCACCCATACGTCCGCACCGATCAGCGGTTTGACCCCGGCACCACGCGTTTCCTTGTAGAACTTGACCGTGCCGAACAGGTTGCCCAGATCGGTGATGGCCAGCGCGGGCTGGCGGTCGGCCGCTGCAGCGGCCACGATTTCATCGATGCGGTTGGTGCCATCGACGACTGAAAACTCGGTGTGGATACGTAAATGGACAAACATGGCTTCATTTTAGGGTGTGGATGTTGCCCCCACGGTCGTTCACTGCGTGTAACTCCCGAGGCCTTGCAGGCCGCGGCTCGCGAGACGCTTCGCCTCTGTCGCCTGTCCAAAGCTGCTCAAGCAGCTTTGGAGCCGCAGGCTCCAGCCCCTCGGGACCCGCGGCCCCTGCTTGAATTGAAGGCATCCCCCTACAATTCCGGCATCATGAAAGTTCTGAACATTGCGGCCTACAAATTTGTGGCGCTGGAAGGCCTGGCTGAGCTGCAGGCCGGGGTGCAGGAAGCTCTGCAGAGCCGCGCCATCAAAGGCACGGTACTGCTGGCGGAAGAAGGCATCAACCTGTTCCTGGCCGCCCCGCGCGCCGACATTCATGATTTTTTGGCATGGTTGCGGCGCGATACCCGTTTCCATGACCTGGAGGTCAAGGAAAGCTGGTCCCATGCCCAGCCTTTTCGCAAGCTGCTGGTCAGGATCAAGCCCGAAATCATCCGCATGAACCACCCGGCGATCCAGCCCGCGGCCGGCCGCGCTCCCGCGGTGGATGCCGCGACGCTCAAACGCTGGCTGGATGCCGGCCACGACGGTGAGGGGCGTCCCGTCGTGACCCTGGATACCCGCAATGCCTTCGAGGTCGACGTTGGCACCTTCCGGGGTGCGATCGACTGGCGCATCAACAAGTTCACCGAGTTCCCGCAGGCCCTGCTGGCGCACCGCGCCGAGCTCGAAGGCAAAACCGTGGTCAGCTTCTGCACCGGCGGTATACGGTGTGAAAAGGCCGCCATCTTCATGCGCGAGGCGGGCGTCAAGCATGTCTTCCAGCTCGACGGCGGCATACTGAAATACTTTGAAGAAAACGGCCACGCGCATTTTGATGGTGCGTGTTTTGTCTTTGATGATCGACGCGCGCTGGACCCGGCCCTGCAGCCCCGCGTCAATGTCGGGGCATCGTCTGACAAGGCGCTCGCCGAAGGTGTGGGAAGCTGAACCGGCTTTTTATCTCATCACCACGCTCTGACCGCCATGCCCACACCCACCGCTGCCCGACGCACCGCCGCAGGGATCTCCGGCCTGTCGCTGCGCTTTGAACAGATCCGCAACCAAACCGAACGTCTCATCCAACCCCTGAGCGCCGAGGACTGCCAGTTGCAGTCCATGCCCGACGCCAGCCCCGTCAAATGGCACCTGGCGCACCTGACCTGGTTTTTCGAAACCTTTGTCCTGGAGCGTTTTGAAAAGGATTTCCGGCCTTTCGATGCCAGCTTCAGGGTGCTGTTCAACAGCTATTACAACGGTGTTGGCGACAGGCACCCGCGGCCGCAACGCGGCCTGATCAGCCGGCCGACGCTGCAGCAGGTGCTGGCCTACCGGGCAGAGGTGGACGAGCGTGTGCAGACCGTCCTCCGGCAAACCCCGGCAGGTCCTGCCGAAGACGAACTGATGCAACTGCTGACACTGGGCCTGCACCACGAGCAGCAGCACCAGGAACTGCTGCTGACCGACATCAAACACGCCCTGTCCTTCAACCCGGGACGGCCCGCCTATGCCGGGCACTGGCCGCTGGCCGGCATCAACCCGCAGCCGCTGCGCTGGATGGGCTTTGAAGGCGGACTGCTCGAGCATGGCTTCGACCCTGTCATGGACGGCGCCTTTGCCTTTGACAACGAGACGCCGCGCCACAAGGTGTATGTGGCGCCGTTTGAGATCGGCCACCGGCTGGTCACCAACGGGGAGATGATGGCTTTCATGGCAGACGGCGGTTACCGGCGTCCCGAGCTGTGGCTGGCCATGGGCTGGGACTGGGTGCAGGGCCGCGGGGCGACGATGCCGATGTACTGGCAGATGCCAGACACGCCGAACGGCCCGTATCGCAACTTCACCTTGCAGGGTCTGGTGCAGGTGGACCCGCACACGCCCGTCTGTCACCTCAGTTATTTCGAAGCCGACGCCTATGCACGCTGGGCCGGTGCGCGCCTGCCGATGGAGTTTGAGTGGGAGCTGGCCGCACGCAGTGTGTCGGCCCCACCCGGCCAGCGGGCCGAAGGCAACTTTGTCGAAGGCGGCGCCTACCACCCGATCCCGCTGCAGCAGCGCAGTGCGGGTCATCCGGCCCAGATGTTTGGCGATGTCTGGGAGTGGACCCAGTCCAACTACAACCCCTATCCCGGCTACAAGCCGTGGGAGGGCCTGGTCGGTGAATACAACGGCAAATTCATGTGCAACCAGTTCGTGCTGCGCGGCGGCTCCTGCGCCACACCGCAAAGCCACGTACGCGCGAGTTACCGCAACTTTTTTCCACCGGACGCGCAGTGGCAGTTCAGCGGTTTGCGCCTGGCACGCGACGCCGCCGCATAGGACGCATAGGACTCACGCGGCGGTAAAGCGGCGCTCTGGCAGGGGAATCAGTTCTGCATCCCCCGGCACCTGGCCCATGGTCTGCGACTCCCAGTCGCGCGAGGCCTGCACAATCCGCTCCTTGCGGCTGGACACGAAGTTCCACCACATGAAGCGGTGGCCATCAAGCGCATCGCCGCCTATCACCATCAGCCGCACTGCGTCGCCGGCCGTGATCGATGCCACCGCGCCTGGCGCAAGCACGACCAGCGTGTGCGCAGCCACCGGCTCTCCGTCCACCACCACAGCGCCGTCCACGGCGTAAATCGCCAGCTCATCAGCCAACGGCGGCAGTTCGAACACCGCGCCGGCAGCGAGCTGCACATCGAGATACACCGTGGTCGAGAAGGTCCTGACCGGCGAACGCTGGCCAAACGCCTCGCCGATCAATACACGAACCTGCGCGCCGCCCAGCACCAGCGACGGAATGGCCGAAGCCGGGGTGTGTACGAAATCCGGCGCAGCCTCTTCAAACTCGCGCGGCAGGGCCGCCCACAGCTGGATGCCGTGGTTGACGTAGGTGCTTGCCTTGAGTTCCTGCGGCGCACGCTCGGAATGCACGATGCCGCGTCCGGCTGTCATCCAGTTGATGGCGCCGGGTTCGATGCGCTGGCTGGAGCCCAGGCTGTCGCGGTGCATGATGGCCCCGTCAAACAAGTAGGTCACCGTCGCCAGGCCGATGTGCGGATGCGGCCGCACATCGTGCGATTCTCCCGGGGCCACCGTGACCGGGCCGAAATGGTCAAAAAACAGGAAAGGCCCCACCGCCTGCCGCTGCGTGGCCGGCAGCAGGCGGCGCACGCGAAAGCCGCCTCCCAGGTCCTTGTCGTGTCCGGTCAATGTCAGGTCAACAGGCATGGCGGTGACTCCAGCGTGGTTTCGTGGAAAAGGATCGAGGAAGGGATCAGAAAGGGATCAGGCGTGAAATTTTGCGGCCACATCGGCCACGCGTTGACCGAACAGACGGGCCGTGGCCAGGTCGCCCGCGGCCATCTCGCTGGCGCCGGCATCGGAAGGCGACTGCGCGATCGCTCCGCTGTAGGACACCAGGTAGTTGATGTCGTCGCGCTGCGCGGCCTTGCTGTTCGACGGCATCAGGCCCTGGCTGACCCAGACCATGCCATGCTGCATGGCCAGCGTGAACAGCGTGGTGAGCGTGCCCTGCTTGTCGCCGTTCATGCCCGCGCTGTTGGTGAAACCGGCAGCAAGCTTGTCCTTCCACTCCTGGCTGAACCAGGGTTTGGAGGACGCATCGGCAAACTTCTTGAACTGCCAGCTCACGTTGCCCATGTAGGTGGGCGAACCGAAGATGATGGCGTCGGCAGCCTTGAGCTGTTCCCAGCCACCCTCGGGGAGGTTGCCGTCGGCGTCGATGGCCAGCAGATCCGCGCCGGCACCTTCAGCAACCGCCTGCGCCATGCGCTGGGTATGCCCGTAACCGGAGTGGTAAACGACGACGACGTTGGTCATGGTGTGGTGTCCTTGGGTTCAGAAAAAGGAAGGGAAGAAGAGAGGAGAAAAAGAGATGGAAACAGGCCGGCCCTGAAGCCGGCCTGTGGGCAGGTCGCGGCGTGCCGCGATCAGCCCTTGAGCTTGGCGTCCACGCTCCAGGCACCCGCACCCCAGGCGGCGAGGGTCAGCAGGCCACCGACCACGGCGATGTTCTTGAAGAAGGCCTGTTGCTGCATCATGACCTGCTCGGCGGGCACGGACCAGAAGGCGTGGAAGATGAAGGTGATCACCACCGTGAACAGGGCAATGCCAAGCGCTGCCCAGCGGGTCTGCAAGCCGATCAGCAGCAGCAGGCCCAAGCCCAGCTCAACGCCGATGGCCGCGGCCGCGGCCAGTTCGGGCAGAGGAACACCCTTGGAAGCGATGTAGCCGGCCGTGCCGGTGAATCCGGCGATCTTGCTGAAGCCGGCCGGAACGAACAGCAGGGCGATCAGGATGCGGCCAAGGAGGGATAGCGGGTTTTGCAATGAGTTGAGCATGGTGAGTCCTTTTTTGTTGAGAGTGATGAAAGAAAAAGTTTGAACCGAAGCGCCCGGCCGTGCAAGTCCCGGGCCGCTTCGGCACTTCGGCGTTCAGGCCGTCAGATCGAAAACCAGTACCTCGGCGTCCTTGCCATGGGACAGCTGTAGCCGGCCTTCCGCTTCCAGCTGGAGCGCGTCGCCCGCCTTCAGGGCCTGGCCATTGACCTGGAGTTCCCCGCGCACCAGGTGCACATAGGTCTTGCGTTGCGGGTTCAGCGCCATGTCGACCGTCTCCTCGCCATCGAACAGGCCCGCATAAACGCTGGCGTCCGCATGAATCGTCACGGAGCCCTGCGCACCGCCGGGCGATGCCACCAGCCGCAACGCGCCGCGTTTGTCGCCGTCGGGGAAACTTTTCTGCTCGTAGCTGGGCGGGATCCCGGTGACATTGGGCTCAATCCAGATCTGCAGGAAATGCGTGGTCTGGCCGTCGGCATGATTGAACTCGCTGTGCTGCACCCCGGTGCCCGCACTCATGCGCTGCACGTCACCGGGCGGGATGCCCTTGACGTTGCCCATGCTGTCCTTGTGCGCAAGTTCGCCGCTGAGCACATAACTGATGATTTCCATGTCCCGGTGGCCGTGCGTGCCGAAACCCTTGCCAGCAGCGATGCGGTCTTCATTGATGACGCGCAGGTTGCCGAAGCCCATGTGGGCCGGGTCGTAATAACCGGCAAACGAGAAGGAATGGAAGGACTTGAGCCAGCCGTGGTCGGCGTAGCCGCGTTCGCTGGAAGATCGGGGGGTCAGCATGGGAGCTCCTTTCAGGGTGCGTGTGCAATGCGTTTGCAGTGCCTCCAATGTAGGGGCCGGCGCAGCACTGGTCATTGCAGTTATTTGATGGCATCATTCAAATTATTTGAACAATCAATCCCTCAATGAACAACCGCGTGCGCGATGCGCTGACCCCCGAAACCATAGGCCTGATCGGCACCGTACACCGCACCGGCAGCATGGCGGCCGCCGCACGCGAGCTCGGCGTGGTGCCGAGCGCGCTGACCTACCGCATCCGCCAGGTGGAAGATGCACTGGACGTGTTGCTGTTCGACCGCTCGTCCCGGCAGGCCAGACTGACCGAGGCGGGCAAGGAGCTGCTGCGCGAAGGCACACGCCTGCTGGCTGAACTCGACGCGGTGGCGAATCGCGTCAAACGTGTGGCCACCGGGTGGGAGCCCCAGCTGACGCTGGCGGTGGACAGTGTGATCTCGCGCACCACCGTGATGGAGTTGTGCGAAGCCTTTTTTGCACTGAACCCGCCCACCCGCCTGCGGCTGCGGGAAGAAGCCCTGTCCGGCACGCTGGAAGCCCTCACCTCGGGTCAGGCCGATCTGGCGATCGGCGTGGCCATCGAGCCCGGCATCCACAAGTCGGTGCAAAGCAAGCCGCTGGGCAGCATCCATTTCATCTACGCCGTCGCGCCGCACCATCCGCTGGCGCAGGCCATCGAGCCCATCACCGATGCGATGCTGATGCCGCACCGGGCGGTCGCGGTCGCCGACTCGGTGCAGCGCGGAAGCGGCGTCTCGGTCGGGCTGCTGGGCGGCCAGGACATTTTCACCGTGCCGGGCATGCAGGAAAAACTCGATGCGCAGCTGCGCGGCCTGGGCGGCGGCTTTCTGCCCGAATACCTTGCGCGGCCCCACATCGCCACCGGCAGGCTGGTTGAAAAGCGCGTGCAGCGGGCAGAACGGCACATCCCCGTCAGTTATGCCTGGCGCCGCGTGCCGCCCGGCGGCGAGGGCCGCGCACTGCAGTGGTGGCTCAAGCAGCTGGGCAGCCCCGCGACGCGAAAAGCCCTTCTGGAGCGCGACCATGCCGTGTAAAACCCTGACCCGCGGCGAATCTTCGGCCGGCCGACCGCGCCAGCGTGTAGAGTGTGATCATGATTTCCATTGATGTTTGCGCTGTGCTGCCAAAATCCGGGAAAGCCCGCCACCGAGACCTGCAGGCCAACCGCCCCTTTCACCCCGCCATAAAAAGTACAAAGACATGACAAAAAAATCCCGTTCCGCTCCCTCAGCCACAACCGTGCCACGCCATATCGCCGTGGTCGGCGCGGGCATGGCCGGCATCGCCTGCGCCCGCACACTGATGCAGGCGGGCCACCGCGTGACGGTGTTCGAAAAAAACCGCGGCCCCGGTGGGCGCATGGCCACGCGCAACTCGGAATTTGGCGGCTTTGACCATGGCACGCAGTACTTCACCGTGCGTGATGCGCGCTTCGAAAAGGCACTGGCCACCAGCCCCGGTGTGGTGCGGCCCTGGAGCGCCAACACCGTGCGCATCCTCGACGAGGCAGGCCGTGTCGTGGCGTCCGCACCGCCACCCAGGGAAGCCCACTGGGTGGCAACACCCGGCATGAGCGCGCTGCTCAAGCAGTGGGCCCAGCCATTGGCTGCCGCCGGCTTCCTGATGCTGGAAACCCAGGTCATCCGGATGGAACGCGACAAGCTGCACCCCGAGCGCTGGCAGTTGCAGACCGAAGGCCCGGGTGCCAGCAGCCAGGTGTATTCCGGCTTCGACGCCGTGGTGCTGGCCGTTCCCGCACCGCAAGCGCATGCCCTGCTGCTCAGTTCCCAGCAGGGCAAGGCCCTGATGCCGGCCCTCGCGGGTGTGACCATTGCTCCCTGCTGGACCCTGATGCTGGCTTTTCCGCAAGGGCAGCAGCCGACGCTGCCGCACCTGGGGCCGCAGTGGAATGCGGCGCGCAGCACCCACCACCGCATTGCCTGGCTGGCGCGCGAATCGTCCAAACCCGGGCGCAGCCCCATCGAACGCTGGACCGTGCAGGCCAGCCCGGAGTGGTCCACACGGCATCTGGAAGACGACGACGAGCGCATCAAGGCCAAGCTGCTCAGGGCCTTCACCGAGGTCACCGGCATACGCGCTGAGCCACCGCACGCGGTGGTGCACCGCTGGCGTTATGCGCAAACCACCGAACCGCTGGGCCAGACCCACCTGTGGGATGCCAAATCGCGCATCGGCAGCTGCGGTGACTGGTGTGTCGGCCATCGGGCTGAAGACGCGTTTGTCTCCGGCCTCGAAATGGCGCTGGCCATCGCCTGAAGAGCACGGGTGTGGAGCCGCGGGCCTACATCGGCCGCTTTGCGCCCTCACCCACGGGACCGCTGCACGCCGGCTCCCTCGTCGCCGCGCTGGCGAGCTGGCTTGATGCGCGGGCGCATGGTGGCCAGTGGCTGGTGCGTATCGAAGACATTGACACGCCGCGCTGCGTGACCGGCGCCGACACGCTGATCCTGCAACAGCTGGCCGCCTGCGGGCTGCAACCGGATGCGCCGCCGCTGTACCAGTCGCAGCGCGGCAGCCACTACCAGGCCGCACTGGACCAGTTGATCGCGGCCCACCTCGCCTACCCCTGCGCCTGCACACGGCAGGACATTGCACGGGCACTGGAGGCCCGCGGCAAGCCGCGGCCACGCCACGGGGAACTGGTGTACCCCGGCACCTGCCGTCACGGCCTGCAGGGTCGTCCAGCGCGGGCGTGGCGCTTCCTCACTGAACATATAAAGCCAAATCGGCCCTCAGCCCTTATTGCACGGGCGCAACCAGCTCCTGATTCAGTAGCAGAGCAGATTGTCCGCTGGCAGGACCGCCGGCTAGGCGCGCAGCAGCAGGACGTCGCGCAGGAGGTCGGCGACTTTGTGCTCAAGCGCGCCGACGGCCTGTGGGCCTACCAGCTCGCCGTGGTGGTCGACGATGGCGCGCAGGGCATCACCGATATCGTCCGCGGGGAAGACCTGGCCGACAACACCGCGCGGCAAATCCTGCTGCAGCGCGCGCTGGGCCTGCCCTTGCCGCGTTACCTGCACACGCCGCTGGTGCTCGGGGCCAACGGCGAAAAGCTCTCGAAACAGAACGGCGCCAGCGCACTGGACACCACCGAGCCGCTGCAGGCGCTGGATGAAGCCGGGCAGGTACTCGGTCTTCCCGCAGGCTTGTCTGCCCGGACGCCCGCCGACTGGCTACAGCAAGCCGTGGCTTTCTGGAGCCGGGCGACTAAAATTGGGCGGTGATTGAATCCCCCACCACCAACCCGCCATCAAACCCCCCGTCCAACCCGCCGGAAGGCGCGTCACCCGACCCCGCGCGTCTGCGTACCATCCGCAGTTTTGTCCTGCGCACCGGCAGAACCACGGCCGGCCAGGCCAGGGCTTTTGCAGATGCGGGGCCGAAGTTTCTTTTGCCTTATTCGGCAGCGCCACTGGACGTCGAAGCCGCGTTCGGACGCGCCGCCCCCACCATCCTGGAAATCGGCTTCGGCATGGGCGAAGCCACGGCGCAGATTGCAGCCTTGCTGCCGGAGAAAAACTTCCTCTGCTGTGAAGTGCACACGCCTGGCGTAGGCGCCTTGCTCAAACGCATTGGCGAGCAGGGCCTGGAAAACATCCGCATCCTGCAACACGACGCGGTGCAGGTGCTGGACCACATGCTGGCGCCCGGCAGCCTGGACGGTGTGCACATCTTTTTTCCCGATCCCTGGCACAAGAAAAAACACAACAAGCGCCGCTTGATCCAGGCGCCACTGGTGGCCAAACTGGCGGCCCGCCTGAAGCCCGGCGGCTACCTGCACTGCGCCACCGACTGGCAGCCTTACGCCGAGCAGATCCTCGAGGTTCTGCGCGCAGAGCCGCTACTGAAAAACACGGCGGACAGTGCCGACGGTTATGCCGTCAAGCCCGACTACCGGCCGCTCACCAAGTTCGAAAACCGCGGCATCAAGCTCGGGCATGGTGTCTGGGACGTGGTGTTTACTCGCTTGTGAGCAAAACCCCCAGGCTGGGTCTGCACGGCTTGCCGGCCCGGGACGGTGTCAGCCCGAGTTGTGTGGGCCTGCCGGCAGGCCACTGGCCGACCATCACCGATTTTCTGGTCGAACGTTTTCCCGCCATCGCGCGCGAGGTGTGGCTGCAGCGCATGCACGATGAGCTGGTTGTCGATGAATTTGGCGAAAAAGTCAGCGCCGAACGCGCCTATCGCGGCCACATGCGGCTGTATTACTACCGCTCCCTGCCAGCGGAGACCCGCATTCCCTTTGACGAAGAACTGCTGTTCCAGGACGAGCACCTGGTCGTGGTCGACAAGCCGCACTTTCTGCCGGTCACACCCTCGGGCCACTACCTGCAGGAAACCCTGCTGGTGCGCCTGAAAAACCGGCTGGGCATTGCAGAACTCAGCCCCATCCACCGGATTGACCGCGAAACGGCCGGGCTGGTGCTGTTTTCAGTGCAAGCGCAGGAGCGCGCGGCCTACCAGGACCTGTTCCGCCAACGCGAGGTCAGCAAAGGGTATGAAGCGATTGCACCGTGGCGCCCGGAGCTGACGTTTCCGCGCGTCCGCACCAGCCGCATCGTCGAAGGCCAGCCCTTTTTCCGCCAGGCCGAAGTGGCCGGCGCAGCCAACAGCGAAACCCGCATCGAGTTGCTCGAAGTCAGCGGGCCGCTGGCACGTTACGGCCTGAGCCCGGTCACCGGCAAGAAACACCAGTTGCGCGTGCACATGTATGCGCTGGGCCTGCCCATCGTCAATGACCGGGTCTACCCGCCGCTGGACCCAACACCTGAGGACGATTACCGCTACCCCTTGCAACTACTGGCCAAAAATATCGCCTTTGATGATCCGTTCACAGGCGAGCGCCGGCAGTTCAGCAGCAAGCGGCGGCTGGAGCTCCCCTGAGCGCCACCCTTTCCCGGGGCGTTTTCAGTCAAGCAGGGGCCGCGGAACCGGCTCTGCCGGGCCGCAGGCGCAGCGCCCCCTCGGGGGGCAGCGGCTACACGCAGTGAGCAAGCGTGGGGGCTTAAATCTCTTTTGCAGTGATCTGGTACTTGAAAACATCCGGCGCGTAGGAGTCGAAACGCCCGCCTGCGTCTTCTGCCACCGGGTACATGAAAAAGCCCAGCTTCTCGAGTTTCGAATTCGGCAGGGCAATGTCGTGGGCGGTGTTGTAGGCCATCCAGTTGCCTTCCCAGCCACCGAACAGCGCCTTGTTGACCGGCGCCACCACCGGGTCGGTGGTGTTCTTGATCCAGCTGGCCGTTTCCAGGCGCATGACCTTGGCCACGTCGGCCGGGTCCATCGCCACCCAGCCGTAACCCTTGAGGAACACTTCAGAGCGGCAGTGCTGCGCGCCCTTGAGGCTGACCGGGTTGCCGCTGAGCTCCTTGTAGCCAAAGGCTGAGGGCACGAGGCGGATGCCGTACACATCGCGCGCCGGAATGCCGACCGAGCGGCACAGGCCGACAAACAGCGCGTTCAGGTCGGCGCACTTGCCGCCCAGATTGCCGGTTTCCAGCATGGTCTTGATGTCGCCTTCACCGCAGCCGCGCACTTTGGGGTCGCGATAGGTGTTGGTCACGATCCAGTCGTAGATCCTCTGCGTTTTTTCGACGTCGGTTTTCGCGCCGGCGATGGCTTTCTGCGCCGTCGTGCGCACGATGCCGTCGGTGGGCAGGAACTTCGTCGGGCGCGTGAAATAACGCAGCGTGTCGGCACCTTCGCGCACCGCGGTTTTGTGCGACCAGTCGACCGCGCGGCCCTGGGTCTGCACGCGGCTCGTCAACTCGACAAACGGCTGGGTCTGGCCCGCGTCGAATTCGGCGTAAAGCATCTTGGCGCCGTCCACACCATCTTCGGTCAGGTCGGTTTTGCCGTTGCTCGAAAAGCTGTTGCCCTGCGAACGCTGGTAGTCGCTGTTGACCGATGGAATCGGCAGCCAGACCTTGGCGGCACCCTGAGGCTTGACGAGGTCGACCCGTGTTGTCACGTCGAAGGTGCGCCAGGCGCCGCTCTGGGGCGCGAAGAGGCGGCGTGGTGCGGCCTGGGCGAAACTCATTGCAGGCAAGGCGGCAGCCATGGCGGCTGCAGCGGTATTTTTCAGGAAGGTACGGCGTACGGTGGTCATCAAAAAGAACTCCGGAAGGTGGGTTGGCAGACGTGACCGGGCATGAGAAGGTGCACCGGGATGTCCATGCGGCGGAAAGCAGAAAGCTTGCGCCGAGCGGCAATTATGGCGGCTTTCGTCCTGCCGGTCACGAGGGCAGAAATGCCTCGGTTATATTTATTGGGCAAGCTCCTGGCGCCCCGCGCGCCACCAGCGTTGCAGGCTCCCACGATAACGAAACACAAAAGCCGGAGACGATGGCATGGGCAAATCGGGCAAACAAGCAGCGGGACCGCAAGGCATCCTGCTACGCGGAACCGCCGGCCAGGGGCTGGCGGCGACGCTGCAGGCGGTGCTGACGCGGCTGGACGCGCAGGACCTGGCGCACTGCGTGCGCAGCACGGAAGGCGACGATGACGCCGGCCACTTCGTCCGGATCAGCCTCAGTGCGGAACAGGGCCAGGCCTGGGCCCCCGGCTACGACACACTCGCGCTGGCCCACCGGCTGCAGCTGGACACCGACAACCAGCCGGCCGACCTGACGCGCGAGATCGTGGCGGCCATGCTGATGGGGCCGGTGGCCTTTGAATTCCCCAGCGTGGATGAACTGGCGTCCGCCGTCCGCATTCGCCACAACATCGCGCGTGCGGCCCGCAAGACCAGCCTGTCCTTTCACACCAGCCAGGCGGAAAGGCCGCAGGACTGCTGGACCTACAAGGAAGACATCGGCTTTGTCATCCGGCCCGGCGTGTCGCTGGTCACCGCGCTGGCCAAGGCGACCCAGCCCGAGGTCTCCGGCACACTGTATTCATTCTCCTGTTACCGCGCCACCGAATACGTGATGCTGCTGGGCATTGCCGAGGAACTGGCGCATTGCAACCCCGCCCTGTATGCGCAACTGCAGACGCTCTGGACTGCCCGGCCCATCATGTCGGGCCCGTTTCACGATGTTTTTTTGCGCGAACAGGGTTCGATGGAGGCCCCTCTGCCCCCGCATTATTTTGTGCCGGGCGACAGGACCTGGTTCCGCAATCCGGACGAAGCCTCGGCCGAGGCATCAGGTTATGAAGGCTCCTGGGTGATCTACCTCGGCGGTGGCCTGTTCAGCAACTTCTGGAAGCGTGAGCAACCGTACACACTGGCCGACAAATGCCTGGAAATCTACCAGTGGCGCAACGCGCTGTACCGGGACGCTGAAGGCCATGAACGCATCGATGAAGCCAGGGTCGAAACGCTGGTGGCCGCCACGCAGCACGATGAGCCCGAGCTTGAACGCATCCTGGCCCTCATGCAGCGCTACCGCGAACCGCGCGGCGTGTACCGCGACGGCGGCTGCCTGGACACCACGCGCGAGTTTGCGCGCTGGGTCTGCCCCGGCACCACGGACCTCGTCCTGCCTCTGGAATGAAGCGGCTCAGCTTTCAAGCAGGGCCTCGATCCACTGAGCAGCGGCGGCGCCGGTCCAGTCGACCTCGCCCTGCACACGCTGCCGGGGCCGGCCCTGCCGGTCCACCAGCACCGTGGTGGGAAAAACCTTGACGCCCCAGGCACGTGCCGTCTGGCCCTGAGGATCGAGCAGCACGGGCAGGCTCAGCCCGGTGCTGGCCGCAAACTGGATGGCACGCGTCGGGTGTTCCTTGAAATTGATGGCCAGCACGAGCAGCTTGTCGGAGCCGTAGAAGTCAGCGATCTGCTGCAGGGTCGGCATTTCCGCGCGGCAGGGCTCGCACCAAGTGGCCCAGAAATTGAGCAGCACCGCACGGCCCCGGAGGTCAGACAGGCGCCAGGCCTTGCCCTGGGTGTCGACCGCCTGCAACGGCGGCACAGCGCCCTGCCACGGCGACACGGCATAAGCGGCTTCGCCCGCGGCAAGGGCATCACGGCCCAGCAGCGGTGCGCCGGCGGCACATGCGGCGCGCTGCAGAAAAAGACGCCTGGAGGCCATCGGGTGTGGGAATGAAGACATGGTCACACCAAGCTTAGCAGGGCCTGATCAACGCAGTCCGGCGCAGGGGATCTGGCATGGACGGACAATCAACCGGCAATCACCCCCTTGCAAGCAAAGCGAAACAGTCCTACAAAGGCAGGCCGAGCCCTGCCGTAAATTGTCTGAACCCACACCAGCACACGCTGAACCCATTTTGAACTTCCCCCTTCAACAGCCAGGGCTTGCCCTTGCGCCTGCGTCCCCGCAATTCATCGACCGCTACAACGCGTCCGATCAGGGCCAGCCCGGCGCTGCGCGTGAACTGGCGGACGGACTCCGCGCGACGGCAGCGAGCGTGTCGCCCAAATATTTCTACGACGCCCTGGGCTCGCAGCTTTTTGAAGCCATCACCCACCTCGACGAGTACTACCCGACGCGTACCGAGGCCGGCATTTTCGACGCGGCCCACGGCCACATGGCGGCGGCCCTGGCCGGCGCCGGCATCACCTGCCCCTGCCTGATCGACCTGGGCGCCGGCAGCTGCTCCAAAGCCATGCGGCTGATCCCGCACCTGCAGCCCCGCCAGTACGTGCCGGTGGACATTTCGGTGGACTTTCTGCGCGACGCTGCGGAACAGGTGCAAAACACCTTTCCGGAGCTGGCCATTGTTGGCGTGGGCATGGATTTTTCGGCAGGACTTCTCCTGCCGCCACAGGTGCAGGATCACGACCGGGTGTTCTTCTACCCCGGCTCCAGCATCGGGAATTTTTCGCCGGACCAGGCGCTGGCATTTTTGCAGCGCATCGCCGACCCGGCACAAGGCGCTGCACGCGGCCTGCTGCTCGGCATCGACCTGGTCAAGGACAAGGCCACGCTGGAAGCAGCCTACGACGACGCGCTGGGCGTCACTGCCGCCTTCAACAAAAACCTGCTGCGCCACGTGAACATGCTGCTGGGCGCCGACTTCGACCCGCATCAATGGCGCCACATCGCCCTGTTCAACGAAGCGCAGTCGCGCATCGAGATGCACCTGGAGGCACGCTGCGGACTGACCGTGCACTGGCCGGAGGGTGAGCGACGTTTCGGGATGGGTGAACGCATACACACCGAAAGTTCGTACAAATACACGCTGGACAGCATGTCGGCACTGCTGCGACAGGCAGGTTTTTCGCAGATCAAACCCTGGACCGATCCGAAGGACTGGTTTGCGGTGTTCTGGGCGTCGGTTTAAGTCGATCAAACCTGCTGCTGTTTGATTCCGCCTACCCTGGTTGGCCTGCAATCCGGGTTTCGCTGTGGTGGACAAGGTACTTTTCTGGTCCATATCGCAGGCATCACGCTGCGCCGGTGGTTCGCTTTGGACAGTAGGACGGACTCCCCACTCCCTCCCCTAGCCCCTCCCTCGCCTCGCTGGGCGATGGAGGGGGACTTCATTTGGCCGCGTGTGCTGCGCTTGCGTGCAAACATGACGGTCTGTTGAGTCCGACATGACGCGCAAAGCGCGTCATGTCTCCCCGCATCCGCATCCGTTCCCGCATTTGTTCCCCCACCCGTCGGGCTGGGCCGAGGAGCGCAGGCAAAAGCGGATCAGGGCTCGCGATTGTCTGAGGCGAAGCCGAGTTCGAGCGAGACCCCGCTTTTGCCGAGCACCGCAGGCTGCCCGTAGCGAAGCGGAGGGACCCGGACCATCGGGTCGCCTTTCTTTTCCTTAGGTTTCTTTGGCGAAGCAAAGAAAAGTAAGTCGCCCGCCGGGGCG